>CAWJII010000003.1:0-357942 GCA_963842915.1 uncultured delta proteobacterium | reverse complement strand
CGGCGATGGCGGGGTGCAGCGACGGAAACGCCGGTAGTGGGTCGGAGACCTATGCATGGTGTCAAGTGGACGACCCGGACGGCCGTCAGGAACTTGCTGCAGTGTCGTTTGTCGATGCCGAGATCGGAACCGTGGTTGGGGGGATTTACCGCACTACGGACGCAGGCCGGACCTGGACGGTGCAGGAGAGCCCGACTCCGATGAGCCGCGAGCTCGACGTGGTCTTCACCGACGCCAACACCGGGACGATCGTGGGCACCCTCGGGACGATCTCGAGGACGACGGACGGCGGGGCGGAGTGGGTGGCGCAGGACAGCGGGACCGAGGAAGACCTGCATGGGGTCTCGTTTGTCGATGCGAATACCGGGATGGTCGTTGGGGATGGTGGGACCATCTTGAAGACGACGGATGGCGGAGCGACCTGGGGCGCGCTGAACAGCGGGACCGATGCGGCTCTTCGAGGGGTGTGGCTCGTCGACGCGATGACGGCGACGGCCGTTGGTGCGGACGGGACGATTTTGCGGACGACGGATGGTGGAGCGAGCTGGGTGCCGGAGGACAGCGGCACGGCGTTCACTCTGAATGCGGTGTCGTTTGCCGATGTGGGCACCGGAATCGCGGTGGGTGACGCAGGGACGATGTTGAGAACGACGGACGGCGGGGCGACGTGGATGACGCAGGACATCGGCACTTCCTTCGAACTGAATGACGTCTCGTTCGCCGATGCGACCGTCGGGACGGTCGTTGGGGAGCAGGGGACGATCTTGCGGACGACGGACGGCGGGGCGACGTGGACAGTGGAAGAGAGCGACGCCTCATACACGAACATGGACGGCATCCAAGGCGCGACGTTCAGAGGTGTTTCGATGGCCGACGCCGACAATGGAGTCGCGGTCGGCGGGCCTTTCGAGTACATCGTGCAGCGGACGACGGTGTCGGACGATTTCGGCGTATGCGACCCGTGGTGCGCGAAGAACTTGGAGTGTTACCCGGATTTGGTGCAAGGCTGCAATACGGACTGCCTCTGTGATCTCCGTTACCACGGCCTGATCAGCGCCGAGTGTGAAGGCGCCCTCGCCGCTGGAATCAAGTGCCTTACGGCGTTGACGTGCGAACAGATCGAGTCGTTTCTTTTCGACAATCCGGACGACCATCCGTGTAGCGCTGCTCAAGATCGGTACGAGATGGCTTGTAGCTCCTAGCAACGAAGATGGCAGGTGGGCGGCCGACGGAGATTGATGTGGATGCGGCGTAACGATAGTACTTGGCGCGGCATTCGCCCGATTCGCTGGGGAGCGTGGTGACGGCTGAGGGGTCGAGGGAGATGTCGATGAGGGCCCAGTTGTTGATGAGCTTGATGAGGGTGAGGGCTTGGGGAAGGTCGGTGGGCATGGGGGGTGAGGATAGCGGAAGGGGGAGCGGTTTTGAGCAACTTCGGGTGGGGGCGGTTGCTCAGGGAAGTGCGGATCCTGACCATCGACGCGGGCTTTGACGCGCCACCTCGAATTGGAGACGAGCGCGATGAGGTGGGCGAGCGCTCAAGCTGCGGATAGCGCATAAGTGAGCTTGTTTGACAACTCGCGCTCGAACGGGCCGATGACACGGTATGTGGCCTCTATGCTGGACTTCTCATGCCATCTGAAAACGGTTATACTCTGGGTATGAAAACGGCAGTATCCGTGCCCAATGAGGTGTTTGAGGGCGCCGAGCGATTGGCGAAGCGGCTGAAGGTGTCGCGGAGTGAGCTCTACAGCCGGGCGCTTCGGGAGTACTTGGCGCGGCATTCGCCCGATGAGGTGCGGCAAGCACTCGATGCGTTGTGTGAGGAGATGGATACGGGCGCGGATGACTTCGTTGGTGAGGCGGGGCGGCGGGTGCTCAAGGCGACGGACTGGTGATCAGCCAGGGGGACATCTGGTGGGCGGAGCTCGGGGCGCCAGCGGGGTCGGCTCCTGGGTTTCGCCGTCCGGTGGTTGTCGTGCAAGGCAACTCGTTCAACCGAAGCCGGATCGCCACGGTCGTGTGTGTCCCGCTGACGAGCAACCTCCGGTGGGCCGAAGCACCGGGCAACGTTCTTCTGCCCGCGCGGGCGACGCGTCTTGCAAAGAATTCGGTGGCCAACGTTTCGCAACTACTCACGCTCGACCGTGGCCTGCTTGCAGAGCATGTCGGCAAGCTCTCGGCACGACGTGTGGAGACGATTCTCTCGGGCATCGACGTGGTGCTTGGGCGCTGAGCGGGGGTTGGCGGGTGTCGCAGGCCGTGCGGCCGGTTATTTTTGTCGTGTTTTTGGGGCAGCGCGGATGCCTTAGTGCTCCGACACCCAGATCCGCCACGCGTCCAGGAGCGGATGGAGTTTGCCGCGCAAGGCGTCTTTGCGGCGGGCGACGGTGGCTCCGGTGCGGGGGTCTTTGGCGCCGTGGCCCTCGTACGCGTAGTGACGCGCCGGGTCTGGGGCCGCGAAGGTGACCGTGCCGAAGTCGTGAATAATTTGGTTGAGGACCTGCTTGTCTTCACCGAGTAGCTCGGTGACCTGGCCGCTTTCGTCGAAGGAGAGGCGACCCCTCCATGCGACGCGGAGGCCGAAGTGGGCCTTGCGTCGAGGCGTCGTGTGGATGCCGACTGCGTCGGACGGATCGTGGGAGGCTCGGGGAACGACGTCGACCCTTGCGCGAAGCTCTTCGGATTTGGCGTGAAGTTTGTGGATGCCCTGCTCCATGGCGAGGCAGGCCTCGGCGCCGGGGCCCTCGATTCCCAACACGACCGACGAGATGCCATCGCCTGATTCGCCGTAGGCCTCGACTTTGGCGTCGAGCCCGATTCTGCGGCACCAGGAGAGCTCCATGTCGACGAGCTGCCGGAGCCAATCGCTGGTGTCTTTGAGGACGTGTTGGCCGCGAATGAAGAGCCAGACCGCGGAGGACTCGGAGTCTTCGATGCGGCGCTCCCACTCCTGAGCGGCGGACGCGGCCTCTTCGAAGGCGGCCGCGAGAGACTCCGTTTTGAGGTTGGCGGTTTGGCCGTGCTCCAACAAGTCGCCGAGCCGATTGATGGGGCCGACGAGACGCGCGCCCATTTGCACGATGAGGTCGGCCGCGCGGTATTCTTCGAGCACTTTTTGGGCAGCCTCGGGGTCTTGCCACAGGGACTCGTCGTTCATGCGCTCGAGCAAGGCGGCAGAGTTTGCGCGCTGGGCTTCGAGGGTCTCGCGCAGGGGATCGACCCGCGCCAAGACACGTTGGGATTCGGCGAGGAGCGCGGCCTTGCCGAGTGTGCGTGTCGTCGTTGCGCGGCCGATCGGCATCTCGACCCGTTGGGTCTTCTTCTCGAGCGGCTGCCGAACCCTCGCCACGACGCGGCCACCGCGGACACTGAGCTCGATGGTGGTGTCGGGTACGAGGTTGTCGCGCACCATCGCGTCTGCAAGCACTGTGCTCACGTTTCGTTCGACAGTCCGGCGTAGGAATCGAGCGCCGAAGTAGGGGTCGTAGCCGTGGACCCCGAGCCAGTCGAGAACGGAGTCGTCGACGTCGAAGCGGACTTGCCGAACCGCCACGCCCGGGCGCTCCCCAAGGCGACGAATCTCTCGGCGCGCAATCGAGCGCACGTGCTGACGGCGCAGCGGATAGAAGTGCACGACGTCATCGAAACGATTGAGGAACTCTTCGCGAAACGCGCGACGAAGCCTACGGTTGAGCTCTCGGTCGAGCTGAGTGGCGTCGCTTTTTGCGCCCCCGAAACCAAGAGGCGCCTCGCGGTAGATTTCGGCGCCGGCATTCGTGGTTGCAACGATAATGGTGGATCGACAGTCGATGGTCTCGCCGAGGCCATTGATGAACTTGCCTTCGTCGATGAGCTGCAGGAAGCGGTCTTGGACGCTTGGCTCGGCCTTTTCGAGCTCGTCGAAGAGGAGGACGGCGAACGGGTGGCCCATGACACGTTGGGTGAGCACGCCTCGTTGATGACGAATGGCGTAGGCGTCGGGGTTTCCGAAGAGGCTCAGACCATCGGCATCGCGCTTGAAGTCGGCCATGTTGATGCGGATGAGACGATTGGGGCTACCGAAAAGCCGGATGGCGAGGAGTTGAGCCAGGTAGGTTTTGCCGACGCCTGTGGGTCCTGCGAACAGGAACGTACCGAGTGCGCGGCTTGGGTCGCTCAAGCCGGCCTTGATTTGCGCGATCATTCGGACCACCGCTTGGACGCCTGGACGCTGTCCGAGCACCTCGGTTTCGAACGCTTGCTCGGTCGCGGAGGAGTCGAATGGGATCGTCGGGTCGATGAGGAATCGCGGGACGCGGTACATCTGGTAGAAGCGTTCGGTGACGTCGGCGGCGGTGACTGGGCGATCGCGTGGGGTTACGCTCACGACTTGCTCTAGGAAGTCGATCGATTTGCGGGGGTGTCGAAGGCGGGTGAGGAAGCGATGCGTGAGCACGAGGCCCTGTTCGACAGCGGAGGGTTCGAGCTCGCGGCCGGCCGCACGTTGGTCTTCGCTCCAGCGGCCGAGGATGGTGTGCATCTGATCGTAGCTGGGCTCCGGGAGTCGCACCTGGACGAAGTAACGCTCGAGCTCGGGGGCGTCTTCGACCATGGCGTTGTACTCAGCCGCATCGGCCTCGGCCAACAAGAAGCCCCGAAAACGCAGGCCAAGGTGCTCGAGCTGTGGGGCGACTCCGAGATCGCCGGCAAGGTGGATGTCTCGGAAGAAGGGGACGATTCGATCCTCCTGCGCAAGCAAGGCATCGATGAGCGCTTGCATTTCGGGAGGGAGCAGCTCGGATTTGACTAGGCCACTCAAGCGGTAACGCAGAGAGAGTTGCACGAAGCGGCGACCTCGAAACGCGGCGAGTGCATCGTCGGTGTGGACGCGCCGAACGAACTCGTGAATGGTGGATGTTTTGCCGACGCCGGACTCGCCGGTGACCACGGGTCGCTTCCCGACGGCAACGAGGTCGGTCAGCATCGAAAGACGGTCATCGAGGCCGTACGCTGGACGCAGGACCCCACGCTGAAGCTCGTCGCTCAGATCACGCTCGGTCCACAGAGCGATGGTTTCGTCTGGGGTTCGTTTTTGGTTCGTGGGCACTGGAGGGGGGCTTCTAGCAAGGGGAGTGTTGGGGGGGCAAGAGGTGAGCGGGCGGGCGGTGCTCGCAACTCTTGGCGCGGGTGGCCGATGACGAGGTATGAAGAACGGAACCGAACATCTCGGAGCGGCGGACGCCACCATAGTACCGCTGGAGCTTGTCGAGGGTCCGTGCGGTCCTGACTCTTTCGGCGATCTAATCTCGACCTTCCGGATGTGCGACGAGATGAGCCAGGCGGAGCTCGCGCAGGTGTTGGGCGTGAGCGAGTCGTACCTGTCCGACATTGAGAACGGCGAGAAGATCGTAAGCCCGGGGACCGCGGCGGCCTGGGCGGCGACCATCGGCTACCCCGCGACCGTGTTCGTTGAACGCGCTCTCCAAGACCAGCTGGATCGGGACGGCGTGAAGATGAAGGTGAACGTGGAGGCGATAGAGATCGAGGAATTTGATTGAGCAGATGGAGTTCCGCGACGCTTGCAATTAGTGCCTGCGCTGCCTACATTAGATGCATGCAGTACACGATCCGCAAGCTCCCTGCTCGGCTCGATAAGTTGATTCGGAAGCGGGCGAAGGAAGAGGGGAAGAGCCTCAATACGGTGGCGGTCGAGGCGTTGATGGAGGCGTTTGGGCTGCGTGGGAGTGTGGAGGCGCATCGGGATCTGAAGGGCTTGGCGGGGAGCTGGGTGGAGGATGCGGCGGTCGACGAAGCGCTCCAGGCGCAGCGCCGGATCGATGAAGAGATGTGGCGGTGAAGCTGGCGCTCGACACGAACCGGTATGTGGATTTGATGCGGGGGGACCGGGAGGTGCGGGCGCTGGTGGAAGGGGCGCGCACGGTGCTGGTTCCGTTTGTGGTGTTGGCGGAGCTTCGGGCTGGGTTTGCGGTGGGGGAGAAGGGGCGCGCGAACGAGCGGTTCCTTCAGCGGTTTTTGGCGACGCCCGGGGTTCTTGTGGTGTGGGCGACGGACGCGACGACGCATCATTACGCGGCGTTGTTTCGGCAGCTTCGGCAGCAGGGGACGCCGGTGCCTACGAACGACTTGTGGATTGCTGCGTTGGTGGTGGAGCACGGGGCGACGTTGTGTACGCGGGATGCGCATTTTGGGCATTTGGCGCAGTTGGATGTGGTGTGAGGGTGGCGGTCGTAGAGGTAGGCTGGGGCGTCGGGGCGCGGGAGCGTGAGGGGGTTTGAGCTGGTGGTGCCGCTTTGTTGAGGGGACGCGGCTACGGGTTCGTCCATCCGAATGCGTTGAGCCCTTGTCGCTCGTGGGAAGAGATCGCGCTGGCGGTGGGAGGGCGCGGACTTGCTCGCGGTCGGGGAGTGATTGCGTTAGATGCGCGGGGGCCGGCGGGTGCGTACCCAGATCCAGCCTTCGCGCTTTGCGAGACTGAGGTCGTCGGGGGCTACGGCTTCGCCGGACAGGAAGTCTAGGCCGGCGCAGACGCAGAGGACTGCGTCTAGGGCGTGGTCGGTGTGGACCATTCGCTCATGGGCTTGCTGGTCGAATGAGAGCTCGTTGCGGATGGCGGTTGTGAGCTGCTCGCGGAGCTTGGTAGCTGGGGCTTTGGAGCCCTTGTAGCCGGAGTTGGGGAGGTTGCGTGCGGTCAATGTGCCGGCTGGGTAGACCTCGATGGCGGTGATGCCGGTGATCGGCCTGGGGTGCCATGCGAGAGGGATGGAGGTGTCGAGGAGCTTGCTCAGGCGGGCGAGGAACGAGAGTGCGGCGTGGGCGGTGCGGGCGATTCGGTCGGCGCCTACGTCGAGTGGGCGCTTGCTCAGGCGCTTGGCGATGGCGTCGTCTGTTGCGCGGCGGAACATGGCGTTTGGGGTGGTGGCGAAGGCGTCGCCCGCGCGGTGTGTGTGCAGTGACTCGCCCAGTGGTGCTGGCCAACCGAGGGGGGCATCTAGCGCTAAGAGGGTTGGGGTGGTTGCCCAGCTCGCGACTTGTTCGTCGACGGCGGGCCAGCTGGTGCCGGTGCTGACCTGTTCGATTTGCGGCTGGCCGTCGCGGATGGTGCACAGGGCGAGGCCGACGTTTTTCGCGTCGGTGGCGCAGTCGATGCCGATGACTCGGGTGTCGGGGCGTGTTGTGGGGTTGGGCACTTTGGGGAACCTATCGGAGGGGTTTGGGGTTACCAAATGGCGGGGGTTGGCGGGTGTGGCCGGCCGCGCGGCCGGTTGCTTTTGTCGTGTTTTTGGGCGGCGGGTGGCGGCGCCCGAGATCGATGTGGATGCGGCTTAGTCGCGTGGAGGCTGGGATTGGTGTGATAGCTTTCGGGGCGTGAGGTTTGTTGCAGGATTTGTTGTCGTTGTCTCGTGTTTGTCTTTTTGGGTGCCGCAGGCTGGGGCCGACGAGGGCGATGGGCACAGGGAGGCTGGGTTCGTGGCGCCCGAGGATGGGGCGCTGGTGGTGTTCGTGAGACGCCGGTTTCTCAGTAAGGTGAACCATTTGTTCATCCTCGATGAGAAGGAGCGGTGCATTGCTGCCACCAAGGGCAAGACGCACACGAAGGTGGTGATGGAGCCGGGGCGCCATTCGGTCTTTGCGTTCTTTCGGAAGAGCGGGTGGTGGATCAATCTCGAGTTGGAAGCGGGGCGTACGTATGTGATTCGTACGCGACCAGAAGGGGCTTACGGGAGGCATCTCGAGATTTATCCGGCCGTCCGTGGGGAAGCGACGTTCGCCGAATCGGAGGAGTGGCTTGCCGAGACGAAACCCTACCAGGCCGACCTGGCGGAGATGACGCGCAAGCTCGAGAAGAGGAAATGGCGGCGGCGGTACGCGACGGCCTTGGCGCAGGGTGACGAGAGGCGGGAGAGCATCGCCGACTACGATGCCCGGTTCACGGTGGGTGTTGAAGACGGGAGAACGCGGGAAGAGGCTATCGAGCTAAAGGCCGGGGAGTAGGCTGCGCTCGCGTTCGCCGCAGAAGGCGCCAAGACGGTGTTGCTTTCGCGATCGCGTGAGAGGCTCGATGTGGTCGCCGAGGAGATTCGGGCGCTTGCTCAAAAGGTGTTCGTTGCGCCTGCGGCTGTTGATGTTTGCGCAGGCGGTGTCGCCCCGGTTGGAGGACCTGTTTGTGAAGGCGCTTCAGACGCGGGTGTTTGGCTGGGTGTTTGGGACGTTTCGTGGGCGCATGTATCAACACGGGTGAGGGGCCGGGTCAGGCTTCGAGCATGTGCTTGATGTTCTCCATCGAGCTTTCGATGTTGCGCTTGTTTTGTTTTGAGATCAGGTGCTCGGCGAGCTTGCCGATGACCGGGATGGGAATGGTGTAATCGACCTTCATCGTGAGCTTGGTGCCGCCGCCCTCGGGCTCGACGTCTGCAGCCCAGGTGCTCGACACCCCGCCCTGGCTTTCGGTGACCGTTCGGCGGTTGGGCACGTGCTCGATGGTGGTGCTTTGTCCTTTGAGCGGGATGCCCACCATCTTGAACGTCCAATGAAAATGCCGGCCGACTCCCGGTAGGCCTTCGACCTCGTGAACCTCAATCATGCCAATCATCCACTCTGGATCGTTGAGTGGGTCGTCGATGTACTCGAATACCTTCTCAACCGGCGCGTTGATGATGATGCTGTTCTCGATGGTTTCCATGGCTTGCCTCCGTTGGATGAGCCGATGTGACCATGGACGGACCGAGAGCGTCTATACGTAATTCTTTCGTCCGAATCCTAGTGGCAGAGCTCGCGGCGCCGCTTGGGTAGTTGAGCGGGGGCAGTCTTTGCACCGTCTTTCGAGATAAGAATTACGTATAGACCGTCGCGGCGTGGCGACCTACGTGAACTATGGCCCATGGCGTGGGGCCGAACCTGGGAGGTGTGCATGCGTCGCTTGAGGCTTTGTTGGGCGCTGGTGGTCATCGGCCTCGGGAGCGGAGCGCCTCACCATGTTGCGGCGCAGGATGTCGAGCAGGCGAGCGTTGCCGATGGGGGCGGTTCGTTTTCGGCCGAGCTGAGGTTTCGCTTGTTTACGACGGCATTTCGCTGGTCGAGCTACAGCTCGGATGTCGTGGACCTGCCGAGCTCAGGAAGGCGGAGCCTGTATGTGGTGCCGTCCTTTGGCGCGCGGTTCTACACGAAGCATGACCACGGCGTGTTGGTCGACGTCGACTACCGAATCGACATAGACGCGGATAGTGATACGGCCTTGTTGTGCATCTTCGATTGCCCGCCTACTTTGTGGACACAGTTCGTCGTTGCGCATGTGGGCTACGCGTATCGGTACGTCATCCCGTCGCGTTCGACGGGGCGCATCACCTGGACGGTGAGCCCGCACGCAAGCCTTGCCGCTGGCAATTCTTACAACGAGGGCAGCGGTTCCCGCGGCGTGTCGGCTCGCTCGCCCGTCGTAGGGGCGCGGTTCGGTGTCGACGTCGACCTCCACATCAAGCGCTTTTTCATGGGCTGGTCGCTGCAGTACGAGATTTTGAAGCACACGGAAGGGCCGCTTCGATTGTCCCACTTCCTTGCGTGGAATGTCGTTCCCGTGTTTGCGATGGGCGCGGTCCTCGGTCGCAAGGTGCAGGCTTCGGGGCGTCGGCCCTGAGCTCGGTTGGGCGGGCGGGCGCTAGATGACGCGGAAGAGCAACCAGCCGGCGGCGGCGAGTAGGACGACGAGGATCGGGATGACGAGCTTGAAGACTCGGCCGGATCGGTTGATGAGGGCGTCGCTCTTGGCTTGAATCCGCTCGGCTCGGTCGTTGATGGCGTTTGCGCGGTCGTACTGGGTCTTGGCGAGCTCGAGGTGTTCGCGCTGAATCGAGAGCTGCTCGCGCTGTCCGTCGCGAATGTCTTGGAGCAGCGTGGCGAGCTGCTCGACGTCCTGTTTGTCCATCAATCCCCCGATCACAAGATATCAGCGCTGGGGCGGCCACTCCAAAGGCCCTGGTTTTTTTGGGGAGCTTCGTGCCTCCGAGGTCGCGGTGTAGAGAGATCGAGTCTTGCGACTCCAGCCGCTATCGCGATGCCCCTGGCGGCGATCGGCGCCTGTTCCGAACATGTCGGCGGTTCGTCGGTTGGGTCGTAGGGGCTGACGAGGACGAAGGGGACCCTGGTTTCGCTGCGGTGGCTTCGGCGGGAACTGGCTGGGATTGGGCGGACGCTGAAGTAGGGCTGCCGGGAGGCAGCCAGGCGGGCGGAGGATCAGGCTCGGAGACTTTCAGCGCGTGTCGGCGCGACGATGCGTCGAGTCGAGCTTGTGTTGGCGGGCGCCGGCGGGGGGGTGTGGTTCCGCCGTTTTTGGGGCGGGGAAGTCCGTGGAATCACTGGAGCGGGTGGTGGCACGGGGTGTGCACTGTTCAATGAGGTCATGGGAAGGTGTTCGCTTCAGGGTGTCAGTAAGGGTCGACTGCTTCGCGAGTTCTCGATTCTGGTGGGCAAGGACCGGGGGAGTAGTGCGGACATGTTGGCGTATGTTGCGGAGATCGATCGGCGTCAGCTGTATCTCGAGCAAGCGTATCCTTCGATGTTCGCGTTCTGTACGAGGAAGTTTGGGATGTCGGACGCGGTCGCTGCGAAGCGGATTCGAGCCGGCCGCGCGGCTCATGATTGATCACATCTTTTGGCGATGAGAAAGCCTTGTGCGAGATCCAGCAGCTTGAGATAGCCACGGCCAAGCACGAGCCACCCTGGTTCGCCGTTGCGTTTCAGATGTCCGCCGAGCCGTGCGATGGCCAGCATCGCCTGTCGTAGCGTCGGATCTTTGGGAAGCGGCTTTTCGGCGACGTGGTGCAGCACCTGTAGCTCGACCGACGACAACACCGTGGCTGCCGGAAGCTTTTGTTCGTCGTGGGCTAGCGTGCGTAGTCGCAGCAAGTTCCATGCGATCGGCAACAACAGCGCAAGGGCATTGACCAGGGTGCGATAGCTTCCGAGCTGCCTCTTCTCATACGCACAGCCTGTCTTGAGCGCTTTGAACAGCTCTTCGATTTTCCATCGATGTCGGTACGAGTCCACCACCGATAGGATTTGCTCGGGCGTATCGATGGGCTCGGTCGTCATCAGCGTCCACTCGACCGGCTCGACTTCATCGGCCACATCGACTTCACGCACCCACACGACATGGAGCGGCAAGGATTGGCGGACGCTCTTGGCGTAGTACGATGGAGCGCGAATCGCGACGGTGCCTGCGCCAATCGACAGCGTGGCTTGTCGCGATTGACGAGGGAGCTTCTGCTTCGTGTTGACTCGAAATCGTGTCTTCTGGCGTTTGGAAAGCGGCACGCTGCGCGTGCACACCACCGGACAGGACGACACGAATTCCCTCATTTTTGCAGGCTCGTCGTCTTCGGCCTGCAAGCGACGATTGCCCGACGCTCGAATGATGAAGCGGCTTCCTTGTTCGACGAGCCTGCGCAGCAAGTCGTAGTCATCGGCTTCGCTGTCCATGATGTGAAGGGCCCGAGCTCGGCCGACAATCGTTTCGACTTCGTCGACCATCGAGATCCATCGGTCTTGCTCGTTCGGTAGTCCGACCGAGCGATGATAGGTCAGCTCGCCACGGTGTTTGCGCTGAGTGACCGTGTCTTTGCCCCGTGCCCACGGATGAAGGCCCACCACGCCGAGCGGAACACCGTCTGAGCCGACCGCCATCGAGACGTGTCCAAACAAAGTACGGCCTGCGTATTCGCCCAATCCTTCTCGCGGCGTTTTGAATCGAAACACGGTCGTGTCGTGCACGCACAGCACGGTGTCTTGCCCTTCGCATCGGCCGAGCGTCGCCTGCACGTGCGGCGCCAAGATGCTGTCCGGCTCGACTCGGTCATTGCTCAGAAACCGGTAGAACGCTTCGAGCTCCGCCTCGGTCATCGCATGCGGAAAGCCCACCTCCGGATTCGCCTCCAGCGTCCCGGCTATCTTCTGCAGCCTCGAATTCAGCCTCTGATCACCGAGCGTCGCCCCCGCATACTCGCTGTCCACCAATCGCTTATCTTCCCCCATCCATCTAGGTAGATCACAGCACTGCGAAGGCAGCAACTAGCCTTCCTAACCGATCGAAATCAAACGGCGTTTCGACTTGTGTAGGATCATGAGCCGCGCGGCCTGTCGTTTTCCCTGCGTTTTGGGGATGGTTCGGCGCGGGGAGCTGCATCTGAGTGGGGTTCATCAGCTGGCGGTGCACCTGACTGAAGAGAATCACGAGAAGGTGCTGCGGCGGGCGAAGTATCGGACCATGCGGGAGATCGCGGAGTTGATCGCGGAGATTGCTCCGAAGCCGGATGCGGTGTGCTTGATCCGCGCGCTGCCCCGGCAGCGTGCGGAGCTCGCCGGCCAGACGACGCAACAAGGGTCCGCACTCTTGCGCGGCGGAACAGAGCAGAACGCGGGCGGCAAGGCGGTGCAACGCGCGAGGGGGCAGCCTTTGAAGGGGGGAGAGGTGAGCGGGGCGACGAGCCCCGCGATGAGTGGGTCGATGAGTGGTCCGTCGAGCGGGGCGACGAGTCGCGCGACTACGATGCGACTGACTGGGCGAGGAACCGGGCGGCGGATGGCGTCGGGGGGTGGCTCGGTGAGCGCCGTGGCGGGTAGCGCGGTGGATGGCGCGGGGGGTGGGGCGACTAGCGGGGCGACTCACGATGCGACTGACTGGGCGATGAACGGGGCGGGGGGTGGCTCGGTGGATGGCGCGGGGGGTAGCGAAGCGGATGGCGCGTTGGGGGCGCTACGAATGGCGCGGGGAGTGGAGTGTCGCGGGCACAGGGGACGGCTGCTGGGGGAGCTCAGGCGGCGGTGCCCGCGCGCAGGGCTAGGAATCTAACCACTCCGCTTTCGCCTGGGCGATACAGGCTGCAAGTGACTATTGGCCAGGAGGCGCGGGACTGGCTTGTGGAGTTGCGGAATTTGTTGAGCCATCAGATCCCGGACGGTGATCTGGCAGCGGTCATCGAGCGGGCCTTGGAAGTGTTGCTTGCCGAAACGAAGAAGAAGAGAGGGGCGCTTGCGGGCAAGTCGCGAGCGGGTCGGAAGAAGGGGGGTGGGAGGAAGGGCGGGAAGACTCGTGCGATTCCGGCGCGGGTTCGGCGCGAGGTGTTTAGGCGGGATGAGGGGCGGTGCGCTTTTGTGGATGGTGAGGGCCGGCGCTGCGAATCGACTTGGCAGATCGAGTTCCATCACTGCGTTCCTTATGGGAGAGACGGGGCGCACAGTACGGACAACATCGAGCTTCGGTGCAGAGCGCACAATCAGTACGAGGCGGAGCTGGAGTACGGACGGCGGTTTATGGCAAGTCGGCGACGGGGTGGGGGTTGAGCGGCGGGGGGCGCGTCGGATGCGTCGAGGCGGGGCCGATCCCCCTACCCGTCAGGGGCTCGGTTGCTCGAGCCAGCGCTTGAGGAACGCGTACTCTTTGGTGCGGCCGCTTTGTAGTTCTCTTTCGATGGTCGATTCGATGAGGCCGCCGAGGCCGAAGATTTTCGCTTCGATGGTGAAGGTGTCGGTGCGGCGGGATTGGGTTTTGCCGGAGGGTTCGATGCGGACTGTGCCGTGCATGGTGACGGCGTCTTTTCGGGGTTTGCTTTTGGGGTCGAGATTGGCGGGCTGGACCATGCGCCATGTCCATTCGTTGCGGGCGCGGTCGAGGGTGCCGTGTTCTTCGTAGGCGAAGCTTTCGCCGATGAGCTTTGCGACGGGTGCGGGGAGGTTCATTTTGGGGACGATGCGGAGCTTGCGTGAGGTGTCGGTGGTTTCGAGGACGGCGAAGGCTCGGGACTCGAGTGCGTCGAGGTAGAGGGCGTGGAGGTAGGACTCGTCGAAAAAGGACGACCAGAAGGTGTCGGGGGTGCATGGGAGGACAGCGGGTGTGGTGGAGGTTTTCATGGCGGGGGCTCGGGGGTGGCGGATGCGGTGGAGGGTTTCAAGGGGGCTGCGCGGGGGCTGCGGATGTAGCGGAGGTTTTCATGCGGGGGCTCGAGGGGTTGAATGTAGTCTTCTTGCTCATCAAGTGGGGGGTCTTCGTGGGGGACCGGCGCTGGCTCCCTGTGCTGCTGGCTGGTACGATCGGGCTATGAGGTGTCGTTGGTCGGCTTTCGCGCTTCTGAGCATGTGGCTGTTTGCGGGATGCACGTTTGTGGGGCCGCTTTCCATGCCCGGTGGGGCGGGGGGATGCACGGAGCTCGACTGCGGGCCGGCGCCCGGGGCGCCGAATGTCGAGTGCGGGGACGGGTCGATCGGGGGGCCGAGCTGTGAGCTCGACGCGTACGGGGAGTGCGCTTGGGTGATTCGGGAGTGTCCGCCTAGCGAGGAGGAGTGTACCGCGGCGGAATGCGGGCCGGCTCCGGCGGCCCCTAACTATCTTTGCGATGATGGGTCGGTCGGGGGGCCGGGGCCTTGTGTTCGCAATGATGATGGGGTGTGCGGGTGGACGTTTCGGGACTGTCCGCAGTAGGGGCGAAGGCCTAGCGCGGGAAGCAGACGCCCAGCTGCCCGATGATTGGACGTAAGGCGACGACGCTGCGGGTGACGGGGTCGCTCTAGTTCGTCTTCGATTTCAATTGAATGACGGGCATGAGGGCGAAGAGGGTTTGGCCGGCTAGGCCGATGATGCCTTGAGGGGTTGTAAGCGAACGGGTGAAGTCGTTTAGGGAGCTGCCGAACAAGGTGAGTGAGAGGGTGAGCTCGGCGAGCATGAGGAGGGTGAACGCGACGGCGCCCATGGTGGCGCGGGCTGGGATGCGAGGCGGGACTTGGAAACGGGCGATGAGCTTTGCCGAGGCGAGCCAGGAGATGCCGAGCATGAGGGGGAGCTCGAGCAGGACGGCGGGGAGCTCGCCGACTTGGGGGATGAGAAGGAGAACGCGCAGGGTGCCAAGGGCGAAGCCGGCGGCGAATACGATTGCGAAGTAGGTGACGCCGGCTTTGACGGCTTGGGGGCGATGTGTCGTCAACGGGGCAACGGTACTTGGGATTGGATACGGAGGCGAGGCAGGGGAGCGGTTTGTGCTAAAGCACTCGCTTGGGGCTCTCGATGCAACCGATCATTTCTGTCGCCAAGCTCTGTAAGACTTACGAGTCGGGGTTCAAGGCGCTGGTGGATGTGGACTTGGAGATTCGGCGGGGGGAGATTTTCGCGTTGCTGGGGCCCAATGGGGCGGGGAAGACCACGCTGATCAGTATTGTTTGCGGGATTGTGAACCCGAGCTCGGGGACGGTGCTCGTGGATGGGCATGATGTGGTGTCGGGGTATCGGGCGACTCGGTCGATGATTGGCTTGGTGCCGCAGGAGATTTCTACCGACGCGTTTGAGACTGTTTGGGCGACGGTGAGTTTTAGCCGGGGGCTTTTTGGGAAGGCGCCGGACGCGGGGCACATCGAGAAGCTGCTGCGGGAGCTTTCGCTTTGGGACAAGCGGGATTCGAAGATCATGGACTTGTCGGGAGGGATGAAGCGGCGGGTGATGATTGCGAAGGCCTTGTCGCATGAGCCTTCGATTTTGTTTCTGGACGAGCCGACGGCGGGGGTGGATGTCGAGCTGCGGCGGGACATGTGGGAGATGGTGCGGGGGCTTCGTGAGAGCGGGGTGACGATCATTTTGACGACGCACTACATCGAGGAAGCCGAGGAGATGGCGGACCGGATTGGGGTGATGAGCAAAGGCGAGGTCATCTTGGTGGAGGGCAAGGAGACGCTGATGCACAAGCTGGGGGAGAAGCGGCTGACGGTGCATTTGCAGAAGCCGCTTGCGCGGATTCCGGACGAGCTGCTTGGGCAGGGGCACCCGATCGAGCTTTCGGAAGATGGGTGCGAGCTGGTTTACAGCTTTGATGCGCAGCACGAGGATACGGGGATTGCAGGGCTTTTGCGGACGCTCAACGAGCACGGGATCGACGTCAAGGACCTGCAATCGAGCGAGCGCTCACTCGAGGAGATCTTCGTGAGCCTCGTGAACGAGGAGCGATGAGCTACTACTCGATTCGGGCGATCTACTTGTTCGAGATGTCGCGAACGCGGCGGACGCTGATGCAGAGCGTGGTGTCGCCCGTGTTGTCGACCTCGCTTTACTTCGTGGTGTTTGGGTCGGCGATTGGGTCGCGGATGGTCGAGATTGACGGGATTAGCTACGGAGCGTTCATCATCCCGGGGCTGACGATGCTGTCGTTGCTGAATCAGAGCATTTCAAACGCTTCGTTTGGGATTTACATGCCGAAGTTTTCGGGGACGATCTACGAGTTGCTGTCGGCACCGGTTTCTTATGTGGAGATCCTGATCGGCTATGTGGGCGCGGCGGCTACGAAGTCGGTGACGCTTGGGATTTTGATTTTGCTGACGGCGCGGCTTTTCGTGGACTACGAGATTGCGCATCCGTTTTGGATGGTGGGGTTTTTGGTGTTGACCGGCGTGACGTTTAGCTTGTTTGGGTTCATTTTGGGGATTTGGGCGGACGGGTTCGAGAAGCTGCAGGTGGTGCCGATGATGATCGTGACGCCGCTGACGTTTCTTGGGGGGAGCTTTTACTCGATCGACATGCTGCCGGAGTTTTGGCAGAAGGTGACGTTGCTCAATCCGGTGGTGTATTTGATCAGCGCGTTTCGGTGGAGCTTTTACGGGGTGGCGGATGTGAGCGTGGGGCTGAGCGCCGGGATGATTTTGCTGTTCTTGGGTGGGTGCTTGTTGCTGGTGCGGTGGATCTTCAAGACGGGGTATCGGCTTCGGCCTTGAGTCGGGTCGGGCGCGGTAGGCCCTAGCGCTCGGCGGGCGCTAACGAGAGAGGCGCTCGTAGACCATGACGAAGGCGGCGCCTACGGCGACGGCAAGGAATGCGAAGCCAATGAGCGATTTGGCGGAGCGGGGTTTGGGTTTGCCGGACAGGTCGAGCAGGAGGAGCGCGCTGGCCAAGCTGAGCGCCATGATGCTGGTGGCGGTGACCGAACCGGCCGAAAGGGAGCCGAACCCGCCTACGAGAAGGAAGATGACGCCGAGCCACATCACGGCTTTGCGGAATCGGTTGGCGTTCGACACGGTGGGAGGAGAGTAGCGAAGAGGGTTTCGTCTCGGCAACCACGAAGCGACCATCGAGCCGCGGGGGGGCTAGCAGGGCGGGCTCATGCGTAGTGCTTCCACCGCTCGAGGTCTATGCCTCTGAATAGGAGCCAGAGGCCGAAGACAAATTCGAAGGAGCCCCCTACCCCGTAGAGGATGGTTTCGAGGAGCAGCGGGTGGTTCGGGAAGAGGATGCTGACTAGGCCGAGTGAGAGCATCGACAGGTAGGTGAAGATGCCCCAGGCGGCTAGGGGTCTGGGGATGTACTTCGATTTGAAGAGCAGGTAGCAGAAGACGGTTGCGCCGATGCCGATGAGTATCAGGACGATGTCTAGGCCGGCTGTGCGCACATCGATGAGTCGTCCGGCCAGGGCCTGCAACTGTTGCGGTTCAAAGGGGTTCGACGGGCCGTTGCCGGCTAGGACATACAAGGCTGCGAAGCTGGTGAGGGCAGTCGCGGCGCCGACGATGGCCTCGGCCGACCTGAAGAGCAGCGCTAGCAAGGCGAGGTTTTTGTCCACCGTTCTGAGGATGACGTAGAGCGCCCAGGAGGCCACGACGACGCTCACGTAGATCATGAGGACGAGGACGATGCCTAGGCGGAAGAGCGATTCGTGGGCGAGAATGTTGTTCGCTGTGGCCACGTCGTTTCCGGAAACGATGAGCTTGGATTCGACGAGTCCGCCGTAGAGCATGGCGACGCCCATGATGACGAGGTACGCGACGCCGGCGACTCTTGCGTAGAGGATTGGTGATGCCTTGGGGGGTTGGGCGGTCATTTCGGGTTCGACTGCGCGACGATATCATAGAGTTGGCATGCCCCGACGTAGCGGCGGCCGGCACTGTGGATGGTAGGATCCACGGAGAGGGCTAACCGATGGAAACCACTTCGCTGACATGGGCCGTCGCTATCGTTGGATTGCTGCTCATCGGGTTGCTCGGTGGACTGCAGCTCGTCGCTGCAGTTCCGATCTTCATCTGGGACCGAGACCTCGGGTTTCGCCAGAACACGGTGTTCTATTGGGTGGTTGTGTGGGGGATGTTTCCGGCGTTTGGGGTGATCGAAGGGGTGTACTGCTTCGCGCGGCTTCTCGAATAGGAGGGTGCGAATCTGCCAACAATTGACGATTTGTTGGCGGGGAAATCGGTGTTGGGAGGGGCGGATGCGAGCGCGTTCCGGCAGGCGGTGCGCTTGTGCGAGAGGGCCGAGACGCGCCACCAGAGTGATGGCGATGCGGCGCAGGGGACTTCGTATCAGATGTTGCTCGATGACGTGCGGCAGGAGCTGGCCGTCGAGCTAGAACACGAATTGCGAGCTTGCTGGGTCCCAGCGTAGCGCGCGTGACTTCCGCGCTTGAACGAGGGAGCCGAGGTTTTTGAGTTGGCGCTTTCTGACGAAGAGCATCGTTGCGCTGATGAACATGCCCGTGAGGCTAGCGCCGAAAAACGCCATCCCGGTTGCTCGCATCACTTTGCCCGACTGGGTGCAAGTGAGATCCGCACGATCTTGAAAACCGCGGTTGCACTTGCGCGCGAGTGCGGCCATCCAAAGCGACAAGCCCACCGCGGCGACCGCTGAGGTTCCGATCAACACCCCGCGATTGAGACGAACTTGTCGCTCGAGCTTGGCTCGCTGTGGATCCTCGAGGCGGATGATGGTTGCCGGCGCTGTCCCCGTGCCTGCGCCAAACGCGAGCATGTATGAAACATCGGGCAACGACGGCGCAGCGCTGGCGGTCGGCTCCTGCGCGGCGGCGCTCTGAGCCGAGAGGATGGCTGCCAGCGTCATCGCAATGAGGCTCGATTTGACGGAGGTCATGTGGGCTCCTCTCGATGTTCAAGCTCGGGACGTCAAGGGTGTGTGGGTGACGGATATCCTGTGGAAGATGGCAAACTGCTTGGCGGCTTCTCTGGAGGCTCGGCTTCGGGTGCGTCGACAGGTCGAGCGAACCCGAGCCGGCGATACCAATCGATGCGGTCGCATCGACGCGCGGACTCCTCGCCGGATTGTCCCGCCACGATTTTCGAGCCGCCGAAAATGGTGGGCAACTCCGACTTGAATCGGTCGGGAACGCGCGATGCCGCGCGCTCGAAGTCGTCGTAGGTGTCCTCGGGTGGCGAGCCGAGCGGCCGGTCGGATAGGACGTCTTGCGCCCGTTGGTGGACCCGCTTCGTGATGCCTTGGTGCATGCGGTTTTTGACGCCGCTGACGCTGAGCGGCGGAGAAGCGCGCGCGGCGTAGAACTGCTCGTCAAAGACCAGCTCGCGCTGCGGATTGCTGAGTGCCCAGGCGATGCATGCCAGGCCCGCCCCTTTTTCGTTGCTGTGCACGATCAAGAACGACCGCACCACGAGATGAATTCGAAACGACTCTTCGGGGGCGCCACGCATTGGGATGGTTCTCTGCAGCATTTTCTGAAGCACCCGCAGGTCCTTGGACTTGTATTTCCCGACTTTGTACGACCCCACCGCGACGAGCTTGGCGGCCCCCGGATCCATCTCGAGCGGGGCAACGCTGACCGGATGGGTCGCGCGCACGTTCAGAGTCACGGTTTTGACTCGTGCGGAACAACCGGGAGCGGTGAACACGAGAAGCGCGCTCAAAGGCGCCAGCAAGGCCATCGGTTGGCTGAGCCGACGGGTCATGGGGATGTCTCGATTTGTGACGGGGCTGGGGTCGTGGCAGAAGGCTCTTCGGCGGGTCGCGGAATGCTCAGGCGGTAGTACCAATCGATCGAATCACCGCAGCGCGCGAACTCTTCCCCGGTCTCTCCTTCATAGTCCACGCTGCGTTCCACGCCGCCTCGCCCGAAGCTGACGACGAGAATCTGACCGAGCTCGTCTGGAATCGACGCTGCTGCAGCTTCGTAGTCCTCGTACACCGAGGTCGGCGGCGGGCCCGGCGGCAGCCCGGAGGCGACCGATTGGGCAGCGGTATGAACGCGTTTGGTGATGCCCCTGTGAATCGGCTTTTTGACGCCGTTGACACCCTTGTTGCCCGTGTAGTGTGCGGCGTAGAAGGTTTCGTCGAAGATCAGCTCGTGGCGCGGGTTTGTCAGCGCCCAGGCGACACATGCGAAGCCAACAGCCTCGGACTGATGGTACGCGACCAGGAAGCGGCGGATCAGGACGTGAATTCGAAACGATGCGCCGACCGCGCCCGGCATCGGGTTCGTCTCATCGAGCATTTGTTGAAGGACGGCGAGGTCCTTGCCTTTGTATCGGTACGCCCCGCCGCCGAAGGGAACGTCGATTGCGGTCACCTTGCTCGCCCCAGGTTCGAGCTCGGCAGGCGCGACGCTGACGGAATGGTGAATCGGGACGTCGAGGGTGACCTTCTGGGCGCGGGGCGTGCAGCCGGGGTTCATGCAAAGAACGAGCGCGCTCAGAGCACACACAGTCGAGAGGCCGATTGTCGGTAGGCTAAGCTTGGATAGATAGGGCATGATGAATCCCCAACACGCGGGACCACCCAGTCCGGTGCCCCCGGTGCCTAAAAAGGGTGCAAGCCACGTGCCAGGGAGGCTTGTTGTCGTCGACCTCGCCGTGGGCAGCGGCAGACGCGAATCGCGCCTCGGCGAAGACCCCATCGGGTTAGTCGCCGAGGCGCAGTTTCCGCGCGTCGCGGTGATTTGGCGCAAAACGTTCGACGGGATCCTGGGAAACATCGGGAAAACCGAGCTGTTCTGGCTGGCACGCCCGATGCAGAACCCTGGACGCTTACTTAACCGCGGGGCGGGTTTCGATCCACCGCGCAGCAGGGGAGGTTCTTATGACTATGTGCTCTCGCCCTTTCGTTTTGCAGCGCGCGGCGTTGCTCACGATGCTGGGCTTCGTGTTTCTGCTTCAGGGCTGCTGCGATCCCCGCATCGTGACCGAGTTCATTCCCGACGGCTGCGTGGGCGAGTACTACAGCCTCAACCTGATCGGCGCATGCGCGGATGACCGCTGGACGGTAACGAGCGGCGACCTTCCTCCGGGGATCGGGCTTTCGATACGAGGGCTCCTGAGCGGAACGCCGACCTTGCCGGGTACGTTTCTGTTCACGATCACGCTGTCATCCGATTTCGACCCTGCGTCCAAGGGGTTCTCGATGACGATCCACGAAGCGGGCGCGCCGGAGTGCGGCGTGGATTTCGAGGACATGGACGGTGGCGTCGACAATCCGTGAGCGCGTTGGCGGCCAATGGGATCGCGCAGCGCGCGAGTGCTTTCTGGCTCTGTTGATCGCGTGCATGGTTCCCGTGCTTTTCGGTCGCGCCGGAGCGAGGGCGCAATCGGATGCTGGCTCGGGCTCGCCGGAGCAAGCGCCAGTCATCGACAGGCCTCCGGGGTCGGGCGAAACCGGGCTCTTGCCACCGCCTCTCGGTGCTTTGGAAAAGGTCGACGCGCTGCGCCTGCTCTTCCGATCAGAGACAGAGGGCGTGTCGTTCCACCTCAGGTTGGGCGCTACCTACAAGGATGTCACCGCCGCCGCGGCCAAGTTCGGCCTCGACTACCACGCGGAAGGCTACTCGGTGTACTCCGGCGAGGTCGCCAAGGGGTACGCGCCCATCTGTGAGACGCCCTGTGTAGCGACGCTTTTCCCCGGGACATACCGGATGGCGCTCGCACTGAAGGAAGGATATCCGCTCGATGTAGAGCGGGCCGTTCACCTCACGACGGACTCCGTCGTCGAGGGTCATTACGTCGACAAGAACCGGATGCGGCGAGGGGGAGCGATGTTCGGGCTCGTGAGCATGGTCGTTGGGACGGCGATGGTGCTCGGAGCGGCGGACTTCCGCCATCGCCGCGGCGTTAACTATCCGGTGCTCTACAGCGGCATCGGACTGTTCTCTGCTGGGGTCATCATTGGGATGTCGCTCTCTACGCGCCGGGACGAGGTGAAGATCAGCGTCAACCCGTTGGGGCAGTGAAGGAAGCAAGCCGATGCTGGGTTGGATGCGGCTGGCTCAGGGCGAGGGTCGACGCGCGAGCTCTTGGATGATTTGGCTGTGGTAGCCGTCGGCGCGTTCTTCGGAGAAGTGGTCGAGGAACAGGACGGCTAGACCTAGAACTATCGTGGCGAGGCCGATGGCTCTTCCGAGGGGGGTTGGCTTCCATAGGAAGACGCCGATGCCGAGGAGGATGACCACGGAGAAGGTGTACATGGTGTACGGGTACCACTTGATGAAGGCTTCGGTGCGGGCTCGTTCGGCTTGGACGAACGCAGAAGAGTTGTCGGCGTAGGCGGCGCGGTAGGTGCCGATGCGGGCCTGGTTGCTGAAGTTCATCGAGAGGCCTGTGACGAGGGCGAGTGCGCCGACGGCGAGGAGCGGGATGAACATGGCGCGGGCGGAGGGGGTGCTGCCGAGGCGCCAGAAGACGAGGGCCAGGGTGACGATGGCTGCGCCGAAGAGGGCGAGCATGCGGCCTTCGAAGATTTCGCCTCGGCACCAGGCGATGGAGTGCTCGATGAATTCCATGTTGGGGCAGGGTCCTTTTTGGTGGGTGGACTGCTGGGGAGCTGTTCGGGGAGCTGCTGCGGGGAGCTGCTCGGGGACTGCTCGGGGACTGCTCGGGGAGCTGCTCGGGGACTGCTCGGGGAGAATAACCGGAAATTGGGACGGCGAGGAAGGGACTGAGGCTGGGGAGGCGAGGATAAGGTTTGGGCGCGGGAGGCAAGGATGGAGTTGGGGATCGCGTTGAAGGGGGGCGGGTGATGCGGTTGGTGGGTTTGGCGCGGTTCGGTTGAGAGCGCGTTGTTCAGTTGTTTTTTTGGGAACTCGTGGGGCTGAATGGCCGATGAATGGGCATGGCGATGGTGTGACATCTAGGTGGTTCGCGGTGATGACCTTGGGGTGTTCGTGTTGGAGGCGAACCGTCATGGCTAATGGAAGTGCAATGTGGCTGCTTGGTGGAGGTGAATCCTCATGGCTACCGGAAGTGGAACTAGGGCTGCGTTGAAGTGTCGCTTTGGAGCGGCTCGGGGTTGGCGGAGCGAACTGGGATTGCGCAGTCGACAAATTCGGCGATCGAGATGGACAGCATTGAGTTGGGGGCGGGTGGGCCAACGGATGAGGGTGCGGCGTAGGGGTTGGCTGGGGTGAGTCGGCCGCGCGGCCTGTTCTTTTTGCTGTGTTTCGTTTGGGGCTTGAGGACGGGGTGCGGGGCCGGTGGCTGATGGGCGCGGGTGCGTTTGGTTAGACGATTTTTGCGAAGCCTTTGTCGACTAGCTCTTGGTTTAGGTAGCGGCCTTTTAGGAAGGTTTGTTCGATGCCTTGCTTGTTGAAGGCGTAGAAGAGGTGGGCGACGTAGCGGCGGTGGATGTCGTATTTGCGGGTGTTGACGACGACGGTGCGGGCGGTGGCGAGTTGTTCGCGGACGAAGCGGCGGCCTTTAGCGCCCTCGGGGGTGTCGCGTTCGGGGGCGTCGATGCGGGCGAGGCGGATGGATTGGCGGCGGATGACTTCGAAGCCTAGGTCGATGTCGAGCAGAACGGTGTCGGCGTCGATGACGTCGCGGACTTCGGCTTTGTAGAGGTAGCTCGGGTCGCTGGGGCGGGGGATGAGGAGAGGTTTGCCTCCGGGTGCGGCTTGGGCGCTTCGGTAGTGCTTGTCTTGGATGGCGGCGGTGAGACGTTTGACAGAGAGGGTTTCGGTGAGGGCGAGGCGTTCGTAGAAGGCGCGTTCGTTGACGTCGCGGAGTTGCATGAGGACGCGGTAGTGGGCCCAGTTTAGGCCTTCGATGCGCGGGGCGCGTTTGTAGGTTTGGTAGAAGGTGACGGTGCGCTGCAGGGTGCGCAGGTCGACGCCGAGGTCGGCGCTGAGGTCGCTCAGGATGGCGTTGTGGTACTGAGCGCGGGTGTTGAGCTTCTCTTTGGCGATGCGTTTGCCGATGGACCAGTAGCTCTCGACTAGCGCTTGGGCGGCGGCGCGCTCGGCTTGCTCTTTGCCTCCGCGGATGATGCGGCGGAGGTCGGTGAGGAGCTTGTTGTATTCGCGCTTGCTGAGAATAGATGTAATGTCGGCCACTGTGGCCGAGATTAGCAGATTTGGCACTAAAGGGTGGGTTTGTTAGCCTGACTGAGGGTTCTTTTTTGATGGGAGGGGCTATGTGGGACGACAAGACTTCGTCGTCGGTTTACGTCGAGCTGACGGGGTATTCGTTGCGCGCGTCCATCGAGGATGGGCGTCGTGAGACGCGGGAGATGTTCGAGGGGCTGAACGCCGAGGAGCGTGACGCGCTGGCGTTCGATGCCTGGAGCGCTGGGCTTCGTGTCGTCTCGAATGCTCGGCGGCCGTCACGCGAGCCCGGGCTTCAACGCGTCAGCAGTGCCGCGGAGCCGCCGCGGGAGCCGTGTCGGCTGAGTACGATTCCGCCGTCGACTTGGTGACGCGGTGAAGGAGCGGGCGTCGGCTTGGTGACGGAGTGAAACGAGGGCGCCGTCGTTTTGACGACGACGTGTGAAAGGCGGGGGTCAGCGTTCGGCTAGTTCGCCGGCTAGCGCTCGGGGGCGCAGGAGGGTGAGGAAGAGGGCGGCGGAGATGCCGGAGGCGCCGAAGACCATGCACATGACCATGACTTGGTAGCGGACGGCGATGAGGGGGGAGACCCCGGAGAGGATCTGGCCGGTCATGAGGCCTGGGAGTGAGACGAGGCCGACAGCGAACAAGGTGTTGACGATGGGGATGAGGCCGGCCTGCATGGCGATGCGCCTTGCATCGATGTAGTCGACGCCGCGGCGGAGCTCGGCGGTGATGCGTTCGGCGGCGAGGCTGACGGCGTTCATGGAGGCGGCGAAAATCATACCGCTGAGGGGGACCACGAAGCTTGGCTGGTACCAGGGGTCTAAGGTGAGAACGGCCTGGGTGATGAGGGCGACGGTGAGGCCGCCGCCGATGACGATGGACAACAGGGCGTAGCCGTAGAGCCTGGGACGGAGCTGGGGGATGGTGCGGAGGGCAATCCAGCTTGCGGCGACGACCATGACGGACATGACGGCGAGGACAATCCAGGGGACGTCGGCTTCGAAGATGTAGACGAGCACGTAGCCGATGAGGAGGAGCTGGATGAGCATGCGGGCCAAGGCGGCGAGGCTGTGGGCTGCGCCGGCGGACCATCGCCAGAGGATGAAAACGACGAAGAGCGCGGGGATGGCGGCCAGGGCGAGGTTGAAGATGGGGATGGTTTGCATGGCTAGCTTCCGATTCGCTCGACCAGGTGGTCGACGTAGGCGCGGACGCGCAGTGGCAGGTAGCGGCGGCGCGGGTAGACGGCGAGGATGGACCAGTCGAAGGCCACCCTGCCCTTTAGTACTTCGCGCAGGGTGCCGGCGCGAAGGGACTGGGTTGCGACGAACTTGGGGACGAGGGCGATGCCGAGGCCTGCTTCGGCCATGTCGCGGACTGCGTCTGGGTTGTTGACGCGGAGTGGGCCGTGGACGGTGACGGTTTCTGTTTTGGCGTTGTCGCGGGTTCGGAAACGCCAGCGTTGTTGTTCGCGGAAGTTGGTGTCGACGAGGCAGTCGTGGTCGCGCAGGTCGGCGGGGTTTTTGGGAGTGCCTCGGCGGCGCAAGTACGAAGGCGCGGCGACGGCGATGATGGGGGCGGGGGCGATTCGGCGGGCGACCAAGGAGGAGTCGCGCGGGTCGGTGACGCGGATGGCGAGGTCGATGTTTTCTTCGACGAGGTCGACCATGCGGTGGGTGAGGTCGAGGTCGAGGGTGACTTCGGGGAAGCGGGCGAGGAAGTCTTTGGTCATGACGTCGAGGTAGTGGGAGGCGAAGCCTGGGGGGGCGGTGATGCGGAGTGGGCCGCGGGGGGCGGCGGCGCCTTCGCGAAGGGATGCTTCGAGCTGTTGGATTTCGCCGAGGACGTCGGTGCAGCGTTCGCGGTAGGCGCGGCCGGCTTCGGTGAGGCTCAAGGAACGGGTGGTGCGCTGGATGAGTTGGACGCCGAGGTGGGATTCGAGGGAGGTGATGTACTTGCTGACGACGGCTTTGGAGCGACCCCATTGGCGGGCGGCGGAGCTGAAGCTGCCGGCGTCGACGACGCGAACGAAGGCTTCCATGGCGAGGAGGCGGTCCATTGTTCACGTATTGTAGACAGTGCTTCTGTTGTTTGGCTAATTGTTTATGAATCGGGCCGGGGCCAGAGTCGCTTGATGGGCGGCGAGCTGGGTCGCGCCCGGAGGAGGAGGCGACATGGCCGAAGCCGAGGACCGGATGGGCTACCGAAGCGACATCGCGTTCACGCCGGCGGTCAAGGCCGCGCAGCAAGCTCGGGGTTCGCGCGCCGGGTACGAGAAGGCGATGGGGCGGCATGACTGGGATGACCGGGTGACGCCTGCGCTCGAGGGGTTCATTGCGGAGCGTGATTCGTTTTACCTTGGGGACGGCGTCGAGCGATGGGCAGCCGTACATTCAACACCGGGGCGGGCCGAAGGGGTTTTTGAAAGTGCTCGATGAGCGGCGGCTCGCTTTCGCCGACTACCGAGGGAACCGGCAGTACGTGTCGGTCGGGAACCTCGACGAGAACGACAAGGCGTTCATCTTCTTGATGGACTATCCGAACCGGCAGCGCATCAAGATTTGGGGGCGGGCAGAGTATGTGGAGGGCGACGGTGAAGTCCTCGAGCGTGTTGCCGACCCGGACTATGACGCGCGGCTCGAGCGGGCGATTGTGTTTCACATCGAGGCTTGGGATTCGAACTGCCCGCAGCACATTACGCCCAGGTACACGGTGGAGGAACCGAAGGGGTCAGGGAGTGCCGCTTGAACGGTTAGCCGCCGAGTTTGTGACCGCAGTTGTGGCACGATGTGGGGCGTTTCCAGGAGCCTTGGGGGAGTACGGTTGCGCCGCAGGCGTCGCAGAAGCGGATGACCCAGAGGTTGAAGAGCATGAGGGGCACGATGAGCGCGATGGCGGCCGGTGAGGAGCTCGAGTCTAGGCCGTAGAAGACGAGGAGCAGCGTCGCAGCGGTGACGAGCGCGGGGAATAGGCGGCGCTTCAAGATGGGGTTGCGATTGAAGAAGAGAAGCCCGATGACGGCGACTCCCAGGGCCATCAACAGAGACCAGACGAGCTCAAAAGGAAGCATGGGAGCTTGGATGGACTCGTCGGTGGGCGCGGTGGCTGGCTCGTTCGCGGGGATTTCCACCTTCAGGATTGCGTTGCTTTGCGCGTGCGGGACGTAGGAAATGCGGACTGGGAGACCTTGACGAAAGGGGCCTCCTTTGGATTGCGAGGTCTTGAAGGCTGGCGAGATGTTGTAGTCCGAATAGGAGAAATAGACTCCGTTCACGGTGAAGCTCTCGGGGGTGTCCGCGTGGCGAGCGAGCGGCTGAAAGCCTTCGACGATGCCTTCTGCGAGCTCGTGCTCGCCTGCATCGAGCGCGGCCCGGTAGGTCAGCCAGCCGCCGATGATTCCGGTGCCGGCGAAGAAGATCCACAGGACGCCGAAGGCCATCACGACAAACGATGAGGTCCTCAGGGATTGCTTCGACGGTGGTCGCCTTCGCGGGAGTTGCTCGAGCACCTCGGCTAGACCTTGCGGGACCTTGTCGTTGGCGACTAGCCACATCCAGCCGCCGACAGCAATGATGAGCAGGCCGACTGACACGAAGAGGAAGCTGTCCCAGGGAATCGATTCTCTGATGTCGTAGACGGTCTGGTACATGGGGCAGTGCTACGTAGTCTGCAGGCATTCGAAGAGGCGCACCATGACGGCGGTGTCGTGTTCGCAGTAGGCTTCGAGCTGGTTCGAAGGGCGTCGCACTGGCGCGGGCTAGCTCCTCCGGGCGGCAGAGGAGCGTCTTCGAGCAGAGATGATGCGGCTTGGCCGTCGGCTACTTCGAGCTTGTCGTAGGCCATGTCGGGGAGCAGGGCCGGGACGACGTTTTTGATGCTGAAGCTGCCGCGGAAGTCGGGGTGGTAGAGGTGGTTTTTGACGACGATGAGCAGGTCGTCGGTTTTGTCGCGGGCTTCGAGTAAGGCCGGGGCGTGCTCGGGGGATGCTTCTGCGAGCTCGGTCAGGCAGCGTTTTTCGACGCTGGCGTGCCAGGCGAGGATGGTTGCGGCGCCTTCTAGCGCTTCGGCGAGCGCCTTGGCTAGCTGCGGGCGCGGGTCGCCCTGCCCTTCGGCGAGGTATGCGCGGTGGGAAACCTCGCCGCTCTCGTGGATGGTGTGCACGCTGAACTGGACGGGGACTGCGCCGAAGGGGCTGCAGCCGTCCCAGACGGGCAAGGCGGGGCTGACGGTTTCGAAGTCGAGCATGGCGATGGGGTAGCGGTAGGCGGCGAGCGCATCGGCGAGGCCGGGCTCGACGATGATGTCGTTTGCGCGGACGGCGGCGCGGTGGCGTGCCCAGAGTGGCTTGAGCGGGAAGTCGCTTGGGATTTGGTCGACGGTTTCGATGCCGGCGTCGCGGAGCTCGTCGAGCGCGGTAGCGCGGATGCCGTTGAGCTCGTCGATGGCGTGGTCGGGCGCGGCGGCAATGCAACGTGCGAGGAACGGGCACTCGTACGGGGATGTGCAGTGCGGGCCGGGCTGCGACGTCAGGGATGGGGCCGGCGAGCATTTGGAGCTGCGCGCGCGCTTCGTCGCTGATGTTGGCGCGGAGCTCGGCGACTTCGGCAGCTGATGTCTGCCCGCGTGAAGAGCGGGCCCTTGTCGGGGTGACGGTGCTCGCGGTTGAGGTGCATGAGCTCGACGCGAACGACTTGGAGGCCGGCCTTCTCGACGACGTGCGCTTGGACGGCTGCGTCGGGGATGTGTTGCGGCTTGACCCGGCTGGTGGCTTTGACCTCGGTGAGGACCCAGCCGTCGCCTTCTTTGGAGAGGGCGTCGACGGCGACGAAGATGCCGTCTTCGAAGAAGCTCGCCTCGAGGATGGCGGGGGCGCCGGCGTCGATGGCTTGGCGAGTGGGTTTGAGGGAGGCGAGCGGGCGGCGGTAGTCGAAGTCGATGAGGGTGGCGTTTGGGAACTCCTGGCGTGCGCGCTCGCCGACGCGGTTGCCCATGTCGAAGACGGCTTGAAGGGCGTCGTCGGGCTGAAGCTCGGGGGCGCGGGGCTCGTGCACGCGCCACCAGAGTTGCCGGTGGCATTGAAGGCCGGCGGTGAAGCGGGATTTGGAGAGGCGGTGGGTGCGGGGCATGCCTTGACGGAGTAGCACGCTAGCCCGAGCTGGTTGGGATTATTCGGAAGCCGAGGGTGTCGGTGGCGAGCTCTTGGTGTCGGACTCGCTTCATTACTTCCGTGCGCTCGCGATGAGCGCGGGATGGTCGAATCGAACTGAGCCGTCGAGGGCCACGAAACTGTGCAGCTCGCGCTCGGCTTCTGAAACGAGCTGCTCGTACTGCTGGTCGTCGAGCTTGTCGGCCAAGGTCCAGCCGCGGACGTCCGTGTGCATCCATGAGCGAATCGAGGGAAAGTGGGCGGCGCCCTGCATGCGATGAACCTCGAGGTCGGTTACGCCGGCGGTCGCGAGGAGCGAGCGCAAGGCGTCCGGGTCGCCAAGTGAGTAAGGCGCTTTCAACAAGGCCGCGACGTCGTCGCCGAAAAGCCGAGCCAGGAGACGGGTGATGGCCGCGTACCCGGGCGTGTTTTCGAGGGAATCCCAAACCGCGATGGCGAGACGCCCTCCGGGGCGAATCACTCGCCACATCTCCGCAATCGCCTGCTGCTTGTCTTGGAAGAACATCAAGCCGAATTGACTGATGGCCGAATCGAAGCTCTCGGAGTCAAACGGCAGCGCCTCGGCCGGAGCTTGTTGCCAATCGATTTCGGGTGCCTTGCGTCGCGCCACCGCCAGCATCCCGGGATTGAGGTCGACGCCGACGACCTGCCCCCCCGGAGAGGTGGCGCGCGCGGCTTCGACTGCAAGGACGCCGGTCCCGCAGGCCACGTCGACGACGCGCTGCCCGGGTCGAAGCTCTGCTGCTGCGACGACCTCAGGCGGCCAGGCCGCAAAGAGCGCTGGCAAAAAGAACTCGTCGTAGACCTCGGCAGCGCTCGAGATGACCTGCCCTGCGTCACTCATGTGTCCAGCTCCGTGGAGATGAGACTAGGGTGCGCAGCCGGAAAATGCACGGACCAGGTCGTCGTCGCGGAACAACGGTGAATCCAGCTCAGAGCCAGTCGATTTCGGCTGGGGTGAAGCCGTCTTCTTTGAGCAGCATGTAGCGGTAGCGGTAAATCTCGTCGCCGTTTTTCCAATCGGCGTTGGCGTCGTTGATGCGGCGGATGGTTCGGTTCTCGCGCTCTTTGAGGGGTTTGCCTCGGCATGTGTCGTCGCTGGCCTTGGCGATGTTGGCGCCTTCTAGCCAGGTCTTGACGAACTTGTACGATTCGGAGCCGCGTTGGACGGGCGTGACGTCGGAGACTCGGTTCGCGAATTTTGCGATGGAGAAGAGGCGGACAAAATAGGTGCGGCCGGGGAAGAGGTCGACGTCGATGCGGTGGTTGTTGTAGCCGCTGATGTACAGGGTGTGCTTCCCGGGTTTCATCGGGATGACTTTGGCTTGACGGCCGCGCACCTCGGCGATGCATTGCTTGTCCGAGTCGAAGACGATGTAGCTCATCGTCCGGTCTTCGCGCAGGTTCTGAATGAATACGATGCGCGCTTCGTTTCCGGGCGAAACGAAGGCGGACTTGTCGTACGCGGAGGCGGGCTGGGGGAACGCTAGGCTGAGCGCGCAGAGTACGGCCAGCGCGGCAAGGCAGGTTTGCAGGGTCGTTTTCATTTCGTGGTGTGGACTGAAGCTAGGTTAGGGCAATGGATTGGGGCAGGTGACGTCGGTGCAAAGGGTCTTGGTGCAGGCGCCGTCGGTGGCGTCGACGCAAATCTCGACCGGACCTGGCCGGTCGCAAATGTAGGTTGCGTTCTGGCCGACGACGTTGCTCGGCATCTGGAGGTTCTCGGTGTTTTCGAAGGTTCCCCAGAGCGCGCTCAAGGTGAGCAGCAGCGGGAAAGGCACGCCGTCGGTCTCTTGGGCGCGGGTCTGAATCATCGTGCTGCTGTTGCCTGCTCTGATTACCGAGGGGATGGCGTTGATGACGTTCAGCATCGGGCAGACGTTGGGCACGACGTCGGGCGGACACACGATGTCGATGCAGCGCTCTTTGTCGCAAATCGGGTCGCCGTCGCTGGCGCGTACGCAGAGCTCGACGAAGCCCGGGTCGGAGCAGGTGAAGAGCGTGGAGGCGGCGTTCGGGTCGTCGAGCGCTCCGCTCTCTGCGATGAACGTGGTGACCAGAGGATGGGGGTTGACGGCATCGGGGTCGGACGCATCGACTGCGACCACGCTCTGCAGCTCGCCGATTGGAATCGTGAGCGGCGTTGCGGTCAAGGATGCAATGACGGGACAGACGTTGCCGTCGGTTCCGGTTGTGCCGCCGGTTCCTCCGCTGCCGCCAAGGCCGGCCGCGCCGCCCATGCCGCCCGCTCCAGCGTTGCCGCCGGTTCCAGAAGCGCCACCGGCTCCCGAAGCGCCGCCGGCTCCCGAAGCGCCGCCAGATCCAGAAGCGCCCGCCGTGCCGGCCGTGCCACCGGCTCCACCGTTGCCGCCAGATCCGGAAGCGCCGGCCGTGCCGCCCGCTCCAGCGTGTGCCGCCTGCTCCAGCTGCTCCAGCTGCGCCAGCAACACCACCTTCGCCGCCCTCACCGCCGCCTCCGGCTGCGCCACCGATTCCGCCGCTACCTGCGCTGCCACCGAATCCGCCTACGCCGGCGTCGCCTTCGACTCCAGCTGTGCCAGCCGTGCCGCACCGCGGCCGCCGTCGCCAGCCGTGCCGCCGCCGCTCCCGCCGCCGCAGCCGAATACCAAAGAGACGAGCGCAACCAAGGCTAAGTACTTCATGGGCAAGTGTTGTAACCGCTTTTGCTACCGGTAGTCGATGATTACCGGCGCGTGGTCCGAAAATGGCGGCTCGCGCGGGATTGAGGCTGCGATGACGCAGTCACCGAGGCCCGGGGTGACGACCTGGTAGTCCAGACGCCAACCTACGTTGCGTTCGCGGGTGGTCGGCTGGCGCTGTGACCACCAGCTGTACTGACCGGGCTCGGTGTTGACCTGACGAAACGCGTCGACGAAGCCGATTGGCCCGAAGACCTGGTCGAGCCAGGCGCGCTCTTCGGGAAGAAAGCCGGAGTTCTTTTGGTTGGCTTTGTAGTTCTTGAGGTCGATTTCTTTGTGGGCGACGTTCCAGTCGCCGCAGAGGATGCAATGACGGCCGCTCGCTGCGAGGGCGCAGAGGTGCGCGGAGAATTGCTCCATGAATCGAAACTTGGCGGCGAGACGAACTTCGCCGCTGGTGCCTGACGGCACGTACACCGAAGCGATGCTCACATCGCCAAAGCGCGCCTCGATGTAGCGGCCCTCCGGGTCGAACTCGGCCGAGCCGAAGCCGTGAATGACTTCATCGGGCTCGGCGCGCGTGAAGAGCGCCACGCCGCTGTGCCCTTTGCGCTCGCCCGGTTCGTAGAAGCTGCGGTAACCGGCGGGTGCGAGCTCGGCCGGGGACAGCTGCTCGGGCCGTGCCTTGATTTCCTGCAGACAGACGAAGTCGGCGCCCTGACCCTCGAGCCATTGGTAGAAGCCTTTGCGCACCGCAGCGCGCAGACCGTTGACGTTGAGTGAGAGGACGCGCATCGAAGCGGCGGAACGCTAGCACAGATGCGAGACTGCTTGCGGGCCGGCTCATTTGCGGCGCGTGGAACTCGGGCTCGGCGCCGCCTCGGCAAGCTCCTGAACCTCGCGAATCAACTCTACGGTGACCGCGTTGCGTTTCTTTATGGTCCAGAAATTTTTGTACGGGCCGACGTCCATGACGGGGCTCGCATGGTCGCCAGTCTCTAGCTCGCGATGAATCGCGCCCGGCAAGCGCGTGCTCTCGCTCGGAACGAGCCCGTCGTTGGGCATCGCCAAGACGCCGTGCATGTAGACGTTGGTGAGGTCCACGAGCCCGATGGTCGCCATCGCATCGCCGAGCGCGCTCGCCGCCCGCTCGCGAATGACGCGAATCGCAGCGCTGGTCGACGCGGCGATGACGCGCCCCAGGTCGCGCGGGGTGTCGCGGTAGTTGCCAACGACAATCTGAGAGATTTCGGACACCATCCCCGAGTTGAAGATGCCGCTGGCGAAGGTGCGGGCGAAACCGGTCACCGTCCCGCTCGCCTCGTAGGTCGAATAGGCAGAAATGACGGGGATGGTTGCGGTGAGCTCTGCAATCCGTGCCTCGTTCTTCGACATGTAGGGCGCGCGCGCTTTGGTTTTCAAATCACCCGCCGACTCGCCGTTGCCGCCCAGGGCTTCGAGCAAGAAGTCGTTGGCGGCGACGAAGGTCTGGTCGGCGACCGGCGAACCGTGGAAGGGTGCCTGAAGCGCAACCCAGCCGATGACGGTGTCACCCCAGAGCTCGGGCGCGCCGATGAGGGCTTCGAGTGTGTCGAGGCCGCCCTTGCTGTGCGACACGATGATGATTTGCTTGTTCGTGCGACGCAGAAACCTCAGGACCGCGGCGGCGTTGTGCGCGACGCTTTCGGACGTGTCGAAAGTCCGCGATGCGGCCGCGAGGTTCTTGTAGTCAATCCCCTGCGCATCGAAGTCACGCATCTGCGTGTAGAACGTGATGAAGCCGCCGGACTGAATCGGGAGGTCGATGCGCGGCAGGGCGTTGGCAATGGCGTCCCCAATCGGGATGTCGATGCTCTGGTCGAACGGCAAGTCGATGTGCACGTTGAGCGAGCGCGCCGAGCTTTGGAGGGCGTCGTTGATTTCGTCTTCGAGGTCGAGGCTCAGCTCTTCGTAGAGCTTGGAGAGGAAGCCGCCGACGAAGAGGACTTGTTGGCCCTCGTTCAAGACGAGCGGCGCCGTGTCGTCGGGGTTTCGCGCCTTACCTGCAACCCCTACGCCGGCCGTGCCGCCCACATGCGGAGAGGCCGCCAGTGCCGCCCTTCCCCGCTTCAACGCCGCTGCCACCCGAACCTGCGTTGCCGCCAGCGCCGTCCATTCCGCGAGAGCAACCGAGCGATGAGCGACTGCAAGCGGCCAAGCCAAGAGCCGCGAGAGCCAGGCAAAGCAAGAGCGCGCGCCGGGTTGGGGTTGGAGCAAGCATTCGCCGGCGGCGAGCGTAGGCGGGCCGCGGCCGGGTTTCAAGCGAGCCGCTAGAGGCCGTTCAAGTACCGAATCGCTTCGGCTGCGTCGGTGCGAAGGCAAGCGTTGGTGTTGACCCTGCGCTTGATGACACCGCCCTCGGTGCGGATGCGCTTCCTCGCCTTGCGCAATTCGGGAATCGCCTTCTTGTCGCCAAGCGCGCGGAGGTTCGCCACCGCTGCCTTTCGCGCGGCGCAGTCTTCGCCCTGCTCGAGGTCGAGCATGTAAGAACCGAAGCGGTCGACCTCGGCGCCGAGGCCCAGCTCATCGGCGACGCGCATGGCCTTGTGCCGGCGGCGCGCGTCCTTGGACGATGAGGCCAGGTCGATGAGCTGGTCGGCAGCGGCGGAGTCGTTCCCAACCGTGGCGAGCGTTCCCAAAAACTCGATGGCGTCGTCGACGACACCTGGCGCCTTCTTGTCCAAAATGAGTCCGAGGTTGGTGCGCATGAGCTTGTCTTGGGCGAGCTTGGGTTCGAGCCTCACTGCCTTGTCGTAGGCAAGCGAGCGCTAGGATGCTTCGCTGCGAGGCGGCCTGCGCATGCCCGAGAACCATTTGCGTGTACGGCCCCTCGCGAACTTCCGTGGGATGGCCCAACAGGTACGTGGCCGCTTCCTTGGGCCGGCCTTGCGAGAGCATCTCCGCGGCTGTTTCGGCCTCGGGCCCGTAGGCGGCCGGACCAATCGGCAGGAGCGCGCCCTTGGGAAGGTAGCTCGAGTCCTTGCGCCCAAACGCAAAGGCCGTGATGGAAATCGAGGCGATGACGAGGAGCGCGGCTGCGATGATTCGCTTGGCGGGCTTCTTGGTCTTCTTGTTGCCATCAGCCCGGCTGCCCGATGAGGTCAGGGTCTCGCGCAGGCCTTCCGCAACGAGAGAGGGAATTGCGCGAAGCCCGGACTGCCCGGTGCCCTCTGCAAGGATGAGCTCGTCGATGCGCTGGATGTACTGCCGCCGCACTCGCGATGCGGTCGTCTGCCTTCTTGGCGAGCCCGTGGCGAATCAGCGCTTCGACCGAGTCCGGAACCTCGAGGTCGGGCGCGCGCTCAGAGAATCGCGGCACAGGCACCGCGACGTGCATGCGCAGGAGGCTGCCGAGGTCATCCGAATCGAACGGCGGCACGCCGGTAATCATTTCGTAGAGCATGACCGACAGCGAATAGAGGTCGGCGCGCCCGTCGATGGCTTGCGCGTACGCCTGCTCGGGGGCGATGTAGGTGGGCGTGCCAATCGTGACGCCGTGCTGGGTGAGCTTGGCGTCGTGGTTCAGCGGGCTGGTGTCGTCGTCTTGATTCGCGACATCGTCGTGGAACTTCGCAATGCCGAAATCGAGGATCTTGGCGAAGTCGGGGTCCTCGTCTTGTTCGACGAGAATCACGTTCTCGGGTTTGACGTCGCGGTGAATGATTCCCGCGCCATGGGCGTAGTCGAGCGCGCTCAGGACGTGACGGCCGATGTGCAGAGCGCGCTTCCAGTCGAGGCGCTCCTCCCGTTCGAGCAAGTCGGAAAGCAAGACGCCGTCCAGCAGCTCGAGCACCATGTAAAAGGTGCCGTCCGCGAGCTTGCCGAAGTCGGAGACTTTGACGCAGTTCGGGTGGTCGACGCGACCGATGGCAAACGCCTCCCGCTCGAAGCGCTTGGTGACCTCGTCGATTTCGCCGACCTCGGGGTGCAGGAGCTTGAGCGCCAGGGGCCTTTGAATCGCAACGTGCTCCGCAAGGTAGACGCACCCCATCCCGCCGGAGCCGAGCACCCCGGTAATCCGGTAGCGAGAATCCAAGACCTCGCCGATCCGCGGTATTTGAGAATCCGAGGCGGACGGGAGCGTGGACACCCGACCCCCCCCTTTGGAAGTGCGCACCGCTACAGTATTGCGAAAAATCAAGGCTCTTGCCTGCATCACTGGGCAAAAACGCTGACTCGCCGCAAGGGTTCGGAAAGACTGCAATCCGGCTGGATGGGGGCGTCGCGACATGCGAGATAGGTCACAAGATGAAGCGCCGCCCCATCCGAGCTCGTCCCACGATTGCTGCGCTGCTTTCCGTGCTCACGGTGCTCACGGTGCTGATGACCGGCTCGGCGTCCGAGGCCCAAATCCCGAAAACCGTCGACGCGCCCTACGTGGCGCCGTCCGGACCAGGCGATGCTGGTCTTCATGCGGCCGCGCCGAAAGCAGGCGAGCGAGGTGACGATTCGAGTCGTCAATCAGGCGGGTCGCTGCATCGCGCTGCTCGACAATGCCTCGCAAATGGCGGCGCCCACCTGGCCGGGCAAGCACATGCTGATGGTCATCACCGGCACCGCGCCGCCCACCGTCCAACTCATGGAAGCTAGGCTCAGCGCTGGGAAGACCTATGTGGTCAAGCTGCGAACCCGCGTGAATGCGAAGAGCCCGGTCGAGGTCCAGGTCCTGAGACGCGCCGACCAGGCGCTCGAAGCATTTCCTCCCGAGCTGCGTGAGCTCGGCCCCGCAACGCCCGATTTGCGCAAGTGCACCGAATGGGTCGCCTGGAAGGTTGGGAAGATTGAATCGCGGGCAGAACGCGTGAAGGCCGACTGGGACAAGGCCAGCGGCGAGCACCGGGCCGAGCACACCGTGCATCGGAACGACGGCTGGACGGCGGCCGAGGTTGTTGGCCCCTAGCCGCAACGGGCTCAAAATCATAGGTTAATTCGGGTTTACTGGACATGTGAGCAGGCGCTAACCCTTGCGGCAGCCGAGGGGACTGGGCTATGGAGTTGACGCGTTGGTCGCTCACGATCGACCCAACTAGGGGATAGGGCAAGCGGGGTCGGGGTGCCGGCACGATGACGATGTCGTTCGACTGACCCGGGACTGCCTGTGAGTGACCCGAAAATGGAGGAACCTGTGAAATCTAAGCAAATGATTCTGGCCGTACTGGCCGCGCTCGTGGTCGTGACTGGAATGCTCGGCTGCAAGAAAGACGACACTGCGGTCAAGGCACTGCAGGAGTTGACCAACCAGCAGCTCGACGCGGTGAAGACGGCGAACACGGAGCTCACCCAGCTCGCCGAAGGGATTGAGAGCTGCCAGGCCGAGGTCGCCAAGACCAAGGGCGAGGCCGCAATCATCAAGACCAAGGAAGTCGCCCTCGAAACCCCGGAGCTCGTCGGAGAGGCATCGGTCGAGTCGCTCAACGCCTTGAAGGCGGCCCTTGCGGAAACCACGAAGAAGCAGACCACGGCGATGAGCGAGCTCAAGGCCGCCCAGGAAGCCTGTGCTGCTGATTTGACGGAAGCCAAGGAAGCCGCGGAAGCTGCTGCTGCCGACGCCGCAGCGGAAGCCGAAGCCGCTGCTGCAGCGGAAGCCGAAGCGGCCGCGCAAGGACGCCACGACAGCCGCCAAGAGGAAGGCCGCCGCGGCTCGCGCGAAGAAGAAGGCCGCAGAGGCAGAGGCCAAGGCAAAGGCGGAGGCACCAAAGCCTTCGAAAGCAGTGAAGGAAGCCCAGGAACAGGGCAAGCCGACCAAGGGCATGGGTAGCCGTTACTAATGTCGTTAGAGCAGAAGAGGAATAGACCAATGACCAGAATACTGTTGACCATTGCATTGGCTGCGAGCGTCGTAGCGGGCTGTGACACCACGGACACGACCGGGCCGGTCACCTACACGAGCAATGACCTCACGTACGTCGAACCCGACGAATGCGACTTCTTCATCAACAATGAAGAGCTTGTTGCGGTAGTCACCGTCCTAGGCAGCACCGTCACCATGGTGGTGCAGTCGGTCGACAACCCGGATTCGCAGTTCGAGGTTTCGGCCGACGACTACGATCCGATGCAAAACGACGTGACTCTCACCAGTCTCTCCGTCAACAACGACAAAGACCCCTGCGTGGTCCAGCTCGACGACGCATTCAGGCTAACGCTCGGCGATCCGGACCTGAGCCTCGAGGAGCAGGACTCGCTCTCGGTGACTTGGGTCCACGCTGAGATGGACATCAGCAGCGCCTGGATGGAAGCTTGCTCGCTCGACGCGGACGGCGACCCCCTGGACGAAATCCTTTGGTTCGTCGAGCTCCCATGCTCGGGAGAGGCAAGGCTCTCCATGACCAGGCAGAGCGAAGCGCTCTAAGCCGGGCGTCAATCGCGCTGTAGACGCCACTGTCCCGCGGCGGGCCCAAAGCCCGTCGCGAGGCGGCCCAGCGATTCGACCGCAACCCAGGCCGTCCCTTCGATTTCGTAGGGGATGTTGAACTCTGGAATCTCGCCCTTTTTGATTCGGCTCAGCTCGCCTTTGCCGAGCTGGCGAATCAGGCCGACCATTTGAATGGGGTCGAGCCCTAGGCGGACGACCATCTTCATTTTGTCGTTGGGCGGGACGGTGCGGACGCGCAGGTCGCTGAACTTGCGCTCGCCTAGCGCGGTCGAAAGCAAGAAGCCGGTCGCCGCGTTGGCGAAGTCGCGGATGTCGCGGATTTCAGGCTCGTCCGAGCGGCAGGCGTTTGCGTCCTGACGGCAGTTGTTCGGGTCCTCGCAGAAGCTCAGGCAGACGGTCCCGAGGTTTTGCGCGTCTTGCGCCTCGGGGAATGCCGTGAACGCAAAGAGTGTCTGCACCAGCGGCAAGGGCACTTTGCTCGAGTTCGCCAACTCCAGCTCCACATCGAACGCGAAGTTGATGTCCGAGGCCTGCAGCACGGGCCCGAACGCTCTGCAGATGAGCGGGCCTAGGTACTGCCCGCAGTAGTAGCTCGCCAGGCCGCGACTGGACGGCATGTCGCCCATTCGGACCGACGCAATGCGGACCTTCGGCGGCTTTACGTTGGGGATTTGCGACCCGGTGCCCGAGAGGCCGAGGGCGGAGCAACTCAAGAGCGGCACCAGGAGCAGTGCCAAGGCGATGTGTGCTGTGGTTTGTTTCATCGTGAGTCCGACAGGTTCCAGCGCTTCATAGCACGTCGGAAGCTGCGGACATTCGTGTAACCGGCATGACGCATGATTTCGTCGGCTGTCTCGTTGCGCTCGACGCAGCCGAGGAGGATTGACTTGCGGGTCGCGTCCATCAGTGCCCGGAAATTCGTATCGTCGTCTTGAAGGCGCCGCTGCAAGGTTCGCGGGGTCGTGTGAAGCGCGGCCGCCACGGCTTCGATGCTCGACTGGCCGCGCGAGAGCAGGAGCTTGATGCGATCCCGAACGGTGTCGACGAAATCATGCGACTCGAGCGTCGCATGCAGCCCAGAGGCGACACCACGAAGCTGGCCGTGCAGCGCTTGATTGCCATGCACGAGAGGCAGAGCCCAGGTTTCGTCGTCGACGACAATTGCCGTGCTCTCTTGGCCAAACAGAACCGAGCAAGCAAATGAGTGCGTGTACTTCTGTATGTTCCCCCGATAGGGGTGCTCGAAGTGAACCTCGCGTGCGCTGAAGGCGCCTGCGGTCGCAAAGCGCAACACTTTCATCACGACGACGGCGAGAAACTCGAGCTCGTGCACGGTGACCGGTAGCTCGTCCTCGACCTTGTTGAGGCGCAGCACGTGATGCTCTGGGTGCTCGCTCAGCGTGAGAACACGGCCGTGGGACAGCAGCTCCTGGTATCGCAGGCTCGCCTCGAGGCCTTCGCCGACGGTTTCCGCGCTCGTGAGGAGCAGAATGACCAGGTGGTCCGCTCGAGCCCGCCAGGCATCGCCCACACTGAGCCCGAGATGCCTGTCGCCGGTTTTTGCAAACGCCGCGCGCCAGAAGCGGCCCAGGGCATCGCGCGGCGGCCGTCCCGAAGTATCGGTAAACATTGCGAGATCCGCACCGATGTCGTCACAGAGCGCCTCGACGTCCAGGCCGAGTGCCTCGAAGGCATTGACCACACCGCGGGCCCATGCACCGGACACTCTCAGGCCCGAATCGGTCTTGGGCTTGCCTTGTGAATCGGCCACAGGGCGCCATCGATCCACAGCGGCACGCGAATTACAAGCCTGGAGGGTGAATTTTCACAAGGCATGGCGCGATCGGTGCCCTTCTTTGTCGCCGGAAATACCGGAAACACGGTTAGCTTCCAACTTGTCATTCGGTGCGAGGCGGGCACCAGCGGCACGGAACGAAGGGCAATGGATGAGCCCACCATCCCATCCAGAGTCAGGCGAAACGCGTTCCCAGAACATGGTGCCCGTCTTGACCTCCCCCCATTGTGGAGCCCGTTGATAGAAGCCGGTTAGCGCGTGAGCACGCTAGCCGGCTTCGCCTTATGACTCGGCAGACCTCGGAACTGGGTGTGTTCGAGCCATTGCAGCGCCTCTATCTCGAGTGTGCGCGGGCGCGCGCTGGGGTCGAAGCGATACGCGAAGTAGCCGAGGTAGGTATCGTCTCCGGTGCCGAAGCGCGGATGGATGCTGCGTACATGCATGCCGTCTTCGGTGACACCGACGACATCGACCTCGACCCAGGTTCCGGGGCTGAGCTCTTCTTCGCGGGGTTGAAGAAGCTCGATTCCGACAATCTCGTCCTCGGAAACGGCTTCGAACGCGACGACGACGGGCTCGTCATCTTCGCCCAGGTCGAGCAGCTGAGGCCCCGCAGGCAGCTCGAGCTCGATCAGGCTGTTCTTGGGCTTCTTCGCGGCCATCCGGATCGAGCTGCGAAACGAGAACGTGCTGCTGGCCAGCGAGGATCCGCTGCTCGGACAGCACTCCGACGGGCATCCCGTTCGACTCGCTGAGCAAGACGGCGCAGGACTCCTGCTGAAGAACCTCGATGCCAGGTTCAGGAGAACCCTCACAGGCCCAAACCGCGGCAATGGCGAAGACCGCAAGAAAGAACGAAGCGACTCTAAGCATGACAGCACCTTTCAAGGCCCGGACGGAATCAATCGGTGCAACGCTCGTGCCAATGCTCGGGCCCTACAATATACTCCGCGGAACGAATTCGACGCGCTGCGTCTGTCGCCAGAACGCAACGCATCCGTGAAGCTCAGTCACAGAGGGAAATATGGAAAACGAGAACCCAAGCATCCTCTCGCACGTTTCGGTGGGAACCAACGACTTGGCTCGTGCCGTTGCCTTCTATGACGCGGTTCTTCCCGCGCTCGGCTGCAAGAAGCTCTTCGAGTACCTCGAATTCGGCGCGGTCGCCTACGGCAAGCAGTTTCCAGAGTTCTGGGTGCAAAAGCCCATCGATGGGCAGCCCGCGGCCGTAGGCAACGGAACGCACTTCTGCTTCATGGCGGCGAGCAAAGAGGCGGTGCACGCCTTTCACGAAGCCGCTTTGGCCGCCGGCGGAACCGACGACGGGCCGCCAGGGCCTCGGCCTCAGTACAGCCCCGGATACTACGGTGCGTTTGTGTGCGACCCCGACGGCCACAAGATTGAAGCCGCCTTCATCGATGCCTCGGCTTGGCGAGCACGCGTGAGCGCACTCGACCGCTACCTCGATGACCTCGGCGAAAACGTCGATGGCGATACCCTGCTGACGCGCTTTTTGGAGTACACGAGCGACCAGGGCCTCGAGCTCTACGCGGCGCAAGAAGAAGCGTTCATGGAGCTCTTCGTCGGGAACAACGTGATTCTCAACACGCCGACGGGGTCCGGGAAGTCGCTGGTGGCGCTGGCTGCGCACTTCCGTTCGGTCGCGCTTGGGGAGCGCTCGTTTTACACGGCGCCAATCAAGGCCCTGGTGAGCGAGAAGTTCTTCGATTTGTGTCGAGTGCTGGGCCCCCAGCGCGTCGGCATGATGACGGGCGACGCCACGGTCAATCGCGATGCGCCGGTCATCTGCTGCACCGCGGAGATTCTCTCGAACATGGCGCTACGGGAAGGCGAGCGGGCGGCGGTCGATGGTGTCGTGATGGACGAGTTTCACTACTACGCCGACCGGGACCGCGGCGTGGCCTGGCAAATCCCGCTCCTCGCCCTACCCCAGGCGCGCTTCCTTCTGATGAGCGCGACCCTCGGCGAGACGCGGCAGTTCGAGGAGGCCATCACCGAGCTGACCGGCGTGACGACCACACTGGTCAAGAGCACCGAGCGCCCGGTGCCGCTCGACTTCACGTACAGCGAAGAGAACCTGCAGAACGCGGTCGTCGACCTGCTCGAAGAGGGCAAGGGCCCAATCTACGTCGTGCACTTCGCGCAGCGCGCCGCGACCGAGCAGGCCCAGAGCTTCATGAGCATCGACTTCCTTTCGAAAGACGAGAAGCGCGCCGTGAAAGAGGAGCTGACCGGCACCCGCTTCGACACGCCGTTCGGCAAGGAGCTCAAGAAGTTCCTTCACCACGGAGTCGGCGTGCACCACGCCGGCATGCTCCCGCGCTACCGGCGCCTGGTCGAGCGCCTGGCCCAGGAAGGGAAGCTTCAAATCATTTGCGGGACCGACACGCTAGGCGTCGGCGTGAATGTTCCGATTCGCACGGTGCTCTTCACCAAGCTCTGCAAGTACGACGGCGAGAAGACCAAAGTGCTGACCGTGCGCGACTTCAAGCAAATCGCGGGCCGAGCCGGGCGGCGAGGCTTCGACACCCTGGGCAGCGTGGTCGCCCAGGCGCCCGAGCACGCCATCGAAAACAAGAAGCTCCGCGCAAAGGCCGGCGGCGATGCGAAGAAGGCGCGCAAGCTCAAGATGCGGCCGCCGCCCGAGCGTGGCTACGCGCACTGGGACGCCGACACCTTCACGCGGCTTCAGGACTCGCCGCCCGAGCCGCTCAGGTCTCGCTTCAAGGTGAGCAACGCGATGATTCTCAACCTCTTCGAGCGCGAGGACAACGGCTGCCTCGCGCTCCGCACGCTCATTCGCAACAGTCACGAAGGGCCGAAGTCTAAATACAACCATGCGCGGCACGCCATCGCGCTGATTCGCTCGCTGCGCGACGCCGGCGTCATCGCGCTCAATGGAGAAGGGCCGCGGGTCAACGAAGACTTCCAGTCTGACTTCTCACTCAACCAGGCGCTCTCGCTCTATGTCGTCGAAGCGGTCGACGTGCTCGACAAGGAAGACCCCGCCTACCCGCTCGATGTGCTCACGCTGGTCGAAGCCACACTCGAAGACCCTTGGGCGGTGCTCTACCGGCAAACCGACACGCTCAAGGGGCGCGCGGTCGCCGCGATGAAAGCCGAAGGCATGGAGTACGACGAGCGCATGGCGGAGCTCGACAAAATCGAATACCCGAAGCCCAGGGCGGACCTGCTGTTCGCGACCTATGAGGTTTTTGCGGAGCATCATCCCTGGGTCGGCGGCGACGTGCTGCGGCCGAAATCGATTGCACGCGACATGTACGAGCTCGGCATGAGCTTCGTCGAGTATGTGAAGGAGTACGGGCTTCAGCGTTCAGAAGGGGTCCTGCTCCGCTACCTCACCGACGCGTACAAGGGCTTCGTCCAAACGGTGCCGGAGGCGGCCAAGACGGAGGAGCTCTACGACGTGTCCGACTGGCTGGGGCTCACGGTTCGCTCGGTCGATGCGAGCCTTCTCGACGAATGGGAGCAGCTTCAAGCCCCCGATGAAGGCGTCGTCATGCCGGTCGAGCGCGACGAAGACCAAACCGTCGACATCACCAAGGACGAGCGCGGCTTCACGACGATGGTCCGCAACGCCGTCTGGAAAATCGTCCGCTTTCTTTCTTTCAAGCAATACGAGCGAGCCGCCGAAGCGCTCTCGGAGGCTTCGGAAGCCAACGACTGGACCGCTGAACGCTTTGCTGAGGCGCTGGCGCCCTACTGGTCCGAGTACGACGCCATCGCCATCGGCCCCGACGCCCGAAGCAGCGCCCAGGTCCAAATCGAACGCCGCGAGGCAGACTGGATGCTCACGCAGATCCTCCTCGACCCGGACGAGCATCGCGGCTGGCACATGGAGTTCCGCGTCGACCTCGAAGCAAGCCGCGAAGCGGGCGCAGCGGTGCTCACCCTTCTGTCGCTTGGCGACTAGCGTTGCCTCAGAGAGATTCTTCGTACGCGAACACGATTTCGGGAAAATCGTCGGCGACGTCCTGCGAAAGCCCAATCGGCTCTTCGTCGAAGCCAAAGGCCCAGCGAAGCTGCGCCGTCACGAAGTGATTGACCGTAGGCCAGCCATCCTCGGGCGCGATGGCCTCCTCCTGACAGCCGTCGGTGCCCAGGCGGACGAGATTTTCCGGAATCGGAAGGCCCGCTTCGAGCGCAATCGCGATGACGCCGCCGCCGTTCTCGCCAATCGCGCAGATGTCGCTCGGCCCGAGGTGCCCCATGTCTTCGATGACGATGTGCCGCGCAGGTGCGCTCGCCTCCGCGAAGGCATCGGCCGTCCGCTCCGGGGACACGACCCCGTCGATGTCACCGGCAATCCAAAGCGAAGGCTTGTCCGGCAGCTCGACTGTGCTTTGCATGGAGATGCCCGCCGAAAGCGGGATGTACGTAATCACGTCCGGCTCGCCGCCAAAACGAATCGAGGTCCCACCGCCGGCGGAATGACCGGTAATCGCGATCCGGTCCGTGGAGACGCGACCGTTCAACAAGCTCCCGTCGCGCTCGTTCTCCGAGGCGAGCAGCATCACGACCATGCGCGTCAGGTCCACATCGTCGAGCCGCGGCTCGGGCTCGGCGCCGAGGAAGCTCTGCAGACCGCGCTCCAAGTAGTCGACCGAAGCCACCACGAAGCCCCAAGACGCCAAGTGCGTCGTCATGAAGGTCGACTGATTGCGGTAGCTCGAGGAGCCGTGCGCAAAGATGACTAGCGGAAACGACCCGCTGCCACTCGCGCGCGCATCGCGGTACGCCGCGGTCTGAAACGGCGGATTGATGTCGTCGGGCAGCAGCGACTGCAGTGTGTCGGAAAGCTCGTCGCGGATGAAGTAAGGAACGGGGCTCATCGCGCCCACGTCGGCCGGGTTCACCGGATACCAAACTTCGACCATCCGATCGGCCAAGCTGAGCGTTGTGACCCCTGCCTCGAACGGACCGACATCTCGATAGGTCCCGCTGAGGGGAGCGGGGGGCACCGCCTCAGGCGCGGCGCTCGTGTCGGTCGAGCAAGCCACAAGCCCGAGGGTCAGACTGAGAACAAAGAAGGAAAGAAAGCGTGTGTGTGTCATGGAAGCTCCGGGCCGGCTTATGTAGCACGCCAAACCGTGACCCCAAAAAGCGGGCCGCACCCATCGCCTGCTAGCTCCGAAGGCGGGAACAAACCCGCTGCTTTCAAGCGGCGCCGTCTTCCTTGGCTTCGAGCAAGTCCACCGGCGTGTCCTCGGCGAGGTCGAGCAACGCCGTCGCCGTGTCGGCGGGGAGGTCTTCGACGTTTCGCAGCTTTCGCTCCATTGCGCGCGTGCGACGGCCCGTCTCGTCGATGGTGCGGCCGGCCGTCTCGAGCTGCCGCTTGACCTTGTCGAGCACATCGCCGAACTTGCTGAACTCGTGTTTGACTGCGCCGAGCACCTTCCACACTTCGCTCGAGCGCTGCTCGATGGCGAGGGTCCGAAACCCGATGCGAAGGCTGCTGAGCACGGCCGACAGCGTCGTCGGCCCGGCCACCACCACACGGTGCTCGCGTTGCAGGCGTTCGACTAGGCCCGGGTGACGAAGCACCTCGGAGTAGAGGCCCTCAGTCGGCAAAAAGAGAATCGCGAAGTCGGTCGTCTGCGGCGGGTTCAAGTACTTGCTGCTCACGTCCTTCGCAGAATCCTGAACCGAGCGGACGAGCGCGTTGTGCGCCTGCTGCACCGCGACAGCGTCCCCGTTCTCGCTTGCCTCGACGAGCCGCAGGTAATCTTCCTGCGGGAACTTCGAGTCGATGGGAAGCCAGACGCAGAGGTTTGGGTCCTCGCTCGGCCCCGGCAGCCGAATCGCAAACTCGACGACGTCGCGCGAGTCGGGCCGGGTCTTCACGTTTCGGTCGAACTGCTCGGGAGTGAGGATCTGCTCGAGCAGCGCGCCCAGCTGCACCTCACCCCAGGTCCCGCGTGTCTTCACGTTGGTGAGCACCTTCTTGAGGTCCCCTACCCCGCTGGCCAGGCTTCGCATCTCGCCGAGGCCCTGCTGCACCGCTTCGAGCCGGTCGCCCACGAGCTTGAACGATTCCCCAAGTCGCTTCTCGAGCGTGCTCTGCAGCTTCTCGTCGACCACCTCGCGCATCTGGTCGAGCTTGCGTTCGTTGCTGCTCCGAAGCTCTTGAAGCCGCCCGTCGACGGTTTCCTGCAAATGCTTGAGCCCCGCCTGGTTCGAGTCCGTCAGGCCCTTGAGCTGCAGAGTGAACGCTTCGAACTTCTTGGTTTGCGAATCGCCAACTTGGGAGAGCGTTTTGACCAGGCTCTCGGTGCTCGCCTGGTGCGTGCCGAAAACCTCTCGACGAAGCTCGCTCGCCGCAGCGGAGGCCTCCTCGCGCGAATCCCGAAGCTCGGCCCGAAGCAGGCGCGCCGTCTCGGCACGGTCCTCCGCCTCGGCCTGCGCAATCGCTGCTGAATCGCCGGCCCTGCGCTTGAGAAGCACGAGCGTTACGACGAGATTGATGACCAGCAAAATCACCACGGCCACCAAGAGCGGATCAACCATCGACAATCCCCCAAAAATCGAGCTAGCCGCGATACTAGCACCATCGTGACCCGCTGAGCAGCGCCGATTGAGGGCGGCCGAGCCGTGCTAGGCTCCCGCTGCCTATGCCGAACGGGGGTCAGCCGAATGAGGAGCTCAATGCCCTCCTACCTGCATCGGTAGCGGTTCGGTTCGAGGAGATGTTCCCGAACGTCCGCAACGGCCGAATCAACCGGCGCGATCGCAAGCGTGCCGAGATGCTCCGCAAAGCAGAGCCCGTCCTGCAACGCGTGATGAACCCGATGGAGGTCGTGCGCTTTGCGACCAACGGCGTCCGGCAGCTCAGCTGGTGGCTGCTCACCGCCGGCTCGATGAACCCCTTCGCCAACCGCACGACCTTGGTGCTCACCGACCGGCGCATCCTGTTGATTCACACCGACTCGAAGCAGCGGCCGCGCATGTTCGCAAATCAGCTCCCGCTCGATCGCATCCGCGTCACCTCGGGCCGCAACAGCTACATCTTCATTCGCACCGGCCGCGAGCAGCTGATGTTCCACGGCGTCAAGCGCTCCGAAGCGCGGCAGCTCAAGGGCCTGCTCGAATCCACCGCCACCAAGAAGGGCGGCTGGCAAAACCTCTGCCCTCGTTGTTTCACGGCAAGCGACGACGCGCCGCTCTCGTGCCAGAACTGCGGCGAAGAGTTCAAGAGCCCCAAAAAGGCCGCGCTCCGGGCGCTGTTCCTGCCCGGCCTGGGCGACTTCTACCTCGGCTACCATAAATATGGGCTGCTGCAGATCACGGGCGTCACCCTGCTCTGGGCGCTGTTCTTGAGCACCCTCATTCCCGCCACCCTGCGACGGGGCTTCGAGGGCGTCGTGGTTGCCGCGCCGATCTTCGCATTGCTCGCCCTGATCCACATCGGCGACGCCCTGCTCACGCGCGCGAAGGCGCGAAACGGCCTGCACTCTAAAGACGGGGCGCTGCCCACAGGGAATGTTGGCAGCCCGTCGCCCGATTTGTGACAATGAAGCCCTCCGAAACGGGGGCAAGGAGTCAGCATGATTAAGTTCGTTCAGTGTGTGCGTCGCAAGCCGGGGATGTCGAAACAGCGAGTTCGCCCAGCAGTGGGCCAAGTACGCCGAAACCGCACGCGCGATTGCCGCCGCCTCGGACGGGCTCCGATGCACGACCACCACGCCGCTTCCCGTGGAGCAGAACGTCGAGATCATGCAGCAGCGCGGCACCAAGGCGCCGTACGACGGGATGGTCGAAATCTGGTGGGTCCGCGAGAACGATGTCGTCGCGTTCATGGATTCCGGTGCCGGCGATAAGCTCATCGACGAGCTGCGACGCGCGCAAGAAGCGTTCATGGACCTGCCCAACTGCACCTTCTTCTTCGCAAGCGAAGACGCCTAGCCTTTTTCTGTGTTGCATTCCCGGGCGCTCCGGTTGTAAGGATCCACCGTCCATTGGAGGAGGCATTCCATGCGCGAAGAAGAGCTCGACCCTACCCACATCATGCAAGTCGGCATGGGCTTCTTCGGCTCGCGCACGCTTCTCACCGCAGTCGAGCTGGGCTTATTCACCGAGCTCGGGACCGGCAAGATGACCGGCGCGCAGATTGCCGAGCGGCTGGGTCTGCACCCGCGCGCGATTCCCGACTTCCCCGACGCGCTCGTTGCCCTCGGCTTGCTGCGGCGTGACGGCGATGGCCCGGACGCGCTCTACGGCAACACGGCGGAGACCGCGGTCTTCCTCGACAGGGAGGGCGCCGGCTACATCGGCGGCATTCTCGAGATGTCGAGCAGCCGTCTCTACGGTTTCTGGAACAACCTCACCGAAGCGCTCAAGACGGGCGAACCGCAAAGCGAAATCAAAGAAACCGGCGAACCCATGTTCGCCAAGCTCTACGCGGTGCCCGAGCGAATCGAGCAGTTCATGGCCGCGATGGCGGGTGTGTCGGCCGGCAACTTCAGAGCGCTCGCCAAGAAGTTCGATTTCTCGAACTACAAGACGCTCTGCGACGTCGGCGGCGCAACGGGCCAGCTTTCCTGCATGGTCGCGGCAGAAAACCCGCACATGCATTGCGTGAGCGCCGATCTTCCCAAAGTAGAGCCCATCGCTAAGAAGTACATCGAAGCCGCCGGCCTCCGGCATCGCGTCTCCACGGCGGTCGTCGACTTTTTCAAGGATCCCCTTCCCAAGGCCGACGTCATCACGATGGGCATGATCCTGCACGACTGGAACCTCGAAAAGAAGAAGCACCTCATCAAGCTGGCATACGACGCCCTGCCACCGGGGGGCGCGTTCATCGTCGTCGAAGCGCTCATCGACGATGCCCGACGGCAAAACGCCTTCGGCATTCTGATGTCGCTCAACATGCTCATCGAATTTGGTGACGCCTTCGACTACTCGGGCGCGGATTTCAAAGAATGGTGCAGCGAGGTGGGCTTCGACCGGTTCGATGTGATCCCCCTGGCGGGCCCATCGTCCGCTGCCGTGGCATACAAGCCCATCTAAGAATGCTGGAACCCGCCTATCTCGTTGTCTCCCTCCTCGTGAGCAGCGTGGGTTTTGTGATGTTCATGTACGGAAAGAAGCAGCAACGGCCCGTCCAGTTGGGCGCCGGCCTGCTTTTGTTGCTCTTTGCGTTCTTCATTCGCGACGGGCTGTGGCTGGGCCTGGTCGGCGCAGTCATTTGCCTGGTCGTCTGGGGCGCGGTCCAAGCCGGGCTCTAGCGGCCTTGTGCATCGGCGGCGGCCGGTATATTGAAACGTCGATGATTTTTGGTGGCAAAGACAAGCCCGACGAAGTGACGCCAGAGGCGCGAGAACGCCTCGCCGAAATCGTCGAGAAGTATCTCGCTGACGCAGACGACGCGACCCGGCGCATCGTCACCGCCGTCGCCGGCCTGCTCGCCAAAGTCGCCTACGCTGACGGGCACTACTCGCTGCAGGAAGAAGCCGCCATTCAAAAAGAGCTCAGCCGAGTCCACGGGCTGAGCCCCGCGGGTGTCGACGCGATCTGCGGGCTCCTCGCCGACCAGATCAGCCACGTCGCCCTTCTCGGCGACCACGACTGGACCCGCGACCTCCGCGAGCTCGCCGACCGTGAGCTTCGTCTCGAGGTCCTCGAAGTCCTCATCGAAATGGCCGTTGCCGACCATGTGCTCAAGCACGACGAACAAACCCAACTACGCCGCCTCGCCAAAGCCCTGAGTCTCACCCAAGACGACTACAACGCGCTACAGGCCAAGCACCGAGACAAGCTCTCGACGCTCAGCTAACGGCGCGCCCCTAACTCATCTGGCCGAGCATCTGCTTCATCAGGCCGTGAAGCAGATTCACCGCCTTGAGCGGTCGAATCATCACCTTGAAGTCGTCGATCTTCCCGTCCGCGTCCCAGTGGACCATGTCGACGCCATTGATGACGATGCCGTTGATCTCTGCGGTGAACTCGAGGACCGCGTCGGACTCGCCGATGACTTCCCGCACATACTCGAACTTGCTGCTTCCGAGCACCATGATGGCCGCGCTCAGGTAGAGCTTGGTCAGCTCCTTGCCCTTTTGCGGCGTGTGTACGACGGGCGAGTGAAACACCGCGTCATCGGCCAGGATGTCGTCGAGGCCGGCCGCGTTCTTTTCCTTGATGAGCTGATGCCAGGTGTCGATTGCGGGTGTGCCCATGCGGGGAACTCTAGCAACTTTTCACAACGTGGCTCGGACCAGATCGTCGAGGGCCGGGCGCAAAGCGTCGGTGATGCAGTGTGGGTCCGGAATCGCAGCGGCGTCGGCGATCAGCGCAAACGCAATGTCCCCACAATAGCTCCAGCCCGTGATGTTCAGACCAATGCCCTCGACTGCCGGTCCCACCGAGTAGATCGTACGAAGCCGAGCGCCCGCTATGTAAAGCGGCTTGTCGGGACCGCGAACGTTCGAGACGATGATGTTCGCGGCCGGCGGCATGACATCGGACAGGCCCGACTGCGAGAAGGTCCCGAGCGCCCAGCGGTAGGCGACGGCCGGCGCGGCTTGTGACCAGTCGAGCATGGTCTCGATTCCGAGTTGCCGCTGGATCTCCTTGGATTGCTTCGTCACCGCGTTGATCTTGCGCAAGCGTTCGAGCGGATCGCGCACGTCGTTGCAGAGTGAGGTAAACAGATTGGCCACGCGATTTCCCGCTTCGCGAGGCGCGCTACCCGGCGTCGCGACCGCCATCGGCACCGAGGCGATGAGGGGCTTGGACAGCGTCTCGCCGCGGGCCTCGAAAAACCGATCGAGCGCCCCTGCTACGGTCGCCAAGACGACGTCGTTGAGCGTCACGCGCGCGGCGTGCTTCACCGCCTTGAGCTCGGCCAGCGGCAGCGAGGTCGTAGCGAAAGAGCGCTCGGGTGAAAGCCTGTGGTTGAACACGGTGCGCGGCGTCACAAACGGATACGGAACGTCTATCGCCCGGTGCTTGAGGTTTCGAAGAACGTTGATCCCGCCGCTGACCGTTCGTTTCACGAGCGGACCCACTGTGCTGAGCTGCTCGCGCTGGTCGCGCAGAGCGTCGACGAAGAGCTTGCGTCGCGACGGCATCGAGTCTGGAATCCAGGGAGGATTCGGCGCATCGGGGTCGTTGTGCTCGGGCTCGCGCGTCATCACCTTGGCCAACATGTTGGCGGAGGCGACACCGTCGGCGAGGCTGTGGTGAATCTTCGTGACCAGCACCATGCCGCCGTCGGCCAGCCCTTCGAGCAGCCAGGTCTCCCAAAGCGGACGATCCCGCGGAAGCTGAATGCTCGCTATCTCTGCAATGGCCCGGTCCATCTCCCGCTGCCCCCCGGGCGACGCGATCTTCGACCGATAGAGATGGCGGCCGATGTTGAAGTGCGGATCTTTGACCCAGATTGGATGGTGCAGGCCTCCCGGCACCTCGACCGGTCGCAAACGAAGGCGCGGCACCAGGTGCAACTTGCTCTCCATCGAGATGCGCACGAGGTCGAACACATCGGCGTAGGGAATCTGCGCCGGCAAATCGATGACCGCGACCTTGAGCGTGTGCATGTGCACGCTCGGGGTCTCCATGTAGAGGAACGAAGCGTCTTGTCCCGAAAAACGCTCCATCGCGGGGCTCAGTGTTCCAACACGGCGAAGCCGGCTTTGTGCAGGCGGTGGTCGACGAAGGGCGCGACCTCGGACGACCAGAAGAAGCTCACATGCCCGCCCGCAAACCAGCGAATGCCTGGCTGCCCCCAGTGCTCCCAGAGCCGTTCGGCTTGCTCCGGTGTCGACACCTTGTCGTCGCTTCCGGCAAAGATGAACCGGTTCTCGAGCCGCGTGTGCGGCTCGACCGAGAGCGGCGACACCAGCTCGAACAGCTCGCGGGTGTGCACGCCGAGCACACCGTTGTCTTCGGCTTCCTGGCGTTGGTCCACCGGCGCGTGGTGCACGAACAGGTCCGGAATGTCGCAGACGGGGATCCCTGCAATCACGGTTTCCACGTTCTCGAGGCCGGAGAGCAGGGCTGAGACGTAAGAGCCCATGGACAGACCGTAGAGGCCGATCTTCGTCGCGCCCTGGGCGCGCGCCCATTGCATGAGGCGACGCGTGTCCCACACGGCCTGCGACACACCGTGGAATGCATCGAGCAGATCAAAGGATAGAAGCGAAGCGATCGGCAGGGCGGCTGGCTTGCGCGGACCGTGCAGCGGAAGCACCGGCATCAAGAGGTTGAGCCCGAGCTCGTGGTGGAGCTTCTCGGCGCGGAAGCCGGCAAAGTCGGCGTACGGCCCCCCCGTCCCGAGCCCATGCAGGCAAATCAGCCAAGGCCTTTCAGGACCGCTGTGCCGAGCGACCCAGGCGTGGGCGACGTGATTGCGGTCGTAGTTGTTCCAGCGGTCCGCCGAAGGGTCCGCAGCGGAGGCCTGATAGCCGCTTTCGAAGGAAAGCCATTCGAATCGCATCGAAGGGTGCCAGGCCGGCTCGATCGAAATCGCATCGAGCGGCGGCGGAGTCGTATGAAATGCGCTCGGCGCCGCGGGGCGGCCTTTTCGATAGAGCACGTGGGCCGCGGCGATCTCTTCGCCGACGCGCGCCAGGTCGCCTGCGCCCGGATAGCGGTGCGGCCGGCTCATGCCAGCGAGAAAGAGGCGATCGATCGAGCGCCCGGCAAGTCGGGCAACCCCGGTGTAGGCATTGCTCCTCGCGAGCCGGATGCTTGCACCCGCCTGCGGCCTGCCACCTCGCGCCGGCCTGCGCTTTGCGGGTCGCGCGACCTCGGAGGAAACCGGTGCGCGCCAGGGCAACAACCGGTGAACCAGACTCGACCACAAGCGCGCAGCAACCATGAATTTCTCCAGTCCATCGAAAATAGAACATGTACTATTTTCGAGCAAGCCGATGGGCGCCGAACAAGACAGCCTGGAGCAGAAGCTGCCAGCGAGTGTAGTGAAAGCGCTGCAACTCTTCATGGAACGCAGCTTCTGGAACAAATGGGCGGAAGTCACCGAAACGCACCTCCAAGCACCGGCGCAGCAGTTCGACCCGGACTTCATCCGCAAGCTCATCCCCAAAATGGAAACCTTCACCAGCCACTTCGCCACCGAAGTTCGCCACCCGAAGTTCGCAACCTGGGTCAAAACGGCCAGCGGGGTCAAAACGGCCGGGTCAAAACGGCCCGCGCGAAGTTCGCAACCTGGGTCAAGACGGCCAGCGCGTTCTCGGACGCGCTTCGCAAGGTGTCGAAGTCGCCGGTATTCTACGCTGAGCTCGGCAGCGCCCAGCACGCCTTGGACCTGTTCTACTCACCCAGGACTGCACACATACTCGTCGCAGTCCTGCATTTCCTCGACGCCAGACATGCACGAGCGCGCATCGAAGCCAAAGAACCGTCACTCGATAACAGAATTGCTTACCTGGGGGTCGCCGTTCGCCAAGACGAAGATGCCAGGGTATCCCTGAGTTTCGAAGCCAGCGCTCGGGTTGCTCCTCAAGACCGAATCCTCGATCCGCAGGCTCCCACTGCGGTCGTTGCTTACGAAGAAGATCGCCCCACCACCCTCGTTGGCCGTGTTGTTCTCCATGACGGTCCCGCAAACCGTTAGCGTGAACGTGTTCCCATCGTTGTAGATGGCGCCGCCGCTGCCCCCTCCGGGAGTGCCCGGCGCCTGCGGGTTCGCACCATGGCCGATCGCGTCGTTGTTGGTGAACACGCTGTTGATGACGGTGTACGAGACCCCGATCGAACTCAACGCGCCTCCATTCGAGCAGACATTTCCGAGTTCGTCACCGCCGAAGGTGCTGTTCACGACATACACCGAGCGATCCTGATACTGATCGAAAACCCGAATCGCCCCGCCGCCCACGTCAGGCCCCACATCCTGGCATACGTTGTTGAAGAACCGCGTGTTCACCGCCTTGAACCGGCCGCCGCGAACAAAGATCGCGCCACCGCCCTCCTCTTCAGCTTTCGCGTTGCCGTCGACAAAGGTCAAGTTCTGCACCGTCAGCCGCGGATGATCCTGGTCGTCACAATGCGGCGTCGTCCAGACCTGCCGCTCGTCGCAGGTGTTCTGATACAGAATTCGCACCCGCCCCCCGCCGCTCAGGGTCACCTTGCCGCCACCGTCGATCACGACGTCCGGCTTCTGATCGTTGAACACCTTCGCCGTCCGATCGAGCGTGATGATGACGGGGTCAGGCCCGCAGTCGAACGTGATGACCCCGCCGCGAGCGACCGCATCGACGAACGCCCCCGACGTGCAACTCGCCGGAGTCCCGTCGCCAACCACGGTGTCAGGATTGGACACCTCTTGTTCCGCGGCCTCCGCAGGCACCGAGCAGCTGCCATCACCGTTCCCAGTCGGCGGGCCATCGGTCGGATCGGTCCGCGGATCGATTAACGCCAACTCGCCGCATCCAACAAACCCAAAGACCAGGAATGCCCCAATCGCGCGCCAAAGAAGTCCCAACATTCCCCCGTCCCCCGGAGCTTCAAGATAGCGACTCCCTGCATGAGTGCCAAAGCGTCCACCGACACGTCGCAACGGCGGTAAAGGGTATCGGCATCGAACGGGCCCTAAGGGGAGTCCCTCAACTGCCCTTGCATGAGGCCGCTCGAAACCTGTGCGGATGCAGAGCTGATGTAGAGCGGGTTCGCTACGTCGGTCAGAGTGGCCGCTTCATCCAGGGTGATGAACACCGAAACTGTAAGCGCGAATCCCCCGCCCGATCCGAACCCAGGTTGCGAACTGAATCCCGCCAATCCGAACCCAGGTTGCGAACGAATTGGCGAACGAATTGCTCATGATCGGACATCCGACGCAAACCGCATGCCCTCACGAAACAGCTAGTTCCCCCACAATTTCGAACGTCCCCCGGTGCAGTCGCTGTGTTTGGCGGGTGCTCAGCGAAAAACCTGCACGGGAAATTCAGCATATCGCCTGCGACTGGCAGCCCCGCCCCGGATCTGCCAAGACCCGCCCTCACGCGAAGGCGTGGGGGTTATCGCTTGCAGAATATGATTAGAAATGTGGCGATTATCGCCCACGTCGACCACGGCAAGACGACGCTGGTGGACGCGATGTTGCACCAAACCGGCGTCTTTCGCGCAAACGAGGCGGTTCGCGAGCGCGTGCTCGATTCGAACGACCTAGAGCGCGAGCGTGGCATCACGATTTTGGCCAAGCACGCGTCGATCCGTTGGAAAGGCTACAAGATCAACCTGATCGATACGCCAGGCCACGCCGACTTCGGTGGGGAGGTCGAGCGAACGCTCCGCATGGCCGATGGCGCTCTGCTCCTCGTCGATGCCGCCGAAGGTGCCCTCCCCCAGACCCGCTTCGTTCTCTCGAAGTGCATCGAGCTCGACCTGCCGGTCGTCACCGTCGTCAACAAGATCGACCGAAGCGACGCCCGCCCCGATGAGGCCCTGCACGAGGTCTTCGATCTGTTCTGCGACCTCGGCGCCACTGACGAGCAGGCGGACTTCGCGCATATCTACGCCATTGGCAAAGACGGAATCGCAAAACGCGAGCTCGAAGACGAATCGAGCGATCTCACCCCGCTCTTCGAAACGCTCATCGAAAGACTCCCCGCGCCCGAGGGCGACCCAGACGCTCCTTTGCAGCTCCTGGTGCACAACACGATTCACGACGAGTACGTCGGCCGCATCGCCATCGGCCGTATCCGAAACGGCACCATCAAACCACAGGAAACGCTAGCGATCATCGGCAAGGACGGCGTGGTCGAACGGAAGGTCGGCGCACTCTGGGGCTTCGAGAGCCTCGAACGCGTTCGCATCGACGGCGCCTCGGCAGGCGACATCGTGGCCATCTCCGGCATCGAGGATGTGCACATCGGGGACACGATCACCCCGCCGAGCTACCCGAACCCGCTCGAGCGAATCAGCGTCGAGCAACCGACCATCAAGGTCCGCTTCATGGTCAACACCTCGCCGTTCGCAGGGCTGGTGGGCGACTACGTCACCTCTCGACAGGTGCGGGAGCGACTCCTCAAAGAAGCGCAGCGAAACATCGCCATGCGCGTCGAAGAAGGGGACGAGGCCGATTCGTTCATGGTCTACGGCCGCGGCGAGTTGATGCTGGCGATTCTGGCGGAGACGATGCGGCGGGAAGGCTACGAGTTTGCCCTCGGCATGCCCGAGGTCGTCGTTCGCGAAATTGACGGCAAGAAGTTCGAACCTGTCGAAACTGTCGTCGTCGACGTGCCCCAGCACCATGTGGGCACCGTGACCCAGCTCCTCGGCGACCGGCGTGGAGTGATGGGCAAAATGAGCCCCCTCGGCACAAACCGTTCACGTATCGAGTACCGCGTTCCGTCGCGAGGCCTGATCGGCTTCCGCTCTCTGTTCATGACCGAGACGCGAGGAGAGGGGCTCCTCAACACGATGTTCGAGGGCTGGGACCCTTACGCCGGCCCCTTGCTTCGGCGAAAGAACGGCGCGATCGTCTCCGATCGGAAAGGCGTCACCACGCCCTACGCGCTCTTCAACCTGCAACCACGGGGCAAACTCTTCGTAGGAACGGCGACCAAGGTCTACGAAGGCATGATCGTCGGCGAGCACAACCGCCCGAGCGACCTCGATGTCAACTGCACCCGCGAAAAGAAGCTCACCAACATCCGGGCCGCTGGGAAAGACGAGAACGTCGTCCTCACGCCCCACAAAGAGCTCACCATCGAAAACGCCCTCGACTGGATCGACCAGGACGAGCTCGTGGAGGTCACGCCGGATTCCGTGCGCGTCCGCAAGGCGATCCTGCAATGCAACCTACGCCCCAAGCGCGAGGCACCCAAGAAGAGCTAACGTTTGGGCGCCTCGACGGCCTTGGGCAGGGCGCCAGTCAGGCTCAACACCGCGCGCATACATCGGTGCGCGACGTCGACAGGCTCCAGATGCATCATGGGGCAGCCGCCGGGAATCACCGTCGCGCCGTAGGCCTCGCAAAGCGCAGCCGCGTCGGGGGAGAATGAGCCTCCATCGACCGAACGGTGAAACCACACGCGCGGAACGCCGGCTGCCTTGCACTGCTGGGCGACTTCGGTCGCCTGGTCGGGATGGGTCGCGATTATCACCGCATCGGGAGGCTCGGGCAGATCGGCGAGCGATGCATAGCACTGTACCCCTTCGATGGACTTGGCGTTTGGGTTGATCGCGTAAACCTCGCGGCCGCTGTCCTTGAGTTTGTTGAATATGAGATTGGCTGGGGCATTGCCTGCGCGCGATACACCGGCGACGGCAAATCGCTTCTCGGCGAGGAACGCAGCCGCAGCCTCGGAGAGTGACGTGGCGCCCTCCGCGATCGAGGCTTCCGCCGCGGCGCGCTCCGAACGGAAGTAGCTATAAAGGAACAGCACCACTAAGAGCGACTGAAAGCCCCAGCTCGGCGCCATGTTGGACAGCGGGACCAGTCCCGCAGAAACTGCATAGGCCCCCGCCCAAGCAAGACCTGCGATCACGCAGACCGTGATCGGAAGAACCCCTCGACGCTCGAGCGGCTTCCGGTCCGCCCACAAGAGGAGCGCCGTCCAGCCGAGCATCATCGAAGCTCCGAACCGCATGGCATAGCGATAGTCCGCTGAGGGTATGAAATCGGAGTCGCCGTAGGCAGCGCGTCCGATCTCGGGAAAAAACATCAAGGCACCCACGATCGCATCTGCGATCGCCCCGACCCAGTACGAAGCTCTCAGCCAGCGGATCTCAGGCATGACCCGACGGTTGACGAAGGACCCCAGTCGCACGGCCTGGTACAGGCCCCAGCATCGTAGCGACCATTGGGGGCTGGTCGTGCGCAGCAAGAGATCCGCCGCAGACTCTCACGCGCGGAGGAGAACCAAACCGCCTCGGCCACTCCGACACACCGTCCCATTGCCGGCGACTGACGTCCATCGCCCCTCAAACCTGCAATGCCTATGCCACCACCCCTGCCCACAAAACCAGGAAGTTTCCCAGAAGATCCGCCCGCCCCCTTCACCAACCCAGGTTCGAAGGCGCGAAGATTCTTCGCCTGACGGCCAAGGGCCGCATCCGTTGCGCAAATTGCCGAGAGGGCCGCAAGGAGGTCATGATGACTGAACGGTGACTAGGTCAGGAAGCAGAGGCGGCGGCGGCGGTCGAAAAGGCACGCGCCGAGAGCGCGCCCAAGCGGATCGGGAAGCCCTCAAACAGGCCTTCTCGGACGTAAAGCCCTTGAACCCAGGTTCCAGAAAGCGTGTGATGCCAGCTCTGGCAGGCAACTCTGCGCCAGTGCCCTCGACTTCCGGATCGTCGATACAACCGATTGAGCCGCTTGTGCTCGAACGCGAAGGCAACGGGATCGTAGTCGGCAAGCGCCGCACCACGCACTTGAGCATTCTCAACGCCCTCGAGGATCCCACCCTCGAAGTCCAGGCCGAGTGCGATCTACATGGCCGGACCAGCCGTGAAGCCGACCGCGAAGTGCTCCGCTTCGTGAGGGAATCCCAGCAGAAGGGCAAGCGCTGGGTCCTGATCATCGTTGGCAAGGGCCTCCACAGCCCCGATGGCAAGGCGACACTCCAGTCCAGCGTGGCCGAAGCGCTCGCCAAGCGCTCCCCTGCCCGCTTCGTCCTCGCCTTCCGAACGGCCCCCCGCCACCTAGGCGGAACCGGCGCCCTTGTCGCACGCCTCGTTGACCGCGTGTGAAGCGCACCAAGAATCGCTTCCCACGTTCGATTTCGAAGGACAGCGCGGACCAACGACCGATACACAGGCATGACCCTACCGAGACGCGTCCTGCCTCATACAACCTATCTCGTCACCCGCCGCTGCATCGGCCGCCGCTTCTTGCTGCGCCCCGATGGCCCCCTCAACAACGCTTTCGTGTACTGCCTTGGGCGAGCAGCCTCGAAATACGGCGTCCAGATCCATGCGCTAAGCGTGATGAGTAATCACTACCACCTCGTGCTGACCGACATCGAAGGGGTGCTCCCCGACTTCATGGCTTGGTTGAACCGACAGCTCGCCAAATGCATCAAGCTTCTGCGTGGCTGGGACGAAGTGGTGTGGGAACCAAACGTGCAGTACAGCGCAGTCGAGCTTGGCGGTCCGGCCGAAGTGCTCGACAAGGTCGCCTACGTGCTCCTCAATCCCGTGAGCGCGGGGCTGGTGCGCTCATCCGAACGATGGCCCGGGACGCTGAGCACCCTCGGGACGCTCCACGCGGGAATGATGAACGCGAAGCACCCGCGCCTTTGGTTCAAGGACAGCGCACCTAAGCGGCTTAGTCTCACACTTGCCGCGCCACCGTGCTTTGCGGACCGAGTCAGTTTCCTGCAAGCCCTCAAGTCATTGCTGGTAACCCGAATTTCACTCGTGCGCTCCGAGCTTCGCCGTCAAGGTCGCGGCTTTCTGGGACCCACCCGCGTCCGAAGGTCGCAGGTGACCAGTCGACCGGACACCAAGAAGCCTAGGTTTGGATTCAACCCGACCTTCTCGGCGCTCACCCGCACGGCATGGCACTCTGCACTCCGAGCACTCCGGGCCTTCCGTCTCACCTACCGCGAGGCCTACAAAGCCTGGCGAAGTGGCGCGCGCGACGTCGCCTTCCCCACCGGCACTTGGTGGGTCGTCCGCTGTGCCGGTGCGGCAGCCGCTTCCTAGTTGATCCCACCAGCCGAATTCGGAACGCCCGACTCCGGGTTCTTGAGGACGGCAAAACTACCTTCGCCCCGAGCTGCGGAATCCCCCGAGTAGGGAACTTCCGCGCTCTTCTTGGCTCACGAAGACGGTTGAGTCCTGTCCCACGCCCCGCCGCGGATGCCGCGAACTGCCAGGCTACACCCGAAGTGCTGGGCCGGACTAACCTGAGGCTAGCTTCAACGTGGGACAGTTGCGGCCCGGCTTGCGGCACGTTGCGGTCCGGCCTTGCGGCCTCCGTCAACGTGGGACGGTCGGACGTGGACGGTTGCGGACTCGCGTCAACGTGGGGCGGTTGCGGACTCGCGCTTACTGCCGCTCCGCGTTCGCTTCGCTGACCTGCTCGTTGAGCGTCCAGTAGTCGTACAGGATCCCGATACCGGCCAGCCCCACGGTAAGAAAGTAAATGAGGCCGGTCAGGTACTTGCCCATGTAAATCCGATGAATCCCAAAGACCCCGACGAATGTGAGCAGGATCCACGCCAGATTGTGGTCGACCGGCCCCGAATCATATCGAAGCTCCGCCGATCGATCGAGCGACGGCATCAAAAACAAGTCGATGAGCCAGCCAATCCCGAGCAAACCCAAGGTCAGAAACCAGATCGTCCCGGTCACCGGGCGCCCGTAATAAAAACGGTGCGCCCCCATGAAACCGAAGATCCACAGCAAATAGCCGATCCCGAGATTGTGCGTATCGCCCTGCGTCATAAGGGATCTCTACGATGCGGGCGGCGAGCGGCAAGTAGCAAGTGATCGGCACGCGCCGCAGGGTGCCTGGACGGCATGCGGCTGGCGGCCTTCCACCCGACCGGCAGCACACGCTTGCCTCGACAACGGGCGGCCTGCGATTCGGCCGTCTATCGCCCAGCGCGAGGGCCTCCCTAACCCTTGCTGATCTTGCCTTCTTTGTGCGGCTGATGGCTGCGGCACTTGGGACAGAACTTTTTGATGTGGAATTTCTCCGGCATCGTGCGCTTGTTCTTGTCCGTCGTGTAGTTGTCTTTGCCGCAGGTTTCGCAGCTGAGCTTGATGAGATCTCGCATAGGAATTCCTTGCCTTTTTGGCGCGAAGGGGGCGGAGTGTAGCGGGGCCTACCGCCGCGTCAAATCCGGGCCCGCCCCCCTAGATCCGGACCCCCGATCCGGTGTAAACCCCGAAGATGTTCGATCCCGACCGCAGCAGCGGCACCCCCGCCGAATACATCGCCAGGCGCAGCAAAACCGTAGGCGACATGTTCCTAAAGCGCGTAGCGCGCGACGGCGACCAACCAGCCTTCTACTTCAAGGACGGCGGCGACTGGCAGCCGATCAGCTGGAACCACTTCTCCGCCCAAGCCGGAGCGATCGCCTCGCACCTCCTGAACCTGGGTTGCGGCCTTCAAGACAAGGTCTGCATGGTCGGCAGCACCGGCCCCGCCTGGTGCTACTGCGACGTCGGAGGACAGCTCGCCGGTGCCGTGACCCTCGGCGCCTACCCCACACTCACCCCCAAGCAGCTCGCCTACATCCTCGACCACGCCGACACCAAAGTCGCCTTCGTCGAAGGCATCGAGGAAATCAACAAAATCCTCGCGCGCCGCAACGAGCTCACCAAGCTCGAACAAGTCATCGTCTGGAACAGCGCCGGCGCCGAGTCGCTCATGGAAGCGCACGACTGGCTCGTCCCTTTCGAGCGCGTCCTCCAAACGCCCGTCGACCAGGCAGCGATCGAAGCCCGCGTCGCTGCCGTCGACCCGATGAGCACCGCGATCATCGTCTACACCAGCGGCACCACCGGCCCCCCCAAGGGCGCAATGATCTCGCACGACAACATCATGACGGTCATGAAAGACCAAGACGAAGCCTTCGCAATCAACGAAGACGACATCGGCCTGAGCTTCCTCCCGATGGCCCACGTCGCCGAGCGTGTCCTCGCATTCTACGGCCGCATCAACACAGGCATGGGCACCTACTTCGCGTCGAGCATCGCCAAGGTCCTAGAAGAAGTCGCCGAAGTAAAACCGACAATCTTCGGCAGCGTTCCCCGCATCTTCGAAAAAGCCTACGCCAAAATCATGAGCACGGTCGAACAAGCGCCTCCGACACGCCAACGCATCTTCCGCTGGGCAGAGCGGGTCGGCCGTGAAGCAGTTCAGCACTGGCAGGCCGGCAAGCCCATCCCGTTCGGCTTGAAGCTCAAGTATGGCTTGGCCGATCGGCTCGTGTTCTCCAAGCTGCGAGCCGTGTTCGGCGGTCGCGTTCGCTACTTCATCACCGGCGCCGCACCGATCGCCCCCGAAATCCTCGAGTTCTTCTGGGCAGCCGGCTTCCCAATCTACGAAATGTACGGAATGACCGAGTCGACCGTGATCACCCACGCCAACGTCCCTGGGCAGGTCAAGCTCGGCTCGGTCGGTCGCGCTCTGAGCATCGTCGAAGACCGCATCGCAGCAGACGGCGAAATCCTAGTACGCAGCAAAGTCGTGTTTCAGGGCTACTACAAAAACCCCGAAGCCACTGCCGAAACCATCATCGACGGCTGGCTCTACACCGGCGACGTGGGCAGGAAGGACGAAGACGGCTGCGTCTACATCCTCGATCGCAAGAAGCACATCATCATCACCGCCGGCGGAAAGAACCTCACGCCCGCCAACATCGAAAACGAAATCAAAGCGTCCGACCCAATCATCAGCCAGGCGCACGCACACGGCGACAAGCGGAAGTTCCTCGTCGCCCTGGTCACCATCGGAGCTGGGGAAGCTGTCGACTGGGCGCGGCAACAGGGCACGATCGACGACGCCACTGCGGACAAGCACATCAAAGACTTGACCGAAAATCCGCTCGGCCGCTCCAAGGAGCTCCAGGCACTGCTCGCTCAGGTCGCGCAGAACGCAGAAGTGCAGCAGCGCATCGTAGCTTCGGTCCGAAGGGCGAACGAAAGCCTATCCCGCGTCGAAACGATCAAAAAGCTCCACATCCTCGACCGTGAATTCAGCGTCGAGGAGGACGAACTCACGCCCACACTCAAGCTCAAGCGCAAGAACGTCGAGGCGAAATTCCAACAAACCTTCGATCGGCTCTACGAAGACGATGCGTTTGGCTTGCTGGTCTTGCCGGCCTAAGCTTGGCGTTCAATGCGCCTTGCCATGACATGCCTCTTATCGACGCTCAACTTGTCGACGCTCTTCGCATCACCCGCGCTTGCGTTTGAAGGCGTTCTCGAAGCAAGCCTCTCGAGCGAGCAAGGAGTCGCTGCCCAGGTTCGCGCCCGCTACTCCAAGGCCGGCGACGTCCGCATGGACATCCAGTCCACCGATGAAAACGGCGCGCCCGTACAGGCAACGACCATCATGCCGTCCAAGGGCGAGCACTACTACTCCATCGCCCACGACAAAAAGCTCATCGTCGAGGTCCCCTACTCGGTCCTCTCCAGCAAGAGCAAGCAGGTCACCGGCTCTGGCGACAACGCCAACCTCGAGATGAAGAAGCTGGGCAGGGAAGTCGTCAGCGGCGTAGAGACCCGGCACATCCGAGTGATCGACAAAGACAACCGCACCATCATCGACCTTTGGCTCACCCAGAAGTACCCGGCCGACCTCTGGACGCGAGCGTTTCGCGGCCGGAATCTCGGGCTTGAGATGTCCGACGACGAGCGCAGCAAGGCGATGAAGAAGTACGGGATCGAGCCCGGTTTCTCGATGAAGATGCGCGTCGAGCAAGCTGGCGGCGTTCCGGTCGTTTTCCTGGTCAAGAAGGTCCAGCGTGTCCCAATCCCGCCAAGCGTGTTCACGCTTCCCGAGGGATACGAGCGCATTGCAGCCCCCGCCGACTCGCAACCTTGACGGTTGGGGGCGACCTTGCGATATAAGCCCGGATTAGACGGCGGTGCAGGGGCGCCGAGAGGAGATTCTATGACCAAGCAAGTGCTATTGCGCGCGTTGACGCTGATGTCCGCGCTGCTCGTTTTGAACGGATGCAAGTCCGACACGGCCAAAGACGCAAAGAGCGGCGACCCGGTCGTCGTGCTCGACGCGGGCGCAGAACCCCGCGAGACACTTCGATACAAGATCGAACACGGGACGACCACCAACGCGACCATGGATTTCGGCCTTGCCTCGATGGCCAGCACGCGGCGCGGTGCGGCGCTCTCTGTCACGCCCGGCGTCCGGCTGCACATCATTTCGGGCCCCTCGATGCAAGCAAAGCGCGGCAGCACGCGCTTCGACGTTCGAATCGTCAAAGCCGAAGCCATCGTTCCTGATGGCTTGGACCCCGAGGTCGCGCAAGATCTTAACAAGAGCGCCTCCGTCCTCAATAATGTAGGTGGCTGGGTCGAGGTCGATGACCGCGGAATCATCCAGCGCACCGAGCTCAACGAAGCCGCGAAGCGTTCCGACGTTCCGGTCCGGCTGCTCGTGATGATCATCAACGCGCGCACCTCGCTGGCCCGCGTCCTCCTTCCGGCCGAGCCGGTGGGTGCCGGCGCTCGCTGGGAGGCCCGCAAGGACCTCGTGCTCTACGGCTTCGAAGTTGCTCAGGTCGACACCTACACCCTGAGCGAGAAGGTTGGCGACGAGCTCAAGCTCAACGTGCAGATTCAACAAAACGCGCAGCCGCAAACGATCACCTTCGAAGAGGAAGGCGTCGAGCTCTCCGTCAAGTCGTTCAAGATGAGCGCCACCGGCGAAGTCATCGCGAACCTCAATGCGCTCGAGTCCAACGCCGCCGCAAGCGGCGAGTCGACCGGCATGCTGACCGTCAAGACGGTCGACGGCACTGAAGACGTCGAAATCGATCGCGCGTTCCAGGTTCGTATGACCGTCAGCTTTGATCTCGCCACGGCCGCAGCCGACGAGGCCGTAGAAAAGGCCGAGGCCACGAGAAAGGCCGCCGAAAAAGCCGGCGAGAAGCTCGAAGCTCAGGAATAGAGCGTTCCAGGCCAGAGCGTAGCCACGACGGCACGTTGAGCCCGCTCCCGTTTCCAGTATTCGGATTCGGGGTCGAGCTCGACGCTGCCGTCGATTAGTTTCTGGAGTGTGGCCTCGACGCCGCTAGCAAAGTCAGCGTCCTGCACCACGATGTTGGCCTCGCTCTCCCAGAAGCTCGCCGTCGCATCGAGGTTGGCCGAGCCAATGCTCGTCACCAGACCGTCGACCGAGACGAGCTTGGCGTGCACGTACGGACGAATGCGGCCCCCACGCGCAACAATCATCGGAGACGGCGGAGGCACGAACTCGTAGATTTCGACACCGGCCTGAAGCAAGGGCTCGAGCTTCGCCTTCACCATGTATTCGAAGAGCGTTCGGTGAAGAGGCGCTGGGAAAAACGTCCCATCATCGCGCCGGGCGGCGGCAGTGCCCGTCAGGAGCTTCACGCTGATGTCTTTGGCCAAAAGCCGATAGATCGCGCGCTCCAGGGCCGGCACGATCGGGTAGTCATTGACGATGTAAACGTGGTCCTCTGCCACGTCGAACATCGCCTCGTACATTGCAAGGCCGTTGGTTTCGGCGAGTCCGCGGTGCACCACCAGGCGCCCTGAGGCAGAGCCGGCAGGCTCGAGCTCCGGCATCGTTTCCTGGTCGGCATGAATTCGGGCTCCGCCATGCCGATGCCAGGTGCCCATGAAGTCCTCTTGAACGACCCGCACCAGCGGCCCGGTCACCTCGACGTGCGCGTCGAGCCAGGGAATCCGCTCGTGGCGGGTGTTGTCGTGCACCGGAACTTCGCCAAAGCCCGTGTAGTACTCATTGCTGGCGTTCCGACCGGACACGAAGGCCAGCCTCCCGTCGATGATGACCAGCTTTCGGTGGTCGCGCTTCTTGAGTCGCGACACGTCGACCTGTTTTCGGGACTCGATCGGATTGACCGCGAGCACCTCGATGTTCTCTTCGGCCTTCAGCGACGAAATCAATGGATTGAGTCGCCCCAGAACTTCCTCGTCCGAGTAGAGCGCATCGACCATGAACCGAACCTTCACCCCTGCCCGCGCCCGCTGAATCAGCCGAACGATCATATGCTCGGTGAAATCGCTCGGCTGAACCATGTAAAACTGAATGTGAATCGTGGACTCGGCCTCGTCGAAGGCAGCAAGCAGACGCAACCTCGCCTCGCGGTTGTCGAGCTCGGCATGGAAGCAGTTGCCCGGAACCAGCTTCGACTTGGTGGTCTGGTCGAGTCGCCAGTCGAGCGGATTGCTGTTCGCCCGGTCGCGGAGCAGCTTGGCAGCCTGCTCGATCTCCCTAGCAAACGCACCGCCAAGGGCGCGACTGCGCGCCGTCGCGGGCGTCATTACACTCACCTGTTCGGCAAAGTCTTCGTCTGAGTCCTGCTCCCGCTCGGTCAGGATTGTCGTCACGGGAACGCCCTTCGCACGCAGCCGTCGAATGGCGGTCGACGCAAACATGTCGACGAAATCGACGCCTAGACTCCGGAGCTCTTCCTCCTCCGCCGAATAGACGAGGATGGCTCCGGGCGGCAGCCGTTGCTCGACGAGCGCCTCGCGAATCAAGGGGTCCCGATTCTTCTCGTGGATGTCGAAGTAGACGAGCTCGAAGCCCTCGTCGATCAGCGCACGGAGCGCGTCGATGGGCGAAGCCGCCGAGACCGGCTGATCGGCACGCCGGGGAAGCAGCAGTGCCGCGTCCACCAGCACGACCGGCCGGCCGCTGGCGACCTGCAACAGACGATGGCCGAACAGGTCCGTGACGACCTGACCTTTGTCGTTGCACACCGCGACGCTAACCCGATGGAGCCCCGGCCCTGGCGCTTCGATCAGCGCGCGTATCTCGGTGCTGTCACCGATGGGCGTCTCGGCCGCCACCGCATCGTCCACGTAAAACCTCGCGACGGTGCCGAGCTTGCCAGAAACCCCCAAGCTCGCCGAAAGCTCGACCGAATCACCGGGGCTGGTGAGCTCGTCGCGCTGCACCCCGCCCAGTATTCTCCGAAGCCCGGGGTTCCGACCCCAGCGCTCGATCGTCGTGCCGAGTGAACGCGCCGCAGCGTCGAGCATGGAAGGCAACTCGTCGCCCGCCGCAGAGCGCTTGTCGGCCTGCCCCGTGAACGTCGCAGCGATTCGCCGGATTCGCTCACCCAGGTCCTCGACTTGTTCTTTGTCGCTCACGGCCGTCAGTATAGGCCGCTTAGGCGTCGTCGTCGGTGACTACTGCCAGGTAGGGCAGATTCCGAAACTTCTGGGCGTAGTCGAGCCCATATCCGACGATGAACACGTCGTCGACGGTGAAGCCGAGGTAGTCGATCTGCACCGGCACTCGGGTGCGGGCGGGTTTGTGAAGCAGGGCGGCGACCTTGACCGATGCTGGCTGACGGGTCGCGAGGTTGTCGTGGAGGTAAGCGACGGTCAGACCGGTATCGACGATATCCTCGACCACAATCACATGCTTGCACTCGATCGACTGGCTGAGGTCGGTGGTGATCTGCACCACCCCGCTGCTCTCTTGCTGATTGCCATAGCTACGAACGCCGAGGAAGTCGATGGCCAGGTCGAGGTCGATCTGGCGCACCAAGTCCGCTGCAAACACGTAGCTACCCTTGAGCACCGGTACGATGACCAGCTCCTTGCCCAGGTAGTCCTGCGTGATGGCGCGGCCCAGGTCGGCGACCCTCTGGGCAATGGTCCCAGCGTCGATCAGTGGCTTCATCGACATGGGTGCTACTCAGTTCGCGGAGAACACGATCGGGAACTTAGCAGGGCCACCCTCGGAGGACGCAGGGAAGCGCCAGCGTCGAACCGACGCTTCAATGCACTCTGCAAGACCACCAGGACCAGAGCCATCGGCGCTCACGGCTTTGACGCGCCCCGAGGCAGCGACGGTCACCGTCACGTCCAGGCGAACCGATGGCGGAGACTGCTGACCACGAATCGCTCGCTCGTAGCAGCGCTGCAAACGTGGCTTGTTCGTCGTCACCGTTGCGCGCACCCCATCACCATCGAGCGGCTTGTTTGAGCTCTGGCTGGTTTCCGCTTTCTTGACCGCGATCTTCGCAGGAGCCGCATCGGCGCTCGAGCCAAACTCATCGAGAATCTTTTGCTCCGCGGCGCTCAACGAACCTTCGTCCGATGCCTCTTCTGTCGGCGTCGGAGGGGGCGCGCGGCGTCTCCTTGGCCTGGGCTTCGGTGCGGGCGCCATCTTCGGGCCGTCGTTCGCCGGGTTTGGCGGTTCGAACACCAGCTTGGCTTGGGTCGCCTCGGCGTCCGCTAAGGTCGCGGGCTTGGCCGCCCCAACCTTGGCACCCTCGACAGCGGAGACGTCCTTGGCCTGCGCCGCTTCAGCCTTCGCAGGCTCGGTCGGTGCCGCATTCACTGGCTCGCTGGTCGCCGTGGGCTCGGTCGGTGCCGCATTCACTGGCTCGCTGGTCACCGCGGGCTCGGTCGTCGTAGCCTTCACATCCTTGCGGGCCGGCGCAGCATCGACAGGCGCCGGCTCACTATTGCCCAGCCATTCGTTCAGCACCGAATCGCCAAAACGCTCATAGGTCAGAAATGCCGAGACGCCCGCGAGGACGACCACGGCGAAGATCAGCGCCAGCACGCCCAGCGAAAGACCGCGGCGAGGCTCGGCGCTTGCCGCGGCGGTCGGCGGCGGAACGGACGGCACGGAAACCTCTTCGTCCCCGAGGGCTGGGAAACCGGAAAACGACGCTAGTCGCGGCGACGACTCGAACACGCCCGGCGGGCCGATGGGCGCAGGCGGCTGCGAGATGTCGCGGAACGCGGCGGGCATCTCCCCTTCGGGCGCAAGTGAATCGGCCAGCGGAACGAAATCGTCCGGCATTTCCGAAGCCTTCGCCCCGTACGCGGGACCCGCCACGACGGTGAGCTGAGACGATTCGGAAGTCGAACTGTGCGAATCGACGAAGGGCGGCATCGACGAGAACGATGTTCGCGGCGGAGGACCCGAGTGTCTGCGGTCGTGAAGCAAAGCCATCAGCTCTGGGACGGTCGCGAGCGGCCGCCATTCATCAAAACCCTCTCGCCAAACCAGCGAGTACTCGCTCACCGCGCCAGCGTCGATCTTGTGTCCCATCTCTTCGAGTCGAACCGGCCCGACCGGAACGTCGTTGATCGACACGTGCCAAGCGGGCACCTCGCCAGCGATGGCAATCGGCGGCCCAGCGGGCGCAACTGGAAGCGCGGGCGCCAAGCCCGGATGTTGACCCACGAGCGCGCTGCTCGCGGCTGCTGGAATCGAAGAGAGCCTGCGCGACACGGCGGACGGACGACGCGGCGGAACCGTAGAAGGACGTCGACGACTCGGCACCGACGGACGGCGCGCCCGCGCGGTAGGCGCCTCATGCGCAAACGGCCGGGCGGGCTCCGCCTTGGAACGCTTGACTTGTTGGACCCGGTACGCCGACCCCGCAGGAACGGTCATCTCGGGATCGCGTTCGTGCCCGTCGATCAGGATCTTGTGATCGCACTTGCGACATGGAAAACGAACTACGCGACCCCGAACCTTCTCGTCGGCGATCTTGTACTTGGCGTGGCAGCTATCGCACTCGAATCTCATCGATCTCATCGTTTGTGTTGAGGCGCACTCAGTTGCACCCATTCCAGGGTGTCATCGAGAGAATCCTAGCGCGAATCGAAGCGGCGTTCCAACTGGAACACAAAGTTTCACATGCCCGAAAGGACGTAGTAGCGAGCCTGGGCCTCGTCATAGAGCAGGACGAGCCGGTTTTCACCGATGCGACGCGACCAGCGCTGATCCTCTTCATCGTAGGCGATTCGGAAGCTGGCGCTGTAGCGGTAGGCGATCAGGACACGGTCCATTTCCCTGGTGATCGTGCGGTACTTGATCTCGTAACGGACGTCGGTGACCCGCTCCCGCCAGCGGCTGAGCTTCTTTTGGAGCGCCCGATAGTCCAGGTCGTCATCTCCCGATGGGGTGCCATTGTCGTCCAGGTACTGCTGGTGCGCCATCGCCAAGAGAGCCCCAACATCACGGGATTCCACCGCATTTCGGTAGTTCTCCATGAAGGTGATGACGCCCCGATTCTCCGGGGTGTCCTTCACCGTGGTGTTTGGGATGTTCTTCTGGCAGCCCGCGGCCGCGAAAAGCGACGCACAAAGCGCCACGGCGGTTAGGGTTCTACGCGTACAGCACATCACAGGATCAACGCTCCTCTTTTCCAGGCCATTCCCGATTATCGATCGACGGCTACTGAATCCCATAATCTTTGATTTTGTAAAGTAGAGCGCGGTGGCTGATCTCGAGCAGCTTGGCGGCCGCAGTCCGGTTGCCTCCGGTCTTTTCGAGAGCCCGCCGAATCAAGGATTCCTCCATGAATCTCGCGCTTTTCTTGATGGAGAGCTCCCCGCTGGCAAGGCTGGCCGCGACCGGGTCAGCCGGCTCCCTCATCCGCTCGGGGAGGTCGGCCACCGTCAGCATGTCCCCCTCGGCTAGCACCACCGCGCGCTCGATCGTGTTCTCCAGCTCGCGCACGTTGCCCGGCCAGGGGTGGTTGAGAAGCAGCTTGCGGGTGCGCTGGTCCAGGTCGCGGATCTTCGTGCCGAGCCGGCTGTTGTTGCGTTCGATGAAATGCTCGACCAGCAACATGATGTCGTCGCGTCGATCGCGAAGCGGCGGCACGTTGATCTGCAAGACGTTCAGTCGGTAGTAGAGGTCTTCGCGAAAGCGACCCTCTTCGACTTCGCGTCGAAGGTTGCGAACGGTCGCCGCGATCACACGCACGTCCACCTCCTGGTCACGCGTGGCGCCGAGCGGTCGCATGGTCCCTTCCTGCAAAACGCGTAGCAACTTGACTTGCAGACTCAGCGGCAGCTCGCCGATCTCGTCGAGGAAGAGCGTGCCCTGATGAGCCTCCGCAAAGAGCCCCGACTTGTCGGCGTGCGCGTCGGTGAACGCCCCTCTTTTGTGTCCGAAAAGCTCGCTCTCGAGGAGCGTCTCGGGTATTGCGCCGCAGTTGATCGGGATGAAGGGCTTGTTCTTTCGCCCACTGGCGTCGTGGAGCGCGCGCGCGACGAGCTCCTTGCCCGTCCCGCTCTCGCCTTGAATCAAGACCGTCGTCTTGTACTCGGCAACCTTGCCGATCGTCGAGAAGACTTTCCGGATCGCATCGCTCTTCCCGAGAATCCCGTGGACGGTCTGCTCCTTGCGCATGGCCTGCTTGAGCGCGCGGTTCTCGCGTCGCAGCGATTCACGCTCTTCGGCTTTGGTGAGCGCCAGCAGAACCTCGTCTTGCTTGAAGGGCTTCGAGATGTAGTCGTAGGCGCCGGCCTTCATCGCTTCGATCGCCAGGTCGACCGAGCCGTACGCGCTCATCAAGATCACCGTCGCCAAGGACGAGCGCGCCTTCAATTCGGTGCAGAGCTCGATCCCGGTCATCCCGCTCATGCGGACGTCGGCAAGCACGAAGTCCGGATCGAAACGCTCCAGTTGCTCCAGCGCGGTCTCGGCACTCTCGGCCGCCTCGACTTGGTAGTCGTTCTTCTTTAGCAGCGTGCGGAGCACGAGCCTGATGTTTTCTTCATCGTCGACGACTAGAACGCGGCGCATGGATTTAACCCTATACTTTCTGCATAGCAGATTGGCCGAAGTAGAAAAACTTTCATAATTCTCCGGGGATAAGGTGAGGCCTGCTGTAAAGTTCCCGCTCGATTGGCTTCGATGCGCCCTAGTGGGTATGATTTCCCTGTCGGGTAGGGGGACAAGACATGAAGATCCGCTTTGCTTTTTTACTATTGATCGTGGGGCTGTTCGCGACTGTTAGCAGTTGTACGCAACGGGACTTGAACGCGCTCAATCCATGCACGATCAACGGCGTCGTTCAAAACGTGCCGGTCAACCCGCAGCGCGCCTTGGATTTGCTCATTCTCATCGACGACTCGCCTTCGATGCAAAAGGAGCAGGCCAAGCTCGCCGAGCAGGTTCCGCGTCTGGTGAACCTCTTGATCACTGGCGGTATCGACACCGACGGCGTCTCCACACCGGTCGGCGAGTTCCCGGCGGTCAGTAGTCTTCACGTCGGTGTGATCACGCCGGACATGGGCTACTCGACCGACCCGCCAACTGATTTCACGCCCCCAAGCGACTTCAATCCCACCGACGCGTGCAAGCGCAACAACGGCAACGGCAAGGCCGGCTTCATGCAGGTGGAAGGCCTCAGCGGCGACCCACGCACGATGTGCACGGCTCAAACACCGCCGCCCGGAACACTCTACCTCAACTACCCAGAGATGGGCTTCGATGAGGTCGACTTCATCAACGATGTCGAGTGCGTAACCGGACAAGACGACGGCTGCGGCTTCGAGCAGCAGCTCGAGGCGATCCTCGCGTCCGATCGCAACACGGCGAACAGCGGATTCAACCGTGACGACGCCTTGCTGGCCGTCATTCTGATCACCGACGAGGATGACTGCTCGACGACCGACCCGCGTGTCTTCGACGTCGTCGCGCGTCCCAGCAACCCGTATCAGGGGCCCTTCGCCGACCCGCCCACGAATTCGCTGGTGCAGTTCAACCTGCGCTGCTGGGAGCACAAGCAAGCCCTGCAGCAGATTCAGCGTTACGTCGACGGTATCGCCGGCCTCAAGTCCGACCCCAGTCAGGTCGTGTTTGCGGCGATCACCGGCATTCCCGAGGACAGCGCGCTCGACCGTGAGAACTTCGACAGCGACGAAGATCGGTACGACGCGATCCTCGGAGAACCCGGCCTCCAAGGGCATGGCAGGAAGTTCCCAATCCCGCCAACTGCCGGTGCCAGAACCAGGCACTGACGCCCGCATGCATCGCGGCGGACGGATCGGGTGCGGCAGCACCAGGCGTCGCGCATCGTCGAAACGATGAAGGGCCTTGCCGGAGACAACACCGGCGTTGGGACCGTGGTCGAATCGATCTGTGCCTCGGACTACGCGCCTGCGCTCAACGCAATCGTCGACCGCATCGCTGCGGCGCTTCGCCAGCTCTGTCTGCCGCGACCGCTCAACCGCAACTCCAATGGCACCGTCGGATGCGAGGTGCGCGAGGTGCAGCCCGCCGGAGCCAGCTGCGATGAGGAACGTGGTCGTGAGTCGATCGGAACTGAAGACGTGGGGACGCCGGGCAGCGAGGACATTCGCCAGGTCTGCCGTATTACGCAGCTGCCAAGTAGCGCGGACGCCGTCGATCCGCCGGAGGGCCTCGGCTGGTTCTACGACGACTTCACCGCCGAGACCGCTTCGGCCTGCTCGTTCAATCCCGAGCAGCAGCGTGTGAGCTTCACCGAAGGCGCAGCTCCGGAAACCGGCGCCCGCGTTCGCTTCGAATGCCTGCAGACTGCACCGCCTCAGACCCAGGACATCGGCTGGCCGTGCACCGCGAACGAAGCGTGCAACCCCGACCCCGAGAACTGCCTCGAAGGGGAATCTCTGGCGGAGTGCGAAACGCGCATCCTCAAGGAGCGCTACGACCGCGACAACCTCGAGCTCGTCTGCGACACCGAGACCAACACCTGCCAGCTGACCTGCGAAAGCAACGTCCAGTGCCCCGGTGGCTTTGCCTGCTTCGACGAAAACGAAGACGGCAGCAGCTACTGCGTCAACCCGACCTGCTCCCTCAACTAGGGCGCTGGGGGACGGTTCCCCGGTGTCACTCCTCGAGGAGCGTCACGCCTTCCCGGATCGCGAACTTCGTGAGGCCGGCCAGGCTGTGCGTGTCGAGCTTCTGCATCAGGTGCTCGCGGTGGGTGCCGACCGTTTTCACGCTCACCTTCAGTCGCGACGCGATGTCCTCGGCGGGGTGACCCTCGGCGAGGAGCTGGAGCACCTCGCGCTCGCGCGGTGTCAGCAGGTTGAGGGCCGAGCTCTCGCTTCCCATGGCCCCGTAGCCGTCCATCACTGTGTCGGCCAGGCCCGCGCTTACGTAGATTTGGCTCGCCGCCACGGTATGGATGGCGACGACGAGCTCTTCGAGAGCGCACTCCTTGAGCAGGTAGCCGCGCGCGCCGCTTTTGAACGCGGCTTTCACGAAGCGGCTGTCGGTGTGCATCGACAGGCACAGCACTTTGATCCCGGGCGCCTCGGCGGTGATGCGGCGCGTGGCCTCGAGGCCGTTCATGCCGGGCATCGAGACGTCGATGACGACGACGTCGGGCGTGTGCTTCCGGGCGGCCCTGACGGCGCCAGCGCCGTCCTCAAACTCCGCAATCGACCTCCATGTCGGGCTGCGCATCGAGCAGCGAGCGCACCCCCGCGCGGAAAATCGGGTGGTCGTCGGCGAGGAGAAGGCGGAGTGTCATGGGTTCTCGTCGATCAGCTGAGCGGCACCGTCAACACTGCAAAGGTCCCGTTGCCGGGAGCGGAGTCGATCTCGAAGCTGCCTCCCATCTGCGAGGACATCTCCCGGATGGCGAACAGGCCGAACCCCCCGTCTTGGGTGAATGCCGGCTTGCCGTTGGCTCTCTCGAACCCTTCCCCGTCATCGTCCACGACGATCCAGATCCGATCGCAGTCGGCGTGCAGGTACACCGAGGCACGCGGCGCCCGGGCGTGTTTGACGACGTTCGCACATAGCTCGCGGACGGCCTGGTAGAGGAGGATGCGAAGCTCTTCGGTGAACGAATTGGCCTCCGTTTTTACCTCGACATTGAACTGAACGCCGCTTTGTTCGCTGAGCCGCTCGCACAGACTCTCGACGGCCGCCCCGAGCCCGAGCTCGTGGAGGACCGGCGAGCTCAGCTCGAAGGTGAGTGAGCGGGTCTCGCCGATGGCGCCATGCACGAGCGCGTCAACCGCCCTGGCTTGGGCAGCGATGTCGCCGCCTGCCCCGTCCCGCATCAGCTTTCCGAGCGCTAGGCGGGCGCGGGCCAGGAGCTGACCGACTTCGTCGTGCAGGCCCCTTGCGATGCGCGAGCGCTCGCGTTCCTGTGCGAGCCCTAGCTTGATCGCAAGGCGCCGTAGCTGTTCGTTGCGAAGCTCGAGCTTGGCCTGGCTCGCCCGCAGCCCATTCTCTGCCTCGATGTGCTGCGTGAGGTCGGTGATGGCCCCGGTGAAGCCAGTGATCTTCCCGTGAATGCCTCGCTCCGGCAATGCCTGGCCGAGCACCCAGGCGATCGCGCCATCGGGGCGTTGGAACCGGAATCTTGATTCGTGGCTGCGGTTCTCATGCGTCGCTCGATTCCACTCCTCGACGACGCGGTCGCGGTCGTCGGGATGCAGGGCCTGCGCCCAGCCTTCGCCAAGGGCCTCCTCCGGCACGCACCCGGCGATCTCGCACCAGCGCGCATTGACCGAGAGGCATCGGCCGACGGGATCCGTGCGGAAGATCCCGACCGGGGACACGCTCGGAAGCGGTTCGGATTCTACTGCCTCAGGACTCGAGTGACGTTGCAAGTACCCTTTCTCTCTACGGGAGGCCATTGCATGCCGTCGGCGAACCGATTGCAAGCACATTCGGGATCGTTGCCAGATGTTTGGCCCGATCCGCACGGCTCCGGGAGCTGAAAGCGCCCTGTCTACAGTTCTTTAGCTCAGACTCTTTGAGCCGGAAGGCCAGCAGGTTCCGCCGGCAGCCACCACCCGCAAGGCTTGCGCCAGCTGCTCGTGGACGCGGTCCTTCAGCAGATAGCCCGAGGCGCCCGCCGCGCGCATCGCTTCGACGAAGTGTCGGTCATCGTGCAGCGACAGGCCGATCACTTGTGCCGAGGGCAGCGCTTCGAGGACGAGGCGCGTCGCCTCGATCCCGCCCATCCCGGGCATGGCGACGTCCATCAGCACGAGAGCGGGCCGGAGCTCCAGCACGCACTCGACGGCAGCCCGTCCGTCCGCCACCTCGCCCACTACTTCGATGTCGGGATGCTCGGCCAGCAGGGCGCGCAGGGCGTCGCGCATCTCGCCATCGTCGTCGGCCAGGACGACTCGCATGGTGGCGTCGTTTGCCAAAGCTCTCTGACGCTAGGCAACGCAGCGAAGGAGTCAATCGGGCCGTTGCTGAGACCGCGCTTCCGAATTGCTGAGTGATCCGCGACCCCGCGCTCTCTCAGCATTCTTGAAGTCGGAACTCGGTTTTTTGGAAGTGCGAAATCAGGCACTGCCCGATGGGCGGCATGGGGCCAACCGTGCAGTGTAGCGAGCGAATCACCTGATTCTCAGAGACCCTGCGGTGGGGTTCGGAGGTCGTCATGAAGCGCAAATTTTTTCTGTCTCCGTTCTTCCTCGCGGTGGCCATGTCCCCCGCGTTGTTCCAGGTCGATTATTCGTGTGCGCGGGGAGACACCTTTCTTTTGAGCCTAGAGCTCGAGGTCTCCGGACAAGACCAAATCGTCAACTTCAGTACGACCAACCCGAGCTACGCCGTCACGACGAGCAGCAGCACCGCGATCTTGAGGGTCGTGACTAAGGATCCAAACTCGAATGCCACCTACCGATGGTTTGCCGGTGGGACGGCGATCGGGCCAGCATTGGCGATCGGGGTCGGCGGGGGTCAAGTCACCGTCACCGTGCCCAACGGTCAGAGCCAACTGTACGTCAACGTGCAGGCTCCAGAAGGCGCCTTCGACAGCTACATCGTCGACGTCGACCGCTGCGATCTCTGTAAGAAGACCATTACGGTGGCCACAACCAACAACATCATCGTGAATGACATTTCTATCGTCCCCTACACCTTGAACGTCCTTCCGACATCCCCGATCACCGCTAACCAGCCATTCACCGCTGACCTCGGCGGCACCGTGGAGGTTGCCGAGTTCTGGCTCGATGCGTTCCAGGGCGTCATTCCCGGTGGCTCATTGGACGTGGCCATTGTGGATCTCAAGGCGACCGTGCAGACGCGCGGCGACGGCGCGACAGGTGCGGACGTGGCTCTCGGCTGGGGTTCAAGCGTCCCGTTCGAATGCCAATTGACCGGTACAGCCTGTGACCCCGCGAACGACGAGGCCGGCACCCCCGGTAGCCGCGGCAACACGGACTGCGTCCCGACAGGTTCGTTCAACCCCTGCCTCCGCTTCGCCGACTTGCCGACCAGCATTGACTGCGCGCCGGCCGGGCTCTGTGACTCCCTTGGCAAGGCCACGCAATGTACACTCAACGGGTTCTGCGTCACCGGCAGTCTGCTGCTTCCGCTCGACCTCGTCGTGGGGGCGACCTACATGGCAGGGGACGGGGTAAGCTCGGGTCAGACCGAGGCTCTCTTCGGCTGGGCCGACCACCCGCCAGCGGTGACTGCAGTCGGCGTTCCCCCGCAGGACCTAGACGGTACATGGAACATGATCTCTCCGACCTACTCGGGCGTCGTAGGGGACCTGGGCATCAGGATGATTGGCGGTGGCGGTCTGTCTGTCGCCTTGGAAGGCGTCATGGGCGTCGACAGCAACGGCCCTGATGGACCTCCAGTCGGCGTGCCCGACGACGCCAGCCCGACGCCAGACTCTGCACTTCTGTGCTTGCCGGTAGGCGGTCCCTTTGTCTGCGGCGACGGAATCACCGAAGCGTGCGAGGAGTGCGACGACATCGGGGAGAGCGCCACCTGTGATACGAACTGTACGGTCGCCGTCTGTGGTGACTCGACGATCAACGTGACGGCGGGCGAAATCTGCGACGACGGCGTCAACGACGGCACGGGCCCCGGGCTCTGCGAGCCTGGCTGCGCGGCGCCTGCGCAATGCGGCAATGGCCTCATCGAAACGGGCGAGGAATGCGACGATACCGGCGAGAGCGCGATCTGCGACGCCGACTGCACCGCGGTGGCCTGCGGCGATGGGGTTCTCAACGTATTGGCCGGCGAGGAGTGCGACGACGGCAACAACGTCGACGGCGACGGATGTCAGGCGGATTGCACGTTGCTCGCCCCCTTGGACAGCTGCAACTTCGTCCAGACGGGCAGCGATGCGATGCCGCAAACGCAAACCGTCATCATGGGTTGTGCCTGGAACATCACCAACGGCCAGTTCCCCTTTCCTTGGGAGTTGACCGTGAGTGTACCTGCAGCCATCACCGGGGACGAGATGTTCACGGCCGATTTCGATGGCGTTGCCGTGTTCCCGAAGCCCTTCCTGGATATTTTACAGCAGATTGTTCCCGGAGGTGTCGCAACAATGGAGATCGTTGACCTCGCCGCAACCGTGCAGATCCGTTCCGGTGCCACCGGACCGGACGTGCTGCTCGGAATCGATCCCGCGGCGGTCGTCCCAGGTCTGACCTCGTTCTGCACCTACCCCCCGGACCAGACCTGCACCGTGGATGGCGACTGCATAGTCCCGCCGTGCAAGGACCCGGTCCTTATCGCGGGCGTTCCGCGCTCGGAAGACTGCACCACGGGTGGAGTCTGTTCCGATCTCGGCCAGGGCTTCGGCGATGGCGCCGGCGCGCAGTGCAACATCACCAACCCACCGGAGTTCTGCGTCACCGGAGATCTCTTGCTCCCGATGCTGGAGGCCAGCAGTACCTTCACCGCCGACGCAAGCGGAGACGTCCTCTTCGGATGGGCCGACCAAGGAGTGCCCGGGCTCGTGACATGCCCGTCGGCCACGCCTGACTGTCAGGAATCGATCATGCCTGACGGCTCCTATGACCTTCCCCCGGCGATCTACTCGAACCCCACGCCGCCGAACGGCATCCGGACCAACCTTGCGGGTGCCCTCTTTGTTCCCTTCACGTGCGCGATGGGCGAACAAGGGGGTATCTGTTCGGCGACGTTCCAGGGTTGTCTCGTGGATGCAGACTGCCCCGGTGGCGAGACCTGCGACCCTGTATTCGGGGGTCTCGAGGGTAACGCGGTCATCATGCCCACGCTGGACGCGAACCTCATTTCGTGTCCGATCAACTGAAGAAGCACTCGTCAGAGACGCTCCGTATGAGCGGAGAAACCGAGTGTGAAGAGATCTGACCAGGAAGAGATCTGACCCAGGTTGAGCAGAAAGTAGGATTGTCACACAACTTGTTGGCCTCGGTGACCGATAAGCGCGGCCCTACCTAGCCACGGAACTCGGCGACAAGGTCGAAGGCTTCGCGAGCGCCGTGAAGGGCTTCTTCTTCAGCGACGACTGAGTCGCGGCTTACCGACCTTAAGTCTTTGAGGCTGAGAAGTAGTGGCTCATTTGCTTCTGGATGTAGCGCTCGCGCGCTTTGGCGTCGCTACTAGTGATCCGCGACGGCGCGGCCTCTCGGCATTCTTGAAGTCGGAAACGGCTCAAATGGAAGTGCGAAATCAGGCGCTGCCCGATAGGCGCAATCGGGCCGACCGGGCATCGTGACGACTGAATCGTGCAAATCCCGATGTAGGCGCCGACGCCAAAGGAAAGAAAATGACTGGTCACGAATCTTTTCTAGTCACGACCGTTCCCAGGCTCCTCTTCTGGGCGCTCCTCACGCCCCTGCTGATCTCTTCCAGCGGCATTGTCTGCACGCCGACGGGTGACACGCGATTGGCATCGCTCGAGGTCGAGGTGTTCGGCGAGAACCGCATTGGTTCGACTCGGCGGTCCGCGTCTACGACGTGGGGATTCCCGAGGGCGTGACGACTGTGACGGTCAGGGCCGACGCGATGGACACGTAGGCGAGACTGACCTGGTATGTGCCGGACGGCGACGGGATGCTCGCCAGCGGGACCATCGGAGTGGGAAGCGGCCAGGTCACCGTCGATCTGCCGCCGGATGGTTTCTCGCTGTATGTGGGCGTGTTCCCACCCGGTCGCGCGGTCAACACCTACATCATGACCTTCGTTTCGTGCACCAACGATTGCGGCGATAGCAACGAATGCACTGCGGACGTATGCGATCCCGACAATGGTACCTGCTCTAATCCCGACGAGATGGAAGGAGTAGCGTGTGCCTTCGGCGTACTCCCCGGCGTGTGTGCAGCAGGCATGTGTGAAGACGCGATGCTATGCGCCGGCGTCGACTGTAGCGACGGCCTTGAATGCACGACGGACCTCTGTGATCCTGCCGACGGAACCTGCGCCGATCACACCATCGAGACAGATGGCACTGCGTGTGACTTCGACGGATTCCCCGGCATATGTGAATTGGGCACGTGCGAGGACGCGATGCTATGCGCCGGCGTCGACTGTAGCGACGGCCTTGAGTGCACGACGGACCTCTGTGATCGTGCCGACGGCTCCTGCTTCTACGCCAACGAGACAGAGGGCACTGCGTGTGACTTCGGCGGATTCCCCGGCATGTGTGAATTGGGCGCGTGCCTAGACGCGATGCTGTGCGTCGGCGTCGACTGTAGCGACGGCCAAGAGTGCACGACGGATGTCTGTGATCCAGCCGACGGCGGCTGCTACTACACAGACCTCGCAGACGGCACCAGATGTGACCTCGTTGGGGAGCAATGGCTTCTGTAGCGGGGGGCTCTGCGTTTGTTTTCCCGACGGCGGCCCGGAGTTGTGTGACGGGGTCGACAACGAATGCAATGGCCTAGTCGACGATCAGGGCGGCGTGGCGTCGGTCACGGTGGCGCCTGATTTCTGGGATGCAAATCGAATTGGACATCGGCAGCAGCTCAGGCATCGGCGTTGAACGCTTGCAGCAACCCGATCCCTGGCTCACAATCTACGTGGGTGTCGTCGAACTACAACGTGGCCCGTGTGGACGCCAGCGGGCTCGTCACGGCCGTTTCATCCGGCATGGCCGTCGTCACAGGCACGGCCGACGGCAAAGATGCCACGACCACGCTGACGGTGACATCGCAAGTCGAGAGCGCGGTCCTCGATCTTTGCTGGGCTACTGGCTTGGGGGAGGCCGAGTGTAGGGCCGAACTGGCCGATACCCTCTACACGGTCTGGTTCGCCCGCTCCGATGATGCACCGGCGCTGCTCGTGGATGGAGAGCTCAAGGTCGCGAAGGATATGTACTGCCTGCAAATCCCAGATAATGTTTGGAAGGTGTGTCCGACAGCCGCCAACTTTCCGCCTGACGCCGACTTCGAGAGCGAACTTTCTAACAACGACACCAACTTTCACGACGAGTTTCCCAATCCACCCGACCCGACGACACCGTGGAGCTATCCAAACGTTGCGAAGTTCCAGTGGGACGGCGATCGGATCGGCGTTCTGAGCGACATGTCCGAAGGGCTGGGCACGTTTCGCGTGCTGGACCGCCATGAAGAGTGGACCGTGCTCGCCCTCGGGAACGCCTCCCATTTCCAACTCGAAGGCAAGCGAATCGGATGGGTAGTCGACGACGGGATCGTCAGCACGGTCCGAGTGAAAGACGGCATCTTCAGCGATCCGAGCAATATAGACAGCCGCGCCGCTGGCGGCGTGCGTCAGTTCGAGATGAAAAACGAGTATATTGCTGTGCTGTATGACAATGGGCTGTTCATCGTCAAACAAGGCATCAACGCGCCGTGGCATGTGCTGAGCAACCCGAACTCCGGTGTCACAAAATTTGCGATGGCGATCGTCGGGGGCGACAGCGCCGTCCGCATGGGCCGAGTCGTCACCGATAACGCCGGCGCCAGCACCGTCTGGCTGAAAGAAGCCATCACCGCTGGTAACTGGACCGCGATGGAAACCCAGCCCGTTGGTGTGCGCCAATTCGAGATGAAAGGCGACTATATTGGTGTGCTGTACGACAATGGGTTGTTCCGCTACCGGCAGGGCATCGCTGGGACGTGGCGGGGCACCGGCTCCGGTGTCACAGAGTTTGCAATGGAGATCATGGACGACGACGAGGTCCGGATCGGTCAGCTCTTCGATACCGGCGACTTCCAAGTCAAGGACGGCATCGACGGCCCATGGACCCTTGTATCAGCGGGTGTGAAACGAATACAACTCCAAGAAGATTACATTGGTGCGCTGCTTGTGGATGGCACGCTCCGCATCAAGGAAGGCATCTTCGGTGAGTGGAGAAACACAACGGAAGCTTACGGTCCGGGTGTCACTCAGTTCCGACTGGCCGTGGATGTGCCCGTCCCACCCGAACGGACCACGCCTCTGATTCACGCCGCTAAGGTTGCGAAATGCACTGCGGACAACGCGGAACCAGGACATCGTTGTTTCCCAAATAGGACTGATTTTATGGAAATAACCGACTATTACGGATACTTCGCCGGTGGGGAGCAACCTTTACCTGGAGAGTGGGACTGGGCCATAGAGAATGGTCCAATGGATCCGATGGACGCTCTCACTTTGCACCACGACGCTGCCTATGAGGTACCGATGTGGTCCACTTGGTATCCTGAATCAAAACTCGTTCCGAACGTTCATCTTTGCGTCGTACGTTACGGTTTGGAATACGCAAAGCTGACGCGTGGCGGGACACCCATTCCTATCTCAGAAACAAACGATCCGGCTGACTGGCCGGGGTTGGAGGACCTCTATCGTACGATTTACGTCGGAGCCGCCCTCAACGTTGGCTCGTTTTGGACAGGCTCTACAGTAGGCTGTCCAGACCTAAACCCTTCAGGGGTAAGAGACTCACAAGTAGAAAAGTTCGCTGAAAATACCAAAGCAAAACACAACCTTTCTACCTGTGAAAATCTCAAAGGCATGGGCGAAGGTTGCGCGCTTGACACTGCCTGTTGCAGCGACGTCTGCTACGAGGCGACCTGCTCCACTTGTCAACCCTCGGGCAAACTGTGCCTCTTGGATAATGACAGTACCTGTTGCAGCGGCGTCTGCGGCTTTCCAAGCGGCCTTAATCCGGTGCTGCGGTGCGACGCATGTAAACCCACCGGGATCGCGTGTCTCGCTGGAAACGACGACGCGTGTTGCAGCGGCTTCTGCGTTCAGGGACTGTGCCGTGAATTTCGACTGTAAAGGCAATGGCGCAGTGTGCCTCGCTGGAGACGACAGTTCCTGTTGCGGCGGTGTTTGCAACGCGCTCTTGTGCGCCGAGCCCTATTCGCTTCCCAACTATGCTCCGTGCACGCGCAACGTAGCATGCCAAAGCGGTGTCTGTGGCCTCGAAGGCGGTCCGAACGCGGGCCTCTGCGGGCTTCCCTTGCTTGCTTTATGCTCGACCCACGCCCAATGCCGAAACGGAAATTGCGCGCGGTTGCCGTTCGGTCTCGGTGATCTGAGGTGCAGAGTACTTTAAAGATCTTGCCGAGGCTGGCGGTGATGTGACCCAGCGGGAACGGAAGAGAAGATCCGACCGACGTTGGCGGTGATACAAAGCCACGCGGAGCTCATCCAACGCCTCTGGTCAGCGTGCGATGCGTGCCATTGTGCCGGTGAAGGCACTCGGCACAATCCATTTCATCGCCAAGGGCCCGCTTGTAGCGGCCTCGCTGCTGCTAAACGGCGCACCCCGGCGCCCCTGCCCCCGAGTGGAGCGAAGCCCGTGCGCGTGCGCTTAGCCAACTCGGGCGATGAAGCGAACGCTTGCCTGGCTCCTCGGCGTTGGGACGCTCAGCCGTCATGCGACGGTTTACTCGACCGACGAAAGGAAAGATCCGACCGTGGTTGGCGCTGTTCCAAAGCGAAGGAAGAAAGACTGAAGCCCTTGCGGCGGGCAAGATCGGTCGCCTCGAATGCGTGGATGCGGCGTTCGAAGCCCACATCACAGACGAGTTACGCGTCAGACCCGGCCTCGCTCGGCGCGCCTCAATGTCCGGCCGCGGCAAACTGAGGGTTGAGTCGGTTGCTTCAGAGCGTGGCGCCGAGAATTGTCGTACCGGTCGCGCGTTCTACGCTCTCACCGATGGCATGCGGCCATCCTGCAGATCGCGATCGTCCGGATCGGGTGTCCGTCTAGACACTGATTCCTAGAGCCGCCCTTAGCGGGTGAGCCGGGCACGATTCCGTGTCATTGTTGCGGCTGCCCGATGCCCACCTCTCCCCCATTCGACGCTCGGCAGGCGCTGAGGTTCGTGACAGGCGCGCTCGGCGGCCGAATCGCGATTCCCTTGAGCGCGATTCGCAGTCGCCTCGGTCCGATGTTCGAGAAGGTCTCGCTCACGATCGAAGCGGAGAGCCCGGGCCTGCGTCTCGAAGGCAAGGCTCACGCGCTAGGCGCACCGATTCACTTCGCTGCCCGCATCGATGCAGAGGGTGTGCGGGTCGAAGGCGAGCAACGAACGGTACGCATCCGGCTGAGCGAGGTCGCGCTCTCGACGACCGACGACGCGCCGGGTCCTCTCGCGGATGCGATTCGCACTGGCATGATCGACACGGAGCACCCGGCGACCCTGATCGGCAACATGGTCTCGCTCCCCGACATGGTCGTCGCGGCCGAAGGCCAGGACCTGGTCATCGACTTGATGAAGGCTCCCGCGATCGAGCGCGATGAGATTTTGAAAGCGGCTCTCGCGGCGGCGACGAGCTACCTCGGCGTGACTGGCATTCGCGCTTCGAAGACGATGCGCTCCAGCTCCGACTCGGCCTCTTACCGGGCGGCGTGAAGGAAGCGGCGCTCAGCACGGCGCGCGCGGCGCTCACTCCCGCGGTGCGGTTCCTGTGGCCGGAGCGAGACCAACGATGAGCGGGCTCGGCAACTTCAATCCCTTGAGCCGGGCGTCGTTCGCGTCGCGCGAGCAGGAGTTTCACGAGATCGCGATTCGCGGGGTCGATGGCTACGACAAGTTCGGGGACCCGAGCTACCTCGAAGGGCTTCGGCGCCTGCTCTACTCCTACGACCACGAGGCGCGCCTTCACACGACCGGGAAGATGACCGCCGTCTACCAAACGGTGGGCCTGCTTGCCGCCCGCCTGCACACCGAACGCTGGTTCGAAATGCGGCCCGACTCGGCCAATATCGCGATCGAGCGGCCGATCATCATCACCGGGATGGTGCGCACCGGAAGCACGGCCCTGCACTACTTGATGGGCGCCAACCCGGACATGCAGTGCCTTCAGTACTGGCTCGCCCTTCATCCGCAGCCCCGCCCTCCCCGCGCCTACTGGGAAGCGGCGACCGATTTTCGGCACGCGCGCATCGAGCTCGACATGATGTACCAGGCCGGCAAGAGCATGCTCGAGTCGATTCACTTCATGATGCCCGACGGCCCCGACGAATCGGGCCGCATCCTCGGGCAAAAGCTTCAGCGACGATCGCTTCGAGGTCGTCTCGACGGTGCCCACCTATTCCGACTGGTACATGAACACCGTTCACCGCGAGACCTACCAGCGGCACAAGCGCATCATGCAGCTCATCGGCTCGTACGAGCCGGACGGCAAGCGCTGGCTCCTCAAGTACCCGGTGCACATGCGCAACCTCGACGCACTTCTCGAAGCCTACCCGGACGCCTGCATCATCTGGACCCATCGCGACCCTGCCGATGTCCTCCCCTCGTACGTGAGCCTCTGCGCGCACTTTCGGTCGCTGTTTGAACACGATCTCGACCGGCCCGCGGATCGCGATCGAGCAGAAAGAAGCCTGGGCGCGCGCCGTCGAAAACGGAATGCGCCTTCGCAAAGGCCGCGAGCATCAGTTCCACGACATCTACTTCGACGACTTCATGGCTGACCCGATCGGCGAGGTCGCCAAGGCGTACGCGAAGTTCGACCAGCCGTTCTCCGAGCGCGCCAAGACGGCCCTCACCGCCTGGCGCGAAACCCACAAGCCGGGCCAATTCGGCACGCACAACTACACCCGCGACGACTTCGGCCAGTCGCCTGCGCAGATTCACGATCGCTACGCCGAGTACCTGGAGCAGTTCCCGCGAGTCCTCGAAAAAGCGAGAGAGGGGCGCCGCATGATCGAACGAAGCGACAAAGAGCGCGCCCTCATCGCCGACGCCGAGCGGCTCTTCCCGACCTCGACGCGCTGCCTCACCTTCGACCCCGATCTCAATTTCTGCGTCGGCAAAGCGAGCGGCAGCCACATCTGGGACGTCAGCGGCAACGAATACATCGACTACCTGCTCGGTTCGGGGCCGCACGTGCTCGGGCATGCGCATCCCGCGATACTCGAAGCGCTTCGAACCGTCCCCGAAGCTGGCACCTCGCACCTCATCATCAACGAGCACGCCATCAAGCTCGGCAAAAAGATCATCGAGCACGTGCCCTGCGCCGAAATGCTCAGCCTGCACAGCAGCGGCAGCGAAGCGACCTTCTTCGCGATGCGCCTGGCGCGCGTCTACCGCAAGCGCGACAAGATCCTGAAGTTCGAAGGCGCGTACCACGGGATGAACGACTACGCGATGATGAGCAATCAGTGGACGATGGGCTCGCCGGCATTTCCGAAAGGCAGATCCCCAACACCCACGGCATCCCCCGCGTCCTTGAGCGACGAAGTGCTGATCGCGCCCTTCAACGACCTCGAAGCCACCGCCGCGATCATCGCGAAGCATCGCGACGAGCTCGCCGGCGGTCATCCTCGAGCCGGTGCAGCGAACCTTCGAGCCGAGGCCCGGCTTCTTGCAAGGCATCCGCGACGTCACGGAGAACTTCGACATCCCGCTCATCTTCGACGAGGTCGTGACGGGCTTTCGCATGGGGCTCGGCGGCGCGCAGGCTACGTACGGCGTCACGCCCGACCTTTGTGCGCTCGGCAAAGCGATCAGCGGCGGCCTTCCCGCTAGGCGTTCTTTGCGGACGCGAGGACCTCATGGCGATCGCCAACCCGAAGCGGCGGCTTCAAATGCTTCCCTATTCGATGCAGACCGGAACCTTCTCCTCCAACCCGGTCTGCGCCAGCGTCGCCTGCGCGATCATCGAAGAGCTCGAAAAGCCAGGCGTCTACGAGCGCTTGGACGAGGTCGGAACCAGGGTTCGGGCGGGCCTTCGCGACGCGATTGCGCAGGCGGGCATCGAAGCCTGCGTCACGGGCGTCCCGAGCGTGTTCGAGATCTGGTTCACCAAGGACGAACCCTACGATCATCGCTCCGCCAAGGGTTCGGACTTCTACAAGAACATCCGCTTCTCGGATCTGCTGCTTCAGCAGGGCGTGCTGAAAGCCGCGGAGAAGTTCTTCGTCTCGGCCGCCCACAGCGACGAAGACATCGAGCGCACCGTCCATGCGTTCCACGTCGCGCTCGAACAGCTCAAGAAGGAGATCGCATGAAGCGGGTTCTGGTCACCGGCGCCTGTGGGAACATCGGCGCCAACGTCGTCGACTTGCTCGCGCAGCGGGGCTACGCGGTCCGGGCGGTCGACTTGGATACGCCCGCGGGTCGCAAGGCCGCCTCGCGCTGGGCGGACTGCGTCGAGATGCGCTTCGGCAGTATTTGCAACGAGTCCTTGGTTCGCGAAACGGTCGAGGGAGTCGACCACGTCATCCACCTGGCAGCGATGGTCCCGCCCGGAACCGACGTCGACCAGGGAGCCGGGTACGCCGTCAACGTCGTCGCCACCCGCTCGATCATCGCGGCCTGCGAAGCCCAAGCGAGCCCACCCCGCTTGACCTTCACCTCGACCGCGGCGATTTGGGGACGCAACGACCAGGTCGACGGCCCGCGGCGCGCCGACGAAGAAGTCTCCCCGAGCGACAACTACTCGCGTCAAAAAGCGGAATGCGAGTCGATGCTGCGCGCGTCGAACCTCGACTTCGTCATCTTCCGCATCGCAATGACCCCACCGGTCGCACCCGGCGCCCTCTCCCCCTTCGTCTTCGACATGCACCCCGACATGCGAGTCGAGTTCACGCACCCCAAGGACCAGGCCCTCGCCATCGTCAATTCGCTCGTCGTCGACGAAATCACCGGCCGCACGCTCTGCCTCGGTGGCGGCGAACACAACCGCTATCGGTATCGCGATTTCATGAACATGGCCTTCGGCGCCATGGGGATCCCTCCCCTGCCGAGGTCGGCATTCGGCGACGCTCTGTTCCTGACCGACTGGGTCGACTCCGAAGAGTCCCAAGCGATCCTCGACTACCAGCGCCGCGATGCGGCCCAGTACTTCGAAGAAGTGTCTGCCGAGCTCGGCCCGGCGCGGCACCTCATGAAGTACATCGGACCGACGCTCACGCCGGTCATCCTCGCGCACTCACGTCACCACGCCCTGGCCGAGGGCAACAAGCCCCGCCTCCCCGACGCTTACCGTGCAATCACGACCTTTCGCCGAGCCCTCAAAGCCGCGAAGAGCTACTTCTAGGGAGACGAAATGGAGACGAGCAACCGCGTGCTGGACGACCTGCTGAAGGAGCTCACGCTTCCCCACGTCGAAGAACAGATCCCGCGCGATGTCTTCTACAAGCTCGGTCTCAAGTTCCCGCAGCAGTATGCAATCGCCTGCCGCGATGTAGCTGCATGTGTCAAGCGCGCCGAAGCCCTGGGCGCCGGCCCGTTTTTGCACGCGACGATCCCAGCACCCAACTGGGTCGAACGCGGCGAGCACATCAAAGACTGCAAGCTCGAGGTCGCGCTCGGCTACGCAGGCGATCGGCAAGTCGAGTTCCTCGGACCGGGCGAAGGAACCCAGCACTACGCCCGAGAGCTCGTCGACTCCGACATCGTCTTCCATCACGTCGGCATCTACCAGCGCGGCATGAACGAGCTCGCGCGTTCAATCGAAAACGCCGGCTACCCCGAAGTCGTCCAAGGTGGTGTGTCCTTCGGCAAGGCCCTCTCCTTCGACTTCCGCTACTTCGACTCGCGCGCCGACTACGCCATCTATCTCGAAGTCCAAGACTTCAGCTACTTCGGCCGCGAGCTGAGCATCGAACCCTTCCTCCGTGGCTACGCCAAACTCAAGGGCGCGCTCCCTTTCTAGAGCGGCCCGCTTGCCAAACCCTCACACCCCACACCGCGAGAGCTCGCAGCACACCATGGCCACATACGAGACCGAAATCGTCATCGACGCGCCCCCCGCCGCCGTTTGGAAGCATCTCATCGACGTCGGCCGTCACGACGAATGGAGCCAGCACTTCCAGCTCCGCGGCCAGCCCATCGTCGGCGGCCCAGGCCGGATCGAGTTTGCACTCTTCGGCGTCTCCACCGGCGCGAACGTCGTGTTTCAGAAGGTCGACGAGCCGCGCGAGCTTCGCTGGCACGGGGGCCCCAAGGGCCTGGCCTACGGCAGTCATTTCTTCATCCTCGAGCCGCTCGACGGCGGAACCCGAACGCGCTTCCGTCACGGTGAATCGTTTTCAGGGCTTCTTGCGCCGCTCGTCGTCCGACTCCTCGGCTCAAACCTCGGCGGCCCCTCATACGAGGGCTTCAACGAGGACCTTCGACGGCGCGTCCTCGAGCAATAGCGACCGGCAACCCCATTGGAGCGCTTCTAGAACACCATGACTTCCACAATCCGCAAACTCTTCGTTCGCACGACCTACGCCGAGCCCGTCGACTTGGCTGGCAAGGTCATGATCGTCACTGGAACCGGTCCGAGCTCTCTGGGCTTCGCCACGGCGCACGCGCTCGCCGCATGGGGAGCCACTGTTGTCGTAACGACGCGCTCGAACAGCGATGCGATCGTCGAGCAGCTGCGCGCCCAGCTCCCCGGCGACGAGGCCCGTGCGCGAGTCGTAGGCCATTCGCTCGACCTCTCCGATCGCGACTCGGTCGAGCAATTCGCGCGCTGGTTCACCGAGACGCACGGAGACAAGCTGGATGTCCTGGTCAACAACGCGGGCGTTCATTTGGACTTGCTGTCCAAGTGGAAAGCGCCTCGCCTGACCAGCGATGGCTTCGAGACCCATTGGCGCGTCAATTATCTAGGCACCGCGCACCTCACGCACCTGCTGCTGCCCTTGCTCCAGAAAACCGGCGAACAAACGGGCGACGCCCGCATCGTCATGGTCGGCTCCCATCTCTACAAGAAGGGTTCGAACGAGGACATGTTCGAAGCCACGCGCCCCTACAACTCCTGGAACGCCTACGGCAACTCCAAGCTCGCGCTGATGCACATGAGCTCCGAGCTCCAGCGTCGCTACGCGGATCGATCGAATCTACAGGCGTACTGCCTGCATCCGGGCGCGGTGTTCACCCGAGTTGCGGACAGGGGCCTCGAAGGCACCGGCTTCATCGAGAAGGCACGGAGCGCAATGTCACCCATCGAAGCGTTTTTCCTAAAGACACCGGACGAAGGCGCCCAAACGCAGATCCACTGCGCCACCCGCCCGGGCCTGCGGGGCGACATCTATTTCACGGAGTGCCAGCCGCGGGAGCCCGGGGAAGACGCCCGCGATGCGGGGGTTGCCGGTCGGCTTTGGGACGTCACGGAGGCGTGGGTCCGGGGGGACTGACGCTGACGCTGACACGGCCTCCCAAGAAAGCAGGCGACAGCGCGAGCCCAAAGGGCGAAGCCCGGCGCGAAAGGCGCCGGCAAGGCGGAGCGCAGCGACCGCCGCGCCAGGGAGGATTACGGGTGGGGGTGGGCGGGCGGTGTAACTAAACCATGCCAGGCACCCCACCCAAGACCCGCCCCCCAACCACCCGCGGCAGCACAAGTCGAACAGTGACGCCCAAGCCAAACACTGACACTGACACTGACACTGGCACTGGCACTGGCACTGACACTGACACTGACACTGGCACTGGCACTGACACTGACACTGGCACTGGCACTGGCACTGGCACTGGCACTGGCACTGGCACTGGCACTGGCACTGGCGCTGGCGCTGGCGGGCGCTGACGGCAACCTACTTCCCCGCCAAACAAGCGCCCGCAACTACCCAATCTCACTACCCCAGCCCCTGGCACGCTCCGTGCTCTCCATCCTGGCATGCTCGCCACTGCGCACGCTGCCTGCCTCATCGGAATCGAAGCCAATCCCGTTCAAGTCGAGGTTCGCCTCGGCGAGGGCCTGCCTGGGTTCGACATCGTCGGCCTCCCTGAGCGCGGCGTTCGCGAGAGCCGTATTCGCGTGCGCGCCGCCTTGTCATCGATCGGCTTTGCGTTCCCGCCTCGCCATCTCGTCTTGAACTTGGCGCCGGGCGACCTTCCAAAAACCGGAGCCGGCTTGGACCTCTCCATCGCCGCCGCAGTCTTGGCGGCTTGTGAAGGCGTCTCCACCGAGCTCCTGTCGAGCACGCTCTTGATCGGCGAGCTGTCGCTCTCGGGGGAGCTGCGTCCGGTGCGCGGCGTGCTCGCCTTGCTCCGCAGCGCGCGCCAGGCTGGTCTTCAAAACGCGATCATCCCGGAAGGCAACCGTCACGAAGCGATGCTCGTCGACGGCGTGTCGGTGCTCACCGCCCCGCACGTGGGCGCCGTGGTTCGTTGGCTCAGTGCAGAGGCGCCGCTTCCCGATGTCACCGGAGAGGCGGCGGCGCTCGAGTCGAGCCTCGATAGCGAGCCCCAACGCGATCTCGGAGCCATTCGCGGGCAAGAGGCAGCCCGCCGCGCGCTCGAAATCGCCGCGGCAGGCGGCCACCACATGCTCCTCATCGGAAGCCCCGGCGCTGGGAAAACGATGCTCGCCCGAGCCCTTCCCTCCATCTTGCCGCCGCCCAGTTCCGAAGAGGCCCTCGAAATCGCCACGATCGCGAGCTCGGCAGGTCTTCGTTCGCCGCGGATCTTGCTCGGCCGGCAGCGGCCTTTCCGCGCCCCGCACCACACCGCCAGTGCAGCCGCCATCGTCGGCGGCGGCGAGCCGATCCGCGCGGGCGAACTGACGCTGGCTCACCGAGGCGTCTTGTTCCTGGACGAGCTCCCGGAGTTCCGGCGAGACGCGATCGAAACCTTGCGCACGACCATGGAAGAAGGCGAGGTCGTGATCTCGAGAGCGCGCCAGCGTGTGCGCCTCCCCGCCGAGCCCATGGTCATCGCCGCCATGAACCCCTGCCCCTGCGGCTACCACGGCGACCCAACGCGCTTCTGCCGATGCGGGGAGCTACAGATCGCGCGCTACCGCGGCCGAGTCTCGGGCCCGCTGCTCGATCGTTTCGACCTCCAAGTCGCCGTCCCCCGCGTCAGCGCTCGCACGATGCGCAAAGCAACGCGCGGCGAGGATTCGCGAGCCGTGCAGCAGAGGGTCGAGCAAGCAAGGGCGCGCCTGAGCACCGCCGGCGCGCGGGCGAGTCTCGAATCTCTCACGCAGGACGTGAGCCAAGAAGCGCTCAATCTGCTCGAGCTCGGCGTCGAGCGCTTGAAGATGAGCGCCCGGGCGTACCTGAAGGCGCTGCGGGTCGCGCACACCATCGCCGCCCTCGACGGGGCGTCCCAGGTCCTCCCCGCTCACACCGCGGAGGCATTGCAGTACCGAGTCTTGGATCGCGAGCCCGTCTGAGGCTCGAGCGATCACGAGCAGCAACCACCGAAGAAAAGGAGCTACAGCACATGAAACAACCACTCAAGGCCGTCGACGAGCTTCTACAAGCCGTCGAGAAGCAATTTGGCAAGGGCGCGATGATGCGGCTCGGTGACCAGAAGGCCGAGCGCGTGCCCTGCATCCCCACGGGCAGTCCATCGCTGGACGAAGCCCTCGGCTGCGGCGGTTATCCCAAGGGCCGCGTCGTCGAGGTCTTCGGGCCCGAGTCGAGCGGCAAGACGACATTGACCCTGCACGCCATCGCACAATGCCAAGCCGCGGGCGGCGTCGCGGCGTTCATCGACGCCGAGCACGCCCTCGACATCCACTACGCCAAAAACCTCGGCGTCAATGCCAAGGAGCTGCTGGTCAGTCAGCCCGATAGCGGCGAGCAGGCGCTCGACATCGCCGAAATCTTGGTGCGCAGCGCTGCGGTCGATCTGGTCGTGGTCGATTCGGTCGCCGCCCTGGTCCCCCAAGCCGAGCTCGACGGGGACATGGGCGCCTCGCACATGGGTCTCCAGGCCCGCCTCATGAGCCAGGCGCTTCGCAAGCTCGCCGGCACCGCGCATCGCACCGGCACGACCATCGTCTTCATCAACCAGCTCCGCATGAAGATAGGCGTCATGTTCGGCTCGCCGGAAACGACCACGGGCGGTCACGCCCTCAAGTACTACGCCTCGGTACGCCTCGACATCCGCCGCATCGGCGCCGTCAAGCAAGGCGAAGAAGTCCTCGGCAATCGCACCCGCGTCAAAGTCGTGAAGAACAAGCTCGCCCCACCATTCCGAAAAGCCGAGTTCGACATCCGCTACGGCAAGGGCATCGACGCCGTGGGCGACTTGCTCGATCGAGCGGTCGAGGCGTCCGTCGTCCAGAAGAGCGGGTCCTATTTTCGATTTGAGGGCAAGAACATCGGTCAAGGCCGGGAGAACGCACGCGACGCTATCGAGAAGGACGGCAAGCTGCGGGACAGCATCGCGGCGCTCCTGCAAGCCCCTGCCAAACCCTCCCGCAAGGCCGCCTAGCGGTTTGTGAACCGGTCGCTTCCTGTTACAAGACGGGCGTGCGCTGTCTGGTCACAGGGGCAACCGGGTTCATCGGCGGCGCCGTCTCGCGTCACTTGGAGGCGGCGGGCCATGAGCTGGTCGCGTACGTCCGCGAAGGCAGTGACTCGCGTGCGCTCCAGGACGTCGAGCGAGTCGTCGGAGACCTCGGTGACCCCAACCGCCTGGCGCTTGCGGCCGCGGGCTGCGACGCGATGGTCCACGCCGCTGGAATCGCCGACCCGGCCGCAGACCCGGACTCGCTCGGCTGGGTGCACATCGCCGGCACCGAAAACGCGATCAACGCCGCAAGGAAGGCCGGCTGCCGACGGCTGATTCACATCTCCTGCGCCGACGTGACGCTCTACGACGGGCCCCGTTCGTTTTGGAACGAGGACGTGGCACCGCCTCGGCCCTACGGCGACCTCGCCTCTACGAAGCTCCGTGCCGAGGAGCTCGTGCGGGTCTCGGGTCGGCGCGGCTTCCGAACTACGGTCCTTCGGCCCGCGCTGGTCTGGGGCCCGGGAGACACGACGCACCTGCCCCGATGGCAGGCCGAAGCGAATGAGCGCGGCATCCGAATCGTCGGCCGCGGCAAGAAGCTGATGTCGACCACGTACATCGCCAACCTCGCGCACGCCGTGCGTTGCTCCCTCGAAACCAAAATCACGACGGGCAACGTCTACTACGTCGTCGACACCGAGCTCTCGGTGTCACGCGACTTCTTCACCGAGCTCGGCGCCGCCCTTGGCTGGAGCCCACCGCGGCGCGCAGGCCCGTATCGCTGGGCCTGGTTCTCCGCGCGCGCCGGGCTATCGTCTCTGCATCCGACCCAGGTGATCCGGCGAGGACAGACGAGCGCATTCGAGATGACCAGAGCCAAACACGATCTCGGCTACGAGCCGATCGTCACGCGCGAGCAAGGCCTGAGCGCGCTCGCCGCCTGGTACCACGAAACGGCCGGCGCACGATGAGCGAGCCAAACACCGACGAGCAATGGATGCAAGCAGCCATCGCCGAGGCGCGCCTGGCCGAGGCCAAGGGCGAAGTCCCGGTCGGCGCCGTGATCGTCCACGAAGGCGAAATCATCGGCCGCGGCCACAACGATCGCGAGTCTTCTCAAGACCCAACCAGCCACGCGGAAATGATCGCAATTCGCGAAGCGGCCGCGCGGCTCGGAAGCTGGCGCCTGATCGACACAGCGCTCTACGTCACCCTCGAACCCTGCCCGATGTGCGCCGGTGCACTGGTCAACGCGCGCGTCCCGAGAGTTGTCTGGGGCTGCGATGATCCGAAAGCCGGCGCCACCCAAACCCTGTACAACATCGGCAGCGACGCTCGCCTCAACCACCGTTTCGAATGCGTCCCGGGCGTTCTCGACGAAGCATGCGGATCGCTTCTGACCGAGTTTTTCGCGGCAATCCGTGCCAAGAACAAGCCTCGGAACGCTCGTTGACACCCCAAGTCGTTTTGCTAGCTTCCGCCGCGGAGAGCTGTCCGAGTGGTCGAAGGTGCGTGATTCGAAATCACGTGTACCGAGAGGTACCAAGGGTTCGAATCCCTTGCTCTCCGCCACGTTCTTTGACCTACAAGTTGACGACCGCAGAGGCCCCTGCCCAAAAAGCAGAGGCTGAAGCGAACAGGAAGGCGGACTCCGCCAGGAGAGGTGACCGAGTGGTCGAAGGTGCACGACTGGAAATCGTGTGTACCGAAAGGTACCGGGGGTTCGAATCCCTTCCTCTCCGCCGATCGGCGCTCCCGCCTAGGGGGCTCCGCGTTATGGTCCTGCCAACGTCGGCCCGTGAAATCCGCCAGGCCTGGAAGGGAGCAACGGTAGCGGTAACCGACGTGTGGCGGGGCCTTTTTTTACGCTATATTGCAGCTGGGGCGGGCAACAGGTCTTAGGTAGCGATGAAGCAAATCATGCGTCATTCGATCGCCCTCTTCGTGCTCGCCGTCCTGGTGCAGCCGGCCGCTGCGTTCGGCCAGCAAGCGACGAGTCCGCCCAAAGACCAACCCTCGTCGATCGTCGTCATCGACTCGCCACCACCTCCGGCGCAACGCAAGCAGCCATCCACCGGCGTCGTCCTCGAGCGACCCGGCCAGGTCCTGCTCTCCGGCACCCCCGTGCCCGCCCACTTCCAATCGCCGACCGACGGCGTCTCGTTCCTTCTTCAAACCGGCGGGAGCTACTCCACGATCAGCGGCGTCAGCTTCGGCATGGGTTACGGCTGGGGCGGTCCGGCCTGGGGCTGGGGCGGCTACGGCGTCGGCTACGGCGTCGCCCCGTATTACGGAGAGGTCGTCACCAAGGCCTACCAGCCCATTTGCGAAACACCGTGTGATGCGACCCTGCTTTCAGGCCGCCACCGCTTCGCCCTCTCCCTCGACGGCGGCCAACCGATCAACATCGTGGAGCCCATCGACCTCAGCGTCGAATCGGTCGTCGAGGGCCGCTATGTCGACAAGAGCCGCTTGCGAAGAGCCGGCTGGATCACCTTCGTCGCCGGCTCCGTCGCAGGCATGGCCATGATGTTCGCCTCCATCGACTACCGCACCGAATCCATCTACGGCGACCAAATCCGCTACCCCCCCATGTTCTACACAGGCGTAGGCCTCTTCGTGAGCTCGATCATCAGCGGCGCCGTCCTAGCCGCCCAAGACGACGAAGCCAGCGTCACCGTGTACCCCGTAGAGTAGCGGACCCAAGAGGACTCGAACCTCTAACCTCCGGTTCCGTAGACCGGCGCTCTATCCAATTGAGCTATGGGTCCCCGAGGCGCGCAACCTAGCCGCCCCGTTTGGAGCGTCAAGCAGGAGCCCCGACTGGCGGAGAGGAAGGGATTCGAACCCCCGGTACGGCTCTACACCGTACGGCCGCTTAGCAAGCGGCTGCCTTCGACCACTCGGCCACCTCTCCAAGAAGCAAAGATTTCAAGACCCGCCACTCCCCAAAAGGCGCGCGGTCGGCCTATGTAGCCGCCACCCAAAGCAGTGTCAAAGCCCCCTCGGACCGGGCTCCGGGCCGTGCTACAAGAGGCGACATGCGTTGGCTAATCGTGTTCTTAATCGGTCTTGCGAGCTTCACCCAAACCAGTGAGGCCCGGGCCTGCTCTTGCATGAAGATCAGCCCTTCGGAAGGCCTCAGCTCCTCTCATGCGGTCTTCTCGGGCGAGGTCACCAAGCTCGAGCCGAACACGGCGACCAAGTTCGGTGGCGTCGCGGTGACGCTCCGCGTGAAGAAGGTCTGGAAAGGCGACGTCGGCGAGCAGGTCGAGGTCCACACGGCGGGCAGTAGCGCTGCCTGCGGATACGGCTTCGCGATCGGGGAGACGTACCTGGTCTACGCCAGCCGTGACGAGGCAGACCCGATGCGGGTCAGCCTCTGCAGCCGGACCGCGCCGCTCGCAAACGCGAAAGAAGACCTCGATTTTCTCGGCAAGCCAGTCAAGCAGTTCGATGACGCCTCGCCGAACCGCAAGAGACGACGCGGCAAAGACAACTGCAGTGCGTCCCCGGGGCCTGCAAGCCACAGTGGCTCGGGATGGATGGTACTCTTGCTTGCCGGTGTGGCACTCGGCCTGCGCCGTCTCGCCTGACTCCCGAACGAAAGATCAAGCTTGCCATCCGCTGTACGCCTGCCTTTACTGCTCACCCTCACGGTGTTGATTTCTTCTGTCTTCGGCTGCAGCACCACACCATCCAAGCCCTCGCTCATGGCGAACATGGCCAAGGGGGATGTGACGGTCCCGCAGCTGCGCGCCATCAACTACGAGTACGCGGCCCGCTTCGGGCAGTTGGTATCGACGTCGGTCTTGGACATCGTCGAAGCGAGCGACAAGCTAGAGGTCTTCAATCACGCGTACCAGTGGCAGATGTGGGCCGCGTCACAGGCGCGCGGCGCCTCGTTCGACCACGACCCTTTCGCCGGAATGCTGGAGCTCTGGGCGCTCGCGGGGCAGCAGCGAAAACACTTCACCGAAGGTGGGGGAAAGACGCGTTTGCTGGTCAGCAGGCCATCGCCATCCAGACCACCGAGTGGCTGGAGCGCGATATCCGAGAAACCGCCTCGTCTGTGATGGAACCCGAAGCGTTCCAAGATCTCAGCGCGAAGGTCGACGCTTGGACCGACGAGAATCCGATCGAGGGCCGGCTTTTCATGCGGCCTACGGCGCGCGCAGACCTGGCCGCGTTGGTCCCCGCGGAGAAGCAAGGCGGCCTCAAGGCGGTCGGAAGCATCGAGGACCAATTTCGCGACCTCAACGACCGGCTGGGGATTCTCACCACGCAGTTGCCCGCCGAGGCGCGCTGGCAGGTCGAATATGTAACGAACTCGCTGTTCGAGGAACGACTCGAGGCGCCCGTCGACGAGCTGGTCGTCACCATGGAGAACATCAACGGCTTCTTGGACGAGTTTGAGGGGACGGTGGACGGGCAGGTGTCGACGCTTCTAGAGGCGGTGGAGAGGGAGCGCGTTGCGGTGTTTGACGCGATTGCTGAGGAGCGAGCCATGGTTCTGACGGCCATCGAGCAGGAGCGCGTGTCGGTGATGGACAAGCTCGACTCACAGCTACTCACCGCCACCGCCAAGCTCGACGACGTCGGAAAGGGCTTGATCGACCACTTCTTCATGCGACTCATCGAGGTTCTCGCCGTGGTCGGTGTGGCCACGATTCTGACGGTCCTGCTGGTGCTGCTCGTCCTTCGGAAACGCCGCGGCAGCGACGATTGACCCTACGCAGCGAAGCGAATATGTCCGTCCTATGGATGTGGTTTCTTTCCGAGACACGGCCGACAAGTACTCTGTCATTTTTCTCGACGCCTACGGCGTACTGAAGAGCTCGACCGGGCTCATCGACGGCGCCCTGCAGGTCGTCACCTCCTTGATCGACTCGGGCAAAGAGGTCTTCGTCGTCACGAACGATTCGTCCCGCTCGCCGGAGTCCATGGCTGAGCGCTACTCGAAGCAAGCCGGACGCGAGCTCTTGCCGCCGAACCGCTACATCTCCTCAGGGCTGCTCGCGGCCGAATACCTCGAACACCAGATCCCCTACGGCAAGGTCGCCTATCTCGGGAAGCCGGAGTCCGCTCACTACATCGAAATCGCGGGCAAGATTCCCGTCCCGGTTTCGGACTGCACCGCCAGGGACAACATCGTCGCGATCGTGATCCTCGACGACGAGGGTTTCGACTGGTTCCGCGACGTGAACGCGACGCTCAACCTGATTCGCCGCAAAAACGTGCCCGTCATCGTGGCCAATGCGGACATCACCTACCCCACCAAGGGCAACGACATCGCGATCGCAGTCGGCAGCCTCGGCGAGCTGCTCTCGAGCATCACCGAAAAAACCTTCGTCCGCTTCGGCAAGCCCGACTCGATGATGTTCGCCTACTCCCTGGCCCGCGCCCGCGAGCAGCTCCCGCACGTCACCAAGCGCGACGTCTTGTTCGTAGGAGACACCCTGCGCACCGACATCATCGGCGCCAACACCTACGGATTCGACACCAGCCTAGTCCTCTCAGGCAACACCCTGCCCGAAACCGCCGACCTGATGATCAGAACCTCAGGCATCATCCCAACCTACATCAGCGACTCGATCGCGACGTAAGCAGCGCGGCGTGTCTACAAAATCTCGAGCAGCGGCTCGAAGTCTGCCATTTCCAAGCTCGGCAGGTAGTCGTGCACCGCTTCCTGTTGCAAGCGTCCGCAGATGTCTGGCTGAAAGAAATGCTCTCCGACTCGGAGGACGTAGTTCAGGATGAAAAAGCGGTACGACTCTTTGAGGAAGAGCAGCTCCTCTTTGCTGAAACGGTGAACCTCGTGGTACGCGCGCAAGAACTTCATGAACCGCTCGTCGAAGAGCGGGTCGACCGTGTAGCTGAAGGCGGTCTGGTCGCCTTCGGCTCGAACGACGAGGGCGCAGAAATAGAAATCCAGCATCCGCGGCTCGATACGAAACCAGTCGTAGTCCCAGCGTGAGAAGAACTTGAAGCCGTCCCCGTCCATGCCCACCGAGAAGTTCCCGCGGTTCCAGTCGATCAAGACGGGAATCTTGGTCCACTCGTGGTAGCCGAGGTGGTCGGCATTTCCGAGAAATGCATCGCAGTGGGCGCGCACATAGCTGATGGACGAATCCGAGAAGCCTCGCTCACGGCGCCATTCGGAGCTGCCGATCGCATCGTGAAGGCTTGCCACATCCGAACCGAGCGACTGCCAGGTTGGCCTGACGCGGTTCGAAATCTCCAAACACCCTCGATGAAACAGCCCCAACTCCTGGCCGAACGACTCGATCTGCCCGTCGGTCAGCACCTTGGGGAGGAAGTCGTAGAACGGCTGCTGCGCGTAGAAGACGACCCACTCGTCCTCGTCGCGATACGTGAAGACCTCGCCGTTCTTCAGAAGCACCGGCGCCAGGAACGATGCGTAGCGGGTCCCTCGGAGCCGGTGAATCCACTCGTGAATCCGGTAGTGGTCCTGCCGGAAATGCACGTACGAGCCGTAGCTCGAGCGCTTGGCCACCACGGCGTGCCCGTCGTCGAGGACGAGTAGGTACACCGAGTTGGTCGAAACGTTCGCGCTCACCTCCCGCATCTCGACCACTTCCCGGTGATCCCCGTAGGCATCCCAGGCTGCGGTCACGATGAGAGGAACAGCTGGCTCAGTCACGCTTGAACGAGCAGTTCTTATGCCTGCGCGGCGTAGAGATCCATGATGTCATGCAAGAGCTTGACGGCATCGGCCTCAGACCGCTGGAAAGCGTTGCGGCCGACGATCGAGCCGTAGCCACCACCCTTCGCGATTTCGCCGATCTCCTCGAGAACCGCATCGGTGCCCTTGGCAGCGCCACCCGAGAAGATGACGATGCGCTTCCCGTTGAAAGCCGCCTGCACGACGTGCTTGACGCGATCGGCCAAGGTGTCGATGGGGATGTTCTCGTAGCTCTTCTTGGCCGCGTCCTGGAAGATCACTTTGCTCGGAGGCTTCACCTTGACGACGTGTGCGCCAAGCTGGCAGGCGATCTGTGCCGCATATGCTGCGACATCGATGGCGGTCTCCGCCTCCTTAGGCATGTCGCCCCGCGGGTACGACCAGACGATGCTCGGCAGGCCGGCGGCGCGCGCCTGGTTGATGAGGTCCCGAAGGTCTTGGTACATCTGGTTGCGAAGGCCGCTACCGGGGTAGATCGTGAAACCGATCCCCGAGCAGCCGAGCCGAACCGCGTCATCGACGGCGGACGTGAGCGCCGAGCACGGCGTGTCGGGCCCACCGAGCGAGTCGCTGTTGTTCACCTTCAAGATGAGGGGAAGCTCACCGGCATACCGGTGCGCGATCGACTCGATGAAGCCGAGCGGCGCCGCATAGCCATTGCAACCAGCCTCGACGGCCAGTGCTGGATGGTAGGCCGGGTCGTAGCCGGGAGGGTTCGGCGCGAAGGAGCGGGCCGGTCCGTGCTCGAAGCCTTGGTCGACCGGCAGGATTACGATCTTGCCCGTTCCAGCGAGGCGCCCAGTGTTCATCAGTCGCCTGAGATTTCCAATGACGCCAGGATTCTCACCTGCGTAGTTCGCGAGGATTTTTTCGACTCGTTCACTCATGCCCATAGCCTCCGTTTCTCGGCGACGACCTTAGCTCAGAGATCGAGATCGGCCATGCGATTCGGAGGAAGAATCAGGCGCAGGACTTGCGCCTGGGAGGGAGCCTCGGGGTCAGTCCAGCGGCGTGGCTTCCCAGTCGCCGGAGCAGAGCTCGCCGTCCACCAGGATGGCCCCCTCACCGGATGCGGTCAGTCCGTCGAAGGTCCCGCTGATATCGAAGTATCCACGCGGGTCGGCCAAGCGGAAGGCACCGTCCACGACTGGGATATCGGGCATGTAGGAAAGCGAGCCGTTACATTCAGTAAACGAGATCTGGAGGGAAAACGTGTCACAAGGCTGTTCGGGATTGTCGGCCTTCGTGAGAGTGCTGCCGTCCTCGCTGAGGTGAAAACAGATCTCCCACCCAGGGTGCGCCCGGGCCTGTGTCGCCGGAACCGCTCCAAATCACCTCGGCCCCGGGCTCGATGCCGCCTGAGCCGCCAATTCCACCGGTGCCAGCCGCGCCGCCTGTCCCTGCTGCGCCGCCATCGCCGCCGTCCGACGAGCCGCTGCATCCTAAGAGCGGGAGCGCGGCCATCGCGCAGATGCCTAGCCAATTGCCAACGAAATTCTTCAAGAAGCCCCCCACGAGTCGTTCCTCGCCAACAGCCTAGCCTACCGACAACAGTCTAGCTCGACGGCCAAGCGAGCCAACTTGGGTCCGGCGCGGGACTGGTCGCGCACCGGACTTGGGGTTCGAAGCTGCGACTTGCACTGATTCTAGGCGTAGAACGCCGAGATCGCCGAGGCGTACTTCTCGTTCACGATATTTCGCTTCACTTTGAGCGTCGGCGTCAGCTCGCCTCCGTCCACGCTGAACACGGTCGGGAGAATCTGAATTTTCTTGATCGTCTGGTAGCGGGCGACCTTCTTGTTGCAGACCTCCTGCATTTCCTGCTCGATGTAGCGCTTCACCTCTGGATTGCGGGCTGCGGTTTCGAGGTCGCTCAAGCCTGAAATCTGCGAGGCGACCTCGAGCTCGGGGAGAGCCTCGGGGTCGAGCACGATCAGCGCCGACAAATACGGCTGCCGGTCGCCAACCACCACAGCCTGCCCGACGCCGGGAATCGCCTGCAGGTAGCCCTCCATCTCGGCGGGCGCAACGTTCTTGCCGCCGGCGGTGATGATCAGGTCCTTTTTGCGCCCGGTGATCGAGATGTAGCCGTCGTCATCGATCGCGCCCAGGTCGCCGGTGTGCATCCAATCGTCGTCGTCATAGAGCTCGGCGGTCTTCTCGGGCAGGCGCAGGTAGCCCTTCACCATGTTGATGCCCTTGAGCATGATCTCGCCATCGTCGGCGATCTTGGCTTCCACGCCCGGCAGAGGCTTTCCGATCGTGCCAAACCGCAGCTTCCCGTACGGCTGCACCGAGGCGAAGGCCGTCGTCTCGGTCATCCCGTAGCCCTCGTGAATCGGCAGGCCAATCGAGGCGAAGAACTCCAGCGTCGAGACCGAGATCGGCGCCGCACCGCTGAGCGCCACTTGCAGCTGATCCAAGCCGAGGGCGTCTTTGATCTTCGAGATGACCAGCTTGTTGGCGAGATTGCGCGAGAAGCTCGTCACCGGACGGCCGGTTGCGGCCTCTTGTTTGAAGGCCTCGAGCTCGGTCCTGCGCGCCCAGCTCGCCAGCTTGGCCTTGATGCCGGTCGCTTCGGCCAACTTCCCGCGAAGCGCAGCCTCGAACTTCTCCCAGACACGCGGGACGGCGAGGAAAATCGTCGGATGCACCTCCATGAGGTAGTCCTTGATCTGGGTGAGGTCGCCGCAGTAGTAGGTCTCCGCCTGCGTGATGAGCCCGGCAAAATTGGTCATCCCCTGCTCGGCCGCATGACAGAGCGGCAGATAGCTGACGTTGCGCGTCTTCGTCTCGATCAGCGATGGAAACACCTCGGCCACGGCGTTGGCGATGAGGTCGATCCCTCGGTGGGTGAGCATGGCCCCCTTGGGCAACCCCGTCGTGCCGGATGTGTAGATCAGCAGCGCGACGTCATCCATCGTCACGGCGCCGAGCCGCGCTTCGAGCTCGGAATCGCTGATCGAATCGCCCTTCACCATCAGCGCGTCGAGGGTGATCACGCGAGGGTCAGTCGAGCCGAGGTCATCCATCGTCACGATGTGCTCGATGGGGCTCTCCGCTTCGGTGATCGATGAGAACTTATTGAGCTGAGTCTCGTCGTCGCAGACGACGATCTTCGACTGCGCATTGCCCACGATATAGGCCATTTGCTCCGGCAAGAGCGTCGTATAGAGCGGAGCCGGAATCCCCTGAGCGGCGTTGATCCCGTGCTGGCAGATCACCCAAGCGCGCCGGTTGGCACCGACGATGGCCACGCAGTCCTCCGGCTGAAGCCCAAGCGCGATGAGCCCCTTCCCAACCCGCCGCACGCTCTCCCAGTACTCGGCCCAGGTGTTGGTCACCCAGGCGCCGTCCGGTCCGCGATCGTGAATGGCGGCATCGTCGGGGTTGGTCTTGGCCCAACCTTCAATCCGCGAGAGCATCGTTCCTTGCAGCGCCATGTAGCCTCCCTCAAGAGGCGGCGACGGTACCTGATCCAGCACAGGGATCCTAGTCATGATCGCTGGCACTGGCACTGACACGGCCCCCCCGCGCCACCCGCGGCAGCGCGAGCCCGAAGGGCGAAGCCCGGCGCAAAGCGCCGCCAAGCCCAAGCGAAGCGCCGGGCGCGGCAGGGAGGATTACGGGTGGGGGTGGGCGGGCGGTGTAACCAAACACTGGCACGGCCACACCCCAAACTGGCGGAGGAGGAGGGATTCGAACCCCCGGTAGAGTCGCCCCTACAACGGATTTCAAATCCGCCGCCTTCGACCGCTCGGCCACTCCTCCGTGGAGGGGGCGATTTAGCACAAGGATCGCCTGCTGGCCCTTCCCATTTGGCAGGGTCCTGACCTATATTGCCCGGTCCCGGCCGGTGGGCGGCTGGAAACCCAAGAGGTGACGCTGTGGCTACAGACACGATTCCCAATCGACTCCTGCAACGGGCGAACAAAGCCCCCAACGAACCTGCGTACTACGTGCGCGAAGCTGGAAGCTGGAAGCCGACGAACTGGGGCACCTACTCCGACCAGGTGACGCAGGCCGGGCGCGCCTTGATCGCGCTTGGCTACGAGCCCGGGCAGACGGTTTGCATCCTCGGATTCAACCGCCCTGAGTGGGCCATCATCGACCTCGCCGCGATGGGTGCCGGGGGCGCGCCGGCAGGCATCTACACCACCTGCTCGCCTGTGGAGGTTCGCTACATCGTCGCCCACGCCGATGCGCCGATCATCGTCGTCGAAAACCAAGATCAATGGCGGAAGGTTCTGGCCGAGCGCGAGAACATGCCGAACCTCAAGCACGTCGTCACCATGAAGGGCTGTCCTTCGATCGCCGACGACATGGTGATGAGCTGGGAAGAGTTCATGGCGAAGGGCGATGAAGTCGAGAAGCAGGCGTACCTCGACCGCGTCGAGAGTCTGAAGCCCGAGGCGCTTGCAACTCTGATCTACACCTCGGGGACCACCGGGCCGCCCAAGGGTGTGATGCTGAGCAACGAGAACCTGGCCTGGACGTCCAACACCGCAATTCAGATCACCACGATCAGCTCGGCGGATTGCTCGCTTTCCTATCTGCCGCTTTCGCACATCGCCGAGCAGATGTTCACGCTGCACATTCCGATCACGACCGGTGCCCGCGTGTACTTCGCCGAATCGATCGAGGCCGTCCCGGAGAACCTCAAAGAGGTGCAGCCCACCATCTTCTTTGGCGTGCCTCGCATCTGGGAGAAGTTCCACGCCGGCATCTCTGCAAAGCTCAAGGAAGCAACCGGCGTGAAGGCCAAGCTCGTCAAATGGGCCATGAAGGTGGGCTGGGAGGCCAATCAGAGCCCCGAGGGACCCAAAGGCCTGCAGTATCAGCTCGCCGACAAGCTGATCTACTCGAAGCTCCTGCCGGCGATAGGCATGGGCAATGCCCGCGTTTGCGTCACCGGCGCGGCTCCCATTGCCCGTGAGGTGCTCGAGTTCTTCGCGAGCTTGAACCTCATCGTGCTCGAGGTTTACGGGCAGTCGGAGGATAGCGGCCCGACCAGCTTCAACACCCCGGACCGATATCGTTTCGGCAGCGTCGGCCCCGCACTGCCAGGCGTCGAGGTGAAGATCGCCGAGGACGACGAGATCATGGTCAAGGGCCCGAACGTCTTCATGGGCTACTACAAGGACAAAGAAGCAACCGATTCGACGCTCAGCGACGGCTGGTTGCATTCAGGCGACTTGGGCGCCTTCGATCAAGACGGCTTCTTGAACATCACCGGCCGCAAGAAGGACATCATCATCACTGCGGGCGGCAAGAACATCACGCCGAAGAACCTCGAAGCGGCCATCAAGAATCACGAGCTCGTCGACGAGGCGGTGGTCATCGGCGACCGTCGCAAGTTCCTGAGCGCGCTTGTCACGATCGACGCAGAGGCCGGCCCCGCCTGGGCCACGGCCAACGGCGAAGATCCGAGCGCGCTTCACAAGAGCGAAAAGCTCAGGGCGAGCATTCAGAAGCACATCGACGAGATGAACGCGCACTTTGCTCGCGTGGAGCAGATCAAAAAGTTCACCATTCTGAAGCGCAACCTCACCATCGAAGATGGCGAGCTCACACCGACCTTGAAGGTCAAGCGCGCCAAGGTGAACGATCACTTCGCCGAGGACATCGAAGCGATGTACGCCGAGGGCGGCGCGCAGGCTCAGCCTCGGGCCTGAAGGATCTAGCTGGGGGCGATTCTGCCCTGGACGGCGTCTAACCGACAACCGTCACTGTGACCCGTCGCCGATGCCCCCGGCGGCGGTGTTCCCAAACGAAAACACCCTGCCAGGTGCCGAGGTCGCAGCGGCCCCCGCTGACCGGAATGCTCACGGAAGTCTGGGTGAGCGCGGTTTTGACGTGCGCCGGCATGTCATCCGGACCTTCCATCGTGTGAACGTAGAGCGAGTCTCCGTCCGGAACGAGCCGCGAAAGGAAGGCCTCGAGGTCGCGCTGCACATCGCGGTCGGCGTTCTCGTTGATGATCACCGAGGCGCTGGTGTGATGGATGAAGACAGTGCAGAGGCCCTCGGAAATGCCAGAGCCCGCGACCGCGTCTTGGACCTGCCGCGTGATCTCGGTCGTGCCCCTGCCCCGGGTTTCGACGGCAAAGGATTGCGACTTCGCGCTCATGACGCCGACACCCTCATCCACATGGCCGCCTGGTCGCCCTGATAGATCAAGATGTCGTCTTGAGTGAAGCGGAACTCGTATCGTCCGAACACCTGGTTCTCACGCTGGCGGATCTTGGTGGCGCGGAGCTCCATCTCGAGCGGTGATCCCATCTTCGCGAGTGCAGCGAAGCGCGCGTCGTAGATTCGACCGCCGTAGCCGATCCAGCCGTCGGCATGACGAAGGTCAAGGACATAAAAGGTGTGCATGAAGCCGAGTATCCCCGTCAGGTGCACCATCAGGCCACCGCTGACATGCCGCGGATGACGCACCGGGTGTGCCCGCTGATCGCGAGTGATCGGAAGGTCGGGGCGCGTGGTCATTCTCGCACGCACGATGCCGGCTTCTTTGTCGATCTCGACGAGCTCGTCGATACAAATCGCTTCCGGGCCGTACGGGCAATCAGCAACGAATTCCGGGTCCAATGGCATTGCTCTAGACTCCCTGGGCGTCCGCGTCCCAAATCACTTTGTGCATTTGCATCTGCACGCGAACGGGCAACTGATCTGCGAGAACCCATTTTACTAGGTCTTTCGGGTCGAGCTCTCCCCAGACGCAACTGAGTAGCACCGCGTTCACCCGATCCGCGAGGCGGTGCTCCTCGATGACACCCTTGGCCCAGTCGTAGTCGGCACGATCGCACAGGACGAGCTTGACCTCGTCTCGCTTGCCGAGGTCTGCGATGTTCTCCCATCGATTTCGCTCAGACTCCCCGCTACCCGGCGCTTTGAGATCCATGATTCGATGCACGCGAGGATCGACCTCCGAGATGTCGCGCTCGCCGCTGGTTTCGAGAAGGATGGTGCGCCCCGAGTCGCAGAGCTCCTTGAGCAGGGGAATCGCGCCCGGCTGGAGGAGCGGCTCGCCCCCGGTGAGCTCGACGAGCGGCGTCCCATACGAAAGGGCCTTTTTCAAGACCTCGGCACGCGGCATTTGCGTTCCGCCCTCGAAAGCCTGAGGCGTGTCGCACCAGCGACAACGCAGGTTGCAGCGAGAGAACCGCACGAAGGTGCAAGGCAAGCCGGCGAACGTCGATTCGCCTTGAATCGATTCGTAAATCTCGTGAATCCGTATCTGCTCGGCGTCGGACATCTTCAGCGCGGGTTGCGGGTGATGAGAATCAGCATCTGTCCCTCCTGCGCGGCACGCTCGGGAACCTCAACGATCAGATCCCACATTCCAGGCTGCGCATCCACCTCCAAGGTCTGAGTGCGCCGGCGGACACAGCGCTTGCCATCCTCCCTGACACGAACCCACAAAACCCGGTGCTTATGACCGGCAAGGTCCAAAGCGGACGCCCGAAGCCGAGTACGCTCGCCAAGCTCGACCCGATGACGGTAAAAGCGGGACCCCGACTTGGAGGCGCCGCAGTTCCTGGGGAGGGCCTCGGAGGGGGGAAGACTGGGTTTGGAGATGAGATCGGAGAAGGGGAAGGGATCGGGGGCCGGGGCCGTGTCACTGTCAGCGTCAGTGTCAGTGCCAGCGTCAGTGTCAGTGCCAGCGTCAGTGTCAGTGCCAGCGTCCGTGTCAGTGCCAGTGTCAGCGTCAGTGCCAGCGTCCGTGTCAGTGCCAGCGTCCGTGTCAGTGCCAGCGTCCGTGTCAGTGCCAGCGTCCGTGCCTGTGTCAACTACGCTCTCGATGCCCGCCGCGCCCACGACCCTCAGCAGCGCGTCCAGCATCTCCAGCGTCAACAGATTCCTCACATTGTTCCCGTAGCGCAGCCCCCTGTTCGTCAACTGACAGGCTGCCTGCAAGCCACCGTGTCCAAGCACGTTCGGGTGCACGCCGTCTCGCGCAAGTCCTTTGCGCGGCAAGGCGCTCAGCGAGGCGTGGTAGTCGATGAACGGGAGTGACCAGTGCTTGGCGACCGCTTCGGTGATCGCGTTGAAGCGACGAATCCATCGGTCCTTGTGGGCGTTTCTTCTCGGCAGTGCCGAACCGAGGATCGGGACGACGCCCATCGACTCGAGCTCTTCGACTAGGTACACCAGGCGCTTCAAGTAGACGCGCTCGTTTTCGTTTTGTGCATCGTTGCCGCCGAACAAGATGAGTGCCCAGCGTGCCTGAGTGAGCTGCAGCTCTTTTCGGAAGCTGGCGGGACGTCCGCCAAGGACGTATCGGAGATTCCAGCTCACGCCCGCCGCTTGGCTTTCGCGGTTGAAGGAGTTTCGCCGGCCGTTCGCGAAGTACGCGACGGTCTCGGAAAGAGCCTCGTATTCGCCGAGCTCGACGTAGGGTGCCGCGAAGCAGTGCAAAAATGCTTTGCTCGCGACGCTCGAGCCGCCCATCTTCGAGAACGCGTCGTCGAGCAAGTCCGAATTGCGCGCGTGAATCGCCCGAACGTGCTCGGTGACCTCGCTACTCAGCTCGATCGGTTCGGCCCGAACGCTTCCCGCGAAAGCAAAGGTCACCAGGAGAGCGAGCGCAGCGGGCCTCATTGAATCACACGCGCGGGGATGGTGTAGAGCCGGCTCGGGTCGCCCGTAGCACCCCGGTGCTTGTTGTCAGTGACGAGGACCGCCGACCCGTCCTCCATCCAGACGAGCCCTTCGAAGTTCGGCAGCGGCGAGACGAGCTCAGACAGATCTGCGACGAGGGTCGGTTCGATCCACTGCCCCTCGGGCCCCCTGGGGATCTGGAAACGAATGAGCCGCGAGACGCCGTAGTGGCGCTCGACGGCGATCGCCACGACCGACTCGCCGATGAGCTTGCAGCTCAGCGCCGCGAGTTTCCCTGTCTTGCTCGTGAGCTGTACCCGGTGCGCGGTCCAGGCCTGCGTCTTCGGATCAAACATCCCAAGGGGTGCCCATCGGCGATTGCGCTGCGGTTCCACGAGCTCCGTCGCCAACACGAAGAGGCCATCTACGTGACAAATCCCCTCGATGCCACGGTTATCTGGAGCGGTCAGCTGCCAGCGAGCGTATTCGAGCTTGCCGACCGCGGTCACCACGAATCTTCCGGCGTCGAGCCTGCCATCGAGGAGCACATCCTGGAGCCGGCCCTTCTCTTGGGTTTCGGTGCCGAGCAGGAATCGCGTCCCGTCGACCCAGGCCATGGCCTCGAGATCGGTCCCGGGCGGCGCGCCCACCACCAGGTAGCGGGTGACGCCGAAGGTCTCAGGATCGATCCGGAGAACCGAACCCCCATCTTCGCCCGGAGCCCAAAAAGCACCGTGATCATCGGAGGTGAGCCCTGACAAGCCGGGGACCTCGGTATCCAAAGTGACGATGGGGCCCGGACCCTGTGGCTCCCTTGTCGTGCAGCCGGCGCAGACGAGCAGGAGCACCACCGCAAGTGCCACCCCCGCGCGCACGCTCAGCCGACCGCTTCGAGCACGGCCGCAGCCCCGAGGCCGCCTGCCGCGCAGATCCCGAGCAGGGCCGTCTCTTTGCCGCTGTTCGCCAGCTCGTTGGCTACCGTGGTCACCATTCGCGCGCCAGTGGCTCCAAACGGATGCCCAATCGAAAGCGAGCCACCGTAGATGTTGAAGCTGTCCTCGTCGATTTCGCCGACGGCCTTGCTCCTGCCAAGCCTCAACTCGGCAAAACCCTTGCTCGCAAGCGCCTTGGTCACCGAGAGCACCTGCGCCGCGAACGCTTCGTGCATGTCGACCATGCTCATGTCCTTGAGCTCCATCCCAGCGCGATCGAGCGCCTGCGGCATCGCCAGAGCAGGCCCGATCAGCAATTGATCTGCCGGGTCGACACCGACGTACGACCAGCTGCGAAATGCAGCAAGCGGCTTGTATCCGAGGGCACGTGCCTTGTCCTCGCTCATCAGCAAGACCGCGGCCGCACCGTCGGTCAAAGGCGATGCATTGCCCGCGGTGACGGTACCGTCCTTTGAGAACACGGGGCGGAGCTTCGAGAGCTTCTCGAAAGTGGTATCGCCACGGACGAGGTTGTCGGCGTGCACCCAACCGTCCGGCGCCTCTACTGCGGTGACCTCGTGATCGAAACGTCCCGAGGCGATCGCTTCGGCCGCGCGATGATGCGAACGCTCCGCAAAACGATCCTGCTCCTCGCGCGTGATCTCGTTGCGTTTCGCCATCGATTCGGCGGACTCGCCCATCACCTCGCCCGTCGTGCGCTCCGCAATTTTGGGCATTTTCGGTAGGATTTCGGTGATCGGCATCAACTGGGACAGGACCCCGAGATAGTCAGCAGGCGTGGAGGCTTTTCCGAAGGCAAGCGGGGCGAGCGCGTGAACCGCCTTCTGAGGCAGGTTGAGCGCGGCGTTGCTCGTAGAGTCCGAACCACCCGCGATCACCACGTCCGCTTCCCCGCGCTCGATCGCCGCAGCCGCGAGTGTGACGGCTTGCAGACCCGACGCGCAGGCGCGGGTGCAGGTCATGCCTTCGACGCTCGGCGGAAGACGCAAGTCGAGTGCAATCTCCCGCGCAATGTTGGGCGCGTGCGAAGGAAGGATGACTCCGCCCCAAACGATGCTGTCGATCTCTTGGTGCGGAACGTCCGTCTGCTCGAGGAGCTTTCGTACGGCGATGTCACCCAGGTCGATGCTGTCGAGCTTGAGAAACTTCCCGAAGGCTTTGACGAACGGGGTCCGAACGCCGGCTACGACGACTGCGCGTCGCTTCTTGCCCCAACCATTCTTCTTCTTAGCCATCTTCATGCTCCTATGAGTGCGCCACCACAGACGCGAACGGTTTGACCGCTGAGTCCTACGGCGCCGGGTGTTGCTAGAAAGGTGATCGCCTGACCGACGTCTTCGGGTTTTCCGCCCTGCCCTACGGCCGCCATGCGGCGCGCGACCTCTCGGAGCGCTACCGGCATTGCATTGGTGAGCCGCGTCTCGATGAAGCCCGGCGCGATCGCGTTGACGGTGATGCCCTTCTTGGCGACCTTGGCCGCCAGCGCCTCGACGAAGCCGACGATGCCCGCCTTGCCCGCCGAATAGTTCGTTTGCCCGCGATTGCCGGCGATTCCGGAGACCGACGAGAGGCAAATGACCCGCCCAGCTGGCCTGAGAACATCGTCCCGAAGCAGCGTGTCGGTGATGCGAATGACGGCGCCGAGATTGATGTCGACCGCCATGTCCCAGGCGTCGGGCTGCATGCGCCCGAGTGTCTTGTCGCGTGTCACACCGGCGTTGTGCACCACGATATCCACGCCACCGAAGCGCTCCTTGAGCTCAGCGGCGATTCGTTGCGGCGCATCCACATCGGTGATGTCGACCAGGAGTGTGGAGCCGCCGATCCGCTGCGCGACCTTGCTGCACGGCGCGTCATCGGCGGGCCGGTCTAGACAAACCACATGCGCGCCTTCGGCGGCGAGGAGCTCGGCGGTCGCTTCGCCGATGCCGCGCGCCGCGCCGGTGACGAGCGCCACCTTTCCGCCCAGCACGTGCGTGTCCGGCGGCGCCTCTTCGCCCTTGGCAAGAGTCGTGATGTGGAAGGGCTGGCAGCTGATGTATGCCGACCGTGGTGACAAGAGGAAGCGAAGCACCCCGTCGAGTCGCGGCTCGGCGCCCTCTTGCACGAACACGGAGTTCGCGATCGATCCGTTGGCGCCAATTTCCTTTGCGAGGCTCCGAGTGAAGCCTTCGAGGCCCGCGCGGGTTGCCGCATGAGTCGGCTTCTTGGCGTCGGCGGCGGGACGACCGATCACCACGACTCGTCCGGAGCGATTGAGCCGGCGAATCCAGGGATGGATGAAGGCGTAGAGCTGATGAAGGTCCTCGGGAGTCTCGAGGCCCGTGCCGTCGAACACGATGGCGTCGATGCGCTCGCCTTCCGGCGCCTCCCCAGGCGCCACGAGCTTCGGCGCCCTCGCCCAAGCCTCGCCGGGGCCGACAAAAGGCTGCAGGGCGGCTTCCGAGGTACCGACGACCCAGGGATTGGCGCCGGCCTTGGTCAGGATCTGGGCAAGCACACCCTGTAGCGCACCAACGCCGCAGACCAGCACCTTCTTGTCGTCGAGCGGCCGCTCCTCGTAGGGGCCTTTGGCCCGCGCCAGTTTCTCTGGCACAGGAATCGGGAGGCCAAGGGTCTTGACCAGTTTTCGCGCGTTCTCGTTCTCGAGCAGAAGATCCGTCATTCGAGCTCAGCTCCTCACTGAATAGGTTCCAACTAGATAGGCGGGGCCGCCGGGAGCGTCCCCTACGAACACACTGTCATCCTCGATGTAGAGGCCGACCTTGGCCGGGAGCACCAAGGGCTTGGTGAACTTCACGTCGATCGATTCGAGCCGGCTCACGTCGCCGGAGAAAAGCGAACGGTTCAAGCCTTCGATGGCACGAGCCATCGTGGAGAAGCCGTGGTTGATGACGTTGCGAAAGCCGTTGGCACGAGCCGCGGGCGGAATCCAATGAATCGGATTGAAGTCCCCGGTGAGCTTGGCGAACTCCAGGCCGACCTGAGTCCCGAGCTTCCAACGTGCGAGCTCCTTGGCCGTGACCGGAACCCGAGGTCGATCATCTTTGCGCTTGGTCGACTTGTCGCCACCGCCTAGCGGGACGATGCCGTAGACATCGCAAACGATCGCCTCTGGATGAGTCGAGGTCGACGTCGTTGCGCGCTGATGAACCACGGCGCGTCGACCGTTGTCGTCGATGTCGAGGAGCTGCACTTTGAGCTCGTAGGGCTCGCCGAGTGGAAGAGGCGCGTTCATCTGCAGGCGGCTGCCTCCGTTGAGAACACGCTGGATCGGGTACTGGAGCCCTTCGATGCCGCGAGCCTGGAGCGGGAAGACCCACTGCGGGAACAGATGCGCAGGGACCTGGCCCCTATACCAGCCAGGGTCTCCGCCCACGTGGCGAATATAATCGCGAACCAGGTCGGCGGGTCGCGGGGGGATCCTCGCCGAAACAATCGGGCCGGGAACCTCGGCCGGCGCTTGGTTGGGTTGCCCGGACGCGCTCTTGACGGCGACGAAAGCCGCCCGGGCAAGGGCGCCGAGCATCGGCCCCTGGTGGAGGATGTAACGCGAAGGTACCGCCATATCGATTCTCCCGAGTCGCCGGTGCGCTGGAGCTCCTGGCGCCCGACCCGGCTCTCTACCATTTGGTAGGGAGCCACGCAAACCCGGTCCCGCTGCTAGGCTTCAGCGATGTCTAACCCGTTGATCCGACTTGGATTCGAGATTCCCTTCGACCAAATCGAAGCCGTGCAGGTCGAGCCGGCAATCGATGAGCTCATCGCCCAGGCCCAGACCAGTATCGATGCCATCGCGACGAGCGAGGAGCCTCGCAGCTACGCCAATACGCTGAGCGCCGTCGAGAAAGCCACCGAGATGCTCGAACGAGCGTCGACTGTAGTCGGCCATCTGGAAAGCGTTGCAACCAACGACGCGTTGCGCGCCGCGTACAACGCGACACACCCGAAGGTGAGCGCGTTCTGGTCGGAGCTCGCGATGAACGACGGGCTCTATCAAGCCGTGCGCGCCTTTGCGGAAACGGATGAAGCAGCCGCTCTTCCGCCCACCGAGAAGCGCTTCTTGAAAAAGACGCTCGACGACTTCCGGCGGCACGGCGCTGGGCTCTGTCCCGAAGACAAAGCCAAGCTGCAGGCGGTTGAGGTCGAGCTCAGCAAGCTGACGACGGATTTCTCGCAGAACGTCTTGGACGAAACCAATGCCTTCGAGCTCCTCATCAGCGACGAAAGCAAGCTTGCCGGCCTACCCGATAGCGCAAAGCACGCGGCGGCGGAGAACGCGAGCGAAAAGGGTCTGCGGGGTTGGAGGTTCACGCTGCACGCGCCGAGCATGATTGCCGTGCTGACGTACTTGGACGACTCCGAAATCCGCAAGCATGTGTGGCGCGCCTACAACACGCGGGCGGTCTCGGGCGAGCGCGACAACCGCAAGCTCATCGCACGAATTCTGGAGCTTCGTCGTGCCAAGGCCGAGCTGCTCGGCTACTCGGATTTCTCCGACCTGGTGACCGAAGATCGAATGGCCAAGGCAGGCGCGAAGGCAAAGGCCTTCATCGACGATCTCCGCAGGCGCACCGAGGAGGCGTTCGAGCTGGAAAACCAGGAGCTTCAAGCCTTTCGGAACGAGATCGAAGGCGACTCGGCCAAGGCGCTCGAGCCCTGGGACATCGCTTACTATGCGGAGAAACAACGGCAGGCGAAATACGATTTCAACGAAGAAGAGCTTCGGCCGTACTTCCCGCTCGACCAGGTGCTCGACGGCCTCTTTGCGACCGCGCAAGCGCTCTACGAAATCGAGATTGTCGAGCGGGCCGCCAAAGTCTGGGACCCCGAGGTCAGGTCCTATGCCATCCATGACCCCGACGGCACGATGATCGCTGCCTTCTACGTCGACCTGTTTCCGCGCGAGAACAAGCGCGGGGGCGCCTGGATGAACTCGCTCATCAGCGCTCCTTATCAGGAAGGTCTGCCGCAGCCGCAACTCGGCTTGTTCTGCGCGAACGTCAATCCGCCCGTCGGCGGCAAACCTGCGCTTCTGACGCATCGCGAGGTCGAAACCCTTTTTCACGAATTCGGCCATTTGCTGCACCACTGCTTCAGCCGCGTGAGCGTGCGGAGCCTCGCCGGCACGAACGTAGCCTGGGACTTCGTAGAGCTGCCCTCGCAGATCATGGAGAACTGGTGTTGGGAGCGGAGCGGCCTCGACCTTTTCGCGGCGCACTACGAAACCGGCGAACGAATCCCGGACGCGCTCTACGAAAAGATGGTCCGTGCGCGGACCTACCGTGCCGCTAACGCTCAGATGCGGCAGTTGGGCTTTGCCGGGGTCGACCTCGCGCTTCACCGCGACTACGACCCGGCGCGACACGGCGAGGTGATGGACTACGCGCGAGAGATCATCCAGGCCCATTCGTCGACCAAGCTTCCCGGCGACTACGCGATGCTCGCGGGCTTCGGCCACGTTTTCGCTCATCCAACCGGCTACGCATCCGGCTACTACAGCTACAAATGGGCGGAGGTACTGGACGCCGACGCCTTCACCCGCTTCAAGCGCGAAGGCATCACCAACCCCGAGGTAGGGCGCGCGTTCCGAGACGCGATCCTATCGAAGGGCAACAGCGAAGACGCCGAGAAGCTCTACGAGAATTTCATGGGGCGAGGGCCAGACCTCGATCCCCTGCTCGAGCGCACCGGCCTCCTTCCCCGTGAAGCCGAGGCGACGCATCCGGGAGGGGGCTGAGGGTCGTCTAGCTACTTCGCGACGGCCCAAAGGTCGACGGACACGGCAATGTCGTTCGCGACCTTCAGACGGACGATCGAAGGAACCGAGATATTGTGGTCTTCGAGCGCCACGGTGAAATTCGCCTTGATGTGAAGCTGATTGCCGGACCAGTTCACGGTCCCCTTCGCGATGACGGGCTTGCTCACACCGTGAGCGGTGAACTTGCCCTTGACCTGAACCTTGCGGTTCTTGCCCGACTTGAGCTCCGGCGAATCCTTCTTGCCCAGGATGACCTCAGTGATCTCGAAATGGATGTTCGGGGTCTTGTTGGCGTCGAGCCAACCATCGCCTTGCAGGTGCTCGTCGCGCAGGTCGTTGTCGGTAGTCATCGAAACGACCGGCACTTTGAATGAGCCCTTCGTCTGGCTGATGTCCGCCGGATCGACGGTCAGGGTGCCGCTCACCTTCGAGCTTTTCCCCGTCATGGTCTCGAGCGGCGCGTCCGAGACGAAAATCACGCGGCTCTTGCCGTCAGGTTGCACTCGGAACGTGGTGGCATCCGCCTGAGAAACCGCTGGGACTGCCATGCACGCAGCCAAGATCAGACCGACTCTGGTGGCATTCTTCATCATTTGCTCGTTCCCCCTTGCCCTCAAGTATGCCGGTTTTGGACGGGCCCTTCACCCCCGTATTCACGCGGCCGCCACGATCCGGGCGGTTTCGTGGAAGGTCCAATTCCCGTTGTCGCGCTCGGCGCGGCCGAGCTCCCACTGATCGCGAAACAGCGCTACGGGGCGATTATCCCGGTCGACGACCGCCATCGGGACTCGCTTCGCCTTCAGTTCTTTGCAGTCCGCCGCCCCAGTCACCCAGCGCGCGTGCTGGTAGGGCAGCAGGTCGAATGTGACCCTAGCGCCGTACTCGTGCTCGAGGCGGAACATGAGCACATCGAACTGCAAGCGACCCACAACACCGCACACCGGATCCTTCTCGCGACCCGGCTCCATGAAGAGCTGCACGGTGCCTTCTTCCGAAAGCTCCTGGATGCCTTTTTGAAGTTGCTTCCGCTTGAGCGGATCGAGGAGCTGCAGACGCCCGAAATGCTCCGGTGAGAACTGCGGAACCGCGTCGAAGCTCATCGGTCCGTTCGTCGAAAGCGTGTCACCGATTCGGAACAGCCCTGGGTCGTAGAGGCCCACGATGTCGCCCGCGTACGCTTCCAGCACGCTCTCGCGCTCTTGCGCGAAGAACTGCTCGGCCCGATTGAGACGAATCTCTTTGCCGAGCCGGAAGTGGTGGACGCGCATCCCACCTTCGAACTTGCCAGAGCAGATTCGAGCGAACGCGATCCGGTCCCGGTGGGACGGATCCATGTTGGCCTGGACTTTGAAAACAAATGCGCTGAAACGATCGTCGTCCGGGCTCACGACGACGTCTCCGGTCGCCTGGCGCTTACCGGGCGGAGGGCAAAGGCCCTTGAACGAACGCAAGAAGGGCTCGACGCCGAAATTGGTGAGCGCGCTTCCGAAAAAGACCGGCGTGATTTCACCGGCGAGGAAGCGCTCTTGGTCCCATTCCTCGCCAGCACCGTCGAGGAGCTCGACCTCGTCACGTAGAGTTTGCGCTGGCTCTTCGCCGAGCAGCGCGTCGAGCTCGGGGTCGTCGAGCCCGGTGACCTTCATCACCGCGCGCTTCGCCTGGCCCTCGCTCGAGCGCTCGAAACGAATCACGAGCTTGTTGATTCGATCGTAAACCCCTTGGAACAAATCGCCGCTTCCGATCGGCCAAGTGAACGGCACCGTGCTCACGCCCAGCACCTCTTCGACCTCGCTCATCAAGGCGAAGGCATCGCGGGCGGGTCGATCCATCTTGTTGATGAACGTGACGACCGGCGTGTTGCGCATCCGGCACACGTGAAAGAGCTTGCGAGTCTGCGGCTCGACGCCCCTTGCGGCGTCGAGAATCATGATGCCGCAGTCGGCTGCCATCAGCGTGCGATAGGTGTCCTCGCTGAAGTCGTTGTGGCCCGGAGTGTCGAGGAGGTTCCAGCGAATGTCGTCGTACTCGAACTGCAAGACCGAGGTCGTGACCGAAATGCCGCGCTGCTTCTCCAGCGCCATCCAATCGCTGACGGCCGAGCGCTTTGCCTTGCGTGACTTGACCGCGCCGGCCGCATGGATGGCTCCCCCGTAGAGCAGAAGCTTCTCGGTCAATGTCGTCTTACCGGCATCCGGATGCGAGATGATCGCAAAGGTGCGGCGGCGCTCGTATTCGTTCTGGCCCATGCCCGGGCGGCAAGATAGTCACTGTGGTCGGTTGCGCCAGTCCGCGAACGTGCTGTCATTCGCACTGCCAATGGCGGGGCTATTTCCAGAGATCGAGCCGTACGATTCCGGGCACCTCCGGGTCGATGAGGTGCATTCGGTCTACTTCGAGCAATGTGGCAATCCCGAGGGGAAGCCGGCGGTTTTCGTACATGGAGGGCCAGGCGGCGGCTCTAGCCCAGTGCACCGCCGGTTCTGGGACCCTGATGCGTACCGCATCATTCTGTTCGATCAGCGCGGCTGCGGCCGCAGCACACCCCACGCGGAGCTGCAAAAGAACACGACCTGGGATCTGATCGACGACATGGAGCGAATACGGGAGCACCTAGGCATCGAGCGCTGGCAGCTGTTCGGCGGCTCATGGGGAAGCACTCTGTCCCTAGCCTACGCCCAAGAGCATCCGGAACGCGTCACAGACATGGTGCTGCGGGGCATCTTCCTGCTCAGGCAACGCGAGATCGACTGGTACTACCAAGAAGGGGCTAGCCGAATCTTCCCCGAGGCTTGGCAGAATTATCTCGAGCCGATTCCGGTAGAGGAGCGGGGCAACCTGGTGGACGCGTACTACCGCCGCCTCACCAGCACCGACCGCTCAGAGCGCATTCGGGCGGCGCGCGCATGGAGCATGTGGGAAGGCAGCACCAGCAGACTCATCCCCGACCCGGCGGTGATCGAACGCACGGGCGACGCAACCTTTGCAGAGGCATTCGCCCGCATCGAGTGCCACTACTTCATCAACGGCGGGTTCTTCCAAGATGACAACCAGCTCCTCAACAACATCCACCGCATCCAGCACATCCCGGCCCTCATCGTCCAGGGCCGCTACGACATCGTCTGCCCAGCCGAAAGCGCCTACGAGCTCCACCGCGCCTTGCCCCGCAGCACCCTAAAAATCGCCCCCCAGTCCGGCCACTCCGCCCTAGAACCAGAAATCACCGAATTGCTCTTAAGGGGACACTCTCCTACCCCCTAACCTCCCGAAACCACAGCGATCCCCAGGCAAAGATCGCAACGCCTTGAGCACATCCACGAGAGCTCCTCCCCGAGGTCTCGAACGGGCAGCGCTGCGATCTTTGCCTGAGAAACTATCTGATCTCGGGTACTTGGAAGGTAGGAGAGTGTCCCTATCTGGAGAACTTTCGGTATTTGATTCGGTGGGGGATGTCGGCGTCGTGGCCTAGGCGGGCTTTTCGATCGGCGGCGTAGTCGGCGTAGGAGCCTTCGTGCCAGACGACGCGGCTGTCGCCTTCGAACGCGAGGATGTGCGTGCAGATGCGGTCGAGGTACCAGCGATCATGACTGATGATCATGGCGCAGCCAGGGAAGGCGAGGATGGCTTCTTCGAGTGAACGCAAGGTGTCGACGTCGATGTCGTTCGTCGGCTCGTCGAGGAGCAACACGTTGCCGCCGCTCTTGAGCAGCTTAGCGAGGTGCACGCGGTTTCGCTCGCCGCCCGAGAGGTTCTTGACGGGCTTTTGCTGATCGCTGCCGCGGAAGTTGAACCAGCCGACGTAGGCCCGCGATTTCACCGTCCCGCCACCGACGTCGATCTCGTCAGCGCCGTCTGTGATCTCCTTGAAGACGTTGTTGGCGTCATCGAGCGAATCGCGGCTCTGGTCGACATACGAGAGAGCGACGGTCTCACCGACGGTGATGCTCCCCGCGTCGGGTGCCTCTTCGCCAACCAGCATTCGAAACAAGGTCGTCTTACCAGCGCCGTTCGGCCCCACGATGCCGACGATGGCCCCGCGCGGCACGATGAAGCTGAGGTCGTCGAACAGGAGCTTGTCGCCATACGCTTTGCTCACCCCATTGACTTCAAACACCTGTGTTCCGAGCCGCGGCCCCGGAGGAATACGAATTTCGTTAGCGTCACCACGGGCCTTGGCCGCGTCGGCGACCAGGCTCTCGAACGCGGTGATACGCGCCTTGCTCTTGGCCTGTCTGGCCTTCGGCGACGCCCGCACCCATTCGAGCTCCCGCGTGATCTTGCGCTTCCGAGCGCTGTCTTTCTTCTCTTCTTGGGCGAGCCGCGCCTCCTTGGCCTCGAGCCACTGAGAATAGTTGCCCTTGAAGGGGTGCGCCTCGCCGCGATCGAGCTCGAGTATCCACTCCACAATCTCGTCCAAGAAATACCGATCGTGGGTGACCAGTATCACGCAGCCCGGATAGTTCTGGAGGTAGCCCTGCAACCAGGCGACCGACTCGGCGTCCAGATGGTTGGTCGGCTCGTCGAGTAACAAGAGCTCCGGCTTCTCGAGCAACAAGCGGCAAAGCGCGACCCGGCGCTTCTCACCACCCGATAGCAAGTTCGGGTCGGCGTCAGCGGGCGGCAAGCGAAGCGCGTCCATGGCGATCTCTAGCGTGCTCTCTAAGTTCCAGCCGTCGACCGCGTCGATCTTGTCTTGAAGCGCTCCCTGCCGGTCGAGCAGCTTCGCCATCTCGTCATCGCTCATCGGCTCACCGAGCTTCATGCTGAGCTCGTTGAATTCGTCGAGAACCGCACGCACCGAAGACACTCCAGCCTCCACCGCTTCGAGCACCGTCTTGGCGTCACCCAGGTCCGGCTCCTGCGGCAGGTAGCCCACCTTCGCGCCCGGGCGAATCCAGGCCTCACCGGTGAACGTGTCATCGACCCCCGCCATGATGCGCAGGAGCGTCGACTTACCGGTGCCATTCACACCAATGACCCCTATCTTCGCGTTCGGAAGGAACGAAAGATAGAGGTCTTCGATGATCTTCTTGTCCGGGGGATGAACTTTCGTCACCCCCTTCATCGTGAAGATGAATTCTGCCATGAGCTATTGAGCGGTGCGTCTCCTCGTCAGCCACATAGCAACGAAGCAGAGCGCGATCCAACCGAGGGACGCGCTCTTCGCCGCGCTCACGCTGCAACCGTCCGAGGTGCTCGCATCGCCGTTCGCTCCGCTCTTCTTCTTCTCGCCCTTCTCAATCTTGCGCTTCGGCACACCCTCCACCACGCCAGCTTTGAGGTCGAGCTCCGGGATGTCGGTCTGGATCAGCACAGGCAGCTGATTGGTCAGCGTCTTGCCAGTCGTGCCCTTGAGCGCAGTGTTGCCCGCAGCAAAGGGCCTCGGCGTCGGGCCACCAGGCGGTCCGCCCCAAGTTCCCCGCTGGGGATTCTCGCACGCGATCTTCTCTTCCCAGGGGTGCAGAATCACGTACCGCCCCTGGAAGTTGTTGACGCTCGAGGCCTGCGCGCGCCGTTCTCCGAGCTCACCCTCCTGATCGGGCATCCCACGGCCGCCCACGATGGGGCCCGCCGCACGGAACACGAGGTCCTCGTCGAGCCCATCCTTGTCGTAGCGGTAGTGCAGACGCGTAAGCACGAAGCCGGAAGGCATCCAGCGTCGCGGAGGCCGCCTCTGCGGCACCACGCCAGGAATGTCGGAATAGGGATCCTTCTCGCCCGGCACGAGCACGTCAGCGCCGAGGGTAGCCAGCTCATCGGGCCTTAGCGGAGGCTCCGGACAGGGGTCGCATGTCGTCGCGTCCCATGCGTATTCCGTCACCACCGCGCCCGGGTTCTTCTCGATCGTTCGCTCGAAGAGCGCATCATAGAAGGCGCCGAAGGTCTTCCGAACGCTGTCCTCGACCCTGATGTTGGTCGGAATCGAGGCGTTTTTGTAGTTGGCCACTTCGTAGCGCTGTTGCTTGCCGAGAAGGTGGACGATCAAGTCCTGCTTGCCCGCACTGTTGAGCAGCCCGAGCCTCACCGGAAGCGTGAAAGTCGGCGCATCGTAGTGGAAGCGCAGTGGTGAAAGCACCGTCTTGCCATCGCGAAACGTCACCTTCTCCGCATCGACCTTGGCAACGAAGAACTTCGTGTTCTGCTCGACGTACGGACGAAGCACCTCGTTGGCACCCTTCGGAATGTTGTAATCGTTCTTCCGCAGCCACTTGTCGAGGCCTCCAGAATCATTCGCGCTCAAAATGACGATGTCGTACTCGGCCACCTTGAACTGCGCCTCGATGGTGACACCAAACTTCGAGTCGTCTTCCGCGTCTGCGCTCGACTTGGCCCTTCGCGCCATCGGCGCACCCGCTGCCATCTCGTAGACGACCATCGGCCTGCAGGGATCCTGCTCCCAGTATTCGACCAGTCGCGGCGCGGCGAGCTTGTCGACCCGAGAAAAGATCTCCGGCGGCAAGGTCTTCACGTTCTCTTCCTGCAGCACGACCGGCACCGGAACGATCATCGCGAAGTCTTCCGGCGGGCCCTGGTAGTTGTTCTGCATCGAAAGCACGGTTCGCGTGCCCTCGCGCATCATCACGACCATGGTCGCATTGTTGTAGAGCGAGGCATCGGCCCCACTCACGTAGAATCCACAGAAAGCGCGTGACGTCGTCGGCCACGCCATCACCACACACAAACCCAAAATCGCGAATGCTTGCTTCATCGGTTGTTCCTCACTTGGGCTGGTAGACGTACGACCGCGCAATTCGGATCTATTTTTCGTAAACCCTGGCGATTACGGCCCGATTCAGCGGCTGGCGGCGCTATTTGATACCGAGGAGCTCGACGTCGAACACGAGCATCCCTGCCGGGCGTCCGGGTCGGCCGCCATAGGCCAGATTCTCGGGAATCCAGATTCGTCGCGTCTCCCCGACGACCATGAGCTGCAAGCCCTCGGTCCAGCCCGGTATGACCTGGCTGAGTCCGAAGGTCGCGGGAGTTCCGCGCACGACGGAGCTGTCGAACATCTTCCCGTCCGTGGTCCAACCAGTGTAGTGCACGGTCACGACACTGGTCGCGTTGGGGTGCTCGGTGCCAGTCCCTTTGGAGAGCACGCGCGAGCCGATGCCCGACTTGGTCTTCTTTGCGTTCTTTGGAATCTTAGCGACGTCTTTGGGCGTCTCGGGCGGCTTTGGCGCTTCCTTGAAGCTGATTAGCTCCACGTCGAACACCAGGGTGCCCTTGGGCGGTCCCACCGCGGCATGCGGATCGTTCGGGGCCGCCTCGCCGTAAGCGAGGCTACCTGGAATCCAGAAGCGGCGTTTCTCGCCGGCAACCATCATCTGCACGCCTTCGGTCCAACCTTTGATGACGCGATTTAGCGGGAACTCTGCCGGCTGTCCGCGCACGACGGAGCTGTCGAACATACGCCCGCCGGTGGTCCAACCCGTGTAGTTGACCTTCACGATGTCCGCTCCGGTTGGCTTCGCGTCGCCGGTGCCGGCTTGCAAGACGGTCCAGGCAAGGCCCGACTCGCTACGCTCGGCATTCTTGGGAGGTGCGGCCACATCGGGAGGCGCGGGAAGCGAATTGGGCGCAGCGCCCTGAGCCACGATCGTTTCTGTGGCGGCCTCTTTTTCAGCAGGCGCTTCGGCTTCCGCGGCGGGCTCGCCCTCGGCGGGTGCGGGTTTGCTGCCCTTGCAGGCGGTCAGCGCGGCGCCGAGCACCACACAGCACAGGAGGATCCAGACATTTTTCATGGACGCTTGGTAGCCGACTGCGCGCGCGATGTCTACTTCTCTAATTGCTCCGGGGGATTCGGTTTGCTGACCACCTCGACTACCTCGACGACTTCCCCTTCGACGTCAATCACCTCTTGGGGACGACCCGGCGCGCCGTTGTAGCCCGGCGCATACACTTGTACGCGGCCCGCCGCGATTTGCCTCTCGAACCAGCTACGAACGAAACCTGCGATGAACCGGCGCGTAGGCGGCATCACCATCGAAAGCCCAGCGAAGTCGGTCAAGATTCCGGGCGTGATCAGCATCAAGCCACCGATGAAAATCAGCAAGCCATCGATGACGCCGTCCTTGGGCACCTGCTGACGCGACATGGCCTCCTGCCAGCGCCGGATGACCCGGGCGCCTTCGAGGCGGGCGAACCAGGCGCCCACCGCACCGGTGAGTAACACCAGACCGATGGTGGCGGCCGGCCCGAGGAGCCGGCCGACGGCGATCAAGAGGTAGAGCTCGACCAGGGGAACGACGGTGAACAACAGAAAAAGGCGACCCACCAAGTGAACCTAAGTCCGATCTCGAACCTGCGCTAGCCAGGCTCTGGCCCTTTGCTTGGCGTCCCCGTCGTTCTGCCGTACACCCGGCGGCATGAACACAGCGGTGGACGGCTCGATGAGCCCGAAATGGGGACTGCGGTGCTTGTTGGGCGGTGCGCTGATGGGGCTTGCGAACCTCGTCCCGGGTATCAGCGGCGGCACCATGTTGCTCGCAGCCGGAATCTATCCTCGGTTCATCCAAGCCCTCGCGGACCTGAGCGCGCTGCGATTTCGCAAAAGCTCCTTCATCGTTCTGGGTCTCGTCGGAGTCGCCGCGATGGTTGCGATTCTCCTCGGGGCCGGCCCGGTCAAGGATGCAGTCGTCGAACACCGCTGGGCGATGTACAGCCTGTTCATCGGATTGACGCTCGGCGGCGTCCCCGTGCTCTGGCAGATGGCTCGACCTGCGAGCAACGCGTTCTGGACCGGAATGCTGACAGGCCTCGTGCTGATGGCGGCGCTGGCCTGGCTTCAAGTCGGCGGCTCGAGCTCGGGAGCGAGCCGCGAAGGGGTGGCCATGATGTTTGTCGCGGGCATTGCCGGTGCAAGCGCGATGATCCTGCCGGGCGTGAGCGGCGGATATCTCCTGCTGGTGCTCGGAGTATACGTTCCGGTGCTCAGCGGGATTGACGCCCTCAAACAGGCACTCAGATCCGGTGACCTCGCGAGCGCGTCCGAACCGGTCATGGCAGTCGTGCTCCCGGTTGGCGTCGGCGTTGCGATCGGCATCCTGGTGGTCAGCAACCTGATCAAGATCGTGTTGGAACGTCACGAGCAACCAACCCTGGGAGTGCTGATGGGCCTTCTAGTCGGCGCCGTGTTCGGCTTGTGGCCTTTCCAAGAAGGCGTGCCACCCAGAATCGGCGAACTGTTCAAAGGACAGGTCCTCACAGCCGAAGGGCTCGCCGAGCTGACCGCAGACAAGTTCCCCACCGAGTTCTACACGCCCACGTTCAACGACGTCATGATGGCCGTCGGCTTGATTGGCCTCGGCTACATGATCACCACGGTGGTCTCGCGGCTGGGCGGCGCCAAGCCCAGACGACGCTAGGCGTAGAGCGATTCGATCGCGTCGTTGTAGCGTTGGAGCACGACCCGGCGCTTGAGCTTGAGCGTGGGGGTGAGCATGCCGTTGTCGGTGGTGAAGTCCTCATCACCGATGAAGAGCTTACGGGCCTTTTCGTAGCCTTTGAATTCGGCCGAAAACTGGTTGACCTCGTCCTCGATCAGGGCGCGGAGCTCGTCGCTCTTGGCCAGCGACGCAGGATTTGGATCAAGCCCCTTTTCGGCAGCCCAGTTCTTGAGCGCCTCGTAGTCCGGAATGACGACCGCCACGTTGAACTCGCGGTTCATGCCGTAAACCATGGCGTTCGAGATGTAGGGCGACAGCTTCATCTTCTCTTCGAGCGGCGTCGGCACGACGTACTTCCCATTGAGCAGCTTGTACTGCTCTTTGACGCGGCCGGTGATGTGCAGGAACCCTTCGTCGTCGATGAGACCCATGTCACCCGAACGAAAACCGCGCCTGCCGTTTCTCTCGACGAAGACTTCGGCGTTGGCCTTCTCGAGGTTGTGGTAGCCCTCCATGATGTTGTGACCGAAGATGAGCACCTCGCCCTGGACGGGGTCGTCGGTCGCCGAAACGTCGATCTCGATTTCAACACCGGGAATCGGCTTGCCCACCGAACCGATCTTGCGGGCTCCCGGGTAGTTCGCCGTGGCGATCGGCGAGGTCTCGCTGAGGCCGTAGCCCTCGTAGACCGTGATGCCGAGGTTATCGATGAACTCGGCGACCTCTTTGGAGATCGCGGCGCCACCGCTGAACGCGTACTTCAAGCGACCACCGAATCGCTCGCGCACCTTGGCAAAGACCAGGCCGTCGAGGATCTTGAACTTGAAATCGAGCCAGGCGCTGCTCTTGCCCTGCGCGGCCAATCGCTTTCGCTCCGCCGCCGTTTCTAGCGCTTTTTCGAAGAGCTTCTTCTTGAGCCCGCCTTCTTCGTTCATACGCGCGTGCAGGCCATCGTAGATGCGGTTGAACACCCGGGGAACGCTGATGAACAAGGTGGGCTTCACCTCTGCGAGGTTGGCGATGATCTTGTCGACAGCCTCCGCAAGCCCGAGCGAGCCGCCCATCGATAGCAAGCCGTGCAGCTCGACCGTCTGGCCAAACGAATGCGCCCACGGAAGAAAGCAGAGCGAACGATCGTCGGGCTCCATCGGTAAAAGCACGTGCATCGCGCTGACGTTGTACGCGAGGTTGCGATGGGTGAGACGAACGCCCTTGGGTTCGCCGGTCGTGCCCGACGTGTAGATGAAGTCCGCAATGGCGCCGGGGCCCGGGTCGACCAGGTCAGAGGCCTCGTACTGCAGCAAGTCCGCGAAGGCATGCTCGCCGCCCTTCGGCGTACCCGACAAGACGATGACTTCCTTGAGGTCCGGAAGCGCGTCGCGGAAGTTGCGCACGCGTTGGGCAATCTCCTCGTTGGCCACGAACAAGACCTTGGCGCCACAGTCCTTGAGAATGTGCTTCCATTCCTTGTCGAGCTGCGACTCGTACATGGCCACGTAGGCAGCCCCGAGCCCGTACGACGCATACGCACCCATCGCCCACTCGGGGCTGTTGTTTGCGATCACCGCGACGCGATCCCCGGCCTGGACGCCGAGATGCTGAAGCGCCGTTCGCAAGCGCCGGGTGCGGTCGCCCCACTCACCGTAGGTCATCCATTGCCACTGACCATCGCGTTTGACGCCAAAGAGCGCTCTGTCGCCGAACTTCTCGGTGGAACTCTTGAAGACTTGGACGAGGCTTTCGAACTTGGGCTGGAATTCAGGCATGGGCGCGGATGCTACCAAACCTGATACCGGCCGCAATCGGTCGTAATGTTACCTGTGCGAGCTCAGTTCTGCAGGAGCTGGTCGCACTCGGCGCTGATGTATCCGAGGGCCACGAGCTGGCGGCAGAGCTCGGGGGTCATTTCCTGCTTTTCCTCTGTCAATCCGGGGCTCTTCTTGGCCGCCGAGCCGCTCGGAGCAGCCAGCCACTGGCCGCGATCCTCGGCCCCGAGGAACTGCCCGTGGAGGATGCGCAAGTAGCGCTGGGCGATGGGATGCTGGCTGCCGTCGAGCTCCTGCTTCTCCCAGTAGTCGCTGCCGAGGTCGAACATGACCTGGCTGAGGTTGCCGCGGATGATCATCTTCCAATCGGCGCCGCGAATCACCCGGCGGTGATCGAGAAAGTCACTGAACGCGACGTAGGGGCCGGCGGGCCAATCGCCCCGCATGAAGCCGAGCAGGCTCCGGCCCTCGAAGGCATCCGGGATCGCAACGCCGCTGGCCTCCAAGACCGTCGGCCCAATGTCCATCGTGCTGACGACCGGACCGATGCGCGTGCCTGCAGGAATGACCCCGGGCCAACGGAACATCAGCGGCACGTGAAGGAGCTCCTGGTACACCGAGTGCCCGTGGCCCCAGGAGCCGTGCTCCTGAAACTCTTCGCCATGGTCGGAGGTCACGACGATGATGGTGTTCTCGTCGAGCCCTAGCTCGCGGAGCTTCACCAGGAACTTTCCGAAGTACTCGTCGTGGTAACTGATCTCGCCGTCATGCAGCGCTTCGATCCGCTCTTTGTCGCGCTTCGTGAATGCGTACTTGCCCGGATTCTTCTTCGCTTCGTCGAGCATCAAGTGCGTTCGGCGGTTTTTCACTTGCCCGCTGTACGGCTGAGCATCGTACATCTCCAGGAACTTGGCAGGCGGGTCGTATGGCACGTGCGGGTCGATCGTCTGAATGTAGACGAAGAAGCGACCGTCCTTGTGCTTTTCGATCCAGCTCTGAGCCTCCCCAAACACGTTGGAAGCGTTCGTGTTCCGCGCCTCACGGATGTAATTGGTGTAGTGATCCCAACCTTGATCGAAACCGAACGCGTTCGAGACATAGCCATTGGCAATGAAGCTCGCGGTCTTGAAACCCGCCTTCTGGTAAACCTCGCTCAGCATCAGCGCGGACTTCGGAAGCTTCGAGGCATCTTCCTTGGTTCGGTGCGTGGCCGGATGAAGCGACGTGAGTACGCTGGCGACGGATGGCTTGGTCCAGTTCTCGGGGGACTGCGGGCGTTCGAAGAGTGTGCCCTGCGCGGCAAACTCGTCGATGGTCGGGGTCTTGACGTGGGTCTTCGGATAGTAGGCTCGTACCTTGCTTGCGCGCAGGGTGTCGACGAGGAGGACGATCACGTTTGTTGCTGCCTGTTCGATCCTGACCGGTTCGGCAGCCTGCCGGACGATTCGGACGTCGCTCAACCCGAGATCTGTCGCGCCCTCGTTGCGGAAGCGCAATCGGATGATTCCGCCGGCGTGCTCGTTCAAGGAAACCGCTTGATCGCTCCAGGCGGCGCCAAGCTCGATCGGCGTGCTGGCGGTGACGGAGCCGTCCCTGCTGATCTCCAGTGACAGCCTGCCGCTTCCCTCTGAACCGAGACCGGCCCCGAATACGAGTGTGCCCTCGTCGGGCGCCTCGATGAACCAGTCGATCTGCATAGCGGGCCCGAGAACGATGGCCCGACGGCCGATGCCACCCGCCGCGACCTGGCTCAGCTCGACGCGCTTGGGCGCAGCCGGCTCTGCGGCGCCCGATGGCTCGAAGCGCAACCAGTCGATCGCAATCGACCTCGCCTGGCCGCGAACCTGGGCGGTCTTGGTCGCGCGCAGCATGATGGAGTTCTCGCCAGAGCGAACGTGCGTCTCCGAAATCGGGATCACGATCTCGCGGAAGCCCTCGCCTTTCGAAAAGCGCGCTTCACCCGCGGTCTTGCCGTTGACGTAGACGATCAGCGCTCCGGTTGCGTAGGGCTTGGCCCGAAGCCGGAGCTGCATCGCTTGCTTCTTCTCGGCCGGGAGATAGAGGCGCGCCGTCTTGCCGAAGGTCGATACGCGCGACTGTCCTTCGCGGCTTTCGCCAAGCCAGCCACTGTTCCAGTTGCCGATCGTGTACTTGGGGCGCGCTGCGGTGCCCAAGTCGACGAAGAGGCCGGAGCTGTCGTAGACGTCCGCCAGATGTAACAGTGCGAGGAGGTCCTCGTGCTGGGCCGTGCCCGTCGGTGCCGGGGCGGCGGCGGGCGCCGGCGCAACCTGGCGTTTGGTTCGCAGCCGCTTGGGCTCTTCATCGGGCGCCTGCTCCGCGGGCGTCGCCGGATCCGCCTCCTCCTGCTCACAGGTGTACCCCTGAAGACAGAGCAGGATGACTAGCCCGAGACGGCTCCTCTTGTGACTTCCCCACATGCGCGTTCGGCTACCACGACCCGGCAGGTGGAGCAATGGCGTTGGGGCGACCACTTGACCGGCCGATGTGCTAATCCCCTGGCCTGATGGATGGCAACGGCGAGCCCCGTGACTGGAGCGTGAAGAAGAGCAACAAGCTCTACCAGATTAAGGGCTGGGGAGAGCCGTACTTTCGCATCAACGAGCGCGGTCACGTCGAAGTGCGGCCCGATCCCACCGAAGACCGGTCGATCGATCTCTACGATCTGACAAAGCAGCTGGCTGAACGCGGGCTCGATCTGCCGCTGCTGATTCGATTTCCCAACATCCTGCAGGATCGACTCCGCCTTCTGAACGAGTGCTTCAACAACGCGATCCGCGAGTACGACTACGGCGGGACCTACCGCGGCGTGTTTCCGGTCAAGGTCAATCAGCAGCGGCATCTGGTCGAAGAAATCATCGAGTCCGGAAGGCCATGGCGCTTCGGCTTGGAAGCGGGTTCGAAGCCCGAGCTCCTGATCACGCTCGCAGCGATGGAGGACGAAGACGGCTTCATCATCTGCAACGGGTACAAAGACCTCGCCTATATGGAAACCGCACTCGTTGCGCAGCGCTTCGACAACACGGTCGTCGTGGTGCTCGAGCGCGTCGAAGAGCTCGAGCTCGCCTTCCGCGCATCGGAGAAGCTCGGGATCAGACCTTGCCTAGGCGTTCGCGCGAAGCTCAGTAGTAAGGGAATGGGCCGCTGGGCGGACTCTGCCGGCGACCGCGCGAAGTTTGGCCTGTCTACGTCGGAGATCGTGCACGTCGTCGACGAGCTCGAAAAGCGCGACATGCTCGATTGCCTGAAGCTCCTTCACTTCCACCTCGGAAGTCAGGTCTCGAGCATCATCCCGGTGAAGAACGCCATGCGCGAAGCGGGGCAGATTTACGTAGAGCTGACGAAGATGGGTTGCGAGATGGGCTTTCTCGATGTCGGCGGTGGCTTGGCGGTCGACTACGACGGCTCGAAGACCGATTTTCGTGGCTCGATGAACTACGACCTGCAGGAGTACGCCTACGACGTCGTGGCGGGCATTCAAGACGCCTGCGAGAAGGCGAAAGTGAAGCCGCCCACCATCGTCAGCGAGAGCGGACGCTCGATCGCCGCGTACCAGTCGGTCCTGGTTTTCGATGCCCTGGGCGTCGACCACGTCGATTTCGAGGACCCGCAGGAACCCTCATCCGACGACCACAGGATCCTCGACGAGTTCTACGAGACCTGGAAGGGCATCCAGCCAAAGAACGTGCAGGAGTCCTGGCACGACGCGCAGCAGGCGCTCGAAGAAGCCCGGAGCCTGTTCAAGTTCGGCTACCTCGGGATTCGCGAGCTCGCGCGCGCGGAGCATCTGTTCTGGAGCTGCTGCGAGAGGATTCGCCGAAGCATGCGGCGGCTGAAGTACGTGCCCGAAGAGCTCAACGCCGTCGAAGACCTCATGGGGGCGATCTACTACTGCAACTTCTCGTTGTTCCAGTCCGCGCCCGACATCTGGGCCATGGACCACCTGTTTCCATTCATGCCGATTCACCGTCTAGACGAGGAGCCCACCGTTCGTGCAAGGCTCGCAGACCTGACCTGCGACTCCGACGGCATCGTCGACCACTTCATCGACGTCGAAGAGGTGCAGCGTTCGCTCCACCTGCACCCGGTGAAGAGCGGAGAGCACTATCTCCTAGGGATGTTTCTCGGTGGAGCCTACCAAGAGATCCTCGGCGACCTGCACAATCTCTTCGGAGATACGAACGCAGTGCACGTCCGTTTGGAAGACTACGGCTACAGTGTGGCCAACGTGATCAAGGGCGACTCGATCGACGAGGTGCTTCGCTACCTGCAGTATGATCCCGAAGAGATGGTGGAGCGCGTTCGCAAGCAGGCCGAGCGCGCACTCAATCAGGGGCGGATGACCCTCCCGCAGCTTCGAACCTTCATGCTTCACTACGAAGAGAGCCTTCGCGGCTACACCTATCTCAAGGGTGACTCCTGATTTTCAACGATTTTTGGGGTGATTTCGACATAGACCCCGCCAGCCTCTACTTTGAAAGCGTGGATCTAGCCGAGTTCCAAGAGGCTCTGCTGCAGCAGATGGAGCGAAAGACGCACTGGGCCTGGCCTGGTTTCACGCACGGACTGGTACCACGAGACAAGCTGCACATTCACCTCGAGCAAGAATGGGAAGTGTACGTGCGGGACTTCCCGATCATGGTGGGCCGCGCGTACGTGCAGTGTCCGATCGCAGAAGTGCGGCGCGAGCTGGCTGAGAACCTGTACGAGGAAGAGACCGGAGGATTGGCCGCGGGAAGACCACACCCTGACCTGTTCATGATGTACCCGGAAGGGCTCGGGATGGACCTGGATCGTTTTGGGAACGTGCAGCTGCTGCCGGCGGCGCACGCGTATCGTGGTTTCTTGGATTACGCCACGACGAATCGCGGCTGGTCGGTGGCGGCGTCGATTGCGACCCTGTTCATCGAGGGCACCGCGTACGAGCGGCACGAGCTCGATGCGTCTGCACCTCCCCGGCCGCAACCGCCTCTCGAAGAGCACCCGCTCGCGAAGCACTATGGGCTCCCGGTTGATTGCCTGGCGCTCACCAAGGCGCACCGCTCCGTCGAAGGTGAGCATCGCCAAGCAGCATGGCGTGTGATGCTCAATCACGTCCCGGCCGGTGACCGCGCTGCTGTGGTTCGGGCAATGGAGCAAGCCGTTGATGCATGGCGGGCATACCGGGACGACGTGGCCGGAGCATGCGGCCTCAGCCGAGACACCTTGCCGCTAACGGGCTAGGAGTTTCTTCTGCACTTTGCCCATCGCGTTGCGCGGCAGCTCCGCCATGAACTCGATGTCGCGCGGACGCTTGTGGGGGCTCAGGTGCTCTGCGACGAAGCCCGCTAGGGCGGCGGGGTCCTCGGCTTCGCCGGGACGCAAGACCACAAACGCGGCGATTCGTTGTCCAAGGTCGTCATCGGGCAGCCCGACGATAGCCACCTCGCGAACCGATGGATGCTCGAGCAAGCAGGCCTCGATTTCGCCCGCGCCGACCCGGTAGCCGCCGGTCTTGATCAAGTCCGTGCTCCGGCGGCCTAGAATGCGAATCGCGCCCTGCTCGGTTCGCGTCGCGAGGTCGCCGGTGTAGAACCAGCCCTCGTCGTCCAATACGGCGGCGGTCGCATCCTCACGGTTGAGGTAGCCGGCAAAGACCGCATCGCTGCGTACGACGACTTCTCCGATCGTCTGATCATCATGCGCATCGAGCTCGCGGCCTTGGTCATCGACGAGCTTCAACTCGACGCCTGGAAGCGGCGGCCCGACGTAGCCCGGCGTCGGAGCGTGAGACGCAGGGACTGCGCAATTGATGAGAGTCTCGGTCAAACCGTATCGCTCGTGCACGCCTCGACCAGTCAGTGATTGAATTCGCTGGTGCTCTCGCAAGGGGAGCCCCGCCGACCCTGAAACGAGCAATCGCGGTTTGCCCAAGGCTTCACAAAGGTCCGCGTCGTGCTCGGCCGCCTCAGCAAGCCGGTGGAACATCGTAGGCACCGCGAAGAACATCGTTTGCTCGTGGCGCCGATCGCCGAGGGCCGCAGCGATGCCTTCGGGAGTGAAGCGCGGAACGTGGTGAAGCGCGCCGCCGACCCGCAGGCTGCCTAGTAGCCCGAGCACGAGGCCATGCGCGTGAATCAGGGGGAGCGAATGAACGACCGTGTCTCGCTCGGTCCAGTCCCAGGCCTCTGCGAGGGCATCGAGGTTCGCTGCGATGTTGCGCCGAGTGATCACCGCGCCCTTGGGCGGGCCGGTCGTGCCGGACGTGTAGAGAATCAGCCCAGGCGACTCATCGACCGGGATGGGTGGCAAAACTGCGGACGCCGGCGTGTACGCGGCCCGAAGCGAGGGAACGCCCACCGCTTCGTGGGGCAACTCGTGCCGCTCGCAGCAAAACGAAAGCTTCGGCTTGGAGTCATCGTAGATGTGAGCGAGCTCGGCGGAGCCGAGCTTGGGGTTGAGCGGCACCGTCGCCACACCAGCCAGCGTATTCCCGATCATGGCGGCGGCCGTGCAGAGATCGGGCTGAGCCCAAACCGCCACCCGATCTCCTGACCGAATGCCGGTGAGCTCGAGCAGGGCCACATGCTCGAGCGCAGCGCCAGCAAGCTCACCGTAGGTCCAGGCCTCGCCCTCGACGATGAACGCCAGGCGCGAGTCGGCACGGGTCAGGCGGGGAAAGAGATCGGACACCGCTACCGTTCCACCGGGAAACCGCCGCTCCCCCATTCATTCCAAGACCCATCGTACAGCCTCGCGTCCTCGAAACCGAGTGCGGTCAAAGTCAGCCACGCGAAGGAGCCTCGTTGCCCCGTCACACAATAGGTCACGGTCGTCTCGGCGGGGTCCATGCCGTCGTAGAGAGCGGCCAACTCAGGTTCTGATCGCAAGAACCCAGTCTGGAGGTTCCTAGTCCAATTTACGCTGCGGGCGCTTGGAATGTGGCCGCCGTCGTATTCTCCCTGCGAACGCGCGTCGACGACTTGAATCGCAGGCATGTCGTATGGATCGTCACCCAGCTCCGAAAGCACCCAGTCCCCGGTGACGCGGAGATCTTCGTCCAGCGCCACGATCGTGTACTCCGACGCCTCCACGCTTGGCGACTCGGTCTCGATCTCGCCTTCAGCCTCCACCCAGGCGGCAAAGCCGCCGTCGAGATAGCGCACGTCCTGGTGACCGAAGTAGCGAAGGGTCCAAACGACTCGGGACGAATCGTACTCCGGAGGGGCGCCGTACACCACGGCGGTCACCTCGTTTCGTAGCCCGGCGGCGCGCAGCACCGGCTCTGCCTCCACCGGCGACATCACCTGAAAGGGAACGGCCTCGATCGTCGTCGCCAATTCGCCGGGCCTCAAGTGGATTGCACCTGGAATTCGCGATGCTTCGTACCCGGACCCGCGCGTGTCGATGAGCTGAACGTCCGGATCACCGAGGTGCGCTTCGAGCCAGTCGGTGTCGACCACGAGCTCGGACCCAAGTGGCGTGCCGCCATCGGGAAGCCCTCCGTCTGCCTGGGCGCAGAGCTCCTCGGACAGGCCGTCACACGGGTCCAAAGTCGCGCTGCTGGAGCAACCCAGAAGCGCCATGCAGAAAACAAGGTCAAGTCTTCTCAGAAGCATCGGGCAACTCTACCCGAAAGACCCGAAATGCGGTACGAGGCTTTCTGCGATGTTCGATCCCAGCAAGACCCTAGTGATTGCCAATCCGATGGCGCGGCATGGTTTCGTCGGCGACAATTGGCCGGATCTGAGCGCGCGAATCGTCGAGCAGCTCGGCCCGGTCAACCTTCAGCTCACCGAGTCACGGGGCGATGGCTTGCGGATCGGGAAGCAGGCGATCGCGGACGGGGCACGCACGATCATTTCGTTCGGCGGAGACGGCACCCATAGCGAGGTGGTCGATGGCATCATGCAATCGGGGCTCAACAAGGAGGTCGCGCTCGGCGTTCTTCACGCAGGCACGGGAGGCGACTTTCGACGCATGATCCCCGGCGCGGACGAGCTCGAGAGCGGCTGCGCGGCCATTCGCGATGGGCAGCCAGTTCCCATAGACATCGGCTGGGTCCAGTACGTTCACGACGACGGGCACCGCGAAGGCCGGTTCTTTCTGAACATCACATCGATGGGCATGGGCGGCCTCGTCGACCGGCTCGTCGCCGCATCGAAGTCAAAGAGCAGCGGCAAAGCCAAGTACTTCAAGGCCGTGCTCCGCGCCCAGATGAAGTACAAGCCAGCTCAGATCCAACTACGCATCGACGGCAAGGACGAAGGTCGACACGAAATCAGCAACATCTGCGTCTGCAACGGCCGATGGGCAGGCGGAGGCATGATGTTCGCGCCCGAGGCCCGGGTCGCCGACGGCATGTTCGACGTCGTGTTGATTCGCGCGACTTCGACGCTTCGCGGCCTTCCAGTGATGGCGGGGCTCTACAAGGGCACCCACATTCGCTCTCCCATCGTGAGCACCTACCGCGGCCGGCATATCGAGGTGGAGATCTTGGCCAACACGGCCTGGATGGACATCGACGGGGAGGCCCCCGGGGTCGGGCCTGCCGAGTTCCGGATTCACGACCAGGCCCTGCGCGTTATTGGGATCGGCCCCGAGTTCGTCTGAGCTCAATCGTCGTCGACGCGCTCGCCGCGAAACAGGGCGACGGCGATCTGGCCCAGGCGCAGCGAGGCTCCGGGCGCGTATCGATGAAGTCGCCAGAGCGCGTGAACGGTGGCCGTGAGCACGATGTAAAACCGATTCCGTTCGACACCGCGAAGAATCTGCTTTGCTGCTTTTCGCGGCGATACCGGCTTCCCGGGCGAGATCTTTCGGAGCGCCTCCGGGTCGAGCTTGACGTAGCTCGTCGAGTCGAGGATCGGTGTGTCGACTAGCCCCGGACACACGACACTCACCTTCACGCCAAAGCTGGCAGCCTCGATGCGCAGGGTAGACGAGAGGCCGACGACGGCGTGCTTGGTCGCCGCGTAAGCACCTTCCGCCGCCGCGGGAATCAGGCCGGCAGCGGAAGCCGTATTGATGATGTGCCCAAAACCCTGCTCACACATGATCGGGTACGCCGCGTGAACGCCGTGGATCACGCCCCGAAGGTTCACGTCGATCAGCCTGTTCCAGTCCTCGAGCGTCGTGTCGCGAATCTCGGCGCAGACGTTCACGCCGGCATTGTTGAACACATAGTCGATGCGGCCGAGCTCCTGATGCGCGGCATCGACGAGCGCCTGGACCTGAGCTGCGTCACGAACATCGACGGTCTTTGCGTCGAGCTGGGCCCCGCTGGCTCGAAGCTCGGCGGCCGTCTTGTCGAGGAGCTCGGAGTTGATGTCGGCCAACACCAGGTAGCAGCCCCGGGCCCCCATCTCCTCGGCCAGGGCTTTCCCTATGCCGCCCGCGCCGCCAGTGATGATCGCGACCTTCCCTGCCAAGTCGTTCGCCATGCTCGGTTTCCCTTCGCCGTCGCACGATGCCCACAAAAGCCTACGCCGACAAGGGTTGCGAGACCCGCGAAGAAACGGCGCTATGCTGCCTCTCCGATGCCAGCCCCCTTCTTCGGCCCGACGACACCCATCCCTTTCGCGCATCGCGGAGGCGCCAAGCGCTGGCCCGAGAACACGGTGCTGGCGTTTCGGAACTCTGCCGAGCTCGGCTACCGGCACATCGAAACGGACCTTCACGAAACCTCGGACGGCCAGTTCGTGTGTTTCCACGACCCGACTCTCGAGCGAACCACCAACGGCCGCGGCTACCTTCGTGACCACAGCCTTGCCGAGCTCAAGCGGCTCGACGCCGGATACCAGTTCATCGAGGACGGGAGCTATGCGTTTCGACATGCCGGCCTCAGCATTCCAACCCTGGAAGAGGCCCTCGCCGCCGATCCGAACCTCCGCTACAACCTCGAGATCAAGCCGGCAGACCCGACGCTAGCTCGGCGGCTCTGGGAGCTCATCGAACACCATGGGATTCACGACCGGGTTCTCGTCGCTTCGGCGCACGACGAGGTCACCGAGGCTTTTCGCAAACATAGCCGGGGCCGAGTCGTCACGTCCTCGGGTCGAAAGGGCGCGCTCCGCTTCTGGGCGCTAGCCCGGGCGGGCCTGTCCAAGCACTTGGTCGTTCCGTTCGACGCCCTGCAGGTCCCGACATCGTTCCGGGGCATGAAGGTGATCACGCCGCGGTTTGTCGAAGCCGCGCATCGCCACGGGATTCAAATCCACGTCTGGACGATCGACGACCCCGCAGAGATGGAAGAGCTCGCCGCCGCCGGGGTCGACGGCATCATGACCGACCTCCCGGACGTCCTTCTCGAGGTCTTGGCCAAGCACTAGCTTGTAAGAGCGAGCTGTGCTGTCATGCGAGCAGAGTCATGCGACCACCGATGCTCCTGTTCGCGACCGAACGCTACCAAGAGCTCTGCGACGATATCGCCGGAGCGGGTGATTTCGATATGGGCGTCGTAGAGCGCAAGGTCTTTCCCGACCAGGAGCGCTACCGCCGCATCGAAACGGATTGCGCCCTGCGCGATGTCGCGGTGGTGGGCGGCACGGTGGACGACTTCGACACGCTCGAGATCTACGACCTCGCATGCGGCCTGGTTCACTTGGGAGTGCACACCCTCACCCTGGTGCTGCCTTGGTTCGGTTATCAAACGATGGAACGCGCTTCGAAGCCCGGCGAGATCGTTGCAGCGAAGAACCGGGCACGACTGCTCTCCTCGATCCCAGCCGCCGGCTCAGGCAACCGCGCCGTTCTCATCGACCTGCACTCCGAAGGCATTCCGCAGTATTTCTCCGGCGACCTTCGTCCGGTTCATCTGCAAGCCCGTTCCGTCGTGCTTCAGGCAATCCGAGACTTCGGCGGAGAGGACTTCGTTCTCGGCGCGACCGACGCAGGCCGAGCCAAGTGGGTCGAGAGCCTCGCCAACGACCTCCTGGTCGATGCCGCATTCGTCTTCAAACGCCGTCTCTCCGACACCCAAACCGAAATCACCGCCCTGGCCGCCGATGTCGAAGACCGCCCAGTGGTCATCTACGACGACATGATCCGCACAGGCGGCTCCCTGATCTCGGCGGCAAACGCCTACCGGGAAGCCGGCGCCAGCGAGGTCTACGCGGTTTGCACCCACGGCGTATTTGCGCAGGAGTCGCTCCAGCGGATTCAAGACAGCGGAGCACTAGAGGGCATCGCCTGTACGAATACGCGGCCGCACGTGCAGGAACTAGCGAACGGAGACTTCCTGAGGGTGTATTCGGTAGCGGGTTTGATCGCGCAGTTCTTGTCGGAGAGTGTCTAACACCGACACGGGTTGCCGCGGGTGCTGGCTTGCGGGTCGGTGGGCGGGGGTGCGGGTGGCGATGTACGGCTTGTGCTGCCGCGGGTGTCTTGGGGGGCGGGTTGGTGGGTGGGGTGCGTGGTCTGGTTTAATTACACCGCCCGCCCACCCCCACCCGTAATCCTCCCTGGCGCGGCGGGCGCTGCGCTTCGCCTTGCCGGCGCCTTTGGCGCCGGGCTTCGCCCTTCGGGCTCGCGCTGCCGCGCATGCTGTCTTGCGGTCCGGTGGTTTGGCGTTCCGCGGGGCGAGGGCCGTTGGCTACTCGCTCCGCCCGCTGAGCGTCCTCACATGCTTGACCAGCTCCGCGATCTGCTCCGGTGTTAGCAGCTCTGCGAACGCCGGCATCAAAGGCGGATTGCCGCCTGCGATCGTTCGCGCGATCTGGGCGTCGTCGATGCCGTCCTGCCAGGCAGCGCTCGCGAAGCTCAGCTTGACCTGGGGGCCGCCGCGGCCGTCGGTGCCGTGGCAACGCGCGCAGTTGCGTTGCCACAGAAGCTCGCCGACGGTGAGGTCGGGACGGTCCTGTTGCGGGACGCGGTTGCGATCGATCTGATTGTCCGGAGCCTGCGCGTGGTCCGCCGGGGTCCAGACGCGAAGGTTCTCCGGTTCGCTCGAACAGGCCGCCAAAAACAGGCAGACCGCTATGATTCTGATCAACACCGCACCCCCTGTAGCCTATCCACCGATCAGGCTCATCCCGACGCGTTCATGCTCGTGCTCTTCGGGCTCGAGGAAGTGATGACCGCGGTCTTTTCCGGAAAGTGACCAGACCATCGCCCAGGCGAGATCGAGGTCGCTTCCGCCGGCCCGCATGATGTTTCGCAGGCTAATTGCGCGACGGGACGCCAGGCAGGCACGCACGTCGCCTCGAGCGGTGACCCGGACCCGATTGCAGGTATCGCAGAACTCGTTGCTGATGGGCGTGATGAAGCCGACCCGCTGCCCGGAGCCGTCGGAGGCGGCCATGTAACGCGCCGGTCCTTGCCCTTCGACCCCAGCGGGGTTCTCACGAGACACGCTATCTCGGAGGATCTCGAGCACATCGGAGGCGTTCATCCGCATGCTTTGCGGCAGCTTCGCGCCCTCCCCGAGGGGCATCAGCTCGATGAAACGGGGCGTCACACCGAGCGACCATGCGAAGTCGACGATGCGCTGGAGCTCATCGTCATTGCGGCCCCGGAGCGGCACCGTGTTGAGCTTCACGTCGAGGCCGACGTCGATCGCGGCATGAATCCCAGCCAAAACGCGGCCCAGGTCCCCGCCGCGGGTGAGCTGGGCGAACCTGTCCGCCTCCAGCGTGTCGATCGACACATTCACCCCGAAGAGCCCCGCATCGCGCAGCGGCCTGGCCAGCTCGGACAGGCGCGTCGCGTTGGTGGTCATCACGAGCTGCTCGACCTCCGTGCGCCTATGCACGAGCTCGACGAGCCGAACGATATCCTTACGCACCAGCGGCTCACCACCGGTGAACCGCACGCGTCGAATCCCGGCCAAGGCAAAGACAGAAACCAGCCGCGCAGCTTCTTCGAACGTCAGCAGGTCACGCCGGATCGCATGCTCGTCCTCCCCGCTCGGCGGCATGCAGTAGACGCATGCAAGATCGCAGCGATCGGTCACGCTGAGCCGGAGATACGTATATCGCCGCCCACGCGCATCCCGCAGAAGCGGGATCGAGTCGAAATCGTCGGGTCGCGCGGGCCAGTCTTCGTAAACGGCCGACCGGCTCTGCATCAGGGGAAGGCGGCGCACCGGCAGAGTCTAGAGGCCGGCGCCAGTCGGTCAACGCCCGCGTGCTCGCTTGACTTCACCTGGGCAGGGAATCAGGCTCGTCTTTCCACTGAATCACGATTCATTCTCAGGAGCTCAGCGCATGGAATCGAATGCAAAGCGTGTAGCGGTCGTCGCGGGCCTGCGGACGCCGTTCGCAAAACAACTATCGGCATTTCGAGAGCTCAGCGCGCTCGATCTCGCCAACATCGTCGTCTCGGAGCTCCTGCAGCGAGTTGACCTCGATCCCAATGAAATCCAGCAGGTGGTTTACGGACAGGTGGCTCCCTCGCTGCAAGCGCCGAACATCGCCCGCGAGATCGTGCTGGCGACGGGCATGCCCAAGAGCATCGAGGCCTACAGTGTTTCGAGGGCCTGCGCGACGAGCTACCAGTCGACGGTGAACATCGCCGAATCGATCATGGCTGGCGCGATCGACACGGGGATCGCAGGTGGCGCCGACAGCGCGAGCGTTCTTCCGATCAGCGTGTCGAAGCGGCTCGCCGAAGCGCTGGTTGCTGCAACCAAGGCGCGGAGCATCGGAGAGCGCGCGCAGCTCTTTGCAGGCCTGCGGCCCCGCGACCTGGTCCCGGTGCCCCCGGCAATCGCAGAGTTCTCGACGGGGCTTTCGATGGGCGAGAGCGCCGAGAAGATGGCGAAGGAAAACCACATCAGCCGCGAAGCCCAAGACGAGTTCGCACACCGGAGCCACAGCCTGGCCGCCAAGGCCTGGGCCGAGGGCAAGTTCGATGACGAGGTGATGGAGGTCTTCGTTCCGAATCGCTTCAAGGAGTCGATCCGCGAGGACAACCTCATTCGCAAAGAGAGCCAGCTAGAGGATTACGCGAAGCTCAAGCCAGCCTTCGACCGCAAGCACGGCACCGTCACCGCGGGCAACAGCTCCCCGCTCACCGATGGTGCAAGCGCACTGCTTCTCATGCGAGAGGACAAGGCCAGGGCACAGGGCTTCGATGTGCTCGGCTTCATTCGAAGCTACGCGTTCGCCGCGCTCGACCCGGCCGGGCAGCTTCTCATGGGTCCCGTCGTACGCGTCGCCACTGGCTCTCGATCGGGCGGGCGTGAAGGTCTCGGACCTCGATCTCATCGACATGCACGAGGCATTTGCTGCGCAGATTCTGTCGAACACCCAGGCCTTCGAGTCCGCCGAATGGGCCCAGAACAACCTCGGACGCTCCGAGAAGATCGGCGACATCGACTGGGACAAGTTCAACGTGACCGGCGGATCGCTCTCGATCGGCCATCCGTTCGCGGCGACGGGAGCACGTCAAATCACACAGACCCTTCGCGAGCTCAAGCGGCGCGGCGGGAACCTGGCCCTTTGCACTGCCTGCGCTGCAGGTGGCTTGGGCGCAGCCATGGTCTTGGAGGCAGAGTAATGGCGAACGAAGGACTCAGCATCGAGAAGCGCGACGACGGCGTAGCCATCGTTCGCATGGACATCCCAGGCGAGCCGATGAACACGCTCAAGAGCGACTTCGTCGACACGTTCATGGAGGCCTTCAGCTCGATTGAAAACGACGCCGACATCAAGGCCGTCGTTTTCACCTCCGGCAAGAAGGACAGCTTCATCGCCGGTGCCGATATCACGATGCTCGAATCCGTGAGCACGGCGGAAGAGGGCGAGCAGATATCCCGCGAAGGCCACAAAGCCATGAATCGCATCGAGGCTTGCCCGAAGCCGGTCGTTGCGGCCATTCACGGCGTGGCGCTCGGTGGCGGCCTCGAAGTCGCCCTTGCCTGCCACGCGCGCGTGGCGACCGACAGCAAGAAGACCAAGCTCGGTCTTCCCGAAGCGCAGTTGGGCCTACTCCCCGGCGCCGGTGGCACACAGCGGCTGCCCCGACTGATCGGGGTTCAACCCGCCCTCGACATGATGCTCACGGGCAAGCAGGTCGACGCCAACAAGGCGCTGAAGCTCGGCCTGGTCGACGATGTCGTTCCCCCCTCCATTCTTCTCGAAACGGCCGTGGAGCTTGCGCTTTCGCGCGTCGGGTACGTGCCGCCAAAGGACAGCTTCATCGAGCAGCTTCGCGACAAAGACGCCGTGACCGAGTTCGCGCTGTCGAAGAATCCCCTCGGCCGAAAGATCCTTTTCGACCAGGCGCGCAAACAGCTGCACAAACAGACGCGCGGGAACTACCCGGCGCAGGATCTGATCATCGACATCGTCAAGACCGGCCTCGAAGACGGCTTCGAAGCGGGCCTTGCCGCAGAGGCCAAAGGCTTCGGCCGACTCCTCACCACGCCCGAGGCGGCCAACCTCATGAGCATCTTCTTCGCGACGACTGCGTTGAAGAAGGACTCCGGCGTCGACGACCCCAGCGTGAAGCCCCGTGAGGTCAAGAAGGTCGGCATGCTGGGCGCGGGGCTCATGGGCGCCGGCATCGCCTACGTCACGAGCTCGGTCGCCAAGATCCCGGTGCGTCTCAAGGACCGGGACGCCGACGGCGTGCTGGCAGGCCTTGGCTACATCCGCGGCATCATCGACGGCCGCGTAAAGCGCAGGCGTCTGACCGACCGGCAGGCAGACGCGCTGATGCTGCAGACGACGGGCACAACCAGCTACCAGGGGTTCCAGGACATCGACGTGGTGATCGAGGCGGTGTTCGAAGACCTTTCCCTCAAGGAGAAGATGGTCCGGGACGTCGAGGAGGCGGGCCGGAATGACGTGATTTTCGCCTCAAATACGTCCTCGCTGCCGATTACGCAGATAGCGGCAGCCAGCAAGCACCCCGAGACTGTCATCGGCATGCACTACTTCTCGCCGGTGCACAAAATGCCGCTGCTCGAGATCATCGTCACCGACCAAACCGCCGACTGGGTCACCGCGACCTGCGTAGACCTCGGCAAGAAACAGGGCAAACACGTCATCGTCGTCAAGGACGGCGTCGGTTTCTACACGAGCCGGGTGCTCGCGCCGATGATGAACGAGGCCGCGCACCTGGTCGCCGAAGGCGTGCCGATCGAAAAGATCGACACTGCCATGCTCAACTGGGGCTTCCCTGTCGGGCCGATCAAGCTCACCGACGAGGTCGGCATCGATGTGGGCGCCAAGGTCGGCAAGATCATGCTCGAGGCGTTCGGCGAACGCATGGGAGCTCCTGAGGGCATGAAGAAGCTGATGGAAGACGAGCGGTACGGTCGCAAGAACGGCCGCGGCTTCTACCTCTACGGCGACAAGAAGAAGGGCGTCGACGAGTCGGTCTACGAGGTCCTCGGCGTCACACCCAACAACAAGAGCATCTCGAGCCAAGATATCGCCTGGCGCTGCGCCCTGCAGTTCGTCAACGAGGCCTGTCGATGCTTCGGCGAGGGCATTCTCCGAAGCGCCCGTGATGGAGACATCGGGGCGGTGTTCGGTCTCGGCTTCCCGCCGTTCCGCGGCGGCCCGTTCCGCTTCGTCGACCAGGTTGGGGCCAAGGAAGTCCTCGGTCGCCTGCGCGAGCTGGAGAAGCAGCTGGGGCCCCGGTTCTCGCCGGCCCCGGTCCTCGAAGAAATCGCCCGGAGCGGCCAGACCTTCCACGGCTCGGACCGGGTTCAGCCCGGCCAATCACGCGGAAACCACAACCACAGCAGCACGAGGGCAACGGTCTAGCTCCTTATTTTTCCCGGACAATCGGCTGATTCGCGGATAAGTCGCGACCTCGATTGCGCCCGGGCCCCGACCTCTCTATGATAGGTTTCGGTTGGTGGGGCCGGAACAATGGGCGAACGCGAGGCGTTGTTCGATTGCCTGCGCCAAGAACCGACCGGTCACCGAAGATGACGAGCGAATCACACGCACAGAAGCTGCAAAGCGCAGCAAGAACAATCGCCGAAAGCCGACCTCGGCATCGAAGCGTGCTGCTCGTCGAAAGCGACCCCGATCTACAGTGGAGCCTGGCCCGCATGCTGACGGTCGACGGCAATCGCGTCGTCGGCACGAGCTCCGGCGATGGCGCCCTCACCGTGATCGCGCAATGGGACGCGGAGCTGGCCCTGGTGGCGTCGAGTTTGCCCGGTGAAAGCGGGATCGAGGTCGCTCGACGTCTCCGTGCGCAAAACCCCGACCTCTTGGTCATTCTGATGGAGGAAGAGGCAGCGGAGCCGGTCCCGACGGAGCGCTCGACCGATGTGAGCGCCTATCTCGCCAAGCCCTTCCGCTTCGAAGCTTTGCGCGCTCTCATCGAGTCGCTCAAACTTACACCGGCCCCCGCGGAGTAGCCCTGTTAGGCTTCTTAGGTGTGAGGCGACTGCTCTCCGGATTCTGTTTCGCAGTGAGCGCGTCGCTCGTATTGGGCTCGTTGGCCTGGGGAGGCGTGAATGCCCAGTCCGCGTCGGGCTTCATCCACGTCGACGAGATTCGGCCGGGCATGAAGGGCTATGGCCTTTCGGTCTTCGTTGGCAGCGAGCCGGAGCGCTTTGATGTCGAGGTCATCGACGTCCTTCACCAGTTCCGGCCCAATCAGGATCTGATCCTCATCCGGACACCGCACCCGCTCCTCGACCGGGCTCGCGGCGTAGCCGGCATGAGTGGAAGCCCGATCTACCTCGACGGCCGTCTAGCGGGCGCCTACGCCTACGGCTGGAGTTACGGCATCGACCCGGTGGTCGGGGTGACGCCCATCGCGAACATGCTCGCCGAGCTCGAGCGCCCTGTTCGACTGGAGATGTTCCCGGGCGCCAGGCCGCTGCGGCGTCGGCCCAGCGCCAAGACGACGCCACAGCGGCTCCCCAAAGAGCGACTCGCCGGCCTGCCTCCTTTCCGCGGAGAGCACGAGGTGGACGCACTTTCCACTATCCGCGCCCTGAAGGAGAAAAGCGCTCTCACGCAAGCGCCAATCGGTCTTCATCGTGCGAGCACCCCCATCATGCTCGGTGGTCTGCATGACTCGGTCGCCCACATGCTCGCCAAGGAGCTCGAACCCCTCGGCTTCGTAGCGACACAGGCGAGCGTTGGCGGAAGCTCCAATCGCGGTCCGAAACACTTCGAGCCAGGGGGAGCGGTGGCGGTACAGCTCGCTCGCGGCGACATCGCGATTACCGGCGTGGGAACGGTGACCTACGTGGACAAAGGGGGGCGAGTCCTCGCCTTTGGGCACCCGATGATGGACGCGGGCGCGACCGGTCTTCCGACGGCAACAGCGCGGGTCGTGCACGTCTTGGTGAGCCAGGCGCGCTCCTTCAAGATTGCGGAAGCGGCCCACTCTCTTGGAGCCCTGGTTCAGGATCGACAGCCGGCCATCGTCGTCGACCCAGACATCGAAGCGGCGCGCATTCCGATTCGGGTCAAAGTGAACGGGGTCGAAGGCGCCCCGAAGACCGAGTGGAACGTCGAGGTCGCAAGCCACCGTATCATTACCCCGGCAATCGTGTTCACCGTGATCGCCAACGCGATTAAGTCGACCGCCGGCGATGCGACCGACGTGATCTTCCGGGCGAAGAGCAAGATCGGCATCGAAGGCCACGGCGTCGTATCGCTCGACGAGCAAGGTTTCTCTCCGACGGGCGCGGCCAGCGGGGCTGTCTTCTCCCAGCTCCGGATGTTTGGATTGATGGAGGCGGCATTTGCCAACGCCTACGAGACTTCTCGTGTCACCTCGATCGACCTGGAGCTCGACCTCGAGATGAGCCGCCAGGTCTTCCAAATCTCCGATGCGTCCGTGGCATACGACGAGGTAGACCCAGGCGAAGAAGTGCCGATCTACGTTCGGCTCCGCCGCGTCGATCAGCCCGACACGATTCGCGCGGTGAAGGTTCGTGTTCCCGAAGCGGCGGCCGGCAAGACCGTTCGTGTCGCGGTGATCCCAGGCAACAACGTGGCCGTCGAACAGCCTCGGGCGCGCTCCCTCGGCGACCTGATCGAACGGGCAAACCGCCGCTATCCCGCCACCTCCATGGTCGTCGCGCTTCAGATGCCAACACGCGGCCTTCGTTTCGAGGGTCACGTGGTCGATTCACTTCCGGCCTCGGCGCTCAACTCGCTTCAACTGGTCAGCAGCACGGAAAACAGCAAGCCTTTCGTCACGCAATCCCGCACGGAAATCCAGATGCAACAGGTGGTCATCGGCGGCGCCAACCTCGTGCTCCGGGTCCGAGAAGTCGCGCGTGACCAGCTTCTCGGTGAGTAACGAAACGATGAAAAAGCAAAAGACCATTCTGCAAATCGCCTCGCTAGGCCTGTTCCTGGCCAGCAGCGCGACGGTCGCTGCCGTGGGCACCCAGAGCTTCGTGCTCGACAGCGCGGAGAGCTTCTTCAAGGGCGAGCTCGACGGTGCAGCGGTCGATTCCAATGGTTCGGTCCGGGCCGGTGCAGCCACTGAGCGAACTGCGCTCGAAAACGTGCCTCTGGCGTACAGCGTAGCGCAACGGCGGGATGCGACGTTCATCGGAACCGGGACCGATGGCACCGTCTACCGCGTCGATGGCAAGAAGACCACGGCTTTCGCCAAGACGGGAGAGCTACTCGTCTCCTCCCTTGCATTCGGCAACGACGGCGCCCTCTATGCGGGCACCCTGCCGAACGGCCGCATTTACCGCATCGACCCGAAGTCCGGGACGACGAAGCTCTTCTCGAGTCCCGAAGGCGCGAAACACATTTGGGCACTTCACTACGACGAGAAGCGCGTGCGATTGATCGCGGGAACCGGCCCCGAAGGAAAATTGTTCGCGATCGATCCAATCGGTCGCTCGAGGGAGCTCTACAAAGCGGAGGCCTCACACATCATGTCGATCTGCGGCGACGGCAAAGGCACGATCTACGCCGGCACCAGCGACACAGGGCTCGTCCTGCGGATCCAGTCGAATGACAAGGTCAGCGTCGTGCATGACTTTCCCGGCAACGAAGTCACCGCCATCGACTTCTACGAGGGGCAGCTCGCCGTCGCATCGAACACATTCAAGACCGCCCCGGGAAGCCAGTTCAAGCCATCGAGAGCGAAAGCGCCGGCTCCTGCGGCGCCGGCAACCCGCCCGCGCCCCGGATCTGGGCAGGTTTGGCGCGTCGACGCTGATGGGCGCGCCGAGATGCTGGTCAGCCGAAAAGACACTCACTTCACGGCGATTCAGTGGGGCACGGACGGTGCGATCTACGCAGGCGGCGGTCACGAAGGCCGCATTCTGCGGGTCGGTGCCGACGCGAGCTATTCGATCTGGGTCGATGTCGAAGAGCGGCAGGTCCTCGCACTCGACCTCCGCGCCAAGACCCCTTCTTTCGTCACCGGTGACGGCGCGGCGCTCTACCGCGTGAAATCGTCCAAACGAAGGGACGCGATCTGGACGAGCAAGCCGCTCGACGCGAGCTTCGCATCGAGCTGGGGCCGCCTGACCTGGCGAGGCCAGGGTCGCTTTGTGTTTCAAACTCGCTCGGGCAACACCCAGGAGCCCGGCGATACCTGGAGCGCTTGGTCCAAGGAGCTCAAGAAACCAGGCCTGGTCACGAGCCCGGCCGGCCGCTTCATCCAAGTCCGCGCAAAGCTCCCCAAGGACGATTCCGCGGTTCTTCGCGCGGTGCGGCTCTTCTATCTGCCGCAGAACCAGCGGGCGCGGGTCTCCAAGGTGCAAGGCAGCAGACCCCCTCTCAAGCGTGGCGAATCGCCGCGACAACCACAGCCTCCGACGACCCTACTCAACCTCACCTGGAGCGTCGACAACGTCGATAAGGACTCTTTGCGCTACCGCATCGCGTATCGGGAAGAAAGCCAAGCGACCTGGCGCGACATGTTCGCCGAGGACAGCGTGCTGACCGAGGCGAAGTACACCTGGGAGACCGGCAGCATTCCGGATGGGCACTACCTGGTGCGGGTCGAGGCCTCCGACGAGCAGTCGAATCCGGAGCAGCAGACCTTGCGCTCGAGCGCGACCTCGGAGCCGATCGCGGTCGACAACCACCCGCCGCGTATCGAAGAGCTCAAAGTTCGCAGGGGACGGGCGCTCGGCCGTGTCGTGGACGAGCTGGGGCCGATCGCGCGGATTCAGATCTCGGTCGACGCGGGCCCCTGGCGCGACGTCTTTCCCATCGACTCGCTTCTCGACAGCCCAAACGAGCGCTTCGAGGTCCCCCTTGGCGAGATCTCGAACGAGAGCCACATCATCGCGGTTCGGGCCTTCGATGCCTCGGGCAACCAGGCGAACCGTGAAATAACTGTAAAAAGAGGCAGATAGGGTCTCCGCACCGACCGTCACAAAATTGCGGCGAAATTGAAGCCCTAACGTCTCCCCCGGCTATCTGATAGGCTGTTCGCTTCCTTTATTTCACTTGGTTGTAGATCCGGGGGAACTCATGGTAAACACGCGCACGCAAAAGGGGCGACGTGGTGCCGGAATATCCCGGACCTAAGGAGAAGAACGTATGAAGATCAGCAAACTAGCTTTAATCGCACTGCTCGGCGGTGCACTCATGTCCTTCGGGTGCAGCGATGATACCAGCGAGACTGGCGCGGGCGGCGACGGCGGCACTGGCGGCACCGGCCCGCTCGCATGCATCGAGATCGACCCGACCTGCGCGAACGGCGACATTGGTCCGACCGACGAAAACTGCGAACCGGCGCTTGCGGCTCCGCCAGAGGCCGATGTCTGCACCGGCGACGAGAACATCGTGAATCCCGCAAGCTGCGCGGCCGGTGAAACGACCGTGACGATCGACACTCAGTCAGCTCGAGGTCCTCGGCGACTGCAACGCCGGCTACGACCTCGACGGTTGTGCCGGTAATAGCTGCGAGCCAGGCGGCCTTGCACCAGGTGAAGGCATGGACGGCGTGGACAACGCACTTGCTGGCTTGGCGCCAGTCCTTGCGGGCGTCGACGGCAACCTCGACGGCGTGAACCAGGCATTCTACGATGGCATCTGCACAGGTGACATCGCGATCGCTTTCCGGGTAAACGCGAACGCAGCAGAGAACTGCGCAACCGTCGAAGTGCTCTCCGAAGGAGTGGCAGGCGACCCGATCTTCATGAACCTCAGCGAGGCTGGCTGCCTCAGCGGCACGGTCGGATCCATTCCGCTCAACGTGGCTGGCGAGTCGGGCTCCATGAACAACGGAATCATTCGCGCCACCCTTTCCGAGGGCGGTCTCTCGAGCGGCGCTCTCGGCGCGACGGTCCCTGAGGCCACCGCGGTGAACATCGCCAACGCTCTCCTCGACGGCGGCGGCGCTGTCGTCGGCCAGGTCCTCGACATCAACGATGACCTCTCGGGCGACATCGGCACGGCCTGCAACGCGCTTTCGGTGACCCTCACCGTGGGCGGCGTAGTAGCTCCCGAGTAATCCGATAGTCGGATAAGACGAGCAAAGGCCGGCGCCTCGGGGCGTCGGCCTTTTCTTTTTGTCTGCCTTGTCCAGCTAAGGCTTGTTGAATCGGCCGACTTTGAGCCGATGCATGACCGCTAGCTTCTGGCGCTCCTTATAAGACCGGTGGCTGGCGTCGCCCGCTTCATTGCTCTCGTCGGTCGCTCGATCCAGCACTTGGAACTCTGTCTGCACGAAGATCGTATGACCCAGCTCCGAGATCGCCGGCGGCGCGGCGGCTAGGACCTCGTCCGGGACACGAACCGGAACGTCGGCCACGAAGTGCACGACGCGATAGCTCGGCGCCGTGAAGCGATTGTCGATCGGCGAAAGCCCATCCTCCAAATCGAGCGGCAGCTGCAGCTTGGGGATGTGCTTCGCAAGCGCTGGCTCCGACCTGCAGTACTGGTGGAATCGAGCCAGCGTGTTCGTCGACTGCCCCGGAATGACGAAGTTGAAAGGCACGATGCTACGCTGGACGTAGTTGAGAATCGGAAAGATGTCACGTGAGCTTCGGGTCACGATGCGGAAACGCACCTTGTCATAGATTTGCGAAGCGCTGACCTCGGGCTTCGACAAGAGCTTGGTGTAGAGCGAATCCTTGTTCTTGCGCCCGCCGATGAACTCGAGGATCGGGAAGTCTTTGGCCAATGCCGCGGCCATCACGTGGTAGACCTTCTGCTCCACCCACTGAAAGACCTCTTCGTCCGCGGTCGGCAGCAGGAACAGAAGCTCCCGCGCCTCGAGGTGATGAATGATGTGCATCACCTTCAAGATTGCGCAGGCACAGATCTGCCGATGCCCTTTCGAGGACGCGAGCATCAAGAGGCTCACCAAGTCTTTTTTGGCCACCGGCTTTGGGACCGGGAAATCGAAGTGACGGCGCAGATAGTCGATCGCCGCCTCCTTCACTTGGAGCACCCGAGCTTCATCGCCCGGGTCACTTGGGTCGATCTCCTGCGCCAGAACGAAGGCTTCCGCCTCCTCCTCGTTGGCGAAGTTGAGTCGATGCCAGTCGACTACCGAGCCTCCGCGCAAGAGGACCCGAAGCCCCTCGAGGTCGGCCAGGGTCAATTCGTCGAGACTTCGGAGCTCCGGCACAGTCACGGCTAGGGAGACCGCTCCAGCAGGATGGTCCCAACGAAGATACCGACGCTGACGAGCAATACGATTGAGTTGAACGCGAGTCCGCCATGACAGCCGCCGATGGCGGTCAGTCCGAGCAGCCCTGCTCCCCATATCAATCTGCGTCCCACCATCTCGGGCGCCGGGTTGATACCAGCCGACCGCCGGTGGCGCTAGTGGATTACGCAGGGTCATTGCTGGCAGCGTAGAACTCGAATATCGTTGGCAAAACCAATGACCGATTCGATCTTTCCCGCCGGCTCCGAACCCATTTTGCCCATTCTCCCGCTCCGTAATTCGGTGCTCTTCCCGGCAACGGTGGTGCCGGTCAACGTGGGCAGGCCGCGATCGGTGCGCCTCATCGAAGAGGCCTGCGGGCGCGATCGCCCTGCCATCGGGGTCGTGACACAGCACCGGGCCGAGGTGGAGGACCCAACCTTCGACCAGATCTATCACGTGGGCACCATCGCCCGGGTCTTGAAGGTCATTCGCCTCAACTCCGGTCAGTACAGCGTGGTGCTCCAGGGCATCAGCCGGATGCGCATCGAGGAAACCCTCGGCCGCCATCCAACGATGCGCGCCCGCGTGCACCGCTATCACGAGCCCCCCAGTGTCGACGTCGAAATCGAAGCCCTGGCCGCGCACCTCAGAGAGTCCGCGCGGCAACTGCTCCACAACCTGCCGACGGCTTCGCGCGAATCGTTGCACATCCTCGACAACGTTCGTGAGCCGGGCGCGCTGGCCGACCTCATCGAGTCGAACCTACCGGTACCGAACGAATCCAAGCAAGAGGTTCTGGAAACGCTCGACATTCGGGAGCGAGTTCGCAAGGTTCTTGCCCAGGTCAATCGGCAGAACGAAGTGCTCCGTGTCAAAGAAGAGATCTCCAGCATGGTCGAAGAGGAGATGTCGAGCTCTCAGCGGGAGTACTTGCTCCGACAGCAGGTCAAGGCCATCCGACGAGAGCTCGGTGAAACCGATGTCGACGAAGACGAAATCGAAAACCTCCGCGAACGAATCGCGCTAGCCCGGCTCCCGAACGAGGCCGAGCTGGGCGCGAAACGCGAGCTGAGGCGCATGGGCAACATGAACACGGCGAGCAGCGAGTACCAAGTCGCGCGGACCTACGTCGAATGGCTCGCCGACCTTCCCTGGGCCAAGAAGACCCCCGACCGGCTCGACGTCTTGCAGGCAAGGCGGGTCCTCGACGAAGACCACTACGGCCTCGAAAAACCGAAGCGCCGAATCGTAGAATACGTCGCCGTACGTAAGCTGCGGCGTGACGGACGCGCGCCCATTCTATGCTTCGTCGGTCCGCCCGGCGTCGGCAAGACATCGCTGGCGCGTTCGATCGCCCGCGCGTCTGGACGGGCCTTTGTTCGGGTGTCTCTGGGAGGCGTGTCCGACGAAGCAGAGATCCGCGGGCACCGACGCACCTACGTCGGCGCATTCCCCGGGCGCATCATTTCCGGTTTGAAGAAGGCGGGCTCCAACAACCCGGTGATGATCCTCGACGAGATCGACAAGCTCGGACGAGACCAGCGCGGCGACCCCGCCAGCGCTCTGCTCGAGGTGCTCGACCCCGAGCAGAACAATCAGTTCACCGATCACTACATCGACGCGCCCTTCGATCTCAGTAAGGTGATGTTCATCGCGACAGCCAACCAAAAGAGTACAATCCCTGGGCCACTGCTCGACCGCATGGAAGTGATCGAGCTTCCCGGCTACACCGGGCGTGAGAAGCTTTCGATCGCGCGCGACTTTCTGATTCCCCGTCAGCTCAGTGACCACGGTCTCTCACCGGAGCGCCTCGATTTCTCCGACGAGGCGATCGACGTGCTGGTCGACTCGTACACCCATGAAGCTGGCGTTCGAAAGCTAGAACAACAGGCGGCCGCCGTCTGCCGCGCTGTTGCCGTCCGAATTGCGAACGGTGAAGACCTGGCCATCATGGCCGACCCGCCTTTCATCGAAAGCGTTCTCGGCGCAGGGAAGGCTAAGCGCCAAGAGCCGGAGCGAACCGCGAGGGCAGGCCTCGCGACCGGCCTGGCCTGGACCCCTGCGGGAGGAGACCTGCTCTTCGTCGAAGCGTCTAAGATGCCCGGCACGGGCAAGCTCCATCTCACCGGCAACATGGGAGACGTCCTGAAGGAGTCGGCCGCGGCGGCATTCACCTTCATCCGCGCCCGCGCCGGGGAGCTGGGGCTCGCGGAGGATTTCGTGAGTCACACCGACATTCACATTCACCTTCCAGCAGGCGGCGTACCCAAAGACGGCGCGGCCGCAGGAGTCCCGCTCTTCGTGGCGCTGGCCTCCGCGCTCACTCAGGTCAAGGTACGACCCGACGTGGCGATGAGCGGGGAGATCACCCTTCGCGGCAACGTGCTCAAAGTCGGCGGCATCAAGGAGAAGTGCCTTGCGGCGCATCGCGCCGGTGTGAAGCGCATCGTTCTTCCACAGCGGAACGCGCCGGACCTCGACGATGTGCCCGATGAGGTGCGCGAAGACCTCGAGATTTGCCTGGTGTCCCGAGTCGACGAGGTCCTCAGCCTGGTCGCCGCGTTCGGGCCGAATATGGCGCCCGCAGCCGCTGAATAGCCCGTGGCCGGCTCATTCATCTTCAGGCTGAGCGCAGCCTTTGCGGCTGTCGTCGGCATTGGGCTCGCGTTCATTCCACTGCTCGCGGTGCACGGGGTGGAGAGTGCCCTGTGCCTTGGCCTTCTCCTGCCGCCCTGGGTAGCGGCCAGCGCAGCGAGCTACACCGAGCGCCACCGCGGCGCCCGCGGCATCGATCTCATGCTTCGAACGATCGGCATGGGTTTGCTGATCTGGTTGATCCCCGCGCTGCTGCTCGCGCTGAGCTCGCTACGGGTGCGGCAATGCGCACCAGCCGAGGGTCTTGCCTTCATGGTACTCGGACCGGCACTCGGCTGCGCGCTCGCGGCCTGCCTGGGCGTCTGGGTCGCCGGGGCCACGAATTGGCCGCGTCTCTCTGCGTGGCTGGCAGCCGCAATCCCGCTCGGCTCGGCGCTACTTGGACTCTGGGCATTCTACTCGACCCCCACCGTCTACGTGTTTGGGGCGTTTGCGGGCTACTTCCCTGGGGCGATTTACGACGACCTCGTTCAGATCCCGACCCGATACCTCACGTACCGAGCCACGATCTTCGTGGCGGTCGTCGCACTGGGCGTTCTCTTCGATGCGCTCTGGGACGGATCGACTGGCAGGCTCGACCTCCGCGGCCGTGGACGCGCGCACCTCGGTGCGATCGCGGCCTGCACCGGGGCACTGGGGGTCGTCTCTGCAGCGTACTGGCAAGGGGAGCAACTCGGACACCGGGTGAGCGAGGAGTTTCTGATCGAGCGCCTCGGAAAGACGGAGCAAGGGCGGCACTGCATCATGCACATGCCGCGCGAGACGCTCCCTGAGGATGCCCGCCGCATGCTCGAAGACTGCGACTTTCACGTCGAACGCATACGAACTCTGGTCGGCCTGTCGTCGAGCGAGCCGGTGACCGCTTACATCTTCCGGAACCACAATGAGAAGAAGGATCTGATCGGCGTCGGACGGACCTTGATCGCCAAGCCTTGGAGAGCTGAAGTCTATCTGCAGGCATCGCACTGGCCGCATCCGGTGCTCGGACACGAGCTGGTGCACGCGGCGCTCGCGGAGGCGGGGCGCGGACCTTTCGCCGTATCGGGCAACTTCGGTGGCCTGATTCCGAACTCGGGCATCGTCGAAGGTGCGGCAGTAGCCCTCGCCTGGGATCTTCGCGAGGACCTCGACCCGGACCAATGGTCGAAGATCATGATGGCCCGGGGTGAGCTTCCATCCGCACAGCAGTTCATGAGCGTTCGCTTCAGCGCCCTGCCGGCGCGGCGCGCGTACATGGCCGCGGGCTCGATGGTTCGCTTCCTGATTGCGACCCGCGGGATGGAGGGGCTTGTCGAAACGTATCGTCGCGGCGCCGTCGAGGACTTGGCTGAGCTCGAAGCGCAGTGGCACGCCTATCTCGCGGAGATCCCGGTGAGCGCGCAGGAGCTGGGTGTGGCCGAAGTCGAGCTGGCCAGACCGAGCATCTTCTCGGCGGTGTGCCCCCACGAGCTGGCCAAGCTCCGGGCCCACTTGGCAGGCGATACGGCCGCACGAGACGACGTGCGCACGATTGAGACCTGCCGCGCCATCCTCGACATCGACGAGCAGGATGCCCGGGCTCGAGCCTCCCTGGTAGGCGCCCTCGCCCGCAACCGGCAGGACTCGGAGGCGCTGGCCACACTCGACGCGCTTCGGGCGGCAATGAACGCGCCCAAGCCGATCGTGGCCGCCGCTCTCGAGCAGTATGCCGATGCGAGCTGGACCCTCGGCAAGCGTAAGGAGGCAGGAGCGCTGTACGAAGAGCTGCTGGCGATTCCCCGCACCGACGGTGCCGCGCGTCAGAGCGAAGTGAAGAAGCTTGCCCTCGAAGCCGACGACGCGGAACGCAAGCTGATCTACGAAATGCTCATCGAGCGATCGCCGAGCCCTGTCGTGGTTCACTTGGCGCAGGCGCTGGCCGCTATACGCGACGACGGCCTCGGGCAGTATCTCGAAGCGCGACAGCTGATGGGACGGAACCGCTACGCGCTGGCGCTGCCGCTTCTAGAGGACGCGAGACGCCTCGGACTGCCCAGTCTACGCCTGGAGCGTGAGCTGAGCCGCCTCTTGGGGATGACGTTCTTTGCACTCGGTCGCTACGGCGAATCCGCCGCGGCATGGCGAGACCGAACCACGATCAGCCGCGCCGCCCATGCGGACGCGCAGCGTTGGCTCGAGCGCATCGACTACGCGCAGACGCAAGCCGTCAGTCCGGCGTTGCCAGGTCCATCGTCGGCTCCCCAAGCTGCGCCTTGATGTGGGCCGCGATCGAACAGTCGGCAGTGACGATCGGATCGCCCTCGGCTTTGGCCGAGTCCACCTTGGGACCGATCTGGCTGCGCACCGTGATCAAGCGGCCTCGGTTCTCCGTGCGTGAGCGCAAGACGAGCTTGTCCTGCGCGAGGTCCCAGAGGAATACGTCGACCGGATCCCGCAGCCGACTCTTGCCCTGCACCAGCAGAAGCAAGAAGTAGTCCACGGGCAGCCGCTCCTGCAGTGCCGGGAGCTCGCGTTCGATCGCCCGAGCCAGCTGCTCCTCCCGAACGGAGAGCCGCTGCATGTCGTTGGTATCGTGGATGCGTTCGAGCCATTTGGCGGTCAGGACTTCGGGCACCTCCGAAAGCGCCGACAGGGGCGTCAGCTCCAATCCGAGACAAGGACCGATCGCGTCCTGCTCCTCCGATTGGATAGCTGCGCGTAGGGCGTCCTCGGAACCGAGCTCGGGCGCCCGGACCTTCAGATAGACGACCGTCTCCTCATGGAGCGCCGAAAGGGGAACCTGTGCCTCTACTAGGCGCTTTGCGGCCCCCGATTTCGCGTCGAGCGCCTTTCTTTCGAGGCCGGCGCGGGTTGTATCGAGCTGGTCGAGAATGGGCGCGACCTTTTCGGCGTGCTGCGCCTGAATGCGGTCTCTGAGCTCGTCAGCCCGGACCTTCTGGCGCCAGAAGTACGCCCCGGCGAGTAGCGCTGCCAGCAAAACGACAAAACCGACACGCGCCCACGGGATGCGTGGCCGGTATCGGTTTGTGCGAACGCCGTCGAACTCGGCAGGAGTGAGCTCTGACGGCTCCATGGTCCGAAGCTTACTGGAACTTGCTTACTCGCGCTGGTTCACGGCAAAGCTGACGTTGCCGTAGCCCGCGGCAGCAGCCGAGAACATGACCTTCTTGACGACTCGGAAGTCGATGTTGCGGTCCGCCTGCACGATGACTTGGCCTGCGAACGGCTCCGAAGGATGAATCGTCTCCCACTTGCGCTTCTCGGTCTCGAGACCAGCGATGAGCGGCTCGATGCGATCGACCTGTGCGGACTGCCCCTGGGTCTGTGTATCGGCAACCCGGGTACCGTCCAGCGTGATCACGCGCTCATCGACCGCGATGATCGGCGAGATCTCGATCTGCTGGGTGTTCTTCGCGTCTGGCATCGTGATAGTCGGCTGCTGCGCGACCAGCTCGCCCGATGCCGAGAACGACATGAGCAGGAAGATCACGAGCACGATTAGGAAGTCGATGAATGGAATGAGCGGAATCTGATGGTCCACCGACTTGCGGCCATGACCGGATACCCGGTCGCGAACGAATTTCAGTGGGATGTGACGGAGCAGCTCTGGTTCTGGACGTTTGATCGCCATGGTTACCCCCTACAGGAACGCGGCTCCGTCGGCCATCGACAGGGTGGTGAAGCCTGCCGCTGACGCGATATCCATTGCACGAATGACGTCCTCGTAGCGGACGCCGTCCTCGGGCGCGACAATCATGTCGTCGCGATCGTCCCAGGCCTGCTTCCACTGGCCGAGCTTGGTTTCCAGCTCGTCGAGGTCGAACTCTTTCTGGTCCGCCACGACGCGCTTGCTGATGTCGATGCTCTCCCCGGCTGAGGACCCCAGCACGTAGCCGGAGTTCCGAACCTGCAGGATGAGCTTCACTTTTTCGTCCTCTGGCGGCGCGTCTTCGGTTGAAGCCTGCCCAGGGACCTGCTGATTGGCATTCACTGCGGCGAGCTGGTTCCAAACCGCCGTGGCCAGCAAGAACATGACGCAGCAGAGCAGAAGGTCGATGAACGGAATCAGGGGAATTTCCTGATTGACCGACTTCTTCCCGGAGTTTCCTCCGCCACTATCGATTGCAGCCATTGGGCTCGTTACTCCGCGGGAATGTTCTGAAGGTCGACCTTCGAGCGGTTGCCGACAACCAGGTTGAGAACCTGGACGGTGGCAGCGTTGATGTCGTCGATGATCTTCTGAGTCTTGCCGTTGAGGAGGCCCATCATGAGAAGCGCAAAGACCGCGGTGATGAGACCGAACGCTGTGCAGTTCATGGCTTCCTCGATGCCCTTTGCCAGGCCGGTTGCCTTGCTGGCAGCATCGGCCTTGGCGACCTCACCGAACGCGGTGATGAGACCGACGACTGTTCCGAACAGACCACAAAGCATTCCGACGTTTGCAAGCAGACCCAAGTACGGTGTGCGACGTTCGATCAGCGGTAGCTCTTTCAGCGCAGCCTCGTCCATGGCCGCTTGAACCTCGGCATCAGGTCGGTTCACCTTGAGCAAACCCTGCTTGACGATGCGCGCCAGCGGATTGTGCTCGGCCGAGCAGACCTTGATCGCACCCGCCACGTCTCCGGCGGTGATGCACTTCTGCATCTTTGCGATGAACTCGTCCTTGTCGATCGACGCTTTGTAGAGATACATCGCGCGCTCGATCGTGAACCCGATTGCAAACACGAGACAGACGAGGATCAGCCACATCGCCCATCCGCCTGCTTCAAAGTGGTACGCCAATTTGGCCATCTTTTCCTGCCTCCTGCGAACTTTACTTCGACAGTGTTATCCGGACCCCGAGTGAGTACGGTTCGATCCCCATCACTGTCTTCTGACTAAAACTCGCTGTTCCCCCCAGAACAGTAAGCAATTCCATGGTTTGCTTACTATATAGGGATGATAACGGTTGGATCCAGCAAGTCAATATCGCGCCCGGTTCAGCTCCTTAGAAACCGGGGCTGCTGGGAGCTTGGGTGCAAAAAGCGGAAAAAGCTGTAGTCGCGTTGACAACTTCGCGGGGGGTGGGGTAGCGTGCCCCTCGGTCAAGGGGTTCGCCCCGACAGTCGTAATGATTTCAACGGATTCCAGCTCTCTGGGTCCGAATTTCAGCGGGGCTGCAGGGTAGCGAAAGAAGTGGGAATTACTCGCCAATTCACCGGCGAGCCAGAGGGAGCCGCAAGCATGCATGAAATCTGGGAGGCGATGAAGGAGGGGTTTCCCTTTTCGTTCATCAATCTCGGTGTCTTGGCTTTTGGCGTGGGCGTCATCATCGACCGCGCCTGGTACATCCGCATGAACTACAGCGTCGACGCCGCCGAGTTCATGAATCGGATTCGCAAGCTGGTGCAGGCTGGGAACATCGATCGGGCGATCCGGCAGTGTGAGGCAAAGGCTGTCCCGCTGCTCGAGGTGGTCAAATCGGGGCTGACTCAGGTCAACCGCGGCGAGGAAGCCGTGATTGCTTCGATGGAAGAAAAGATGAGCGAGGTGATCCCTGCGCTCGAAAAGCGTACAGGCGCGCTATGGACGCTGGCTAACATCGCGACCCTGATCGGGCTGCTCGGCACGATTAGCGGTCTCATTACCGCTTTCAAGGCGGTCGGAACGATCGACGACCCTTCGCAGAAGACGGCGCTGCTCTCCGCCGGTATCGCGGAAGCCATGTGGAACACATTCCTCGGCCTTCTGATCGCGGTGATCTTCATGGTGGCTCACCTCGTGCTTCATGGGCTCACCAAGCGGCACAAGCACGAGATGGAAAAGGTCACGATGCAGCTCGAGAACCTCCTCACGCTGCGCCGGCAAGGCGGTTGATCGGGCCCCGTCATGCCCGCACGACTCACACCACGCCAACGAGCCTACGTCCGTAAGCGAACGCGCGTTGCAGACCTCGATCCGTCCGAGACGAGTGACGAGCTGAACATCGTTCCCTTCTTGGACATCGTCGTGAACATCGTCATGTTCTTGTTGATGACCCTGACGACGATCGCCTTCTTTTCGCAGGTCGAGGCGGCGCTTCCCGAATACCGCACGGGCGGGATTGGCAAGCGCGCGGCGGCAGATGAAGCGCTCAACTTGAACGTCACCGTGACGCGCGAAGGGGTCGTCGTCTCCGGATCGGGCGGCAAGCTCGCGCGGGGATGCACGACCACGGCCCCCGGCAAGGTCATCACCGTACCCACCGGGATGAATGGCGAGCACGACTGGAAAGCGCTCACGACTTGCGCCAGTCGCGTGAAGCAGCAGTTCGAGGACGAAACCCGGGTCACGCTGAGCGCAGACCCCGAAGTCCCCTACGAGGATTTGATCGCCGCGATGGACGCTGTGCGTGGTGACGAGGACGAGCTCTTCCCTGAGGTCTTGCTCTCCGCGGGGATTCGATAGTGGCCGACGAAAGCAGCAGGCCCTCGCGCCCTTCCCTCGCTCCACCCGTCGCGGAAAAGGCCGTCTCGATGTCGTACGTGAATCGCGTCATCCGCGCGAAGCTGCGTCGCCGCGGGGAGCCCGAGCACTTCGGGCTCAACATCTACCCGATGATGGACATGCTCACGATCCTGCTGGTCTACATGATGGCGATCTTCGCCACCTCGTCGGCATCGGCCGTGCAGGAAAGCAGCGAGCTCCGCATTCCGTACTCCACCTCGAAGGTCGAGCTCAGTGACGCGATCTCGGTGCAGATCTCGCGGAGCGGCGTCGTCGTCGACGGTAAGTCCGTCCTCGATCTCCGCAACGGCATCGTCGACCCGAGCCTCAAGCAGGGCGGCAGCAGCGGCTTTTTGATCACGCCGCTCTACAGGACACTCGGCGAAATCCGCGACCGCAAGAAGCGAACCGCACAGCGCTTCGCAAACCAGCCCTTCGTCGGCGACGTACAGATCATCGCCGACAAACGAACGCCGTACCGAACCCTGAGCGAAGTGATCTACACGCTGGGGCAGACCGAGTTTAAGAATCTGCGCTTCGTGGTGAACAAGAAGACGCAGTAGGCCCGATCGGGGCGCGGAAAAAACCCGTCACGAGGTTCCATCGAACGGCTCGGCTTGCAAATGTGGTCGGAAGCACTTGGGGGCCTGGACCACGCAAGCCGAGCCTCGGAACTCGCGCCAATCTGCGGTGGTTGCTGTCTTGCAGATTGTCACTCGTTACGTCGACTCCACCCCATGACGGGTTTTTTCCGCGCCCCTCCGTACGGAGACAGGACGCACAACCTTCCCAAAACGGCAGGCGGCAGCGCGAGCCGGAACGGCGAAGCCCGGCGCGAACGCGCCGGCAAGGCAGAGCGAAGCGATTGCCGCGCCAGGGAGGATTACGGGTGGGAGTGGGCGGGGCGGTTCAATCAAACCGTACCCGCCAACCCACCCAAGACCCGCCCCACCAAACATCCGCGGCAGCACAAGCCGAGCCGTTCGGCGGAACCCCGTGTCGCGCTTTGTTCCGCGCCCCGATTAGAGCTCGAAGTCCCCGTACTCCAGAATCTCAGCGATCCGGTACAAGAACCCGTTCGCATGCACGCCGTCCACGACGCGGTGGTCGTAAGTCAGCGCCATGTGCATGACCGGGTGAATCGCCATCACGTCTTCGCCCTCGTGTTCGATCACCACCACGCGCTTCTTGATGGTCCCAAGCCGAAGAATGGCGACGTTTGGCTGGGAGATGATCGCGCCGCCAACGAGGTTGCCTCGGCGGCCGGGGTTCGAGATGGCGAAGGTCTTTCCGGCGAGGTCGTTCGGCGTGAGATTGCCGGAGCGTGCACGTTCCGCGACATCGGCTACCGCGCGGGCAACTCCGCGAATCGTGAGGTCGTCGGTGTTTCGGATGACGGGCACGACGAGGCCTTCATCGGTGTCGACTGCGATGCCGACGTTGACCTCGGCTAGCTTGACGAAGGCGTCATCGAGGACACGCGAATTGATTTCCGGAAACTCGCGCAGGGCCCTGGCCGTCGCCGCGATGGCGAAGGCAAGGTAGGTGAGATTGACGCCTTCCTTCTTGAAGTGCGCCTTGTGCTGGTTTCGCAGCAACGCGGTCCGATGAAGATCGCATTCGGCAAAAGTGACGACATCGGGAGCGGTCTGCTTGGAGAAGACCATGTGGTCGGCGATGATTCGGCGGCGTCGCGTGAACGGAACGACCTCGTCTCCGGCCTTCGGGACGTAGGGTGGCAAACGAAATGCTCCGGATGGACCGACGCCTCCTGCTGGCGCAGGCCGGGCGGCTGGCGGAGGAGGAGGCGGAGGCGTGACGGGTTCTGCCGCTGGCGGAGGAGGAGGCGTAGTCGCCATTCGATCGGGGCGAGGAGCACTGCCAATCGCTGCCATCACGTCGTCGTGCATGATGCGACCGCTTTGACCCGAGCCTTGAACCGTCGAGAGGTCCACGCTTTGTTCGCGCGCCAGTTTGCGCACCGAAGGGGACGTCGGCGAAGCGGCGCCGGCATCAGCTGTCGGGGCGGCGGCGGCGGGCGGTTGCGGCGAGGCCGCGCTTGCCGTGGCGTTCTCGTCGATCTCGCAGATTGGATCACCAACCGCGACGATGTCGTCGACGGCCGCAAGCAGTTGGGTCACGACGCCTGCAACTGGCGCCGGAAGCTCACTGTCGGCTTTATCGGTGAGAATCTCGACGATTGGCTCGTCTTTGGCGACAGGCTGTCCGACGGAGACAAGCCATTTGCCGATGGTGCCTTCTACGACGCTCTCGCCGAGTTGTGGCATCGTCACTTTGGTGGCCATGAGAAGCCGGACCATAGCCCAAAACAACGGCAAGGGTAGCTCCTTGCAGCAACGCTCGTCCCCCAGGGTCATCAGAACCTCGTCTTCGGACTAGTCTTGCCTCTCGGCTCGGAGTAGAGTCCCGCGGATGCTGGACGCTCTCAACAGGGAAGACAGGCTTCACCTCATGAGGTTTGTTTGCTCCTTCGCCTGGGCCGACCTCGAAATCACGGAACGTGAACGGGAGTTCATCGTTAAAATGGTGATTCGACTCGATCTAGACGACGAAGAGCAGGAGCAGGTCGCACAGTGGCTCGAGGTTCCGCCACGCGCCGACGATCTCGACCCTGCGGACATCCCGAAAGAGCATCGGCAACTGTTTCTAGACGCAGCAAAGGCGATGATCCTCTCTGACGGCAACGTCGAGGACGTGGAAGCCGAAAACCTGGTCATCCTCGACCAACTGCTGCGCTAAGAGCTGTTTGAATAGCGGAGACATCATGGATATCGACACGAGCAAGTACATGGATCTGTTGATAGAGCACGGCCCCAAGGTGCTGGGCGTCCTGCTGGCCCTCTTCGTTGCCTTCGTCCTGGCAGGCTGGGCAGAGCGAGGCGTTCGCGCCGCGCTCGAGAAGCGTAACTTCGACGCAACCCTCACGCGTTTCTTCGCCAAGTTCGCGCGCTATCTCATTCTGGTCGGCGGAGTTCTCGGATGCCTCGGAGTGTTCGGAATTCAAACGGCGAGCTTCGCTGCTGTTTTGGCCGCTGCCGGCTTCGCAGTCGGCATGGCGTTCCAGGGCACGCTCGGCAACTTCGCCGCGGGCATCATGCTTCTAGTGTTCCGGCCCTTCAAAGTGGGCGACTTCGTGGAGGTCAACGATGACACGGGCATCTGCGAACACATCGATCTGTTTACGTGTGAGTTTCGGACGCTCGACAATCGAAAGCTGATCATCCCGAACGGTGCGGTCTTTGGGAGCACCATCACCAACTACACCGGTTACGACATTCGACGCGTCGACATCGATGTGGGCGCGGAATACTCGGCCAGCATCGACGCCACCCGCAAAGCCCTCGAGGACTCGGCCGCAAACATTCCGGGGATCATCAAGGACCCGGCACCACAGGTCTTCTTGAAAGGGCTCGGGGGCTCTTCGGTCGACTGGCAGGTCCGAGTCTGGTGCATGACCGGTGACTACTGGGACGTCTGGCAGGCCACGGTGAGGGCATGCAAGGTGTCGCTCGACGAGGCTGGCATTGGGATTCCTTTCCCGCAGCAGGACGTACACCTCGACGCCTCGGTCATCGAAGCGCTTTCGAACTAGCGGTCTGCTGGGCGCAGTTGCTGCGGTCGGACGGCGCCCATGGCAGACTGCCCCTGATGAGGCTCGGGGCAACGCTGTTGTTCGCGCTGCTCGTGTCGACGCCTGCGAACGCGCAAGTCGACACGGCAGCTGACGGCAGCACCGAGCCCAGCGCTCAGAGCACAGCGCCGGTGCGCAACAAGACCACGGCGGAGCGAATCTCGTCGCCTAACCCGACGACCAAGGGGGTGCCCTGGAGCTTTCCGCTCTTCTGGGATCAGTCGTTCTCGGTGCGCAGCTTCAACGAGGGCTCCCAGCTCACTCACAGCCCGAACTACACCTGGTGGTTCACGGCAGCGCCGCGTTGGATCTTCAACGACGTGCACTCGATAGGCATCACGTCGGCAGTGAGCTTCGAATGGACCGACTCTGCAACCGAAGATTTCGACCGAGCCGGCTTCTATAGCCGCGAAGCGCTTTGGGAGGATCTGCGCCTGGACTACCTCGTCAGCGTCCCCAATCGGCCTGGTGGCTTCATGTTCTTCGTCGGAGCGGATTTGCGATTCCCGACCTCGAAATTCAGCCGGGCGCGGAAGCGTTACTTCTCCCCCGGCATTCGAGCAACGGTGTCGCGACCCTTCAATGTGCTGTCCGGAATGCAGCTGGGCATGACCGCTGCGTTCTGGGGCTGGTTCGCAGGCTCCAACGTCGTGCTCGGTCCTGGCGACGTCTTCCCTTGCCGGGTGGCACCCGGCCCAGGCGGCGCCGAAACCTTGGACACCTGCTTTGGCGCTACCCCGGCGGTCAAGTACTGGTCGCGCTTGTCCGTATTCTGGACCTTCGTACCCATCGACCGCTTGGCGATCGGGCTGAGTTACCGTGCCCTGTGGGGGCGCGGTCACGACCTCGCAACGGGCTGCGTCGACACCCTAAGCGGCCCAGTCTGCATCGGCGATGGCAGCGTGAACAACCATTGGCAATCCTTCTCGAATTTCCGGGCTACCATCGGCTACGACATCAAGCGCTGGCTCACCGTCGCCCTGAGCTACGAGGTTTGGGCGCAGCATCCAGACTCCGATGGCAGCCGGGAGAATCCCCTCTACAACGAGAACTCGCGCCTGGTCTTCACGCTGACGTTCCGGGCCGACGGTCTGTACGCGAGCACGCGGGACAAACGGGCAGCGGCCGCGAGCTCAGGCGCAGGGGTCGAGGAGCTCTGACACCGCCGGACGCGCCGCCGCGAGGCTCGCACCCAGACCGACGACCTCCATCGGGTTCAAATCCGAGCGCGGCCGCTTGCCAAAGTAAGATTCGATGTACTCGACGAGGCCCGGAAGACGCGTGCTGCCGCCTGCCAGAAACACCGCCTGCATGTCGCGGGCCTTCAGCTTCGCCTGGGCGAGAACTTCATCGCAAGCGACGAAGGTGGAGCGCACCAAGTCCAGGGTGAGTTGTTGCACTTCCTGACGCGTGATCGGAATGATGCCGCAGCTTTCCGGCGCCGCGGGATCGACGCTTGGAATCGCAATTGCGGCCTGCTCAAACTCGCTCAGCTCGCACTTCGCGAGCTCACATGCGTTGACGAGGCGATCGAAAGTCACCGCATCGTTGCTGAGGTCCCAGCCGTCGCGCGCAAGCGTGCGATCGGCCACGTAGAGCGCGATGGTTCGGTCGACGTCATCGCCGCCGAGGTACGGGTCGCCGCCGTGACCGATGACGCGGAACGGGTAGCTGCTGCAATCGAGCACCGCCGCATCAAAGGTGCCGCCTCCCAAGTCGTAGACGAACGCATACTTCAGGCTACTGCGATTCAGGTACGCTAGGGCGGTCGCGATAGGCTCTTCGATGAGCCGAACGGAAGCAAAGTGTGCATGCGCAACGGCGCGTGCGGTGGCCTCGCGGCGGCGCTGGTCGAAGCCCACAGGGGCGGTCACCACGGCGTGCACATCCTCGACATCGCACTTGGCGTACTTGCACAAGCCACTGACGACCATGCTCCCGATGTCGATCGGTGTCATGACCCCGGCGCGCGTCCGAAATGCGACCCCGCCGTCAGGGGTTTCGATCAAATCGTAGGGGTAGTGCTCACGGAACTGCGCCGTGTAAGAGGAGCGCCAACGAGCCCCGATGATGCGTTTTGCAGACAGTATCGTATGTCTCGGGTCCATCGCGCGTCGCCGGCGCGCGGGCATGCCGACCAGCGTGGCCCCGCTTGGCGGAAAAGCCACGGCAGACGGCATGACGCAGCTCCCCCCCTCGAGGGCCAGGGCTTCGAAGTTCCGGGCTACCACCGAGTTGGTGGTACCAAGATCGATTCCTACGGTTTGTTTCCTGCGCACGGGCATCGCCGCCCAGCTGTCTGGGGCCTAAGTCTGCGGGAGTCCATTGGGGAGTGGTCTATTTGAATTAATCAGGCTACGGGATTCAGCGCTTCACTGCCACAGCGAGTTCGTCGGCTGGACCGCCCGGCGTCCCCGTTCTAGAGTGAAACACGTTCTAGTTGGAGGCTTCAACCGATGCCCGCGGAATTTCACAGGCTTCAAGTAGCAGGAATCGTTCAAGAAACTCACGACACGCGCTCGTTTGTCTTCGCAGTGCCGGAGCCCTTGCGCAAGCAGTTCCGCTATCGCGCGGGTCAATTTCTGACATTCGAGGTGCCCTGGGATGGCATGAGCTTGCACCGCTGCTATTCGCTTTCGAGCGCACCGGAAACAGACGCCTGGCCCAAAGTTACGGTGAAGAGGGTCGACGACGGTCGCGTGTCCAACTGGTTCAACGACAGCCTGCAGGTCGGCGACGATGTCCTTGTGCAGGCGCCGGAAGGCCGATTCGTGATGCGCTCGGACGAGGGCGACCACGGCATCGTTTTGTTCGGGGGTGGCAGTGGTGTCACACCGGTACTATCCATTTTGAAGTCTGCGCTTCGCACGACCGAGCGAGTCGTGAAGCTCATCTATGCCAACCGCGACGAGCGTTCGATCATCTTCAAAGACGAGATTGATCTCTGGCTTGCGGAGTTCCCGAACCGCCTCGAAGTCGTGCACCATCTCGACAGCGTGAGCGGCTTCATGTCGGTTGCGGAGATTCAAGAACAGATCCGCGGCTGGGAAGACAGTGAGTTCTTCGTCTGCGGCCCGACCGGATACATGGATGCCATCGAAGAGGCTTTCAAAGCCTCGGAGATCGACCCTGCGCGAACAAAGTTCGAGCGCTTCATCTCTCCGATCGATCCGGATCGCAAAGACGAATCGGCCGAGCTGGTCCCCGAGCAGTCTGACGACGAGATTCCCAAGTCGTTCAAGATGCTCCTCGAGGGGCAGTCCCACGACGTGCCGTACGAGAAGGGTCTGACCCTGCTCGACTCCGCGATCAAAGCTGGGCACAAGCCACCTTCGTCCTGCGAGGACGGCTACTGCGGTTGCTGCATGGCGCTGCTCAAGAGCGGCAAGGTCAACATGAGCAACCATGACGCGCTCGAGCCAAGCGACATCGAACGCGGCTGGGTCTTAGCTTGCCAGGCGCGTCCTGCGAGCCAAGAGCCCCTCGAAGTCGACTTCGACGCCGAGTACTAAGTCCGCTGTCGGTCGGGCCAGTCCCAGAACGAAGTCTTGCCGATCGTCCAGTCGGGGCCGTTGCCCCAGTCCTTGCGCGTGCGCTTGAGGCGGTGATCCGGGTCGTACTTCTTCAGCGCTTTGCCGTATTCCTGCCACTGCTGGACGCTGAGCTTCTCGGCCCAGTAGTCTTCTTCGGACGACCATTGATTGTTGCCGGCGTACTGCAAGATGGTGATGCCGGGGAAGTCCATGACGCCCTCTCCGCTCGGGTTGTCTCGCCGGTTGATCATGTGAAACACGACTCGACCGCTGGGGTGAGCCATGTGCCAGTTGTAGACGCCGTAGATCTCGCCGTACTGCCCCATGAGCGGGACGATCCAGTTACGAACCGTCTCGCGTCCGTGCATCGTGCCGAGGACGCGCTCGAGGTAGACCACGTCTTCGGTGAAGAGGTCAGCCCAGGCGTTCCAGTCCTCGCGAATCATCCCGGTGTACCAGTAGTGCCGGAAGGCCTCTTCGACTTCTTCGATCTCGAATGCGGCCACTACTCCGCCGCCTCCTGGCCCTGCGGGTAGGAGTAGAACTGCGTGCACCAGCGCCGGAAGAGCGCGATCGGGCCGTCACCGTCGCAGAGCAACGGCTTCTCGTATTGCACCTTGTTCTCCCAAATCGGGATGTCCTGCTCGAGCTGCCGAGTCACCTCGGCGACGAAGGCCTTTCCGACGCCTCGCGCCATCTCCGCGCCCGCGGTCTTTTTGACGCTGAAGTTGAAGCGGAGGTGACAATGGTCGGCGTCGATCGGCGTGGTGGATGCTACGTTGAGCGTTTCCACGATGCCCTGGAAACGAACGATGGCAAGACCGAAACCGTAGTTGAGGCTCTCGATCGAACCGTCGACCGTGCCGCGCGGGGTTTCCATGCCGGCATCGGAGTACACGCGCATAATCGGCCCATCGACCGAGGCCTGGGACTTCGGCATGTTCGTGGTCCCGTGAAGATAGTGAAAGTGCGCCGTATCGACGGCGTTCTCCGCCATCTCCTGATTGCGCGTTCGAATCGTCCACTCACGACTGATGAACTCGGTCCAATCCTCGTTCCCCCACTCTGGGATCTCGTCTGGAATCTCGAAGGTCGGAGCCTCGCCCTCGGCGTGGTGCCAACACATCACCATGTTGGCGAGCTCTTTGATGTGCCAGGTCCCGAGCCTGGCTTTGCGCGGGACGTGCTCGGCGTAGGGAACCGCGGTGCACTTGCCGTTCGTACCAAACTGCCAGGCGTGGAACGGGCACTCGAGCGAGCTCCCCTTCACCTTGCCACCGTGGCCGAGATGCGCGCCAAGATGAGGGCAGAACGCGTCGAGCACGGAAAGCTCGCCGTCTTCGGAGCGCCAGATGACGAGGTCTTGGCCGAAGTACTTGAGCGGCTTGACCTCGCCCGGCTTGATCTCGTCGGAGGCGGCGATTTGGAACCAGCCGTTGGGGATAGGTGGGGTGAAGTAGCGATCGTCCATCCGCGAAAAATAGAACATGTTTCATTTTTTTCAAGTCGAAACCTGGGGCCCTCGAGTGCTAGCGTCCGGACTGGAGGCAATCCATGGCGAGCATCGATGTGGGCGCTACCGCGCCAGACTTCACCAAGACTACCCAAAACGGCGACACCATCTCGCTATCGCAGTTCCGCGGCGAAAAGACTGTCGTTCTCTACTTCTACCCCAAGGACGAAACTCCGGGGTGCACGGCGGAAGCCTGCACGTTTCGGGATAGCTTCGAGGATTTCGTCGAAGCGGGCGCAGTCGTCATCGGCGTCAGCCAGGACAGCGAGCAGAGCCACAAGAGCTTTGCCTCACATCATCGACTTCCGTTTCTGCTGGTGAGCGATCGCGACAAGGCGATGCAGAAGGCCTACGGCGTGCCCAAGACCATGGGACTGTTGCCTGGACGTGTCACTTACGTCATCGACCGCGAAGGCAAGGTGCAGCACGTCTTCAACTCACAACTCAACGCGAAGAAACACGTGCGCGAAGCGCTCGAGGTGGTCAGGCGGCTCGCGGCCTGAATCGCCGCAGCACTAGGAAGAGCAGCAGGGCCAGCCACCCGGCCAAAGAACCGCTCGAGCCGGTCGAAGCGTTGCAGCCGGGGCCCGTGCTTGGGGCGAATGGACCACCGCCCGTCGAGGAGGGCAAGGGACTCGAGCCGCAGGGCTCGCCGCCGCAGGCTTCCGGGTCGCATAGGCTCTCGACGTCCCAACCATCAGCACACAAGCTGGCGACGATCGGCGCAATGTTGTGCACCAACTCTCCTGCCTGGGAGTTCTCGTACTCGGCGACCCGCCCGCAGGTCTCGCCCTCGAAGCTGACGTAGTCCGGCGCCCGACCTCCGATCAGAATCCCCGCAAGCCGATTCTGCGAATCAAAGGTCGCGCTGCCGGAATGACCCTGAAAAGCGTCGACATTGGCGACGAAGAAGTCGAGTGTCGCAGCGCGTGGGTCGGCCACGGATCCGCCCGAGTCGATCTTGGCGGGGAGACCGCTTCCGAAACCGATCATCGCTAGCGGCTCTTGCGTCGCCAGGGCCGTTGCGGGACGGATGACGACTGGCGCCCGGCCGCCTTCGACCGGTCGGTCGAGTTGAATGATCGCGAAGTCCGGCGTGTAGTCGCTTGCCCGGGCGGTTCCCTGCGAGACAACGCGCCGACAGTCATAGACGTCTTCGTCTCGAATGTCGGCTAGAGCGTTGGGCTGTTCGTAGTGGTAGTTGAATACATAGGAATACGAATCGCAGGGCGTGTGATCGTCGATGCAATGGCCGGCCGTCAGGACCAGGTCGTCATCGATGAGGACGCCAGAGCATGAGGCCGCGGTCGGCTGCTCACCAAACAGCTCGCCTTCGCAGAGGCCACGCAGCTCCTTCAGCGAATCGGTGAAGAGGCTATAGCTGCCGCTCGGCTCACGGCTGATTCGGAAGCTCGGAATCAAGGCGACGATCGACTGCCCGGCGATGCTGCGCAGATTCGGGTCGGGATGATTGTAGACTTCGACGCGATCGTCGGCTCCGTAGACGACCGGCGCGCTGAGCCCGGCGACGGTTCCATCAGCGGGAGACCCGCAGGCCATGCTGAGACCAAGCAAGAAGAGTAAGCAGCTGCGCACAGGCATGTTCTTACTACCTAAGGCTAAATCGAGCCGGAAGCTACTCAGAGACCCGAACTTGTATGCTGGTTACCAAATCCCCAGTGGAAGTGGCCACATCCGAGACCACCACGACGGGCTCCCCTGCTTCGATGACGGAGCGTTCGCGCAGCTTGGCCAGGGCGTTGACGATCGTCTTTTCCGGGTCGCGGGACAGGTTCATGCGAAACGGAATCACCCCCCGGTTCAGCCAAAGCTTGCGGCGGGTCGTGCTCATGTTGGTGAACGCATAGATGATCGCGCGCTGAGGCCGATAGCTTGCGACGAGCTGACCAAAGTAGCCGCGCCTAGTCATCACCACAATTGCGCGCGCGCCCAATGAGTCTGCAAGACGGCAAGCACCCTGGGCGATGTGCCCGCGCTGTGTCGTCGGTGCGGGGCGCTCTTTGTAGAAGTCCATCCCGGGTCCGGGCTCGATCCGGCGGGCGATCGTGTCGAGCACCTCAACGCAGCGAGCCGGGTACTTCCCTGCGGCCGTCTCGCCACTGAGCATGATCGCATCGGCCTGTTCGTAGACGGCGTTTGCGACGTCCGTGACCTCTGCCCTGGTCGGCAAGGGGTTGTCGATCATCGACTCGAGCAAGTGAGTCGCCACGATGACAGGCTTTCCCGCAATGGCGCAGCGTCGCACCATGTCGCGCTGAAGCACCGGAAGCTCTTCGAAGGCTAGCTCGACGCCGAGGTCTCCTCGCGCGACCATGATGCCGTCAGCCGCCTCTAGGATGGATTCGAAGTTGTCGACGCCCTCCTGGTTTTCGATCTTCGCGATGAGTTTTTGGTGCCCCCCTGCCTCGTCCACGATCGCTCGGACTTCCAAGACGTCCTGGGGGCCGCGAACGAATGAGAGCGCGATGAAATCGAGGTCTTGCTCGATCGCGAAGGCGATGTCCTCGCGATCTTTCTTGGTGATCGAAGGCAAGTTGACGCGAACGCCGGGCAGGTTGACGTGCTTGCGCGAACCAAGCGTGCCGCCGTCGAGGACCCGGCACTTGAGGCGATGCTCAAACACTTCGAGCACTTCGAGATTGATGAGGCCGTTGTCGACCGTGACTCGCTCACCGACGCGTAGGTCGTTGACGAGATCCAAGTAGTTGACGTGGACGCTTCGCTCCTCGGCGTCGTCCGCCAGAACGGAGAAGTAGAAGACGTCGCCTGCCTTGAGGTCTAGGCTCTCCGCGAGCTCGCCGGTCCGAATTTCGGGGCCCTGGAGGTCCATCAGGATTGACACGGGGTGGGCGAGCTTCTTGCTGAGACTCTTGAGGTTTCGAATGACCTGCAGATGCGATTCATGATCGCCGTGCGACATGTTGAGCCGGGCGACATTCATGCCCGCATGAGCCAGAGCGACCAGCTGATCCCAGGAGCTGCTCGAAGGACCGATCGTGCAGACGATCTTCGTGAGTCGCGTTTGCGATTGTTGCGGAGGCAGCCTCATTGCAGCGCGGAGCCTAGGCCAGGCCTAAACCCGTGACAAACGGCGCCTGAGCAAGGCGAAGCCCAGCAATAGGCCAAGAGCTGAAAGCGGTGTTCGATCTCCCGAGCTCGACGGGGATGCGGCGCAGGCCGCTGTGCGCCGGAGCGAGCCGCCCTTCGGAACGCTGATCGGGTCGGCCCCATCGGCCAGGAATGATCCATCACCCGCACCCATGGAAGAGCTCGGCTCAAATCGGCTGCCGGCAGCTTCCGCGATCCAAGAGAGATGAGCGGACAGCAAAGTGTAAATGCCGCCATCGCCGCAGTCGCGCTTCACATCGGATCGGCCGCGCGACACGAGCCCGACGAGAAAGTCGCCCTCCTCCGTCGGAACGTATAGGGGACCGCCGGAGTCACCGTAACAGGAGTCGCCAAGCTGGTCGGTGCGGCGCGTCAGTAGTTCCTTTTGTCCAAGGATGTCGATCACCGCGTCCGAAATGTAGAGCTCACCGTTCAGGTTTTCATCGAGGTCATAGACCCCGTAACCGGCGACGAAGGCCAAGTCGCCATGATGGACGAGCTCGCTCTCGCGCTCGACGGTCAGCAGGGGCGCGTGGGGGATGCCCTCATAGGGCGACGAGAGGAACAGCAGCGCGATGTCGTTTGGCGAGCCAATGCCACCCTGCCCTGCACCGCTGCGGTTTCGGCCCATGATGAACTCGTGGTCGTAGTCTTCGTGGACACGTACTTGGAACACGGGGCGCACCTTGCTGGGGTCGGCGCCGCGGCTCGAAAGATGGCCTGCGACCACCTGCAGCGAGCTCGGTGCTGCTACTCGCACCACGCCCGCCTCGGGCTCGACCACTGCGCAGTGCGCGGCGGTCACTACGACGAGGGGTGAGATCAGAGTTCCGGAGCAGAAGCCAGCGCCCGCGCCCGCGTGCCTGATTTCCACCGTTGCGAATATCTGCTGGTCTGTGGCAGCCCAGCCGCCGACCACTTTCGCGCTGACTGCACCGACCTCGTCATCCCAGTCGGTTAGGTTGGATGGATCACCACAACCAAGGGTTATGCCCAAAAGGGTTACAAAGAGGGTCTTGTATGCCTTTGACGGACTCATGAGGAAAGGTAGGTGGGCGTATCATGCGAGCATCAACCTTCATAGAGTGAACAGATGTCCGGCCTGCGAGATCGAACCATTCAGTGAGCTGACGAACGTTTGCCCAATGCGGAAAACTTGGTGCGAACCCCATGCGAGACGACATTCGTGCCCGTGGAACGCATGGACCGTCGAGCACGCCGCAAAGAGGAGACATTGCGCCGAATCGAGGTCGCGGCTTGGAACCTGTTCACGAGCCGGGGCTACGAAGCGACCTCGACGCGAGAGATCGCCGAGGCGGCCGACATCGCGGCTGGGACGCTTTTCAACTACTTCCCGGAGAAGCGAAGTCTGCTGATTTATTTGATGCAGGGTCAGATCGATGCGGCGCTGGCTGAGGCGTTCGCAACCATGGCGCCGTCGACGCTCGAGCAGGAGCTGACGCATGTGTTTTCTGCACTGACCGGCTCCTATGCAAAAGAGCGACGGCTGAGCAGAGTGTTCATCAAAGAGTTGCTGTTCACTGACGGCCAGCGACGCGCCGAATCCGCAGCCTGGACTTTCGGCCTGGTGAAGCGAGTTGCGGACTTGGTCAGCAAGGCCCAGCTACGCGGAGAGCTCGACCCTTCAATCGAGCCGATGGAAGCCGCACAGCAGGTTTTCAGCACGCATTACTTCGGTTTGGTGACCTGGCTGGGTGGCACGATTCCGTCGCGAGCTGCGCAGGAAGAGCAGTTCAAGTCCTCGCTACGCCTGTTCCTCCGAGGCCTCCGCCGAAGCGCGGCTTAGCCTAGCGCTGACGTCGAGAACGGCCGCCGCGATCTCTTCGGGCACTTCTTCTTGCAGGAAGTGGCCGGCCTGCGTTTCGGTGACGGGAGGGTCGCCGAGGAGCGCCCTGGTGCGTTTCAGTGCGCGGGCGAGGATCGGGTCACGACGACCCCAGACCATCGCCTTCGGCCCGTCGAAGCCGCCGGCCAAGGCGGCACACTCTTCGAGAGCCGGGATGGATGGATGGCCCATTCGATCGACGGCCATGCGCGCCGTGGCCAAAGGAGCCACTCGATCGCGAATGTGTCGAAAGGGGTAGCGGTACGCGCGCGCGACGTTGCCGCGAATGCTGGACTTGTCGCCCTGTGCGATGTGCAACACGGCCTGTGGCAGCGGCAGGACACGAAACGCGAAGTCGCTCATGAGCGGCAGGTGCGAAAAGCGGTGGAACGCAGTCGGTTTGAAGCCAGGTGACGGCGCATCGAGCACCGTGTTGAGCACGACCATTGCGCCCAGGCGATCTTGCCGCGTGGTGAAAGGATGCGTGCCAAGCGCTCCGCCCCAATCTTGGCAAACCAGTATCACCTCATGCAGATCGAGCTGGTCGATGAGCGAGCCGAGCCACTTGCTGTGATTGCGAATCGTATGCAATGAGAAGTCTCGAGGTTTGTCGCTGAACCCAAAGCCGATCAGGTCCGGCATGATCAGGCGAAGCCCCTGCCCTTGCAGGCACATCGCAACCTTGCGGTAGAGGAAGCCCCAAGTCGGGTTGCCATGCACCATCAGAACGGGCCTCCCTCGCCCGGTTTCCATGACGTGCATGTGCAGTCCGTCGCCGACGGCGACGCGATATCGAGTAAACGGAACTTCCTTCGCAATCCACGCGGGAAGCTCGGGCGCCGGCAGCTTTTCCACGGGTCGGAGGGTACCCGTTTGGGGGGCGCCGGGGAAGTGGTCTGTGTCGGTGGCCGTGGCCGTAGGACGGTGACCGTAGGGCCGTGACCGTGACGGTGGCCGTGCCAGCGCCAGTGTCAGTGTCAGCGCCAGTGCCAGTGCCGGCGTCTGGTTACACCGCCCGGTTGGTTGCACCGCCCGCCCACCCCCACCCGTAGTCCTGGTATCGCTCTCACGCGAGTGAGCAGCGTGCCTGGGGCGGCGGCCGCTTCGCTTTGCCTTGCCGGCGCCTTTGGCGCCGGGCTTCGCCCTTCGGGCTCGTGCTGCCGCCTGCTCTGTTAGGGGTGGGGGTGGCAGTGAGGGTGTGCCGGTACGGGTACGGCCACGGCCACGGCCACAGCTGCCTGTCACTTTCCGCAGGGGTGGGCTAGGAATCCTTTCACGGACCCCTCAGCCCCTTGGTCTACTTCCTTTTCTGCAAACGGCTGAAACTAGCGTTCGAGCAATACTGCGACGCGCTGGAGCAGCGGGTGCTCGAGCTCAGTCGACGGCCTGATCTCTCCACTTGCGTAGGATGAAGACGCCAATTGCGGCGATGACGACTGCCGCCACGATGAGAATGGGCCAGAGCTGATCCCAGGGCCAGGTCGCGACTGGGTGCTCTTCGATCCAGGCGGCGACCCGGATGCCGACGAGGGTCGTCATGAGAGTGAACGGTGCCACGCCCAACACGGTGCCCGCCAGGAACGGGGCAAAGGCGACGCGCGAGACGCCGAGCGCCCATTGAACGGTGGGCGTCGTGTAGAAGATGAGACGCAGCAAGAACACGGTTCGGAAGCCGCGGGTCTGGAGTCGCTCGTCGAAGCGCCGTATTCGCGGCGGCAAGCGCTTCTGAATCCAATCGCGCGCGACGAAACGCGCGACGAAAAACGAGAACAAGCCGGTGCCGACCGTCCCCGCCCAGTTCAAAAGGAAGGCCTGGCTTGGGCTCCAGATCAGGGGCGCGCTGAGTAAGAACACGAGCCCGTTCAACCCGAACGGCTGTAGACAAGAGTATGCCGCAATAAAGAACAGGCCCCCCCAGGGCCCTGCGTCTCGAAACCAGACCCGCATCGTGGCTGGGTCGAGCTCCTGGTAGGCCCCGCTCGCATAGATCCAGGCGACAAGCCCTGCGAGTAGCGCAGCGAAGGCGATCTTCAGAAGGCTTCCTCGATCCACGCCGGGAAGCCTAGCCCAGGACTGGCGCTGCAACCTGGACTTCAGGAACCGACAGCGATAAAAAGTGCGCCTGTAAGAGGAGGAGGAAACCGTGCAGGAAGCTGTGAAGCCCGGATTGCCGGCGGCCGCCGCCATGCAACGGTCGGTTGAAAAGGCTGAGGAATCGGCTCGCGAGTTTGGGGGCACGTTTGGAGCCGCCTTTATCATGACCCTCTCGCACGCCCTGATGCTCTATTTGTGGATCTCGTGGCGCTTCTACGACGGCGCGCTGTTCTATCCGGCCGGGCTCTCCGACTTGGGCCCCTTTTTCAGTAGGATCTGGGATCAGCTCGTCGCGTATGCCTCGCCAACTTGGAGCACGTTCGCCATCTATTGGACCTTCCTAGTCGTGGAAGGACTGATGGCCGCCTACCTTCCGGGATTGGAGATCAAAGGACTTCCGATCCCGTCACGCGCTGGGACACGGCTCATCTACCGCTGCAACGGCATCACCGCCTGGTACCTCACACTGATTGCTGTTGCACTCCTGCATTTCAGCGGGGTGTTCCCTCTCGAGACGATCTACGAACAGTTCGGCGCCTTCATGATCACCGCGATGATCAGTGCGAACCTGGTCGCGCTCATCGTTTACTTTGGAGCGAAAGCCAGCGGGAACGCCGAACGGATGTCGGGGAGTTTCCTGTACGACTTCTTCATGGGAGCCTGGCTCAACCCGCGGATTGGCCAGCTCGATCTCAAGATGTGGGCAGAGGTCCGGGTGTCCTGGCTTACGCTCTTCTTGCTGACATGCAGCGGCGCGGCGCACCAGTACGCGACCTACGGGACAGTGAGCACGCCGATGATTTTCATGGTGGTGGCGCATTTTCTCTACACGAACGCTTGCATGAAGGGCGAAGAGTGCATCCCGACGACCTGGGACATCTTCTACGAGAAGTGGGGCTGGATGCTCGTCTTCTGGAATCTCGCCGGTGTGCCTTTCGTCTATTGCTTCAACTCGATGTACATCGCGTCGCGCCCGCCGTTCGAGCACTCCGTCGCATACACGGTCTTCTGTTTCCTGCTGCTATTCGGCTCGTACTACGTCTGGGACACGGCACAGAGCCAGCGAAACCGTTTTCGCATGCAGCTCAACGGTTCGTACGTGAAACGCAAGGCGTTCCCCCAGCTTCCCTGGGGCACTTTGGACAATCCGCGATACCTAGATACCGAGGTCGGGTCGAAGCTGCTCGTCGATGGCTGGTGGCGCTACGCTCGGAAGATTCACTACACCGCCGACATCTTGATGGCCTTGTCCTGGGGTTTGATTTGCGGATTTGATCGCTTCTTGCCGTATCTCTACGTGACCTTTTTCGTGTTCATGATTCTGCATCGCGCCGGACGCGACATCAGTCGTTGCAAGAAGAAGTATGGCGCGGATTGGGACCGCTACTGCGACGAGGTCCCTTACCTGTTCATTCCCTACGTTTTCTGAGTCAGAATTGCGATCCAGCAAGGAGATCGCAAGCATGTCGACTAAACCCGGAACACGGAGCCTTCTCGCCACAGCGGACGACGGGGCCAATCCAGCGGCTCCAGACGCGTTCGACTGATCGCCCACGGCTAGAAGAGATACGAGAGGTTGACCTGCAGCTGCTGGTAGCTCGTTCTGTAGGACGTTTTCGTCGCGCTGTTGAGGCTGATCGAGTAGTTGAAGTCGAAATTGAACATCGCCACGTCGAAGTTCACGCCAACGCGTCCAATCGCTTGGTAGATTGCGAAGTCTACCTCCTTGGGTTTGAGTTTGATCGTGGTTTCTGGAATTCCCAAGGCTTCGTTGGATCCAAGCGTAGCGATGATCTTCGTGTTGAAGTGGTTTACGAATCCTGCGTAGAGAAACAGTTTGAAGAGGGGGTTCTTGTACGGGATGTACCCCATGATCAGTGGCAACTCGAAGGAGTTCACCTGCGCTTGGAGAGTGAGGACGTTGCCGTCGTCGTCAGCATCCTGCAGGCCGACCGCCCAGCGATTGAACGAGAACAGAATTTCGATGAACGCTTTGCGACGTCGAACTCGCGCACCAAATCCGACCTGCCATCCTCCGAAAATCTCTTGTTCGCGACCCGTTTCGAGCAGGGAAACGTAGTTCGTGACGCTGCCCCCGAAGAAGACCTTGATGTCCAGCTTCGGCTGCTGGGCGCTGCTAGCGGAGGGCCACGCGAGAACCAGAACCGGAGCCAAGACGAACAGTGCTATGAGCCAGCGCTTCGTCATGGTCATGCCGGAAAGAGGTATTCCTTGCCGTCGAGGACGAAACGCTTGTCCATGATGCGCGGCCAGAGTGGCTTCTTTCGGAGCTCGCTCTTCTGCCACTGCTCGTGCTCCTCATGAAGCTTCTCGTAGAGCTCGGGCATCTGCTCCTTGAGATTGATCTGCTCGGACTTGTCGGTTTCGAGGTTGTAGAGCTCGGCCCAGCCGTCACGGGTGCTCAAGATGAGCTTGTACTTGCCGTCGCGAATCGCCCAGATGTGATCGGCACGCCAGAAGAGTTGCTCATGCGGAACCCCATCGGCCGTCCCCTGGAGGTACGGCACCAGATTGACGCCGTCGTAGGGACGATCGCTTGGAAGAACGCCGCCTGCAGCGGCGACCGAGGTGGCGAAAATATCAGTTGAGGAAACGGGGTCCTGATAGCGCATCCCGGCGGGAATTTGCCCCTTCCACTTCATCATGAACGGGACGTTGATCCCGCCTTCGAACTGGGTGAGCTTTCCTCCCTTGAGCGGACCGTTGTCCGTCGCGTGCGTGTACGATGCGCCGCCGTTGTCGCTCAGAAGGAAAATGAGCGTGTCGTCCTCGATGCCGGTGTCGATGATGGTCTGATGCACTTCGCCGATCGCGTCGTCGAGGGCCGAGATCATCGAGTAGTAGACGCGCTTGTTGTCGTCTTCGACGTAGGCGTACTGGCAGTAGTAGTCGACGGGCGCTTGGAAAGGCACGTGCGGTGCGCTGAACGCCGCGTAGAGGAAGAACGGCTCGTCCCGGTGCTCGCGAATGAACGCCTTCATACGGTCTCTGAATGCAAAGGTCAGGTACTGCTCTTCGCGAACCTCTTTCCCGTTCTCGAGGATCACTGCCTCTTCGCGGCGGCCCATGTTCCACTGGTGCTGCGCGCTAAACGAATCGTGCTCGTGATTGATGACGCCGGCCCAGTTCCGCTCGGGCGTGTACAGGGAAAAGGCGCCGTTGAAACCGTACTGGTAGTCGAAGCCGCGCGCGAGGGGCACCTGTTTGCGCGACACCCCCAGGTGCCACTTCCCGACGATTCCAGTCGAATAGCCATACTTCTTCAGAATGTTGGCGAGCGTGATCTCCGTCGGTGGAACACCCTGCTTGTGCGCCTGCCACTCCGCTGGAAACGACGGCTTGGCTTTGACCTTGAACTCGCCGGTGTCGACGATCCAGCGACCAGAGATGTACTCGACCCAGTTGGTCGGGTAGTGCTCCATGATCTGGGTTTCGAAGCCGTAGCGGTTCTGAACCCGGCCGGTCATGATGCCCGCACGTGACGGCGCGCAGGTCGGGGCGGTCACGTAGCCTTCCTGAAAGACCACACCTTCGGCGCCAATCCGATCGATGTTGGGCGTCGCGATGTGCTCTGCGCCGTAGGCCGAGACTTCGTACTTGCCCAGGTCATCGGCGAGCAAGATGACGATATTCGGCTGGCGCTTCGTCTTGGCGATCGCGATAGGAGCATCCATGTACGCCGATTTGCCCGAGCGCATGGGTTTATCCTTTTTGATCCGCCACTTCGCTCGTGTGATCGAGCAACTCACCAGCAGCATTGCGATGCTCACGAGGAGCATCGACTTGAGCAATCGCTTGTTCTCCAACATCCCGGCTTGGAGTCATTGGTACCGGCGGCCGAAGGACACGGGCAAGAAAGCGGCACAGATTAGATGGACCCCAAGGGCTAATCGTTCGAGATCGATCCAAAATCTCGGAATTTCTTGATGAGCTGGGCGCGCGTCTGCATGCCGAGCTTGCGCATGGCCGAGCTCATCAGGGTCGACACTCTGCCCGTGGAAAGCCCGAGCTGATAGGCGATGAGCTTGTTGGTCTGTCCGGAGAGCGCATAGGCGACGACCTGTTCCTCGCGTTCGGTGAGCCCGCGGGGGTCGCTCACGTTCGGCGGATTCGGGAGCCCGAGCACGAATCGTCGACCATCGGAATCAAACCAATCGACGGTCGACCAGCGACCACGCACCAATGCCTTCCAGAGCTCCAAAGCCTTGCCGGGATCGCTCTCCCGCATCCGGCCCCGGGCTCGATCCACCAGAACCGCGCCATCTCGCAAGGCTGCCCGTGCGCCCCTGGATTTCGCCTGCCCCGCGGCTTCGACGATCCGAAAGCCATTTGGATCGATGAGCACTTCGGCGCCGTGCGGCAGGTCCGTTGCGGGTTCAGACCCGGCCTCCGCAAGCGCAAGCCTCAGCCGGTACCCGGCACCGAAATGCGCAGCGAGCATTTGGAACCGCTCGCGGGCCCGCTCGCTCAGAGTCGTGACCTTGGGAAGTGGCGCGATGAGATAGACGCCGCGTCCGCTCGGATCGAAGGTGGACATCCCGAGGCCGTCCTTGGCGAAGTCGAAGTGACGCATGACGAACTGGAACGCCGCCAGGTTCTCGCCGGCCGCTTCACTCAGAGTGCGCGGCACGGTCGGACGGCTCAAGGTCCAAAGCAGATCGGCAGGCGTTTCGCGCTCCACGCGAATGAAGCGGTCCGCTAGATCGTCCAAGCCGGAAATCGCGTGCAGCTGGTGGACAAGCAGCGGTCCTCGTTGCCACGGTCGCATGCAAGTCAGCGCGAAGACCCCGAGCCCATAGTCGAGCACCGGAGCACCGGCTTTGAGCAAGGCAGGCAACCATTCGTCCTGCTCGAGCTCTAGATTGTAGGCCGCCTCCGCAAAATCGATGAGCGCTGCGCCAATCGGTTCCACACCCCTAGGAGGCGATGGATTCGACCCCGCGTCCATAAGTAATTTTTCACCCCAGGTTATCGAAAGCGGGTCAATAGCGGTGAAAGCTGCTCACATTCCCAAGAGCGCGGCTCCGTAGGCGCCCATGAGTTGGGGCTCGCCGGGGAGGATCACTTCCTCTGCGGTCGCTTGGGCGATCATCTCTCGAACAGCATCGTTTTTCGCAACACCGCCGGAGAGCATCAGCGGGGCCAAGATGCCGACGCTACGAACCATGGAAACGACGCGGCCGACCAAGGAGCGGTGAAGGCCGCGAAGAATCGAATCGGGCTCCGCCCCGCGGGCGATTAGGGAGATGATCTCCGACTCGGCGAAAACAGTGCAGGTGGAGCTGATCGGCTCTTCTTGGGCAGAAAAAAGAGCCCTCGGGCCGAGCTCCTCGACGGGAACGCCCAGTCGTGCCGCCGTGTACTCCAAGAAACGGCCGGTCCCGGCAGCACACTTGTCGTTCATCATGAAGTCGACCGGCCGGCCGTCGTCGCCCACCTGGATGACTTTGCTGTCCTGCCCGCCGATGTCGATCAAGGTGCCTGCGCGACCGAGATCGCGAAAGACGCCCCGAGCGTGACAGGTGATCTCGGTGAGGTTACGCGTGGCCTCCTTGATGAGCTTGCGACCGTATCCTGTGGCGATCGTCGGCGCAGTCCCGGCGACCGCATGTTCGGCGCGGATTTCATCGAGCATTCTTTGGACCTGCAGCTCGACGCGGGGCTCGGTCGGCTCGAGCGAGGAGCCCACGATGGCGCCATCCTGATCGACCGCAACGAGCTTGCAGGTGGTCGAGCCAGCGTCGATGCCGATCGAGGCAACCCGGCTCAAGCGCGCGCCTCCATCATTTCGACGAAGGCCTCGAGCCGGTTGCTCCCTTGTTCGTCCGAGTAGTCGCGCGGGTCGTTGTGATCGGCTTCGAGCAGAAGCGCCGGGACTCCGAGCGTCTTGACTAGCCGGTCACGCTGATCGATCTGGCCGAGCGAATAGGGCTTGCAGGAGCGATCCGAATGCAGGATCACCCCGTCCAGCTCGAACTCGTGGACGATGCGCTTCATCGAGTCGAGCTTGTGACCCGTCGACCGGTTCAAGATCGGATGAAGGTACACCCGGGCCATGGAATCGAGCGGCCGAGTCGGGTCGATCATCGGCGCAAGCTCGCCCCAGGCGAACGTATAAGTCGACGCGACGACGTTGACGCCGCGCTCGGCCAGCCAGTTGGAAAATTCACCGATTTTGAACCAGATGGGGAGGTTGTCCCAAAGCACTCGATAGCGCTCTTGCTTGATGGCGCCGATGCCACGCTCGATCCGCTCGTCGAGCTCGGCGAGCAGGCGCTCGTAGTAGGCGACCGTCACCGCTTCACCACGCATGTCGACGATCGGCCCCATGTGAATGAAGCCGTCGAACGCGGTCATCGGCGCCGGATGATGCTGGGACCGGTTGAGCACTTCGAGCCAAAGCTCTGCGCCACGTCGGGCGTTGGTCATGACATCTTCGAAGTGTTTCTCGTCGAGCGACCTGCCCGCGATCTCTTCGGCTACTGCGATCATGTCTTCGATTTGGCGCTTCACGTACGCGATCTCGTGCTCGTGCGCCTCTTGGTAGAGAAAGGGCGTGTCGATCAGGACGAGCGGGCACTCGAAGTAATCAGCCAAGACGCGGTACCAGTGCAGGACGGTCTGGCAGATGTTGGTGCAGCAAACGAGCATGTCCGGGCGCGGCAGGCGCCCAGCTGGCGTCTTGCCCGAGATCATCGCGCCGATGTCGGTTCGCGCGTAAGAGCAAATGTCGCGGGACCAGCCGGCGTGCTCGGCCTCTTCGGCAATGCTCTGGGCCTTTCGGCGAACCCCGCAAAGGGCCGCGTGGTTTTCCGGATAGACCAAGAAGTAGCCCAGAGCCTGAAGGGGCTCGGTCGGTGCGCCACTGGTCACCCATGCGACTTTGCGGACTCCCGCGGCGTAGCGCCCTTCGAGGTAGTGGCGGCTCATGATCTCTTTCATGTGCACGACCGAACGAAGCGGCGGGTTGAGTGGGCTATCTGGCCGCGGTCGTCTTCTGGCGAGCTTCCACTGGTCACGCCAGCGCTGAACACGAAGCGCCGTCTTGCCGAGGATTTCGTAGTTTACGAAGTGCTCGAGCCGGTTGGATTCCACATAGTGCGGTAGAGCTTCGGTCGTGTTCATGACAGCGTCTCCACGAAGGCCTCGATACGTGACAGCGTCTGGTGTGGAAGAGAGTCTCCCATCTCGAACTCGACGTGCAGAACCGGAAACCCAAGCGCATTGAGATGTTTGCGGAGCAGCGGGACGTCGAAGAGCTCCGGCTCGCAGAACTTGGGGTCATAGATGAGAAGCCCGCGTGCGCCCAACGCCCGCATACGGGTCTGAAGCGTGTCGACGCGCACCTGGATCGGCGTACCGCAGGTGGGATCAGCCGGAGACGTCATCAGTCGATTGGCGGCTCGCTCGAGCGGGTCGGCTTGTGTCGATGGGGAATAGACTCGCCGAAAACCGCAGGCGAGGTCGTCGCCCGCGACATGCGCTCCCATGTCTTCGATCTGGTCGAAGAGCTCCGGCTCGGCCACGATGCCCGAGATCATCAGCCCCACGCCGCGCCGGGCTGCCTCGCCCTTTGGCAAGGCAGCGACCCGCTCACAGAATTGCTCGGCGGTCAGGTACTCTCGTGAACGGACGATGGTGTAGAAGTCGCGATCGGAAACAGCTAGCCGGCCGCGGCGTTGGTACAACTCTGCCAAGGCCGCATCCGCGGCGTCTTCCGCCTCGAACGCCTCGGCCCAGTCGTCCGCGCTCGGCTCGTGGCCGCTGACCTCGACGAGCGTCGTGGCAAGCCGTCCGAGCTCGCGACGGAGGAACTCGTGATCGGAGCTGCGCCGCGCACGGGGCAGATAGAGCGTGAGGACACGTTGATCGGGCTTGAGAAAATCGCCGAGTACCGAGCCCATGCCCTGCAAGGCGTCACAGGTGTGGGGCACCAAAATGGCTTTCGCTTCGCTTAGACCGCCTGAACGAAGGAACGACATCGCCTTCACCACGATGTCGCATGTGTACGCCTGGAAGTGACGGCTTCCCTCGTGACGCTCGACATGAGGCGGCCCCCAGATCTCCATCGGATGAAGCCTATGCGCCCGCAGCATCGCGCGAGGATAGTGAATCGGCATGACGGCAACGAGGTCACGGCCGAGCGACCGAACATGCTCGACGACGTCGAGCCGGTTGGGAAGCGAAAGCGCTGGGGCGGCAGGCTCAGGCACGCGAGGGAGTGTGCCTCAACACCCCGCACCACGTCGACCCAAAGAGCCACGATTCCCGGGCGCAAATGTTTCGCTTCCAAACTCAGAAAGCACCGGTGTACATTCGCTCATCGGCGCCCTGCTCTGCCCCCGTCGGCGGCAAACCGGGCGCGGGAAGGAAAGCCATGGCTCAGATGGTTGGAGGAGAGGCGCTGGCTCGGATGCTGGCAGCCGAGGGCGTCGAGGTCGTGTTTGGCATCGTCGATGGCACATACATGGGTTTCTTTGCGAGCTTCGAGAAGCACGGCATCCGAATGGTGTCGCCCCGACACGAAACCAGCGCCGCGCACATGGCCGGCGCGTACGCGAGGCTCACCGGCAAGCTCGGCGTTTGCATGGCGTCGAACGGACCGGGCGTTGCAAACATCCTCCCCGGCATCGCCGTCGAAAACGGAGAGGGCAACCGTGTCCTCGTGATCACCTCGAGCCGACGCACGCCGATCTCCTACCCCGATCGCGGTGGCACCTATCAGTACTTCAACCAAACCGGCGTGACCCGCGCGATGAGCAAGTGGAGCGGCGCGGTCCCTTCCTTCGAGCGGCTTCCCGAGTTCTTCCGACGCGCAGCGAGGGTCAGCTGGACTGGAAGACCCGGGGTGGTCCACCTCGATGTTCCCGAAACGGTGATGAACGGTGTCTTCGAAGCCGACGGCATCGATCTGCGTCCGCCGCAAGCTTACCGGCGCACCGAGCCCATCGAGGCCTCGCCGAGTCAGATCACGCGCGCGGCAGCGCTGCTTCGCAACGCAGAGCGCCCGCACATCCATGCCGGAAGCGGAGTCCTGCACGCGCACGCTTCGGACGCACTCGAACAGCTGGCCGAGTCGATGGGCTCGCCGGTCACCACGAGCTGGGCCGGGCGCGGCGCCCTCCCCGACAATCACGAGCAGTTGCTTCCGATTTGGGCGATGGAGCCGATCAATCAGGCCCGCAGCGAAGCCGATGTGGTTCTGGTCGTCGGCTCGCGCCTGGGCGAGACGGATTGGTGGGGCAAGCCGCCGTACTGGGGCAAGCCCGATGAGCAAAAGATGATCCAAGTCGACATCGACGAGGAAATCCTCGGGCTGAACAAGGCTACCGAGCTCGCTATCGTCGCAGATGCTGGCACGTTTCTGTCAGCCCTCGCTGGCGAGCTGAAGCGCTCGCCGCTCAGCAACGAGCGTTTGAAGGCCAACCGGGCGCGCTCGGCCGGTTTTGCGGAAGGTGTCGGCAAGGTTCGCGCACAACTCGACATGGCGCTTCAGAACAAGGCGAGCCCGATGCACAGCGCCCAAGTGCCTGCGGCCTGTCAGCGCTTCTTCGGTGACGACACCGTTCACGTCTTCGATGGCGGCAACGCAACCGTCTGGGCAAGCTTCTTCTCCGAGATCAACCGACCGGACACGCTGCTGTCGACATTCAAGTTCGGGATGTTGGGCGCCGGTGTTTCGCAGGCGCTCGCCGGACAGATCGCCAAGCCGGATTCCAAGGTCGTCTGCATCATTGGCGATGGTGCGATGGGCTTTCACTTCCAAGAGCTCGAGACCGCGCTGCGCAATGACCTGCCGGTCATCTACCTGGTCCTCTGCGACAAGCAGTGGGGCATGGTGAAGCTCACGCAGTCGATCGCGCTCGGGATGCTGCGTCCGGCCATCGGGACCGACCAGCAGGGCACGATCAACGCCGACTTCAAAGAGATCGAGTTCGACAAGGTGGCCGAGGCAATGGGTTGTCACGGTGAGCGGGTTGCCGACCCCGCCGACCTCGAAGCGGCGCTTCAGCGCTGCGTAGATTCAGCGAAGCCTTCGGTGATTCACGTCGACGTCGACCAGAACATGCACCTGTTCGCGCCTGGTCTTCAGGAGTTCAAAGCGATGCACCAGGAGCCCGGAGCCTGATGGGCGCGGGCCCCGCGGTCTTGGTGACCGGGGCGGCTGGCTACGTGGGCCGCCTCTGCGTCGCCGCTCTCGGGAAACGTCGGGACGATCTATCTGCGCTGGTGGCATTGGACTGGACCGAAGTCGAACCCGCCAAACGGATCGACGGGGTGGTGTACGAGCAGGACGACATCTGCGACCCGGCGCTCAAAGACCTGTTTCGCGAGCACGGGATCGACACCGTCGTTCACCTCGCTTCCATCGTCCGAGCACCCAAAGGGGCGCCGGCGGACCTGGCGTACCGCGTCGACGTGCTTGGCACCCAGAACATCTTGGAGGCATGCGAGGCAGCCGAGGCAACGCGGCTCATCGTCACCTCCTCTGGCGCGGCATATGGATATCATCCGGACAACCCCGACTGGCTGGACGAAAACGATCCACTCCGCGGCAACGACGAATTCGAGTACTCGAAGCACAAACGCATGGTCGAAGAGATGCTGGCACGCTGGCGCAAAGAGCGCCCCGAGCTTCGGCAGATCGTGTTCCGACCCGGCACCATCGTCGGACCGGACGTGCACAGCCCGGTCACCGATCTCTTCGAGAAACCCGTGATCCTGGGCATCGTGGGCTCGGACTCGCCTTTTGTCTTCATCTGGGATCAGGACTTGGTCGCCTGCCTGGTCGACGCGGTCTTCTCCGATAAGGTCGGTGTGTACAACCAAGCCGGCGACGGCGCGCTCACTCCTCGCGAGATCGCGAAGATGCTGAAGAAACCGTACGTGCCGCTGCCGGCGGCATTGGTGAAAACCATGCTTTGGACGCTCAAGGGTCTCGGTCTGACCGAAAACGGGCCTGAGCGGGTGAAGTTCCTGCGCTATCGACCCGTGCTCTCGAACCGGCGCCTGAAAGAGGAGTACGGCTACACCCCACAACTCAGCAGTCGCGAAGCGTTCGAGCTGTACGCCCGCGCGCGAGGGCTTCTTGCCTCGACGTGATTTTCGCGGGCGCACGGTCGTCATTACAGGCGGTGCCGGTGGGATTGGACGCGCGCTCGCGCTGAGCTTTGGCCGCAAGGGCTCGAAGATCGCGCTCATTGACCTGCCAACGAGCCCGCTTCGAGAAGCCCATGAAGAGCTCCGAAGCGCCGGCATCGCCTCGGTCGCGCTTGCCTGCGACATCACCGACGTCGAGCAGGTGCGGGCTACGATGAGCGCGGTGCGCGAAGCCTTCGGGAGCATCGACGTACTGATCAACAACGCGGGCATCGTGCACCGGAGCGCGTTCGCGGAGACGCGACCCGAAGTCTTCCGCCGCGTCATGGAAGTGAACTTGTTCGGTGCGCTGCACTGCACGCAGGCTTGCCTGAGCGAGCTCGTTTCGAACCGAGGCTTGATCATCGCCGTATCGAGCATCGCTGGCTTGGCACCGCTCTACGGACGCAGCGGCTACGCCGCCTCCAAGCATGCGATGCACGGCCTATTCGAGAGCCTGGGCGCCGAGCTGGCCGACAAGGGGGTCGGCGTGCTGATGGTCTGCCCTTCGTTCGTCGAGAGCGGCTTGGAAGCGTCGACGCTAGGCGGCGACGGCCAACGTGTCTCGCGGCCGCGTTCCAAAGTCGGAAAGCTAGGCGACGCGAACGAAGTCGCTGCGAAGGTATTGAAGGCAGCCGAAGCCGGACGGCGACGGCTCGTGCTAACGCCGGTGGGCAAGACCAGCGCGATCCTGTCGCGCCTCGCGCCCGGGCTGTACGAGCGACTGATGATTCGCAGCCTGCGCTCCGAGCTCGGCGAAGGCTGACCTGGCCCCCTCAGCTCTTGGGCGCCGCCAAACCCTTTACGGGATGTGCGCGATACGGAGCTTCGAGAATCGCGATTTCTTCGGAGCTAAGCTGGATCTCCACTGCGGCGATCGCATCGTCGAGGTGCTTGAGCTTGGTCGCGCCTACGATTGGAGCGGTCACCGCTGGCTTGGAGAGCAGCCAGGCCAAGGCGATGCGCGCTGCTGGCTCGCCCCGTTCGGCGGCCACCTTTTTGACCGCGTCCACCACATCCCAGTCTGACGGCTGGTCGTACAGAATCTGATCGAGGCCGTCGCTCGATGAACGGCTGGTGGAGCTGTCCCCGAGCTTGCTTCGTGTTCCGGCGAGCATTCCGCGAGCCAGCGGCGACCAGGGAATCACTGCGATCCCCTCGTCCTCACACAGCGGCATCATCTCGCGCTCCTCTTCACGATAGACGAGGTTGTAGTGATTCTGCATGGTGACAAAGCGCGCCCAGCCATTTCGCTCGGACATCGAAAGCAGGCGTTGAAACTGCCACGCATACATGGAGCTCGCGCCGATGTAGCGAACCTTGCCCTGGGTCACCAGTTGGTCGAGAGCCGCGAGCATCTCGTCCATCGGCGTGTCGGGATCGAGGCGATGGATCTGGTAGAGGTCGATGGTGTCGACGCCCAGCCGCCGGAGGCTGTCTTCGCAGGCCTGCTGGATGTGCTTTCGCGACAGCCCGCCCATGTTCGGGCGATCGTTCATCGGAAAGAAGACCTTGGTACCGATGACGATTTCGTCGAGATTGCCATACTCGCGAAGCCACTTCCCGGTGACCTCCTCGCTCAGTCCGAGCGAATACATGTCGGCGGTGTCGAAGAAATTGATGCCCGCTTCGATTGCGCGCTTGAAGAACGGCGCCGAGGCCTCTGCATCATGCACCCAAGGCCGCCAATCCGGCGTGCCGTAGCTCATGCAGCCGAGGCAGAGCCGCGAGACGGTCACACCCGTTCGACCAAGATGCGTGTACTTCATACGGCGGATACTACACCATGTTCGCGAGCCGGAGCACCGTCTTGCAGCTGCGCAAGGTGATCGTCAGCTCTTTCCGTAAACGGGGACCAGCGCGCCACGAGTGACCGCGTTCTGCGGCGAGGCGAGGAAGGCGATGGTCTCCGCGATTTCTTGAGGCGTCGGCCAGGCTTCGTGGTCAGCGTCTGGCATGGCTTCCCGATTCGCCCTCGTGTCGATGAGGCTCGGAACGATGGCGTTGACCCAGATCCCAGACGGTGAAAGCTCTTCGGATAGAGATTGGGTCAGAGCGGCGACAGCTGCCTTGGAAGCGGAATAGGCGGCCATCTGTGCCGTGGGCACGAGGACGGGCCGCGCCGCCACGTTGACGATGCGCCCCTCCCTTGCGCCAATCGCCTTCACCGCCTCGCGGCAACACAGAAAGCAGGTCGTGGCGTTCATCTGCATGAGCTGGTTCCAGTGCTCGAGGCTCGTCGAGCCGATCGGGCCCATTGCGAACCCACCTGCGATGTGAACGCTCGCGTAGAGCTTGTGCGTGGCCTCATAGAGCTGAGCGACGTCGTCTTCTCTAGTGAGGTCGAGACCCTCGTGCAGGGTGACGGCTTCATGATCCCGGTAAGCAAAGCGCTCGAGCTCGCGCGAGTCGAACACGGGCACGTGAGCTCTCGCGCCCGCGGCAATGAGCCGGCCGACAACCGCGCTTCCGAGCGCGCCAGTACCGCCTGTGACGACCGCTTCGCGGCCCGAGAAATCCACCATAGGCAGGAGCCTAGTCCAGGAAGTGGTTGACCTCACGCGTCCGATTGCTGAAGTCGAGCCTCAGGGACTGACCCCGATGCTGAAAAGAGATGATCTCGCCCGGGAAATCCGACGTCCCATACGGATTCTCGTACCGAGGGTAGTCGGAAACATCGACGGCGATTCCGTCTTGCATCAGCGGACCATCCCAGCCCATCAGCAGACGCCCTTGCGACGGAGACGCGAAGTCGACGCTGAGCGTTTCGGCGTCAGCGGTTAGAGGGGCCGCGAGAATAGCCGCCTTGAAGGCGTCGAAGTCCGCGTAGTCGGCTGCGCTCCCGAGCTCGCAGATCCAAATTGTCTTCTCGCCATCCGCGATGATCTCGTGATCGCCGAGGTCGGCGTGGTCCGGGTCGTCATTGACTTTCCAGTCCGCGTCGGGGTCTGATGTCCAGAGGGCGAGATATCCGTCGCCGTAGCGAGCGAAGAACCAGCCGCCTTCTTTGTAGGCTTCATCGAATTGGCTCTTGTCGAGGAACGCGTGGGTGTAGAGCGGTTGGTTTTCAACGTAGATCGTCGGACCGGTCTCGACGTCGTAGAGCGAGATGACGACGTTCTCGACCTGAATCGCGCGCGGCATCGTGCCGTAGCCTGTCCAGTAGCGCGGCGTGTCACCGCCCCAGTCTTCGTTGGCGGGGTGGGTCGTGAAGGCGACCGCGTCGAAGCCGAGTGTCGCCTGCCAAATCGATTGCTGGTCTCCGCCGTATCCCTTGCGCCAGTCCTGGGCCGTGCTGAGCATGTAGCTCGGCGTCCGATAGGTGTAGATGTTCACCTCTGGGCGCATGTTGCGGGTAATGTCCTTCTCTGCGCCGACGGCAAACGCTTCGCGGATCAGCGGATCGTATAGGGCATCGGCGTAGTTCGCGAAGAGCTTGTAGTCATCGTGCTCCCACCAGTCGTAGGCGTCGAGCATCTCGACCCAGAGGCCTATGGTGAGCGGGTGCGTGTAGGCCTCGAGCGTCATGAAGGTCATGCCATCTTCGAAGCGAGTCGTGTCGAGCCCCCAGTCCGCCGCTTCTTCGAGCTTGATGCCCATTCGCTGACGATTGACGGACTCTTTGCGCTCGATGTCGTGCGCCATCTCGTAGATGACCCGAGGCAATTGGTAAGTGCTGCTCAAAGCAAGCATCGACGAGCTCATGTTGCCGGGACCAAACTCATTGAGGTCGAACAGGAGCTTGGCGGTCGAGCCGGTGTTGTCCCGGGAGCCGCCCATCTTGTCCTCGTACGTTCGCCCGTGCGTGCTCCCGAAGCAACCCCGGTACTGATTCAGGGCGATGTCCGCGTATATGGTGTCCAGGACCATCGTCGCGAGCTGCTTGATCTCCTCGTCCTCGGCTAGCTCGACCAGCGCGAGCAGTCCGGGGATGTCTTCGTCATAGTAGACGTTCGACAGCCACTCGCTGAAGCCGGACTTGTAGCGAAGCTCGAGCCAGCGCATGACGCGCGGTCGAAACGTCGCCATTTTCTCGGCGCCGGTTTCGCCGCTCGCCGCGAACACCTCGCTCGGATAGAGCTGGCCCACCAAGTACGCGCTGCTGGCATACAAGATGAAATGGTTCTCTGTAACGTAGACCATGCTGTCGGTCGTCGGGCCGGGCTCGTTGAGGCGCTCGTCCGGCCAGAACTTGTGCTGGAGCAGCGTCGCCTTGGTGTTGGCGAGGATCTGCGAGCTCAGTAGGTCCGAGTCAGCGTACTTGTAGAGCATCCAGAGAATGACGGGCAGCTTGAAGTCCGAGGTGTCCTCGCGCCGGGTCAGCCGATTGAGGTCGAACTGGATCTTCGACTCGTCGTCCGGCGCGACACCTCGGGCCACGCGCATGATCTCGGAGTAGCTGTTGCGGGGCTCAGCTTCGATCGTTGCATCGAACAACGCGTCCACCCGGAGATCGTATCCCGTCGACTCGAGCTCTGGGAGCCGGGGACGAGCTCGAGCAGCCAAGCCAAGCCGTCGCAAACACCAACGCGGCGAATCCCGCTAACCGTTTCATCTGACCACCTTCCGCCCGGAACCAGAGGAGCCTTTAGCGCGCCGCCGAGGTCCTCACAAGGAAACCCCGCCCCCGCGCGCGACCCTGCGAGGTCGCCCGCCGTGACGCCGTCGAATGCTTCGAGCTCCATCGGCTCTCGGTCGGCGATCAGCGGAGGCACCTGGCTTGCCAGTCGCGCCCAGGACTCTTCGTCGAGGGATTCGATGAGCCGCGAGAAGCTGCTGGCCTGCTCGCTCTGCGGCAAGTAGCGCTGCGCGATGCGAACGATGCTCTGAAGCATCGCCAAGTACGGCTGCAGCTCCGTGGTCGTCGACGCGGCTTCACTGTCGATCCAGGCGATTGGCATCTTCACGATCGACCCCTGCCGAGCTAGTTGAGTTCGGAGGAGGAGCTCGATGTCGAAGGCGAACCGCTTCTCGATCGTGTCCTTCACGATGGCCTGTGCGACGCTTGCGCGAAAGGCCTTGAAGCCACACTGCGTGTCGATGATGGGACTGAGTTGCGGAATGAGGCGCTTCCACAGGTAGATGAACAGCTTGCCTCGCGCGTCGCGGGCGCCGCCCTTGATGACCACAGAAAGCGGCTCTCGCCGAGACCCGATAGCGGCATCGAAGCCTTGCCCGACGATCGGTTCGATCAGCAGGCCTAGCTGCCCGAGGTGCGTCGAAAGGTCGGCGTCGGTGAACACGACGACGTGCTTGGCGTAGTCTTCGTCGGATGCGACCGCCATTCCGTACTCGATCGAGCCGCCCTTCTGGCTGTCGGCCGTGGAAGCGATGCCCTTGGCCGCTGGGTGACCTACATCGATCGCGTTCTGCAGGAACAGCACTTTCACTCGCTCGCCGAGATTCCGGGCGTCGATGATCTGCTGTGCAATCTCGCCGCTCTTCTCCGGACAGCCGTCATCGACGACCAGCATGCTCCAAGTGACTCGGGGCGAGCCGTCGAACAGCCAGTTGACCTGGTCGACCTTGCGGACGAGGAAGTCCTCCCCGTGGGGATGTTCGGCGCGTGTGCGCAGCCGACGGTGCTCCTTGTAGACGGCGAACACGACCGAGACGTGGACCTCGTCTGGCAAGGACATGACCCGCTGCTTCGATTGCGCGAGTTTCATGGCCAGGCGGACCAGGATCGGCACGTCCTGGGAGCGCTCCTCCAGGGCTTGCAGCTCCCCTTCCCCAGCAAAACGCTCGAGCATCTCACCGGCGACTCGCCTGGTCCACGCGTCCTGGTCCGGTCGAGTTAGATCGACCTTGGCTGGCGCGCCTGCAAGCCAGCTGCTCATGTGTTCCGACCCTGATGATTTCTGGTTCATCGCTCTTCTACATGAAACCGAGGCCGCGCCGCAGTCAAGCCCGGCCTGATTCCTCAATCTAAGCCCCCACTTCGCCTCCGAGACGGTGTATTGTCGCAGGCCCATTCGAATGAGGAGTGACCGATGGCCGATGAGCAGCTCGTACTAGATGACGTCTACCGCTGGGAGCAATCCGACCCGAACCGCCTGTGGATTACGCAGCCGGTCGGCAATGGTGAAGTCGAGACGTACACCTGGGCCGAAGCGATGGACCAGGTGCGACGGATGGCCGCCCACTTGAAGTCGCTCGACCTGGAGCCCGGCAGTCACATCGGCCTGATCTCGAAGAACTGTGCGCATTTCGTTTTTGCGGATTTGGCGATCTGGATGGCCGGACACGTGAGCGTCGCGCTCTACCCGACTTTGAATGCGGAGACGATTGAGTACATCCTCGAACACAGCGAATCGAAGCTCCTCTTCGTGGGCAAGCTCGATGGCTGGGAGGGGATTAAGAAGGGCATCCCAGACGACATGCCCTGCATTGCGCTTCCGCTCGCGCCTCCGACCGACTACGAGTCCTGGAATTCGATCACCGAGCGAACCGAGCCGCTTGCGGGGAACCCCGGCCGCGGGGCCGACGAGCTCGCGATCATCGTGTACACCTCGGGAAGCACCGGACGCCCCAAGGGTGTGATGCATAGCTTCGGCGCGATTGCGGCCTCGGTAGATGGCGCCGAGCAGATCTTCCATGCGAACAGCAAGGACCGCATGCTGTCGTACCTGCCGCTCGCCCATGTGTTCGAACGCTTCTTCGTCGAGGCACAGGGCTTTCGCACGGGCTTGCAGCTCTTCTTTGCCGAATCACTCGACACGTTCGTCGCCGACCTGAATCGCGCACAGCCGACGGTGTTCATCTCGGTCCCTCGCCTCTGGTTGAAGTTCCAACTCGGCGTATTCCACAAGCTCCCGCCCGAGAAGCTCGGAAGGCTTCTCCGCATCCCGCTACTGAACCGGGTCATCAAGAAGAAAGTTCTGACCGGCCTTGGGCTGCAGCACGTCCGGCTCGCGGCCAGCGGCTCGGCGCCGATCCCGCCCGATCTGATTCAGTGGTACCGGGACCTGGGCCTCGAGCTGCTCGAAGGCTACGGAATGAGCGAAGACTTCGCGTACTCGCACGCAAGCTACCCGGGCAAGGGGCGGGTCGGCTACGTGGGCAGCCCGATGCCCGGCGTCGACGTGAAGATCAGCGACGAGGGTGAAATCCTGATCAAATCTCCCGGCAACATGATGGGCTACTACAAGCAGCCGGAGATGACGGCCGAGTGCTACACCGAGGACGGGTATTTCAAAACGGGCGACCGAGGTGAGCGCGACTCGGAGGGCCGCCTCAAGATCACCGGGCGGGTCAAAGAGCTCTTCAAGACCAGCAAGGGCAAGTACGTCGCTCCCGTGCCGATCGAGAACCTCATCAACAACAACGCGCACGTCGAGATGTGCTGCGTCACCGGCTCCGGGCATCCTCAGCCGTTCGCCTTGGTGCTCCTCGCCGAAGAGCTCCGCCCGAAGCTGAGCGACCCCGCCGTGCGCGCGTCGATCGAAGCAGAGCTGAACGAGCAGCTGAAGCAGGTCAACCAGGAGGTCGAAGCCTTCGAGCGCCTGCAGTTCTTGACGGTCGTCAAGGAACCATGGCTGATCGAAAACGGCTTTCTCACCCCGACCATGAAAATGAAGCGAAGCATGCTCGAAGACACCTACGGCCCCAAGATGGACGAATGGTACGCGGAGCGTAGGACGGTGGTATGGGAGGCGTAGCAGCCGTGCGCTAGAGTCCGCGCACGATGGAAGAACAGCCCGTATACGATGTCGTCATCGCTGGCGCCGGCCCGGCCGGAGCTACGGCGGCGTACTTTCTAGCCAGAGGCGGAAAGCGGGTTGCGCTTCTCGAGAAGGCGACCTTTCCACGTGACAAGCGCTGTGGAGACGCCTGGTGCGAGCCGGCGCTCGACATCCTGGAAGAGATGGGGGTCATCCAGGAGCTCGACGACGAGGGCGCGGTGCAATGGGTTCGCTCCGGTGGATTGGTGTCGCCTTCAGGACTGAGCTTCACCAGCCCCGATGAAGGCGTGCGCAAGAGCGCGCCACGTGTTGCTGCCATACGAAGAATGGTTTGCGACGAACGCATCGCGCGCGCGGCCTCGCGGGTGGGCGCCGAGCTCATCGAAGACGCAGCGGTAAGTGATGTGAAGCTCGACGACGAGTGCTGGACGGTTCGCTGCAAAGACGGCCGCCGATTCTTGGGCCGATCTCTGATCGCGGCCGACGGCGCAAAGAGCAAAATCGCTCGTTCGCTCGGGGTGGTGACGACCGGCGCAAACAGCGTCGCGAGCCGGCAGTACATCAAGGGCGGTACTCACCGCTTCGTCAGTGACGGTGTCCTGCTCTATCCGCCGTACGTGCTTCCTGGCTATGTCGCGCTCTTTCGACACTCGAACGGAGACATCGATCTCGGTTGCTACGTGCTTCCCGGAGGCCGCGTTCCGCCTACTGAGCTCAAGTCGCTACTGCACACCGCAGTCGCCAACGATCCCTACGTGCGGGAAGCGCTCGGCGAGCACGCGGAGCCGCTCGAGCCGCCAGGCCTGTCTCCGCTTCGCCTAGGGGGTGAGCCTAAGACGCACGGGGAGCGCTTCATCGCCCTGGGCGACGCGGCCGGACAGACCGACCCGCTGACGGGCGAGGGCATCCACACCGCCATGATTGCAGCCAAAATTGCCGCAAGCGTGCTCCACGAGGCATTCGATGAAGGGGACCTCTCGGCCGAGCGGCTCTCGGCCTATCATCGAGGCTGGATGAAAGCGTTCGGTCGCGACTTTGCGATCTCCGCGGCAGCCGGACGGGCGATCGATCGCTTCCCGGTCCTCCTCGATACAGCTGCGGTGGCCGCCCAACGTCGTGGTGCCAGCTTCATGGATCAGTTTGGCGCAGCGATGACCGGGGTGAAACCGAAGTCGCTGTTTCTTTCGCCGCGCATGTCGGTTCCACTGGGCGCCGCGTTGCTCGGCCTTCTAGGCTCCCGCCCTCGAACGAGCTACCAGGACGGCCCGCACGCCGAGCCCAGTCACGAGCTCAGTTTCGCCAAGAACGCGATCCGGCGGAACGACTCGCGTTCAGCATGAGCGCGCCGGGGAGTGTGTGAGCGATGCCGGCAGACTTCTTTTGTCGGCAACGCCGTGCTAGCTTGGCGCCGCGATGAAGCTCTTTTTGTTGCGACTGTTCTTCGGGCTGCTGGTCATGGTCGCGGCCTTGGCGATCGTGCTGAACCTTCGCTACGGAGGCGGGGAACCGTATCCGGATCTCAGCGGAGAGCCACTCCTCGAACAAAGCGCGCTCGAAGTCGTGGTGTCGAGTCCGGAGCCGATCGGCAACCTCGCGGTATCCGCCGATGGACGCGTATTCTACACAATCCACCCGGAGAGCCGACCGAGCGGGGCTAAGCTGCTCGAATGGGTCGACGGCGCTCCGCAGCCCTTTCCGAGTGAAGAAGCACAAGCGCAGCTCGAAACACCACTGGGCATCGCCATCGATCGACAGAACCGGCTCTGGACCATCGACCACGGCAACCACGGCACCGGCCAGGCCAAACTCTTGGCTTTCGACCTCGGGACGGGCGGCGTCGTGCACGAGCATCTGTTCGATTCCTCGGTGGCGCAGCTCGGCTCCTTTCTGCAGGACTTGCAGGTCGACTCCAAGGGCAAGCGGGTCTTCATCGCCGATGTGAGCTTCTGGCGGAAGAACCCGGGCCTGATCGTGTACGACGTCGAGCTCCGAAAGGCGAGACGCGCCCTGAACAGCGACCCGTCGGTGTCGGCGCAAAGTTGGCTGATTCGCAACCCCAGCAAAGACATGACCTTCTTTGGAGGCCTGGTGGTGCTCAAGCCGGGTGTAGATGGAATCGCGATCAGCCGTGACGACGCCTGGATCTACTACGGCGCCATGTGTCACGACACGATGTATCGCGTGAAGGTTGCGGATTTGCTCGACGAGTCGCTGAGCGACGGGGCGCTCGCTGCCAGGGTCCAGGCGGTCGGCCCGAAGCCACTCAACGACGGCCTCAGCACCGACAACGATGGCAACCTATTGATTACCGACGTCGAGCACGGCGCGGTCCTCCGAATGAAGCCAAACGGCGAGCTGACGACGCTGGTCCGCAGCGAGAAGATCCGCTGGGCCGACGCCTTGAGCTACGGCCCCGACGGTTGGCTCTACGTCGCCGACAGCGCGATCCCCGACCAGATGCTTCGATCCGAAAGCGCACATGCAAGCCCATGCCCCCTACTACATCTTCCGCTTCAAGCCCGGTGTCGACGGCATCCCCGGCCAGTAGGGACGGGCGCTCAGCCCGGAAACGCTAGGCATCTACGAACCGAGCGAGATCATCACGGGCATCGATTTCGCAAGCCACCCCGAGAGCCTCGGCTGGGCGATCGACGCGCTTCATGGAGTGGAGCGGCCCGTTCCCTCCGCCGGCGTGGGCAAGCCGAGCTCCGCCTACTAGACTCACGACGAGCACAATGACGCGTCGCCGCACCAGACCAGACACCTCAGGCCAACCCGGCTACGTCACGCCGGAGGGATACCGGCGCTTTGAGGAAGAGGCCGACCGCCTCTGGAACGTCGACCGCCCAAAGATGGCAAAGGCCGTGCAGGTCGCGGCAGCCGAAGGCGACCGCTCCGAGAACGCGGAATACCAGTACAGCAAGCAGCGTCTCGCCGCGATCGATCGACGACTTCGCTTCCTGGGACGACGGCTCAAAGTGCTGACGATCGTCGACGAAAGACCGCCGGACGACGGCCGGGTCTACTTCGGGAGCTGGGTCACCATCGAAGACGAGGATGGCGGCACCCAGACCTACCGAATCGTGGGCCCCGACGAAATCGACGCGGAAAAGAAGTGGATCAGCATGGACTCGCCCGTCGGGAAGGCCCTGTTGTCGCGCAAGCTGGGCGACGAAATCACCCTCCGACGCCCCAAAGGCGAGGTGACCTGCGAGATCATCGTAGTGCGGAACACGCCGCCAGAGTGAAAAAGCACACCCCCGTCGCCCGCTGCATGAGCATTCGCGAGTTCGGCGAGCTTCGGGTTCCGTGCAGGCGCAGTGGCCAGATAGTAGACTGCACCGCATGGCAGACTACGAGCGTCTGGTGGAGATCCAGCAACACCTCTCCTTGGCCAAGCCCGATCACTACTTGACCTGGTACTATCGAATACCTGCGTCGATCGATCGACAAGCCGATCAAGCTGCTCGAGCTCGGCATTGCGGAGGGTTCCTCGCTGATGATGTGGAGCGAGTTTCTGCCGAATGCCGAGATCACGGGACTTGATCTGGACCCGGTCGACCTCGACGATGCAGGAGGCCGCGTCGCGACCTATGCGGGCGAGCAACAAGACAAGGAGCTGTTGGATCGAATTGGCCGCGAGCGTGCTCCGGAAGGCTTCGACGTCATCATCGACGACGCTTCGCACCTCGGTGAGTTTTCCAAGATCTCATTCTTTCATCTCTTCGAGAATCATCTCAGGCCTGGCGGCCTGTACTTCTTCGAGGACTGGGGCACCGCGTACTGGGACTGCTATCCGGACGGGAAGCACTCGCATCCGCCGACACGGTCGGTTCCAATGCGGGAAAGGCTGTTTGGCGCCATGTCGGCAAGCGAGCTCATCCAGGGCAACAGCTTCCTGCGTCGCGCAACCAACAAGCTTCGCCTGACGACCCTCCGAAGGTCGTTCCCATCTCATCAACGCGGAACGGTCGGCGTGCTCAAGCAGATCATCGACGAATGCGGTGTCCTCGACATCACCGACCCGGAGCGCGGGCGGGGACCGAAGGCAAAGCAGCTGATTTCCAGCGTTCACATCCGCCCAGGTCTTGCGCTGATCCACAAGACCGACCCGGAGCAAGGGCTTTTTCAGCTTCCGCCCGGCGCCTAGGCCTAGCGCGGCGGGCCGAGCAGGTTCCGCTCGAGGATGAGGTCAGCAACGCCCTCTCCCACGATGCGATTGCCCAGGGGTGTGAAGTGACCGTGGGATCGTTCCCAGTAGAGCAGCTCCCCCTTTCGCGCCTCAAACAGAGGGAGAGGAACGAACAGGTTGAAGTTCTCGAATCCCGGAGCCAGCGGATACGCCGAGCGGAAGGTCGTGCGGTTCAAGCGGACGGGGATGTCGATGATCGCGAGCTCCGCGCCACCCTCTGCGCTGACCTGCTCGATCCGTTGCAAGATCGCGAGCGTGAGATGCTCGGCGTAGCTGACTTGTCCGGCTGACTCTTGCTTCGGCCCGCTCTTCCGGGGGCGCGTCGATCTCGGGCGCCGCGGCGGGAGATGCAAGCGCTGCCTGTTTCGCCTGCGCCGCGGCCGATTGCGCATCACGAACGTCAGCCAACCCGGTCTTCACCGCTTCGCCGACCTTGTCCCGGAACCAGTTGTAGAGCTGGCTGTTTCCCGCAACAAATCGATACAGCGGGATTCGAAAGAGGGCCTCGCGGCTCTTCACCGCCGGTAGAAACGTTTCTGCGGCGCGGACGAGCTCGCCGTCCCGTAGCTCGAAGAGCCCGCTACGGACGTTGTCGTCCAGGTCCGTGTCGTGCCAGCCGATCAGAACGAGGTCGGGCTCGTACTTCATGCCTTCGGCCTGGAGCGCAACGAGCTCCTCGGCATTCCCGAACCCGGACACGGCGAGGTTCACGAGCTCCACATCTTGGCCCGCCGCCCTGAGTCGCTCGATCATCACGTTGAGCAGCATCTCGTCTGGGTGAGCGCCGTATCCCATCAGGAACGAGTCCCCGAGGGAGACGATCCGCTTCTTTCCGGGCGGCTTCTCGTACGGAATCTCCACGTCGCTACGGATGCCCTTGGAGTTGGTTTGGATGGTGATCTTGTAGTCGGGAGTCGTGTGCGCGTAGCTCTGGTTCGGCATGTTCATGCGGACGCCGTACTCGGCGCTCGCGATGTACCGAGGGAGCATCGGAACGGGCGCATAGATTCGTAGGAACGACTCGGCCAGCAGAAGCACGAATACACAAAGGCCAGCCCAGGTCAGAACGCGACGCAGCCACGACCTTGCGCCGGATCTTGCTTTCGGGCTCTGTGCGGAATCAGAAGGCAAAGTAGATGAACTCCCCTCCCTCGCTCGGGGCCAGAGCTAGGGTCGACATGATGATGAAGGTCCAGATCGCCACCCGAACCAGTAGCGGCCACTTCGCCATCGGATCGAGCGTGGCGAAGCGCACCTGGAGGAACTGGAAGATGATTAGGGGGTGCGCATAAAAGAGCAGCGTCTTGAGGTCCGCCCAGGCTTCCGGCGAGCCCTGAGGGTGCCCGAAAATCGACAGAGTGAAGATCCCGATGGTGTCTAGGTTCTGAGCGCGGAAGATCAGCCAACCGTAGAGCACGAAGCCGAACATCACGACGCCCTTGAGGAACGCCTTGCCCTTGAAATCGGGCAGCCGCCAGCCGCGCTCGTCGAAGAAGCGATAGAGGACCAGAATCGTCCCCTGATACAGACCCCAGATCACGAAGTTCCAAGCGGCGCCGTGCCAGAGGCCGCCGAGGATCATGGTGATCATCAGATTGCGGTAGGTCCCAAGCGGCCCCGCGCGGTTGCCGCCGAGCGGGATGTACAGGTAGTCGCGCAGCCAGGTGGAAAGGCTGATGTGCCAGCGTTGCCAGAACTCCGACGGGTCCTTGGCGATATAGGGCAGCCTGAAGTTGACCATGATGTCGAAGCCCATGAGCTTCGCGGTTCCGCGGGCAATGTCGGAGTAGCCGGAGAAGTCCGTGTAGATTTGGACAGCGAACGCGAGGACGGCAACGAGGATGCGGAAACCATCGTCCGGGATGACGCTGCTCGGGTCGGCGCCGTCGAAAGGCCCGAAGGTACTGTTGACGATCGCAGCAACGTTGTCAGCGATGACGACCTTCTTGTACATGCCCCAGGCGATCAGCCACATGCCCTGACGGCTTTGCTCCCAATCGAGGGTTCGGGGACGACGAAACTGCGGAAGCAAGCTCTTTCCGCGCTCGATTGGGCCGGCGACGAGCTGGGGGAAGAACGAGAGATAGGCGGCGAAGTCCACTAGTGATTCGGTGGGCTCGACGTCGCGCCGGAAAGTGTCGATGGTGTAGCTCATCGACTGGAACGTGTAGAACGAGATTCCGACCGGAAGCACGATATCGAGCGTGAAGCGGTCCGGCGTGAATCCGAGCGCGTTCTGGGAGAGGACCGCGAAGCTGTCGGCGAAGAAGTTGTAGTACTTGAAGAAGCCGAGGATCCCGAGATTGACCGTGATGCTGAGGGCGAGAGCGACTCGGGCGCGCGCCTCCCGGTCGAGCCGAAGCATCGCGAAATAGACCAGATTGGCACCGATCAGCGCTGCGCTGGTCAGAAGGAAGCCGCTCCATCCTGAAAGCGTGCGCGGGAATAGGCCGAGCAAGTCGAGACGCGGAGGGTCTCCGATCCATACCGGGCTGAAGTCGAAGGCTCCCCATTGCAGCGTCAGGAAGAGAAGCGACGCCGTGGCCAGATACAAGGACGAGACGAGACGATGACGCGCGGTCGAAGTACCGTTTCGAATGATGAGCGCCGTGTTGTAATCGACGACCGTCGTGATCACGATCAGGAACAGGAAGCGGATGTCCCACCAGCCGTAGAAGAAATAGCTACCGGCCAGGAGCAGCAGGTTCTGCCAACGGTAGCGCCCCTGCAACGCGACGTAGAGCCCGTAGACCAGAACGAAGAAGACCAGGAACTCGACGCTATTGAAGAGCATCTAGCTCAGAGCTCCGCGCTATCCCGGCCGCGCTCGAGCGCATCCGTCAAAAAGGGGTTGAGCTGCGCCGAGAGCGCCTGATACGCGGCCGGGTTGATGTGGAAATCGTCGACGATGAACTCGGCGCGCATGCGGCCGCCGTCCGAAAAGACAGGATCGCAGTCGAAGACCATCACGCCTGGCTCGTCCAGACTCCTCAAGCGCTGGTTGATGTCGGCCACGGCGCTGAGAGTGTCGTTCGACCAGATCGGATATCGGAGCGGGTGAAGATCCCCCACCGGAAAGATAGTGAGAACGACGACCGGGATGTTGCTGGCGCGGAGGCCGTCGATGATCTGCCGTAAGTTGGCCCAGCAGTTCTCGGCGATTTCGTTCGAGCGACTTCGAAATACGCCCATCGCCTTCAGGTCGTTGATTCCCGTCTGCAGGACGACCATCCGTGGCTCGCGACCGATGATGTCAGTGTCCAAGCGTGCCAGGAGCTGAGCCGTCGTTTCGCCGTAGCGGCCAAGATTGATGATGTGAGCATCATCGAGGCTGGGCGCCGTCGGCCAAGATGCGATGCGCGAGTCGCCGACGAAGATGAGGGCGGACTTGGCGGGGTCGGCGCTGGGAACAGGGTTCTCGGGAGCCGGCGGTGGCCCGTTTCGCCCGAGATCCAAGCGCGCCAAAAGATTCGCCCGATAGGTTGAGAGCGAGCGCATCCCTTGCACGCCGGCGATCAAAATTACAGTGACCGCGACGGCCAGACCGACGCGCACCGGCACGCTTTTTGAGGGTTTGCGAGGCGATGAACTCATTGTTGGGCCGCGTTGGTAAGAAAGCCGCTTCGAACGCCCTCCATCAAGCTTAGCGAGCGACAACGATAGAGTACAAACGCAGGAGGCGGCGACTATCCTGCAAGGGGCGCCCAGCCGTCTCAGAGGGGTGCCTATGAGAGCGCCGGCGGCTATGCTATCAAGTCCATCGGGTGCTGGAAGATTGATGCTGGAGAACGTTCGGGCTGACTTTGCGACTCACGGTCGCACCTTACGAAGCGCTGGCTTCTGGGCGATGCTGGTTTACCGATTTGGCGTATGGTCCAAGAATCGTCGTTTTCGGCCTTGGCGGTGGTTCACTTCGGGGCTCTACGTCCTGATGAACCTGCTCGTTCAGGGAGGCACTGGCATCGTGCTCGAGCGGGACACCAAGCTCGGCGACGGATTTCACATCATCCACCCGGGCTTGCTTCACGTCCATCCTCACGCGACCATCGGTGAACGCGTGGCCGTCATGCACAATGTGACCATAGGCACCAACATGTCGGCCGACTGCCCGACAATCGGTGACGATGTTTTCATCGGCTGCGGCGCGAGCGTACTTGGTGGCATCACGATCGGGGATGGCGCACGGATTGCCGCGAACACGCTGGTGATCTCTGACGTTCCTGCGGGCGCGGTCGCAATGGGGGTGCCCGCTCAGATCTACCCGAACATGGATAGGCTGCGAAAGCGCAAGAAGAAGAAGACGACGCCGTCCGTGTCGGCCGAAGCCCGGGCTCAAGAATCCTGAGGATGTCGGAGCTCTTCGAGAGGCTGCAGCAGCACGGCCGCCGGCAATCGACTCGTACCGCGGTCTGGCGCTACCGTCGCGGAGAGTTTACGCCAACGACGTACGAGGAGCTCGCAGCGAGCGCGCGAGCTTTTGCGAACGCCTTTGGCGCCCAGCTGCCCGAAGGCCAGATCATCCCTATGCTGCTCGCCCGGACACCTGACTGCATTGCAGCCATGCTGGGCGCGCTCGGCGCGGGCTGCGCGCTGTCCTGTGTGAACCCGAAGCTCCGGCCACCACAAATCGAACGCATCCTGGTCGGAACCAAGACTCCGATTGCGCTGATCGATGGGCCCGGGCTCATGGCTCTCAAGACTGCGATCTTGCCCGGATCGCCCATTGCTTCGGTACGTTGGTGGCTCCTGCGAGGGCCGCAGTTCGGCAAGACCCACGAGCGGCTCGCAGCCAAGCTCGCCGCTATCGCAAGCGTCGAGGACTGGGACCCCAGGCAATGGCAGGACGAGTCGAAGAGCAGCGTTCGCAAGGTTGAACACGATGTCGTGGGCTGCTGCCTGTTCACCTCGGGCTCTACGGGCACGCCAAAAGGTGTGCTCATCAGCCACGGTGACCTCGAAGGGCGCGCCGAATCCGAATCGGCCTGGTTCGACCTGCGCAGCGACGACGTTCTGCTGAGTATTCTGCCCTTCTCGTTCGACGTCGGCCTAAACCAGCTCATGTCGTTCCTCTGGATCGGATGCGAGCTCGCCCTGCTCGACTCCTGGTTCTCCAAGGACATCATGAACGCGATCGAGCTGCGCAAGGTGACCGGGATCTCGGCGGTTCCTTCGATCTGGCAAGACTTTCTGACGAAGGGCCACGCGCTCGACACCGCAGGCGCGCACGCTTCGCTCCGCTACCTCACCGTTTCGGGCGGAGCGCTCAGTAGCCGCGACCTCGACCGGCTGCCCGCGGTGGCGCCCGGCGCCGGCATCTACAAGACGTACGGACAAACCGAGGCGTTCCGAGGCAGTTCCCTGCGGCCGGCGGAGTATGAAGCTCGTCGCGAAAGCGTCGGCCGCGCTTTCCAAGGAGCTCGCATTTATGTCGTGCGCGACGACGGAACCCCGGCAGCGCCCAACGAGAAGGGGGAAGTGATCATCACCGGCCTCGGATTGATGAGTGGCTACCTCGACGGCAACGATCCCGAGAACAAGCTCCGGCGCAATCCCTTCACCGGACATGCGGACGCCTCGGAGCTGGCGATCTTCACCGGCGACGAGGGACACCTCGACGAAGAGGGTTACCTCTACCTCGCAGGTCGGCGCGACGAGATGGTGAAGATTCAGGGCAATCGCATCTATCCTCACGAGGTTCTGGAACAGCTAGCCCAGATCGAAGGCGTCGCTCAGGCCGAAGTGATCCCAGTCAAGCACAGCGATGACACCCGACTCGTTGCGTTCGTGGTTGGAAGCGGCTCGGAGCCGCCGTCGGAGGCCGACCTCATGATGAAGATGGGGGCCCTCGTTCCGTCTTACATGATTCCCAGCCACATCGTGACGAAGCAAGCACTCCCGCTCACCGCGAGCGGGAAACCCGATCGTCCCCAACTCGCGGCCGAGGCGGCCGCTCTGCTCGAGAGCCATCACGACTATGTCTAAGATCGAAATGTTGCGGCGCATCGCCGAGGAACGCGGGACGCCCTGCTTCGTTTACTTCATGGACGACGTCTACGCGCGCATCGACTCGGTTCGCGAAGCCTTCGAGGGGCTTTTCGACGTGAGCTACGCGATGAAGTGCAACCCGCACCCCGCGATCCTGAAACGCCTTCAGAGCCGGGTCGACACGCTCGACATATCGTCGGGCGGCGAGCTTGCCGCGGCGGTCGCGATGGGCTGGCCGACGGAGCTCATCAGCTTCACAGGCCCGGCAAAGCGGCGCGCCGAGCTCCAGGCCGCGGTCGACCACCGGATTGGGGAACTGATTCTCGAGTCTGTGAACGAGGCGGAACAACTCGACGAGATCGCGGCGGCGGCGGGAATCACACAAGCGGTTTGCGTTCGAATTGCGCCGGCGAACGTGCCGAAGGGCTTTGGCGTCAAGATGTCCGGCAAGCCCTGCCAGTTTGGGGTCGACGAAGAAGTTCTCGACGACGCGCTCGTCCGTATCCAATCTCTCGCGCACCTGCGCCTAGTCGGGCTGCACATCTACTCCGGGACGCAGTGCCTCAAGCCTCAGGCCATCGCCGAAAACTACGAGAATTTCGTCGCCATCTTCCGACGCGCCTGCGAGACACACGACATCTTGCCCTCGAAGCTGATCTTCGGCTCCGGGATTGGCATTCCGTATCACGACAAGGACGAGCCTGTGGACCTCGCGCCAATTGCAGAGCGCATCAACCCGGTGCTTCGCGAACTGAAGAGTGAGCCGCGCTTTGCGAACGCGCAGCTGCTCCTCGAGACTGGGCGCTACCTCATCGGCGAAGCCGGAATCTATATCACGCGCGTCGTCAACAAGAAGCACTCGCGCGGCAGCGACATTTGCGTGTTCGACGGAGGGATGAATCACCATCTCGGCGCATGCGGCCACTTGGGCATGATGCTACATAGGAACTACCGAATGATGAAGGTTTCACTGGACGAGGCTGGCGCAGAAGAGCAGCCGTACGACCTCTTTGGCCCCCTATGTACGTCGATCGACACGCTCGGTCGCGGGGTGAAATTTAGAGGGCTCGACACCGGCGACGTCATTGGCGTTCATTGCAGCGGAGCCTACGGCGTCACGGCGAGCCCGCTCAACTTCATCAGCCACGATCCACCACGCGAGCTGGTCGTCGAAACTTCAGGCGGCGAAGTCGTGGTCAACGACATCACGGGGCAAGGTCGATGAGCAAACGAGAAGCGATAATCAAGTACATCCGCGAACAGGTCGACGAGGAGTTCGAGCCCGATCAGGATCTACTCGACATCATGGACTCGGTGACGCTTCTGCAGTTCATGGTCCACATCGAGCAGAACTTCGGCGTCACCATCGACCGTTCCGAGCTCATGATCGAAAACTTCGAGTCCATAGACACCGTGATCGAAGCCTTCTTCGAGACGGAGTAGCGTTCGTTCGATGCTCGCGCCTACTGGGCCGGGCCCGGGATGCCGATGCCCACGCGCCAGCCCTGGCCGAAGGCGAAGCTGGCGGGCTTGAGGACCCCGTCGGCGATGATCGTCACCGTGCCATCTGGCTTAACCTGTGCGATCTCGTCGTTGAGGTTGAGGGCGACGTAGACGTTGCCCTCGCTGTCGATTGCAACGCCATACGGAATAGAGCCTACCTCGAAGCTGACCCATTTCTCCGGAGTCCCGGCCTCACCCGCGTCGCTGACCGGTACCCGCCAAAGACCTACGTCGTCGAACGTCGCGGCCACGTAGAGGGTCCTGTTGTCGAGTGAGAAAACCATGCCCTTGGGCGTGGGCACCCCATCGGACCAAACCGACGCAACGCCGTCCAAGGTGACTTCCCGAATGATCGACGTCCCGCTGCTGTCGTCGGAAACCAGTGTCGTCCCCCAGGGCGTCGGGACCACGAAGTTTGGAGCGCGTCGTCTCCGCGATCGCTTACAGCGCAAAGCGCCTTGATGACGCAGCGCGCAAAACGTGTACTTCTTTCGCATAGAAATTCCGATGCGCATGATTTGCACCTCCTCGACCGCTGGCCCCCAGCCTTGGGGAATTGAGCCCGGCAAGGCGGGCGCTCGGGATTGCAAGGTGCGACCGCCCAAGCTTCGCTGAGGCACAGAAGCTGCTCATCCGCAGCATGCCCGTGCGCACTCGTAAATAACGGCGCATAATCTGCGGCGGGAAAAACGGGAGACATCTCCATGGGCCACAGCAGCAGCCTCGACGCGGAATCGCTCCGCCTCGTTCTTGATTCTTTGGACGATTTCGCCAAGGCGAACCTCGGCGACGAGAAGCTTCTCGAGCTCGACGAAAAGGACATCTTCCCCGAAGAGCTCGTGCGCGCGATCGGAAGCGAGGAGCTCGGCGTACAGCTGGTGTTCATTCCCGAGGAACACGGCGGAATGGGCGGTGGAGCTTTCGATGTGTACCGCGTCTGCGAGGCCATGGCGCGAATCGACGTTGGTCTCGCAACCGGTGTGCTCGCTACGTTTCTCGGCAGCGATCCAATCGTGTTTGGAGGTACAGCCGAACAGAAGGAGTACTGGCTGAGCCGAATCGCGGAAGAGGGCTTGCTGATGGCCTATGGGGCGACCGAGCCCGCAGCTGGCAGTGACCTCGCCGCACTCAAGACGGTGGCCGTACCCGTAGAGAAGGACGGGCAGGTCGTTGGCTACGAGATCACCGGCAACAAGCAATGGATCTCGAACGGTGGCCGAGCCGATGTCTACACCGTGCTCGCAAAGGCGCCCGGCGGGCCAACCTGGTTTGTCGTGGAGCGTGGCGCAGAAGGCTTCTCGTCTGGCAAGCCAGAAGACAAGCACGGGATCCGGCTGAGCAACACGACCGCGCTCGTCCTCGAGAAGGTCTATGTCGATGCGAATCAACTCGTGGGGCTCGAAGAGGGCCAGGGCCTGCGCCAGGCGCAGCTCGTGTTCGGCTTCACGCGGCTCATGGTGGCTGCTTTCGGGCTGGGCGCCGGCTGGGCGGCTCTCGACCGGACGATTGAGTACTCGACCGAGCGCATTCAGGCTGGTGCTCCGCTATCGGAAAAGCAGGGCTACACGCACAAGCTGATCGTCCCGCACGCCGTACGATTGGAGGCGGCGCGTGCCTACATCGAGCAGACAGCCGAGGCGATCGACAAGGGTGGTGACGAGCTGTTGAACACCGAGGGCGCAATCGCCAAGTACCTGGCCACCGAGGCGGGCAACGCCGCTGCGGATGCCGCAATTCAAGGGCATGGAGGCTACGGGTACACCAGGGAGTACATGGTCGAAAAGATCAGGCGCGACGTCAGGATCACGACGATTTATGAGGGCACCTCGGAAATCATGGAGATGACGATCGGGCGCGATCGCTGGCAGCACCACCTCAAGACGCGCGGGCAGCACTATCACGACTTCGGACGGCGGCTCGAAGGGGTACACGCCGAGCATCCGGAGGTTGGTGCCGACATTGCCGCCTTGGCCGCGCACGCCCTTGCCGAGATCATGGAACGTGCGCGCGCCCAGCGCCTCACACGCAACCAGCACCTGCTGTTTCGAATCGGCGAGCTTGCTTCTTACGTCGAAGGGGCGGCGGCTTTTTCGCGGAACGCGGTGCGCGCCGAGATGGATCAGCTCAACCCCAAAGCGCCAAAGCGATTTGCGCCGGCTGCCGTCGCGGCGATGGCTCGGGTCTTCGCCCGTGAGGCCGCTCAGCGCGTTGCAGTCGATGGGATGCGCTGGATCGTCGGCGCAGTTGGCGCCGGCGACGCCGATGTTCAGTCACTCGAGACGAGCGCGGGACTTTCCAAAGTGTATGCAGCTCAGGCGGGGTTGATCGAAGACATGAACCAAGTGGGGGACGCGCTCTACGAGCGCTCCTGAGGAACGACGGAGCCTGTAGATGCGAGACCAGGTACACAGAGCCATAGCGATCGTCGGGGTCGGCGCGGTCCTGCCCGATGCACAGAACGCCACGGAATTTTGGAACAACATCTCGACCGGGCGCTACAGCATCTGCGAAACACCCGTCGATCGATGGGACCCGGCGCTCTACTACGACCCGGATCCCAAGGCGCCCGATAAGACCTACTCGAAGATCGGCGGCTGGGTTCGCGAGTTCAACTGGGAGCCTCTCAAGTGGAGGCTTCCGATTCCGCCCAAGGTCGCCGAGTCGATGGATCGCACCCAGAAGTGGTCGATCATGTCGGCCCGCGAGGCGCTCTTGGACTACGGCTATCCGGAACGTCCTCTCGATGGTGACCGCACGGCGGTCATCCTCGGCAACGCGATGGCGGGGGACCAGCACTACAAGACCGCGCTTCGTATCTTCTTCCCCGAGCTCACGCGCGAGCTCGAAAGCGCGCCAAGCTTTCGGGCGCTGCCCGAAGCAGCCAAGACCGCGATCGTCGAAGAGACCATGGGACAGGTGCGCGAGCACTACCCGAACATCACGGAAGACACGATGCCGGGGGAGCTGGCGAACATCATCGCTGGCCGGGTGGCTGCGGTCTTCAACTTCCACGGCCCCAACTTCACCGCCGATGCGGCCTGTGCGTCGGCGATGGCAGCCTTCAGCGCCGCTATCTCAGGGCTCGAAGAAGGCGACTACGACGCGGTGCTCACCGGCGGCATCGACAGCAACATGAGCGCGTCCAGTTACACGAAGTTCTGCAAGATCGGCGCGCTCTCGGCGACCGGAACCAGACCGTATGACGAAGGCGCCGACGGCTTCGTCATGGGCGAAGGCGCCGCGGTCTTTCTTTTGAAGCGCTTGGAAGACGCCGAAGAGGCTGGCGACAAAATCTACGCGGTGGTGCGCGGCATCGGTGGGTCGAGCGACGGCAAGGGGAAGGGGATCACCGCTCCCAACCCGATCGGGCAGAAACTCGCGATCGAACGCGCCTGGGCACACGCTGGCGAAGATCTTGCGACGGTGAGTCTGATTGAAGGGCACGGCACGTCTACTCGGGTCGGCGATGTGGTCGAAGTTCAGAGCATGGTCGACGCGTTCGCTGGGTCGGGGGTGGCCAACTCGAGCATTCCGATCGGCTCGGTCAAGTCGAACATCGGGCACCTCAAGGGAGCTGCCGGAGCCGCAGGACTCCTGAAGGCCACCCTCGCACTGCACCACAAGCAATTGCCGCCGAGCATCGGCCTCAAGACGCCCAATCCCAAGATCGGCTTCGGTCATATCCCGTTCTACGTAAACACCGAGCTCAGGCCCTGGGACGACTTCAGAGAGGTTCGTCGGGCCGGCGTCAGCGCCTTTGGTTTCGGCGGGACGAACTTTCATGCCGTTTTGGAAGAGCACGTTCCAGGCCGGATCGAGCGAAAGAATCGGACCTCGGTGCCCGTGCCCGCTGGCTCGGCGGCGACGGTGACTTCCAGCGGTGTCGCGATGGCGGACAAGGCCCCCTTGCGCGGTTCGTTGGTCCTTGGCGCAGGCTCGACAGCCGAGCTGGCGATCAGGCTCGACGCGGTCCTCGAAGACGCGAAGTCGGGGCACGCGCCGGATCGCAAGCCACCTGCCGCTTCGGATCTCAACGCGGCGGAGCGTATCGCCATCGATTTCGGCGACGCGGACGAGCTGGTCAAGAAGGTCACGAACGCGGCCAAGGGTCTTCGCGCCGACAATGCGGCGATGTGGAGGGCGCTGCGCGCTCAGGGCATCTTCTACCAAGCCGGACCTGCGGCTAAGACGGCGTTTCTCTTCACCGGTCAGGGCTCTCAGTACGTCAACATGCTCCGCGAGCTGCGCGAAGTGGAGCCGATTGTGGCCGACACTTTTCGCGAAGCGGACGAGGTGATGAAGCCGCTTCTCGGGCAGCCGCTGAGCGAGATCATCTTCGTCGACCCGAATGACCGAGCCGCCTTGGCAGAGGCTGACGAAGCGCTTCGCCAGACTGCGATCACTCAGCCGGCGGTGCTTGCAACGGACCTTGCACTCACCCGATTACTCGCCGCCTACGGCGTGACCCCGGACCTGGTCATGGGGCACAGCCTCGGAGAGTACGGAGCATTGGTAGCTAGCGGTGCGATCGGCTTTCGTGAGGCCCTCGAAGCGGTCAGCGCGCGCGGACGTGAAATGACCAAGGTCTCCGTCGAAGACAATGGTCTCATGGCCGCGGTCCTCGCGCCGATCGACGAGGTACAGTCCATCGTGAGCTCAATCGATGGCTACGTCGTCATCGCCAACATCAACAGCTCTGGCCAGTCGGTCATCGGAGGGACGACGCCCGGTGTGACGGCAGCGGTGGAAGCGATCACCAAGGCGGGTCATCAGGCGATCCCCCTACCGGTGAGCCATGCATTTCACACCAAGGTGGTCGCTCCCGCGAGCGAGCCGCTCATGAAAGAGCTCGCGCGCCTCGGCGTAGAGTCCCCGAGGATTCCAATCGTCGCGAACGTCAACGGGGAGTTCTATCCGATGGGTCCGAACGTGGCCGCAGAGATGATCGAGATCCTCGGCCAGCAGATCGCGTCGCCGGTCCAGTTTGTGAAGGGACTAGAGACTCTGTACGACGCGGGTGCGCGGGTCTTCGTCGAAGTCGGCCCGAAGTCGGCTCTGGCTCGATTTGCGGACGACGTGCTGGGGGGCAAACCCGACACCCTGTCCTTGTTCACCAACCACCCGAAGATCGGCGACCTTCCGGCGTTCAATGCAGCACTCACAGGGCTCTACGCGAGTGGGCACGGCGCCCCGAAGAGCGAACGAAGAACGCCGGAACTTGGTAGTCCTCGCGTGCAGCAACGCGCGGGGACTTCTGCTGCTCCGCCTGCGCCAGTGCGTCGGGCTCCGCGGCCCGTTTCATCGCTTGCGGGGGCCGATCGCTATACCCAGCTAGGCCGCCTTTTTGCGGATTTCCTCGATCAGGGGATGGAGATTTATCGGGGTGGAGGCTCGGTCGATTCCGCAGAGCCCGTGGTGGTGACTGGCGCCACCATCGGCTTGCCGGGCGGCGACAAAGTCTTTGCCGACAGCAACGTCGACCGGATGCTGCATGGACAGAGCTTCATCGACGCGATCCCAGTCGGGCTTAGGCGTGCCATCGCGGGCAAAAAGATCACCCGACTGGTGAAATCCGAGAAAGGCGGGCCCCGTTTTGAAACGATCGACTCGCCCGCGGACGTGATCAAGCTCGCCGGCCGCGGTGGCGACATCGCTCTGACCAGCGATTTCGGCATTCCCGAGGAACGCGCGGCTTCAATGGACTCGACGACGCGAATGGCGATCGCCGCTGGCCTCGAAGCTATGCGCGACGCCGGAATCCCGCTGGTGATGCACTACAAGACCACGTCCAAGGGAACCAAGCTTCCGGACCGCTGGGGTTTGCCTGCCGCGATGCAAGACGAAACCGGCGTCATCTTCGGATCGGCGTTCCCCGGCTCCGACATGTTCATTGGCGAGGTGCGTCGGTACTTCGAGAGCAATACCCAGGAAAAGCTCCTCGATGAGTTGCGAAGCTTGCGCGGGCGAATGGCCGGTAATGGCGCCGATCCGATTGCCGGCGAGATCGACCGCCGCATCGCGGAGATCGAGAACGACCGGGAGCGCGATCCGTACAGGTTCGACCGCCGTTTCCTCTTCAAGGCCCTGTCGATGGGCCACTCCCAGCTCGCCGAGTATATCGGTGCGCGAGGGCCCAACACCCAAATCAACTCGGCCTGCGCAAGCGGCACCCAGGCCGTGGCGCTCGCGGAAGATTGGATCGCGCGCGGCCGCTGCAAGCGCGTGATCGTCGTCACCGCCGACAACGTGACCAGCGACAATCTGATGGAATGGGTCGGCTCGGGGTTCCTCGCTAGCGGGGCCGCCGCGACCGACGAGATCCTCGAAGAAGCCGCCCTGCCCTTCGATCGACGGCGCCACGGACTGATTCTCGGCATGGGCGCCTCTGGCATGGTGATCGAAACCGCCGAAGCAGCGCGCGAAAGAGGCCTGAGGCCGATCGTCGAAGTCCTCGGTACCCTCACAGCCAACAGCGCCTATCACGGCAGCCGCCTGAACATCGACCACATCCAAAGCCTGATGGAGAAGCTAATCGCTGATTGCGAGGCGCGGCACGGGATCGACCGCGCAGAGATCGCGCCTCAGACGGTTTTCGTTTCGCACGAGACCTACACTCCGGCCCGCGGTGGCAGCGCCCAGGCGGAGATCAGCGCGCTTCGGAGCGTGTTCGGCGCCAACGCGGACAGCATCGTCATCGCGAACACCAAGGGCATGACCGGCCATGCGATGGGCGCCGGTGTCGAGGACGCGGCGGCGGTGAAGATCCTCGAGACCGGGATGGTGCCGCCCGTCGCAAACTTCAAAGAGATCGACCCGGAGCTGGGTCCGCTCAATCTTTCGAGAGGCGGGAGCTATCCGGTGCAGTACTCGCTTCGACTGGGCGCAGGCTTCGGCTCTCAGATCAGCATGTCGCTTTCGCGCTGGATCCCGAGTCCCGATGGACGCCGACCGGCGCCGCGGGACTTGGGCTATGCGACACGGATCGAGGACCGGGCCCGGTTCGAGCACTGGGTTGCTGAGGCGACTGGGTACGCTTCGCCCGAGTTGGAGGTTGTGAATCGGACGCTGCGGGTTAAGGATCAGGGGCCGGCGGCGGTGTCAACCGCAGTTCCAGGGCCAGTGCCAGCGGCAGTGCCAGTGCCAGTGCCGGCGGCAGTGCCAGTGGCAGCGGCAGCGGCAGCGGCAGCGCCAGCGGCGGATCCCATCGTCGAGAAGGTGTTGGGTATTGTTTCGGAGCAGACTGGGTATCCGTCGGACATGTTGGATCTCGAGCTCGACCTCGAAGCCGATCTTGGGATTGACACGGTCAAGCAGGCGGAGACCTTTGCCGCGGTTCGTGAAGCCTATGACATCGAGCGGGAGGACAATCTCGAGCTGCGGGCGTTTCCCACGCTCGGGCACGTGGTGCAGTTTGTTCGGGACCGAAGGCCGGACTTGGTGACGGCGGCAGTGTCAGTGCCAGCGGCAGCGCCAGTGGCAGCGGCAGCGGCAGCGGCAGCGGGGGATCCCATCGTCGAGAAGGTGTTGGCTATTGTTTCGGAGCAGACTGGGTATCCGTCGGACATGTTGGATCTCGAGCTCGACCTCGAAGCCGATCTTGGGATTGACACGGTCAAGCAGGCGGAGACCTTCGCCGCGGTTCGTGAAGCTTATGACATCGAGCGGGAGGACAATCTCGAGCTGCGGGCGTTTCCCACGCTCGGGCACGTGGTGCAGTTTGTTCGGGACCGAAGGCCGGACTTGGTGACGGTGGCAGTGTCAGTGCCAGCGGCAGCGCCAGCGGCAGCGCCAGTGGCAGCGACAGCGGCAGCGGCAGCGGCAGGGGATCCCATCGTCGAGAAGGTGTTGGCTATTGTTTCGGAGCAGACTGGGTATCCGTCGGACATGTTGGATCTCGAGCTCGACCTCGAAGCCGATCTTGGGATTGACACGGTCAAGCAGGCGGAGACCTTTGCCGCGGTCCGCGAAGCCTACGACATCTCGCGGGAGGACAACCTCGAGCTTCGGGAGTTTCCGACGCTCGAGCATGTGGTTCAGTTCGTGAGGGACCGAAGGCCAGACTTGGTGGCAGTGGCAGCGCCGGCGGCAGTGCCAGCGGCAGTGCCAGCGTCAGCGCCAGTGCCAGTGACAGCTTCAGGCCGGGGGTCGGATCCCGTCGTGGACAAGGTGTTGGAGGTCGTCTCGGGGGTTACGGGCTATCCGCCAGACATGCTCGAGCTCGACCTGGACCTCGAAGCCGACCTTGGAGTCGATACGGTCAAGCAGGCCGAGACCTTCGCGGCAGTGCGTGAAGCGTATGGCATTCCGCGCGACGACAAGCTCGAGCTTCGGAACTTCCCAACTCTCAATCATGTCATCGCCTGGGTGAAGAACTCCCTGCCAGAGGCCGCCGCCGCTTCGAGCAGCCAAGCCGAGACAAGCGACGATTCGCCTTCGACGCTGCCAGGGGCGGAGCCGACCGAGGGGCTTCGACGGGTACCGGTGCCCGTGCTCCGACCAGCGCTGTCGTCCTGCAAACCGACCGGCATTGCGCTCGACGATGGAGCCCGCGTGGTCGTGATGGTCGACCAAGGCGGCGTCGCGAAGGCCCTGTCCAAGCAGTTGAAGAAACTTGGGGTTCAAGTCCTCGCTATCGACGACGCCCCGTCCGCTGAGGAGCTGACTGCGAGGCTCGAAGGCTGGATGAACGACGGTCCGATCCGTGGCGTCTACTGGCTCGCGGGGCTCGATCGAGAAGACGCGATCGGCGACCTCTCTCCTGAGACCTGGGCCAGTGCCGTACATCTCCGGGCAAAGCTCTTGTTCACCACGATGCGCATGCTCTACGGGCAAATCTCGGCGCCGGGCACGTTCCTGGTCTCGGGCACCCGTCTCGGGGGCAAGCACGGCTTCGACGACAGCGGAGCGATTGCGCCACTAGGCGGCGCGGTCAGCGGCTTCACCAAGACGTACAAACGCGAAAAGCCGGAATCAACGGTCAAGGTCGTGGACTTCGAAGCGAAAGCCAAGGCCAGCGTCGTTGCCGAGCGGCTCATCGCGGAAACACTAGCGGATCCAGGGGCGTGCGAGCTCGGCTACGGCGGAGACGAACGCTGGGGTATCACGGCCTGCTTCGAAGCGCTCCCGTCGCAAGGTCGGCTGCCCCTCGGCAAAGACACCGTCTTCGTGATCACGGGCGCGGCGGGCTCGATCGTATCGGCGATCGTCGAGGACTTGGCGAAGGCGTCCTCGGGCGGAATCTTCCACCTGCTCGACCTGACGCCGGAACCCGATCCACACGACCCGGACCTCAAGCGTTTTGGAAGCGATCGGGACGGCCTTCAACGAGAGCTCTTCGAACGCCTCAAGAAGAGCGGACAGAAAGCAACCCCGGTGGCCGTACAGCGCCTGCTCAGCGAGCTCGAACGTAAGCACTCCGCGCTCGAGGCGATTGAGTCGGTTCGCACCGCGGGCGGCGAGGCGCACTATCATTCGGTCAACCTGCTCGACCGGGACGCGGTGGCTTCAGCGGTCGCAGCGATTCGCGAGCGGAGCGGTCGGATCGATGCACTGGTACATGCTGCGGGGCTCGAGATCAGTCACTACCTGCCCGACAAGAAGCCAGCCGAGTTCGATTTGGTCTTCGATGTGAAGGCGAGCGGCTGGTACCATCTCTTGTCGTCGATCGGAGACATGCCGCTCGGCGCCGCTGTCGTCTTCAGCTCGATCGCCGGCCGATTCGGCAACGGCGGTCAAACCGACTACAGCGCCGCCAATGAGCTCTTGGCCAAGTCCGTGTCGAGCTTCCGCAACACGCGGCCCGACACGCGTGGTATCGTAGTCGACTGGACCGCCTGGGCGGACATCGGAATGGCATCGCGGGGTTCGATTCCCAAGATGATGGAGCTCGCCGGCATCGACATGCTCAAGCCAGCGGACGGCATCCCGGTGGTCCGTAACGAGCTCGAAGCCGGTACGCGCGGCGAAGTCGTGATCGGCGGCGCGCTTGGCATCCTGATGCATGAATGGGACGAAACCGGTGGGCTCGACCCGAGCAAGCTCCAGGACATCCGGCAAGGCCCCATGAACAGTCGCATCCTCTCCATGGGTGTGCACCGGGGTCTCGTCGTCGAGACGACGCTCGACCCCAAAGAGCAGCCGTTCCTGTACGACCACAGGATCGCCGGAACGGCAGTGCTGCCCGGGGTCATGGGTATCGAAGGCTTCGGAGAAATCAGCAAGGCCCTCTTCCCGGACTGGCACATCAGGGCGATCGAAAACGTCGATTTCCTCGAGCCATTCAAGTTCTATCGCGACGAGCCACGCGCGCTCACCTTGACCGCTCAGTTCACGACCGGCGGAGACGATCTTCTGGCTTCCTGCAAGTTGATCGGAGTGAGAACGATCATGGGCAGACAGGAGATCAAGACGCATTTCACCGCCTCGGTTCGACTGGCGCGAAACGCAGTCGACAGGGACAAATCCGACGCGCCGCCCGCCGCTGGCGAAACGACCGTGAAGGACCAAGACATCTACCGCGTGTACTTCCACGGACCGGCATACCAGGTTCTCGACGCGGCTTGGCGCGACAACGGAGTGGTGGTGGGTCGAATGAGCGACAAGCTACCCGGAGATCGGCAGCCCGCGGAGCTCGCGCTGCTGACCGAGCCTCGGCTCATCGAGCTTTGCTTTCAAACAGCAGGCGTGTGGCAGATCGGCACCACGGGCCGAATGGGGCTTCCGAAGCACATCGACCAGGTGAGCATCGTCCGGCCTGCTGACCAGGCCGAAGGACGGCTGCACGCCGTGGTGAGCCCGAAAGACGGCGGCCAGTCCTACGATGCTTACGTGGCAGACGAGGCCGGCAATCTCTTTGTGGTGCTCCGCGGTTACCAAACGACGGAGCTGCCCGACGACGTGGACCCGGGTATGCGACAGCCGCTACTCGCTGCGATGGATTGAAGACAGATGGGCAATCCGAGTTTCGAGCGAATCGCCATAGTCAATCGCGGAGAGCCCGCGATGCGCTTCATCATCGCCGCGAGGGAGTACGAGCAAGAGTACGGGCAGCGGCTGCACACGATCGCGCTATACACCGCCCCGGATCGTCGTGGGATGTTCGTGCGCGAAGCGGACGAGGCCTACTCGCTCGGCGCGGCGACCTACGTCGCAGAAGGCGGCCAGCACAAGTCGAGCTACCTCGACTACGAGCGTCTCGAGCGGGCCCTGATCGAGACACGCGCCGAAGCCGTCTGGCCCGGCTGGGGCTTCGTCGCTGAACATGCGGAGTTCGCAGACCTCTGCGAGCGTTTGGGAGTCGTATTCATCGGACCGACCGGCGACATGATGCGCAAGCTCGGCGACAAGATCACATCCAAGCAAATCGCGGAGAAGGCCGAAGTGCCGGTTGCCCCGTGGAGCGGTGGGGAGGTGGCAACACTAGAAGATGCGCGTTCACATGCCGAACGACTCGGGTATCCCCTGATGATCAAAGCCACCGCGGGCGGCGGAGGGCGGGGGATTCGGCGAGTTCGAAGCGAGGGCGAGCTGGCGGATGCGTTGCAGAGCGCGCGCTCCGAAGCGGAGAAAGCGTTCGGAAACCGCGCTGTCTTCCTCGAACGGATGGTCACCGGCGCGCGGCATGTGGAGGTCCAAATCATCGCGGACAACGAGGGGACGACCTGGGCGCTGGGCGTGCGGGACTGCACGGTTCAAAGGCGCAATCAGAAGATCCTCGAAGAGACCCCGTCGCCCGCCTTGACCGCGGAACAGCAGCGAGAGCTCGAGCAAGCGGCGGTGCGTCTAACCCAGGCGATCGGTTATCGAAACGCTGGGACCGTCGAGTTTCTCTATCACAAGACGACCAAGCAGTTCTCCTTCATGGAAGTGAACGCGCGGCTCCAGGTGGAGCACCCCGTCTCCGAAATGGTGACAGGCGCCGACCTCGTGAAGCTGCAGATCCATGTCGCGCGTGGCGGCCGTCTCGACGCCGAGCCGCCGACGAAACGCGGGCACGCAATCGAAGCGAGGCTCAACGCCGAGGACCCGGAAGACAACTTTGCGCCATCACCCGGCCTGGTCGAGCAACTGCGATTGGTCTCTGGCCCTGGACTCAGAGTGGACACCGGCATCGCAGAGGGCGACCAGATCCCCTCTGAATTCGATTCGATGATCGCCAAGATCATCGCGTACGGTCGCAACCGCGACGAAGCGATGGCCCGACTGCGGCGCGCTTTGCTAGAAAGCGAGGTCGTGATCCGCGGAGGCACCTCGAACAAGGGATTTCTGCTCGGATTGATCGACAACCCTGCGGTCGTGTGCAGTGAGGTGGATGTCGGCTGGGTCGATCGACTGGTCGCCGAGGGCAGGCACGTTTCGCGCGAAGGCGCCGAGATCGCCCTGCTCCAAGCCGCGATCGAGACCTATGGCGCCGAGCTCGAGGTCGAGCGAGCGCAGTTCTACACCTCCGCAGCGCGCGGTCGCCCAAAGGTCGAAGACCGCCACGGCCACGCCATGGAGCTCACCTACGCGGGGAACACCTACGAGCTGACCGTCTATCGACTGGGTCTGCACCGCTACCGGATCGATGTCGACGGCCGGCGCGTAGAGGTCTCGGTCGAGCGGTTCGAGGGCGCGGAGCGAAGGCTGCGCGTGGGCGAGCAGAACTTCCGCATCCATTCGGTCGACCAGAGTTTGAGCGTGCTCGTCGAGGTCGACGGTGTCCCGCACCGAATCTCTCGGGACCGTGGTGGACTGGTGCGCGCGCCATCGCCGGCTGTCGTCGTCAACGTCCTCGTCACGGCGGGTCAAGATGTGGAAGTCGGCGACGGGCTCGTCGTTTTGGAAGCCATGAAGATGGAGATGGTCATCGGGGCGAAATTCGCGGGCAAGGTTCGCGAGGTCATGGTGATGAACAACGTGCAGCTCGCGATCGGTGCGCCGATGTTGCTCATCGAGCCAAGCGGGGGCGAAGAGACGTCCGCGGCCAGTGAGCGACTAGACTTCTCGAACCTTCTCGAGCGCCGCGATTCCAGTTGGTCCACTTCGCGCTACAATCTTAGGGAGCTTCGACGCTTGATGATGGGCTTCGACGCGGACCGACTCGAGCTCTCGCGCGAAATGGCAGACGGGGAGATCCCCAGTGCTGGCGTCCCGACGTACGACCCGGGGCGCGTTGCTTACGAGGACGAGACCCTCGATATCTTCGTGGACCTGATCTCGCTCTTCAGACGCCATTCCCGCGACGAAGACGGGGCAGAGGAATTCGGAAAGCACACCGCAGAGGAGTACCTGTTCACGTTTCTCCGCGACCTCGTGGTCCATCGTGAGGAAGATCTTCCTCAATCGTTTGTCACCAAGCTCCGCAAAGCCCTCAGCCACTACGGCGTGGACGAGATCCGGCGCAATGCGGAGCTGAACGGGATCCTTTTCCGCATCTGCAAAGGGAACAATCGAGTCGACGAGCAAATCGCACCGATCCTGAGCGTGCTGCAGCACCGGCTCGACCACATAGGCGCAGTTCGCGAACACGCGGACGATGGGTTCCGTGCCCTCCTCTCCCGTCTGATCATCGAGACCCAGGACCGGTACCCAGCGGTTCACGATCTAGCGCGCGAGCTTCAATATCATTACTTCGAACGACCGATTCAGGAACAGGTGGCGAACCAGGCGCTGAATAGAGCTGGGGAAATCCTCTCTGGCTTGCCTGCCGAAGCAGAAGCGGCGGACAAGGCCGCTCGCATCGAGGAGCTCGTCGCACTTCCCTATCCGCTCAAGGGATTCATGTCGCGGAGGCTCGCACAAGCCAAGCGCGATGAACGCTTGGTGATGCTCGAAGCTCTGGCCCGACGCTACTACAAGATGTGCGAGCTGAAGGATTTCGAGATCCACTCCGACGCGGGAATCGACGTCTCTAGTTGCTGGTACGAGTACGAAGGAAAGAAGATCCACTTCTTCGCCACGCACATCAGTGGAGAGCGACTGTCCGAAGCCATCGCCGTCTTGAATCGCCGGGTGGAAACCGTACCGAGCAGTGAAGACGTGGTGGTGGACTACTACGTCTTGCACGGGGACGAGCTCGAGAGCCCCGACAAGACTTCTGACGGTCTTCGGCAGCTGCTGGAGGCCACAGCGCCGCCGCGTCCGGTGCGACGAATCATCGTGTCCGCGACCGGAAGCGAAACCGGCCTTGGGGCCAACGAGCTGCAAGCCTTTACGTTCCGGATGAAGGACGACGGCTTTCAAGAAGAGGTCATCTACCGCGGAATGCACCCGATGCTGAGCAAGCGGCTCTTCTTGTGGCGCTTGAAAGACCTAGAGACCGAGCGCGTCGAGTGCGCCGAAGACGTGTACTTGTATCGGGTGACCGGCAAAGACGAGCGTCTCATCTGCCTGGCCGAGGTTCGCGATCTGACGCCGGTTCGCGACGCCGCGGGGCGCGTGGTCGCGCTTCCGAGCCTGGAGCGGACCCTGTCGAAGTGCCTGGTCGAGATCCGACGCGAACAGAGCACCCGACCTGAGCGAAAGCGCTATCAGTGGAATCGGGTTCACCTGTTCCTCTGGCCGCGACTGGACATCAGCCAAGACGAGATCAACGGCATCATTCACAAGCTAGCCCCGGAGACAAGCGGCCTTGGGCTCGAACGGATCGTGGTCCAGGGCGACATTCGCAATCCCGCGACCGGTGAGTTCGAGCGGAAGCTGCTCGACGTGTCTAATCGGGGGCGGAGCGGCCTTCAAATCCGCCTACGTGATCTCCCAACCCAACCCATGCGGCCGCGCAGCGCATACGAGCAGACGGTGGTGCGCTTGCGTCAGCGAGGCCTGACGCACCCCTACGAGATCATCTCCATGCTCACACCGGACGAGGACAGCGCAGTTCAATCTGACTTCCCTCACGGCGTGTTTCGGGAGCTCGACCTGAATGATGCAAATGAGCTCGTGCCTGTCGACCGACCGCCCGGAAGCAACAGCGCCAACATCATCGTCGGTCTGATGACGAGCTACACCGGCAAGTATCCGGAAGGCATGACGCGCGTCGCGCTTTTTGGGGACCCGAGCCGAGGCATGGGCGCCTTGGCCGAACCCGAGTGTCGACGGATCATCGCGGCCCTCGACCTGGCAGAGGAAATGCAGGTGCCACTCGAATGGTACGCGGTTTCCGCTGGCGCGAAAATATCCATGGAGAGCGGGACCGAGAACATGGACTGGATCTCGGACGTCCTGCGAAGGTTGATCGAATTCACTCAAGCTGGCCTCGAGGTCAACGTGCTGGTGTGCGGGATCAACGTGGGCGCCCAGCCCTACTGGAACGCTGAAGCGACGATGCTGATGCACACCAAGGGCATCTTGGTGATGTGCCCGGGGAGCGCGATGGTGCTCACCGGCAAGCACGCGCTGGACTACTCGGGCGGCGTTTCGGCCGAAGACAATACCGGCATTGGCGGATACGACCGGGTCATGGGCCCGAACGGCCAAGCGCAATACGCCGCCCGCGACCTCTCGGATGCCTGTCACATCTTGCTCCGGCACTACCAGCACACCTACGTCATGCCGGGCGAGCGCTTCCCGCGGCGCGGGGCCACGAACGACGCCGTCGACCGCGATGTCTGCGATTCACCACACGGACACGTGGGCGCTTCCACGTTTGCGACCGTGGGTGAGGTGTTCAACCCAGAAACCAACCCCGGCCGGAAGCGGCCTTTCGCCATTCGCAAGGTCATGCGCGCGGCGACCGACCAAGATCAGGACGTGCTGGAGCGCTGGTATGGGATGCGGGACGCGGAGACCGCTGTGGTTTGGGATGCACACGTCGGTGGCTATCCAGTCTGCCTGATTGGGCTCGAGTCACAGCCCCTGTCGCGACTTGGGTTCGTGCCGGCGGATGGGCCCACCGTCTGGACGGCAGGCACCTTGTTCCCAATGTCGTCGAAGAAGGTCGCCCGTGCGATCAACGCCGCAAGCAACAACCGGCCGGTGGTCGTATTGGCCAACCTGTCCGGTTTCGACGGCTCGCCTGAGTCCTTGAGGCAGATGCAGCTCGAGTATGGCGCCGAAATCGGCCGAGCGGTGGTCAACTTCAAGGGTCCGATTGTGTTCCTGGTAATCTCTCGCTACCACGGCGGGGCTTTCGTCGTGTTCTCCAGCAAGCTCAATCCCTCCTTGGAGGTGTCGGCTCTGGAAGACACCTACGCATCGGTGATCGGCGGTGCACCGGCCGCAGCAGTGGTGTTTGCGGGCGACGTTCGCAAGCGAACCCTCTCGGACGAAAGAATCATCTCGCTTCAGCAAAGGCTCGATGCGGCCGACGGCGCCGAACGGCTGGCTTTGCGCGATCGCCTCACGAAGATGAAGAAGGTCGTGCATTCGGAGAAGCTTCGTGAGGTCGCTGAGGAGTTTGATGGAATCCACAGCGTGCATCGCGCGCTGAAGGTCGGCTCTGTCCACAGGATCATCCCAGCTAGCACCCTGCGGCCTTACCTGGTGGATGCGATTGAACGAGGAATCCAACGCGAGCTTGCCAAGGGATGACGATACGCTGGCTGCTCCGCGGCGCGTTGGCGATGCCGGACACGGACGACTGGCTGGGGCAGGACGAAAAGAAGATCCTAGACGGGTTCAGGTTTCCGAAACGACGCGCGGAATGGAAGCTCGGGCGCTACACGGCGAAACGCGCTCTGTCTTCTTACGTTAGCGTAGAAGAGCTTGCTCGCATCGAAGTCGTCGCCGCGAAAGACGGGGCGCCCGAAGCCTTTGTCGACGGACGCAGCATGGACTGCGCGATCTCGATCAGTCATCGCGAGAACGTTGCTGCCTGCGTGATCGCCGAACACGGTGCAGTCGGCTGCGATCTCGAAGCCATCGAACCCAGGACGACGAGGTTCGTCAACGACTTCTTCACAGAGCGCGAAAGGATCGAAGTCGAGCGCGCGAGCGACGATCTCCGGGATCTCCGAGTCGCTCTCACCTGGAGCGCCAAGGAGAGCACGCTCAAAGCACTGCGAGTGGGACTGCACCGAGATACCCGCAGCGTCGAAGTGCAGATCGACGATCTCGACACGAACGAGGCCGGCTGGCACGCGCTTCGCGCCACGATCAGCCCTGAGGATCGGGGTTTTCGTGGATGGTGGCGTCAAGAGGGCGGCGTCGTTCTCACCGTCATGTGCGAAAGTGCCGAAGCGATCGACCCTGAACAGCTAGGCGCCCGACGAAAGCTAGAGCCCGAGTAGGGCCTCAGTGGCGGAAGCGATGCTCCCCAGAGCCATGAGGCCCCAGATTGTCAGAAAGGCGTAGCCCAGCTTCAGGTTGAGGGGTGAGCCAACCCGCAAGCCACGGCGCCGCATCGCCACCCGAGTGAAGATCCCTCGACCGGCGAAGTACAGATACATCCCACCGCCGACGAGCCCGAAGTATGCCCAGCTAGGTTTGCCGAGGATCAACAGAATGGCTGCGACCGGCAGGGTCCAGAGGGTGAGGAAGTCCCAAGCCGCTTCGCCGCGAATGTCGGCCCAGTACGCAGCCTCCACGTCCCCTTCCGCCTCGGATAAGCCGAGACTCACACCGGTCTTCGGCCAGAGCCAGACAATCGTCTGCCCGCCCCAGCAGAGCAGTGACAGTGCGAGCAGCACGATTCCCGAGAAGATTTGCATATGGGTGTCTACTCAGGACTTGCCGAGCCAGCCGCGCAGGCGGTTCAAGACCCCGCCCTTTTCTTTCTCGATTTTCTTCTGAATCTTCCCAAGGGTGCGCGACGAGGTTTCCAACGGGTCGAAGCTCGAAGCGAGTGCGGCAATCGAATCATGGAAGTCCTTCACTACCTCCGCGAGACTCGGGTCGTCGGCCAAGAGCGCCTCGAGCTCCCGATCGTCTTCCTCGGACGCCGCACCCGCGGCATGGAGCGCCGCCAAGAGCTCCGCCCGTTCCTGCTGTTCGTTCATGCCTTCATCGCCCGGTGAATGATGGGGAGCACGGCTCGAAGCTCTCGCATGCCGGCGAGGATTCGAGACTTGACCGTGCCCACGGGAAGGTTGAGCTTGTCCGCGATTTGGCCGTGGGACATACCTCGAAAGTACGAGAGATCGAGAACCGCACGCTGTTCGGCGTCTAGCCGCTTGAAGGCTTGCCGTAGGGCCTGGTGCCAACGTGTGGACGAGGCCATCACGTCCGGGCGCTTTCGCTCCGTAACCAGCGCGTCGCCCTCGCTGTACTCGAACTGCCGGTCTCCGTATCGACGTTTACGCGATCGCAGCGCATCGAGCGCCCTGCTTCGCGCAACCGTGACTACCCAGGCGATGACGCTTCCGCGCTTGCAGTCAAATTGGCTCGCGCGGCGCCAGAGCTCGACGAATACGTCTTGCAAGAGCTCTTCGGCTTCGGCCGGAGAGCCGAGCATCTTAGTCAGCAACGCTAGAACGGTGCTGGCATAGTTGGTGTAGAAAGCGCTCAGCGCCAGGCCTGAATCACCACTGGCCATCGCGGCGACGAGCTCTTCGGGGTCGGTGGGTCGAGTTTGGGTCATCATGGATCCGTGAATGCAGGCGCGGCCTGAATGGTCCCGAGACTACCAAACTCGGCGTCGAGCTCGCGGTGCAGCTTGATCTCCTCGCCGACGGTATCCCACCAGTTGGCCGCCTGTTCCTGCGTCCAACGCTCGATCGGCAATGCGCGCAGCCGCTCCGCGACTTCGAGCCCCGAAGCAGGCCGATCGGCGGCTTTCTTTTCGAGACACTCCATGATGATGCGCTCGAGGTCCGGGTTCAGGTCGCGGTCTCCTGTCATCGACAGAGGTTCCGGGGCCGCGCTCAGATGCTGGGCGCAGATCTCGATGGCGTTGGTCCCCTCGAAGACGAATCGACCCGCGAGAAGGAAGTAGCCGACCGCCCCAAGAGCGTACAAGTCGGACCTCGCGTCGACCGCCGGGGGGTCGAGGATCTGCTCGGGGCTCATGAAGCGCGGCGTTCCGATGATCGCCTCGGTCCAGGTCTTGGTGGCGTCGACGTCGGACTTCACGTTCTTCACCAGCCCGAAGTCGAGCACCTTCGTGACATCATGTGCCCCACCCTGCTGGGTCAGCATGATGTTGTTGGGCTTGATGTCCCGATGAACCAGACCTATCGAATGGGCTTCGTGAAGGGCCATGGCGCACTGGCGCAAGATGTGAATGACTCGTGACTCAGGCAGCGGCCCTTCGGTACGGACAACCTCGACCAGGGTCACGCCGTCGAGCAGCTCCATGGCGTAGTAGAAGGTCCCTTCCTCGGTACGGCCGTAGTCGTAGATCGTGACCGTGTTCGGGTGCCGGAGCTTCGCGGTCATCTGCACCTCGCGTCGAAACCGGTCGAGGTCTTCCGGTGCGTTGAGCTCCGGGCTCAAGAGCTTGATCGCCGTGGGGCGCTTGAGCATCCCGTGCTGCGCGCGATACACCGTTCCCATCCCGCCCTCGCCGAGCTTCTCTTCGACGATGTATTGCCCGAGCTTTTTTGCGTCATGCACGTCTCTGCGGAGCCCGTAAATGACCCTCGTTGCCCAGGCAGCCAGCAAGGTAGTCAGCGCCCAGGCAAAGCCGATTTGAATCGACTGGCTTCGCGCCAGAATGCTGGGTTCTTCGATCTTCCGGAAGAAGCCGTGGCTGTTCCAGACATCTAGATCGACCGTGAGGAAATTGAGATAGACGGCGACGACGAGCGGGATTCCGGTCGCAAGACCCAGCCAGGCAGTGTGCCTCGCAGTGCTGGGAACGAAGATCGCCCGGGCGATGAGACCGAAGGACAACGCGTACGCCGTCGTGGTCGCAGCCCCGGCAGCCGCAGGGAGATAGCCGCCCATCACGACGAGCCCGACGCCAGTCAGCACCAGGCCGATGCCCTCGACGATTTGAATGGCGCGCGTTCCGAGGGGACGGGAGCGACAAATCAACCAGACGCACGTGACCGGAATCCAGGCCGCCGCGTGGGCCCAGAAAGAAGGATGCGTCAGCTCTCCGCGCAGATACCCGAACGCCGCGCCGAGAATGATACGCCCGATCAAACCCAAGAAGAGGATCAGCGCGACAGCAAAGCCAAAGGCAGCCACACGTTGCTGCAAGAACTCCCGGCTATCGCTGGTTTGGCCTACTCCGGTGGTCACGCCGCCTCGATTATATACTGCTTCGAGCCGCGCATCTCGCCAAACAGATCATCTGGACCTCCTCCAGTGTTGATACTCCCTCAGGACCCCGGGTATCAACGTGACGCGACCTGAGGCGATGAGGCGGGTAGCGGCAACGATGTTGGTTCTTGCGCTCGCGTACGGGGACCGACGTCGATGGAAGCCTCACGCTGATCGACGGCCGATTCGTTCCGGACCGGCACGCGCTTCGCTTGTTCGACTATTTTTTGTCGACCGAGGGCGAAGTCAGCCATGCCCCGAACGAATCGGCGAGATGGTGCAAGAGGCGGCCCGGGCGCGCGTGCCTTCCGACCAGCTCGCCGCCGTGATGACCCTCTTGGACGAGTACCTCCAAGAGCTCGGCGTCATTACTGGCCGGGCGCCTGCGGGTTCGGCGACTCTTCGTCGTCGCTGAGATAGCCGAGGGCTTTGAGCTGGGCGCTGAGCTCTTTGCTTAGCTCCGCATCCGGCGCCGGGCGCGTTGCAGCGGCTCGATCCAGGGCCCGGCAATGCTCCAAGAGCTCTGCGGCAGCAGGGTGATCCCCGGCTGGGATGGGCTGCTCTTCATTAGGATCGCGTGAGAGCTCGTAGCTAAACACCTGACCTTGATCGGCTACCAGCTTCGACTCCCCCACCCAGAGCGCGGCGGTCGAAAGCGAACAGGGTAAGGTCGAGTCCGCGGATGCGGGTCCATTTCGAAAAACGCTCGCCACGTTCGGCGGCAATACCTCGGGCAAGGCGCCGTCCAAAACGAGCGAATGAGCCACGCTAGAAGGGACATCCTCGGGAAGCTCGATCTGCCCTTCGGTGCTGAGGTAGACGAGCGGAACGCGGGTCACCGGCTCGTAGAAGAAGCGCCGGCCGTGTTCGACCATTTGATGCTCACCCAAGTATTCCCCGTGATCGGATGTGACGACGAGACGATACCCACGCTCGAACCAGCCATCGGCCTCCAGGACGTCCAGGGTCGCGGCAAGCGAGCGATCAGCTCGTAGAACCGAGTAGTCGTACACATCGGAGAGGTGCGAGAGCCAGCGCTCGGCCTCGGGGTCGGTCAACTCCCCGGCCTCGAAACGGCGACGTTCCGGATTGGGCGTCATGGCCGCTCTGGCGGGGAGGAAGCCAAGGCCGGGCGGAATCGCTCTCCAGGGAGAATGAGGGTCGGCAATGTTGATGAACACGAAGAGCGGCTTGTCCCGGTCCAGAGCAAGGTAGTGCAGAATCAGCTTGAGGCGCTGGGCTAGCCGGTGGCCGTGCATCTCCGGATAGGTCTGGGCCACCACTGCGTGAGCGAAACCGCGCGTCAGGCCGGACTCCTCGGAAACGACGGGGTTTCCCGACAAGAGAAGCGTTTGATAGCCGCGCGCGGCCATTTCTTCAGCCAATGTGGGGTAGCGAGCATCGAGCGGCGTGACGGTCTCCCAGCTCAGCTTCTTCGCCCCGTAGCGGATGCCGGCCTGGTGCTCCTCCGAACCGAGTCCGGTGAAGAACGTGGCATGACTCGGGAGGGTCCAAGTCGAAGGCGAGTGTGAACGGCACGCGTAGCTCGCTCCGAGCTCGACGAGTTTCTCGAGGCTGGGTGTCGTCGGACGCGCATACCCACACAGGGAGGCGCGATCGGCCCGAAGCGTGTCCATGACCACGAAGACCACTGTAGGCTGCGACCCGGCTTCCTCGAGCGCCTTGACCGAAAGCAAGACCGCGACGCCTATCGCGAGAACTGCAAATACCGGAAGAAGACGCCTGGCTATCGAGGAGTCCGGCACCGCGCCACGGTATCACGAACTGCTGCTGCGGACGGAGATACTGCGGCCTCGGTCAGTTGCAGTCTCCCGGGCCGTCTTCCCGGCTGCCGATGTCGGGGCTGGTCCCGTTGAAGTCGCCTGGGGCATCACCGTTGAGGTCGTAAGAGACGAGATCGTCGCCACCGTCGATGAGTGTCGACGACCCAAGGCAGTAGAGTTCCTGATCCCCGACCGTAGTGCTCGTGTAGAGCGGGTCGACGCTGTACTCCCAAAACGATCCCGCCGGAAGACAGGCGCAACCAAGGCAGTCGTCACCGCCGCAGGAGCCGCCACTGTTATCGAAGTCGTTGTTGCCGTAGGCTGTGGACGGCGACAAAGGCGCACGGCACGACGAGCTGGTATCGAACGTGACGACCCTGTCGGCATTCAAGCCGAAATCCGCATTGCCGGTGACGTTGTTGTTGCGGAGGCAAACCCCCGAAGAGTCGTCCCCGTAGAACTTGACGCCGGAGCCGCCGTTGTCAGCGATCGTGTTGTGATCGACCATGAGACCTGTGACCTTGCGGATCTGCACTCCGTCCATGGCATTGAGCCCCACCGTGTTGCCTGCGACGACCGAGCCGAGTGAATCCTTGATGATGATGGCCGCGACTTCATCGGTTTGCGCATCGGTTCCACCCGTAACGATATTGTCCAAGATCTGAGCGTTGTCCCCGCCGTTGACGAAGATTCCGCGGCGCTCGAACCCTTCGAACACGCAGTTCTGCACGGTATTGTTGTTGCCCTGGATGAGGGCGATGTCTCGGAGGTTCGACACGTTCACCACGTGCACGCCGTCGATCACGTTGTTGTTCCGGCTGACTTCGAAAACCAGTCGATCGCCGCCGGAGTTGACCGTCAAAGTCGCGCCCGCGAGCTGCCGAATGGTGACGCCCGCATCGTCATCGAGCTTGGGCGCAGCCTGGGTCATCGTGAAGTCGCCCACGACGATGTAGTCGTGGCCGACCGTGTCATTGGCTGAATCGAGCGCTGTTCTCGTACGACAATTCGCTGGTCGCCACGAGACATCTAGACCCACCGCTGTTTGGGTTGGTTCCGCAAAACGTCTCGAAGCAGTCGACTTGGGGGTCGCCGTCGGAATTCGTCGTGCAATCGAGCGCGCAGGTCGGAACCGCGTCATCGCAGTCGCTGTCGATGCAGTAGCCGTCGTCGTCGTCGTCGGTGCAGACGGCCGCGCAAAGCGGCTTGTCGTCGTCGCAGTCGCCCAGAGCGCAGACGCCGTCGCCGTCGGCGTCCAGGCCGTCATTGGTGGGATCAAAAGTCGCGATGGCACAGTCGTCGCAGCTGTCTCCATCCGTGTCTGCGCAGACCGAGCCGTCCCCATCGTTCGAGTCTGTCGTCGTATCGACGCAGCCCGCGTTGCCCAGGGTTCCGTCGCCCAGGCCGTCGCCATCGCCGTCGACGCAATCATCACCACTGTCGCAAATACCGTCCGCATCGCTGTCCACGCCGTCGTCCAGCGGATCGAACGACCCCGTGCTGCAATCATCGCAGCCGTCGCCATCGGTGTCGGCGCAGATAGTGGCGACGCCGACGTTCGAGTCGGTCGTCGTGCTGGCACAGCCCACGTTGCCCCCGGTGCCGTCACCCAGGCCATCGCCATCCGAATCGACACAGACGTCACCGGCGTCGCAAATACCGTCGCTGTCGGCGTCCGGGCCGTCGTCGAGCGGGTCGAAAGAGCCGCTGCTGCAATCATCGCAGCTGTCGGAATCCGTGTCGGCGCAAACCGCTCCGTCCCCATCGTTCGAGTCGGTCGTCGCATCGACGCAGCCCCCGTTTCCGAGCGTACCGTTACCCAGGCCGTCGCCGTCGCTGTCGACGCAGACGTCGCCGCTATCGCAAATGCCGTCAGCGTCCCCGTCAACGCCGTCGTCGAGCGGGTCGAAAGATCCACTGCTGCAGTCGTCGCAGCCATCGCCATCGCTGTCGGCACAGACCATTCCGTCGTCATCATTCGAGTCGGTCGCCGGATCGATGCACCCCGCGTTGGCCAGCGTGCCATCTCCGAGGCCGTCGCCGTCGCTATCGACGCAGACGTCGCCGGCGTCGCAAACACCATCGCTGTCGGTGTCCGTGCCATCGTCCAGCGGGTCGAAAGATCCACTGCTGCAGTCGTCGCAGCTATCGCCATCGGTGTCGGCACAGACCATTCCGTCGTCATCATTCGAGTCGGTCGTCGCATTGACGCATCCCACGTTGTCACGCGTGCCGTCACCCAGGCCATCCGAATCCAAGTCGACGCAGTCGCCACTCGGCCCGCTGCACTCGCCGGTTTCGATCGAACACTGTTGGTTCGCGAAGCAACCTTCGCCGGAGAACGCGCCGAGCTCGACGGCGTAGCTATCGAGAGGCGCGGCGTCGATGCTCACTTCGTCGCAGCCCGCTCCGACCACTGCGCAGTTGGAATCCTGAGCGACCGCGTAGAGACCATAGTTGCCCGGATCGGGAATGCCGATCGCCGGTCCTGCGCTTCCGTCGCGCAGAACGAACATGCTGTCGATGGTGTCGTCGGGCCGTTCACCCATCGTGACCGAATCGCAAGAATCGACTAGATACACCTCGACGCGAACGGATTCATCTCGGGCCGCCCGTGGCACGCCCGGAGCAAATGACACGTCGACACTGAGGCCGGCAGAGCCTGATTCAGCGCCGCATCCGGCCGCCAGCAATACGACGACGCCAAGCACCGCGAACGTGAAGCCCGTTCGATGGCCGAGCCAAGTCACCAGGTCACCGTGACGCCGCCCGCTCCGGGCTGGCTCTGTTTCGAGTTCTTGGAAAGGAGGACACCTGCGGTGACCCCGCCTGCGACGGCCACGACCGAAGCAGCCACGATCCAGGGCCACTTCTTTTTCTTCTTCGCTGTCGGTTCGTCGACGGGATCCTTGTACTGGGGCATCTGAAAAGCGCCTTGCGACTGCGCTGGCACCACCGTCGGAAGCGGTTCTAGTTCCAGCGCTACTTTGGGGGGCGGCGGCGCAACTGCTGGCGGCTGCGGTCGCGAACCCTCGATGCTTGCGCTGAAGAGCACGGTACCCCGTCTTGTCTCGGCGCTCGCGTCGCATCCCTCATGCGCGCCCGATTTTGGAAGCGCGAGCCGGGCGCTGGTTCCCTGGGCGCTGCGTGCCACCAGCCTGCCGTCTGGCTCGACCCTGCACTGCAGACCGACGTGATGAACGAGGCCCTTGGGCACCTTTTCGACGCGGGCCACGATGTACGGCTTCCCATCGAGGATTTTCTCTTCGACCACGAGCTCGACGCCCAGCGTTCCGCCGTTTGCCTCGAGCATTTGGTCGAACGCCTTGCGCACCGGAGGGGGTGCAAGCCCACCGAGCTGATGACTCGGCCGGATGGCGCCAACGCGCTCTAGGTCCCTGAGCATCGCGGTCTGGTTGCCCATCGCGTGATGGACGAGGGCTCTCATCTCGAAGAGCTGCAGGAGCTCCCCTACCGAAAGGTCCGCGTCCCGAGCCGCGAGGTTGAAGGTGCGAAGCGCCGCCCGGAAGTCGGCATCCTCATAGGAGGCAATCGCGTCATCTAGGAGGTAGTGGGCCTTGACCTCGACCGAAAACAGGCAGAGGAGAGCCAAAAGCCCAATAATTTTCAGATGGATCGACATAAGTTCTCGTTGGAATAAGTTAGCAAAAATGAAGTGTCAATCAAAACTTTCACCCATAACGGCTAACCTGCGCTATAGAAGATTAGGGAATCGTGAGCTTGAGTACGAACAAAGGGGAGGCCCGGGCTGCGCCGACGTCGCATCCGCCGGATGCATCGGCCGACACGCTGCCGCCGGAGCGCGCGCAGCCCGAACGGATCGGCCGCTACGAGCTCCGCTTCGAGCTGGCCTCGGGCGGGATGGGCTCGGTCTACTTGGCCCGGCTTGCAGGAGTCGCGGGTTTTGAGAAGTTGGTCGCGCTCAAGCGAATCCACCCACACCTGGCGAAGCAAAAGGACTGCGTCGAGATGTTCCTCGACGAGGCCAAGATCGCTTCCCGGATCACGCACCCAAACGTATGCAGCGTCTTCGATTTCGGCGAAGCGGATGGAGAGTACTACCTCGCGATGGAGTATCTCGTCGGCGAACCCCTGTCACGTCTCTACACGCGAGTCGGGAAGAACAAAGACCAACGCCGCGACCCTCTTCTGCCGCTCAAGATGGCGCGCATCATCGCGGATTCTTGCGAGGGCCTCCATGCAGCACACCAGCTGAAGGATTCCAGTGGTGATCTGCTTCACGTCGTGCATCGCGACGTCAACCCGCGAAATCTCTTCGTCACCTACGACGGAGCCGTACAAGTGGTAGATTTTGGCCTTGCTAGCGCGCGCGAGCGCCTGCACCAGACCGAGACGGGCGACGTAAAGGGGACCATGGCGTATATGGCCCCAGAGCAGTTGAGGGCGGGCAGCGCCGACCGAAGGATCGATGTCTGGGGACTGGGCGTCGCCTTGTGGGAGGGCCTCGCGGTCAGGCGCCTGTTCAAGCGCGACACCACCGCCAACACGATGTATGCCTTGCTCTACGAGGAAGTCGATCCACCATCCAAGCATCGCCCACAAGTTCCCAAGGAGCTCGACCAGATCGCCCTGAAGGCACTCGCACGTGATCCAAAGGAACGCTGGCAGTCCGCGCGGGAAATGGGCCAAGCCCTGCGGCAATTCTTGGCCGCACGGGACGAGTTGATCGGTCCGCCTGAGCTCTCGGAATGGATGGCAGAGCTTTTTCCCCAAGGAGAAGCGCGCAAGGGACAGCTCATGGAGCTCGCGCGGATGCCCCACGCTCATGTCTTGTCGATCCCCGTGACCGGCGAGTTCGATATCACGCAGATCGGAAGTGCATCAGCTCTCGTACCGTCTCTTCCCGAACAACGGAAACCGCGAAGCGGCAAGTTTGGATTGATCGCGGCCGCCCTGGCGATCGGGACAGCGCTTACACTGTACTTCGTTCGAGGCGATGCGAGATTGGAAGAGGAATCCCAGCTCGCTGCCGGAGTCGCAACCGAACCCGCAAAGGTCCCGATGGCCGGTCCCGCAGAGACTGAACGACTGGATGGCGAGTCGGCGCTCCAAGGAAGCGAACCGAGCGTTGATTCGGAGACGCTCCTCGCCGAGGATCCGAAACCCGAGCTTGAACCCAAGGCGGCCGAGCCGCCGGCCAAGCGACGCGCGCGTCCGACGCCCCGGAAGAGCACGAAGCCCGGCACGGTCAATCTCGTCACACGCGGCGGTTGGGCGGAGGTGTTCAAAGATGGCAAGTCGCTTGGCACGACTCCAAGTCGGCTCACGCTACCAGCAGGACGTCACAAGCTCGTATTGAAGCCATCCGACGGCGGAGCCCCGAAGCGAATCTTCGTCGACGTCGAAGCGGGCAAGACCAAGCCGGTCTCGGTACGCCTGAACTGAGTTTTCGCCGCGCTAGTCGCAGTTTGTCGCAGGACTGCTGGAACTCCCTGTCGCGGTCCAGCTCACCCAGGTGCGACGCTGCTGCTCGTTGGGAAAGTTGAACGACTGGAAACCGCCGGACGCTCCGGCCGGTTTCGTCAGCGTCGAAAGGTCGCCCGCGACGTTCAGGAGTGGGTGCCGGCCGTCTTAGGGCGCAACCGTGCAGGTGAAGGGGTTCGCGCCCTCCTGAGCGACCAGATTGCCCTCTTCGACCGCATCCACCACGGCCCCCGGATTGGCCATCGCGTCTGTGAGCCAGTCCTTCAAGGTCACTCCGGCAGCCGTCTGCGTTTGGAAGAGGCTCTCGACCTCTAGATAAGTGTGCTGCGGCGCGAGGTTGGCCGGCATGAAGTAGTGCACGTTCGGTGTGCCCTGAAGATCGCAATAGGTCTGTCGCGCCGAATTGGTCCAGACCAAGTCGCTGGCGAAATAGGTCGTGCCTGATTGCGTCGAGTCCCATTGGGGGGAGATGTTCAAGAGTTGCTGAAGCGGCGTGGCTCCGAGGCGTTCGGAATGCGCCGGGAAGATGACCTCGCCGAGAATGCAGTCCGCCGAGAAGCAATACGGCGGAAGATAGGGCCGTGTGTTCCAGACCGGCTCCTTGAGGGTCACGAGCCCGGGCAAGGACTGCAAGCCTCCGTTGAGCGCCAACGATGAGTCGGGTGCGATCGTCGTGTTCACCCAGCGAAGGTCATCCAAAGGGTAATGGGCATTGTACTGCGCACCGTAGCCACCGGCTGACGAACCTGCGAATAGGACCTTCATCTGGTCTGGGCGATACTGCTGCCCTTCGGCTCGAAGCGTCGCCCAGATTGCGTCGCGGGTGTAGCGGAGGGCTTCGCGTGCGTTGCGTGCGCCGTAACGCTCAACCGTGACGCCCGGGAAGACCTCGGTTTCGCCGCCGCCTGTGAAGATGTCCTGTGTGCAGTAGGGCAGGAAGATCATCGACCAGTTGGCGAAGGGGTTTACGTTGGCATCGGTGTTCAGGAAGCCACTGTCGGGGAACGCGTCCCCTTGCGCATCAAAAAGCCCTGGGGAGCTGTTGAACCGCGATGTGCAATCGCTATCGAAAAGACAGATGCCGCCGCCCTGAAACTGGACAATCAGGTTCTCGACGGGCTCGCCATTCGGGGCCAGACGGAGGTAGAAGGCAAAGTCGGAGCCGTCGCCGCACTTGCTGGCCCATTGCGTGCTGTCGAGTATGACCTGCGTTGGGACCCCGCGTGGCGGGGCAGTGACGGCCGTTCGCGGGCCGCAGTCGAGCTCGAGTGGAGAGGTGTTCGTGTGGGCCGCGGCGAGCATGCAATCGCTTTGCTCTTTGGCCAGGGAAAGCATCTCGACGGGCGTGCTCCCAGCGGCGAAGTAGAAAAGAGAGGAGGAGCAAACGGCTTCGAAGGCAGCGACTTCGAGTGCCTCCTCCGCAGCGATGTCGGCTTCGACCGTTGCGCAGCCGCTGCCATCGACGATGCAGGCGCGCTGCGTGTTGTACGCGAAGTCGAGGAGATCAGCGCTCGCTGAATACGCGGTGTCGAGACAGGTTTCGATCACACTGCCGTTGGTCGACCCGGCCAGGGTTTTCGCATGCGGCCCACCAAACGCCCGCGCGGCCAGTGTGGCGGGATTGCCCAAGCATTGCTCCATCAAGCTGTCAGCCAGTGCATCGGCCGCAGCGGCGCTCGCCGGCGAGCCGTCACTGCAAGCAGTCGTGACGCTTGCACGCAGAGCGGACTCTGCAGCGACGAGCATCGGATCGGTCGGACTGCAAGGATTCCGCGTGTCGATGTAGCACTGCTGCACGGCGTCGCTCGCCGTGAGGAAACACTGACCCAGAGCGGCGCTTGCTGCGTCTTCGCAGGCATCGACCGGCAACCAGGTGAACGCGACGAGTCGGGTAGCCGCACCTCCCACGCCGTCGGCGTTGAGCCTGACCAACAATGATTGAGGGCCCGGGACCAGGCCGAGGGATACCGCGTCCAAATCTGCGGAGACGCCCGTCGCCCCGGCAAAATCAGACTGCCCGGAAGGCAAGAACAGCGATGTGACGTCGAGAGTCGTTGCGCCCGACCCCGTCTGGATCTCCATGCGCACGAAGGAGCTGGCGGTGAGCGCCGTCGGAAAGGTCACCGTAGCTGTGAACAAACCAGAGGGCGAAATCGAAGAGCCCTGCGCCGGCGAAGTGATGGTCGGATATTCGGTGACCTCTCGTTCGCAGCCAACGCCGTAGAGCGAAGAGAGTCCGAATAGGCAGACGAGTCCGACGATGATTCGCTGGGTGTGCGGGCGCATGGGTACCTCCGAGGCTTGGGGCCGGGCCAGGCACATGGATATCACAGGATCGCCCGGCTGTGGAGCGTCAGGATCGGACCCGCTATCGGGGACTCGTTTCCCAAGGGGGGTCCGCATTTGGGGGTCGGCTAGACGAGAACAGCGACGAGGCATACTGTTTTCATCTGGAGGGCTGACCGATGAGCTTACGTGTCTTTTCTGCGGTGTTCGCCGCCTCGTTCGCCCTGTTGGGTCTCGCCGCTCGGGCGGGTGCCGAGCTTCCCGAGTACACCCTTTTCGAGGCCGGCCAGGTGCGGCCGCTGGCGATGTCGCCCGACGGGACGCGGCTCTTCGCGGTCAATACCCCAAACGCGCAGCTCGGGATCTACGCTGTCGACGGGTCGGGGCTCACCTTCATCGAGGCGGTGCCCGTCGGGCTAGAGCCGGTGGCGGTTGCGGCTCGCGACGATGGTGAGGTCTGGGTGGTGAACCACCTCTCGGACAGCATTTCGGTGGTCGACGTGGCACTGGATCCAGCCCGTGTCGTGCGCACCTTGCTCGTCGGCGATGAGCCACGTGACATCGTGTTTGCCGGGTCCGGTGGCAACCGCGCGTTCATCACGACGGCACATCGGGGACAGAACAGCCCCTACCCGCAAGGCGAGTACGACCTTGAGGGCACGGGCCGCGCGGACGTTTGGGTCTTCGACGCGGCTGCGCTCGGGACATCGCTCGGGGGAGACCCGCTCACTATCGTCACCCTGTTCGGCGATCGCCCTCGTGCTCTCGCTGCATCAACCGACGGGTCGACGGTGTTCGCGGCAGTCTTTCGTTCGGGAAACCAAACGATGGCTCTGGGCGAGCCCCTAGTCTGCGATAGTGACGCCCCCTGCAGCGTCGAAGGTGTTTCATACCCGGGCGGCCTTCCATCACCCAAGACAAACTTCGACGGAACGCAGAGCCGGGAGGCGGGTCTCATCGTCGGCTGGAACGAAAGCAGCGAGCTCTGGGAAGACGAGCTTGGGCGGGACTGGAGCAACGGGGTCCGCTTCACGCTGCCAGACACCGACGTGTTTGGGATTGACGCCGACGCGACCACGCCGGTGGAGATCGGTTCGGCGTCCGGCGTTGGGACCATCCTGTTCAACATGCTGGTCAACCCAGCGAACGGGCACCTCTACATCACGAACACCGAAGCGATCAACCGAGTGCGTTTCGAAGGGCTCGGCGACTGGGTGGATGAGCTCGGCCCCAAACCATCCGGGGACCCAGCCACGGTTCGCGGCCACCTCCATGAAGCGCGCGTCACGGTCATCGACGCCGCGCTGAACGTGCTGCCCAGACATCTGAACAAGCACATCGACTACTCTGCCCGCCCTCAACCGGCAGGGACCAAGGAGCGGAGCCTCTCGACGCCGCTAGAAATGGCGATCAGCGGCGACGGGAGCACGCTCTACGTTGCGGGTTTCGGCTCGGCGGCGGTTGGCGTCTATGACACGGCAGCGCTCGAAGCCGATACGTTCACACCGGACGCAGCGAACATGATCGCCTTGCCCCGGGGAGGCCCGAGCGGTTTGGTGCTCGATGAGGCCCGCGATCGACTCTACGTCATGACGCGTTTCGAGAACTCCATCGTGGTGCTCGACACCGAGACCCGTGGCGTCGTGCAAACCATCGACATGGAGAACCCAGAACCAGGGTCCGTCATCGATGGACGTCCGTTTCTCTACGATGCGCAGCTCACCGGCAGCAACGGTGAAGCTAGCTGCGCGAGCTGTCATGTCTTTGGCGACATGGATGACCTGGCCTGGGACCTCGGGGATCCGGACCTCTTGCCGGCAGGCAATCCCAACCCATGCCCGCCAGGGGTCGTGGGCGTGTGCAACTTGCAGGACTTCGATCCCCTAAAGGGCCCGATGACGACCCAAAGCCTTCGCGGGCTACACAACGCGGGGCCGATGCACTGGCGGGGTGACAGAACGGGCGCCAACGATGGCGGAGAAGCGCTCGACACGAATGCGGCGTTCAACCTGTTCAATGTGGCGTTCCCCGGGCTCGTGGGCCGCGACCAAGGAGAGCTCGACCCGGAAGACATGCAGGCCTTTACCGATTTCGCGCTGCAAATCACCTATCCTCCGAATCCGATTCGGCAACTCGACAACTCGCTCCGCCCGAATGAGCAGGCCGGGTTGGACCTGTACAACGGCCGCATCACGGACACCGTCGCCAACTGCAACGGCTGCCACGTGCTCGACCCGGAGTCGGGGTTCTTTGGGACGAGCGGGGGCTCCACCTTCGAGGGCGAAGCCATGGAGTTCAAGGTTCCACATCTACGCAATGCTTATCAGAAGGTCGGCATGTTCGGGATGGCCCCCTCGCCATTCTTCACCGGCGCGGACACTGCCTTCGCGGGGGATCAAGTGCGGGGCTCGGGTTTTCTTCACGACGGAAGCGTTCCCAGGATGACCGACTTCCTCAGCGCAAACGTGTTCAACGACGTGTCGTCGACCGATAGGCAAAACCTCGAAGCGCTGGTCATGGCGTTCGACAGCAACCTCGCTCCCATCGTCGGTCAGCAGGTGACGCTACGCCAGGAGAGCGAAGCGGATACGGACGCGCGTGTCGACCTTCTGATAGAGCGCGCTGGCACGCCGTTTGCCATTGCCGAAGAGGCGGCGGCGACCGAATGCGATCTCCTCGTGACCGGGGTCGTCGATGACCAAGCGCAGCGCTGGCTACGCAGGAGCGATGGATCCTTTGAGAGCCTGGAGGGCGGCATTTCGGAGACCGATCTGCTCGCCTTGGCTGATGTCCCAGGCCAGTCGCTGACCTTCACCTGCACGCCGCCGGGTTCAGGCGCGCGCATGGCAGGCGTGGATCCCGAGGCAATGGGCGGGACCGGCGGGGACGGCGGGGAAGGAGGATCGGGCGGCTCCGCTGGCTCAGGTGGATTGAACACCGAAAACGGCAAGGGCGGGTGCGGCTGCGTGGTAGGAGCAAGTCCGCGAGAAGGACTCTCGGGGGCAGCTGTCGCGGCGTTGACTCTGCTCGGCCTGGCTACGATGCAACGCCGGCGCCGACGCTACTGAATCTCGTCCAGCGAAGTTCGCGAGGGCAACACGACGACGAACAGCGAGCTGCGGATCGAGATGAGATCGTCGGCGCGAAGTTGGCTCTCGCGATCATCATCGATGAAAACACAGAGCGCCCCGGCCCAGAGATGGACCAGAGGATTCAGCGGGCGCTCGAAGATGTCTCGTCCGTGGTGCTGGCCACCTCGATCACGATTCTGGGCACCGGGTTCTTCGCAGGCTTTTTCATGAGCTTGATGTCCAGAGTGCTCGGTCTGGTCAAGCGAAATGGCGTGAAGCCCACCCTCCACAGCACGCTCGAGTCGGCGGCCGCCTGGCTGCACGAGCAGTTGAACGACCCCGACACTTCGCTGGATGAAGTCCTAGAGACATTGCGCTGGGCGAACGCGAGCGCGGACGCGGCCTAGCTCGATTAGGGCTTGTACTTGATCGTCATGTCGATCAAGCGCTCTTGCTTGCCCGTGTACGGCGGATAGAAGAGGTTCAGTAGTGAAAAGCGCGGGTTGGTGAAGACCGGGCGCATCTTGCTGAACTCCACGAAGCCCTCGTAGCCGTGGTAGTGGCCAATGCCACTCGCTCCAACGCCGCCAAATGGCATGTCGTGCTGAGCGACGTGAATGATGCAATTGTTGATGGTGACGCCGCCGGAGATCGTGCTGTAGAGGAGCTTGTCTTTGCGCGCGCGATCTTTGGTGAACACGTAAAAGCCCAGTGGCCGGTCCCGCACGGTGACGTACTCGATGACCTCATCGAGGTTCTGATAGCTCATGACCGGGAAGAGCGGCCCGAAGATCTCCTCTTGCATGATGATCATGTCCTCGGTCGCGCCGAGCAACAGGTACGGCGGGAACTTTCGAAGGACGTCGTTGAACGAGGCACCAGGAACGAGCGGCACGAGCGTCGCCCCCTTTGCCTCCGCGTCTTCGAGCGTCATACGCAGGCGCCGGTACGCCTTGTCATCGATGACCGAGGTGTAGTCCGAGTCATTCGTGTCCGGGTAGCGTTCTGACACGACGCGCTGCGCTGCAGCCACGAATCGATCCTGCGTACCTTCGGGAAGGAAGAGGTAGTCGGGCGCCAAGCAGGTCTGCCCGGCGTTGATCAGCTTCGCGTACATGATCCGCGAAGCCGCCTCGTCGATGTTGAAGTCGTCGCACACGATCGTAGGCGACTTCCCTCCGAGCTCGAGGGTGACGGGGGTCAGGTTGTCCGCTGCAGATCGCATGACGGTACGACCGACGTCGGCCGAACCGGTGAAGATGATGTGGTCGTAAGGCAGCGTGGAGAAGTCGCTCGCGCGCACGCCTGGTAGAATCGCAACGACTTCTTCTGGGAAGACCTCGGCGAACTTGTCGGCGAGCAAGCGGCAAAGATTCTGGGAGTTGCTCGCCATCTTGATCATGGCGCGGTTACCCGCCGCCAAGATGCTGACCAGCGGGCTCAGAGTGAGGAAGAGCGGATAGTTCCAGGGCGAGACGATGCCGATGACGCCCTTGGGCTGAGGGATGACTCGGTTGGAACCGGTTGCGAAGAGCACCGAGACGTGGCGGCGCTGTGGCTTCATCCACTTGCGGGTCTTCCGGAGGGTGTCGCGCAAACCGTCGATGACCGGGAAGATCTCCAGGATCTTCGACTCCTCGACGGAGCGGTGGCCGAAATCTCGGCTGATGGCCTCGGTGATTTCGTCCATGTTGTCCAGCAGGATTCGTTCGAGCGCACGGAGGCGACTCTTGCGTTCGTCCAGGCTCGGATACGGATCGCGCAGGTAAGCTTCGCGCTGGAGCTTGAAGACGCGTTGCGCCTCGTTTTCGACGATTTCGATGGAGCGGAGCTGAGCGGTTTGGGCCATAACGGATTGGTTGTAGCTTCACCGTCGGCTCAACCGCAAGCCGGACCTGCACAGGCCAGCCCGGACTATTCCCGGGCGGCCTTGGATTCGAGCTCCATCCAGCGCGTCATCATTCGGTCGAGCTCCGCTTGAAGCACGCCTTGGCGCGCCACAATTGCGGGGACTTCCTCGGCTCGCTCGGCGTATAGGGCCGGATCGTTCAGGAGCGCTTCGACCTCCGCTGCCTGGGTTTCGACGCGTTCGATGCCAGCTACGAGCTTGTGCAGCTCCTGCTTCTCCTTGTAGGACAGCTTCTGCCCCTTCGCGCTGGAGCCGCCCTTTGGCTTCTGGGGGCTCCGGTCCGCGTTTCGCCTACTTTCGGCCTGACGCGCGGCGCGTTGGTCGCGGTAGTCGCTGTAGTTGCCCGCGTAGGCGATGACCCGGCCGTCGCCCTCGAACGCCAGAATCTTCGTCGCGACCCGGTCGAGGAAGTACCGATCGTGACTGACGATGAGAGCCGTCGAACCGGATTGCACGAGCATCTCCTCGAGCGCCGCGAGGGTGGCGACGTCGAGATCATTCGTCGGCTCGTCGAGGACGAGCACGTTGGCCGGAGCAAGCAGCAACTTGGCCAAGGCGACGCGAGCTCGCTCACCCCCCGAAAGAGAAGAGACCTTGTCCCGGGTGCGATGGGGAGCGAAGAGGAAACGCTTCAGGTAGCTCCGAATGTCGATGGAGCGACCCTGGAACGTGACGTGCGGCCGATCGGGCGCGACGTTCTGTTGAACGGATTCGTCCTCGCTCAAACCGCTTCGACCTTGATCGAAGTACGCGAACTTCGTGTTGGCTCCGATGACCACGCTGCCGCGCGTGGGCTCGAGATCGCCCAGGAGCACGCGAAGCAAGGTCGTCTTCCCCGCGCCGTTCGGGCCGACGATGCCGAGGCGATCCCCGCGGGACAGGATCAAGTCCAGCGAATCGACGAGCTCGAGGCTGCCAAGCCGCACGCCGAGACCATGCGCTTCGACCACGGTACCGCCCAGCCGCTGGGTCTGCGCCGCGAACTTGGCTACCTGCTCGGCCTTGGGGCCGCTTGCATCACGAAGCGCTTCGGCACGATCGACGCGCGCCTTTGACTTGCTCGTGCGGGCCTTGGGAGAGCGCCGGAGCCATTCAAGCTCGGTTCGCAAGAGGTTCTGACGATTGGCCTCGGCGCGATCGGCGTGTGCAAGCCGGTCCGCTTTGGCTTCCAAGTATCGGTGCCAGCCGCCCTCGTAGCTGTATACCTTGCCCTGGTCGACTTCGAGGGTTCGGTTCACCACGCGGTCGAGGACGTAGCGGTCATGCGTGATCAAAATGAGCGCACCGCGGTATTGCTCGCGTAGGTAGCTTTCGAGCCATTCGATGGTGTCGGCGTCGAGGTGGTTGGTCGGCTCGTCGAGGATCGCCAGGGTGGGCTCCTCGACCAGTAGCCGGGCGAGCGCCACGCGCCGCCGCTCGCCACCGCTCATCTCGTCGACACTGCGATCGATGTCGCGAAGCCCGAGTTGCTGCAGGAGCACATCGACGCGAAGGCTGTTCTCCCAGCCCCCGAGCCGCTCGACTTCATGGGCCGCGGCTGCCTGTGGCTCGGTGTAGGCTTCCCATCCTGGTTGCTGGGCGGCGATGAGTTGGCTGAGCTCTTCGTGCCGCTCGAACGCCTCTGCCCAAGCGCCGAGCCCTTCGAGGACGACCTCCCGCGCGTTCCGGCCCGCGGGCAAGACAGGCTCCTGTGGCAAGTAACGAATGTTCGCCTCTCGCCGGCGCGCGACCCGTCCCTCGTCAGGCTGGTCTTCACCAACCAAGATGCGTGCCAAGGTCGACTTACCCGAGCCGTTGTTTCCGACGAGCCCTACCCGCTCACCTTCGTGAACCGACAGGTTTACATCATCGAGAAGTCGCGTCTCGCCGTACGCTTTGCTGAGGCCTTCAGCAACCAAGATAGGCACGTTCCTCAGCTCCTCAGGGACTCGTGAAGAGGCCGCCGTAGAAGCGAACGTCGACGCCGGTGCCGTCATAGACGAAGTCGTCCACACGAATGGTGCAGTCATCGATGATCACCGCAGTGCCGGAGACTTGATGCGCGAAGGTCTGAAGCTCGGCGATCTGTCCGATCTTGTCATGGGTCGAGTCGCATTCGCGAAGCCCGCCCGTCCCGCCGGCGCCGCCACCCCCCGAGTCGCTGCAGCCCAGGGCGGTGGGCACCAGCAGCAAAGCCAATAACAAAGCAAGACGACTCATAAAGCCACCGTAGCCTCGATCTCGCTCGAGCGGCAAGGCGCTTGGTCTTGTGCCCGGTGGGTTGACGAAGCGTGGCGTCTTGGGCACGCTGGCGTCACATTTCACAGGGGAGTCTCATATGAATCGTAGCTTAGTCATCGTCACTGTGTTCGCCCTTGCTTTGGGCTGTGGAGAGAGTGCTTCAAGCCGCGAGCCTGAAGAAGTCATCGTGGATGCGTTCAATGTGGCTCTGGCTGGGGCCTTCATTCCCTACGAGACAGAGCGTCGGCCATTCATTGCAGAGGCGATCGCAGTCCACGACGCCGATGTGCTCTGCCTGCAAGAGGTCTGGACCCAGGCGGACAAAGAGCTGATCCGCGATGCTGCGGCCCAGGCGTTTCCCTACGCTGTCCTGTTTGAGAATGGCGTCGACACTCCCGTCGACGATCCCGACCGACCAGCAGGGGCTGATTCCGCCAGCTCCGACCACCGTGCCTTGTCCGGACGAATTTTTCGACGACGACGAACTGACCATCAAGGGGCAAATGGACGTTGCCATCGACTGCGTGCGAGACAACTGTTCGACGATCGAGGACAGCGACGAGGGTCGCACCATCAGCGCGGCCTGTGCCTCTGACAACTGCTCGATCGCGGTCGCTTCCGCTCTTGTTCGGCGATGACCCTCAACATCAGCGCTGCTATTCATGCGTGATTCCGCAGCTTCCAACGGCGACGTTCGCAGAGATGCGCGAGAGCTGTCCGACGGTGATCAACCAAGATCTCGCCTTCGGCGGGCAGAACGGCGTGATGATTCTCTCGCGTCACCCGGTCAAGAACACCGAGAACTGGGTCATTCCCGGCACCTGGAATCGCCGCAGCATCCTCAAGGCTACCGTCGAGCTGCCCAATGGAGCAGAGCTCGATACCTACTGCAATCACCTCACGCCGATTTTCAGTGTCCCGCCCAATGGCATCAACACGTTCCCGTACACCGGGCAGTACGGTGAGGGACAGAAGGGACCCGCGGGCTGGCAGGCCGAGCAAGAGCTCCAAGCGGAGAAGCTCATCAACTACGTCGCCTCGAAGAGCAGCAACCGGCCGGCCGTGATCCTGGGTGACTTCAACGCCGGCCTCGGATACCCGGACGAAGACATCGTCGGGGAGGGCGAAGAGACGTTCAGCATTCTGCAATCGGCCTACACCCCGGCGTACACGGCGGACTACACGCCGCTTTGCACGTTCTGCACGACCAATCCCGTGACCGAGACCGAGTCGTCGGTTTGGATCGATCACATCTTCCTGCACAACCTGCCGGCGAGCGCGGTGAGCTCGACCGCGCGCATTTTCGATCAAGACGTCGTGCCTGTGCTCGTGCCCGGGGAAGGCGAGATGACGGTTCCGCTTTCCGATCATTTCGGCATGCGGACCGTCATCCTAGTGCCTTAGCAGCTCAGGAGAAGATCCGAAGCGCGACGGCGACTTGCGCGCCGAAGCCGGCGAGGAAGGCCATCGTTCGAATGCCCGGTAGGCCGAAGGCGCCCGCCGGGAAGTGGACCAGACGTGCCCAGAAGTACACCTGCGTCGCGACCAGGATGCCCGGCTCGTCGCCCTTCCCCATCGCGAAAGCAACGAGGACCAAGGTCGCGAAGACCACGAGGTTCTCGACGGCATTGTAGTGCGATCGCTTGGCACGCCGCGCCCAGAGGGCTTGCTTGAGCTCGTCCTCCGGGTCACCGGTTTCATCGCCCCGATCACACCTAAGGCGACCATTCGCTCCAGGACATACGGAACCCACAACAATGCGGTCATTAAGGCCGCGGCTGCCAGCCATTCGAGTGCACTCATCGGAACCTCCAGTTCAAACCACTATACGCGTTCAGATCCCGTACTGTCGCACAGGAGAGCTCGTTACGTCGCGCCCGCCATATAGACGCTCAGGCTTGCGATGCACCGCACTTTGCGCATCGTGCGCCCGCCGACAGCCGCCGCTGGACTGTTCGTGCTAGGCTCCGATCCCATCAGTCATGGCCGCGACGGCATTCGTCACCGGTGGCACGGGGTTCATCGGAATCAATCTCATCGAGCTTCTGGTCCAGCAGGGCTGGTCGGTGACCGCGCTTCATCGCGCGACCTCGGACCTCAGGTACCTGAGCCGGTTTCCGATCGCGCTTGCGGAGGGGTCGATCACCGATCGGAGCTCCCTCGAGCGAGCGATTCCGCAGGGAGCCGATGTGGTGTTCCACGTCGCGGGAGACACGAACTTCTGGTCGAAGAACAACGCACAGCAGGACGCAAACAACATCGATGGCACGCGCAACATGGTCGAAGTGGCCGCGGACAAAGGGGTCGGCACATTCATCCATACGTCGAGCAACGCGATATGGGGTCGCGTGCAAGGGACCATTGACGAAGAGACGCCAGTCGAAGGCGCGAGCTCCTGGATCAACTACGAGCGGAGCAAGTGTTTTGCCGAGCGCGAGGCGCTGAAGGGCACGACGCTCGGGATGAAAGTGGTGGCCTTGAATCCGAGTGAAACCGTGGGTCCGTACGACGCCACCAGCTTCGGGCGGCTTTTCTTCTTGCTGCGCGACGGTGACCTCCCTGCCGTCTCACCCGGAACCATCCAAGTGACGCACGTGCACGATGTGGTTCGTGCTCACCTGGACGCTGTGACGAAGGGACGAAGCGGTGAGCGGTATCTCTTGACCGGAGAAGAGATCGCGTTTCCGGACTTCGTAGAAGAGATCGCTCGGATTTCCGGCGCCAAGGCGCCGATGACGGCTCCCGCTTGGGTCTTCAAGATCTACGCTCGCGTGTCGGTCATGATTGCGGGGATCACAGGGAAGGAGCCAGATGTCACGCCCGAGCTCGCGACATCCATGAGTGACACCGGGCGGACGTTCCTCTGCGACAAAGCGATTCGGGAGCTTGGCTACCGGACGCAGGCGCCCGAGGTGGCCATTCGAGACAACTACGAATGGCTCGTCAAAGAAGGTCTGCTGACGGAGAGCAGAGCCGCCCTCGCGCCCTAGAACGGATACGACTGAAGGGTGTCCAGGGCCATCGTCATGAGCATTTGCACCGCCTCGGGACGTGTCGATGGGGATGCCAGCGGCGCCGCCCCCGTAGATCGCGGAGCTCTGGGGCTTGGCATCGCGGTTTTCGTGCGCGTAGGCGACGGCTTCGGAGAGATCGGTGGCGAAGGCCTCGGCGATGCCGGGCCGGGTTTGGGGCCGGGTCACGCACATGTGAATGGCTGCGGGGTGCTGTTGTCCGTTGAAGCGCCAGCCACGAGTCTTCATGAAGTCGTTGACGTGATAGATGTCGAAGTCGTTCGAGCGGAACGCGAAACAGAAAGTCGGTGAGCCCATGAGCATGAGCTCCGGCTGGCTCTTGACCGCGTCCTGCATCTCGAAAGACGTTTCGAAGATCTGCTTGGCGTAACGCAGGTAGCCTTCCTTACCGTAGCGGACCATCGCGGCCCAGGTCGCGGCGATGAGACCGCCGGAGCGACTGCCGGCAAGGCCGTTCGATGCGTAGATGCCGCCCTTCCAGAGCGGCTCGATGTAGTACTGGTACTTCCGGAACGACGCGTCCCTGTAGACCACGACCGAGGTGCCCTTGAGGCCGTAGCCGAATTTGTGGGTGTCGGCGGATACGGAGGTGACGCCCGGCAATCGGAAATCGAAGGCTGGGATATCGTAGCCGAGCGCTTCGCCCCAGGGCAGGATGAAACCGCCGAGGCAACCGTCCACGTGCAGGCCGATGCCGTGCTCGACGGCCAAATCCGACAAGGCGTCGATGGGATCGATCGTGCCGTAAGGGTAATTACCGGCCGAACCGACCAGGGCAACCGTGCGATCATCGATCTGGTCGCGCACGAAGTCGACATCGACCAGGGTGCTGGTCGGATCGGTGGGCGCTTGCACGACCTCGATGCCGAGCAGGTGCGCGCCCTTTCGGAAGGCTGGGTGGGCGGTTTCAGGGATGATCACCTTGGGGCGATCGATGCCACGCTCGTCGCGCGCCTTGTCCCGGTAGACCAGCAATGGATTGATGATGCTTTCGGTGCCACCGAAACCGACTGCGCCGCAGGCCTCGTGAGCGGGGTTGTGCTTGCGGACCTCTTCGCCATGCATGAGGTCGAGGGTCATGGCGATGATGTCGGACTCAAAGCGGGTCATGCTCGGGCAGATATCTCGCTGAAGGGAGTTTACATACGAGAAGAGCGCGCAGACAGCGTTCAAGAAGTCGTAATGTTCATGGTCCCCGCTGTACATCGTGCCCGAGCAGCGGCCGTTCTCCCATGCTTCGTCTTCTTTGCTGGCAATCGCTCGGAGCTCCTCGAGAATCGCATCGGTCGAGCGGCCCTCCGCCGGGAAGCTACGGATCACGCCATGACTCTCCGCGTACGGATAAAGGCCCCTCATCAAGGATTCAATCGTGTCGCTCATGACTCACTCCCAACATTCAAGGCTCGAAACACAGAACGGTTCTTCCTAAACGCGCGAACGAACTGCGTAAACATTGTGTCGTAGCGCTCCGCAAGCTCAGGCCGCGGCTCATAGACGGCCGCGATGGGGATGCGCGCTTCGATTTCGTCTAGGGACAGCTCGCCGAGGCGATGAAATCCCAGCAGGGCGAGGCCTCGGCTTGCGGCGTACTCCGCGTCGCCGATCTGCTCCACAGGAAGCTTGAGGATATCGGCGAAGATCTGCGCCCAGGCAGAGGAGAGCGCGCCACCTCCGTAGAGCCTGATTCGGGAGATGTCCCGTTTTGCGAATCGTGCGACGCGCCCCTGCACCCAGCGCAGGTTGAATGCCACGCCCTCGAGCACGGCCCGGCCGAGATGCTCGCGCGTGGTCTGGAGCGAAAGGTTCAAGAATCCGCCGCGAACCTTTCCGTCTTCAGCAGGCGCGACTGAACCGGTGAGCCAGGGGAGAAAGAGCACACCCTCGCTGCCCGGCTCGATTTTCGAGACGGCGCGCTCGAGGGCAGAGAAGCGTTCTGACGAGGCTGTGATCCGCAAATCCGTCGCTCGGGAAGATCAAACGTTCGAGAAAGTAGTCGAGGGCTCCACCGCTGCTTCCCGCTTCCGCCATGACGAAGTTCCGACCGCGGATCGGGGACGGCATGCTGACCATGGAGTTGAGGATGTCCGTTTTCTTGAAGTCGACATGGGTGACGCAGACCCCCGTGGTGCCGATCGAGATGCCGGCGTGGTCTCCCGCGAACGCCGCCGCGCCGACGCCGCCGGCCTGGGTGTCGTTGATGGGAGCAAAGACGAGCGTGCCGCTTGCAAGCCCAAGGCGCTCGGCGACCTCGGGGAGCACCGGCCCGAGGGGCTCATCCACGGGAACGAGCTCGGGCAATTTCTCGGCGTCGAGGCCGGACCAGTTCAGCAGGGTCGGGTGATAGCCTGCATCGGGACGCCGGTTGTCGGTGAGCAGCATCATGAAGCTGGAGCAGCTGTTGCTGACGTGTCGGCCCGATAGCCGCATCGCCACATAGTCCATCGGTTCGAGGAAAGTCGCGGTCCGTTCGATAGACCTCGGGACGCGCAAGCTTGAACCAGCGCATGTGGGCGAGCGAATCTGCGCCGGAGTCGAGCGGCGGGATGCCATGGATCTGTACCCAGCGCCCCATCTGAAAGATATTCGGCTTCATGTGCTGCCCACCGGGGAGCTTCTTCAAGCGAGCGGGTGCGCCGCGCTGATCCATCCAGACGACCATGTTGGCGGTGGGGCGGCCGTCGTGGTCCACGGGAATGATCGAGGAGTATTGGCTTGCGCAGGCGATTCCGCGGACTTCGTGCCGGTTTGGAAGGGATGCGAGGGCCTCATCGGCGGCCGACAAGACCGTTTGCCAAACGCGCTCGGCGTCCTGCTCAGCGCCACCATCTGCGGTGAGAATCGTTTCGATGCTGCCGCCACCGGTGCCGAGAAGCGTTCCGTCGCGATCGACCACGGCAGCCTTGACGTTCGAGGTACCAAGGTCGATGGCTAGAATCGGCAAGGGAACTCCGGACTATTGCTCGATGCAATAGAGTCCTAGCTCTGTGGAGCAGGCCGGGGTGATGTTCTCCGTCCACTTGCTGGTAGTCAAGTCGGTCGCCCCGCATAGAGCGACGCCTGTCGTGCCACTCGTGAACGCAGCGCAGTCGTCATCGAGGAATGAGGCGCCGGTGGCGAGGGTTCCAGTCCAGACCTCGCCGGCGCGTACGACGCCACCCGCGTCAAGATTGATCGGTGCCAGGATCGAGCCGTCGACCAGGTCGTCCCAGTCGTCGGCCACGGTGGTGCCATCGACGAGGACATACGGCCCGTTTGCACGTGTGACGCGATCGAAGACCGGTAGGGAAGCGGTGGACAGCCAGGCTTTGAACTCGCCCTGCAGGCCGGCGGCGCTTGCTTGAGCCGCGCATATTGCATCAGCGCCCTCGATGCCGCCCAGGTCTGCGTTTTGAGCCGTGGCGGTTCTGAAGATGCGCCACTCTGATGGGCCAGCCTCACCGCCAGTGCCAGCCTCACCGCCGCTGCCAGCGCCACCGCCGGTGCCAGCGCCCCCGCCGGTGCCAGCGCCCCCGCCGGTGCCAGCGTCACCGCCGCCGTCGGTGCTCGAGCAGGCGACTAGGCCGGTTAGGACGATCGAGAGCAAGAGCCAGTACGAACTGCGTTTCATGCGAGTCCTTTCGCACGCTATGACTCTCGAAACAACCGCCCGCGCTAGCTGAGTGGGTCCACTCGTAAGCGGGTGAGCTTGAGCTTGCTGATGAGCCATTTGCCTTGCTCTTTGCGGTATTCCTCGTGGTAGTGGCCGTAGCCGCGGATGCCGCGTGAGGGTTTGAACTCGACGTAGTCGTACATCGCCCAAATGCCGCGCGCCTCAGTGGGGCTGAGTAGCTCTATTTCGGGCATGTGGCCGTGGTGCACGGTGGTGGCTTTGCCAACCGCTTTGCGAATGAAGTCTACGACGTCTGCACGGCCAACAATGGTGTCGCCGGGCGCGTGCTTGTCGTGCGAGACGTCGACGACGATGTCGTTTGTGAACACCTGAGAGAAGGGGAGCCACTGCTTGGTGTCCATCAAGCGAAAGTAGCGCGCCTTGAGTTGCTTGATCGCTTCGAGCTCGAGCAGCTGCTCGGCGGCCGGAAGCTCCTTGTCTGCGGACTCAGCCATCGAGGGCGATTTTCGCCAGATTGTCCGAGTTTGCAAAGAGTCTTCGACGAGGTTCGAACGTTTCTCGCACGCGCACTCTCTGCCGCTCTTGATAGCGTTTGAAAGGACTCACGCAGCGGCGCAGGCTGGAGTGAATGGAACGGCTGGCCGGCATCGACGCATCGTTTCTCTACATGGAGACCCCACAGGTACACATGCACGTGGGCTTCGCTTGTATCCTAGACCCGGGCGACTCACCTGAAGGCTACGATTTCGATGCGGTCGTCAAGCATGTCGAGGAGCGCGCCTCCTGCCATCGCGTGTTTCGACGGCGGCTCGCACGTGTCCCGTTTGATCTCCACCATCCGCTCTGGGTCGATGACCCCGACTTCGACCTGATCCATCACATGCACCGCGTCGCGCTGCCAGCACCAGGCGGCCCTGAGGAGTTTGGCGCGATGATCGGCCGGATCAGCAGCTCGCCTCTCGACCGTTCAAAGCCGCTCTGGGAAATCTGGATCATCGAGGGGCTCGAGGGCGGGCGCTTGGGCCTTTCACTCAGGATGCATCACTCGGTCGTGGACGGCGTCTCGGGTGCAGGCATCCTGATGCATCTCTTCGACAAGAGCCCGACCACGATTGCGCCGCCCATCCCGCTGCCGCCGGAACCGGACAAGGTGCCGAGCGACCTCGAGCTCTTCGCCTATGCGGCTCGATCGCGAGCGAAGCAGCCCCTCGAGGTGCTGCGCACGGTGGGTCAGACCGTGAAGAAGGCCACCGGCCTTCTGCGGGACATGATCAGCGAGCGCCGACCGGCTGGCACCCGTCCTCTTGGAGCGCCCCGAACGCCGTTCAACGGCAGCGTATCGCCACGTCGCAATCTCGCGACGATGCGCCTGTCGTTTGCGGAGATTCGGGAGATCAAGAACGCCCTGCACTGCACCGTCAACGATGTGATTCTCGCTACTGCGGGCGGCGGGCTTCGAACCTACCTCGAGGACCGCGATGCTCTGCCAGAGGATTCGCTCACCGCGGCGTGCCCTGTCTCGGTGCGGACCGAAGAGGAATCGCTGGAGTACAACAACAAGGTCTCCGTCATGTGGACGAGCCTCGGGACGGACACGGACGATCCGCTGGAGCGCGTCGAGCGCATTCACCGCAGCACCATGATCGCGAAGCGCGAGTTTCAAGCGATGGGCGGCCGAACTCTTCAGCGTTGGGCAGAGTTCGCCGGGCCGCGCGTGTTCAATCTCGCGGTCCGCGCCTACAGTAGTCAGCACCTCGCGGACCGGCATCGCCCGGTACACAACCTGGTGATTTCAAACGTTCCGGGGCCGCGCGAGCCGCTCTACTTGACCGGCCTCAAGCTGGAAGCCGTTTATCCGACCGGCCCCGTGATGGAAGGCATGGGACTCAATCTGACGGTCTTGAGCTACGGCGGGTTTGTCGATTTCGGATTCTTCGTCGACAGCAAGCTCGTCCCCGACGTCTGGGACTTGGTGCGCACAACCAAGAGCGCGTTCGAAGAGCTCCGGCGTGCGGTACAGCAGCGCTAAGCGGCATCATGCTCGCGACTCAACATCCAGCACCGGTTCTTGCACTTCGAATTCGCGGTCGCTGGAGTCCTCGCTAGGCCCCTGTGTCGCGGGCACGGCGGCGTGATAGGCTCGCGGCCTGGTGGCGGTGTCATTGCGCACACTCAAGAAGGAAATTTCCCGCTGTGAGATCTGCAGCGAGCATCTTCCGCTTGGGCCGCGCCTAGGGGGCTAGCTGTCGTCTCCGCGGACGGCGGATCGCCTTTTCTTCTTCTCGCTCTGGTGGCGCTTATCTTGGAGCCGTCGGCGCTTTTGGCCCTTGGATGGCTTCGTCGCGACGCGGCGCTTGGGCACGACTAGGGACTTGAGAATCAAGCGTCGAAGGTTTGCGCGGGCTCGCTCGAGGTTTTGACTTTGCGAGCGCTCGGCTTGGGCGCTGACGAGTAAGCCGCCATCCGCATCGATGCGGCGCCCGGCGAGCTTCCGCAAACGCCGCTTCTGAGTCTGCGTCAACGCATCGGTGCCGTCGAGGTCGAAGCGCAGGGTGACCTTCGTCGCGACTTTGTTGACGTTCTGTCCGCCAGGGCCAGAGGCGCGAGTGGCGTTCCAGGACAGATCGCGTGCCGGAACGGTTAGCCGGTCATTGATTGTCAGGCCCTTCATGCGTGTCCCTGAGACTACGGAGACGCAGTCCCTGCCCACTGGCAGAGCTCGTTGAGCTCAGGCGCGGCCGCCGATTCGGGCGTCATTGGACCGACTCCGCCAAACTCCTCGCTCATCGCCGCGCTGAGCCGGCGCTCGCCGGCGATTTCGGCAAGCGTCGTCGCGCCTTGGGTCGGCGTGCGCGCGTAAGTGCCACCGTCGACGTCGACTGTGTACAGACCGAACTTCGGCGCGAAGCCCAGGTCCCACTCGAAGTTGTCCATCAGGCTCCAGTGATAGTAGCCGCGCACGTCCACGCCGTTTTCTCGCGCCTTCCAAATCTGCTCGAGGGTGCGCACCACGTTCTCGGAGCGGCGCGGCCCAACCTCGGTGGCAATTCCAGCTTCGGTCACGGTCATCGGCAGGTCCGGCCAGAGCTCCGAAAACTCCTCGAGAATGAGGCTCAGGCCCTCTTCAGCGTACTCGTACTGCATCGTTGGAATGCACTTCGTCGGATCTTGTACCTCGATACAGGCCTCGGTAATGGGGAGCCCGGCAAAGCATGGAAAGCCGCCGACGAGCGGAATGTTGGAGCTCGCCGAATCGGTGACCCCTGCGCGAAAATAGTACTGGGGTCCGAGGAAGTCGATCTTCCCAGCCCAATTGGGTCGCTGTTCGCTCTCATCGATCATGCGGTCGAGATTGCCATCCCACTGCCCGTACACGAAGGCGTCGGTGAAAACCTGGTGGTAGAGATACCGAAGGTTTTCGGTCGCCACGATGTCCCGAGGCTCCTCGCTAGGCTGACCATTCCTCGACGGCACCCAGTCGATGACAGATAGCACGAAGCCCACGTTCGCGGCGATTCCGTCCCCATCTGCATCAACGGTATCGTTGGCTTTGATCGCGTCGTAGAGGGCAGCGTGCGCCCCCGCGAATCGTTCGACCGTGTCCAAGAGCGCCGTCAGCTTCTCTTCGTCGAGCAGGTCGAACAGGCCACCCCGCCCCGGCGGATAGCTTGCGGTCCCGTAAGCGGAGAGAAGGTAGTTGATCGGCTCGTTCAAAGTCACCCACTCGTCGACACGGTCGCCATACTCGCGCGCCATCAGCGCACCGAGCTCGGCGAGCTCTTCGATGATCGCCGCGGCCCCTGCATCATCGTCCCAGCCGCACAGGTCGGTGTCTGAAGGCGTACAAGGCTCCTCGATGTTTCGAAGGGGGTCATCAACCCAGATCGGGCTCGAGAAGTGATGAATTGTGATCATCGGCTTGATGTCTGCGGCCGCGAGGGCATCGATGAGGTCGTCGTAGTGGTCGACAGTGCCCTGATCGATGTTGTCGCGGGTCGGCTCGAGTCGCGACCAGTTCACGTTGAACCGATAGGCATCTAGATTCGTGTCGGCCGCGAGCATCACGTCATCCAGGGCAAGCTCGTAACCGCGCACCGCATCACCGACGAACGCCTCTCCATTGCCCATGCCGTCGGGCGCAGGCTGCGTCCAAAGGTGCCAATCGAGCTCCGGAACGGATTCTTCGATCTGCGCAGCGGCCGTAGCGGCGCCAAAGGTGAAACTACCTTTCCCTTGATCGCCGGCGACAGGGCCTTCGGGAGGGAATGCAATTCCATCCGGGCCGCCGTTGCTGTTGGTTTCGCAGGCGACCACGGAGAGGAGAAGAAAAGACATCACTAGTATCCGCATTGCGAAAGCCATATACGCCTGACGCCCGCAGGATCAACCGGGAAGCGGACCGGGTTCGAGCTGCTCGGTGGGTTGAACATCCGTCTGACCTGGCGCAGATCGAAGCGCGGTTGGAGCGCGACGAGGAACCGGACATGGGCAGTGACGAGCAGGGACTGATCCCGAACGACCCAAGCGGCTGGCCCAATGACGCAGGGAGGGATCGCCTGATTGGCGACTGGCACATCTACCAGCGAACAGGCGGGCATCGAACCAGTACGGACGACCTGATCACCGCCTGGTACGCCGTTCATCGGAATCCGAAGTGCCCCAGGCGCGATACCTGGACCTCGGCTGCGGCGTGGGCTCGGTGTTATTCATGGTGAGTCACAAGCTGCGGCCGAAGGTTGCAGTCGGCGTCGAGGCGCAAGCTCAGTCGGTCGCGATGGCAAGACGCGCCCTTACGGAGCTCCCGGCGCACGAAACCGAGCTCGAGGTGCTTCACGAGGACTTTCGTGATCTCGACTTCGGAGGCGAACGATTCGACCTCATCACCGCTTCCCCGCCATACTTCCCGCTCGATGCGGGCGTGCTGCCCGACGACCCGCAAAGACGGGCTTGTCGCTTTGAGGAACGTGGTGGCGTGGAGGCTTACCTAGAAACGGCAGCTCGCGCGATGAATGAACGCGCGCGGCTCTACCTCGTCTTTCAAACCCGCTGGAACGATCGCGTCACCGCGGCGGCGGAGGAACACGCTCTGCATCTGACGGGCCAAGCAGACTTCTCGACGCGCGCCGACAAGCCGGGAGCGTTTCTCACCGTGTTCGAGCTTTCGCAACAGCCGACCGAGCTTGTACATCGCTTCCGCTGTTCGGTGCGGGACGCGGATGGACTCATCAGCAAAGAGTACGAGCGAGCTAGGCAGGAGCTTGGCGTTTCGGATGCGCCGTGCCGGCCACGCACCTGCGAACGTTCGCGCCATCGAGAAGAAGGCGGATGACCGGTAACGTCAGTACGAGAAGCTCAGCATGCCCGGAGCAAGCTCGTCGAGCAAAGAGCCGTGCTCGGACACGATGACTCCGGGGAGCAAGGTCGACAGATCGACGCCGGACACCTCGGCGCAGTGCTTGCACACGTACACCTTGCCTCCGCCGGCCAAGATGGCGTTCATCAGTTCCGACCCGGAGAGCACGAACGTAGCCCCAGATATTGATGGAGATGGGTTCTTCATGACCCAGCCCCTAGGAGCGACTGAAAACGGAGTGAATGCGGTGAATTGTCGCACCGGAAATGGATTGCGGCCGTAGGACCGACGGCGAATGGTTTCATCGTCAAGCTCGCGGTCGGACTCGTACCGGATCGTCAAGCAGGAGGTTTCCGTCCAGGTCGCGCTTCGCGGTGCAGAGCCCGAAGAGCTCACAGTCTTTCTGCACTCGAGAGCGGCTTTGCATCCAGGCTCGGAGCGACCGAGCGAGCTCTTGTCCGTGGCATCCGGAAGGTTGCCGCTCAGGTTTGGGGGTTGCAGCTCAAGGTGACCGGATGGGTATGGTCTTGGCCCACCGCTCCAGTGTCGGACGATTCGAGGGTCACGACGGTGCCGGCGTCTAGAGCGATGAAGTCGTCGGCCGTTACCGTAACCGTGTGGCCATGGCCGGTGTTGTTGCCCTGAATGTCGTAGGTGACTTCAACCGCTGCCGAAACGTCGGCAAGTGCGACGTCCAGGGTGTGCGCGCCGTTGGGATGGTTGTCGACGATGAAGGTAGTAACTCCATTCTCGGCACACAGGCCCGAAGCTTCGTTGGTACCGCTACTCCCACAGGCGGTCGCGAACGAGGCTGTAATTGCGAATACGAGAACTAAGAAGATTGAATGTCGCATGGCTCTTCTCCTTTAAGACAAAGAGCAATTTGACTCAGGGTCTGAGCTCATCCGACGTGGCATTTTGTCGCAGCCGGAGCTCGGCGATTCAGATGGCCTGAGCGCATCCCTGAAGCTACTGGGCAGCGAATTTGGCGACGAGGTCTTGGGCGATTCGTTCAGGGACGGGGTCGTAGTGGCTGAGCTCCATGGTGTAGCTGCCGCGGCCCTTGGTCATGCTCTTGAGCGTAGGCTCGTAGTCCATCATGTCCGCCAGCGGTACCGAGGCCTTCACTACGGCCTTTCCGCTGCCCATCATGTCGGTGCCGAATACTCTGCCTCGACGACTCGAAAGGTCGCCCGTGATGGCTCCGAGACTTTCATCGGGCGTAGTTACCTCGATGTTGACGATCGGCTCGAGAATCTGTGGCCTGGCTTTGAGAAAAGCGTCTTTGAAGGCGAACTTTCCGGCAGTCTTGAAGGCGATCTCTTTGCTGTCGACCGAGTGTGTCTTGCCGTCGATGACGGTCACGCGCACGTCTTCGATCGGGTAGCCCGCGACGATCCCCTTGCGCATGATGTCGCGCACGCCTTTTTCGATCGCGGGCATGAACCCCTTGGGGATGACGCCCCCGACGATCTTGTCGACGAACTCGAAACCGCCGCCGCGTTCGAGCGGCTCGACGCGGAGGTTGACTTCACCGAATTGGCCGGCGCCGCCGCTTTGTTTCTTGTGCCGGTAATGCCCCTCGGCCTGTCCCATGATCGTCTCATGGTAGGCGATCTTTGGTGGCTTGGTTTCGACCTCGACGCCCTGGTTCTGGATACGCTCGATCACCAGGTTCAAGTGCATCTCACCCAAGCCGTGAATGACGAGCTCGCGTGTTTCGATCTTGAAGTGCGCCTCGAAGGTAGGGTCCTCTTCGCGAATACGGGAGAGGACGTCGGTGATCTTGTCTTCATCGGCGCGGGTCTTGGGGACGAGGGCGAGGCCGTGCAAGGGCGTGGGATACGGCAGCGCCTTGTGGTGGACATGGTCCAGAGCGTGATCGTCGTGCAGGACATCGCCTAGGTGTAGGTCGTCGACCTTGGCGATGGCGCCCATGTCACCCGCGACGATTTCGGTCGCCACAGAGCGCTCCTTCCCTTGCATTTGAAAGAGGTGGCCTAGCCGCATGGGCCTCTTCCCATCGCCAATGAAGAGCTGGTCACCTACCTTCATGGTGCCCTGGTAGACCCTGAAGAAGCAGAGCTTGCCGAGGTACGGGTCGGTCGTGACGTGGAACACGCGGGCGAGGAGGGTCTTGCTTGCGTCGTCCGAGTAGACGAACGGCGTCTCATCGTCGCCTTCCCCGATGAAGAACGGACGCGCATTGCCCTCCGGCGGGCTCGGGAAGTGCCGGACAATGATGTCGAGCAGCTCCTCGACCCCTGCACCAGTCAAGGCGTCGGTGAAGCAGACGGGGATCACATGAGCCTCATCCATCGCGCGCTCGAAGGGTTCGTGGAGCGCTTCGTAGTTCGGCTCTTCGCCTTCGAGGTAGCGCTCCATGAGGTCGTCGTCGATCTCTACGACTTGATCGAGCAGCTCGGTGTGAAAGCCAGAGACTGGGCCGAGATCGCTGTCGCCCTGCCCGTTCAGCAAGCAATCGATGACTGCTGTACCCTCGTTCGCAGGCAGGTTGATCGGCAGACATCCGCGGCCGAACACGTCTTTGAGCTCACCCAGAAACCCGCCGAGTCGGTCGATGCCTTCCCCGATGTGGCTCACGACGATCGCGATCGGTAGATCGAAGCTGCGCGCCAGCCTGACCAGACGCCGGCTCATGCTGTCGATCCCAGCCTCCGGATCCATGACGAGCACCATCGTCTCGGCAGCGGGAAGGCTTGCGATCCCCTGTCCGATGAAATCAGGCGCACCCGGAAGGTCGAGCAAGTTGATGCGCTTGCCCTGATGAGTGGCGTGCAGGAGCGATGAGTACACCGAGTATTGATGCGACTGCTCTTCCTTGGCGAAGTCGCTCGCCGACGTGCCAGCGTCGACCGTGCCTTGGCGGCTGATTTCGCCAGCGTGAAACAGAAGGGCTTCGGCCAGGGTGGTTTTCCCGCTCGAGCGCGAGCCGGCGAGCAGAATGTTGTGGATGTCGGCAGTTTCGAAGTCGGGCATGGTCGGATATGAAGCAAATGTTGAGGGAGACCGCAAGGCGACCCAGACCAGGAAGGCAAGGGCCTCAAAGCATGGGCCTTTTGAAGCTGGTAGAGACCCGGACCGCTGGTTACCATCCCCTGCCGGGAAGTCACAATCGCCCTGCTCTTTCAGCGCATCAACCTACAACACAGGGGTCATCGAGATATGCGAGTGAAAAACACAACGTTCGTTCTGTCGGCCCTGGCGTGTTTCCTGATCGGCTGCGCCAGCGATGAGCCCTCGTTGAGCTCTGCGCAGGATCAAGTGCTGCGAATGAATCAGATTCAGGTGCTGGGCACGCACAACAGCTATCACATTCAACCCCGAGACTCGATTCTAGAGGCGCTGGCGCTTTTCGACTCCCAGGAGCTTGCGGACAGCCTGGAATACACGGCGCTGCCACTCAGAGAGCAATTCGACAAGGGTGTTCGACAGCTCGAGCTCGACATTTTCGCCGACCCGAACGGAGGTCTGTACTCGATGCGCCGGGGTCTCCGCGTGGTCGGCGATGATCCCGTCTCCGGCCTGCCGGAGCTCGACGAGCCGGGCATGAAAGTCTTACACGTTCAGGACATCGACTTCGAGACACACTGTCTGACGTTTGCGGCCTGCCTGACGTCGATAAAGGAATGGTCGGACAGCCATTCTAGACACTTGCCGATCACCGTCATGCTGGAAGCAAAGGAAGAAGTAATTAGCGATCCTCTCGATTTGGGGTTCGTCATCCCCTTGGAGTTTGGGCCGGACGAGGTCGCTGAGATCGACAACGAAATTCTTGGCTCTGTTTCCGGCCGGTCAGTTGATTACGCCCGACGATGTGCGTGGCGAGGCAGATAGCCTCGAAGAGGCGGTGCTGAACGGTGGCTGGCTGACGCTGGCCGAGGCTCGCGGCCGCGTCATGTTCGTCTTCCTGAACAAGAGCGCCGCGCGGGACCACTACATCGACGGGCACCCGTCGCTCAGAGGGCGGGTGATGTTTACCAATTCCGACGAGGGAAGCCCGGAAGCTGCATGGTTCAACGTGAACAACGCGCAGAACGACGGGCAGAGGATTCGCGAGCTGGTGGCGGCTGGATACATGGTGAGGACGCGCGCTGACGAGGAAACGCAGCAAGCACGCGAAGGCGACTATTCCTTACAGGAGGCGGCCTTCGAGAGCGGCGGCCAGTTCGTCAGCACGGACTATGTGGTTCCCGAACCCGACTTCGGTACCGGATACTCCGCGGCCGTCCCCGGGGGATACGTCGGCCGATGCAATCCGATATCGGCACCGGCCGATTGCGACTCTGAGTTGATCCGGCCGTAGGGCTCAGGCCGGAGGCCGCGCGCTGGGAGCTTTGCTTTAGGGCTGGGACCTGTTTCCTGTGGAGAAGCCGCCCGGGTAGCCGTAGGAGTCGAAGGCTGCGTAGCCGTAGACGTAGAGCCCTACGGGGTTGGGCGCCAACAGGGTGTGAGAGCCGATCGAGATGGGGACTTGAGCGGCCGAGTAGGTCGTTCCGGACAGGGGAGTAAACGACCCCGCGGGTACGGGTGCTCCGTCCAGCCTCACCCTGCCGGCAGACGCATCGGCGGTCGGGGCGACGATGTTGGCGAAGTTCTCGGGGAAGCCCGTCCCCGGGGTCGCGAAGGTGTAGGTCCGGATGAACTGCGCAGCCGATGGAATCAGCATCATGAACGGATCGGAGGTGATGCCATCCCACTGGGTGCCGTTCGAGAACTGAGACACGAGGACCGGCGCGTTCGCGGTGATGCGATAGCTGCCGATGAGGTTCCGCTCGACGAACTGACCAGCGTTCAAGGTGAACGACTCGGGCGCAGCACCATCGAGCTGAACCAGAGTGCCATTCTGGTCGGCCATGATACGGAAGGTGTCACCCATGGTGCGGGTGGCGAGAGGGACGGTGAGCGCTTCGGTGCCCCAGGTGGAGACCGGTGGGATCTGCTCCACGACGTGGTCGCAGAACCCGGTGAGCTGGGTGGGAACGTTTGCGCAGCGGTTGCCACCATACACCGAGATCGGCCGAGTCGATTCGATCAGGGAGCCCGTGAGATCGCCATCAGACTGCAACTGGTATGCTTCGAAAGGCATGAGCACGATCGAGTAGGGGACCCCAGCGGGCCGGGCACCAGCAGCGCTCGCAGGCGTAATCGTCACCGTGGTTGGCGTCGCGGTGTCGCCCTCGAAGGCGGGGACGGCCGCAATGGCGAGCTGTGAAGGGCCATGGACTCCACCGGACCAAGCCGCGACACGATAACGCTGGCCTATGACTTCGGTTGGCAGCGCTGCGAAAGCGTCCGTCGACAAGGTCAGCTGATTCAGACCGTACACGGTGATCTGCTCTGAAGCCGTCACACGCACCGCAGCCCCTGCTTCGATGACGTCGTTCGACGTAACCTCCGTACGGGGTGGCAGGGTCACGGTGGTGACTACGCCAGGGGTCACCGAGAACCCTTCGCTGAATGTCGTCCCGGGTATGGAGACGATACCGGTCGTGGCTTGGGGACCAGACAAGAACAAGCTCACCTGGGAGCTGATGTAGTTGGCCTGGAACACGATGACGAAGTCGGTGCCCAAGAGCTCGTTTGTCCTGCACTGCCCGACCGCACAGATGCCATTGCCAGCGTCACAGGAGGTGCCGTCTTGGACGTTGGTGTTGTTGCAAAGGCCCTCGCCGGTGTTGCACGCGCCCACCGTGCATTCGTTGTCGTCGTCGCAGTCCTGATCGACGGTGCATTCGATCTCCGGCACGCAGAGGTTGTCGACGCAGATGTCGCCGACGGCGCAGTCTGCGTCGACGTTGCACTCGACATCCGGCACGCACACGTTGGCAACGCAGACCTCGCCAGCACTGCAGTCTGCGTCGATGTTGCACTCGACGTCGGGCACGCACTCATTGGCGAAGCAAACCTCGCCGGCGCTGCAGTCACCGTCGACGTTGCACTCGACATCAGGCACACACACGTCGCTCACGCAGACTTCGCCAGAGGCGCAGTCCCCGTCTACGTTGCATTCGACGTCGGGCACGCACATGTTGCTCACACAGACCTCGCCGCTGTTGCAGTCGGCGTCCACGTTGCACTCCACGTCGGGCACGCAGTCGTTGTTCAAACAGACTTCGCCGGCATCGCAGTCTGCGTCCACGTTGCACTCGACACCAGGAACGCACTCGTTGGCGATGCAGGACTCGCCGGCGGCGCAGTCCTGGTCGATGCTGCACTCGACATCCGGCGCGCACACGTTGACCACGCAGATCTCGCCGGCGGCGCAGTCTGCGTCGACGTTGCACTCGACATCCGGCACGCACACGTTGTCCACGCAGACCTCTCCAGAGGCGCAGTCCCCGTCCACGTTGCACTCGACACCGTCGACATCGATGCAGGTGACTGCGACCGTCCAGTCGGACATGCAGAAGTTGAAGTCGTCGTCGCTCACCACCGCGCGAATCGCGTGGACGCCCATTTCTTCGCAGCTGTAGACTGTTTCAGGTGAGCTCGGGTCGGCAAACGATCCACTGGTTGCCTCCCAGCGGTAGTCGATGAGATCACCCTCGATGTCCGCGCCTGTTGCCGAAACGTCGATGTCGTTACCAACAGAGGTCTGAAGCGGCGCTACCACCATCTGGACGAGACCCGCGCAGAAATTGATCTTTCCGTTGACCCGAACCCCGCCCAGGCTAGGAGGGGGTTTGCAGTTCAGCATCACCATGACGTCGGTTGAGGCGCCCGACTCGACATCGAACTTCGCCTCACCCTCACACGATGTTTCACCGTCCGCCGAAGACGCGGTCATTTTGATCAGGTAGTTGCGGGCTGGCGCGAGTCCAAACACTTCGACAGATGGAGTGGAGCCAGGTGCACTGGTGTCGACCACTCCGCTCATGTCTTCCATACCGGTTCTAGTGAGCAGCCACGCAACCTGGTCGATCGTGACCTCACCTTGCAGCGCTAGGTTCACCGTGAGCGAACCGCTCTCGGCCGTACTCGAGTCGTTCGAGCAACCCGCGGCCACGAACAAAGCGGCGAAGATCAGAACTAACCATGATGTCGAGCGCAAAGCCGGCATGAACCTCTCCTGGGGGGGAACGGGGAGGGCTGACGTTACCACTGAGCAGCTGATCAATTCCACCGGGAAAGTCGCCCATGAGCGGGGTATTATTGCCAGGATTCGAGAGGCCATGCGGGATCGCGCTATCTTGAGTGACCCCTATGTGAGGGAGATTACAAGCCCGCGAAGCGATTGGAAAATCAGGACATGACGAATCGAGACCTCATCGAGAGGATTGAGACCATTAGAAAGGCTCATCGGGGAAACCTGATGGCGCGGCATTTCAGCGCGGAGTATTTCCTCTCTCTCGATGAGCCGTCGCGCGAGCGCTTGGCGAAGATCATTGCCTCGGGAATCGAGAACCCGGACAGCAAGATGGGCGCCTATGCGATGCACCCAGAAGACTACGATCGATTCGCGACGATGCTCGAGCCGATGATCCGCGATTCGCACGGCATTGATGCCCGGCACGAGATCGCCCAGAAGCATGATTGGGATACGAGTCGCAAGAGCTGCAATCTCGGGTCGATCGACGAGCGTCTCAAAGATGTCTCGATGCGAGTGCGGGTGGCGCGCAACGTCGCCACGTTCCCCCTACCCGGCGCGATGAGCAAGGAACAGCGCGTGGCTCTCGAAACTGTTGCAGCAAAGGCCTTCACTCAACTGATCGAAGACCCGGCGTTTGGCGGCCGGTACCTTTCGATTACGCCGGGGTCACCCTATGAAATTGATACGGACGAATATCAGCGTCGCGTAAGCGCCCACCAGATGTTCAAGGACATGAGCGCCGATCCATACCTGAACGTTGCAGGCATCAGTGCTGATTGGCCACACGGCCGCGGCATGTATGTGTCGCGCGACGAAGACTTCTTGGTATGGGTCGGAGAAGAAGATCACCTTCGCATCATGGCCATGCAGCATGGCGGCAACCTCAACGCACTGTTTGAACGGCTACGGATGGGGCTCGAAGCGCTGGGTGCGCTCCTACCGCCGTTCGCCACATCCCCCCGCTATGGCAACGTCACCTCTTGCCCGACCAACCTCGGGGCAGGCATGCGCGCCAGCCTCCACATGAAGCTCCCCGGGCTCAGTTCAAACGGCAGCGACCTGACGCGCCTCAAGCAAGAGGCAACAAAACTCGGCCTCTCCGTGCGAGGCGCAGGCGGGGAGCATTCGGGAGCCGGCAAGGACGGGCTCGTGGACATCTCCCCGAGCGCGAGGCTTGGCGTGACCGAAATGCAAATCATGCAGAGGTTGTACGATGGTGCGGCGGCCCTGTGGGCGATGGAGTGACGGCGAACAGCCTGTCCGGAACGCCAATGCATCGCAGCGGCTCGGCGAGATCCTCGGGGACCGCGCTCTCGAAGGTGACGCGTTCGCAGCTCGACGGGTGCACGAACGACAAGCGTTGCGCGTGGAGCGCGAGTCGATAGAGACCGAGCTCGGCGCGATAGCGGCGGTTGTCCGGGCCGTTCCCGTACTTGACGTCGCCGGCGAGCGGATGATCGATGCGCCGCAGGTGGCGACGGATCTGATGACGACGCCCCGTTCGCGGTCGCGCTTCGACGAGCGAAAGCCGCTGATCGGAAACGAAGAGCGTCTCATACTCGGTAACCGATTCCACGTCCGGGCCTCCCAGTCGTTTGGGCATGGGGCTTTCGATCACCCCGCGTTCTGGGGGCGTGCCGCGGACCAGTGCCAGGTACGTCTTGTCGACGGTTCGCTTGCTGAACGAATCATGCAGCGTGCGGGCGTGCTCCGATGAGAGGGCAAACACGAGCACGCCGCTGGTCGCGCGGTCGAGGCGGTGCACCGGATACACCCACTGGCCGATCGCGTTGCGCGTGAGGTTGAGGGCGAAGGTCACCCCTTTGTCGTCGCCACGATGAACCGACAAGCCGGTAGGCTTGTCGACGACGACGATCGCGTCATCACGATAGATCACGCCGATGGACGTCGGAATCGGCGGCGTGCGCGGCGCGCTAGGGTGAGGCGGGACCGGGTTCCCATTGCTGTCACCGTTCGTCATGCCGCCTTGAGGGCGCTGGTTGCAATGACTTCGGCCACGATCGCAATTCCGAGCTGAGCGTACGCGAGTTTCATGATGTCTCCAGATAAGCCTGTGAATAGTGTCGCATGGTTTTCGCGAAACGGACCCGGTCCTCTGCGAGGGGGCGCACGATCTCCCCTGGGGGACGATGCGGCCGGGGGGCTGCGGCAGGTGAAGAACCCGGCTCGGAAGGCGAGTTTCTTTATCAAAGCGGCGTTCGACGCTAGCGCTTCTTCGATGGACGCGCAGCGGTTCGGGCGCTAGAGCTACGGCTCTCCTTTGGCAACCACACCGACGATTTTGAACACGTTCGCGCTTTCGCACTTCTGCGAGAATGCGCGTTGGGCGCTCGACTACAAGGGCGTGTCGTACACCGAAGAGTCCTGGGCGCCGATGCTGCACATGCTTAGGACCTGGCGACTGAACAAGACGTACACGCCGGTGCTCAAGATCGACGGTCGCGTCCTTCAAGAGAGCGCCGACATCTGTGCGTACCTAGAGGAACACTTTCCGGAGCCCGCGCTGATCCCCGCTCAGCATCGCGACGAAGTGCTTCGAGTAGCAGACGAAGGCCGATCGCTTGGCCCCCACGTTCGAAGGATGGCGTATTTTTCGATTGGCCAAGATCTGAGCTCGCTAGAGAAGGCATGGGTGCTCAACGTGAGTCCTGCCGAAGCTGGGATTCACAAATTGGTCTTTCCCGTGTCGCGGCGGCTCGCGTTCAAAGCGCTTCGGGTGAATCCGGAGGCTGCCGCCAAGAGCGAGGCCATCGTGCGGGACTTCCTCGAGCAGCGGGACGCGTCGTTCAGTACGCCAACGCGATTTCTCGTGGGCGACAGCTTCACCCTGGCCGATCTCACGATGGCCTCGATGCTTTCGCCCTTGGTACGCCCGGCGGAACACCCCTTCTATCCAAAAATGGCATACGGTGAGGCCGGGGAAGCGGCGCTCGAGTCCATGCGGGGTTACCGGATGCTCGACTGGGTGCGGGACTGCTATGCGCGGCATCGCTGGCGCTAGCGCTTGTCAGCAACGGCCGCGCGCTCCAGGATCGGCCCGCCATGATTGAAACTCCCCTCACGCTCCGGAACGGCCTCACGCTCAAGAACCGAATCGCGAAGGCCGCAATGACCGAGAATCTGGCCGATCCTGTCGATGGCGACCCGAACGAACGGCACTTTCGTTTGTACGAACGCTGGTCAAGCGGCGGCGCCGGGCTTCTGCTCACCGGCAACGTGATGATCGACCGGCGCTTCTTGGAGCAGGCGGGCAACGTGGTGCTGGATGCCAGGAGCAACTTTGAAGCATTTCGAGAGTACGCGCAGCACGCGAAGTCCGGTGGCTCAGCCGTCTTCATGCAGGTGAACCATCCCGGCCGTCAATCGAGCCTATTCATCACTCGCGAACCGGTCGCTCCGTCTGCCAGCGCTGCGGTGAAAATTATCGCGTCGTTCGCAAAGCCGCGAGCACTCGAAGCAGACGAGATTGAAGCCTTGATTCGCGCATATGGCGACATGGCAGCTCGGGCCGAGAAGGCCGGATTCGATGGCGTGCAAATCCACTCGGCGCATGGGTACCTCGGAAGCCAGTTTCTGTCTCCGCTGACGAATCTTCGCACCGACCAATGGGGTGGCTCGATCGAGAACCGCGCTCGGTTCCTGCTCGAGTCGATTAGGGCGGTGCGTCGAGAGACGTCGCCGGGGTTCGCGGTTTCGGTCAAGCTCAACTCGTCTGACTTTCAGCGGGGCGGGTTCTCCCACGAGGAGTCGATCGAAGTCGCGCGTCTGCTGGACGCCGAAGGGATTGACTTGCTGGAAATCTCAGGCGGCAACTACGAGAGCCCGGCGCTTCTGCTGGGCGTGGACGATGAGAGAGCCGAAAGCACCAAGGCGCGCGAGGCCTATTTCTTCAAGTATGCAGCGGGGATTCGCGAGGCTTTCAAGGCGCCGCTCATGCTGACGGGAGGCCTGCGTTCGGCGTCAGTGATGCGTGAGGTGCTGCAGAGCGGCTCCATCGATGTGATCGGGCTGGCCCGTCCGCTCGCAGTGGACCCAGATTTCGCGGCGAAGCTCATCACCGGTGACAGTTCGATCGCGTCACCGGTCAAGCCGGTACGCTTCATCAACAAGCAGATTAGCGCGATGGCCGAGGCCGGATACCACGGGGCGCAGATCGAGCGCATGGGCGACGGAAGAGAACCGAACGCGAATCTCTCGCCGTTTCGCGCGACTACGCACTACCTCGGCGCGCAGATGGCGGGTGCTTTTCGCTTGATGCGCAGGCCGGCGTTGCCGAAACAACTGCTGGCTGAATCCTAGCTACGGGGAGCTCGCGCGGTCTGCCGCCGATTTGCCGAATCGACGAGCTAGAAGTCCTGGGTGAGGATAGCCTCGGCTCGCCGGGCGATTTCGCGACCGTAGTCGGTCCAGGCTCCCTGACCCCAGTAGCGGAAGCAGCTGGTTTGTGTGCAGAGCAGGTGAAAGAGCGCGTTGCGGTAGCGTGGGTCGCGGGGCGGTATCCCAGCGTTCAAGACCTTCTCGTTGAATAGGGCGCTGACCTTCTCCATCGGGCCGAGCAGATTGTCGTAGCCCCTGATCCAGGAGATGTCGTTGGTCCAACTGCCGCCGTCCATGTGAAAGGAGTCGTCCTCTCGTTTGAGCTCTTGGATCGCATTGGCGAGCCGCTCTGAACCCGCTCCCGCCTCGAATCGATCCCAGATTCGCTTCTGATGAATCGGCTGCAGGGACGGTAAGTCCTGCTCGGAGATGCCGGAGGCGAACAAGGACTGGAGATACTCTGTAACGTTGACGAGCGGCACGTCGGTCCCGGAACAGTCCCGGACCACCTCGAGGTACTTGGACGGAAACTCGTTCATCATCACGCCGCCGTTTTCTCCGTCGGCAATCTGCGTGACCAGTGGAGGAACGCTGTTGCCCGCCAGCTCGGTTCTGCCGAGATTCTTGGCCTCGTAGTAGGGCTGCATCTGCGCCACCAGCTTCGTGTCACTTCCCTGCGTCTTGATGATCGCGATGATCTCGGCTGTCTCTCCCGCAGCGTTACGGCAGACCAGACGGTGCGGAACGTGCTTGTGCCCCGGTCCGGCCCCGGTTCCGGGCAACTCGACCGTGTGTTCCTGCACTAGAACCCAGTCGTAGCCGCATTCCTTGAGCGTGCGCACGAACTCGTAGGCCACGTCCGGGTGATTCGGCAAGGCCATCTCCGACGGCGAGAAGCCGCGCAGGCGTTTGAGCGCTTCGATGCCGAAGATGGCGGCGAAGTGATGTTGAAAGGCCAATACGTGTAGGCGGAAGTCCTGGGCTGGTGTCGAGGGCGCGACCGCGTGGCCCCAGGGACAACCGAGCCACTCTACACTGTGACGGTAGGACGGGTCGCACGTGACGTCGCGGAGCGCGTCGATCACGTCGCTTCGACCCATCTGGCGCAGGCCGTACAGCAACTGACCCGAGTACTCGAGCATGACACGTGGTTGCTTGCCCTCTTCGATGAGCTGCGGGATGAGCTCGCCCATTCGCTTGTAGCATCGGGCGAAGGGCTCGGCGTTGTGGTTGTCGCCGATGCCCGGGTTCTCCATCATGTGCTGGAGGTTGCCGATCAGCTTCGCGGCCGACAGCTCGGCCCCCCCGGCCGGAATCAGAGGTTGGTGCATGTGAAGCGCCACCGCGACGCAAGAGCGGACCCCGGCGAAGTCCACACTGGTGTCGCTCGGAGGGACGGACTCGCCCATCCTCGCTTGCGCGAGCCGTTGCTCCTCGCCGCAGATGTTGGGGAGGTCGCCGATGAATTCTGGAATCTCAGTCGTCAAGGTCCGCGGACCATACGCCCCGTCCGTAGGGGAGCGCCAACTTCGACTCACATCCAAGTCGATACGAGCTGTGCGGTCGGCTAAGCCTTGACGCTGTTGCGGCTGGGCACAGGTTGAGGCGCCCTGTTGGGAAAGGAGCCAAACATGAAGTCGGTAGCTCGGGCGGTGCCGAGGATTCCTCGCGAGGACTGGAAGTCCCATCCGCGCTTTGGGACGCAAGCGCTTCTGCTGGGCTCGCATTCCAACTTTCGGAGGGTGAGTCGGTACCTGGTCGACAAGGCGTCGGCGGAGGAGTTCGTGGGCCTGCATTCACTGTTCGACCGCTGGATTGCGGCCATGAGGAGCCACGAGGCGTACGAGGAGCGCAAGCTCTACCCGTACCTCGAGTACCGCTGGGGCGTGTCCTTGGACGAAGCGCGAACCGGCCACGAAGAGCTGCACGCACGGGCGGATGGCGTCGTCGAAGCTTTCCGTTCCTTGGCACAGCCCGCGAGGGCCCGCGAGGAGACCGAACCCTCCTCTGAAAACCTCGCATTGGCGGCTCTCGAGGCGCACGACCGAACGCTCGACGCTCACCTCAACGTCGAAGAGGAGGCCGTCGTCCCGCTGCTGCTCGAGCTCTCGTCCGAGGAGTTTGATCGCTACTACCGGAGCCCGCTCTGGATGCTGATCCCCGAGACGGCACGCTAGCCGACTGGCTCGGCTACTCGACGACCACTTCGCAGGTGTCGCTGCAGCCGGAGCCTGGTTCGCCGTTCTGTTCGCCGGCGTCGCAGGATTCGTTGAGCTCCGGCTGACGGATGCCATCGCCGCAGAACGGACCGGTCGTGCAGTCCGGGTTGCAGCCGTTGACACCACCGAGGTTCTCTCCGTCGTCGCAGTCCTCGAACGGCGCCTGAACGATGGCGTCGCCGCAATGCGGGCCGAGGCCTGTGCATGACGCGTTGCAGTGTCCGTACTCGCCGGTGTTCTCTTCGCTGCCGTCGTCGCAGAACTCGAAGCGAGTGCGAATCCCATCGCCGCAGGTGTCACTGCATTCGGAACGCTCGGTGACGAACCCGTCGAGCGTCAGTCTGAAATTGGACTGAGTGACGTGACGTTCGGCATGAAAAATGGAGACCTCGTATACCCTGCCGACTTGAAGGCCGAGGGCTGCGATGCAGGCGTCGACGATGGCCTGGCGGGCCGGATTGTCGTCGACCGTTGCAGGGTCGAAGCTCATCACCCCATCGAGGGCGGCGTGAATGCCACCGATGTCCATGCAGAGGTGGCCGTCTACGAACACCCATAGGTCATCGTCGCCTTCGAAGCGAAGCACTTCGTCGCCTTGGTAGACGAAGAAGTAGTGCACCTCCGTGGTGAAGCCGAAGTTGTGTCCGTTGGACAGCGGGAGCTCTTGCAGAGGCGGAGCCTCCAACTCCCAGCCGTCGTCGTCGAGTGGGAAAAACGAGGCGCTGGAGAACTCGTAGCGATTCGGGATTCCTGGATCCGGTCGCGTGAGGGTGAGCTCTTGGATGACTTCGATGTTGCCGTCCGCGACGAGAGTCGGGCTCGTCCGGTACCATGCTGCAAACGAGCTGCTGTCTTGCGGCCAGCCTCCGGCGCCAACGCCGACTCCGCTCGCGTTGAACACGGGCTTGCCTTCTGCGTCGAGCTGCTCGGTGGTGATTCCGAGGTGCGTGCCCGTCCCGGGCGGGTTGAAGTCGGGGTTGAATGTGGGGTCGACGTTGTCGCCGGTCTGCTGGCTTCGGAAGTCGCGGTAGATCACAGGAACGACGAACTCTTCGGGAAGCTCCGATTCCACCGTGGTACAGGTGAAGCCGTCCTCGATTTCGCAGGTTGCGGAACATCCATCACCGCCCACGGTGTTTCCGTCGTCGCAGGCTTCGTCGGTACCCGGGAGGATGACGCCGTCGCCGCACACCGATTGGCAATTGCCACCGGAGCAGTCTGGCTCGTTGTTGCAGGAGGGGTCGCAGCCATCGAAGGGGGTGACGTTTCCATCGTCGCACTGCTCGGTCCCTTGGACTTGGTTGTCTCCGCAGCTGGTGGCCTCGCAAGGCTCACCTGGCGTGTCGCACTTGAACCCGTCTTCGAGCTGGCAGCTTGCGGAGCAACCGTCCGTGACTGCGTTGCCGTCGTCACATTGCTCGAAGCCCGCGACCAGGCCATCGCCGCATTCCGCCGCACTGCAAGCGACGCCGGGCTGTAGGCAGACCCAGCCCGCCTCGAGCTCGCAGGTCGCGCTGCAGCCGTCCGAGGAGTTGCTGTTGTTGTCGTCGCATTGCTCCGGCGGATCGATGCGAGAGTCACCGCAGACCAGAGGCGCACAGGGGGCACCTGGGATGGGGCAGCGAAAGCCCTCCTCGACCATCATGCAGTCCGCCGCACAGCCGTCTCCGCTTCGCCGGTTCCCATCGTCGCAGGCTTCAGTCGACTGGCGCTCGCTGTCTCCGCACTCCTCCCCTGGGTCGACGCCGCCGCTTCCCCCATCACCGCCATTGCCCGAATCGCCACCGACGCCGCCGTCGCCGCCGTCGCCACCGACTCCGCCGACGCCGCCGATGCCGCCGTCTCCCCCAGCGCCTCCGGTTCGGCCAACCCCGCCCGCGGTTCCGTCGCCGCTGTCACCGGAGCAGGCAACCAGGCCGCCTAAGGCGATGAAAAGAGTCAGACTGAACAAGCGAATATGATAAGAGCGCATTCTTACAGTATGAATGCGGCACAGGCTTCACGCCACTCGGTCTGTGAGTCCTCCAACCTGCTGTGATCATTCCGGATCGGGACCTATGTGAGAAAGCCAACAACAACCCAGTCAAATCAACCCAGGTTGAGATCTGAGGATCCGGGTCTCAGACCGTGATGACGACTTTCCCTCGGGCGTGTCCGTCTTCGAGATAGCGGATGGCCTCTGGGGCCTCGCGTAGCGGGTATGTTCGGTCGATGACCGGGGTCACCTTGCCCGATTCGACGAGCTCCTTGAGGACGAGAAGGTCTTCTTTGTTTTCCACCGAGATGAAGTTGCGCAGGTTGTGGCGCACGAAGGGCGACAGGATCAGCGCACGGATCTGACGATCGGTGCCTCCGAGCCAGGGACCGCCCCCTTCCCCGCCGACGATGACGAGCGTCCCCTCGGGGGTGAGGGCGCTGCGGAGAAGTGAAAGCGACCGGTTCCCGGCGATGTCGAGGATGAGATCATAGCGTTGCCCCATCTGCGAGAAGTCGTCGCGCCTGTAGTCGATCACCTGGTCTGCGCCGATGGAGCGGACTAGCTCGAGCTTCGCCGTGCTGCAGACGCCGGTCACTTCCGCGCCGAACGCCTTGGCGAGCTGCACCGCGAATGTGCCCACGCCTCCTGAGGCACCCACGATCAGGACCTTCTGTCCTGCGCGGACTTCTCCGCTATCACGAAGGGCATGCAGCGCAGTACAGGCGGAGACAGGCACGGCTGCTGCCTGCTCAAAGCTGAGATTTGCTGGCTTGAACACCAACTTGTCTTCCCTAGCGCAGGCGTACTCGGCGAAAGAGCCGTTACAGGTACCGAAGACTTCGTCACCAATTTCGAACTGCGTCACGTTCTCGCCGACCGCCTCGACTCGCCCAGCGACATCCATGCCGCGAACAGGGGTCTTGGGCGCGCGGAGCCCGAAGCCCAGGCGAACGAGGTACGGCAGCCCCGTCATCAGGTGCCAGACGCCCGGATCGACGCCAGCGGCGAGAACGCGCACGAGCACATCGTCGTCTCCGAGCTCGGGCTTGTCGATGTCCCGGAGCCGGAGGACGTCCGCGGAGCCATATCTGTCTTGGACGATTGCCTTCATGCTGTCCTCCCTGCTCGTGTGGTCGCTGGACCTGGACTGCAAGGGGCACCCAAGCTGGAACTGTTCTGCTGGATCCGAGCTAGTTGCTGAGCGCGAGGCGGATGGACCAGGGGCCACCGTCGGCGGGCGCGAACAAAAGCGTGCCGCCGAACCAGGGCACCGACTCGACGTCGCCTAGCCCACTGGCCTGGACTTCAACGGACGAGGCGTCGTCGGTCGGGACGAATACCTCGAGGCGATTGCCGGCTGCGGCATCGTCACCGCTCGCCGTGAGCTCCGTGTCGTCCTGCGCCCAGTCGACCGCGGTCAGCGCACTGGGGGCGAAGCGCACGGTCATCCTGCGCAGCACGTCGGTCAGCGCAGTCCGTGGGCCGTCAATCGTGTTGGTCTCGCAGTTCACCTCGAAGAAGCCCCAGACTTCGGGCACCAGGCCGGCGCGCGCGGCCCCGTACTTGTGTGCGTCACCGCAGGCTTCTCGCCAGGTCCACATGGTCCCGCCGAAGAGGTAGCTGTCTTGCTCGCCGAGGTGCCTCTCGAAATAGTCATCCTCGGGGTCCGCCGCGCGGGCGGGGCCGCTGCCCCACTCACTGGTGACGACCGGCGCGCCCTTGTAGAGGCGGGGGCTGTCGTCGGCCGCTCGCGCAAAGCCCTCCTCGACTGTGCCTGGGTCGATCCCGCCTTGATAGATATGCGGCGAGTACACGACTTGATCGTCGTGCTCGAACGCGGGCGGCGCAGGCAATCCGACAGCGTTCCACAGGATGCTCGGCTCGAAGAAGAAGAGCCGCCTTGGTGCGCCGACGGCGGTTTCCGCGGCGCGCATTTCCGCGAGGCAGTCTTCGTAGAACTCGACGAGCTGCGATTGTTGGCCGACGGTGAATGCATTCGGCTCGTTCATGACGTCGTAGCCCGCCACGGAGTCGTCGTTCGCGAATCGCGCAACGAGGTGTCCGAACATCTCCGCGTAGCGCGTACGAATGCCGACGCCACCGGGCCCCTCGACGTTATCGAAGAACGACTCCCAAGATGCTTGGACGGCAGGAACGAGCTCGCGCTCTCCACTCTCGCAGCGGGGCTCCCCCTGATCGAAGGTCGCCCAGTCAGGCGCGCCGTCCCATCCGCCCGCTGGACGGGTTCCCTCTGGACACAGTTCATCGGGTGGCGCCACGAGTGACGGGCCCCAGGCATCCTGGTGCAGGTCGAGCAGGGTGTACACCCCTCGCTCGCGAAGCATCGCGACGGATGCCGCGTACTCGTCTAGATACGCTTCATCATACACGCCTGGCTCGGGCTCGACGCGCGACCAACTCAAGAGCAGCCGCACCATGTTCCAGCCCATCGCCGCAACCATGTCGGCGTCTTCTTCGGTGAACGGGTACGTGGTGAATAGGTCTTCGTCGTACTGCCAATACTCGACGTGCGCGTTGACGTTGATTCCGCGGAGCAGGACCTCACGACCCTTGGCATCGACGATGCGGCCGACGTCGGTCGCGTCAGGGACAGCACGAAGCGAGGGCAGAGGATCACTTGGAGCAGGCGGACCGGATGCGGTGCTCGGGTCGGAGCTGCTGCATCCGAGAGAGGTCAGCAAGATGAGAGAAAGAAGGTGTCGAACAGGTGTTGAAAAAAGCATATTGACTCAAAAAGGGTTTGGAGAATGGGGTGGCCTTACCAGATCGGCCTGCTCAGGGCACATCCGCCTTCTAGACGTCGAGGGCGTCTCGCCAGCTGGCCTCGTTGAAGCCGACCAGGGCGAAGCCTTCGCCGAGCAGAAGTGGCCGCTTGATGAGCTTCCCGTCGGCGGCTAGCGCGGTCAGCGCTTCGTCCTCGCTCATCGTCTCGAGCTTCTCTTTGAAGCCACCGTTTCGATAGCTCTGACCTGAGGTATTGAAGAGTTTGCGGACGGGCAGGCCGGAGAGCTTGTGCGCCTTTTTCAGGGCCGACTTCGATGGCGGGGTTTCGACGATGTCCTTGGCCCTGAAGTCGACACCGGACGCTTCGAGGAACTTCAATGCCTTCCGGCAGGTACTGCAGTTTGGGTACTGATAGACGAGCATGCCGAGACATACCGCGCTCTGCGGAGGCTGCCAGCGGTCCATGCGATCGGCGACGTCGGGCCTGGCCTGCGTTTTCTGGACACGGCGGGCTGTTTGGCCGAGGCATGATCCCATGGGAGCGACGGGATGAACCAGCTTGGGCTGCTGAGCACGCGGCGCTTCTCTGCGTTCTTCGCGACGCAATTCCTGGGAACGTTCAACGACAACCTGTTCCGAACCGCCCTGATCGTCGCTGTCGTCTACCGTTCGGTAACGCTCGCGGAGATGTCGACGCAGGTCACCATCGCGCTGAGCGCGGTGCTCTTCATCGTGCCGTACTTCTTGTTCTCGCCGCTCGCCGGACAGCTCGCCGACCGGACTTCAAAGACCTCGTTCATCCGATGGATCAAGGTCGTGGAGCTGCTCGTCGTGTCTTTGGCGGCGCTTGGCTTCTGGTTCGACGTCTTGCCGCTTCTCTTGATCGCGTTGTTCCTGATGGGGGCGCAATCCACGCTCTTCGAGACGGCGAAGTACAGCGTTCTTCCCGAGTTGCTCACCAGGCCCGAGCTCACCCCGGGCAATGGGCTCGTTGCCGCTTCTACGTTCCTCGCCATTTTGCTTGGTACAGTCGCGGGTGGCTTCCTCGGGCATACTCGGATCGAGATTGTGGCGATGGTTGCACTCGCTGTGGCGGCGCTCGGTGTCGTCGCGAGCCTTGGCATGCCTCGAACCGAGCCGGCAGACCCATCGCTGGAGCTTACCCGTAATCCACTCGCGGCCGCCCTCGAGATTCACCGGCTGCTCAAAGCCAACCGAACTGTGTACCTCTCGGCGCTCGGCATCGCCTGGCTTTGGTTCCTCGGGGGGAGCTTCATGGCCTTGCTCCCGAGCTTCGGGAGCGACGTTCTTGCGGGGAGTAAGGCGCTGATCGCGCTGCTCACTTCGGTGTTCTGTATCGGTGTCGCCGTGGGCTCCCTGCTCTGCGATCGGTTCGGCCGCGGCAAGCTCGAGCTCGGTCTGGTCCCTTTGGGTTCGATCGGCCTGACCCTGACTTCGCTCGACCTCTACTTTGCAACTTCCGCGTTTCAGGCTGGTGCCGGAAGCCTTCTTGGGGTCGAGGCGTTCATGGCTGCCCCAGGCTCGCGAAGAGTCCTTTTCGACTTATTGTTGCTCGCGATGTTTGGCGGCCTCTTCTCGGTCCCGCTCTACACGCTCATCCAAGTCCGCTCCGCCCCCGCGCTCCGGTCACGGGTCATCGCCGGCAGCAACATCCTGAACGCGCTGTTCATCGTCCTCTCCTCCCTGATGCTGCTGGCCCTCCCCGAGCTCAGTGTGACGATTCCCCAGACGTTTCTGATCCTGGCCCTGCTCAGCGCTCTGGTGTCCGCATACATCTACACGGTGATTCCCGAGTTTCTACTGCGATTCGTCGCCTGGCTGCTCGCGAACCTGATGTACCGGATTCGGGTCGTCGGACGTGAGAACCTGCCGGAGGACGGCGCCGCGATCGTTGCCGCGAACCACGTGACCTATATCGACTGGTTAGTGATCAGCAGCGTCTATCAGCGGCCCATGCGCTTCGTCATGCACCAGGATTTCATCGACCTTCCGCTGGTCGGCTGGGCATTCCGAGATGCGAAAGTCATCCCGATCGCGTCACGACGAGAGAACCCGAAGGCCCTCGAGCAGGCATTCGAACGGATTTCCGAAGAGCTCGAAGACGGCAACGTCGTGTGCATTTTCCCTGAGGGCGAGCTCACCCGAGACGGAAAGCTAGGCTCGATCAAGCCCGGCATCCTCAAGACGCTCGAAACGCATCCGGTTCCGGTGGTGCCGGTCCGGCTCGACGGATTCTGGGGCAGCTTCTTCAGCAGGAAAGACAACCTGGCCCTGCGCAAGCCGTTTCGTAGATTCTGGTCCCGAGTCACCCTCACCGTTCACCCGCCGCTGGCGCCCGACGAGGTAACGCTCGACGCGCTCAGGACCCGCCTGGTGACGCAGGAAGATGTCATTGCTTAGCTGCGGCTCGAAGCAACTCGGACCGGTCAGTTGCAGTGACTGGGGCCGTTTTCGCGGCTGCCGATGTCTGGCTTCGTGCCGTTGAAGTTGCCGGCGGCCGTGCCGTTGAGGTCGTAGCTGAGAAGGTCGTCGCCGCCGTCGATCAGCGTCGATGGCGCGCCAAGACAGTAGAGGTTCTCGTCTCCGACCGTGGTGCTCGAATAGAGCGGATCGACACTGTACTCCCAGAGAAATCCCGGGGGCAGACAGGCGCACGCGTCGCACTCAAACCCGCCACAGGCCCCACTCGCGTTGTCGAAGTCGTTGTTGCCGTACATCGGCCCGGATGACAGGGGCGCCGTGCACGTCGGGCTGAGCTCGAAGGTGACGGTTTGGGAGGCGTCTAGCCCGAACTCGCCGTTGCCGGTGACGTTGTTGTTCCGAAGGCAAATGCCGCTGGACGGTTCGCCGTAAAAATCGAGACCCGAACCGCCATTGTCGGCGACTGTATTGTGGTCGATGAAGAGATCGCTCGACTTGCGGATTTGCACACCGTCCATCGCGTTGAGCGCCACCGTGTTGCCTGAAACCACGGCACCCGCCGAGTCTCTCACGATGATGCCCCCTCTTTCGTTGCCCTGCCCGTCCAAACCGCCGGTGATCACGTTGTTCAGGAGCTGGACGTTATTTCCACCGTCGACGTAGATCCCGCGCCTTTCGAATCCTTCGATCTCACAGTTCTGTACCACGTTGTCGTCATCCTTGACCTCGATGATGCTTCGGCCGTTGGAGACGTTCAGGACTCGCACGCCGTCGATCAGATTGTTCTTGCTCTCGAGCTTGAAGACGGTTCGATCAGTTCCAGGACCTGTACCGGGAGAGTTGACCGTCAGAGTGCCACCGGCGACTTGCCGAATGGTGACTCCCTCATCGTCGGTGAAGGCTTCCGGAGTGTCGGCAGCTATCGTGAGGTCGCGGAGAACGATGTAGTCGTGGCCGACGTTGCCGTTCGCTGCTTCGATCACGGTGCCATACTCCGCCTCGCTGCTCGCCACGAGACACTCGGAGCTGTTGTCGCTTGGGTTGGTCCCACAGAATATCTCGAAGCAGTCGACGTGAGGCCCTCCATCCGAATTCGTCGTGCAGTCTTCATCACAGGTCGGAACGGAGTCGTCACAGTCGGTGTCGATGCAGTAGCCATCGTCGTCGAGATCGGTGCATACGGATGCGCATCGTGGCTTGGCGTCGTCACAGTCACTCGTCGCGCAAACCCCGTCGTCGTCGGCGTCCACGCAGCCGTTGCCGCCTGCGCCACCTAAGCCTCCAGCGCCGCCGATGCCTCCAGCGCCACCTACGCCGCCGGTGCCACCAACGCCGCCGGTGCCACCAACGCCGCCTGTGCCACCATCAGGCCCGACGCATTCTCCGGTCTCGATGAAGCACTGCTCGACAGCCGAACAGCCGGCAAGGGAGAACGCGCCCATCGTGACGGTCAAGGTTTCCTGGGAGCTATTGGCATCGATGGTTACTGGCTCGCAACCCGCAGCGACCACCGCGCAGTCGGAGTCTAGCGCCCGGGCGTAGAAGCCGTACTGACCTGGATCGGGAATCGCGATGGCTGGTCCTTCGCTCCCATCCCGAAGTGTGAACGTGGATCCGAATGCGTTGTCGGGTCGCTCGGCGAGCAGCACCGAATCGCAGGAATCGACTAGGTACCCTTCGACCCGAACCGCTTCGTCACGCGCCGCCCGGGGGACACCCGGGGCAAAGGAAGCCTCCATATTGAGACCTTCGCTCGGCGTCGCGTCGCTACAGCCGGCTGCAAGAGACGCGACCAGCACGAGCAGCGCGGCAAGGAGGGATTGGCTTTGCCTGTTTCGATTCACCAGTTCACCGAGAAACCGCCGCCTGGTGGCGGGCTTTGATTGGAACGTTGCGAGATGACGACACCCGCAGTGACCCCGCCTGCAACCACGACCGCGGCAGCGGCGACGATCCAAGGCCACTTCTTCTTTTTCGCCGCGGGCTGATCGGCTGGCCCCTTGTAGGTGGGCATCTGAAATGCCGCGCTTGCGGGAGGCGACACGGGAACGGCGACGTTCGAAGCGCTTGGCAAAGGGGCGGCGTCACTTTTCGTTTCGCTTGGGATTGCCTTCTCCTGCGCGATCGCCTCGTAGCGAAGCTTGGCTTCCATGAGCTCGCGCTCGGTTGCTTCTTTCTCTGCGATCGATTTCCGAAGCGCTTCGATTCGTGTGCGCACCTCTGATTCGCGTGCGGGTGTGTCGGTCTCTTCCAGGTACTTCTCGAAGGCTTCCAGCGCTTCTTGCTCGCGCTGCAATCGATCGGAGGCAACCCCGATGTTGTAGAGCAAGGCACCTCTGCCACTCGTTCGGTACGCGTGCCGGAAGTAGATCAGGGCGCTTTCGTAGTCAGACTGGTCGAACGCGGCGCGGCCCGCCTTGAAATACTCGCGAGCCGCGGCGTCGTCCGTCGTCTGTTGAGCGAACGCGGGCAAAGCAAAAAGCATACCGAGCAACAGCACGGACGCGCAGGCCCAGCGAAGGCCCATCCCCCAGGTCTTTCCCATGCTCTCAGAATAGAGGTGCGGGAGAGCGATCGGCAAACTCGGCTAGCGGTGATCGGCGCTTTTCCGCCGCTTTTTGCCCGTTCTTAGCCATCTGAGCGTGAAGGCCGCCTAACGAGCCTCCGGAGCCTAGCCCTCTGGCGCTGGTTTGGCGGGACGGGCTTTCCAACGACCGTCCGTGCTGAATGCGGTCCAGGCCCATCTCACCCAGCCGACAAGCCGGAACGCGAGCCAGAGTGACCAGGCGAGCATCAGCAAGCGCCAGACCCAAATGCTGAGACTCAGGATTGCTGTCTGCGGCAAGTCGTTGCTGCTGCGGTCGATGTACCACTCTAGGCTGCTGCCGTAGCTGCCCGCGCCAGCGACTTGCATGTCAGGATGAACCAGCAGGCCGTTGTACACCGCGGCGTAGAAACACGGCAGCGCCACGAGAGCTCAAGCCGACGAGCAGTACCTGGCGCATGTTGAAGGCGCGATGCGGAAGGTCGGGGGCCTGGCTTCGATGTTGCAGTGCGAAGAACCACGCCACGACGGGCACCGCGACCCAGACGGGCAAGGTGACGAAGCCGAGGCTCAAGAGGAGCCAGTCCCAGATGCGCAGTGGACTCTGCGGCACGCGCGACAACAGCAGGGCGACGAGCAGGGCGAGCAAGAGGTACGGCCAGAACAACACGACAGCGCCCCATGAAGGGCCTTGGGTCCACAAGAGCCAGCGATCATCGGGGACGTTCACACGCACGCGGGCGTTGACAACCGGCGCACCCAGGCCGATTTCTGGCGTCGTGAACCAAGTCTCGAGACCTCCCTCTTGCTGGAAAGCGATCTCCACTTGCTGCACTCCCGGACGGAGGGTGGTCCGCAGCTCGCGGTTCTGCATCTGAAGCGAGCGCGGGCTGCCGTCCAGAGTGACACTCTGCAGTTCTGCGCCCCCGGGAGCGTCCAAGCGTGCACTCCCCCACTGCTGCTGCGCACGGTGGCGGTGAGCTTGGATTGCGTGCGCCGAAGGCCCGGGTTCGTCTCGAGCGTGAGTGAATCGATCGTGAGCACGCTGCCTTGGGCCGCGGGCGGACGGTCGAAGGTCAACTGGAGCTTCTCGCCAGGCCAGGGGCGAAACAGGGGCTGCCAAAGACCGCGCTGGAAGTGCGTGATGGGGGGCAGCCCGGCGTGCTGGCAGCGAAAGATCGGGCCGCAGCTGAGCTCCCAGACCTCGGACCATCGCACATTCTCCGGTGCAACGAGCCAAAGCTCGGGGCTTGGCTCGAGGTTTGAAGACCAGCTGACCTGTGTCTCGCCTCGCGGAATCGTGATCACGATGTGCCCATTCTCGACTAGCGCGTCGGCTTTGGTCACATCCTCTCCGGGCAAGAGCGGTACACGCAGCACGTCGACCACGGATGAGGGGCTGATGCGTCGCACGCTGGTATTCACCGTCCAACGGACGCCGATGCCGATCGTCCGCTTCACTTCAAACCAGGGCTGCAGGCGCACTGCTTCAGGCTGACCGGTCAGCTTGTCCTGGCCTACCAGCTTGCGTCGCAGTTGGATCGATGCGTCGGCGCGGCCGTTGTCGCGCAGCCCATCGACTTCCCAACCTTTCGCGCGCACGGTCAGATGCTTGGGATGGTCACCGAAGGCGAGTGTCAGGCTCTCGCCTGGTGGCGCAAAACCTTCGAGGCGCACGCGGTGCACGCCCTTGTCGAGTCGCAACAGGGCGAAGCCGTCGGACGCGAGGGCGATGGCGCTGCCTGGCTCGCCGTCGACGGTGACGGTGTTCGGCAACCAGGCGCTTGCCGGACCGGGCATCCGAAAGGCGGTCGTTGCTCCCACGTGCACCTCGGCGTCGAAGATGATGCGCGAGTTGTTGGCCTCGATGCTTGCCCGTGCGACCGATACGCAGTCGGGAGCACATGCGGGCGGAGCGGTCAGGCGTTTGGCAAGCTCGTTGAGCACGTTTGGCGAGGGTGCCCCCTCGGGAACGACTCGTTGCGCCGCGGCGGAGCTCGGGCCCAAGAGTACTGTACCGGCGAGCAAGGCTATCGAGAGGCTAGTCAACGCTGCGCTCGAGCGGATCGGCCGCCGCTCCGTGCTGTTCCATCGACGCATCACTCCAAGCCCGAGGAGCACCAAGAGCAGCACACGCACGATCGATGCCAGCAGATTGGCGCGCGGAGAGATCAACCACAGTTTCACGTGATGATCGGCAGGAACTGGACCAGACCAGTCGAGCTCCCAGGACTTCGACTCCCAGTCGGGAATGCCCTCGCCGGTCTGCACCACCGCGTTGGGATCTTGCTGCTGGGTCATCGGCACCTTGGCCGGCTGAACCGAACCTGCACCTAGACGGCGTGCGCTCGACTTGGGCAGCACGTAAGAATCGTCCTCCATCGCGCCGTCGTACGCTTCGGAAGCCTCTTCGTCGGGAGTCATCTGGCCACCCATGTCGACTTTCATCTCTGGGCGCATGGCAGACTGCATGGCGAATCCGCCGAACATGACCGCGACCAAGACACCGAGGATGCCGGCGGCGGCGAACAAGCCCAGCACGGTCTTCCCACTCAGGCGTCGGACCTCGGCCGTGCGATAGGCAGCCACGGCGACGACGACTACGGTCCATGCCTGGAGCCACGGCATCGCGTCCCAAGCGCTCCAGCCGTCACCGACGTGCGGAAACAAGCCAGTGCGCAGCTGCGACACGCAAAACGGCACCGCGATCAGCACGAGCGCCACGCCCGCACCCCACCAGAGGGTGCTCAGACCGCGGCTCCAGCGCGGACTCGTCACCACGCGCCGCAACGCCAGTAGCGCGAGTAGCACCACCCAGATGAAGAGCGGAGCGCCGTTCTCATGAAAAGTCAGCGTGAGCACGAGGAGCGCAAGGAGCCCCCAGAGCGGACCGAGCAGACGAAGCGAGGCGATCGCGATCAGCGCCACGAAAAAGATCGCGAATACATCCCAACGCGACAGCCAGGTCTTCGATGTGTCGTCGGCGCCCGAAATCGCCAGCACATCCCAGCCCGGCGGCAGACGCAGACGCGCGCTGAGTCGCTCGATGTTCTCGGACCAACCTACCGCGGGGAATGACGAGCGCGACTCGTCGAGCCGGGACTCGGCGGTCATCTCGAGCTCGGCGCTTCGGATCTCGACCCCGCGCGGCACAGGGGCGTCTTGCGCCGGGCCGTCGGATCGCAGATCGTTGATCAACTGTCCCTCATTGCTGAGCGTGACGTGTCCGAGCGTGCCTTCCTCCATGATCAGGCGATGGCTGCGCCGAAGCTGCCCCGTGATGTGGTCACGCACGGAATAGCCGGTTCCATCGACGTCTAACCAGAGCTCGCGCAGGAGCTGGATTACGTTCGGTTCGGCTTCCGCTTTGGCGCGGCGGGTTGTTTTGAACGAAATCGACTGTCCCGGAGTCAAGGAATACGCGGGCAAGTCGCGCCAGTGGGCAGGAAGCGATGCGCGTGAGGTGTCGATGTTGGGAGCACCGGAGAGCTCGACTTGGCGTAGGCTTTCGTCCGCCGACCAGACCCAGGTCTCGAGCGAGGGCCACGGCGAGGGCGGCTTGGGCGCGGCGAGCTCGTCCAGATCACCCTCGACCTCGGCGACGATGTAGACTTCGTACGTTCCGGCATGGACTTGCACGCTCAGCCGGCGCTGCTTGTCGAGGCGTACCGGCAGCTGCGAAGTGACTGCGATGGGGACGGTGTTGGCGAGCAGCACGTCCTTGAAGTTGAGCTCACGCGCCCGGCCCGACACGTGCAGTACGAGGCGTGTGGTGACCTGCATTGGAACCGCGTCGGCGATCATCCGATGCACTTCGACTTCGAGGCCTTCGACGGTCGTCTCGACTTCTTCTTTCGCCCCGAGCCAGACCTCACCCCCCTTTTCGCGCCGCGGATTGCGGACGCGCTCGCCTTTGATTTGCAGTTGCACGATCGCCGTCTGGTTCGGCACCGGCAGCAACTCGGGCGCTGTGACCCAACTGAGCTCCCCGGTTACTACGTGCTCACCCAACGGCAGTCGCACCACCGGTTGCTCGCCTTCTTGAAGCACGACGACCGGCTTGCCGTTGACCTGCACGTCCTGCGGCCACAGCGTCCGGCTGCCAGGCAGCTGAACGTCGCCATCGCGGTCGAGAAAGAAGCGTTGCTCGAACCGCGCGCCCTCTTCGTCCACGGTCAGCGCCAAGGGGCCTGGCCAGCGGCAGATGGCCGCCCCGCCCGCCATGGTGCACAGATGGTTGGGCTCGGCGTGCAATACCCAGGGCACCCAGGGCTTGAGGCTGTCCGGCACATCGGTGGGTTTCAGGGGCTGCGCGGTAGCGGTCAGGGCCAGGAGCGCCGACACCATGAGGGCGAAGGTGAAGGGAAGAGCGGTACGAAATCGCATAGGGGTTCCTCTCGGGATCAAGCTATCGCAGAGTCACGAGCGCAGACGAGAAACCCGCCGAAGCCCGGCGCGATTCCCATGTTCTCCTCGTGAGACGTGCGAAAGGGGCTTTTGGATCTGAGGATCGTCAAGAAAAGGGAAGTTGGGTCCGTCTGGGGACTTGCTCGAGTTGATCTTGTTTCTCCGGCGGCGGTAGACTCGCGGAGCAAGCCGGAGGAAGCATATGAGTCAGAGAGCAACTCTAGAGTACAGCGGGAAGAGCTATGAGATGCCGATAGTCGAAGGCTCGTACGGCGAGCAAGCGTTCGATATTCGAAGCCTGCGCAAAGACACGGGCCTCATTACGCTCGACTCCGGGTATATGAACACCGGAGCGACCAAGAGCGAAATCACATTCATCAACGGCGAAGAAGGAATCCTGCTCTACCGCGGCTACCCCATCGAGCAACTGGCGGAGGAGTCTACCTTCGTCGAGACGAGCTACCTGCTCATCTACGGAGAGCTTCCCACACCGACGCAGTTGGAGGAGTTTTCGGATCTTCTCACCCACCACAGCATGCTGCACGAAGACATGCGTCATTTCTTCGACGGTTTTCCGTCTCATGCACATCCGATGGCGATCTTGTCTTCGATGGCCAGCGCGCTTTCTGCGTACTATCCGGACAGCCTTGCGCCCGACACGCACGACGAGCACCACATCGCACGCGTATTGTCGAAGATCAGGACCATTGCGGCGTTCAGCTACCAGAAGCAACAGGGCAGACCGGTGGCCTATCCGCGCAACGAGCTGAAGTACTGCGCGAATTTGCTGCACATGATGTTCTCGCACAAGGCCGACCGGGGCTACGAACCCGACCCGGTGCTCGTCAAGGCACTCAACGTCTTGCTGATATTGCATGCCGATCACGAACAGAACTGTTCGACGTCCACGGTCCGTTTGGTGGGCTCCAGCCGGGCAAACCTCTACGCGGCCATCAGTGCAGGCATCTCCGCCTTGTGGGGGCCGCTTCACGGTGGAGCCAACCAGGCAGTGATCGAGATGCTCCAGGAAATCCGCGCCGAGGGCGGCGACACCACGGCATTCATGCGCCAGGTCAAGAACCGCGAGCGCCGGCTGATGGGCTTTGGGCACCGTGTCTATAAGAACTTCGATCCGCGCGCGACGATCCTCAAGACCTACGCGGACCGTCTGCTCAGCCACCTCGAGCTGGAGGACGAGCTTTTCGACATCGCTCGCCGACTCGAAGAGGTGGCCTTGTCGGACGAGTTCTTCATCGAGCGTCAGCTCTATCCGAACGTCGATTTCTACAGCGGCATCATCTATCGCGCGATGGGGATCCCCACCGAGATGTTCACCGTCATGTTCGCCATCGGCCGGATCCCGGGCTGGATCGCACACTGGAAGGAGATGATGGAGGATCCGGAGCTGCGCATCGGTCGACCACGGCAGATCTACATGGGCGCAAAGAGCCGGGACTACCTCCCTTTGAACGCCCGCTGAAACGCGTTGCCGGCGGCGGCACCCGCTTGCATGGAGGAGAGCGGAGGCGCAGCATTGCGCACGAGTCATGGACGTCACAGCTTCTCGCGCTTCTTTGGACAGCCCGTATGCCAGCGCCGTCGCTCCCGAATCATTCGAACCGCGCAACCATTTCTACAGCCGTGTTCTGAACGCGCAGATCCACCCGCTGGTGTCTTTCTTCCTGCGGATGTCGAATCAACGCATCGTCAATCGCTACTGCCACCTCAATCCGAGGGTCGACCCCGAGTACTTGACGAGCGTGCTGGCCTACACCCCGAAGTACTTCAGGTGGGCGGGTGCAGACCTCTTCTGTACGACGACCGCTGCGGGCAATCGGCGTCTAGTCGTGATCGAGACCAACTCCTGCCCTTCGGGCAACAAGTCGATGCCGATCCCTTCCGACGACGATGAGCAAGCCGGCTACCGCAAGCTGATCGAAACGGCCTTCATGCCCCTCATTTCGAAGCGCAAAGCAGCCTCAGGAGGGTTGGCGGTCCTTTTCGACAAGAACTACATGGAAGCCTCTGGCTACGCCGCTGTCATCGCCGATCTCACCGGCGAGACGGTCTTCCTGACTCCTTTTCCTGACGGCGCCGAAGACCCACCGGCTCGATTCGCCGACGGCCTACTCGAAGTGCGAGACGAGCAGAGGCAATGGCGGCCGATGCGCGCGGCGTTCCGCTACGTGACGCAGAAACCATGGAATCGAATACCGATTCGGACCCGCACCCGCGTCTTGAACCCGGTGGTGACCTGCCTCTCGGGCGGTCGAAACAAGCTCGTCGCGATGAAAGCGTACGACATCTACAACGCCGAGCTAGAGCCGTCCGGCCTTCAGATTCGAACGCCTCAGACTATCGGTGACGTGACCAAGGAGGAAGTGCCCATTTGGGTACAGCGCTTCGGCGGCCACGCCGTCGTGAAGGTCCCGTACAGCAATGCAGGGCAAGGCGTCTTCACGATCGTCAATCAGCGGGAGCTCGAACGGTTCATGGAGATGGAAGACCCGTACGACCGCTACGTCGTCCAGAGCCTCATCGGAAACTACGTTTGGAGCTCTGTCGAGCGCGCGGGCCGCTTCTATCACGTGGGGACGATCCCCGATCGACGCGGTCACATCTACGTAGCGGACCTTAGGGTGATGGTCTGCGGGGGCCAGGCTGGCTTTCGGCCTCTCGCGGTTTACGCGCGTCGCTCCAGAAAGCCGCTTCCGGCTGAGCTCGACGACGGAGATGCGTCATGGGACGTCCTCGGCACCAACTTGTCCGAGCGCCAACCCGATGGAAGCTGGGGCGCGTCGACAGACCGGCTCTTGCTGATGGACCGCCGCGATTTCAATACGATTGGCATTGGTGCGGACGACCTCATCGAGGCCTACATCCAAACGGTGCTGGCGACGATCGCCATCGACAAGATGACGGCGAGGCTCCTCACGCAAAAAGGACGCCTTCGCCGTGGCCTGTTCCGGTCTCTAGACGATGACTCCACGCTTCTCGAAGAGATCAAGCAGGGGGCGCGTGGGGCTCGCAAGGTCTTGCCCGACGCGGTGCGCGACTGACGATCAGACGCTGCGCTCGAAGGCTTCGATGACGGCAGCGCTGAAGTTCCGGGCATACAGACGCTCGCTTGGATAGAGGCCACCGGGACTGAACACGTTGAGCTCGAGAATCTTTCCGTCAACGAAATCGACGCCCACGTGGACCAGGCCCTCGCGTTCGAGGTAGGGCGCAATCTGCGCTACGGCCTCCCGCATCGAAGCACTGACCTCCACAGCTTGCGCCGTTCCGCCCGCATGGAGGTTGCTGCGGAAGTCATTCTGACTGGGCACGCGGGCGACCGCGGCGGCTCGGCCATCCAATTCGAGAATCTCGCCGCCCACGACGGTCACCCGGACGTCCCCTCGCTCTGCACCCGGCACAAACTCCTGCACCATGGCGTACCCTTGGCGAAGCACCACATCGATGATCTGCTTCGCGTTTTCGCGCGATGCTCCCGGTTCGAGGGCAAACACATCCCGCCCGCGCGTTCCGTCTAGAGGCTTGATGATGATGCGCGCCGACTCCTGTTCGAGGAACCGTTCAATCGCAGCAGGGTCTCGAGTCACCAGCGTTCGGGGACGCAGGCTGCTCGGCACGTCGAGAAGCGACAACTTGGTGAACGCTCGGGAGAGTCCCCTTGGACTGTTGATGACTCGGACCTGGCCCTCCTCGAGGCTCTCGAGAAGGCGAAGCGCGGCAACGTGCTCGGCCCGGCGCAACTCATCTCTTCCAGGATTGGTTCGAACGATGCAAAGATCGTAGTCGTCGAGCGAGCGGGGTGATGCTTTGCCCGAGGAAAGTTGCCGGACCAAGGCCGCCGATTCGTGCTCGCTGGGGGTGCAGCCCTGTGCGAGCAGTCGGCCATCCTCCACCTGGCTCAAATCCCCGACACCGCTAACCAAGACCTCGTGCCCCCGGCGCAATGCGGCACGAATGAGTAGCGTCGTCGTCTGCTCGGCGGAAGGCTCTCGTCGGTCGTTCACTAGGAAAGCGATGCGCATCAGGCAGTCACTTCTAGCTGTGCGCGACCGGCGCCGCGACGTTGGAAGACATGGTCTTCGGAGGCGAGCGTCCCGAGATGCAGGATGCGCGCGCCGGTCTGACCGACCGGGTTGACGCTCTTGCCGATCACGATGCCGTCCTCCGGGGCGTGATACTCTCGGATCACATCACCAAACGCGTTTCGAAGCACCGCAACCCGCTGGCCTTCGTTCACGAGATCCGTGGTATCTGGAAGCACCTCGAGGAGCCCACCCCGGTCGGTGTACATCCAACCGGAACGCTCACAGAGGACGGGTTCGGCGCCCTCGGCGACCGGCCGCCTAGGAAGCATGCCCGCGGCCGCAAAAACGGCTCGAAGACCAAATTCGCGACGATCGCACGTAGCCCGGCTGGAACGTCTGCGGGTCGCCGATTTCCAAGGTGATCGATGGAATTCCGAGATCCATCGCGGCGCCCCGCAAGGTGTAGTCGGAGGGAGGGTTGTGAACGATGATCTGCGGCCGCTGCAAATAGGCCATCGTGGCGGTCGCGGCGTGCGTCATGTCGGCCCGAACATAAACGGAATTCACGCGACCGAAGCTAGCGGTGTGCAGGTCGACCAAGTAGTCGAAGCGGTTGACGATGCGGTCGAGAATCCGGTGCGCGTACGCTTCGGCCACGTTCCCGTCTTTCCGACCCGGAAAGATGTCGTTCAAATCAGTGCCGTCGACGAACTCGCGCTGGTGCCGATGAAGACCGGGCACGTTCACGGCTACGACAGCAACGACCGTTCCATTGAGCTGCTTCGGATCGAGCTTGTGCATGAGGTCGTGAATGACGCGGATGCCGTTGAGCTCATTGCCATGAACGGCCGCGGTCAATCCGAACACGGGGCCCTCGTGCCTTCCGCGGGCAACCAAGACGGGCAGCAGAATGTCCTGGGCGAGCCCATTGGCCACCAGATCGACGTAGAGGCGCGACACCTCGGCGCGCGGGAACTCCTCGATCACGAGCTCCCGACGACGATGAACGGGTCCGGTCACGCCGTTGTGGGGGTCTTCTTCCACGCAGCTCGGCGGAACTCTGACACCGCCCGCCGCAACGCGCACGCCGGAGAGCACGATTGCCCCGGGAAGAACGTGTTGGAGCCCAGGTCTTGACTGCCGGGCGCCGTTCTGACGGGCGTCTACGAGTTGCAGCTCAGCTGCGAGTGCACGTCGGGCCAGGGCTAGGAAGAGGATCGTGTCCCCGGTTCGTTTTCCTACTCGACGATGCGGATGAGGTGCGTTGGGGCCGTGGTGAGATGCGTGCCGTCGATCGCGTTCAGGGAGGCTCGCACCTCGCCCTCGCGCGCATGGTGGGTCAGCATGGCGATCGTCGCGGTGCCTTCGTCGCCGGCATCTCTGTCCTGAACCATCTGCTCGATAGAGATGCCGGAATCGCTGAGCTTGCCGGATAGCGCGGCGAGCACACCCGACTCGTCTCTTACGGTAAATCGGAGGTAGTAGCGGGACGACAAGTCGCCCGCGGCTTGGAGCGTCTGCTCGCCCGCCGATGGGAGGTGCCATCGCCGGAGCGGCGCGCCCGCAAGTGAGTTCTTCGCAATGTCGATGATGTCGCCCGCCACGCTGGTGGCCGTGGGACCGGCGCCGGCCCCGAGGCCGGAGAGGAAACTAGGCCCGACCATTTCGCCCTGAATTGCCACGGCGTTGAGCGCGCCGTCGACGTGCGCAAGCGGATCGCTCTTGGGCACCAAGGCCGGATGGACACGCAAATCGAGGGCGCCGCTCTCGAGGCGTTCTGCAAGGGCGAGGGGGCGAATCACGTAGCCGAAGTTTCGCGCGTATTGAATGTCGCGCGGATCGACCTGCTCGATGCCCTCGGTCAGAATCTCGCTTGGCAGCACGCGAGCCCCAAAGGCGAGGCCGGCGATCAGCGCTAGCTTGTGCCCCGCATCGCCGCCGGTGATGTCCAGCGTTGGGTCGGCCTCGGCAAACCCGGCCTCCTGCGCGGCCTCGAGCGCATCGGCGAAAGCGGCTCCCTCGTTGGCCATGCTGGACAGGATGTAATTGCTGGTTCCGTTGATGATGCCCCGGACGGAGCGAATGTGATCGGAAGCGAGCGACTCGCGAATCACTCGGATCACGGGGATGGCGCCGGCGACTGCCGCCTCGAAGTACAAATCGCAGCCATTGGCCGCTGCAAGCTCGAACAATGCGGCGCCCCGCTCGGCGAGTAGCGCCTTGTTCGCGGTGACGACGTGCTTGTTCGCCTCCAATGCCGTGCGCACCAATCGCTCGGCCACTGCGACGCCGCCGATGAGCTCGACGACGATATCGACGTCGTCCCTCTTGGCGAGCTCAAACGCGTCGTCGAGCAAGACCACGTTCGGATCGAGCGCGCGAACGATGTCGAGCCGGGCCTGCTCCTTGTCCGCCACTACGGCGAGCTTGATGTGCGCGCCCGCGCGCGCGCTGATGACGTCCGCGTGCTCTAGCAAGACCTTCACCAGGCCTTCGCCGATCACGCCGCAACCACATATTCCGACCCGAATTTCGCGTTCCAATCCAGCACCTCCGAGAGGCGGCCACGGTAGCACGAGGCCCGGTTTCCCCAAAAACACGGGTTTCCGTGGTAAGTTTTCGGATGGCTCGGGTGCTGGTGTTTGATGTCAACGAGACGCTTCTCGATCTGCGGGTGCTCGATTCGACTTTTGAGCGCGTGTTTGGGGATGCGGCGGTGCGAGGGGGGAGGGGACACGCTGAGAGAGGGACAGCTGAGCAAGGCGGGGGTCGCTCCCTTGCTGGACGAAATCATGTCGGTGGAGGCAAGCGGTAAGTTCAAGCCGGCTCGCGAGGTGTACGAGACGGCCGCGACGCGGCTCGGCGTCACGACCGCCCAGATGCGGATGGTGGCAGCGCACGACTGGGACATCGCAGGCGCGATGCGAGCTGGCTGCGCCGGTGCGTATCTGCTGCGACCCGGAATGGTGCTCAATCCTCTCTATCCTAGGCCGGACATCGTGGAGGCTGACTTTCATCGGCTCGCTGAACGGATCGTCGAGGTCGAAAAGGGCGAGACTTCGTAGTTTTCGCGCGGGGCCTCTCAAGTGCTTGAAATCAGAAGGCTCGCAAGGGGGAGCGTGTCCCCGAATTCGCTCGACACGAGCGGGGGTTTCTTGCATTAGGTCGAGTCGGATTGGGCCTGATCGATGAGCAGAGAAATCAAGAGCAGCGAGAACCTACACGATGTTCGCTACGAGATACGCGGGCAGCTAGCGCAGCGCGCGCACGAGATGGAGCGTCGGGGGTACGAGATCATCTCGTTGAACATTGGGAACCCCGGTCTGTTTGGCTTCCGTACGCCGGAAACCATGCGCATGGCCATGATCGAGAACCTGCCCGAGAGCGAGGCGTACTGTCATCAGAAGGGCATCTTCCCGGCGCGCGAGGCGGTGGTGCTGCAGCAGCAGGAACGCGGCATCATGAACGTGACGGCCGAGCATGTGTTCATCGGCAACGGGGTCAGTGAGCTCATCGACCTGACACTGCGCGCGCTGCTGAACCAGGGCGACGAAGTGCTGATACCGAGCCCCGACTATCCGCTTTGGACCGCTTCGGTCACGCTGAACGGTGGCAAAGCCGTGCACTACCCCTGCACGCCGGAGAAGCAATTTCAGCCCGACCTCGATGCGCTTGCCAGCCTGATTACGGATCGCACACGCGCGCTCGTGATCATCAACCCGAACAATCCCACGGGCGCCGTGTACAGCCGCGAAGTGCTCGAGGCGATGGTCGCGCTCGCGGAACGGCACAATCTCGCGGTGTTCAGTGACGAGATCTACGACAGCATGGTGTATGACGATGCGGAGTTCGTGCCGGTTGCGCCGATGGTGAAGCATACGCTCTGCGGGACGTTCAGCGGGCTGTCGAAGGTCTACCGTGCCTGCGGTTTCCGCGTGGGCTGGGTGGTGTTCAATGGTACCAACGAGCTCGCGGGGGACTACCTGCAGGGTCTGGATCTGCTCGCATCGCTCCGCTTGTGCAGCAATGTGCCTGGGCAGTGGGGCGTACAGACGGCACTGGGCGGTTATCAGAGCCTCAAGGCGCTGGTTCGTCCGGGCGGGCGTCTGTACGAGTCTCGGCAAGCCGTGATCAGAGGCGTCGAAGCGAGCGAGTACCTGCACCTGCTCCCGCCTGGCGGTGCGATGTACGCGTTCGTCGGCGCCGACACGAACAAGCTGCCCGGCTTCGACGACCTCGACTTCGCGATGGAGCTCTTGGAGACGCAGCAGGTGCTGGTGACGCCAGGCTCCAGCTTCAACGTCGAGTACCGCAACTACTTCCGCGTGACGCTCTTGCCGCAGGCGAAGGTCATCGATGATGTGTTTCGGCGGATAGAGACGGTGTTGGGCGGGTAGCGAAAGCGCCCGAGAAACGGCCGGCACTGCGGCGTAATCAATTGATTGGGAAAGAGATTAGGCCTGCGTCCTGTGTGGGGCAGACTACGTCGGCCGTGGAGCTGCATGGTGCGGTGGCGCAGTCGGCGTCGACGATGCAGCCCTCCCCCGACGCGCAGATACCGCCGGCGGTGGCACCCGCGCACTCGAACGCGATGAAGAGGGCACCGGCGATGTTTAGGCGAGTGCTGATGGGGCCAATCGAGGCCGGGTTGCCGATGGGATCTCCATAGATCGCCTCCGGCACGTCGTAGCAACCGTCCGGCATGAACGATTCCTGGCAATCGGGTGCGGCAGCCGGACAGGTCACGAGGCCGGGCACCCCTTGATCGGCCCATCCGAAGAGCACCGATCCGGACGGGTCCGGCGTGTAGATGGCTGCATCCACGCCGAGCGGGATGGCTAGGTCCCCAGCGATGCAGTACTCCGGTGCAGCGGTGCGGTTGCACTGGGCAGCGGGACCGTCGGCAAACCCTTGAGCAATACCCTCGCAGAACCCACCCGGACCGCAGTCTTCTGCGATCGGAAAATCAATGACGAGAACCGGAGCCTTACAGGGCGGCACGGTGCAGTCGCTATCCGCGGTGCAGACGGTGCTCTGTGGAAGGGTACAGAACCGTGTCAGCCCTGGAACGATCGCTGCTTCGTCGGGGCCAAGCTTGACATCAGGACCCGTTGCGCCGGAGCGGACCGACACGGTCGATGTGTAGCCCTCGATGATCGCGGAGCGCACGTTGCCCGGGACTGCCCCTTGTGCCGCATCGAGGATCCACTGAGGCACCTTCCCGATACCAGCGAACTCCGCGGTGAACGGCTGTGGTGACGCGCCTCCGTCGATGGAGGTGGCTCGCACCGTGAGCTCGTACGGATACACTTCTTGGCTCGCGGTGACGCCGTTGGTGCACGCCACGGTGACGACCTGCGACTGCGTGGTCCATTCGTTGGCAGGGATGGGGTCGCAGCTGCCCAATTGGCACCTGCCGTAGCCCGAATCGCAAAGCGTGTCGTCGGGGTAAAAGGGGTTGCTGCACGAGGCATCGATCGGGTCGCAAACGTCGGCCGTGCAGTCATCACCGTCGCCGCAGTCGACCAGCGCGCATTCCGACTCGCAGGTCCCGTCCACGCAGGCTCCAGGCACGCCGCCGAAGTCGCAGGAGACGCTGCTCGGTACAGGATCATGGTCGCAGAGGCCGTCTTGTGGGTCACAGGAGTCATCGGTGCAGATGTTTCCGTCGTCGCAGTTGACGCCGTCGCAGAGCATCGCGTCCTCGCACAGGCCTGAGATGCAGATACCGGGAAGGCCTCCGAAGTCGCAGGCGCTTCCGTCGGCGGCAACAGGATTGGTGCACGAACCGGTCGCGAGGTCGCAATTGTCGGTCGTGCATTCGTTCCCGTCGTCACAGCCGACGACATCGCAAACAGCCAGGCAGGTCGGCCCGACGCAGACACCGGCGGTGCCGCTCAGGTCGCAGCTCGAGCCGTCGAGAATGGTGCTGTCGCACAGGCCATTGGTCGCATTGCACGATTCGGCCGTACAAGGGTTCGCGTCGTCACAGTCGGTGGCATCGCAGACCGCAATGCAAGCGCCGGAGGCGCAGCTTCCCGGCAGGCCGCCGAAATCACAAAGGGTGCCATCGGCAAGCAAGGTGTTGTCGCAGGTCCCGCCCGGGAGCAGACAAGAGTCGCTGGTGCATGCCGAACCGTCGTTGCAGTCGACCCCGTTGCACCAGACCGGCGCGCTCGAGTCGATTGGGAAATACACCAGGGCGGAATCGGGCGGATCGGTAGACAGGCAGGCGAGCAACTGCTGGACTCCTGACGACTCACCGTAAAAGTAGAAAGAGCCGCCAGAACCGACTGCCCAATCAAAGACCACCACTCCGGACGCGTCCGGAACATAGGTCGCGGTCTGCGCGCCGACCGCCAAAGGCAGATCCCCAGTCACGCAATAATCGTTGGCTTCACACTGCGACCCCGCGCCGGTCTTGCCGAGCGAGTCACAAACGCCGCCAGCTGTGCAATCGCTGCTGGTCGGCACGTCGACGACGGGAACCGGAGCGTTGCAGCCTGCGATGCAGTCGGCATCCGAAGTGCACACCTGGCCTGCGGGCAAGAGGCAGAAGCGCGTGGGTGTATTTGGGGTCGCGGTCTCGTCGAAGGAGAGGAGTACGTCAGGTCCTGACGTGCCTGCGCGCACCGTGACGTGCAGGCGGGAGTAGGAGAGAAAGACGCCCTGCGCCCCTCCCGGTACCGCAAACTGCAGAGCGTCGAGGGCTGCCTCCGGATAGAGGATCGACCCGCTCAGCTCGGCGGTGAAGGCGCGCGGGTCCGCGCCGCCGACGATGGGCGTCGTAGCGATGGTGAGATCGAAAGGAAGGGTCGTCTGTGGGGCGTCCGGCCCGACACAAGTGACTGGAATCCCTTTGGTCTGGGATGAAAAGACCGGAGCGCTCGGTTGGCAGATTCCCGTTTGGCACTGTCCGAACCCGCTGTCGCAAACGGCCCCATCGGCACTGGCGGCATTGGTACAGGTCCCGACGAAGGGGTCGCAGAGGTCGTCGGTGCAGTCGTCCCCGTCGTCACAGTCGAGAACGTTGCACGCCAGCCCGCAGGTGGAGGCCGCGCACAGCCCGGGCAACCCCATGTAGTCGCACGCGGTGGCCGCTGCCACGGGCCCATTCGTGCAGGACCCATCGGCGGGGTCGCAGACGTCGTCGGTGCAGACGTTTCCGTCATCGCAGTTCACGCCGCTGCAGAGCTGCGCATCTTGGCATGCCCCGGAGGCGCAGATGCCCGGCAGGCCGCCGAAGTCGCAAGCAGTGCCGTTCGGAGCGGTGACGCTGCTGCAGGTTCCGGTGCCGGGGTCGCAGCTGTCGCTCGTGCAATCGTCGCCGTCGTTGCAATCGACGACCTCACAGGCCGCGACGCAAGCGCCTCCAGTGCACGCGCCTGGATTTCCACCGAAGTCGCAGGCGCTGAGATCGGGCAAGGCTACGTTTGCGCACTTGCCGTTGAGCGCGTCACAGGAATCCGTCGTGCAGGGCGAGCCGTCGCTACAGTCGAGGATGGCGCACACCGGCACGCACGCCCCCAAAAGGCATCCCCCTGGAAGGCCGTTGCTGGCACACACGGCGCCGTCGGCGACCGGGGTGTGCACGCACACGTCACCCGCTCCACAGCTGTCGATGCTGCAGGGATCGCCATCGTTGCAGTCGGCGGCACCACAGGAGATCACGTCCGGCTCGTCGATCGCCACGTGGATCAGGGCTGGGTCCGGGCTCGGCATCGCCACGCCTGCCACGCTGAGGTCACAGGGCCCCGAACCTCCGCACTCGAACTGGTCTAGACAAGCGAGGTCGGTTTGGCCGGCACAAACACCCCCTGGTTCGGCCAGCGAGCACTGCATCGCGACGAACAAGGCATAGTCAAAGGTCAGCCGCATACCGACGGGTCCAACCGAAGCGGGGTCGTTCACTGGATCGCCGTAGGTCGACGGTGGCAAGGCCAGCGAGTTGTCTGGGATTGTCCCGCCGCTGCTTGCGCAGCGAGGATCGGCGTCCGGACAGGTGACTGTACTTGGGTCCTCGGCCCATCCGAAAAGCACGGCGCCAGACGAATCTGGCGTGTAGACCTCGGCCGGGCCCGCCAAGGGAATGGTGAGGTCTCCAGCGATGCAGTACGCGGGTGCATCGGTGAAATTGCACTGCGCCCCGGGACCATCGGCAAACCCCTGGCCGATGCCCTCGCAGAATCCGCCGGGGCCGCAGTCTTCTGAGATCGGTAAGTCGATGACGAGAATGGGAGGCTGGCAGGGTGGCACGATGCAGTCGCTGTCCGCGGTGCAGACCTGGTCCTGCGGAATCAGGCAGAAACGAGTGGGGCCTGGGACGATCGCCGCTTCGTCGGGGCCTAGCTCAACGTCAGGACCTGTGGCGCCCGAGCGCACCGACACGGTCGATGTTAAACCCTCGATGACGGCGGTGCGGACGCCGCCTGGGACGGGGGCTTGCACCGCGTCGAGAAAGAAGCGGGGGAACGTTGCCTCACCGCTGAACTGCGCGGTGAACGGCTGCGGCGAGGTACCGCCTTCGATCGGCGTCGTCACGACCGTGAGCTCGAAGGGCATTTGGTCCTGATCGGCGGTCACACCGTTCGTGCAGGCGACCGGAATCGTCTTTGTTTGCGACGGCCGGCAGCTTCCTGCCATGCAGGCCCCAGGCTGCCCGGCGAAATCGCAGTTGCTGAGGTCTTCGACTGGGACGTTGTTGCAGATGCCGTCTGCTGGATCGCAGATGTCGTCCGTGCACTCGCTGCCATCGTCGCAGTCGAAACAGGGTGGACCGTCACCGTACGTGACGTTCAGCAGATAGCTTCGGAAGGCGCCTCCCGGGGAGCTCACGAGCACCACGAGGTAGCTCAATCCGAGAGGGACCGTGACATCGACTTCGCCGCTTCCGGTCCCCATCGGGTAGGTCGCACCCTCGTGGTCTACCGATAGCACGGCCGCGGAGTCGACCGACTCCGCGCGCACAGTCACGGTGCTCATGCCGAGTGGAACCCAGACATCGTAGGTCGCTTGGCTCGACACAAAACCGATGACGCGGTTCTCGCCGCTCGCATCAGCTCGAGCAGCGAGAGGAGCGTGTTCCCAGTCGGCTTATTGCAGTCGCTGATCTGGAGGAGCGCCGGGGCGAGCACCATGGCCCAGAGCACGGGCGAGAAGCGGGAGACACGTTCCATCTACACCTCCAGAAGCGTCAGGGACGCCGGGTAGGCTTCCTCGATACACCAGATCGAGCGGGACTGTCTTGCAAGGTCTGGTAGCTCTCGTACGCGAGGGTTCGTCGGCTTCCGAAGCATGAGGGATAACCTGAATGATTGCGTGCACTCGGCTCAGGTCTTCATCTTGATTCATAGAAGATCTCGATGCCGTCGAGCTCAGTGATTGATGGGGTGCGATTCCGGGGCGACGCTCGAATGCCCCGCTATAGTCCACGGCGTGGCTAGCGGGGGCTAGTACGGACCGGTTTCGCCGAACACGCCGCAGGTCTTGTCGGCGTCCATTCTGCACGACCTCGGGTAGTGACCTTGGCCAACGCAGCGATCGTAGACCTCGAGGCAGGAAGCACCTATCGACTCGTCTTCCATGCAGAGGCCGAGAGTGCAGACCTGGTACGGAACCTCGCCGCTGAAGCCGCCCGTGCTGCCGTCGCCGCCTGTGCCGCCGGCGCCGCCTGTGCTGCCGGCGCCATCGATGCTGCCCGTGCCGCCCATTGCCTGTTCATCCTCACCGCAGCCCGCGACCGAAAGGATGCCGGCGAGCAGCGTGATCATGAACAGGTTTCCGACTCTCATCTTTCAAACGCCTCGATTCGCCTCTTTTATCACAGAAAGGATCAATACGAAGCTCACCCAAGTTGGAGCACTAGGCCCTCGATCGAATTGGTTGGCAAAAAGGCTGCTCGTTGTGCACGGTAGGGCTCTCTTAGATAGGATGACGAAAATGTCAGTAAAACTTTCTCTTCTGCGCCGCTTCTCTTGTTCGCACTTTCGCTACTGACGCCGGCGACGCCGGCTCAGGCCTGTGGCGGGCTTTTCTGTTCCGCTTCGGCGCCGGTGAATCAGGCGGCCGAACGGATCATCTTTTCGAAGAACGCGGATGGCACGGTCACCGCCGTCGTTCAGATCCAATACGAAGGGCCGTCTGAAGAGTTCGCCTGGGTCTTGCCGGTCCCCGGGGTTCCAGACATCGAAGTGTCGTCGGATCTCGCGTTCACCAGACTCCAACTCGCGAGCAACCCGCAGTACAATCTGACGACCCGCGTCGAAGGCGAGTGTCTGGACGATGGCACTAGATTCGCTTCCCGAGCGGCATTGTCGACTCCGATGGGGACTTCGGCGGTGGCGGCGCGGGTGGCAGCGGCGGCGGCGGCATCAATGTCCTGGCGCAGGGGAACGTCGGTCCGTACGACTATGTGGTCATCCAGCCCGAAGGCATCTTCGACCGCGTCGGCGACGTGGCGGTCGAATGGCTTACCGACGAGGGCTACGACGTGGTTCCGCCGGGCGGCGACCCCGAGGATATCTCCGACCTGCTCGGCTCGTACCTCGAAGACGGGATGAACCTGATCGCGTTTCGGCTGACCAAGGGCAATGACGAAGGCACGATCCGGCCGATTCGAATGACCTACGTTTCGGATCAGCCCATGATTCCCATTCGTCCAACCGCAGTAGCGGCGAACGACGACATGGGCGTGATGGTCTGGGTGCTCGGCGAAAGCCGCGCCGTCCCGGTCAACTACCGCTCGCTCGAGCTCAACGAAGCGCTGATCGACTGGCTCACTGGCGGCAGCAACTACAACCAGGTCGTGGTGGCCGCGGGAAATGAGGCCGGCGGCCAAGGTTTCGTGACCGAGCGGGCCGGCCCAGCCGACGCATACGAGAACGTGGTCGTGACGGACTTCGAGCGCGAGCAGTGGGAGCTGCTCCAGCTCAACCTCCCCGTCCTTTCATCCGAAGAGGTCCTGGTGCAGAGCACTCGCTTCGCGCTCTGGGATGGGTATCTCGGCGTGCTCGAGGACTTTTTGCCCGCGGACGAGCTCGATGCGTTCGTCCAGTGTCCTCAGTGCACCAACCCGCTGACTCCGTTCAACACCGAGGCGTTCATGGATGCGCTTTCGGCGGAGGTCATCGAGCCAATGCTGGAAACCAGCGAGCTCATGGCGTCGCTTCCTTACGTGACGCGCTTCTACACGACACTGTCCGCGCCGGAAATGGACCTCGACCCCTTGTTTGATTTCAACGCCGACCTCGAAGACGTCGACAACGTGCATGGCGCCGAGCGGATCATCGAATGCGATCCGTTGATCACGTTCGACGAAGCGCCGTCGCGCGTCGAGCTCGAAGACGGCAGGGTCGTTCGACTGCCGCCGGGCGCCAGGACCTGGCCCTGGAACCCGGATGAAGACGGCGCGCCTCCGGCCAATGCGATCGTCGCGCAGCTGTCGACGAGCGGCCCGGGAACGGTCGTGACCGACAACAGCGCGGCGATCGAACAGGCGCTGGCGCAGCACAACGCGACTGTGCCAAGCATCGACAGCATGGGGCTCACGACCGCCGGCGGCTGCTGTCAGATCGAATCCGACAGGCTTTCTGGGCTGGCTGGGCCTGGCTCTGCTGGGGCTGCTTGTGCGGCGTCGAAGGACACAGCTCTAGCTGAAGCTTCCGGCTCGTTGTCGCTCGGGTTGCACGTAAGTAGCCGATTCTGCGTCGAAGCGGATCGACGCGTAGGAGACCCCCTACTTGAAGAGTTGCTTGGCGAGTGCGCGTCGGGTGAGATGGATCGCCCGGTTGACGCCGTTGACCACCGGCAAAGCCGCGCGAGGTGGCGGGCAAGTGGAGCTCGACGAGCTCGATGACGACGCCGTCGGGGGCGGTCACGTATGCGTAGCGGATTGAGCCGGTGCGTCGCGGGTCGGCGTGAGCGTGCACGCCTGCCTCACCGAGGCGTGCCAGATCGCCGTCCAGGTCGGTGGTCGTAACGCCGAAGTGCGCCACGCCGAACCCAGAGCGAAGGGCGCCCTCCCCGGCTTCGGGCGGATCCGCCGGCGTCATGCCTGCCGGGAACTCACTGATGACCAAGATCTGCCCGCCGAGAAGCACGCCGTGGTTCCGGCCACCCTCACCCGAAGGAATCGACCCCAGGTGCTCGGCGCCGAGGCAGGACTCGTAGAACCGAATCGTCGCCATAGGGTCAGAGGCGTGGATGTGAATGTGGTCGACGGAGGTGATCAAGAGGGTTGGATGGTAGCTCGGGCGATCATGTTATTCCAGGCGGGTGCGCTCACGCCGCAAGTATCACCGCAAGAGTGGTTTTTTATAAAAAAAAAAAAATTTTAAAAAAAAAAAAAAAAAAAAAAAAAAAAAAAAAAAAAAAAAAAAAAAAAAAAAAAAAAAAAAAAAAAAAAAAAAAAAAAAAAAAAAAAAAAAAAAAAAAAAAAAAAAAAAAAAAAAAAAAAAAAAAAAAAAAAAAAAAAAAAAAAAAAAAAAAAAAAAAAAAAAAAAAAAAAAAAAAAAAAAAAAAAAAAAAAAAAAAAAAAAAAAAAAAAAAAAAAAAAAAAAAAAAAAAAAAAAAAAAAAAAAAAAAAAAAAAAAAAAAAAAAAAAAAAAAAAAAAAAAAAAAAAAAAAAAAAAAAAAAAAAAAAAAAAAAAAAAAAAAAAAAAAAAAAAAAAAAAAAAAAAAAAAAAAAAAAAAAAAAAAAAAAAAAAAAAAAAAAAAAAAAAAAAAAAAAAAAAAAAAAAAAAAAAAAAAAAAAAAAAAAAAAAAAAAAAAAAAAAAAAAAAAAAAAAAAAAAAAAAAAAAAAAAAAAAAAAAAAAAAAAAAAAAAAAAAAAAAAAAAAAAAAAAAAAAAAAAAAAAAAAAAAAAAAAAAAAAAAAAAAAAAAAAAAAAAAAAAAAAAAAAAAAAAAAAAAAAAAAAAAAAAAAAAAAAAAAAAAAAAAAAAAAAAAAAAAAAAAAAAAAAAAAAAAAAAAAATCGACGCAAGAGTGGGGAGAGTGTCCCCGTGATGAGGAGCGGGAGGGTGATCGCCAGGCCCGCAAAAAAAAAAAAAAAAAATCGACGCAAGAGTGGGAATTCCCCGTGATGAAGAGCGAGAGTGTCCCCGCGATGAGGACCGGGAGGGTGGTGCTCTAGGAAGTCCGCGTCCACTGGGGCGCCGTTTAGGATGGGGACGACAATGGTGACCGCGAGGTAGCTGGCCAGGGGAATGACGAGGCGTTTCATGTCGGACTTTGTCGGGGCGGGCGAGGAGGCGATCGGCCAGGAGGTAGAGGGCGCAGAGGCTGGTGAAGTAGACGACGATGCCTTCGGCATGGTGAATCTGCGCGGGCGACAGCCCCGCGATTGACATCGAATGGGCTCGCAGGAGCAGTGCGATGACGATTCGGGCGGTGTTGACGCCGAGGGTGGCCAGATAGGCGAGTGTCACGCTGATGAGTAGAAACGCTAGCTTGGCGCGCAGCGTTCGCATCTGGCTGACAAAGCCGACCGCCGCAGAGCAGATCGCGATGATCATGAAGTTGACGCCGGCGCAGGAGGGCGCGATCGCGAAACGCAGCTCGGTATTGACGTAGCCGACGTGCTGTTCGAACACGAACGGTGCATGGAAGACCGTCTCTACCAGCCAGGCAGTCGGGGCCAGTATCCACTGGAGCGCTTCAGCGTCGGCCGTGCTGTAGTGCCGTTTGAGCGCATAGGTGATCGCCAGCATCGCGACAATCGCGATTGCGCTATCGATCCGTTGGCGGGTCATGGGCCGTATCGCAACTGTGAGCGCCGCGACGTCCAGGTCAGAAACACCCCGGCCGCAAACGCCAGGAGGGGCGCGAGATGGGGTTCCGAACCCTGCGTCAGGCCGCCGACGGCGTAGTCGCTGACGCCCTGTGGCAGGGGCAAGGGTTGCTTGACCTCTTCACCTGGGCCGAGCTCGTTGCGCGGCGTTTCGTCGACTGCGATGAACGACGTGTACTTGGTGAGAAGGCTGTATCGAAGGCCGAGCGCAGTGACTTCTTCTTTTGGGCTCTCGACTCCCAGCGCTGCGCCGAAATCGGACAGGTCTGCGATCCGCTGACGCGCCCAGAGATAGGAGAGCGCGCGGTTCTCTTCGGCAGCTACGACTTCGGCGACGTCAAAGCGCTGTGTCATCGGACCCTTGCCCCCTACCCCGCGAAGCATGATCGTTCCGGCCGGTTTTCCAGCGAACTTCCCGAACACCAGGACCGGTCGCTCCGCCAAGACGTCTGGCACCGAAGTCGGGACGATGTCGTAGGCGCGGAAACCTCGAGTCGACGCGAATGTCCGTCAGGACGGGTGCGCTCACGTATCCCGGAGCGCTCTGCCGTGGAGGCCGCCTCCTCTCGTCGGTGACTACGAACGGTTCGCCAAAACCTGCCTTTGCGATCCCCTCGACGAGGTACCGGTTCACCGAGGTCCCAATGCCGAACGAAAAGACGTTCGCTTTGCCGAGGTGATTGCGGACGTATTGGAAGGCCTCCGTCTCGCCGGCGATGTACCCGTCCGTGATCACGACGAAGCTTCGTGACGTCCCAGGCTCGTGCTCCATTTCCATCGCCATCCGGAGCCCGCTCAAGAGCTCCGTCCCACCGCCACCTTGCTGCCCTTCCAGTACCGCGATGGCACGCCGCACGTTCTCTTGCGTTGCCGGGATCGAGCGGGGGGCGAGCTGCGTCGATCCGCCCGAGAATAGAATCATATTGAAAGTATCGATCGGCCGGAGGTGGCCGATGAGGTCGCGCATCAAGCGCTTCGCAGTATTGAGTGGGAAGCCGTACATCGACCCGGAAACGTCGATGATGAAGACGTACTCACGACCGGGCAGGTCGGCCGGCTCGACGCGCTTGGGCGGCTCGGCCATCAGCAAAAAGAAGCTCTCGTCCTTCCCTTCGAAGAGCATCAGGCCGCTCTGCACCGCCCCACCGGCCAGTTGGTAGTGCAGAACGAAGTCCCGGTTGCCCCCTTGCCGCTCCGACGCATCGAGCGAAACCGTGACCCGCCGCTTGCCGGTCCATTCCGCAGCCACTTCGTGCGACTTGCAAGACAGCGCCTGCACATCGATGCCGGTCGAAAGCGTCACGTTCATGTCAAAGTCGTACGTTGGCTTCTTGCCCGCGTGGAGATACGGGCTGCTCACCCAGCCGTCCTGCGGGTTCGCGGCGGAGTGACGCTGACTCGCGTAGCGCGGCCCCACTACCGTTGGGTAGACGAACACGTAGATGCCGTCCGTCGGTCGGAGAAGCTCGGTGTAGCGCAGCTCCACTTCAATGACGTCGCCCAGCAGAATGTTCGCGACTTTCATCCGGAACACGTTCGGGCGATCCTGTTCCAGAAGCGATGCGCTCTTGCCGGCGGCCTTTGCTTTGGCGAACTCTTTCGACGCAGCTTCTCGCTCTTTGATCTTCGCGACGATCACGCCGCTCGCCGATCTTCATGCGCATCCCGTGCACAGCGGCGCGGGTCGATCCCGGAAAAACGTACTCCGCGTGGATCGGCCGGCTGCCTTCGTTCTTGTACGTTTGCGTTACCCTCACGTTGGCAATGACGCCGGCCACGTCGACCTTCACGTCCGTCTTGGCTAACGGGAGACGGTCGACGGTCGGGTCACCCTCGATGAAGAAGTAGGGAGAAAGCGTCTTGTCGTCAGTCGTCGGCTCGGCCAGGGCGGGTGCGGTGAGGACGCAGAACAGGCCGGCGAGCAGCAGCGTTCGCCTCCAGCGGTGGTTGAGTGGCACGGGGGACCTCCTTGTTGGAGGCGGTTACTGCAACGGGGGTGCCATCGTGTTTCCCGCGGAAATGCGGTGAAGTCGGGTCAAGAGCGTGTCAGAGCCGAGACGCGGGTGTGTCTGGGCGGACGCGGTTTCCCTTGAATCGGGCTGGGTCAGGTCACTGCCCTCTCTCGAGAAACCGAAGTGGACACGCCCGGCGTTCTGAGTAACTTGCTCGGCGGAAGGAGCGGTTGGCGGTTCAGTGATGACTGTGAACGGTATCGGCGCTCGACAGCGAAAGACCCCGATGCGGACCATGGCGGTGTTCGGGATGGCAGCGTGCGTACTGCTGTCGACTGGCTGCGCCTGGCGGGGGGGGCTCCCGAAGGCTCCCCCGGGCATGTGAGCGCCGCGAACGAAGCACGCGCGACGCTCTTCTGTTCCGCTGACGAAGAATCGCCAACGAGTCCCGAGTGTGCGCCCTCGTGCATGTGCGGGCGCTACGCATTTTCGGAACCCGCCTACGACGCATACGACGTTCACGCGCTGCGAAGTTGGAGGCTCCTGAACCCTTCGGACCTGCTTCCCGACGATCCGTACAGCAAGCGATCGCTCGAGCGGAACGTATGCCTCGCGTGCGACGAAGCGCATAGCGGACCGATATTCAAGGAGTTCGCCGGTCGAACCCGTCGGCGTTCAGGGTTGTCATCGGCGATCGCTCGCCCATGCCTCGATGCGCGCGGCGAGCCGGCGGTGTACCCGGTCGAACACTACTACTTCCGCTAGCGCTCCTCGCGATCTCACCCATACGAAACGACACGAATGCGATGGGAGGTCAGGTCGATCGATTGCTGTTGGAGCCCGGGGCTTCATCTTAATTCACAATTCCGAACTCGAAGGGTTCAACACGCGATGCGCTGCGTTTCTGAGGCGAACGGGCGCGCGGTGATCCAAGTCACGAACCCGTTTGCGCTTGTGGGATTCCGGCTCGCGGTGGTAGCAAGCGGGATGGTGATGACAATGAGACTCATTGGATTTGCTTGGCTCTTGAGCTTCTCGCTACTGGGTACCGGCTGCTCGAATACAGCAGAAGATGGGCGCGCTGGCGGCGTCTCCAGAGCTGGGCTTCGAACTAGCCGACGACAGCTCAGTGATGAAGTCTGTACTGGATCACGGCAATGGGATCGACCCGATCGCCGGCGTGATCGACACGAGTGCGACTTAGCGCAGGCTCGGTCGAAGTGTTCGGGATGCTGGCTGGCAGGCAGTCTCGTGACGCTGGCGGCGACGACCGAGGATCGTGCGACGACCTGCGAGGGTTCGAGCCGTTTCGACGTCCTGGATGGCGTCGCGACGGAAGTTGAGGTGATGCCTGGTTCAGCGCACAGCGCTTCTCGGGGGGGTTCGCGCGAATGGGAGCTCAACCTATGTGCTGCTTTGACAAGGTAATCGCATCTCCCTGCAGACGTCGATCGCCGAAGGTGTCATTCTGAGCGCCGAGGGCAGCGATGAAAGGGAGACCCGTCGCTCATCGATCGCGGGCGACGGGGGTGCCCGCTCTGGACGCTTGGTGGCGGAACCACGTACGCCTGCGAAGCCGCCGGAGAACTTACCGTCGAGGTCGAGGTGTCGGACGATGGCTTTGAGTACTGTAGGAGCTGGACCATCGACGTGACCTGCGTGATGGCTGGTGAAGTTCCGGACGCCGCGCCGTCGCTACAAGCAGTGACCCGAGCGCCGGCTCGCGTGTGGTTCCCGGCGCCTGGTTGGACCTTGTTTTCGCCGACGCTGTTTCGGCCAATGCACTCGGAGGCTTCGCGCTAAGCTGCGATGATGAGACTCGCCCCACGACCGTCCATCGACTCGGCAACGACGACCTCCGACTGGTCATCAATCCGCTCGGAGACCTTCCGAACGACGCGCTGTGCTCGCTTCCATGGACCGGCCCCGAGGGACCGACGTCACTCGACTTCACCACCTCTCCCGACAGCAGCGGCGCCGAGGTTCTCTACCATCGCGCGGACCGCAGCCGATCGCACGTCCCCGATGACATTCGGGTCGTGCCCGACTCCTCGTCACCCAGCGGTCGGCGCTGACCTGCCGATTCCTGAACGCACCGGCGACGTGATCAACGTATCTGGAAGAATCAGAAACGCCATCGGCACCTCCGACGGATTCAGCCCCTGGGCGCGCTTGTCGTCGAATTGTCAGAAGCCCCGGAACGGATTCGTTGCCCACGACGCGCGATGCTCACTCGATCCACTTTCGACCGTTGGCTTGTTCGATGTGGACCGAGCAGCGCTTCGTACGGGTCGCGTATTCCCTTCGAGCTCTACGTGCGCGCCGTCGCACCCACGAGTGACCCGCTCAAGCCGGAGCACGCGCTCATCTTGTTTCCATATCCCGCTGACATCGACGGGTCGGTATGCATTGGTCGTCACCAAGCGCGCGCTGGCGGACGTCGACCGGCCGTTGCAGCCTTCGTTGTTCATGGCGGCGGCGCTCGGCGTCCCGACGGACGGAGATACTGATGTCGCGGCCCAGGTTCGGAACATTCTCGTTCCGGCCCTTGCGGGTCTTCCTCGGCATCGCCGCCATCTTTGCCGACGATATTGCTCTGGTGACGCGCTTCACGATTGGTCGACCGATCGGTTCCCGCTCACGCCGCTACGATGCGCGAGAATCCAGCAGCTACCGCCACCACGTCACGATCGAGCGCGTGGACCCCTACTCGTTCGATCTGGAGGCCGTGGTCTATGGGACTTGGGAGGCTTCCGACTGGCGGACGGGCAAGAGCATCGCCCGCGACGCGGATGGGCTGCCGCTGCTCGTGGAGACGCGAAGTCCCTTTCACGCTCGCGATCCCTTGCACGGCTCGGGAGACGCCCGCCCCCGTCACGATGTACCAACATGGAAATCCGGGAAGCGCGGAAGCGGAAGTCCCCGGCCAGGCGAACCAATACTTGGCCGCCAAGGGGCATGCCGTCATCGGCTTTACGGACAATCTCAACCGCGAAGCCGGTCCAATCAACAGGCTCAGGATCGCCGTCCTGAGCCGCTTCTCTTGTCGGGGATTCTGCCTCGTTCGACATGCAGACCACCGGCGAGCAACTTGCGTTCATCCGATTCATTCAGGAGCTCAGGGAGCTAGACCTGGTCCCGCTCGGTGCGCCCGATGGCAAACCCGACCTCGATCTGGTCTGCCGCTCACCTACGACGGGATCAGCGAGGGCGCGAACAAGGGCAAGCATTCGTCGCCTACGCACCCGAAGTTGCGGCCGCCGCCTCGTAGCAGGCGGCGCGCGCCGCGCCGAATCCTGTTCTTCCAAGACATCGTCAACCCCGGTGGAGTGGGCACTCCGCTCTTGGGCGCGATATCGCTTTTCGCCCCGACCTGCGCCCGATGGACCTATGGATCGGCCTCGCGCTCTACCAACTCGCCGCCGATCCGGAAGACCCGCAGAACCACGTATCGTTCATGTATGCCAATCCGATCGAAGTCGGCGGGACGTTGAAGAAGCCGAGCGTCCTGGTTCAAGAAGGGATTCCGACCAGCTCGTGCCCAACAACGCGACCCGCAGCCTCGTGTACGCCCTCGGAGCGACGCCACTGATCGAACCGGTTGCCGAGCCGGTTCCCTACCTCACGCGAGCCGAGGCTCCCTTGACGGGCAACGTGGATGCTCAAACGACGAGTGCATACGCGCAGTACGTGCCGAACGGGGTCCCCGGCCTGCCCCCGACTCCTGGCTGTGAGTTTTGGACGAACGGACACTACTGCCCACAGACAGCTCCGGCGGCCCTCGACCAACGGTTTCGCTTCTTCGAGACCGCGCTCTACGATGAGGCGCCAACCATCTACGTCGGCCAGACCCCATCGACCTGTGCAGCCCTGCGCCCGACTGTGACGACGGAGACCCTTGTACCGAGGATTACTGCAATCCGGACGACGGAAGCTGCATCAGCTCGCCTGCAAGCGGCCCTGCCTGTGAGGTCGACGGACAAGACGGCATCTGCAACCGGGGGACATGCACGCTCATCGAGATGTGCAGCATGATCGACCCGGCGCTCACGCGTGTGACGGCGATGCTGGACTGCCGCTTCTTTGGGCTCCCGATCGAGCTGTCTGCCTCGGTGGCGGCACAGCCCCTTGGGCCGATTGAGCCAGGCCCGGTCGACTACACCGTCCAAACTTCCATCGGCCTGCTTCCCGAGTCGGTCGATTTTCTGTCTGTGTTCAGCCCCTTTGCCTCGGTGCAGGGATTCACCGCTGTAGTCGCGTCGACCCTCGGCAGCGTCGAGCCGAACCCGATCACCACACGGCAGCCCCCGGGCGCTTGTGAGTTGGCGCTCGTAGAAGGCGCACCCATCGTGGGGCTGGCGTCGGATCCTAGCGTTGGAACCTGGTCGTTCCAAGAATCAGCTACGGCGCAAGGGTTCACACTGCGAGACTTGGAGTTCGCGTTCTCGCTGAGGGGCCTCGATGAAACCATGACGACCGCCGGTCCCGATGCGAACTGCACCTGGGCCCCGGCTCCGCCGACGGTGATCCTGACGCCATAGCGGGGTCCGCCGACCGCCGCATCGCGGACCCTCCGCGCCAAGGTCGACGGCGCCCGGGGGGCGTTGACCTTGGCGCGGGGCTGTTGGAGACTCGTCGACGTATGGGACGCATCGTCGTTGGAGACATCGTGGAGTACAGCTCGGTCGAGCTTGCGAAGAAGTACACTTCGACCGCCGGGTCACAGCCGAAGGTGCCTGCCGAAGAGCTGGACCGATGCATGGACGCCGTCGAGCGGAATGGCTATGTCGTCATCGAGAATCTCATCTCCGAAGAGCTCGTTGCCGAGATCAAAGAGGACCTGATTCCGCGCTTCGAATTCGACTCGGGGCGCAACAACTTCGAGGGCTTCAAGACGCAACGTCTATACGCCTTTTTCGAGAAGTCGCTGATCTGCAATCCCTTGGTGGAGCATCCGTTGATCCTCGGCTGTCTCGATCGGATTTTCGAGCCGAACTACCTGCTGTCGCAACTGCAAGCGATCAACATCCTGCCAGGCGAGGCGCCGCAGCCACTCCACCCCGACGACTCCTTCTACCGGGTGCCGCGGCCGCGCCCTCCTCTCGGGGCGGCGACGATTTGGGCGATCGATGACTTCACCGAAGAGAACGGCGCCACGGTGGTGATTCCAAAGAGCCACCTTTGGGACGATCGAATGCCGACCGAAGCCGACCTCGCGATGCTCGAGCCGGTGGTGATGCCCGCGGGGTCGGTGGTGTTCTTCGTCGGAACCTTGTGGCACGGCGGCGGCGCGAACCGAAGCGACGCCGCGCGCCTGTGTGTGTCGGCCCAATACTGTGCGCCCTGGTGCCGCACCCAGGAGAACTACAGCCTCTCGCTATCGCGCGAGACGGTGAAGCGGTGCAGCGAGCACATTCAGCGGATGCTTGGGTACAGCATTCACGCGCCGTTCATGGGCTTTGTGGACGGTAAGCATCCGAAGCGCTTGCTGGAGGACTAGGGATTGCACGCGACCTTGGTGGCCGCGTCTTCGGCCCGGCAGGGAGCGTTGCGGCCGCTGGCCCGCTACTCCTCGACGCCCGCGAGCTGATACGTGTTTTGCAGCTCGTCCTGGACGACGGTCGCAATACCATCCTGGTCGACGACGACGTAGTCTTCATCGACGACCCTTGTTCGATAGACCCAGCCCTCCGGCAATGCGAGTGATTCGCCGAGGGCCCGAAGCGCAGCCTCGTTCAAGGCGTCGTCGACGATGTGTGCGTAGCTCTGCATGACGTAGACCTTGCCGCCCGGGGCGATGAGCTCGTAGACCTCGCTTCCGGCCAAGAACACGAACTCGGTGTCGCGGACGACGCTGCGCTCGGCGTAGGGGGCTTGGGACACATCGCCCGGATCGAGTTGCACCGTTGCGATCTTGCGCATTTCGAGCTCGCCGAAGAACCGAGGCTCGCCGGGCTCGCTGAAGCTCTTGACTGCGTCGATGAGCCAGAAACGCGGACCGTTCATCAAAACCGTGAGTGCACCGAGCTCTTCTTGAATGGCTACTGGGTCGAGCGCCTCCCATTGCGAAAGGGGGCAGTCGCTCAGGCCCTGCGTGCCGTAGACGTCCGCTCTAAACCCGCCGTCGACGATGACGGCGACGACCTCGCAATAGCGGGCGCCGCGCAGATCGACCAACTCGTTGCCAACGGTCGAAGAGCTTTCACTGCAGCCGCCGAGGGCCAGCACGCCGAACAACGAAGACAGGATGAGACAGTTGAATAGATGGGGCATGAAACCTCGGGCGGGGCGCATTCGCCACATTGGGATCAAAGGGTGGTCGCTCGAATGAAGTCGAGGGTGACGTTTGCGAGCTCTTCGCCTTTGTCTTCTTGCAGGAAGTGGCCGCCGTCCTTGATGGTCGTATGCGGCTGGCCCTTACAGCCCGGGATGACTGCCTTGATGAATTGATCGGCGCCGCGGGTGACCGGGTCCTGGTCACTGAAGGCACAGAGCCAGGGCTTGTCGAAAGCCTGTAGCACTTTCCATGCATCGCGGTTGGGCTGGGCCTCCGGGTCGTCGGGGGTGATCGGGACCAAGATTGGGAACTGTCGCGCCCCGGCTTTGTACTCCTCAGAAGGGAACGGCGCGTCGTAGGCGGCCATGATTTCGGCAGAGAGCTCCGTGGTGGTGGAGCGCTGCAGCATCTGACCGATGGGAAACACCGGCGTCTCCTGAGAGAACTGCCGCCATTTCTTGAAGGCTTTGCCCGGGTCCATGTCGCCCGTGGGGAGCATCGTGTTGGCCGCTACCACCCGGCTGAACCGATCCGGCTGCGCGGCCACCAGGCGCATTCCGAGAAGCCCGCCCCAATCCTGACAGACCAAGGTGACGTCGTTCAGAGCGAGTTGGTCGAACCAGCTCTGCACCCAGCCGAGATGCCGCGCGTAGCTGTAGTCCGAGCGCTCAGTCGGCTTATCCGATCGGCCGAAACCAACGAGGTCTGGCGCGATCGCTCGATACCCGGCCTCGACGAAGATCGGGATCATCTTTCGGTAGAGATAGCTCCATGAGGGCTCGCCATGCATCATCAAGATGGGTGGCGCTTCCCGCGGACCTTCGTCCAGGTAGTGAAGTCGGAGCGCGGTGTCCGGATCGCCGCTCACGCTGACCTCGGCGTAGTGCGGCGCGTATGGGTAGCCGGGCAAGTTCTCGAAACGCTCGTCGGGGGTGCGTAGGATTCTCATGCTGCTCACATACCTTTTTTCTCTCGGACGCCTAGTTAGGCGAGCCCCTTGTTCGGGTTGATCAGGTATTTTTCGCCCGTCGCCTGTTTTCCGTACACCGCGATCGCATCCAGGGTCAGGGCCTCGGCGAGGGAAACTTCCCGCGTGTAGCTGCTCGCGAAGGTTGTCTTGATTTCGGCGGCGACGCGTTCCTGCAGCTTCCGAGAGGCTTGGGGTCCGATCTTCTGGAGGAACGGAAACAACAACCAGCCGCCGACGCCCCAGGCCATGCCGAAGCTTCGGGTGAGGACGATGGGGCTGCGATCGAGTCCGCCATAGATGTAGACCTGCTTGTGCGTGGTCGTGCCGTACGGGCTGTACGGGGCGCCCGTCGCGCTCGCGGCCGCTTCCATGCAGGTCAGGATCTGCCCGGCCAGCGTGCCGCCGCCGATGGCGTCGAACGCCAGCGTCGCACCCGTGCTGATCAGCGCGTCGGTCAGGTCTTTCATGAACGTCGGTTCGCTGGAGTTGCAGACATGGGAAGCGCCCATGCCCCGGAGCAGCTCGACTTGTTCTGCTTTGCGCACGATGTTGACCAGCGGCACGTCGTCCGCGAGACAGACCTTCTGCAGCATCTGGCCGAGATTGGATGCCGCTGCGGTGTGCACGAGAGCGCCTGTGACCCTCGAGGCGCATGGTTTCGACCATACCGAGCGAGGTCAGAGGATTGACGAACCAGGACGCGGCCTCTGCGGGTTTGGTGCCCTCGGGCAAAGGAAGTGCCTGGTTTGCCGGGACGCAACGGTATTGCGAGTACATGGCGCCGCCGATGATCCCGACGGTCTTGCCGATCAAGGCCTGCGCGGATGCGTCGGCACCGGCCGCGACCACGGTGCCAGCGCCCTCGTTGCCAACCGGCAGCGACTTGATCGACCCGCGCTGTCATTGCACCCATGAGCTTGTCGGGGACGCTGGCAGTCACGATCGGACGATCCGCGCTGCCCGACGGACCGCAGGGTCGTAGGGTCGGCGGCACCGAACAGCAGTCCAAGGTCCGAGGGGTTGATCGGCGAGGCTTCGACACGGACCAGCACCTCGTCGTCTTTGGGTTGTGGGATCGGGATCGTCGCGAGCGACAACTCGAGCGTGCCGTCGCGTTTGATCATGGAGCGCAGCTGCAACGCGTCACCTGAAAGTTGTTTCGCCATCTTGGACTCCTCAGATTGAAACGCACTATCGCGTCCGAAACGGAAAAACTCCAGCCCGTCCCGCCTGCCGACTATCGGGTGAGGCGAATCGACCAGGTGCCGCCTTGCGCCTTCGCGTGGAAGAGCGTTCCGCCGAACCACGGGGTCGAGTCGACGGAGCTGAGGCCGGTCGACTCGATGGCCACCGAGCTGGGGTCGCCGGTGGGGACGAATACCTCGAGGCGGTTGCCGGCCGGGGCGTCGTCGCCGCTTGCGCTGAGCTCTTTGTCGTCGTGCGCCCAGACGACCTCGGTCAATGCGCCTGGTGCGAACCTCAGGGCCATCTTCTTGATGGTCTCGAGGTACTCCCTGCGCATTCCATCGACCGTGTTGGTTTCGCAATTCGTCTCGAAGAAGCCCCATACTTGGGGGATCTGTCCGTTTTGAAACTGGCCGTACGTGTGCGGGTCGCCGCAGGCCGTGTGCCAGCTCCAGATGGTCGCGCCAAACAGGTAGCTGTCCTGCTCGCCGAGATGGCGCTCGAAGTAGTCGTCCATTGGATCGGCAGCGCGCGACGGCGTGCTGCCCCACTCTGTCGTGACCACGGGCGCCCCCTCGTAGAGGCGAATCGAGTCGTCGGCCGCCCGCATGAACCCTTCTTCCAGAGTTCCAGGATCGATGCCCTCTTGGTAGATGTGCGGCGCATAGACGACTTGGTCGTCGTGATCGAATGCAGGCGGCGCAGGTAATCCGACCCCGTTCCACAGGATGCTCGGCTCGAAGAAGAAGAGCCGCCTTGGCGCGCCGAGGGCGGCTTCCGCGGCGCGCATTTTCGCAAGGCAGTCTTCGTAGAGCTCGACGAGCTGCGATTGTTGGCCGACGGTGAACGCATTCGGCTCGTTCATGACGTCGAAGCCCGCGACGGAGTCTTCGTTCGCGAACCTCGCAACGACCTGTCCGAACATCTCGGCGTATCGCGTGCGAATGCCGACGCCGCCGGGCCCCTCGACGTTGTCGAAGAACGACTCCCACGATGCTTGGACGGCAGGCACGAGCTCGCGCTGTCCGCTCTCGCAGCGGGGCTCTCCCTGATCGAAGGTCGCCCAGTCAGGGGCGCCGTCCCAACCGCCCGCGGGGCGGCTCCCGTCGGGGCACACCTCATCGGGCGGCGCAGCGAGCGACGCGTCCCAGGCGTCTTGGTGGAGGTCGATGAGCGAATAGATGCCTCGCTCGCGGAGCATGGCCACGGACTCCGCGACCTCATCGAGGTAGTCGTCGTCGTAGACACCCGGCTCCGGCTCCACGCGCGACCAGCTCAGGAGCACGCGCACCATGGTCCAGCCCATGGCCGCCATCATGTCGGCGTCTTCCTCGGTGAACGGGTAGTTGGTGAACCGGTCCGGGTCATACTGCCAGTACTCGACGTGAGAGTTGAAGTTGACGCCACGAAGCAAGACCTCGCGCCCGCTGGAGTCGACAATGCGCCCAACGTCTTCGGCATCGGGCACCGCGTGGAGTGCGGGGAGCGGATCACCGGGCGCCGGTGGACCCGAGCTGCTGCTGCTGGTGTTGGTGCAGCCAAGGGCGCCGAGTAGAGCCAAGGAGACGATGTATCGGGCTAGTTTCGAATGAGACATGAGAGAAGCTCCGGAGGGGACGGCTTGCGGGTTGCTACAGGTTCCGCTCGATGAAAGCCAGCAGCGGCTAGGCCGTCATCGTCGAGGAACAAGGGGACGGGCTTTGCAGAGAGATGGCATCGTGTTCACTCCAGTCGTTACTTCAGCGCGCTAGCCTTGCCTTTGCGGCGCGCTTAGCGCCAAGCAGCACCGCGTCCTTCAGGTCCAAGGGAAGCGCTGTGCGAATGCTCCTCAGCGTATCGGCGCGCAGGCGCTTCTTGGACAGGGCGTGCGCAGCCGAATCAAGCTCCAAGAGCGCCGTCGCCTTGTTGCGCGCTTCATCGAGCAAGCGCTCGGCGGGCACCAAGGCGTCGACGAAGCCCGCCTGCAGCGCCTCCTCGGGCGAAAACTCTTCGGACAAGGTCACCGCGCGCTCGCGAGCCGCGGGGTTCAAACGCAGGCGAAGCACCTCGCAGGCGACACGCGGCATGGGAAGACCGATCGCCACTTCGTTGGCAACGTAGGTGTAGGGGCCTGGAACGCCGAAACGGTAGTCGCCCGACAACAACATGAACACGCCCATCGCGTACGCGTGACCGGGTGATGCGATGACAACAGGCGTCGGAAACGACAAGAGGCGCGCGGTGAGCGAGTAGCCGGCGCGCAACATCTTGATCGCCTGCGCGCCGCCGGACTTCATCACCTTGAGGTCAAAGCCCGCGGACAAGACCCCTTCGCGCCCGGTGATCACCACAGCCGCGCCCTCCCGCTCCGCACGCTCGAGCGCTGCGTAGATCTCGTCGAACATGGCCGGTGACAGTGCATTGCGCTTGCCATCGTCCATCGTGAGCGTCGCGACAGAGTGATCGATATCGAGTGTGACCAAGGAGTTAGGCATACGCGCAGCCATAGCACGTGGCGTCGCTTCGGGCGCGCCCGCTAGGGAGCAATCTTCTTCTTGATCGCTTTCGCGACAGGTGAAGGGACGCGGCCGAGCGCGTTGAGCATGTGTGGCAGCACTTTGAGCTTCAACCCTTCGTATTCGCTAGGGACGATCGCGTCGATCAGATACGGGCCACGGGTCTGCAGTGCGTTCTGCAGGGCCGTGTTGAAGTCCTCGGCTGTTGCGACGCGTTGTGCAGGCACGCCCATCGCTTTGGCCATCGCCGCGAAGTCAATCGCGGGTTCCGATAGGTCCAACTGCGCCTTGGCTTTGGGTCCGATTTTGTCTGCTCCGACGCGCTCGAGCTCGATATTGAGAATCCCATAGGAACGGTTGTTGAAAATGACCGTGGTTACGTCGAGACCCTCGCGTGCGATCGTCCATAGCGCTTGAATCGTGTACATGGCGGAACCATCGCCAATGAGTGCGAGCACGGGACGGCCCGGCGAGGCCGTTGCCGCCCCGACGGCGACCGGCAAGCCTTGTCCGATTGCCCCGCCCGTCAAAGTCAGGACGTCATGGCGAGGCGCACCCGCGGTGAAGCTCGGCAGCTTCACCCCGGAGGTTTGCGCCTCGTCGGAGATGATCGCGTTTGGCGGCAACAAGGCACCAATCGCCTGGCACACCTTGGCGGCATTGAGTTTGCCGCTGGGCAGCTCTGGACGTTCCGCCTTCTGCAATTTGGGCTCGGTGTCGGACGCAGCAAGCGCTTGCACCAGTGCCTGCAGCGAAGCGAGCGCATCTTCATGCGCCTCCGCCAATGTGTGGGCAGTGCACTTGTCTGGCACGAGGTAGCTCTTTTTGCGTGGATAGGCGAAGAACGACACGGGAGCCTTGGCATCCACCAGAACCAAGTGGTCGTAGCCGTCGAGCTGCACCGAGGCCATTTCCGCAAGGTACGCAATGCGCTCGACGGCGGGCAGTCCTTCGCCTCGCTCGAGGCGTGTCGGAAAGACCTCGCAGAAGAGCTTGGCGCCCGTCTTCTGCGCAATCTGCGACGCCGCCCGGAGCCCGGCCTCACGCAGCACCCGATTGCCCAACAAGAAGGCGACCTTCTTGCCCGACTTCTTGATGACCCGTGCAATCGCCTGCACCGTTTCGTCGGACACCGGCGGCGGCTGCACAGGCTGCTGCGCCTGCACGGGTTCGGCACCCTCGCCCCAGGACACATCGGCGGGCAAGATCAGGGTCGCGATCTGTGCGGGCGGACCCTTGGCCACCGCGACCGCTTCAGCCGCATCGGCAGCCAGTTGACTGGTTGCGGGCGTTGTCTTGATCCACGTAGAGATGTTCCTGGCAACGGTCTCGATGTCTGACTGCAACTGCGCGTCGTATTGAGTGTGATAGGTCGCGTGATCTCCAATGATGTTGATCATGGGCACACGCGCTTTACGGGCATTGTGCAGGTTCGCGAGCGCATTGCCGAGACCGCATCCAAGATGCAAGAGCGTTGCTGCAGGCTTATCTGCCATGCGCGCGTATCCGTCGGCAGCCCCCGACGCCACGCCTTCGAATAAACACAATACGGCGCGCATGTCAGCGCTATCCAGGGCGGCGACGAAGTGCATCTCCGACGTTCCGGGATTGGTGAAGCAGGTGTCCACACCACAGTGGATGAGAGTCTGAATCAGAGCTCGTGCGCCGTTATTCTTGGTCATTCAGTCGGGGTACGGTACTGTGCGTTGGACGTATTGGCCAGGGGTGTAAGGCGTTTGGCGGCCGCCGGCCCTGCTCGAGTCAGAGATTTGGTGCTTGGTGCTCGTTCCGACTAGCCTGTTCTGTGACCGGGTGCTTCTAGCCGGTGCAGCTTGGGGACATGGAACGAGCCGTGCTGTCAAAAACGCATCTTTCGGTACTCCTTTTCATCGCCGCCTGCGGTTCGGCCCATCACGAGCCGACCACGTTCGGCGGCGGGGGCACAGCTGCGGCGCCGGCCTCGGGGGCGCAGCTATCCGAGGAGACGGTTCAGTTCTCGACGGCGGTGATCCAGGCGCTGAACGACGACGCCAAGGAGCCGCCAGCGAGCAATAGCTACAGTCACCAGAAGTTGCTCGGCCCGCGCAAGCGGCTCGGCGAGCCGCAGGTTCAGCTCGAGGCGACCGACGCGCACTCCCTACTCGCTTCAACCGACTGCTCGGGCTGGCTCAGCTTCGTGCTCAACACGATCTCCCCGCTCCATCAAGCGGTCCTGCAGGCCCAGAGGCGGCGAGCCGAGCACAACCGGGTGTATTCGGAAGACTTCGCGCTTCGGGAAAGCCGCAGGCCATGGCCGCGAGCGTTCGTGGTGACGCACTACCTTCGCAGTGGCGACGCAGATGCGACGGGCTTTGAGGTCGTGACGAGCTTCGAGGACTTGCAGCCGGGCGACATCGGTGCCTACGCCATGGGACGCTACGCCAAGCCGACCGACGAGAGCCGACCCAAGCCACGCGACACCGGGCACGTTTTCATCGTCACGGGCGCGCCCACCGTGATCGACCCCGCCACCAAAGACTATGATGGCCGCGGGTCGCTCGAGAAAGACGCAGCGAAGGTCATCGCGGTGCCGGTCGTCGACTCGAGCGCCACCCTTCACTTCGACCCCGATTCTAGAAAGAACGCAAAAGGGCGCTACGGCTTGCCGAAAGCTCGTCCCCATTTGCGAGCGAGGCCCGGTGGGGTCGGCACCGGTACGATTTGGTTTGCCTTGAGCAAGGAGGGACGCGTTCTGCAGCGGCGCCTCGGACCCCACCAAAAGTATCGCCCGGTGCTCGCCCGCGCGGCTCGCCTGAGCGGGAAGATCACCCTCGATGAGGGGGTGCTAGATGGTGGAGATGCGCTGCTAGTCCGTGTCTTCGACAACTCTCCAGCAGAGTTTGCCGGTGTCTCATACGGAGGCACGCCGGTTCATCTCACCGGAGAAGGCGGTCTGCGGATCGGCAGCGGACGACTCGTCCTGAACGGAAACAACGACTTCTCCGGAGGTGTGACGGTGCAGTCTGCGGAGCTGATCGTGGCCTCCCCAACCGGCCTAGGAATAGGCGACATCGCAGTACGCGGCGGGTCGATGACGCTTCAGGAGCCAGCGATGTCGGACTCCGCCACGCTGAGCATCGCCGAGGGCATCGCCGAGGGGGCGATTCGTCTCGATTTCAAGGGACGCGACGTCGTGCGAATCCTGCAAATCGGAGGCACGATGCACAGCTGCGGAACTTGGGGGGGGCCCGATTCCCGGGCGATGTTCGTCGACCCTGTGTTCTCTGGGCGAGGTATCCTCGAGCTCTCGGCCGCGCCGCTCGAGTCCTGCTCACCGTCTCGCAAGGGGTCCCAGGGACGCCGTGCGCGAAGGCGCAGCTCATCACAGTTGCACGCCAGCCGTCGCTGACGTTCATCGGCCCGCCGGCGAACCTTCGTTAATGAGCCAAAAGTGAGCTGCAAGCGGGATGCCGACGGTCTCCGGCACCGACTTGCGGACATCGGAGGGGATTTGAGCTAAGAAGAGCTTCTCAGGGTCATTGCGATTCCCGCTGCCACATCGGTTGCGGGCTACTGGGCTCACCGACAAAGTCGGGCAGGAACGAATACAACATGGCTGAAGGTACAATTAAGCGTCTTACGGACCGGGGCTTCGGGTTTATCGAAACCTCTCCGGGCAACGACATCTTTTTTCACATGTCCAACGTGGACGGCGTGCGATTCGAAGACCTGCGCGAGGGACAGAAGGTCTCATTCGACGAAGGCCAAGGTCCCAAGGGCCCACGCGCAGAGAACGTCCGGCCTCTCTGAGGCACGATCATACTCGTAGATCGTAGTAGAGTGTCCCGCGTCATGCGGTTCACTTCATTCCGATGCACCTCGAGTTGTTGGGGCCTCGTCGCTTTAGCCCTTCTTGTGACGGGCTGCCCGACGAGCACAGAAAAATTCCCGGCGCCCGCGGCGACTTGCGTCACGCGGTACGCCCAGTGCCGAATGCCTGATGGGCCGCTCGGGGTGTGCAATGACGCGCCGTGCGCGGAGGGCCAACCGGCGCCCTGCTTCAAGTGCGTCTCACAGCACTGACGATGTCTTCGACGGCGTCCATCACTTCGTCGCAGTAGGCGGCCTGGAGCGCATCGGTCGGATAGAGGCCGGCGAGCTTGAGCTTGGGCATGATGGAGACTCTAAGGCGAAACGGGCCGGAGTCCCCTAGTTTCAGTTTCTAGAGGTCTTCCGGCTTCCAGGTGGGTGTGACGCCATCGAAGGGCACGCCGTCCCACAATGCTCGTTCGATGCCGTCGGGGTCGTTCACGACCTCGGACATGAGCATCTCCTCGTTCGTGTCGAAGATCATCGTCGCCCGGGCGCTCGCATCGTACGCTGGCCAATTCGGCATCCTCGAGTGGTTCGGATTGCCCGTTTTCGCAAACGCGAGCCAGGCATCCATCATTTGCTCGGTCAACTCCCGCGGGAGCGGGTCGGGGCCGTAGATGTCGAGCCATGGCTCGTTGCCGCTGCCAAACATGAAGCCGAGCTCGGTCGCGTGCGGAGAACCGAGATCCTCGTCCGGCAACACCGGAGCGGGCGCCGGCCAATGGAAGCGGTAGACAAACGTGTTGCGGGGCTGGTGGGCGAGCTGGGCCTCGGCCAAGCGAATCGCAGGCAGCCGGAAGAAGATGTCGCTGCCCGCCGCGTGTGTAATCACACCCGGCTCCGCGCCCGGCCGATTGGACTCGTACAAGTCGATGACATCTTGCGCGGTCTTGCCCTCGGGGATCGATCGTTCACCGTAGGGTATCAGAGCGACAATCGCGTCAAAGGAGATGTCTGCCAGGAGGGGGACGTAGAGGATCCAAAGGCGCGTTTCGTCCTTCGTCGTCCCCGTTAGGAGTGGAACATCCGCCGCGCTGCCATCGGCAATGGCCTGGATTGGGCCCTTTGGAAAGATGTCTCCGTCGACAACGCTCCCGAAGAGGGAGTCCGAGATGAAGGCGTCGTCGACCACGAGGTTCTGTGCGGCGCGCAGCTCTTCCATGCTCAAGGCCAAGAGCCCGTTCAGGTCGGTAACGCCGGCTGACTCCATGAGCTTCTCGGAAACCGCCGTGGCGTAATCGACGCTGCGCGCCGTGCTCCCTGCCCCACTCTGCGCAATCGCTTTGTGGAATAGGCCCTTGGCGCCGGGCATCGCCATCAACGCGGTCGCGCTCATCCCACCGGCGGACTCGCCGAACAGCGTGACGTTGTTGGGATCGCCCCCAAACGCCTCGATGTTGTCGCGCACCCACTCGAACGCGAGCTTCTGATCGAGAAGGCCTGCATTGCCGCTCCCGGGAATGTCGTCAAAGTGACTGAAGCCGAAGACCCCGAGCCGGTACTCCATGCTCACCACGACCACGTCACCACGCGCGGAAAGATGCGCGCCACTGTAGAGCGGGTCCTCGGTGCCTTCGTAGATCCAGCCGCCACCGTGCACCCAAACCATCACGGGCCGCTTTCGGTCGTCAGCCGACGGCGTCCAGACGTTGAGGGTGAGGCAGTCCTCGCTTTGATCGCCGTAGAGCGTGCCCGTGCCCGAATCCGCGGGCTGGGGGCATGCCGGCCCAAACTCGGTGGCGTCGACGGGGCTGTCCCAAGCGGCGATTGCAACCGGCGGCTTGAAGCGAAGATCGCTCACAGGCGGTTCCGCAAAAGGAAGACCGAGAAACGCGACGACGCCTTCGTCGGTCATGACGCCGTTGGCCGTACCGAGCGTGGTATCCGCGGTCGTGACCGCTGGCGTGCTGCTTGCACTGTCGCGCGAACAAGCGACCACTGTCCATGCCAGCGTGGCCACACAACACAAAGTCGAAACTCGCATCTGTCAGTACTCTTCTGGGGTTTAATCCATCACTGGGCGCTCCAACTGCCGGACCGCTTGTTCGTAGCAGTGAGGCCTGGGTTCCTAGTTGAGCCCCTCGTTCTGCGCGATGCCCTCGAGGGCAGCAACCCGACCTGAGTGAGCCGTGGGCGGAGTCTTGAGGCGCTAGTTCGATGGGTCGACCACGCGGCCGATGAAGAGAGTTGCACCCGTCGGTCGGTCGATGATCGCGAACATGAATGGGCGGTCCACCGTGAGGGTGGCCGCGGGCGGCGCGGAGGTCTCGCCGACGATGACCGCGGTCGCCGCAGCAGCCTCCGTGCCCTTTTCATCGATCGCGATGAAACCCTGGTGGACCACGTCCTGGATGAACAAGCCACCTGCCCCGTTCATGCCTGATAGGTCAGCCGCGCCGCCAAACGCATCGACCATGCCAAGCGAGATCAAGGGCTCTTTGGCTGGAACCAACGATCGAAACGAGAATTTCGGCAGCGCAAGCTCGACCTGATGTTGGGTGAGCTCGTCGCGGATCTGCGCAACGGTGGTCGCGGCGAGCGCGCTTTCGACAGCCGCGAACTGTCCGTCATCAGGGACGATCAACAGCATGGCGAGTTGCTGGCCGTCGTACGGCACCTCAGCTGCCTCGTAGTTCGGGCCATCGGCGTAGGGCATGGCCGCGTATCGGTGCATCGTCGGGGTGGTGATGTCGGTTCCGTTCAAAAGCGTGAACGCATCGTCTGTAGTGTTCGCCTCATCGAAGGGCTCGGCCCAGGACGCCGTGAAGTAGATCGCGTTCACCAGAACGAGTCGCGTCGCAGAATCAATGATGCCCTGCGCGATCAGCTCTTCGATGCGGTCCTCTGTTTTGTCGGCTACCCATGCGTTGATGGCGACGCGCGACTCCTCCGGTTCGTTCACGAAATCCATGAGTCGCAACCCGGCGCCATAGTTGATGGCCAAGGTATCTAGAAACGGGTCGAGAAACGTGAAGTCGAGTTGACCGAAGAGCGCGTTGGTCACGTTGAGCCGAAACGGCAGCGGAGCGTTGGCGCCGCTTGCCTCGGCGCGCGTCGCTAGCGCCAGGTCGAGCGCGTTGAAAGCCGGATGCAAGCGCCCCTGGCCAAGCGTGAAGTGCAAGGCGTCGGCCATTTCGGTTTCGGTGTTGCCGCGCGCGCCTGCCCAGGTCATGGCGAGTGCCACCGAGATGCTGTGGGGCGAGAAGAAAAGGTTCTCTCCGTCCTCCACGATTTCGCGATAGAACTCCCAGCCAAACGCGGCGTTGTCACCGGAGAGTTGCGCTAGCTCTTGGGTCGTAGTGTCGGGGGCCGTGTCGCGCGAAAGCGAAGATGCGACCTCCTGGCCGGGCGCTCCGAGCCCGTTCTGCGGAGGGGTTGATTCCGAAGTGCACGAAACGAGAACGACGGCAGCGAACACTAGAGACAGACGAACCTTCATATTTGTTCCTCCCTAACGCTGGTTGAAACAGCAGTTTCCATGCCAACGCTTCAAGCGGGGAAATCATGCAGGTTTTCGCCCGGATTGGCAGATGCGGGTGCAAGGTCTGCGCGCCAGCGACTCAGTTTGGCACAGGGATGCTCCAGTACGAAGCTCAGAAACTTCAGCCCGTCCCCAGGGTCGACCCCTTGGCCTAGCAGAGGGTCCAAATCGTGATGGACCGGGGTGACGAGCTCGTCGTTTCGTCGTCGCTATCGGTCACCTCGAGAGTGATGATGTGTTCAACACCGAAACATTCGTCGGAGTACAAGCGCACCCTGGGATTGGTGCCGGTTCCGAGCAGTTCCTCTTGGAGGTCCGTCCGGTTCGTCTTCCAGACCAATGCAGCTCCGCTGAGCGTGCCGTCCTCTTCGTCCTGGCCGAGCCCTTCCAGGTCGACGTCGGTGTACCAGAGATCCAAATCGCTATCGAAGTCGTCGTAGGCATACTCCGCGTCGTTGACCCCCGAATCGTTCGCAGGCGCGACAATGGTCGCCTCCGGAGGATTGTTGGTTCCGCCGCCGCCACCCATGCCGCCATCGCCACCCATGCCGGCACTGCCGCCCATGCCGCCGCTACCAGCCGTGCCGCCAGGCTCCGCAACGTCGGTGCAGGCTACCAGCGCTCCAGCAGCAACCAGAGCGAGCAGATAGTGTCGATACTGCTTGGTCGCTTGCTTTGAAATCATCATGCGCCTGAGTGTATCGCAGCGGCACGATGCGATCTACTACCGCTCTTACTTGGTTACATCGAGCCTCAGCTTCTTCTGCTCTCCGGAGCGAAGCCGAACGGTTCGGGTAACCGATTGCTCACCTTGCCCGGCGCTGATCTCGTAGCTGCCGGGCTTGAGCGAAACGTCCTTCAACGGCGATGAACCACGCGCTTTGCCGTTGATCCAAACGTCGCCCCAAGGGTAGACGACCACGGTGAGGCTTGCCGGTGGAAGCGCCGCAGGACGCGAGGGGCGCGACGGCCGCCTGGGCTTTGACGCGACTCGCGCGTCTGGCTCTTGGGGCGCTTCCGCGCTCTGCTGCTTCGGTGCCTCGGGCTCGACCGGGGCATCTGGGACGTCCGGCAGGGCCGTGGCGGCAGCTTTCCTTGGTGCCTCCGGCTCGACGAGTACTTCCGCTTCGTGATCGGCCTCGTTTGCCGGCTCAGCGACCGGGGGTTCATAGCTTGCTTCTCGAGTATCGACGGCCGCCCGCGGCACCCCTGTCTGGGTGTCTCGCGTGGACCACCAGGCCGCGCCGCCTGCGCCGAGCAGAAGGACGGCGAGCAGTAACGCCGCCAAGGCCTTGCGCCCCGAGCGAGCGGGCGGCTCTTCGACCGCGCGTGGCTCGGCGGCACCGCTCTGCGCCCAAGAGTCAACGCGCTTCTGGCTCTGGCCGACGCCCACGATGCCGCTCGCCGTCTTGTCTCGCTCCGCTGAGCCGGCGTCGTCATGAGGTGCGGTGGCCTGTTCTCCAAACGCCTGCCGGTCCGCAGCGCTCGGGTTCTCTTCCTCGGGCCGGAGCTCCGCAACACGCTTGCCGAGCCGACGTCGCACTCGAGGTGAGGGCACGAATGGATCCAAGAGCTCGATGAGTGCGGCCGCGCTTTGTGGACGATTCTCTCGGTTGGGCTCGATCAGGCTGTCGATCAGCGCGCAGAGCTCCGGCGGGGCCCCCGGCGCGACCGAGGCCAGCGGCTCTCGAGTCCCCTGCAGAATCAGCATGATCGTCGCCGGGTCGTGGCCGCCCTCGTAAGGACGCCGTCCGCATAGAGCTTCGTAGAGGAGCACGCCAACACCAAACAAGTCCGCTCGACCGTCCAGCGGTTCGAGGCGCAGTTGCTCGGGTGACATGTACGGGATCTTCCCCTTGACCGCGCTGTGTTTGCGCGAGCTTCCCGTGACGGCCTTGGCGACGCCGAAGTCGGTCAGCATGATCTCGCCGTGGCGGCTGACGAGCACGTTTGACGGCGAGATGTCGCGGTGCACGATCGAGCCCCCATAGCTACCGTCCAAATCACTCTCACGCGGGGGGTTGTGTGCATGGTCGAGCGCAGCGGCCAAGTCGTGGCCAACCAGCGCTACGAGCTCGGGCGACAGCCGCTTTCCACTCTCAGCCTCCAACAAGACCTGCAAGTCCACGCCGTCCACGAGCTCGAGCGCCATATACGAACGGCCCCCGATCTCCCCGAAGTCGATGACGCCGACGATGTTGCTGTGCCGCAACTTGGCCGCGAGCCGGGCCTCGCGCTGGAACAAGCTCACGAACTCCTCGTCTTCTCGAAAGAAGGGCAGCACGAGCTTGAGGCACACCCGCTGTGAAAAGCCGCCCGGGCCCCGGCGAACGGCCACGAACGTTTCAGCCATGCCACCCATGCCTAGACGCCGGACCAGCCGGTAGGGTCCAATTTCGGTCCCGAGCAGGTCGCTCGAGGAGGCATCGAAGTCAGGTGTGGCCATGCGCTCAGGGTGGACGAGCAATCGAGGAGCGATCGGGTCGATCACCATCGTATGGGTGAATTCCCCCTCAATTCAAGGAGCTCCGCCCCAAGGCGAGTGAAAAAGCGTGCTCGGTGGCCCATGCCGAGCACGAACGAAGGGGTTACGCGCGCCGTTCCTTAAAGCGCGCGGGGTCGATATCCAGCCGTCCCATGCGACTGATCAGACCGGTGCGCGGCACCTCGAGCATGCGGGCCGTCCTTGCGACGATCCCGTGGCACGCCGCGAGCGCGTCTTCGATGACAGCTCGTTCAGCCGCGTCGAGCTCTTGCTGCCGCCCGGCCAGGCTCTGCCATCGATTCCGAATCTCATCGTGACCGGCGCTGAAGCTCGGTCGAATCGCGGTTGGACTGGACTCCACCGGTGCCCGGCCTTCACCGAGGTCGAGGTGCTGAGCTTCGATGACCGCATCGGTGACACCGCTCGCGCGCGCCCGATTTCGCGCGCGCTTCAAGACAGCTTCTAGCTCGCGGATGTTGCCGGCCCAGTGAAGCCCGGGGGAGAGAAGGGCCTCCATCGCACCGCCGTCGAGCTCCCAGTTCGTCTTTGGGTCGATTCGGTGCAGGTACCGGACCGCCATGTTCGGGATGTCCCAGCGGCGCTCCCGAAGCGGGGGCAGCGTGAGCGGCACCGCGGCGAGCCTGTAGTAGAGGTCTTGGCGGAACGCGCGGTCCGCGATCGCCTTGTGCATGTCGCCATTGGTCACCGAGATGATGCGGAGCTTCGCTGTCTTGGGCTCGGGCCCCTGAAAGCCCAACGGCCTGTAGGAGCCAAACTGTGTGAAATCCAGAAGCAGCTGCTGCGCATGGTGCGTCAAGTTCAGGACCTCGTCGAAGATCAGCGTCCCGTCATTCGCGTACTCGACCAAGCCCTTTCGCTTCGAGACGGCACCCGAAAACGAGCCCCGTTCGTGGCCGAAGAGCTCCGAGGTGATCGTGTTCAGGTCATCGGCCAAGCCGAGCGTGGCGCGGACGATGGGCTCCTGATTGCTCGCTTGTGCGAACGCGGTGGCGAGCTGGGTCTTTCCGGTGCCGGACTCGCCGAGGATCATGATCGACTCGTCGCCTCCGATCGCGGAGCGAAGCTCGTTGCCGATCGCGTGCATGCTCTCCGGCTCCAGGAGCTCATCGAGGGTGAGCGGTTGGCCACCCGGCTCCGTGGCGCGCGCAGCGCGGAGGTCTTCCTTGGTGTCTTCGATGACCGTCTGTTGCGCGATGAGCCCTCCGAGCAGAACCCCGACGGTTTCCACGACCCCGACCACGGCCTCACTCGTGCCCTGGTCCTTGGCGAACTCCATATACAAAGAACCGACCAGGGTTCGCCCCTTCGAGGAACCGCTCGGTTGCGACCAGAGTGGAACGGCAATGAAGGAACCGTCGGGTGCATAAGGAACACGCCCCGCCACGGTTCGGAGCTTGCTCTGCACCTGCTCGAGCACGTCGCTCACATGCATGGCGAGGATGGCCGGCGCCACGCCGCGAAAGCTCGTCGTCCGCGAGCGATGCATCGGGCCGCCGCCTTTGGTTTGCAGGGTGCTCCATGCAGAAGCCGCGCCGAGCTGGACGCACAGCGCCTCTAGCGTTTCCTCGATGAAGCGCCCGCGATGGAGCCCTGTGACGGAGGCCTCCACGACGTCGCGCAATCGCGGCCATGGTTGTTGCGAGGTCGGTGGGGCCATCGGCTCGGGAGCGTACATGCTTGTCGTCGTCGCGACTAGCCCCTCACGATGTGGTTGATTCCTAGGTCTGTAACCGAGATAGTACGCGCGATGCGTCTGTTTGTTTGGACACTTTGTTGCTGGGGCCTGCTGATCGGCATCGCCAATGCCGAAACGAATAGCCGCTGGCTGATCGTTCCCAGCAGCTCGGACGCGTCGGCCGATTGGATGGAGTCTGCGACTGGGCGCGCCCGCGGGGCCCTCGTCCAGCAGGGCCAAGACGTCTGGGCTCTCGACAAAGCCGCGGCGAAGTTCGAGGAGCTGGTTTCGTCGCCTCCTGTCGTTCTCAGCAAACGAGAACGTCAACGTTGGCGGGCGACGTCGGACGGTGCCGTCGAAGACCTGGCCGAGGGCAACCACAAACAGGCGCTCACGAAGTTGAACGCCGCGCAGAGCTTGTCACGCAAAGCGATCGAGGACCTCAATCGGGATCCAGAGCAAGCAAGGCGGGTGTTCGACACCTGTCTCTACGTCGTCCGTGCCGTCCTCGCGACTGAATCAGAATCGCGTGCGCGAAGCGTGGCGCGCGAGTGCCGCCAGCTCGTTCCGCGCGCCGAGCCTAGCCCGTACATGCACCCGCCAGCCGTGACCGGCCTTCTCGGCCAGATCGACGCATCGCAAGCCAGGCAGACCGGCGCGCTCCGGCTCGAAAGCTCACCCTCTGGCTGCTCTGCGCGCCTCAACGGTGTCCTCTTGGGCGAGACGCCGGTTTCGATCGGAAAGCTCTTTCCCGGCCAGTACCGTGTTCAGATCGAATGCGACCCAAGTGAGCGCGGCAGAGTTCACCTCGTCGCGGTGGGCGCCGGGCAGACGGAGCGCAGGGTCGACTCCCGGTTCGACGATGTGGTGGAGAGCCGACCGAGCCTGCACTTGCGCTACACGGACGCCTCGGACGAGCCAGAGCACCGGGTGGCCGACGCCCTGCGAATCGCCAAGGCGCTCGAGGCAGGTAACCTGGTGCTGCTCTCGATGCCGACGGCCGATACGATGCAGCTCGAGCGAATCGAGCGGGCTGCACGAGAGCCGATGCGGCTGGTCGCGATCGCCCGGGTTTCGGTCGGGAGCGGCGGTCCCGCGGCGTCGGACCTCGTCGCGGCCGCGCGCACGCTGACCGCCGGCGAGTGCACGGATTTCACCTCCGCAGAGCCCCAGGCGCTTCCCTGTGGTCGGGAACAGGCCATCGGGACTTCCTCCGCACCTGAGCCCAACGACCGGCCCGAAGGGCGAAGGCCGCGCGGGCAATTCATCTCTGGCATCACAGTGGCGAGCGTCGGCATCGCGGGCCTCGTCACCGGCTACGCCCTTCTGATCCCCCGCTCGAGCGCCGCCGAAGATTGGATTGTCGCGGTGGACGGCGGCTCCGAAGGCACGGCCGCCCAGCAGAGATGGTTCGATCTCCGAGGCGGAATCATCGCTAGCGGCTCGGTGGGTTCAGCGGCGCTCATCACCGCGATGCCCTTGGCACTCCCGGAACGCGACAAGACGCCATGGTGGGCTTGGATGTCCGGCGGAGTCGGGCTTGGCCTCGCGGGCTTCTCGATCGCCTGGGGCGTCATGGCAGACGCGAGCCCCAGCGTCTCGTGCAGCTCTCCAACGCTCGACCCGACGGTGCCCCGGGCTTGCGTCCAACATAGCGAGCAAACGGTTCTCGCCGTATTGACCGGCTTGACGGCGGCGCCCCTCATTACGATGCCACTCGTCTATCTCTTTCGCCCGAGCCGAGCCCCGCTCGAGCCCCAGGTCCAGTTGGGACGATCCGGCGCCTATCTCGGGCTGCGCGGTCGCTTCTAGCCCACGGCGCTCTCCTCCGTCCGAGTGACGCGCCCGCGTCGGTTTCTGACGCGACACTGCGACGGAGGCGCGTCGTTTCGCTTTGCTGGGCGCCGCGATTGCTGAAAATCACTGTGCTTTCTGGGTTGGCACGAGCCGTGCTCTAGCTGTGGAGCATGCGCGCTTCGAACCGGCGCTTCGATTGAATCAGCAACCCATAGGAGAAACTCATGACTCGTTTCAATATTTTTCAAATCCTCATCGGCTCGGGCGCAATCCTCGCGGCGATTGGCTGCGGAGACGCGGGACAGGCAGCGACCGACGTTACGGACATTGTGGATGCCGACATCGGTGACGATCCCGGCGCCGCCGTGGGCCTCGAAGCCGAGCTCGGGCTCGCCTGCGAAGCCGTCTGCGACAAAATGCGCGACTGCGGACGGCGTGTTGAGGGGAGCGAATGCCTAGACAGTTGCTTCGATTCGTACCCGACCGATTTGGGCGAGGAATGCATTCTGGCTCAGATCGACCTGCTCAACTGCAGCTCGGGGTCCAGCTGCACTGTGTCGCTCTTGGATGACGAATGCAGCGAGGCGATGCGCCACGCTCACACCTCGTGCCCACGCGCGGAGGGGGTGAGGGAGATCATCGAGGAGATCGGTGAAAAGGTTCCGGCCGACTCGGACGAGACCGAAGATGAGACCGCTGACGAAACGGAAGAGGATCCGATCGAGGTCCCCGACTTCACCGATCGGGTCGTCATCCCCGAGATTCCTACGGAAATCGACCCCATCGACTTGCCCTGGATCCCGGTCTTCGACGAGCGCTGATGCGCACTGCCGGCCGGTGGCGAGCGGGCCTCATCCGCCGCTCACCGCGCCGAGCAAGCCGGCCGCCGAGACTCTGCCGTCCGCTCACCGCTTCCCCCCCAAAACGGAGGGTTGCGGTGAGCGGGCAGCGGATTCGCGCGTTTAAGCGCCTCGGTTCTGCCGGGTTCTCGCCGTGGGCGACAGGTTCGAAAAACGACGTGCACACGTCAGAAACCGACGTCTCGCATCAGTCAGTTTGGGCCCACAACCTTCGTTTCCCCTGCAAAACCAGGGTTGTGGGCCCCGGCACATGAGTTGCTCTGTTCCCCGGGCAGGAGAAAACTCATGTTGAACACGACCCATACAATCCCAACTCTCAATCTCGCTTGCAGGCGGCTGCGTCACCACGCTGCCCGCCTGCTCATCACCGTCTTTTCGGCGGCGCTCCTCAGCTCGGCCTGCACGTCGGTGCCAGCCCCGGCCGGCCCGCCGGTCAAGGACGCGGTGCCAGGATCCTCGAAGATCGATCTTCGCTTGGACTCGGTGATCTACGAGCACGGCGACGACATCCAGGTGGTCCTCGACTTCGGTGAGCGTACGCCGCCCGAGGCCGCCGACGTACTTCTCGTCGGCTCGAAGTCGGAAGATGTCGAGGTGCTACGACTGCTACGCGACACCGGCAACCGACTGGTCTCGACCGGGCGCACCGTGCTCGGAAGCGGCGGTAACGACGTCGGCGATGGGACGCTTTCCCTTTCGTCCAAAGAGATGTTTACCGCGCTCTACTTCATCGACCGCAACGACCCGGCATTCGCGGACAGTGAGGTGACGGTGATCGCCGACTTCGGAATTCTCGCGGGCGATATCGTGGACATGGGTGCGATTGAAGTCGTCAGCGACCTGGCCCTGTCCGAGGATGAGCTCGACCCGGTGCCCGGCGGCAAGCGAATCGGAACGGTGCTCCCTCGGGGCGGGCTCCCCGTGCAAATCGCGACCGACGAGCTCTTGCTCTTCACGGATGATTCGAAGCTGCTCGAGGCGTTCTTGGCGGAATCGGAAGGCGCCGTGGTGCGAAGCGAAACCGTATTCGGCAAGGACGGCGAGGAGAGCGACGCGAAGGCCTACCTGGTTCGTGTCGACCCGATGCTGGTCGGCCCACGCGACCTGCCGACACTTCGTGACTTCCTCGGCGAGGAAGCCGATCTGCGCGTCAGCAACGACGAGGTGGCCGGCATCTACGCCTCCGCGCTCCACTACATGCTCGAGGGCTACCCGGTCGCGGTGAACCCCAAGCTCCAGTTCCACGGAGCGCCGGCGATCACCACCACCGAGGCGAACAACTCCGGGGCAGCCATGAGAACGAGGAGCGCAACGCCGGAGCCCTGCGTTCCCGGTTCCGGCAACCCCTGTGTGTTGAACGTCCCCGCGATGTGGGCCTTCAACGCGCTCTGGGACGGTGACGACCGTGAAATCCAAGTCGCCGTGCTCGACCAAGGGTTCGCGGACGTTCCCAACATTCGCGCGCCCGGAGGCGCTCCCCGTGTCGAGTGCGACATGACCGCCTCGGCCGGGCCGGACTGTGGCCCGGGCCGCGCCATCGGGGCGCCGACCGTCGGCAATAGCTTCTTCGGTGACAAGACATGGCACGGCACCGGTGTGGCCACCGTGATCGGCGGCATCGTGAACAACGGAATCGAAGTTGTCGGCGTAGGCGGACAGGTCGCGACTCCCGCGTACTACAAGTACGATCTTGCGGGCTATGCGTTCGAGATCGGCTCCGGCTTCCGCAAGGCGACCGACGATGGCGCGGCGTGCATCAACATCAGCGGCGGATACCCGTGCAACATCCTCACGAACATCGGTCCGGACTTCAACATCTGCTCGGCCGGTGGGCGCACCGGCCTGTGCAGCGCGATCGCCGGGACGCTCGCCGTGGCCGTCGGTGTGTCATGCGGCGCGGCAAGCGTTCTGGACTTCTTCTTGCCAGGAGCAGGCGCTCTGGTTTGCGCAACCGCTGCGACCGGTGCGACCTTCAGCACCGCGGCATGCTTCAGCACCCTGGCGTTTGGCGATCTGGCCGGCGTCATGCAGAGCGGCGCGTACTACGCGACCTACCGCGGCGTACCGATCGTCACCTCGGCAGGCAACAGTCTGAACCCCGAGTCGCTGCCACCCGTGATTCGCGACTACGTCGACCTCTCCGATCAAACGGTGGACAACTGGCGGACCGTCCCGGCGGCATTCCACAACGTCATCACCGTCGGTGCGGTCGACAGCGGCACGCTGGACAACGTGCACTTCTACGGCAGCCTGGTGGACATCTGGGCTCCGATCGTCTCTTGGTACTTCGGCCCGGACGATCCGGCCGATCCGAGCTCGCCTCGCACCCGGCAATCGATTGGAGGCACGAGCGCGGCGGCTCCGTACGTGGCGGGCGTCATCGCTGCCATGCAGTCAATGAACCCCGATCTCGATCCCCGCACCTACGACCCGGAGGCCGACTTCGGCGTCTCACGGGCCGAGCGCGCAGAGATCCCCGGGCGCATCGCCGCACTGCTGACCGACCCCGCCAACAGCTTCAGTAACGATGAGCTGGTGGCGCTCGGCTTCAGCGACCAGCCGGCGGAACGCCGTCTTCTGGTGAACCCACTCCTGGCGCTCCAGGCGGCAGCTTCGGAGAGAACCTTCATCCCCTTCTCCGACCTCAGCGCCGCCGGCTTCGATGCCTCGTTGAACTTCAGCGAGCTATTGGCCGGTGAAGCGATGGACACAGCCGATACCGCTCGGCCGATCGCGTTCTCGACTCCGGAGACGGGTACGATCCTGACGATCCCCGGTGAGGGGGCGGCATCGAGTCCGGTGGATGTCGACTGGTACACGTTCACGATGCCGTCGGACACGAACCCGAATCGGTTCTTCGAGACCGCAGTCACGATCGTGTTCCCAGTCGACCCGAACGGTGACACCGTGGGGTTGCAGCAAACGCTCGGCGGCTCGTCGACGCTCATTCGCCGCGGTAGCTCGAACGCGTACAAGGTTGTCGCACAGCAGTCACGACAAGTCTGGATCCGACTGGGCAGCGGCTCTGGCGACAACGTGTACCGAATCACCGTGGACGAGCCGCAGCTCGCGACACCGGACGTGCAGATCGTGAAGCCGATCGCCCGCCCTGAGCACTGCGACACGAACATGGAGTTGGAAGCCGAGGTCGGTTACCCCAGCTCCCCAGTGCTGGCCATCCCGGACGGTGAGATCGAGTGGCTGCTCGACGGCGTCTCGCTCGGCTACGGTCGGAGGATCAATCAGCGCTTGCCGGTCGGTGTGCACGAGCTGAGCGTTCGCGCCTACGGCGACGATTCAGTCGGCGACACGATGGACGTGAACGTGGTCGATTGCCCGGGGCTCCCCCCTGAGGCGCAAATCCTGACGCCGGGCGACGGAATCGACGAGTACGCCAGCGAATGGGACGCAAACGGCTACTACCTCGAAGTCCCGCTGTCGGCCTTGGCCTACGACCGGGACGCGGGCGGCACGGTCACCGTGCAATGGACGACCAGTCACGGCGACATCCAACCGGGCGGGGCGACCCTTGCAACCGAGGCAAACGCGACCGTTCGTTTGTACACGCATTGCGGGTCCGGCTTCGGAACCGCCGAACACGAAGTAGTCCTGACGGTCGAAGACGAAGACGAAAACGTCGCACAGGATAGGGTCGTCGTGGTCGTCCGCGTATTGTGCTGACCCGCGGACGGTCCACAGCAAGCGAGCAGATTGCCGGGCGGTGTCCATCACCGCCCGGCGCCTGCCGTTAAAGGGCGGAGCCAAGAGGGTGTTGGGTTTGCCCCCCATACGATGGAGACGGGCTGGTGAGCAACGAGTGCTGCAACCTCGGCGCAGAAGGGGAGCCTCGTCGTTGCGGAACGGGTTGTGATGACGAGCTGCTGGCCGTCGTCCCAGGTGCACCAACCTGCCTCCCCGACGGCCCACTGGCGGTGCGCATTTGCCAGGCCGATGGTACCTGGGACAAGGTCGATTGCCCCTTGCAAGGAGCCTGCGCCACACAGCCCAATGGCACGGGTGTCTGTATTCCGTAGCGGAACAACCCGACCCGGGTCTGCGGCGTTCTGCTTAGGAGCTAGTACCTCGCAACCCGGTGCCCAAAGGGGCTGGAGGAGGGCTGACGGAACCCTTTTTCAAATCCTCGACGCCACGGCGGAGCACAGTGCAAATCGCATCCGCACGGGCGAAGGTTTCCGGGTCGGTTCTGGGGAAGCGTTCCATTCGCTTGGTGAGCGCGTCCAGCTCGGCGGCGAACGCAACGAGCGCGGCGGCCTTGACCCGCCGCCGTCTTTCTCTCTGTGCCCTCGTCATGCTTCCCCGAGTACCAAGATAGACAACCCTGGGAGGCGAAACAAACTTCAGGTTGGTTCAGAACTAGACGCCCCGAGCGCGCCAAAGACGAGGAGGTAGGATACCTCCGCACAATCTCTCTCGGAGAGTGCGAACGCGAAGCCGTCTACGAAGCTACAGTCCGCAGCTGCTTCTTGCGGACGCCAACCGGGGCGCGGTCGCTCGGCTGCTACGAAGCCTATGGCAGGTTCCGGCACGTGCAGGACTGATCCTGTCCGAAATCGCAATTCCCCGCCGCGTTCGGAACCAGGCAGCAGAACAGGCCCGTTCCACATTCGGAGTTGTCCTCGCACAAGGCGCCCTCGGTCATGCCTACGTCGCCACCCGAGGAGTAGGTCGAGCAGTCCTCGACGCATTGGTCGACGTTTGCTCCACACGTCTCGGCATCGAGACAGCAGAACACGCCAAGCGGTGACGCGTCCGGGTTGCAAGTGGCATCCGACTGGCAATCGTCACCGAGCCCCGCGCTGCCGGAGCCCACGCACGAGTAGATGGCCACCTTTTCGTCGGTGCGGTCGACCTTGCACTCCGTCCCTTCTGGGCACTCCTCGTCACTCATGCAAGTGCCGCCGCAGGGGACTCGAACGATTCCACGCGTCTTACAGATGGCCACTTCGCCCAGTTCGTCCCCCACGCAGGTACAACTGGCCGGGCAGTCCATGTCGTTGATACAAGTGAAGGCCCCCAGGCTGGTCTTCTCCTGACAGCCTGCCAGCGAAACCACGAACGCAAAGCTGAGCAGCGCAGGAACGAACAACAGTCGATATCGATTTCGCATCTCGACCTCCGTTGGATGCGGTTCTCATGGATGACGATGCAGTGACCATGCCAAACGATTTCCCAACGCTTCCGACACCTGATCGGCCCCCGAGGGCGCATCTGTTGCACTGCAGCAGACCAATACGCAGACCCTGCGCAGTTGCGGGCGTGAATACGGCTGGCCCTCTAGCCTAGCCGTGACGCTTCGGATGAACGTTTTGCGCCTCGGAGGCATCTTGCGCATTGGATGCGTTGGTTCGCTTACGCAACTGTTCGGTTCTTGGCGCACGGCTCACTCGATGTGCAGCTCAGCTCAGAGTGAATAGGCGCAATAGACACCGGATTCGCTTGGGTTTTGTTGCGCATCGTCCCAGCGTCGAGGTCGAGGGTGAAGTTGCGGGTCGGGAAGCCTTCCGCTGGCATGCGGCTCGCATGCATTTGCCATCACGGGAGGTGCGTCATGGGACATATGAGTCAACTCAAGCAGGAGTACCGGGCTCTGATGGACCGGCTCGACCACCATGCCGTGGCTATGCCGAGGCCAGAGGATGCGCGGGCGCTCGAAGGCTGGCGTGAGTTGCTGGAGCTGATGTACAGCCCGGAGGAAGCGGCGATCGCCTCTCGGATGCCGATGCTGCCCACCGGGCTCGGGAAATTGGCTCGGCGATTCGAGATGCCGGAGGACGAGCTCCGGGCGAAGCTCGAACCGCTTTGCGACAAGGGCCTGGTCATGGACCTCATGAATCCGGATACCGGTAAGAGGAAGTATCTTCTGGCCCCACCCGTCGTCGGCTTCTTCGAGTTTTCGATGATGCGGGCGCACGACATGTTCGACAAGCTCTCGGTGGCAAAGGCCATGGACGCGTACATGCACGGCGACGACACCTTCGCACGCGAAGTGTTCGGCAACGACACCGTGATAGGAAGAGCGATGGTGCACGAGGACGTGCTCGCCGCAAACATCCCCGAGGTGCTGGACTGGGAACGCACGACCCGGCTCATCGATGAGGCGGAGCAGATCGCGGTTTCGCATTGCTATTGCCGGCACAAGGCCGAGCACCTGGGCAAGGCCTGCGACGTACCGCAGGAGATCTGCCTGTCGCTCAACGGCGGCGCGGAATTCGTGATTCGGCGCGGCTTCGGCCGACCGATCGACAAGACGCAGGCGATGGGCATCGTGACCAAGGCGCGAAAGCTCGGCTTGGTTCAGATCGCGGACAATGTGAAGAACGAGCCCGCCTATGTTTGCAACTGCTGCGCCTGCTGTTGCGGGCAGCTTTCCGCCATCAACGAGTTCGGGCTCAAGGCGGTGAACCCGAGCGGATTCGAACCTCACTACAACCCGGACGTCTGTAAGGGTTGCTCTCGCTGCTCGCGGGCCTGCCCGGTCGCGGCAATTGCGATGTCGCCGGAGCGTGCGGGAGGGAAACGCAAGAACGAAATGCGTCCCTCGTTCGATGAGGAGGTCTGCATCGGCTGCGGCGTCTGCGCAACCACCTGTCCGCAAGGCGGCATCACCATGGAACGGCGCGCGGAGACGAGCCATGTTCCTGAGAACACGGTCGAGCGGGTCGTTCGGCAGATGCTCGAGCGCGGGCGCCTCGCGGACCTGCTCTTCGATGAAAGCGACAGCCGTGGCGCCGCGTTCCTGAATCACGCGGTGCGGGCCATGAGCAAGCTGCCCCCCGCCGAACGGGCCTTGGCCTCGAAGCAGGTGCAGTCGCGCTTCGTGAGCTTCATGTTGAAGAACGCGCCCACGATCGAAGCGTGATCGATCGGACCGCGGGCAATTGCATCAGGTCGGCGCGACTTGGGAGGATGAGTGGCGAACGCAATTCCGGCTTGCTAGCTTTAAGTTCGGGGAATGCGGAACGGACTCACTCGAGCACGATTCCGCCATCAAGGTGGTGAAGAGATGACTCAAGGAGCACTTTCAAGTCTGCCGCCCTCGCTTTCACCTCGGGGCGGTATCGCTGACGAGGTGCATCGCGCGGCGTACGTGATGCAAGGCAGGATTCCGCAGATTCGGCGGGCGTTGGCCGCGGTGCGACAGCAGGTTGTGGCAAGCGACGCGCGAATCGAACCTAGGAAAGACGCCTGGCTCGATGCCGTGCAGGACGCCATGACCGGGCCGCCGCTCGACGTGCAGCCTGGCGTGTTCAAGCGGGTCTTGGGCGAGTGGATAGAGCGGGAGCTCTTTGGCCTGGATGACCCGACGAAGAGGCCTGACGGCGAGTAGGCGCCAGAAGGTGAAATTGGGACGGGCTGAACCTTCTTGGTTTGGTCACCACGCCGCCCGGCGCATACAGCGATCGCGCTGTCTGCGTCGGGCGTTCGTTCGTCAGTTGTTCAGTGCACCGTCGTCGATCCACTGGCTGAGGATGACGACGAAGCCAGCGTCATCGGGACCGTTGGCGTGATTCGAATTGAGCTGGGGGATGAGGAGCGCCCTGGGATCGGAAGAATCCCCCGGGACCACCAGCGGGCCGCCATCGCCGCCGGCCAGGATGTTGGCGTAGCTGTCGAGATCGACCCCCGCTGGGCCGCCGCCGCTGTGGCACCGCACGCAGTTCGCTTGCCCCGCCTCGAAGTACGGCTGGATGTCCGCGGCGAACGAGATGCCCATGCCGCCCGCACCGCCCGTCCCGGCGATGCCGCCTGAACCGCCACCAGTGCCGGCCATGCCGCCGCTGCCCGGCCATGCCACCGCTGCCGGCCGCACCGCCGCTGCCCGCCATGCCACCACTGCCGGCCATGCCGCCGCTGCCCGCCATGCCACCGCCCCCGGCCGTACCGCCGCTGCCAGCCGTACCGCCGCTGCCAGCCGTACCGCCGCTGCCGCCCTGACCACAGTCGCCGTGATCGTCGTCGTCGTGGTCATCGCCGTAATCGTCGTCGTCATCATGGTCATCGCTGTCATCGTCGTCGTGGCGACGGCACGAATCATCGTCATCGTCATCATCGTCGTCGCCATCGTCGTCGTGGTCATCGCCGTCGTCGTCATCGCCGTCGTCGTCATCGCCGTCGTCGTCATCGCTGTCGTCGTCATCGCCGTCGTCGTCGTGGTCGTGTCGTCGTCGAAGCGAGAAACGCAGTCGAAGCAGGCCTGGTGGAGATCGTCGCAGAACGCTGTGTCGTCGGTCTTGGTCAAGCACACGCTGTAGAGCCGATCACAGTCGTGGGTGATCTCGCTCTCGTTTGTGCCGTTTCCATTCACGGAATTCATACAGCCCATGGCACGGGACTCGCAGTCGTTCGATGACCCATCGCAGGCAGCAAGCTCATCTTCACAAGCATTGATTCGCTCCTGGAGAGTCGCCGTGTCGCTTCCAGTTGTGTCCATGCCACACGCGCCGAGTAGAATCATGATAGCGAAGACAGGTAACCCAAATATCAATCGTTTCGTCATTCTAGTTCCTCCTGCGGAGCTGGCGCGAAAGCTACACTGCACACCGCTGTGTCCCTAGTTGCCGCTACCCCTGAAATCGGCTCGCGTCTTTACAACTTCATACAAATGAGCCGACATGAGCCTGTTTGGACACTAGTCCTATAATGAACGGGCGTATGTCCGTTTCCGACTCAATGAGTGCGCTCGATAGGGAGTCCCTCGGGCGCCTCGCCGTAGAGGAACGCGCTGCTGACGATGCTGCACTCGTCGAATCACTCAGATCTGGAGACCGCGATGCACCGGCCGCGCTGTTCGACGCGTACGGCAAGTACGTCGAGCGGCTCTTGGTGCGTGTCCTCGGTTCGGACCCCGATATCGAGGACCTCCTCCACGACGTGTTTGCCGAAGCGTTCGCGAACATCGCCCAGCTCCGCGACCCTGCACGCCTCAAAGGCTGGCTCACCCGAATGACGGTGTTTGTCGCACGCGCTGCCATTCGGCGACGCCGACGGCACAGGTGGTTGGTCTTCTTACCCGCCGAAGAGCTCCCGCCGCAGCAGGCAGCTTCGACACCGCCTGAGGCTCAGGACCTACTCGAACGCGTCTTCGCCGTGCTCCGGGGGCTTCGACCCAATCATCGCGTCGCGTTCTCTCTTCGGTACATCGAAGGCCTGACGCTTCCGGAAGCTGCCGAGGCCAGTGGGGTTTCCTTGGCGACGTTCAAGCGGTGGCTCAGGGCGTCCGACAGAGCGTTTCTGGTTCGCGCCAAACGCACGGACCATGGACTCTACGAAGAGCTTCTCGAAACCCCACGCTGGAGGGCGACATGAGGCACCGTCTCGAGAAACTGGGGGCGGAAGTCGCACGTGCCCAGGATGAAGCGCTCACCGACGACTCGAGACGCGTCTCTGTTCGCAGGCGATTGTCCGAAGATCGCGCCCCTTGGCAGCCTCCCTTGCGGTCGCACGCCTGGCGGCCTGCGATCGCGTTCGCCGTAGTGACCGCGGCGGCGCTCGGACTGCTGATAGCGTGGCCAAGCACCCCGGAGCCCATCGCGTATCGGGTGAACGACGGACCGGAATCGAGCCAGGTCGACCAAGCGATCACCGCCGCCGAGAGCCGGCCTACGCCTGTCCGATTCACCGACGGGTCCTCGATCCGGCTGACACCTGGCGCAGGCGCACGCGTTACTGAGCTCACGCTCGGCGGCGCGACGGTCGAGCTCGAGCACGGCGAGATCATGGTGTACGTCCGGCACCGCAAGGCCACGCGCTGGTCGGTGCGGGCCGGCCCCTTCTTGGTGCGCGTCACGGGAACGCGCTTTCGCGTCGCTTGGAATCCAACGGAGCGGTCCTTTGAGCTCGAGGTCTTCGAAGGCGAAGTTGAGGTCAGCGGGCCCGACGCTCCCACTCGCAGCGTCCGAGCTGGTGATGAAGTGCACGTCGCTCCTGGGCCGCAGAAAGTGCCTGAGCCCGTCGTCCCGGTTCCCGCTCCGCCGTCGATAGACACAGCGCCAGACTCTGCCACGCCGGCTCGAAGGCCCGCCCGCGAACGAGCCCCCGCTACTCGGCGAGCGCCACCCGCACCTCTGGAGCTCAATCTTCCGCCGAAGCACCCAGCACCGCCAAGCCAAGGGAGCGTGGAGCCAGAGCCAGTCGAGACGACGCCAGAACAAACCGAACCCGCCCCTAAGGTCGTCGACTCGGAGTCGCCCCCCGACCCGCGCGAACCAGCCGGTGAGCCAACATGGAGTGCACTCTTCGCGCGTGGCGAATACGCAGAGGCTTTGTCCCGCCTTGGAGCCGAGGAGATCGAGCGAGCGATTTGGCAAGCTGATTCACGCGAGTTGATCGAGCTCGGCGCGGCGGCACGCCGTGCGGATGATCGGCGAGCCGGATATATCCACACGGTGATTCGTTCCAGATTTGCGGGCACGGATACGGCGGCGGATGCGGCCTTCATGCTTGGACGAATGGAGTTTCACGCCGGCCGACATCTGGCCTCGGTAACTTGGTTCGAGACTTACCTCCGAGAGCGTCCAAACGGCCGGTTTGCTCGCGAGGCTGCGGGCCGCTTGGTCGAGGCGTACCAGCAGGTCGGAGACGAAGCTCGAGCGCGCGCGGCCGCCGAGCGCTATCTCGCGCGCTATCCCACTGGTCCTCACGCGGCCCTTGCCCGCTCGGTGCTCGAATGAAGGAGGCGCCCGCCATCTTCGTTGCCGTCCTCTGTTCGGTCAGCCAGCCAGCACGGGCCGAAACCTGGGTCGTCTCCGACGCCGACTCGAAGCAACTCTGCCAAAGCCTCCAAGCGGAGCTCGAGCAAATCGGGATTGACGCCACGGCTTCTCGTATCGCGGGCAACCCAAGACGCGCGCGACGAAGGGCCTTCGCAAACCGAACGGTCGACGCCCTCGCCTCTTGTCGGTCAGGACCGTCTCGCATCGAGGTGTTCTATCCAGACGGCTCACGGCTGGGCGCAGCGGCGTTTGCGGTCTCGGCGAACGACGCCGCTGCGATGACGACGGTGTATGTGAGCGAGCGCATCCGTTCCGAGCGTTTCGTCGCGGACGTACCCCTGCCCGTACCGTTCGCGCCTGCTGTCTGGTGGCTGGGCGTCGGAGCAGACGCGGTCTTTTCGCCCGGTGGTATCGCGCCCCTGGCGTTCGTCACGCTGGATGTTGGCTATCGCTTTCATCGCCACTGGTCGCTCGGTGGATTCGTCTCGATTCAGCCCTATATGCGCCGACTCGATTCTGGACCGCTAGAGACCCGGATGCGGCTCGATCAGCTCGGCGTCGCGATCGCATACCACCCGCTAGTCGCCGAGCGCGTAGACCTCGCGATCGGGGTTCGCGCCGCCGCCGCACGCCTCGGAGTCAACGGCACCCTCACCGCAGCCGATGCAACGCTTCAGGGCCAGAGGGATGGCGTGTGGTTGGCTTTTCCGGCAGGGCGCGTTTCCCTCCGCGTCGAGCTCGCGCGGCGCCTTTGGTTGAGGTTCCGAGGCGAGCTTGGAGCGCTGTTGCCTCGTGCAGTCGTATCGGCTGGCCAGACAGAGCTTGCTTCATTGGGCGTTTTTGCCGGGCAGGCTGGTCTCGCCTTGGAGGTACATTTCAGATGACGTTGCGTTCGATCTGGCTTCTACTTGCATGTTGTCTCGTCATGGGTTGTGGCGAGGTCACGGTTAGGCCTTTTGTCGAAGCACTCGATGCGGGAACCGACAACGGTGACCGGAATCCGGATGACGACGAGGATGGCGGTGACGAGGATGGCAGCGTCGACGACGGTGACGAGGATGGCGGCGTGGATGGCGAGGATAGCGACGACGGCCCGTGACGATCGCGAGTGCGGGCGAGCCGATCGGCGTGGGCTGTTCCCGCGCCGGGACGATCAGATAGCGGATGCAGTGATCGCAGGCCACCGCTGCGGCACCGGGAAACCCGAGGAGCACACGTTCGCGGCCATCGCTAGCCTTGCCGTCTTGCGGTCCGTCCGCCACCACTAGCCTGGGCGTCAGTAGGAGAGGACTGGACATCGTGCAAATCTTCTGGGGCCTCATGGGATTGATCACAATCACTGCTGCCGTAATGGCCATTCCGACGCCATGACCGCCAGAGTATCACCACTTGTCTATGCAAGAGTCGCGGGGGGCGCGTACCTCGTGATCACCGTCGTCGCGATGCTCTACGAGGGTCTCGTTGAATCTCAGCTCGTCGTTTCGGGAAACGACGCGGCGACAGCCGACAACATCTTGGTCCACGAGAACCTTGCTTTGGTGAGCATCCTCTTTCCCAACCATCCGTTGATGCTCGCAAATGTTTTCTACGGAGTGGGCGCGTTGTTTGAGCTCGTCCTCGGCCTTTGGCTCTTGTTCAAAGGTGTGGACCTCGAGCAATGGAACAAGTTTGCACCGCATGTCAGCTCCGGACCGCAGCCGAGGAAGTAGTATGCCGCAAGCACCTCGAAAGTTGACCGGACTTAGGAGTGATCGACATGGCAAACCGCGCTGCCAAGTGAAGCAGCGGGTGAGCCTCTGACCCCCAACACGCGACCTGTCACTTGGACTGCTCGCACTCGATCCCGAACGGCCCCCATCTGGGGTGCTGCCGCTCAGCCGACGGGCGCGCGACCCCGCGCCTTTTTCGGGTCGCGCATGTCCAAGAGGGACACACCGACTCCGTAGGTCGCGAAGTGACCGGCGGGACGAATCTCCAGCATGCAGTTTTCGGCGATAGTCCCGTGCTGGTCGATCATTCGTCCCATCAGGGTTTCGAGACATCTCGAATTTCTGGTTGAGGTCGGTCGGATCTTCTGGCTGCGGGCGGCTCTAGAATACGTAGGCCAGGTTGAGCTGGATCTGGTGGTAGCCGGTTCGGTATGACGTCGTCGTCGCGCTGTTGAGGCTGATGGAGTAGTTCATGTCGAAATTGAACATGGCCAGATCGAAATTCACGCCAAAGCGGGCGATGGCTTGGTAGATGGCGAGCTTGTCGGCCTTGGGTTTGAGCCGGAGGGAGGACTGACCATCTCTGCGAACGATGATTTTCGTGTTGAAGTGGTTCACGTAGCCCCCGTAGAGGAAGATCTTGAAGTACGGGTTCTCGTACGGGATGTAGCCCGCAAGAAAAGGGAGCTCGAAGGAGTTGACCTGCGTTTCGACTCCGCCGAGGTCCGGGTTCACTCCCTCGTAGAGCCATCGATTGAACGAGAAGAGAACTTCGATGAACGCTTTGTTCTTCCGAACTCGCGCGCCGAAGCCGATCTGGTAGCTGGGGAAGAGGTTTGTTTCGCGGCCGCTTTCGAGCATGGCCACGTAGGTCGTCTCGCTGAAGCCCAAGAAAACTTTGATGTCGAGCTTGGGCTGCTGCGCTGCGCTGCTCGGCGGCGCTGCCAAGTGAAGCACGGGCAGTAGGGAGCCACCGATGCCTGAAGATCATGCCAACACCACGGTGCTCGTGACGGGCGCGTCCGGCTTCATTGGGCTCCACTGCGTACTACAGCTATTGCAGGCGGGATACCGGGTGCGCGGCACCGTTCGCAGCCAGGGCCGGGCGGACGAAGTCCGTGAGACAATGGAGGCGAACGTCGACGTTGCTGACCGGCTCGAGATCGTCGAAGCGGACCTCACACGGGATGAGGGATGGGCAGACGCCGTGCATGGGTGCTCCTACGTCCTGCACGTCGCGTCGCCGTTTCCCAGCCGAACGCCCGTGCACGAGGACGAGCTCATCAAGCCCGCGAAGGACGGTACGCTACGCGTTCTGGAGGCGGCGGCCGATGCTGGGGTGAAGCGCGTTGTCATCACGTCATCGCTGGCCGCGGTCTCGGGGGGGCATCCCTTCGATGACGCACGCATCTTCACCGAGGACGACTGGTCGATCATCGAGCGCAAGCTCATGGCCAAGGAGCTGCCTGGGACCGCCAAGATCGGTTTTTCATGGGTCGACGTGCGCGACGTCGCGAGCGCACACATCGCCGCGATGACCACCCCGGGGGGCGGCCGGTCAACGCTTCTGCTACGCGATCGAGTTCTCGTGGATCGGCGAAGTTGCCGATATTCTCGCCAAGCGCTTCGGCCCCGAAGGGTGGAAGATCCCGACGCGCAAGCTGCCGAACTTCATGGTGCGCATCGTCGCATTGTTCGATCCCACCGTGAAGACGGTCGTCTCGGACCTTGGAAAGGTACGCCACGTCTCGAGCGATCGGATTCGGAGCGTTCTGAACTGGCAGCCGCACTCCCTCGAAGAAATGACCGTTTCGATGGGCGAGACCATGATTCAACAGGGAATCGTGATCGGGGCGTAGGAGCGATTGCCGTAGGCCCGTCGTGGCCCCCTCGCTTGCCTGCCCAGATTCCGCAGGGCAGTCCGTGCCAATGACTTCAATTCGAACGCTCGCACGCGGCGAGTCGTACATCCCGGTAGCCGCGTCGCAGAGGTCTTCGGTACTGGCATTGTCGTCGTCACGGCTGACGGAGGTGAATCTGTTGTTTCCATGGGGTCATCGGCGCCCTATAGTCGGCCGAGCATGACTTGGCCTCTCTTGTCCCGACTGCGCACTTCCACTTGGGTGTTCGCATCGCTTTGTTCCATTCTGCTGTTCGCTTGCTCTGAGAGCAGCTCGAGCACTGGCGGCGTAGACGCCCCCGGCGGCGTAGACGCCCCTGGCGGCGAGCTCCTGGCGCTCGCCTGCAGTGACGTGCTCGGCAGCGTCTACGAGGGTCAGGCGCCGCCCGGCAATTGGAGCGCGGCGATGCGCGGAGATGTCACGCGATGCGTGTTCGAGCGCGTGGTTCCGATCGAGGAGATGGAGGAAGCGTTTACTGTGCAGGAGTCGTTCATCGACCCGGGCCTAAGCACTCCGGTCTTCAAATATCGCATTCAGTACTGGACCGAACGGAACGAAGGAGAGCCCGTACTGACGAGCGCGTCGCTCTACATCCCCGAGACTCGCCGCGCGGACCCTGCGCCGCTGGTCGTGCTCGGACACGGCAGCGTTGGCATTGCGGACCAGTGTGCGCCTTCACTCGAAGACTCAGGCGGCTTCAACAAAGACTGGCGCGTACTCGTCTACTCATACGCTGCGGACGGCTGGATCACGATCATGCCCGACAACCCCGGCCTGGGAACGCCTGGGACGACGGCTTGGCTCTACAGCGTCGACGAAGGCCACGCGGTGCTCGACGCAACCCGTGCAGCCCGCAAGCTGTTCAAGAGCGATGCACTCACCGACAAGAACGCGCTCATCGGGCTTTCCTCCGGGGGGCACGCGGTGCTCAGCGCCCATGCGCTAGCGGCAGAGTACGGCTTCGAGGGCTCGCTCGATACGGTGGTTGCCCTCAGCCCAATTTGGTTGAGCGCGGGTATCTGGGGCACTCTGGTTTCAGACGCCGGGGCGCTGTTCATCAATTCCACTCTGATGTCGGTCACGATGCAGTACTTCGTTGGGCACCTGGCAGTGTACGAGGGCGAGGAGAGCACCGGAGACGCGTTCGTGCCCGAGAAGCGGGAGCAAGCGCTCGAGATGTTGGAGGCAGGGTGCTGGAGCCAGGTCACCGGCGAGGAGCAAGGGCCTCCGAGCATTGGAGTCGAGCTTGGCTCGGACCTCTTCACGCCGGAATACGTGACGGAGGTCGGCACATGCGGCCTCAGCGATTTGTGCCGAACGCCACTCGCCGAGACCTGGCGCGAACGTTGGGTCAACGACCGCCCAGCGCCCGACCAGAACATTCCGATCATACACTGGACGGGCGCGCTCGATGATTTCATCCCCCCGGGGTTCCAGCAGTGCGGCTTGGATCGACTCGAGGCTCAAGGCGGTGACGTCACCGCCTGCGTCGAGCTGCAAAGCGATCACTCCGGGATCGTTCCGCGCAGCGCAGAATGGATTCGCCAGCATCTCGAGGAAGTCCTTCTCGGAGGCGAGGCGCCCGCGCCCTGCGAGAGCCTCGCCTCCTGGGACCCTGGTCTCGAATGCAGCATTCCGATCTTGCCGAACTCGGTTGATCCGTCGGACCCGTGATCAGACTTCCCCTCTTTTGGGAGGAAGGCAGCAGGAACGACAGAGGCGATTGTCGCCGACTACGCGCAGATCAGCGCGGACTATCGACGCATGCTCGATGTCGTGAGGACGAGCTAGTCCTGGGCAGGATTGAAGACGAAGGGGTACTTGAAGACGACGCTGCCGCCTTTGGGGCCGGGGTCGAAGCGAAGCAAAAGCAGCTCGTCGCCGATGCACGCGGCCACCGTTTCGCTGCCCGTCGTGTTTTCTAGGGCCTCCGCTCGGCTCACCCGGCCCGATTCTTCGATTTGGAACTCCATGGTGACTTTGCCGGCGAGTCCGGGATCGATCGGGAGCTCGTTTTCGTAGCAATCTCGGATTCGCCAGAGGCGTGTTTTGATTTTCGCTTGGACCGCTTGCGCGTCGAACGGCTTGGCGCTCGCTCGGGTCGAGCTCGGTTCGTTGAGCATCGCGAGGTCGGTGCTCATCGTCATCGTCATGGCATGTTCGCGCGCGGCTTCGTCCCGCAGGGCGAGCTCCATGATCAGCTTCGCGGACATCTGCGAGTGCACGGCGCCGAGTTGCTCGAGGTCCCAGCGCGCCTTTCCGCGGCCCGTGGATCGAAGCGAGCGCAGCTCTGGCCATTGTTCTTCTGGGATACCGGGTGCGACCATCGCCTGCGGGCCAGCGCTTTGCTCGACGACAAGCTCGACGTTCACGATCGCTTGGCGCACGGAGATGACGCGGAACGTCGAGCGCTGAACGGCGCGCACGCGATCGAGCTGAAATTCGGTTTCGACGCGCCATTTTGCGCCGCGTCCGACGCGTCGCTCGGGCAACGGTGCGGCGATCTGCCGAAGCGACTGCCGCATGTCTTCGAGTAGCTGGCGCAGCATCGGCGAGGCATCAGGCGGGATGTCGAGCCTGACGTCGCTCACGAGGCCGTGCGCCGTGCAACGATACGAGCCCTGCACGCCGACCATCGAGTCGAGAGCGCGTCGGATGTCCGCGGCAGCATCTGGGTCGAGCGCGCTCGTGTCAGCAAACGCCCCGTGGGTCACCGCAAAGCTGAGCAGCGCATCGCCTTCGGGCGTCACTTTGTCGACGTGGATCTCCATCGTATGGATGAGTGAGGGCGATTGCGAAGCCAGCCCGGCCCGCCCGTCCACGGCGAGCTTCGTGTTCGAGTCGATGGTCATCGTGAGCGTGCGTTTGACGCCCTCCTCGAAGCGCCATCGAAGAAGGCGATGTGGACGCTTGCCCGAGGACAGCACATGTCACGGTGGGCGGGCTTTGTTCCCGCAAGCTCATGGCCAAGGAGCTGCCTGGGACCGCCAAGATCGGTTTTTCATGGGTCGACGTGCGCGACGTCGCGAGCGCACACATCGCCGCGATGACCACCCCGGGGGCGGCCGGTCAACGCTTCTGCTGCGCGATCGAGTTCTCGTGGATCGGCGAAGTTGCCGATATTCTCGCCAAGCGCTTCGGCCCCGAAGGGTGGAAGATCCCGACGCGCAAGCTGCCGAACTTCATGGTGCGCATCGTCGCATTGTTCGATCCCACCGTGAAGACGGTCGTCTCGGACCTTGGAAAGGTACGCCACGTCTCGAGCGATCGGATTCGGAGCGTTCTGAACTGGCAGCCGCACTCCCTCGAAGAAATGACCGTTTCGATGGGCGAGACCATGATTCAACAGGGAATCGTGATCGGGGCGTAGGAGCGATTGCCGTAGGCCCGTCGTGGCCCCCTCGCTTGCCTGCCCAGATTCCGCAGGGCAGTCCGTGCCCATGACTTCAATTCGAACGCTCGCACGCGGCGAGTCGTACATCCCGGTAGCCGCGTCGCAGAGGTCTTCGGTACTGGCATTGTCGTCGTCACGGCTGACGGGGGTGAATCTGTTGTTTCCATGGGGTCAGTGGCGCCCTATAGTCGGCCGAGCATGACTTGGCCTCTCTTGTCCCGACTGCGCACTTCCACTTGGGTGTTCGCATCGCTTTGTTCCATTCTGCTGTGCGCTTGCTCTGAGAGCAGCTCGAGCACTGGCGGCGTAGACGCCCCCGGCGGCGTAGACGCCCCTGGCGGCGAGCTCCTGGCGCTCGCCTGCAGTGACGTGCTCGGCAGCGTCTACGAGGGTCAGGCGCCGCCCGGCAATTGGAGCGCGGCGATGCGCGGAGATGTCACGCGATGCGTGTTCGAGCGCGTGGTTCCGATCGAGGAGATGGAGGAAGCGTTTACTGTGCAGGAGTCGTTCATCGACCCGGGCCTAAGCACTCCGGTCTTCAAATATCGCATTCAGTACTGGACCGAACGGAACGAAGGAGAGCCCGTACTGACGAGCGCGTCGCTCTACATCCCCGAGACTCGCCGCGCGGACCCTGCGCCGCTGGTCGTGCTCGGACACGGCAGCGTTGGCATTGCGGACCAGTGTGCGCCTTCACTCGAAGACTCAGGCGGCTTCAACAAAGACTGGCGCGTACTCGTCTACTCATACGCTGCGGACGGCTGGATCACGATCATGCCCGACAACCCCGGCCTGGGAACGCCTGGGACGACGGCTTGGCTCTACAGCGTCGACGAAGGCCACGCGGTGCTCGACGCAACCCGTGCAGCCCGCAAGCTGTTCAAGAGCGATGCACTCACCGACAAGAACGCGCTCATCGGGCTTTCCTCCGGGGGGCACGCGGTGCTCAGCGCCCATGCGCTAGCGGCAGAGTACGGCTTCGAGGGCTCGCTCGATACGGTGGTTGCCCTCAGCCCAATTTGGTTGAGCGCGGGTATCTGGGGCACTCTGGTTTCAGACGCCGGGGCGCTGTTCATCAATTCCACTCTGATGTCGGTCACGATGCAGTACTTCGTTGGGCACCTGGCAGTGTACGAGGGCGAGGAGAGCACCGGAGACGCGTTCGTGCCCGAGAAGCGGGAGCAAGCGCTCGAGATGTTGGAGGCAGGGTGCTGGAGCCAGGTCACCGGCGAGGAGCAAGGGCCTCCGAGCATTGGAGTCGAGCTTGGCTCGGACCTCTTCACGCCGGAATACGTGACGGAGGTCGGCACATGCGGCCTCAGCGACCTGTGCCGAACGCCACTCGCCGAGACCTGGCGCGAACGTTGGGTCAACGACCGCCCAGCGCCCGACCAGAACATTCCGATCATACACTGGACGGGCGCGCTCGATGATTTCATCCCCCCGGGGTTCCAGCAGTGCGGCTTGGATCGACTCGAGGCTCAAGGCGGTGACGTCACCGCCTGCGTCGAGCTGCAAAGCGATCACTCCGGGATCGTTCCGCGCAGCGCAGAATGGATTCGCCAGCATCTCGAGGAAGTCCTTCTCGGAGGCGAGGCGCCCGCGCCCTGCGAGAGCCTCGCCTCCTGGGACCCTGGTCTCGAATGCAGCATTCCGATCTTGCCGAACTCGGTTGATCCGTCGGACCCGTGATCAGACTTCCCCTCTTTTGGGAGGAAGGCAGCAGGAACGACAGAGGCGATTGTCGCCGACTACGCGCAGATCAGCGCGGACTATCGACGCATGCTCGATGTCGTGAGGACGAGCTAGTCCTGGGCAGGATTGAAGACGAAGGGGTACTTGAAGACGACGCTGCCGCCTTTGGGGCCGGGGTCGAAGCGAAGCAAAAGCAGCTCGTCGCCGATGCACGCGGCCACCGTTTCGCTGCCCGTCGTGTTTTCTAGGGCCTCCGCTCGGCTCACCCGGCCCGATTCTTCGATTTGGAACTCCATGGTGACTTTGCCGGCGAGTCCGGGATCGATCGGGAGCTCGTTTTCGTAGCAATCTCGGATTCGCCAGAGGCGTGTTTTGATTTTCGCTTGGACCGCTTGCGCGTCGAACGGCTTGGCGCTCGCTCGGGTCGAGCTCGGTTCGTTGAGCATCGCGAGGTCGGTGCTCATCGTCATCGTCATGGCATGTTCGCGCGCGGCTTCGTCCCGCAGGGCGAGCTCCATGATCAGCTTCGCGGACATCTGCGAGTGCACGGCGCCGAGTTGCTCGAGGTCCCAGCGCGCCTTTCCGCGGCCCGTGGATCGAAGCGAGCGCAGCTCTGGCCATTGTTCTTCTGGGATACCGGGTGCGACCATCGCCTGCGGGCCAGCGCTTTGCTCGACGACAAGCTCGACGTTCACGATCGCTTGGCGCACGGAGATGACGCGGAACGTCGAGCGCTGAACGGCGCGCACGCGATCGAGCTGAAATTCGGTTTCGACGCGCCATTTTGCGCCGCGTCCGACGCGTCGCTCGGGCAACGGTGCGGCGATCTGCCGAAGCGACTGCCGCATGTCTTCGAGTAGCTGGCGCAGCATCGGCGAGGCATCAGGCGGGATGTCGAGCCTGACGTCGCTCACGAGGCCGTGCGCCGTGCAACGATACGAGCCCTGCACGCCGACCATCGAGTCGAGAGCGCGTCGGATGTCCGTGGCAGCATCTGGGTCGAGCGCGCTCGTGTCAGCAAACGCCCCGTGGGTCACCGCAAAGCTGAGCAGCGCATCGCCTTCGGGCGTCACTTTGTCGACGTGGATCTCCATCGTATGGATGAGTGGGGACGATTGCGAAGCCGGCCCGGCCCGCCCTTTCACAGAGAGCTTCACGTTGGAGTCGATGGTCATCGTGAGCGTGCGTTTGACACCCTCCTCGAAGCGCCATCGAAGAAGCTGATGTGGACGCTTGCCAGCGGACAGCAATGTCACGGTGGGCGGGCTTTGTTCCGCTGCGCCGGTCGGGGTCGCGGGTTGGGCCTCGACGCCGTTCACCCAAATCACCGGATTGAACAGAAGTGCAAGCAAGACGGCCGCTACGCGCATCTTGTCTGAGTAGCACGAAGATCCTTGAAACGCGGATTGCAAGGGTGGTAGTTTCACCCTCCCCCGCTTCGTCCCCCCACCCCCTGTTAGGAGGCGCTCATGTCCGGTATCGGTTTCATGCGCTGGCTCGTCTTTTTTGTTTACGGCTCCCTCGCCGCTCTCGGCTGCTCGACCGGTTCAGAACCACGTGGCGCCAGTGGCTCGCTTTCGCTCGAGCTCGTGCTCGCCGACGACGTCGACATCAACTTCGTGTCATGGGAGATCAGCGGCGGCGAGATGGAGCCCATGTCCGGGGTCATCGACGTCCGTGACCCCCGGTCGACGGCGTCGGTCGAGGTGTTTGGGCTTCCTCCGGGGGAGGACTACCTAGTCGAGCTAGAAGCGATGAGCGAGGATGACGAGGTCAGCTGCGGGGGCTCCGCTGAGTTCGACGTCGAAGTCGGGATCGCGACCGACGTCATGGTGGTCCTCAACTGCAAGCTACCCACGGACTTCGGCGACGTGCGCGTAGACGGCGAGCTCAACATCTGCGCCCAGCTCTACAAAGTGGTGGTCTCGCCGCTTCAGACATCGGTGGGCAACGACATCGACCTCTTCGCGGCGGGCGAGGACGAGGAAGGCGACTCGATTCGATACGCCTGGACCGGAACCGGCGGGTCGATTGCTGACCCGAACGCGGCCTCGACGACCTACACCTGCACCGAAGGTGGTGGCCAGACGATTACCGTCACCATTTCGGATGACGACTTCGGGCACTGCATGGACGACTGGACCGTTCCGGTGACCTGCGTCGACGAAGACCTCTGCAAGGACGTGGATTGCGATGACGGCAACGAGTGCACCGACGATGCGTGCGACCCGGCGAGCGGGACATGCATCAACGAGCCGATCGACGACGGCACCGTATGCGACGACGGCGCGGGCGAGTGCTCGAGCGGTCAGTGCATGGTGATCGACCTCTGCGCGGAGGTCGATTGCGATGACGGCAACGAGTGCACCGACGATGCGTGCGACCCGGCCGATGGGTCTTGCAGCAACACGGCCGTGGACGATGGAACCGAGTGCAATGGCGGCGGAGGTACATGCGCCGAAGGCACCTGCATGGACATCGACCTCTGCGAAGGCGTCGACTGCGGCTCCGGCAACGAGTGCGTAGAGGATGGGGCATGCGACCCCAGTACCGGCATGTGCATCGCCGGCGACAACAGGCCCGCCGGTACGGTCTGCAGCGTGGGCGGCTTGTGTGACGGCGCTGGCAACTGCAAGGTCAACACCTGCGCGGAGCTCGACCAGGCGGTGATTTCGCCCCTCCAGACCTCGGTCGGCAGCCAGATCAACCTCTCGGCTGCGGGCAGCGATGCGGACGGTGATCCGGTCGCATACCTCTGGACCGGAACCGGCGGCTCGATTGCTGACCCGAGCGCGCCCTCGACCACCTACACCTGCAGCGAAGCTGGCGAGCAGGAGATCACCATCGCGGTCTCCGACGACGACTTCGAGTTCTGCATCGACGACCTGATCGTCCCGGTGACGTGCATCGAGGATTGACGGCTAGGGTCGGAAGTCTACCTCGCATGGTGGGGAGGTGGTTCAGGCTTCGGGCGGCACGACCAGCAGGCCTAGTTTCCCCATCGCCGTGCTCTACCACCCCCTTACTGAGCAAGTTTCGCAGCGAGCTGCTTCTTTGCCCAACGTTCTGCCTCGGTAGGCTCGGAGAAGACTTGGTATGGAAACTTCGGTGGCGAGATCCAAGTCACGGCGGTCACGAGCCCGCGCAGCCATGAAGTCGGTACGATCAACGCGGAGCCCGCATACCAGGGCACACTGAGCTCTCCGAAGCGTTTGAGGTGCTCGGCTAACGCTTTGCGCTGGGTGGCCGGAGCCTTGGTGACGTTTGAGAGGTCAATGACCCAGGCCATGGGGTAGCGCGCACGAATCGCCCAGTCTTCGCGTGCCCGAATAGATACCCTGAGCTCTTCGTCGGTGGCTTCCGAAGGAAAGGTCCATCGGTGGATGGGCATCAGGTCGTTCGAGAACCATGGATGGTCGATCTCGATGTACTCCGCAAGAGGCTGACCCTTCGCGCCGTCCATTGCGACAGCATAGCGCCTAGAATCCTGCGCCGCGAAAGCTGTGGTTAAACGCACGAAGTCGGGTCGTTTAGTCAGTTTTGCAGCATGCGCTTGGCGGCTTCCCAAAGGTCGTCAACCATGTCCCAACCGGCGGCGTTGGTTTCTTCGTAGTGGCCCTCAGGCTCGCCGAGCTCGCGCCCGAGCGCTTGCCCGTAGCGGCAGATCGCGACCACCGCTTCTGCGTCGTCCCCGTACTCCTCGAGGGCGGACTCATCGTCGGTGATTCGGTGGCAGACGTCGCCGCTGATCCAGTCCTCACCCTCAATGACGCCTCGGGTGAAGAGGTCGTCGCAGGTCGTCCGGGCGAACAGCAGAACCTCATTGAGGCATTTGAGTCGGTAATCCGAGACCGGAACGAAGTATCCGATCTGGTCGCCGCCGAGACCCACGGTGAGCGTCACGTCCTCGTCCACGAGCGAAAGTAGCCCGCCCGGTATTTGGTAGTCTGCGCCCACCGCATGCAGATGTGGCTCACGGTAGTACTTCTCGGGTGCCGCGGTCTCGAAATCATCGGGCAACCCTGCGACGAGCTCGGGCGGTAGCTCGCCGGGCATGAACAGCATGCCCACGGTGCCGAAATCGACGTGAGCAATTTGCGAGGTGATGACGTCACCGCGTGTGATCCGACTATCGAAGAAGGGCGTGAGCAGGGGGTCGTCGATGATCTCTCCGCCATCCTCTACGCAGTTGTCCTGGCTGAAGGGTTTTCCGGTGCAGTTGTAGAGGATAGGCGTCTGCCAGCCGATGTCGCCGTCGGCGATCAGAACCCGGAAACCGATATTGGTCAGGCGTGTGTAGAAGCTCTCGATTCTGACGCTGAGCTCGGTGACGGTGACGGGCTTCGACGCCTCTAGAGCGCCGCGCACGGCATTGGCGAGCTCGGTGCCGATGGACTCGGTCTTCGCGAAGCTTCGGCAAAGGTAAGTCGGCCGGTCCTCGCATTGGGTGAGCGGCACCGCGCCCTCGGGGACCGTCAGTCCGTCGCCAACGGGGTGGTCCTCGTCGACGACCCAGGTTGGGGCGGCTCCCGGCCCTACCTGACTTCCGAGGGGTCCGTTGAAGTAGAGCACTTCGCCGCCCAGGGCTGCTTGCAGGCGCTCACGCAACACACCGGGGTAGTCCGCTGTGAGGTAACGGCCCTCGGCGGTGCAATTCCCGCCTGTCCAGCCCTTGATGGCACAGGCCTCCTCCAGGTTCGCCGCGTCGGCCGGAGGGTCCCAGCCGAGTGTCGACTCGGGGTGACCGGTCCACTGAACGAGCGTGGCAATCGACTCTCCGCTCTCCTCTGCGTCGACGGTCAACACGTTCAGCAGCGTGTTGCGAATGACCGGGTCGCGGACATCGTCGGCCCCGTATCCGTGATCGCCAACGGCTGACGACAGGGTGGCAGGTTCCATCGCCGTCACGGCATCTGCGGCCGCCGCGGCGATTTCATCCGCCATCATGGAGAACCAGTCGTCGTTGATGCTGAACGCCGTGTCGGGCCCGTGATGGTTGTGCGTGGCAGAGACGAGGATCGGCGCCTCCGACCATGCTTCTGGTAGGCGGGCCCTCACCCGCTCCAGCATCACGGCGATGTCGGGGCCGAAGTACGAATAGGTGTCGGCCATGATGATCATGGCGCGTCGATTTCCGAGCGAAAGCGCCAATGCGGTCGCCCGCAAGTCGTCGTGCACCCAGGCGGAATCCGAGCGACCGTTGCCGACGTCAACCTGGCCTTGATCCCAGGCCTCGATGAACACGCCAGGGTCGTCGGGGTCGACCTCTTCACGCCCGGGCCACCCTGGAGCCTCGGCGAGATAGTCGCGCCCATCGCTGACGGTTGGAAGCACACTGCGGCTCGCGGCGCCCGCCATGAGCGTACCCGGGCCGCCGTCGGTTTTGCTACAGGCCGATACGACGCAAGTCAGCGCCGCCACAAAGACCAACATTCGCATAGGAATCACCACCTCACCGTTCGGAGCACGCCCGAGCACCCAGAGCCAGGTTGTAACCCAGTAGCTCGAGGCGTTGCAAGGGAGCTTGGAGCCTCCGACGGAGCCACAGGGCGGACGCGATGATCTCACCCTTAGTCTGCATGACGGCCTTGGCATGTCCTGCGTTCAGAGCGGCAACATTCGGAGATGTGAAGCGCACGGAGTCATTGTCGAAGTACTTGCCCGACGCCTCCGCGAACGAAACATCCAGCGCGGCTCGGGACGTATAAGGCAACGTCGGGTCGTGCTTCGTCCCCGCCAGGCGCGGCGCAACCCGACCCAGGTTGACGTTTTGCCACTTCGCGCGGTCGTCGTGCCGATCACAGCGGCGCCTGCGATGCTCGGTCCAATCGGCACGGCTGCGGAGAGGACGGCCGACCGGGCCTTCTTCTAGGACGGAGCAAGGTAGTTCCCCTTTAGTCAACGACTGCGGCGTGCTTCGCAATTTCTGCGTCTTGAGGTGATTTTGCGCATCCTATTCGCAAACCTCGGGCTTGCGCGGCCTACGCCTCTTACCCGTCGATCCCCGCTGATTGTGTGTTTACCAACAGTCGGACCACTTCTTGAGGTACTCCGCCACAATGGTTCGAATCTTGCTTCGCTGATGGCTATGAGGATATCGATCATCGCCCTAGCGGCTGGCCTGGCAATGATGGGCTACGCCAATGTTTCCACAGCTCAGGATATCACGATCGAGAAGGTCGTCTGGACAATGGCGCCCGGTTGTGACCCGGGGCTAACATACGGCGTCGACATCTTCGTCGACGCGCGGGGCCCGAGCCCCGGAGACATCATCATCAGCGGCACTGTTCAGGGCTGTAATCCGGACCTCGGCCCACTTCAGACTTCGTCCATCACCTGCAACAACACCACAGAGTTCATGGGTGTGGCGATGGCTGAGGACCGCGAAGACGTAGACAATATGAAGACGGTCGAGTTCACGATCGTGCCCTGTATGAGCGGAAGTCAGGTCTACGATGGTACCGGAGGGACGGGTGGCACCGGCGGCGTCGCTGGCACCGGGGGAACCGCTGGCACCGGGGGAAGCGCCACGGATGCAGAGGAGGGAGGGTGCAGCTGCACGGTCCAAAGCTCCAAGCTCGGCTACACCAAGATAGGCTTCAGCCTGCTTCTCGTGGGCGTTCTCGTCGGACGCCGCCTGCGCAAACGCCGACGCTGAAAGCGAGCCGGCTCCGAACGATACCGCACCTTCTAACCAAACAACCCCACCGAGGTTCACGCATGAGCTCACAGGATCTGCCGGCTAGCGGCGCGACACCAGGCGTCGGCTGAACTCCACGCGCGCGAAGAGCCTAGGAAGAACAAACGCCCTTTGCGCTTCGCGCGCCACGCGACATAAGGATTGGCACCGCGCACTCGGGCCATCGCCCAAACGCGCGCGCGCATCGAGCCAGCACGCCCCGGCCGGGCGGCGGGGTCGTGGACGACATCGCTCGCCCCCATACATTGCCGCTTATCGGAAGGCCGTGACCCGGTAGGAGGCGTCGCACAGGCAGGGCTCGCAAACGCTCTTCGCTCTCTCGACTCGCCGCCGCATCCACCCACTCCGGATTGAACCATGCACGCCCATCCAAGGTTACGACGGCGTCGCCCGAGAGCAGCGTCTCGGACTCTGGATGATAGAAGCAAAGCGAGTCGTCGCTGTGTCCGGGCACCTCCAGAACGCGCCAGTCCGGCGCGCCGGGCAACGCGTCCCCGTCCGAGAGAAACGCATCGGGAGCGTAGGGGAATCGAAATGCGTCATCAGAGCCGAAGCCGATCTTCTTCGAGTCACCGACAAACTGGCGCAGGGCCGATGCGGAGAACGGCTGCTGTGCGTACATGGGGACAAACCCGAGCATCGAGCGAAGACCAAAGCGTCGGGGCGACTCACCCTGAAGGTAGCGCTCGCAGCGCTGCGGCAAATGGGTGGAGGCGGAAAGCCTCGATCGCAGAGTCGGCATGCCTCCGACATGGTCTGAGTGCCCATGGGTGGCGCTCACCGAGACGTCGCCTTGGTCCCGCCCCAGCGCCTGCACGATCTCAGCGGCCGCTTTGGCCGTACTCTTCAAGCCGGCATCGACGATCGCCACGCCATCGCCCGCCTCCACGATGTAGCAGTTGAAGATCCAATCGGATGCTCGATGAACGGGAAGGTCCCACAGACGTGTCGTCTCCATGTCAGAGGGTGAGCCTAGCAGAAACAAACGCTCTCTCGGCGCCACGAGCGACGGGGGCGACGCGACATTGAGTACCGCGCAATTCAGCTCTCAGAGGGGTCCCCATGGACTGAGAAAGAGATGGCGATGCGCGGAGCTTGCTCTACCTCATTGAAAGATCGGAGTGCCCATGCTTCCCTCCGGCCTCCGGCATGCGCGAAATGGTTGAACAGTGGCTGAGGCTAGCAGGGTTGAAAGAGTCGGCGATCGAAGCGTCGACTACGCTCGTTTTGCTATGCGCCGTGTTGGCGCTGGCTTGGGTTGTCGATTTGGTAGTCCGCAAGATCCTGCTCCGCTTCGCGGCGGCGCTTGCCAAGCGCACTCGATCCAAGTGGGACGACAAGCTTCTTGAACACCGGGCGTTTCACAGGGGCGCGCACGTCGCTGGGGCGTTGGTCGTCTACGCGTTAGCGCCAGCGGTTTTCGCAAATTGGCCCGGGCTCAACGCGATTATCCGCAACGTGCTCGAGGCGTATGTGGTGCTGGTGACCTTGTTGGCGATCACGGGAGCGCTTCGAGCGTTCTTGGACGTCTATCAAGCCAACCATCCTGAAAGCCGAGTCCCGATGCGCGTGTTGGTCCAAGCGATGAACATCGCGATGTGGTTCATCGGTTTGATCATCATCATCGCGATTGGAATGCGAAACACGAGATCGACGACAGCGTGCTCGTCAACGGCCGGCGCATGACGAACCTCGGGACGTTCCGGGCTTACCTAGTCTCGTATCTTCGAAACCATCCGATGATCAACCAAGACATGACTTTTTTGGTGCGCCAGCTTCCACCGGCTGCTGAGGGTCTGCCGATCGAGATCTATGTGTTCAGCGGAGACAAACGCTGGGCGGCGTACGCGGACATTCAATCGGACATCTTCGATCACATCTTGGCGGTGATCCCGGAGTTTGACCTACGCGTGTATCAACATCCGAGCGGGAAGGACGTCCAGGAACTTGCTTCCCTCGGACAAGGGCTCGGTGCAGTCCGCTAGGAATCGGGGCGGTTAGGCCGGGGCCAGGGCCAGCAGTCCGCGTAGGGGGACGACCTTTGGCGGGACGCCAACTCGGGCCGGGTTGTGGATTCGGTATTGGCTGCGTTTGCAGGCGCTCAGAGCGAGACGTCGCCGAGGGTGTTGCCTTGGTAGCCGGCGGCCTGCATCGCCGTGATGAGCACCGTTGCCGGGTGCGCGCGGTTGGCGTTGATGTGCTCGCCGGGGCTCAGGCCGGGGGCGTGGCCAGCGACCAGTAGCACCATGTTCTCGACCGAGTGCGTTTGGTTCTGCGAGCTGGCGTCGTTGAGCTGAAGGCCGTGGCCCGCCTCGGCGGTGAAGACGATGACCGTGTTGTCGAGCGCGTTGCCGTCGGCTTCGGGCGTGTTGCGGAGCTTGTCGATCAGATACGCGTAGTGCGAGATGTGCCAGCCGAGCAGACCTGCAGACGGGATTTGACCGCGGTTGTTCGGGTCGCCGTTGTGGCCGACCTCGTGCAGATCGCCGGCGACCGAGGCCCATCGCGCTGGGCGCACGGTGCCGGGCAAGTTGCCGAGGCCGTCCGCGATCGGCCGTACGTTCATGTGCGACTGGAACGCGGTGAGCTGAAGCGAGGCCGCGCGGGTCAGGTCGCAGACGAAGGCCATGTGAATCATGTCGGCAAAGAGGCGGGCGCGGGCGTGCTCGTCGCTGTAGCCAGAGCCCGGGGTGACCGAGCCGCTGCCGCCGCCGTCATGGTCGCCGCCGATTGGCGGGTCGGCGCCAGGGTCCGAAGGAGCGACGCAGGCGCCGCTTGCAATCGGCGGGAGCGCGGCGATGCGGTTTTCAAGGTCACGGATTTCGTCGAAGTGACGCTCGAGCCGCTGCTGGTCGGCAACGCCGACCTTGTCGACGAGCTGGGTGCGCTTCTCGAGCACGAGGTCGAGAACGCTTCGGCGTGCGCGCATCTCGAAGTCGAAGCGGGCGGCGTCCTCGTCGTTGTCGGGAATGAAGCCCTGGAAGAGCGAACGATACGCGACCTCCGGGCTCGCCTGCGCTTCGATGCGGCCGCTGTTGCCGCCCCCCGGGCCATAGGAGATGTACTGCCGGCCCGAAAAGCTGTAGCCGCTGACGTAAAAAGCAGGCTGCGCGCGGACCACCAAGGACTTGTGCGTCGTCTGTCCGTCGTTGAGCTCGGCGATGACCTGGTCCGACGTGATGCCGTTGCAGGTGTAGCGGGCTTCGGTGGAGCGTGTGCCCGAGAGGAGCGGGCTGCAGCCGCCGCCGTGGAAGTCGCGATAGGCGCCGCCGGACGGCACTGCGCTCCCGTCCGCGGAGCTCGCGTTGAACGGAATCGCCAGGTTCGAGACCATCATGAAGTCGTCCTCCATGCCTTGAAGTGGCAGGAGCGGCGTCGTGAGAGCATAGCCGCGACCGTAGTTGGTGTCGGCAATGTAGTGGCCGTTTTCGGTGATGTTTTGGCCGTCGACGCGGCTCGAGTTCTTTGCGTAGTTGTCTCCGCCGAGGGCTTGGCCGGCGAGCATGATCGCGTATCGGCGCGTGGGGCCTTGCGCGGTAGAGCGGCCGGTCGGGAGCATGCACTCGAGCAATGGGAGCGCGATGGCGGTGCCAGCGACGCCTTGGAGAACTGCTCTACGTTTGAGCTTCAGCGCCATGATTAGAGCCTTTCCTGAGCGCGACGTGCGAACCGCTCGGACGCGACGAAATCGGTGATGAGGCCTTTGAAGTCGTGCTGGCCGGCTCGGAAGGCGTCGACCATCTCTTGCTGCATGTCGGCCTCGTAGGTGGTGGTCGGGCGTCCGAGCGCAAACGTGAGGAACTGCTGTACGGCGCAGGCATCGATGTAGTCGTTTTCGACGAGGAGCTGGGAGAGCTCGGCCGGGCCGTTGAAATTGCCCACGCTCACGATTTCGCCGGAGCCATCGATGATGCATTCCGGGACCCCGTCGTCGTGCTCGCGGAAGCGGCCGGCGACGTCGTAGTTTTCGAGGCCGAATCCGATCGGGTCGACGAGGCTGTGGCAGCCGGCGCAGCTGCTCGATTGGTCGCGGTGCTCGGCGTAGCGGTCGTACTTGCAGAGCGCGTCCATCGCGCCTTGTGGCGGCTGGTCGACGTCGACCGTGGGCGGTGGAGCCGGGACGGACTCGCACATGAAGCGCGTGCGGACGAGGATCCCGCGCTGCGTGGGGCTCGTGTCCTCGAACTTGCTGAACGCGGCGAGGAGCGCGCCGTGACCGAGGATGCCGGCGCGGCCGGTGCCTTCATAGGAGACCCAGCCTTCGCCGCCATCGGGGCGGGGCAGGCCGTAGTGGTCGGCGAGCGCGTCGTCGACGAAGGTTTCGTTCATCGTGAAGAGGCGGAGGTAGCTGCCGGGCTCGTCGAGCACGACGCGGTCGATCAGCGCCGAGGTTTCGCGGTTGAAGGCAGCGACGAGCTCTGCGGAGTGCGGGATCGAGCGGTAGCCGAGCCACATCGCGTGAAAGCGGTGGAGCTGGGTGCGGGCATTCGGGTCGTCGAGCATGCGGAGCGCTTCGGCGCGGCGGCCTTGCGGCGTCTCGAGGGCGCCGGCGGCCGCGGCGGCGAACAGCGCGTCGTCCGGCATGCTGGACCAGAGGAGGTACGACATGCGGTTGGCGATCTCGTAGCCGCTGAGTTGGTAGAGGCCCGGGGTGCTACCGGGGACGCCCTTTTCAACGCGGTAGAGGAGCTCCGGGTCTTGAATGGCGGCGTTTATCGCGAGCTCGACGGCGGTGTAGAAATCGTTCTCGACCGCGGCGTTGTCTTCGGAGGCAAACGCGAGCAGCGGGAGGTATGCATTGACGTCGGCGGGGGTGACGGCCCGTCGAAGCGCGCGCGGAAGGAACAGGTCGAGGAACTGGCGGAAGCAGGCTTCGTCGCCCCGGCTCGACGGCGTGCACGGAACGAGGGCGTCACGGCGGGCCGGGTCGTCGACGACGTTTCGGGCGACCTCTTCGGCAAGCGCTTCGAGCGAGGTGATCAGCGCGTCGGAGGCCTGTTGAATCGTGTAGTCGTTGTCGAAGGGTCGGAACTCGTCTTCGTTCAGGAGTCGGGAGGCCGGTGCGCTGTCCTCGCCGAGCAAGTCGCGGAGCGTGTTGTCGAGCTCGGCTTGAGTGAGCCGGCGGGCGGCGCTCTCGACAGCGAGAAGGGGATCGACGGCCGGCGGGCCCGAGCGTTCACCCGTTTGGCCTATGCTTCCAGTACAGGAAAGGAGCGAGGCGAGCGCGATCGCCCCGAGAATGCGGGAAAACATCCGATCAGTATTGCTGCTCCGTAGTCTCCGATCGACAAAAAATAACCCAAAAGTATGACAACGCGCTATTCGAGGTGTTTTGTGAGGTTTCGCACAAGCAT
>CAWJII010000002.1:0-190818 GCA_963842915.1 uncultured delta proteobacterium | reverse complement strand
GAACGCTGAAAACTGAATCGGAATCGTGCAGAGCTCAAACAAAGTTCTCTGCATAGGTACCACTCGGATATGACCAGATACATTTCTCTTTCGAGAAAATGCTCCTTAGAAAGGAGGTGATCCAGCCCCAGGTTCCCCTAGGGCTACCTTGTTACGACTTCACCCCAGTTACCAAACACTCCTTGGGGACCTGCCTCCCTTGCGGGTTAGCGTGGCCACTTCTGGAGCACTCGACTCCCATGGTGTGACGGGCGGTGTGTACAAGGCCCGGGAACGTATTCACCGTCGCCTGCTGATCGACGATTACTAGCAATTCCGACTTCATGCACTCGAGTTGCAGAGTGCAATCCGTACTGAGGCCGGCTTTTTGCGATTCGCTCCACCTCGCGGCTTCGCAGCGCTTTGTACCGACCATTGTAGCACGTGTGTAGCCCAGGACATAAGGGCCATGAGGACTTGACGTCATCCCCACCTTCCTCCGGGTTAACCCCGGCAGTCTCCTTAGAGAGCCCAACTAAATGATGGCAACTAAGGATAAGGGTTGCGCTCGTTGCGGGACTTAACCCAACATCTCACGACACGAGCTGACGACAGCCATGCAGCACCTGGACCTAAGCTCTCTTGCGAGCACTCCCGAGTTTCTTCAGGATTCTTAGTTTGTCTAGCCCTGGTAAGGTTCTGCGCGTTGCTTCGAATTAAACCACATGCTCCACTGCTTGTGCGGGCCCCCGTCAATTCCTTTGAGTTTTAGCCTTGCGGCCGTACTCCCCAGGCGGAGAACTTAACGCGTTAGCTACGGCACAGCAGAGGTCAATATCCGCTGCACCTAGTTCTCATCGTTTACGGCGTGGACTACCAGGGTATCTAATCCTGTTTGCTCCCCACGCTTTCGCGTCTCAGCGTCAGTAAATGTCCAGGTGGCCGCCTTCGCCACTGATGTTCCTCCCGATATCTACGAATTTCACCTCTACACCGGGAATTCCGCCACCCTCTCCATTACTCAAGACAAGCAGTTTCGGATGCAGTTCCTAGGTTGAGCCCAGGGATTTCACAACCGACTTGCGAGTCCGCCTACACGCGCTTTACGCCCAGTAAATCCGAGCAACGTTTGCACCCTCTGTATTACCGCGGCTGCTGGCACAGAGTTAGCCGGTGCTTGCTAAGGAGGTACCGTCAAGGCGCACCCATTTCCTGGCGCGCTGTTTCGTCTCTCCCCACAGTGCTTTACGACCCGAAGGCCTTCATCACACACGCGGCGTGGCTGGGTCAGGCTTTCGCCCATTGCCCAATATTCCTCACTGCTGCCTCCCGTAGGAGTCTGGCCCGTGTTCCAGTGCCAGTGTGGCTGATCATCCTCTCAGACCAGCTACCCGTCTTAGCCTTGGTAAGCCATTACCTTACCAACAAGCTGATGGGACGCAGGCTCATCCTTTGGTGGTGCTTTGAGGCACCTTTTACCACTCTCACCGTAGTGAACGTGGTCTTACGCGGTATTAGCATTCCTTTCGGAATGTTGTCCCCCGCCAAAGGGTAGATTACCTACGCGTTCCTCACCCGTGCGCCACTGTACTCACCCCCGAAGGGATTTTCTCGTTCGACTTGCATGTGTTAGGCCCGCCGCTAACGTTCGCTCTGAGCCAGGATCAAACTCTCCAGTTGAACTGTTGAGCTGGTTTTCCTGCTGAGTTCTGGCGCTCCCGCCAGACGCTCAAGAGCATCACATTTGTTTATTGCGTGTTGCTCTCGGATGCGGCTCCAATCGAAATTGGGACCGCTTTTTGAATTGACCCTAGTCGTACAGTTTTGATTGCACGACTCGGGACCCGAGTACGTAACTATTGATTCCGATTCAGTTTTCAATGATCGATCGGCGGAATGTCCGCAGACCCCCTGCAAAGGGACGCCGAAGTTAGCGCGGAACGGGGGTCGGTCAAGCAAGAATGTCGACTTTCGCGAAATCTTGCTAACTGACTGAAATCACGTGCTTTTGGAGGCGCAGATCCAGCGAAATTGCCTCATTTGAAGCCGAAATCTGCTCAAAGAGGGTTTCGATCTTGATCAATTGCGACCAGGAGGTCAGGTGCCCGTCGACGTCATCGCTGTCCGGGTCTGCAATCCAAGGGCTGAGACAGTCTCGATCGAGCACGCAGGGGTCCGTGAGGGTTTCCAAGAAGGCCACCAGGTCTTCCACGTCTTGGTCCGAATGTTCGATCGGAGCTCGCAGCGAGTCGATACCCCTGCCTGACACCCCGAGGAAGTCGAGCATCTCCTGCGTATTGCGATCGTAATCCTCTGATGCTGCCGCGGGCACGTCCGCCGGGTCGAAGCGATCGATCGCGGCCTGAGGATCCAAGTGATGACGCACGACGTCGGCGAGGTTGTCGTAGGCGCCCGCGTGCAGGTACGGTCCGGTCGCCGAAACGTTCAGAAGCGACGAAGTGCGAAAAGAGAAGCGGTAGTTGCGGTCGTCATTTTCGCGTGCGCGCCCGTAATCATTAGTAAGCATGGTGCCCACAAGACCATCGCCCTTGCCGCGACCGAGCTGCGGCGCGCAGATGGAATGGAAGTCCTCGTCGGTGAAGAAGTCGCCGGTGTGACAGCTCGCACAGTTGGCGCCGCCTTCATCGCGGGTCCGAAAGAAGAGGAGCGCACCGCGCTTCGCCGATTCGCCGATCGCGCCTAGCTCGCCCTGGACGTATGCGCGCCAGGGAGTATCGGTAAAAACCTGCGAGTCCTCGTAGGCGCCGAGCGCTTCTGCGATGCGGGCGTAGCTGATCTCCGAAGAGCCGAACGCAGTGTCGAACTCGGCGGTCCAGCGGCCATCGTCCCGCAGGCGTTGCTCGAGTGCCGTACGGAGCTCCGCGTTGCTGCCGTCCAGCACGAAGTCAAAGCCGCGCATCTCCTCGGTGGAGGTGACGGGGAAACGCGACTGCGCTTCCGAGAGCGTGGCGCCGGCGTCTGGGTCGGGGGCTCCGTAGTCGCTGTCTGGAGTTCGGGTGCCGCCGCTGTCGAGGTTCTCGACGCGGGCATCCCAGAACAAGCCGTTTTCCCAGAGCGCGATGTTGAAGGTCGTCGGCGCGTTGCGGGGGACGGGCAGGTCGCCGTCCGGATGGGTGCGCCCGGGCCCGAGCAAGTCGGGATCGTCCGCGCCCACGCCGATCGACATGGGCAGGCCATCTCCTCCGCCGAGCACCGGGTGATGACAGGTCACGCACGCCGAATCGCGATCGCCGCCGAGGCTCTTGCTGAAGAAGAGCTTACGTCCGAGCTCGGCGAGCGGCTCGTCGATGCTCGGAAGGTCGCGACCTAGAGCTGGGTCGCCGCGCAGGCCGTTGTGCTGAATCAACCCCCTGAGAGCGATATCGGTCTCGCTGCCCGGGTCGGGGCTGGAGCCCTCGCAGGCCGCCAGCGTTAAAATACCAAGGCTCAGAGCAAGCCAAGTCGTCATCAAGCGCATCTCAACACCGCCTAAAAAGAAGAACAGCTCCCCAGCATACCACACGATCTCCGCCCTGCGCTCCTGACGTAAATGACAGCCAATGTTGGCTCGGCTGCCATCGATGGCGCTAAAGTAGCGGCCTGATGCCTGACTCGCGCCAGCAGCCGCTTTTGCTTCCCGGCCTCGCCGAGGCGATGCTCGAATCGAGCGAAAAGCCAGCGATTGTGCTCTCCAAGGACTACCGCATCCTCGCGGTGAACGAGGCCTATCGGAAGCACTACCGAGCCTCTCCCAAGCTCGGGCACGATAGATGCTTTGCTGTATCGCATGGGTACGAGAGCCCATGCGACGAGAACGGTGAGCAGTGCCCGCTCCGCAACTGCCTGTCTTCGAAGCGAAACGAGCGCGTGGTTCACATTCATCACGGGCCTGGCGGCGCCGAGCACGTTGACGTGGAGCTTCGGCCGCTGCTGGACGAAAGCGGGGGAATCGAGGGCTTCGTGGAGTTGATCGCGCCGATCCCCCACGCGAGCGCGAGGGCCGGCGGCTCGTTCGTCGGGCGATCCAAGGCGTTCACAGCGATGCTCGAGCTCATCCAGCGCGGGGCGCGAAGCGAGGTGCCGATCTTGCTGCTGGGTGAATCGGGGACGGGCAAGGAGCTTGCCGCCCAGGCGATACACGACGCGAGCCCGCGCAATGAAGGCGCTTTCGTGCCGGTCGAGTGCTCCGGGCTCGGCGAAGCCTTGTTCGAGTCGGAGCTCTTCGGGCACGCGCGCGGCTCGTTCACCGGGGCCCATACACGGAAGCCCGGCCTGGTCGAAGCTGCAACCGGTGGGACCCTTTTTCTAGACGAAATTGGGGACGTTCCGCTCTCGTTGCAGGTGAAGCTGTTGCGGGTGCTGGAGTCCGGCATATTCCGGCCGGTCGGTGACATCGAGGCGCGAAGCGCTGACTTCCGGCTGGTCTGCGCAACGCATCGGGATCTCGACAGCATGGTTCGCGAGGGTTCGTTCCGGCGGGACCTCTACTTCCGGATCAACACCTTCCCTATCGCGATGCCCCCGCTCCGCGAGCGGCGCGAAGATATCCCTTTGCTCTGCGACACCCTACTCGCCAACGGCGCGAAGCGGCTTTCGGCCCAGGCGATGAGCCTCTTGCAGGAGCACGACTTCCCGGGAAACATTCGCGAGCTTCGGAACATCGTCGAGCGCGCGGTGCTGCTCACGGACGGGAACGAAATCGAGGCGAAGCACCTTCCCGCTTACCTCGGAGGCGACAGGAGCTCGGTGCCTAGCCCGGGTGCGGCGAGTGAAGCATGGCCCTGGGGCGAGGAGCTTGTGCCGCTCGAAGAGGTCGAACGCCGCTACCTGCGCTGGGTGTCCGCGATGCACCCTGGGGACCGTAAAGCGCTGGCCGAACGACTGGGCGTGAGCGAACGGACTCTGTATCGGAAGCTTCGTCAGGCGCTTGGCACGGGCGAACCAGGCTGACATAGGCGGCGGCGCTGTCAGCGGGGTCTGCCAGATCCGTCAGTCTACGCTGAATGGCAGCTTGAAATCGTGGAGGTAAATAGGCCCGTCCACTTTGGTCCGGCTCTTGCTGATAGGCTCCGCAGCGGAGGCGAGCGGATGGATCCTAAGGTGGCCCCGTCGACGGGATCAACAACTCCAGGCGAAAACAGGCCTGAACTCGAAGCAACGTTGCGTCGCATCGAAGCGCGGCTGGAACGGCTCGAACAGGCCATTGAACCTCTCACCGAGGTCACCGCCGCCGCCCCCGCGTTAACTTCGACAGCGGTCGACGTGCTCGATGACTGGGCCAACCAGCACGGGGACCTCGATACGCGTCTGCGAAGCTTTGTCCGAGCTTCTCGAGCGTATGACGCGACCTGAAGCGCTGGCACCGCTGATGATGATGGTGGAGCTGAGCGAGCAGGCGAAGCCCGCGGTCGCGACCTTCACGGACATCCTCGACGAGACGATGGCGCGCGCGGCTTCGGAAGGCATGGAGATCGAGCGCCTCGTCGAGTCGTCGAAGAACGCAATCCTCAAGCTCGCCCAGCTCGCGACAGCGCGTGAAGTCCAGGCCTTACTCGATTCGGGCATGCTCGATCCGGCGGCGCTGTCGACGCTCGGCATGACCGCGCGCGCGGTCGCCGACGCGAGCATGGAACCGGCGCCGCGAATGGGAATGCTCGGTGCGCTCCGGGCAGCGCGGCAACCTTCGGTGCAGCGCGCGCTCGGCTTCTTGATGCGGGTTGCAGAGAACGTCGGTGAGAACCTGGCGACCGCGCCCAAGCTCCTGCTGAACGGCAACGGAAACTCCAAGTCAGAGAGAACTCCATGAGTGAACAACACGACGTGCTCATCGTTGGCGGGGGAACCGCCGGCATCACGGTAGCGGCTCAGCTCCTGCAACAGGAAGCAGCGCCGAAGGTCGCCATCGTCGATCCGTCCAAGACACATGATTACCAGCCGATCTGGACTCTGGTTGGCGGAGGCGTGTTTCCGCGAGAGGTGTCGCGGCGCGCGATGTCCGAGGTGATGCCGCGCGGAGTCAACTGGATTCGCGACAGAGTGACCGGGTTCAACCCGGAAAAGAACGAGATTCAGACCGAGGGCGGGAAGACGCTAGGCTACAACGAGCTCATCGTCGCCGCTGGGATTCAACTCAACTGGGATGCCGTGAAGGGTTTGCCCGACGCGATCAACAAGGGGGGTGTCTGCAGCAACTACGGCTACGACAAGGTGCCGTACACCTGGGAGACGATTCAGGCGTTTCAGGGGGGGAACGCGATCTTCACCTTCCCGGCGACGCCGATCAAGTGCGCGGGCGCGCCGCAGAAGATCATGTATCTGGCCGAAGAGATGTTCCGGCGCCGGGGGATTCGGGAGCAGGCGAATGTGATCTACGCCTCGGCGACCGCCGGCATCTTCGGGATTCCAAAGTACGCTCAGGCGCTCAACAAAATCGTCGAAGAGCGGAACATCCAAACTCAGTTCTCGAAGAACCTGGTAGAGGTCCGTCCCGAAACGCGCGAGGCGGTGTTCCGCGACGTCAACGGCTCCGAAGAGCTGGTCTTGAAGTACGACATGATGCACGTCACCCCGCCGCAGGGCTCACCGAGCTTCATCAAGGAGAGCCCGCTCGCGAACGCCGAGGGCTGGGTCGATGTCGACAAGCACACGCTTCAGCACACGAAGTTCCGAAACGTCTTCTCGCTGGGCGACTGCAGCAGCTTGCCTTGCTCCAAGACGGGCGCCGCGGTTCGCAAGCAGGCGCCGGCACTGGTCGAGAACATGATTGCCTTTCGGGCGGAAAAACCTCTCACCGGGCACTACGACGGCTATGCCTCCTGCCCGCTCGTCACCGGCTACGGCAAGGTGATTCTGGCGGAGTTTGGCTACGACGGGGTGATCATGGAGACTTTCCCGTTTGACCAGGCGCAGGAGCGATACAGCATGTACGCGCTCAAGGCGTACGGTCTGCCCAACCTGTACTGGCACGGGATGTTACAAGGTCGGATGTAGTCCGCCCATAGGAAAAGAAGGAAGAGATGGAAGTCAAAGCGTTCTTCGATGCGCCCACGTTCACCCTGACGTTCGTGGTATGGGACGAGGCAAGCAAAGACGCAGTCGTGATCGACTCGGTCTTGAACTACAACCCGCTCTCGTCGCAGACGAGCACCGAGTCGCTCGACGAGCTGTCGGACTATGTCCGGGAGAACGGCCTCAAGGTTCACTACGCGCTCGAGACGCACGCGCATGCCGATCATCTGTCCGGTGCGCAGCTACTCAAGAAGCGTTTCAACGCGAAGACCGCGATCGGCGAGCACATCACAGCCGTGCAGGAGGTGTTCAAGGGAGTCTTCGACCTTGGCGATGCCCTGGCCACCGACGGAAGCCAGTTCGACAAGTTGATCGCGCACGGCGAGACGCTTCAGGCGGGCAGCCTCGAAGTGAAAGCGATCGGGACGCCCGGACACACGCCGGCATGCCTGACCTTTCAAATCGGCGACGCGCTCTTCACGGGCGACGCGCTCTTCATGCACGACTACGGCACGGGCCGATGCGACTTCCCCTCGGGAAGCGCGAGCGACCTCTACGACTCGATTCAGGACCGTCTCTACAGCTTCCCTGACGAGGTGCGTGTCTTCCCAGGCCACGACTACATGCCCGACGACCGCGACCTGGCCTGGGAGACCACGATCGGGAAGTCGAAGGCCGAAAACCCGCACCTGCGCCCGGAGACGGCCCTCGAGGAGTTCGTGAGCCTACGGGAAGCCCGCGACAAGGCCCTGGACGCCCCTCGCCTGCTCTTCCAGAGCGTTCAGTTCAACATCAGCGGCGGCGAGCTCCCGCCGCCCGGGGCGACCGGCATCCGCTACTTCAAGATTCCTGTGAACATGCGGAAGCCCACCGACGACATCGGTGACCCGGTGGAGTCCTAGAGAAAGGACGCATAGCGGGCCGGCTCGGCGAGCGTCGGGACAACCCTGCCCATCGACGCTCGCCGAACATCGCGCTGAGCGACGCGGGCCGTGTGCTGATTCAAAGCATGCGCGCCGACGAGCTCAATGCCCTGGCCCGCGCTTAGCGCTCCCGCTTGTCGGATCTGCGACTTGATCGTAAGCCGTTTCGCATGGGGCTGATTTACTACGCGATCCCCTTCTTTCTGCTGACGATCGGGCTCGAGCGCTGGCTCGTGGCTCGGAAGCAAACACAGAGCGCTGCTGGAAACGCAGCTTGCCGGCTTCACACCGAAGGATTCGTTCGCAAGCCTCGCCATGGGGGTTGGCTTCTTGCTCATCGAGATCGCGCTTGCTCTGCTTCCCTTTGCGGGGCTTGCCTGGCTCTACCAGTTTCGACTCTTCGACATTCCGGTGCTGTGGTGGTCTTGGATCCTCCTGCTCTTTGCCGAGGACTTTTGTTACTACTGGTTTCACCGCTTGCACCACGAGGTCCGCACCCTTTGGGCGGCTCATGTCAACCACCACTCGAGCACGCACTACAACCTGACGACGGCGCTCCGGCAGTCGTGGACGACTCCGTTCACGGGTTTTCTCTTCTGGGCGCCCCTCCCCTTGCTTGGTTTTCCGATCGAGATGATTCTGATCCAGAAGTCGATCAGCCTCCTCTATCAGTACTGGCTGCACACCGAGCTCATTGATCGGCTGGGCTGGTTCGAGCTGCTCTTCAACACGCCGTCACACCATCGGGTCCATCACGGCCGAAACCCGATCTATCTCGACCGAAACCACGCCGGCATCTTCATCGTTTGGGACAAGATCTTCGGAACCTTCGAGCCCGAGACCGAGGCAGTCGACTACGGCCTCACCAAGAACATCCACACGTTCAATCCAGTCCGGATCGCCTTTCACGAATGGGCGTCGATGCTCCGGGATGCGTGGAATGCCAAGAGCTGGCGGGGGCGTTTGGGATACTTCGTCATGCCTCCGGGCTGGACAGAGGACGGCAGCGGGAAGACCTCGACCGTCCTGCGACGGGAGTATCTGGAGGCTGCCCCGGCGAACGGTCCGGGTTGAGCGCCGACCGGTTTTGCCGACGGCCGATGGATTTTCAATAATACTGTGCAGATGAAAGTCCTCGTCGTCACAGTGAACTACCGGACGCCCGAGTTGGCGGTTCGCTGTCTGCGGTCCCTGGAGCACGAGGTGAATCAGATCGGCGACATGCGAGTTGTTGTCACCGAAAACGACTCCGGAGACGATTCGGTCGAGATCATCGGAGGCGCCATCGAGGCGCACGGCTGGGATTGGTGCACCCTGATGCCGCAGCCCCGCAACGGAGGTTATGGCGCGGGCAACAACGCCGGCATGCAGCCGTACCTCGAAGGGGAGGACGCGCCCGAGTACGTGATGCTCGTCAATCCTGATGCCTACGTGCGAGAGGGTGCCATCAGCGCCCTGCTCGCGTTCATGCAAAGCCGGCCGGACGTCGGAATTGCCGGTGCCCGGGTCGAGGACGGGAACGGCGGGCAGTCGCAGTCGGCGTTTCGGTTTCCGAGCGCCTGGAGCGAGCTGGTCGAAGGCTTCAAGCTCGGTCCGCTCACCAAGCTCCTGAACGACCGGCAGCTGCTGCTGGAGCTCGGGGACGAGCCGATGCCCGTGGACTGGGTCACCGGCGCGGCTGTGATGTTCCGAAGAGAAGTGCTCGACCAGGTCGGGCTCTTCGACGAAGGCTTCTTTCTCTACTTCGAGGAAGTCGACCTCTGCTTCCGCGCGAAGCAAGCCGGCTGGCAGGTGTACTACGTGCCGGACAGCGTCGTCGTACACCTTCAAGCTCAGGCGACAGGCATCACCGACAACCGCGAGGAGAAGCGCCGCTTTCCGGCGTATTGGTTCGAGTCGCGGCGACGCTTCTTCTTGAAGAACCGGGGCAAGGCGCACGCTCTGCTCGCCGATCTGGCGTTCCTGGGCGGCTACACGACGTTTCGCGCCCGGAGCGTGGTTCAGCGCAAGCCCAACGAAGAGCCGCCTTCGTTCTGGATGGACTTCGTGCGCAACAGCACCCTGCTCAAGGGGTTCGACTTCTAGCGCAGGAACTCGTCGACCGGGTCGTGGATCCCGCGCTTGATCAGCACCTCGCGCGAGGACTCCGGTGTCCAGCCGAGGCGCTCCTTGGTCTTTCTGGGGTCGAAGGTCGCGGCGAAGGTGCGTCCGCGCCAATCCGAATACGCCGGCCGGAGCTCCTGGCCTGCGAGCCGCTTGATCGCCCACTTCGCCATCGCCTCACCGTAGAGTCGCGGCGCAGAGGTCGGCACGCGGCGAAGCTTGATCCGCGCGCGATTCTCGAGCTCGTCGAGGTAGTCGTTCGCCGTGATGCACGGGTCGGCGGCGAGGTTGAAGGACTCGCCTTCGATGCCCGGCACGTCGATCGCTTTGACCATCGCGTCGGCCACGTCTTCTACGAGGACGATTGGGAGCGGGTTGTTGCCATCACCGTAGAGACGGGCGACCGAGGGGTACGGCCAGGCGGCGATGCCCCAGTGCCGGGGCGGTCCCCCTTGGCCGAGGACGATGCCAGGCCGGAAGATCACGACCGGCAAGCCCGACGACTTCCAGAGCTCGAGCAGCTGCGCTTCATTCTCGGTCTTGGAGCGCGCGTAGACGTTTGCGCGGAGCATCGAGGAGACCGGCTTGGTGTCTTCGGTGATCGAGTCTCCGGGCTTGCCCGCCTCGTAGATCGCGATTGACGACGCGTAGTAGAGTCGCTTGACGCCCGCTTCGAGGCAGAGCTCGGCGACACGGCGCGTCGGCTCGACGTCGTACTTGAGGTACTCGTCCCAGGTCTCACCGGTGCCGCGGGCGAGGTGGAAAACCTGCTCGATGCCCAGGAGCGCCTCGCGGATCGAATCGGCGTTTAGGAAATCGCCTTTGGAAGAGCTCGACGCCGAGCGCCGCCAAGTCGGACGCGCTACCCGGGCTCCGGGCGAGCACGCGGACGGCGTAGCCTTGCTCGACGAGTCGCCGAACCAAGCACCTTCCCGATGAACCCGGTGCCTCCGATGACGAGAACAGTGGGATCGCGCTTGAGCGGCTGCGGAGGCCTTCGGCGCAGACTCTGCACTCGGCGCGTCGACGCTCAGGTCGGCCGATTCTGCGATTCGCTCCGCGAGCTCGACCGCCGCTTCGCCCATCTCGGGGCTCACGCCCTCGTCGATCGTCCCGCCGCGTGAATCGTAGAAGGCGCGCACGGCTCGAACGATGCTGCGGCCGAAGGGCTCGCCCTCGGCCTTCTTCACGCCGGCCTTTGCGAGCACGAACTTGGCGAGCGTGCCGGTGGCTTGCGCAACCGTGTCCTTGGCTGACGAGGTCACGTCGATGTACCGGTCCACGTCGAGCAGGTGGGGCGTGTGCTCGTGAACGACGTAGGTGCTTCGCTCGAGGTCGACGGTGGCTGAGGCAACGCTGCCCCGGACGTGGATATAGTGCTCCGGGTAGCCGTCGATGAACGAAAACCGGATGCGAACGCTCGTGTTCCCGGCCCAGCCCATGATTTCCCAGCGGCGAAAGAAGGGAAGACCGCTGGGCAGCGTGACCGGGTCGAAGGGGCGCGCCTCGACCGAATCGAGACGGCCGACCAGGTGCTGGCAGTGCGCAAAAGAGTGCGGGGCGACCTCGAAGAGGATGTTCTGCGGGGCCTGGAGCATCCAGGCGTTGAAGGGCCCGCCGGAAAGCTGGCCGAGCTCCTTGTTCCAGACGATATCGACTTGATCGATCTGTCCGAGGCGCCCTTCTCGAAGGTCGGAGACGAGTCGCTCGTAGGCTTCGTAGTAGAGGAAGTTGTGGCTGGTCCCGAACGCCCGTCCCTCTTGCTTGGCGACCTGCGCGAGCTTCCGGCAAAGCTCGCTGCTGTGCGCCATCGGCTTCTCGACCAGTACGTCGACGCCCGCGCGAAGGGCCTGCTCGACCGGGCCGGCATGCACATGAGGCGGCGTGAGGACGTGAACGACGTCGATCGACTCCGCCTCGAGCATCTGTTCGAGGCTGAATATGCTGCGTCGATCCCGGCAGCCTCGGCGAATCGCTCCGCGCGCCCGAGGTTCAGGTCGCAGACCGCGCGAACGACGACCCCCGGCACGGCTCGGGCTGCGTCTACGTGGTAGTCAGCGATGTACCCCGCGCCGACGATCGCGGCGTTGATTGGCGTGTCCGTCATTCTGTCCTCTTGTGCTCGATGATCTCGGGCGTGCGGTGCTGCAAAGCGTCCAGGTGAAATTTAGCAACCCCGACGGCCTCGGGAAATGATGAAAGGGCGCAGGAGACTCCCCAGGCGAGCGAGTGCGCCCAAGGGAAGCCGCGCTTGCGTGTTTGCAGAGCCACACGCGCGCCGACTGCCGGATAGCGGGCTAGCGCAAGGCAGGAGGCGCCGAGCGTGGGCGGGGCCATCAGGAGCGCGCCAGCGGGTACGGCGAGGCCCCACAGCAAGGCCCGCCGTTTCTCGCGGACGAACTTGCGTTCGGGGCTGGTCGCGCCGTGGAGGTCGGATACCTGCGCGTAGGCGTATCCGGTCCGTTTCTGGCGCCGCCACCACTGCCAGGCGTAGTGCATGTCGACATCGTGAATCATGCTTTCGCAGTCGAGCCGGATGAGCTCATATCCCTCTTTGCGGAGGCGCACCGAGAGCTCATCGTCCTCTCCTGCGATGATGTCCGGATTCCAGCCGCCGACTTTCTCGAGGGCGTCCATTCGGATCATCACGTTGCCGCCGAAGCTCGTCGTCGGTCCGACCGGACCCATGTGCCACTCGACATCGCAGATCTTGTTGTAGACCGATTGCTCCGGATGCCGTTCTTTCAAGTATCCGCAGACCGCGGCCACCTGGGGGTCCTGGTCGAGCTCGGCTGTGGCCGTTTCAATCCAATCGGCATCGACTTCACAGTCACCGTCGACGAACTGAACGTACTCGAGCCCGGGATGATCCTCGCGTAGCCGCTCGAAGCCGGCGTTCCGGGCACGTGCAGCCGTGAAAGGCTGCGCCATGTCGAGGTCGACCACTGCGGCGCCGCGCTCCCTTGCTCTTTCACGACTACCGTCGGTCGATCCCGAGTCGACGTACACCAGAGGCCGCAGCCCATCGGACACCGATTCGAGCGCGCGAACCAGTCGCTCACCCTCGTTCCGGCCGATCAGCACGACACCAGCGCGCGACTTGCCCATGCGTCACAAAATACTGATGAACTGGCGGAGAAAAAGGGGAGGAGCCTCTTTTTCTTGCTGGAGCCTGTTTTCGGGCCGATTTTCGCCGATTAGTTGAACGTTACGGTACGAACCGCGTTGGCGTTGGCCTCGTCGATATCGAAGACCAGGGGCATCGGCTCGTTCGCCAGGTAGGGGAAGAGCAAGTCCTCGTAGTTCTCCGAGTCGATGTCGGAGGACTGGCCGCCCGGGAGCTGAATGGTGCATGTCGGGCCATTGGCGGATGCCTCACAGACGAACCGCGTAGACGGCCCTGCCGTTTGGACGAAATCTCGAGTTCGGGTTTGCCACGTCGACCGTGAACAGACCCCCATCATTGGCAAAGAGGGGCTCGGTCGGCGGAGGGTTGTCGTAGTCGAGGATCTGAAACGCAGAGAGGTCCGAGCTCAGCAGCAAGCCGTGCAGCCTGCCCCAAGCCCAGCGTCGTCTCATCTGCGCCAAGCGTGACGTCCAGGAAGTCGCCGGCTGCCTGCAAGCGACTCGGACATGACCTGGCACTTCGTTTCAATACCTCCTGGGTGTCTTCGGGTCGTCCCAGTACACGTCCCCCGCCGCGAGCTGAGTCGGATCGACGATCGAGTAGTACATGGCGAAGCTCGGCGAGCGCCCGCCTGGCGCGTTCTCGTTGGCCTCGATTCGAGCGCGAAGCTCGATCAGCAGCGTGTGGAAAGCAGCGCAACCCGAGGCGGCGAGGAGCTCAGTCGGAATCGGAGGAAAGTGGTGAGTTCTCCGAGTCCGTCCCGGTCGAGACCAGTCGGACAGGTGAAGTTCCAATTCTCGAGCGCGCTGATCACTTTTGGCGCCGTTGACGCTTGGCATGGTCTGGTCATCGGTGGCGATGTTCAGGATTCCGGGACGCATTCGATCACCGATCAGTGAGTACACGTCGCTCACGATTTGATCCATGGTCGCGCGACTGTGCTGGTTCCCAATCCCCTCGATCAGATCGACGATTCGGGAGTGTCGGAAGCCGGCCGCGCTGTCCACTTGATAGGGCGGCTGGAAGCTGCCGCTCGGGCAGCGTCGTCGGGTCGCCGTCGAACAGCGCCCCCGTCATCGCATTGTTCGCGGTGGCGATGTAGCCGGACTCGGGATTGGACGCCTGGGGTAGTTCTTCTAGCGCAAAGAAATCGTCCCACTCGTAGTCGCCAGTCCCATCGAGCGGAAGCCAGGGCGGAGCGTCTCCGTCTAGGTTGGTCGCCCAGGTTCGCTTCGGCAGCTCGGTTGTAGGGGAACCAACCGATGTTGTTTTCCGGATCGATGACGACCACGTTTTGCCCGATGGTGGTGATGTTCGGACAGCGCCACCTTGCGCTTCGTCCATGGTGCTGCTCTGTGCGAGCTCGGTGAGGAAATTGATATCGGTGTCTATATCGTTGCCCGTCCACCTGAGGGTAATCGCCGTATTCGACGAAGTATCGAGCTCGCGAACGGCGCCGTGTTGAGGGACGAAAAGGAGCTCTCGGTCTTCGCTGGATCCATCACTGAACTCGGCCGTAAACGTCTTCCGGGTGAAGGGGACCTCCTCGCCCTTGAACATGACGCCGGTCGGATTTCCGCCGCCATCCTTCGACCAGTGGTCTCGACGTAGACGTCGCTGAAGTCCATGTTGGTCGTCGTCAGACCCCAGGCGATGCTCTCGTTTTGTCCGACGATCACCCATGGAAGCCCTGCGAAGGTCACGCCCGCCGTGTGAATGTTGCCTCTGTCCGTTCGTCCGCGCGTCGAGGTGCGCGAGATACCAAGTCGCCGGTTGAGTCATCGCCGAGATGCGGGTCGTTCGAGAGCAGTGCGTTGCCCGCGGTGGTGAGAGACGGGCCGACAACCCAGTTGTTCGAGCCGATTTCGTCTTTCTCGACTCGTTGAGCCGAGGAACATCGTTCGAAACCTCTCCAGTCGCTCGAGTCTTGCGTCGAGAGGCTATGAAGGACCGGGCCGATGTTCACGCTGCTCTCGAAGCTTGGTACGGGCAAGCATCGGAGGCACTGAGCGCTTCGACAGCGGCCGCCGTCGGCGGAGCCGGGGGCACCCAATCCAGTGGAAGAATGGACGACTCCTCGAGAGGGCGCCTGCTCCAAAGGTCGGAAAATTTGGCGTCGTCGTCGATCGCCTCGCGCGCAACGCCCGCGTTGACCTGGCTCGACTCGTCATTGGTGAGGTTTTCGACCAATGCCAGAACCGCGGCCACGCTGTCCTGAGGCCGCCACTCCGGGATCGTCTCCGGGCCATAGTCGAACAAGCTGCCAGCTGAACTCACGCGGGAACTGTCGCGCCGTTTTCACCGTTGCGCACGATCCGCAATCCACTGATTGACGCCGATCGCATAGGCGTCGAGCAGGCCTTTGGTTTTGGGCGAAGACTGCTCGGTAGAGGAACTCCTCGGCAGGCTCGCCCTCGCGGGTCGAAAACAGCGCGCGTGCGTCAGCTGCGATGTCCACGACGCCAAAAACCGCGCAACCCCGGGATCCAGAAAGTCGACCAAGACGCCCAGTCGAGAAGCGGCGCCGGAAGTCCATCTGCACAAAGCGGTCGAAGGCGTGGAAGTATCCGAGCATCATCGCGCAGTCTTCGTCCGTCGAGCAGTCGGCGTTGAGAACGCCATACTCGTCGAAGTGGGCGGTTGCGTTCGGCGGCCAGTCGACGTTGCCAGTGCTGCTACCTGGCGCCGTCCTCGCCGCAGCCGGCTACCGAGAAACCAAGGACCAAGAGACAAAGCAAAAGTCGACGCATCTGGGGCTCCCTCGCTGAAACAAGAATGGCCGTGACCATAACGCTTCTGCGGCGAAATCCAAACGCCTGAACGTGGACCTCTGGAGATCCGGTCAGTTGCAGGTCCGAAAGCCGCCAGCAATTCGAACCCAAGGACGGTAGCTGGGACGGCTATGCGTACGGCAACGAGCGCAAGCGCTGGCTTCTCGCGCACGAGGCAAAGTAAAACGCCGGGTGGATCCGATGATCCACCCGGCGTGTAGCAAGCAAGCTTCAGCCGCTAACTGCGCCTATAGCGGCGAATCACCAAGCCAAAACCAAGCAGCAGCAAGAGAAGAGCTCCGCTCGAACCGCCCTGGCCGGGCGCACCGACGCTACAGCCCACACCCCGTCCGCCTTGAAGAATCAAGCGGCCTGGGCCCTGTGGCTCTTCGAGCTCTTCCAAGTAGTCCGGAATGCCGTTGCCGTTCTCGTCCCCTGCCTCGTCACCGTCGTCGGTGCCATCACCGTCGCTGTCCGGGTCGAGCCAGTTGACCAGTCCGTCGTCGTCCGGGTCGTCGTCGCCGAGCGTGTTCGACGCGTCGAGCTCGTCGGCCGTGTCGATGCCGTCGCCGTCATCGTCCTCGTCCAAGTAGTTCGGCGTGCCGTCATCGTCGGTGTCGTCGTCCGTTGGATCCGAATCCCCATCGGGGCTCTCGTCCGCGGTGGGGATGCCGTCGCCGTCATCGTCTTCATCGTCGAAGTCCGGCGTGCCGTCATCGTCCGTGTCCCGGCAGCTCGCGGGCTGCAGCGGGTTTCCGGGCGCCGGGCACTCGACGGTGTCGGGGATCCCGTCACCATCGGAGTCGGGCACGTCCGATTCGATGCGGCAGCTGCTGTCACAGCCATCGCCATCGACCGCGTTGCCATCGTCGCACTCCTCCCAGCCCGAGGCGAGGTCGATCACGCTGACCGTGTCATCGCCGCAGACATCGAGGTAGTCCGGCCGGCCGTCGCCGTCGCTGTCCGAGCAACCCGCCGCGAAGTCCGCACACTCATCGAGAGTCGCTTCACCGTCGTCGTCGTCGTCGGGGTCGAGATAGTCCGGCGTGCCGTCACCATCCGAGTCCTCGTTGCTTCGGGTCATTGTCCCCGTCGTAGTTCTCGTCGGCGGTGTCGATGCCGTCATCGTCGTCGTCCGGGTCGTCGAAGTCGGGGTCCCCGTCATCGTCCGTGTCCGGACAGTCCTCGGGGGCGCCAACTGGGTCACCCGGTGCTGGACATTCCACGACATCGGGAATCCCGTCGCCGTCGGTGTCCACAGGCCTGTCGTCGCCGTCCAGGTAGTCCGGCGTGCCGTCGTTGTCGCCATCGGGGCAAACCGCGCCCGGGTCGGCGCACTCGAACACGGTATCGCTACCGTCGTCGTCGTCGTCCGGGTCCTGGAAGTCGGGAACTGCGTCCCCATCGGTATTTTGGATCGGCGCGCTGGTGCCTCCGTCGTCCGTGTCGAAGGCGTCGTCGAGGCCATCACCGTCGGTGTCGGCATCGAGCGGGGCCCGATCTGCGACGCCGTTCATGTCTGCGTCATGGCCCTCGATGAGGTCTACGATGCCGTCGCCGTCGGAGTCCTCGTCGAGGTAGTCCGGCGTGCCGTCCGAGTCGGTATCCTCGCAGCTCGCAGTCGTGCTGCACTCGACCCCATCGGTGATCCCGTCGCCATCGCTGTCGATGTCGCGGTGGTTGGGCTTGCCGTCCCCGTCCGCATCACAAGCATCGGGGTCGACGCCGCATTCGGTCGCCGTCGGGACCCCGTCGTCGTCGTCGTCCGGATCCATGTGGTCCGGGTTTCCGTCGTCGTCGGTGTCGACGCAGCCCGCGATGTCACCGGCGCACTCGACCTCGTCGGGGATGCCATCCCCATCGGTGTCGGCCGGGATCGTGTCCGGGTCCAGGTAGTCCGGCGTTCCGTCGGAGTCGCCGTCCGGGCAGCCGCTGAGCGGATCCGGGCATTCGAAGGCCGAGCCCACGCCATCCCCGTCATCGTCCGGGTCCTGGTAGTCGGGCTTGCCGTCGTTGTCGCGGTCCGGCGTCGTCGCGGGGACGCCACCCGCCATGTCTAGGTCGTAGGCGTCGTCGAGCCCGTCCTCGTCATCGTCCATGCCGAGGGGCTCGAAGTCCGGCGCTCCGTCAGCGTCGCCATCGTGACCTTCGATCGCATCGACGATTCCATCGTCGTCGCTGTCCGTGTCGAGGAAGTCGGGGGCGCCGTCGCCATCCGAATCGGTGCAGGACGTCGGGTCCGCACACTCGACGCGGTCGGCGATGCCGTCACCGTCGCTGTCCTGATCGATGTAGTCGGGCCGGCCGTCGCTGTCGCGATCCTGGTCCGGTCGCGCCGATTCCGCCCTGGTCGATGTCGAAGGCGTCATCGAGGCCATCGCCATCGGCGTCCTCGCCGCTCGGAAGCGCTTCCGGCTGGCCATCGGCGTCGCCATCGAAGCCCTCGACCCGGTCGAGCAGGCCGTCGTTGTCGCTGTCGGCGTCGAGGTAGTCCGGCGCGCCATCGCCATCACGGTCCGGTACTGGCGCCACGATTCCGTCCGCGGCGCAGCCCCCGGGCATGCCGGCGCAATCCGCGTCGAAGGCATCGTCGAGGCCGTCGCCGTCGTCGTCGTCGCCGACCGCAACCGAATCGGCGAGGCCGTCGCCGTCCGCGTCATGTCCTTCGGTGGTATCGGGAAGTCCATCCGCGTCGCTGTCGAGGTCGAGATGGTTCGGGAGGCCGTCGCCGTCCGAGTCCACATCGCTTGGAAGGGCGTCACAGATCCCGTCCGGCTCCGCGTCCGCGCAGGTCACCGCGTCGGGGTCCGTGTAGTCCGGGACACCATCGCCATCGTCGTCGAGCGACCAGTCGGTGCCACCACCCTCTTCGGTGTCGATGATGCCGTCGCCGTCGTCGTCGACGTCCACGTCATCGCGGATCCCGTCGTCGTCGCTGTCCGGGTAGTCGCAGGCGTCGTCGTCCGTGCAGACCTTCAGGCCCGGGCAGTCCTCATCGGCGAGACACTCGACGCAGGCGCCGCCGGCGACCGAGGTGTCACACAGCGCCATGCCGGCCGCGGTGCAGCCCGTGTCCATCGCGCCGCCGCTCATGTCGTCGAGGCAGAACACGCAGGCGCTTCCCGGCCTCGCCGGTCGCCCCGTTGCAGACGGGCAGTGCCCCATTGGTGCAGCCCTCGTCCGGATTCGCTCCGGCCTGGTCGTTGATGCAGGCCACGCAAGCACCTGGGCTCGAAGCCGAGGTGTCGCAGACCGCCGCATTGCCATCCGGGCAGTCGGTATCGTCGAAGCAGCCTTCGACGCAGCTGTTGCTCGAGACATCGCAGGCATCGCCGGCGGCGCAGTCCGCAGTCTCGGTGCAGTCGACGCAGGTCGGGTTGCTACCGCTCACGTCGCAGGCGTTGTCACTGCCCGAGCAACCAATATCGGTCGCCCCGGAGCCGTCGTCCGCACATCCAAGAACACAGAACGGAAACACCCCGCTCGCGTCACAGTAGGGGGCGACGCCACCGCATCCGGAGTCGATCGCGGTGCCAGTCTGATCGTCGAAACAGTAGATACAGCCCAGGCCGCCCGCGTCGCACTGGCCGGTCTCACACTGGGAGCCCGTCGAGCAGCCGAAGCCTTCTTCGAGCAGGCAGGTGCTGTTGCAGCCATCGAGGCTCACGGCGTTGCCGTCGTCGCAGCCCTCGCCCGACTTCCACCGTGCCGTTACCGCAGGTGTCCGCGGGCTCGCAGACCGCGGGTGCTTCGTTGAGATCACAGATGCCGCTCGCGCATTCGGCGGCGGCCGAGCAGGTCTCGTCGAGCTCTTTCAAGCAGCTGTCGTCGCAGCCGTCGCCGGTGGCTGTTCCGCTGTCGTCACAGGCTTCCGAGCCTTCGAGGACGCCATTGCCACAGGTGTCCGCCGCTTCACAGGTGCTTCCGCCCGCCGTGTCGCAGATCCCGCTCGCGCAGTCCGCGTTGGCGCTGCAGCTCTCGTCGAGCTCTTTCAAGCAGCTGTCGTCGCAGCCATCGCCGCGTGGCCGTTCCACCGTCGTCGCAGGCTTCCGAGCCTTCGACGGCGCCGTTGCCGCAGGTGTCGACCGGCTCACAGGTGTTGCTGCCCACGGTGTCGCAGAGCGTGCTAGCGCACTCCGCGTTGGCGCTGCAGCTCTCGTCGAGCTCTTTCAGGCAGCTATCGTCGCAGCCGTCGCCCGTGGCCGTTCCGCCGTCATCGCAGGCTTCCGCGCCTTCGACGACGCCGTTGCCGCAGGTGTTGACCGGCTCACAGGTGTTGCTGCCCACGGTGTCACAGAGCGTGCTCTCGCATTGCGCTCCCGAAGTGCAGGTCTCGCCGTTTTCGAGCAGACAGGTCGCGCCGCATCCGTCGCCGCTCGTCGTGTTGCCGTCATCGCAGCTCTCGCCGGCCTCGACGATGCTGTTTCCGCAGGCAACGCCGTAATGAACCGTGACCGTTGCCGAGTCGCAGTCCGGGACGATGGGATGGTTGTCGCAGGCGGTGTAGGTGACCGCGTAGCTGGTCGAAATGCCGTCGTCGTCCGGGGTGACCTCGATGGTGCCCGGAAGGGCGCCGTTGGTTGGGTCGTCTGCGGTCACTGCACCGGTGACGCTGGTCACCAAGATCAGATTCGGATCGAGCGAGTCGTCCGAGTCGCTGAAGTAGTCGGCGACGTTGATGGTGGTCGTGCCGCTACCCGCGGCGACGTAGACATTGCCGTCGGATACGGTGGTCGTGTTGAGAACGGAGGCGCCAATCGTGGCGATGTTTCGCGTCGTCGAGCTCTCCTGCGAGAAGGAGTAGAAGCCGATCTCGCCGACGGGAAGACGTTGCCTGGAAACTCGCCGGGGAAGTCACTCGGAGAGATGTCGAATTGAACGAACCCGTCGACCATGACGAGCAGGCGGTCGGCCCGGTAGGTCACATGGAACTTGTGGCCGAAGTTGTCGGTCCAGCCGGTGTCGCCGAGAGCCGCGCTGCGCTGAAGCTCGTTCACACAGGCGTTGGCCGCGGGGCAGCTATGAGCCCAGAAGCTTCCCGTGCTCGGAATGCCCTGCACGTGGCTCACCGCAAGCCCCTCGGCGGCGAATCCGCCAAAGGCGCTTTGGTCTTGTTGCTTCCAGTCGAGCAACACGTAGTCGGCGTTCGAATTGCTCGGGTCTCCGTCGTTGAACCCGAGTACGATGCCGATGAAATCGTCGTCGGCTGGTTGTCTCGACCTCGAGCTCGAGGGCGTATGTTCCGCGCATGGCGTCCACGCCAAAGAGGCCGATGGAAGGACCGTCGGTGTTGTTGTTCTGGCGTGCCCAGGAGTTGTCGCCGGCAAACGTCCAGGAGGAGTTGGAGCCGTAGTCGTTTGTCTTTAGCGCTCCGCTCGAGAACGTGATCGCGTTCGCCGCGCTCCAGTCGGGCTCGACGGTGCACGTGTCGGTACAGCCATCCCCGAGGATGTTGTTCCCGTCGTCGCAGGCTTCACTGACATCGGCGTTGCCGTTCGGCACACCACCGACGCATTGCGCCTCGGCGTTCGACGCTGGAACGAACGCGGCGACGAGGACGCAAAGAGCCGAGAGCTTGAACGCTCGGATCGACGATTTGAAATAAGTTAAAGATTCGCGGCGTACCGCACTCGCTACTGGCCTTCGACATGCGCTTCTCTCCCAAATTGGTCGGCATAGACGAAGTATTACCTCGTAAGCGGAAAAATCAAGTATTTATGCGTGATGCTCCTTGCGGGTGAAACGGTGCCTCCCGAGCAGCACGCGTTGGCTTCATTGCGAAACGTACGCTTCCTCACAAATCCCGGAGGGATTCCGGCCGGGGGAGCTCAGTCCGGCGCCGGAAGGTCGGAGCTGCCCATCAGGAAGGTGTCGACCGCCTTGGCCGCACCGCGGCCCTCGGCGATACCCCAGACGACCAGGGACTGGCCGCGGCGGCAGTCGCCGGCAGCGAACACGCCCTCGCTGCTAGTGGCGTACTTGCCGTACTCGGCTTTGAAGTTGCCGCGCGGGTCGCGCTCGAGGCCGAGTTGCTCGGCGAGGGTGTCCTCGGGGCCGACGAAGCCCATGGAAAGGAAGATCAGGTCTGCTTCGAAGACCGCTCCGGAGCCCGGGACTTCGGTCATCTGCCACTTGCCGTCGGCGTCCTTCTCCCACTCGACGCGAACCGTTTCGACGCCCGCGACCCGGCCCTTCCCGTCGTCGATGAAGCGCTTGCTGAGGACGCAGTACTCGCGGGGGTCCTTGCCGAACTTTGCGGTCACCTCCTGGTGGCCGTAGTCGACGCGGAAGATTAGTGGCCACTGGGGCCAGGGGTTGTCGGGAGCACGCTCGGCGGGTGGCTTCGGCAAGAGCTCGAAGTTGACCACCGAGGTCGCGCCGTGGCGAATCGAGGTGCCGATGCAGTCGGTCCCGGTGTCGCCGCCGCCGATCACGATGACCCGCTTGCCCTTGGCGCTGATGTACTGGCGATCCTCGAGCTTGCTGTCCATCAGGCTCTTGGTGTTCTTGAGAAGGAATTCCATCGCGAAATAGACGCCTTCGAGCTCACGTCCGGGAATTGGAAGGTCTCGGGGACTGGTCGCCCCGGCCGCGAGAACGATCGCGTCGTATTCGCTGCGGATCTTTTGGGCGTCGGTGTTGACACCCACGTGCGCGTTGGTGACGAACTCGATGCCCTCGGCGCGCATGATGTCGAGACGACGCTCCACGATGCCCTTGTCGAGCTTCATGTTTGGAATGCCGTAGGTGAGTAGGCCGCCGATCCGATCGTCCCGCTCGTACACCGTCACCTCATGCCCGGCGCGGTTGAGCTGCTGTGCCGCCGTGAGGCCCGCAGGCCCGCTACCGATGACGGCAACCCTCTTGCCGGTCCGCTCCAGGGGCGGCTCGGGCTCAATCCAGCCTTCTTCGAAGCCCTTGTCGACGATTGCGCACTCGATGTTCTTAATCGTCACGGCGGGCTCGATGATGCCGAGGACGCAGGCACCTTCACAGGGCGCCGGGCAAACACGCCCGGTGAACTCGGGGAAGTTGTTGGTCTTGTGCAGCCTGTCGAGCGCCTCGCGCCAGCGGCCTCGGTAAACCAGGTCGTTCCATTCGGGGATGAGATTGTCGATCGGGCATCCCGTCGAGGACTGGCAAAACGGGACGCCGCAATCCATGCAGCGCGCGCCCTGGGTCCGTAGGTGCTCCTCCGGAACGGCGACCGTGAACTCGTCCCAGCCCTCGACTCGCTTCAGCGGGTCACTGTAGGGAACCGTCTCTCGCGGAAACTCTTTGAAACCAGTTGGCTTTCCCATCGTCTTACTCCGCCGCCGGGCCCGGTGCGGGCTGCTGTGGTGGAACGGTCTCCGGTCTTGGAACGCCCACGGTGAGGTCTCCCTTCTTTTGGAGGACACGCTTGTAGTCGATCGGCATGACTTTCACGAACTGCTCTAGGGAGCGATCCCAGTCATCGAGAACGCGCTTGGCAACGGCCGAGCCGGTCAGCTCGAGGTGCTCTTCGACGAGCCCCTTCAGGATTGCGATCTCTTCCTGGTACTCGAGCCGCTCGAGCTCGACCATCTCCTTGTTGCACTTCGACTCGAAGTCGTCGTTCACGTCGAGCACGTAGGCAACGCCGCCGCTCATGCCAGCGCCGAAGTTGCGCCCAGTGTCGCCTAAGATCACCGCACGGCCGCCTGTCATGTACTCGCATGCGTGGTCGCCCACGCCCTCGATGACGGCCCAGGCGCCCGAGTTTCGAACGCAGAAGCGCTCCGCCGCACGGCCGCGGAAAAAGGCCTTCCCCTCGATTGCGCCGTACAGGACGACGTTGCCGATGATCATGTTTTCGGCGGGCACGAAGGTCGCCTGCTTCGAAGGGTAGACGATGATCTTGCCGCCCGAGAGCCCCTTGCCGACATAGTCGTTCGCGTCCCCTTCGAGCTCGAGCGTCACGCCCCTGGCCAGCCATGCGCCAAAGCTCTGGCCGGCGGAACCCTTGAACTTGAAGTGAATGGTGCCGTCGGGAAGGAGGTCCTCGCCCCAGAGCTTGGCGATCTCGTGGCTGAGCATCGTGCCAACGGTGCGATTGGTGTTCTTGATCTTGAGCTCCTCGCGCATCGGTTTGCCCTCACAGATCGCGGACTGAGCTAGCTCGATCAGCCGGTTATCGAGGGCCTTGTCGAGGCCGTGGTCTTGGAGCTTGGTGCAGTAGACGTCGGTGACGGCGTTCTTCTTCTTGGCCTTGGTGAGGATGGGCGTGAGGTCGATTCCCTGCGCCTTCCAGTGGACGATCGCATCGACGGTGTCGAGCATGTCCACGCGCCCGATCATCTCTCTGAAGGTTCGGAAGCCGAGCGAGGCCATGATCTCTCGAGCCTCTTCGGCGACCATGAAGAGGTAGTTGATTACGTGCTCGGGCTTGCCCTTGAACTTCTTTCGGAGCTCGGGGTCCTGTGTCGCGATGCCGACCGGACAGGTGTTGAGGTGGCACTTCCGCATCATGATGCAGCCCATTGCGATGAGAGGCGCCGTACTCAAGCCAATCTCCCCGGCACCGAGCAGAGCGCCGATCACGACGTCCCGTCCGGTCTTCATCTGGCCGTCCGTCTGCAAGACGACTCTGCTTCGGAGGTCGTTCATCACAAGGGTCTGGTGGGTTTCGGCGATGCCGAGCTCCCATGGGAGACCGGCGTGCTTGATCGAGGTCAGCGGCGAAGCGCCGGTTCCTCCGTCGTGACCGCTGATCAGGATGTGATCGGCGTGGGCCTTGGAGACGCCGGCCGCGATGGTACCGACGCCGACCTCGCTGACCAGCTTGACGCTGATGCGCGCCGAAGGGTTGGCGTTCTTGAGGTCGTGGATGAGCTGGGACAAGTCCTCGATCGAATAGATATCGTGGTGCGGCGGCGGGCTGATGAGGCCTACCCCCGGGGTCGAGTTGCGGACCGCCGCGATCTTTTCGTCGACCTTGCGGCCGGGCAGCTCGCCACCCTCGCCGGGCTTGGCGCCCTGGGCCATCTTGATTTGAATTTCATCGGCGTTGCTGAGGTAGTTGATGCTCACGCCGAATCGCCCCGAAGCGACCTGCTTGATCGCCGAGCGCATCGGGTTCATCGCACCGTTTGCCAAGGGCCGGTACCGCTCCGGGTCCTCGCCGCCCTCACCCGTGTTGGACTTGCCGCCGAGCTTGTTCATGGCGATCGCCAGCGTCGAATGCGCCTCCATCGAAATCGAACCGAAGCTCATCGCGCCGGTCGCGAAGCGCTTCACGATCTCGCTCGCGGGCTCGACCTCGCTCAGAGCAATGGGCTTGCCCGTCTTGAATCGCATCAGGCCGCGAAGCGTGCAGCGGTCCCGGGCATTGTTGTTGGCGTGATCTGCGAAGCGTTTGTACGCATCGCTGCTATTGGCGCGCGCTGCAACCTGCAGATTGGCGATGGTTTCCGGGTTCCACATGTGACGCTCGCCGTTCGCGCGCCAATGGAACTGCCCATCGTTCGGAAGGATCGGGAGCCGAGGCTCATCTTCGTCTTCCGGGTACCCAAGCGCGTGGCGCTCGACGAGCTCCTGCGCGATGACATTGAACCCGATGCCCTGGATACGGCTCGCCGTGCCCGTGAAGCAGACGTCGACCACCGAGCTGTTTAGCCCGACCGCTTCGAATATCTGCGCGCCCTTGTACGACTGGAGCGTCGAAATGCCCATCTTGGCGAAAACCTTGAGCATCCCCTTCGCCACCGCCTTGCGATAACCGTCGACGATACTGTCGTCGTCGGGGAATCGCTTTGCGTCGAGCGTTCCGAGCCGGCGCTCTTGCCAGAGAGCCTCGAACGCCAAGTACGGGTTGATCGCGTCCGCCCCGTACCCGATGAGACAGCAATGATGATGCACCTCTCGGGCCTCGCCGGTCGCAACGACGATTCCAACTCTCGTGCGCTTCTCGGTTGCAACTAGATGATGGTGTGCTGCGCCAGTCGCCAGCAGCGCGCTCACTGGGATGCGGTCGTGGCCTGACTGGCGGTCGGTCAGCAGGATGAGGCTGTACCCCTCGTCCACCGCCTGCTCCGCCTCCTCGCGAATGCGTTGCAGCGCGGGCTCGAGTCCCTCGGGGCCTTCGCTTCGCGCCCAGGTGATGTCGATGAGCTTGGTGCGCCAGCCGCGCTCATCGATTGTCTTGAGCGCCCTGACCTCTTCATTGGTCAAAATCGGGTGCGGAATTCGAAGGCGATGCGCATGCTCCGCCGTCGTCGTGAGCAGGTTCTTCTCCGGGCCGATGTAGCACTCGACTCCCATGATCACTTCCTCGCGGATCGAGTCGATCGGCGGATTGGTAACCTGCGCGAAGAGCTGCTTGAAATAGTCGTACGAGAGGCGCGGCTGGTCGCTCAGGACCGCGAGCGCCGAGTCGTTGCCCATGGACCCAACCGGATCGCGCTTCTGCTCGATCATCGGCCGCAACATGAACTGCATCGTCTCGGTCGTGTATCCAAACGACTGCATGCGCGCCAGAAGTGTCTCGGGTTCGAAGCCGTGCGCATCGCCGTGCACCGGTAGCTCGGTAAGCTTGAGGCGTTGCTCCCTCGAGCCAATCTCCGTAGGGAAGACGCGAGGCGTAGTCGTTCTTGAGCTCCTCGTCCGGAATCATGCGGCCCTGCTCGAAGTCGATCAGGAACATGCGGCCCGGCTTGCAGGCGACCCTTGTGCTTCACCGTTTCGGGCGGCACCGGAAGGACACCGACCTCGGAGGCCATGATCACCCGGTCGTCATGGGTGAGGTAGTAGCGGCTCGGACGCAGGCCGTTCCGGTCGAGGACGGCACCGATGACCTTGCCGTCGGTGAACGCGATCGACGCCGGGCCGTCCCAGGGCTCCATCAGGCAGCTGTGATACTCGTAGAAGTCCCGCTTCAGCCTGCGGCATGTGCTCGTGCCTCTGCCAGGCTTCCGGGACCATCATCATCGCGGCGGCGGGCATGGTGCGACCGTTCATGTACAGAAACTCGAGGACGTTATCGAGCGTGCCGGAGTCCGAAAGGCCGAGCTCGGCCACCGGGAAAGAGCTTGCTTCAAATCGTCGCCGTAGAGCTCGCTTTGACGACGCCTTGCCGCGAATGCATCGCGTTCTTGTTGCCGCGAAGGGTGTTGATCTCGCCGTTGTGGCTGAGGCAACGAAGCGGCTGGGCGCGCTCCCAGGTCGGGAAGGTGTTTGTCGCGAAACGCGAGTGCACCATCGCGAGATGCGTTTCGTATTCCGGGTCGGTGAGGTCTCCGTAGAAGGGGAGCACTTGCTCGCAGGCGAGCATGCCCTTGTAGATGATGGTCCTGCTCGAGAGCGAGCAGGCGTAGAGCATCGATCGCTGCTTGAGGCTCTCGTCGACGCGAAGCGGGCTCGCGGCGCTCTTTCGAATGACGTAGAGCTGCCGCTCGAAGGCATCTGCATCCAAGCCTTCAGCCGCCCCGATGAACAGCTGCTCGATGCGCGGCATGCTCTGGAGCGCGGTTGGCCCCAGGTTGGCGCCGTCCGGGTCGGTGGGCACCTCGCGCCAGCCGAGAAAGCGTTGCCCCTGTGCTTCGATCGCCCTGAGGAAAGCGGCCTTGCAGTAGGCGCGCTCCTCGTCGTCGGTCGGCAGGAAAATGTTGCCGACTCCGTACTTGCCCGGCTCCGGAAGCACGATGCCGAGCTCCTCTTTGGCGGCGCGGCGCAGGAGCTTGTCTGGGACGGCGGTGAGCATCCCAGCGCCATCGCCGGTGTTCGTCTCGGAGCCGCGCGCGCCGCGGTGGTCCATGTTGCAGAGGATCCGATTGGCGTCTTTGACGATCTGGTGAGACGCCACGCCCTTGATCTGGGCAACGAAGCCGACGCCGCAGGCGTCCTTCTCGTTCGCTGGGTCATAGAGACCGTGTTTTTCGGGGAGTCCGTATTGCATATTCAGGTGGTTTGTGGGGTTTCGGGGCTGTCCGCGGAGCGGCGAGGACGTTTGCGGCGCCGCGTATCGGACGCGGGCTCGCCGGGAGGAAGGGCGATTTCTGCCCTCTCGGTGAAGGTCGAGAGCACCACCATGGTTTCGGTGCCGGCGACCGCGTCCATGGACCGAATCCGGCTGATGAGCTGCTCCAGGTCCTCGGTGTTCTGGGTCTTTACCTTGAGTAGTAGGGTGTGGCCACCGGTTACATGATGACATTCCAGGACTTGCACGACCGAATCGACCCATTCCTCGAATGCCATAAGGAGCCGTGGATCGCTGATCGAGACCCCGATGAAGGCCGAAATGTCGAGTCCGACCTTCCGGGCGTCCAATAAGGCATGATAACCCTTGATGATTCCAGCGTTTTCGAGCTTGCGAACCCGTTCCAGCACCGAGGGGGCGCTGAGGCCCACCGAGGCGCCGATCTCCTTCAGAGACCGTTTGCAATCGCTCTGCAGCTCGTCCAGGAGCTGCCGATCGATTCCATCTAGAATGTATCTTTCTCCTAATATCATTAGGCTAGAGCCCCATCAAGCCTAATAGATAGGGTGCGTGTGTGATGAAGTCAAACCGAGGAGTCAGGGGTGAGTTTCGCCTTGGAAATTGAACTTCAGATGCAATACTTTGATGAGAGTGGCACGGGTGCGCCTGTTGTCGCAGTGATCGAAAGCATTGATGAAGGATTCGACAGCCAAAGACATGGATTCGCTGCGTCCCGGCCGCCCAGCGAAGCTGGCGCCTGGAATCCGGCCGACTGCGCCTTCGAAAATCGGCCGCTACGAGCTCTGCTTCGAGCTGGCTTCGGGCGGTATGGCGAGTGTCCACCTGGCGCGAGTGGAAGGGAACCCGGGCTTTGAGAAGCTGGTCGCGCTCAAACGAATCCACCCTCACCTCGCTAACGAACGGGAATACGTCGAGATGTTCCTCGACGAGGCGCGCATCGCTTCGCGGATCACCCACAGTAACGTTTGCAGTGTCTTCGATTTCGGCGAAGTCGATGGGGAGTACTTCATCGCGATGGAGTACCTGGTCGGCGAACCCTTGTCGCGGGTTCACCGCCGCGTTCTGGCCAACATCGATCAGCGCGGATCTCCTCTACTGCCGGCGCGCATGGCGCGCATCATCGCCCAGGCCTGTGAAGGTCTGCACGCGGCGCACGAGCTCACCGATGGCGATGGCGAGTCCTTGCACGTGGTTCACCGGGATGTGTCGGCCGACAACCTCTTCGTAACGTACGACGGTGCGACCCAGGTCGTCGACTTCGGCATCGCGCACGCTCGACAGCGCGTGCACAGCAGCGACGCGGGTCAGATCAAAGGCAGGTTTCCGTACATGGCGCCGGAACAGATGACGTCTGCGGTCGTGGACAGGCGCGTCGATGTCTGGGCGCTGGGTGCTGTTCTCTGGGAGCTTCTCACTTTGCGGAAGCTTTTCCTGAAGGACACGGACGTGAACACCATGTATGCAGTCCTCTCGAGCGAGATTCGCGCGCCGTCCGATTTCCGAGCTGAGGTTTCGGAGGAACTCGACGAAATCGTCCTCAAGGCGCTTCGCCGCAGTCCGGACGAACGCTGGCAAAGCACCCGCGAGATGGGCAAGGCGCTTCGCCGCTACCTTGCGAAACAAGAAGATCTGATCGGTCCGGCCGAGATCGCGGACTGGATGAGAGAGCTCTTTCCGAGCGGCGAGCTGAGAAAACGGGAGCTCATGGCGATCGCCCGGTCCAGCAACGCGAACCTGGAGTCGGGGCCGCCTGTTCGCCCTGAGCTCGAGAGCGCCCCCAACGGTGTCCCGATCCCGGTCTTCATGGTCGACCGCATGCCGCCTGCGCCGCCTTTGCCTGCCAGCTTGTTGGTGATGCTGATCGGTGTGGTGACGGTGCTAGCCGTCGTCACGTTCGACTGGCTGCGGCAGTAGCGTCATCAGACCGAAGGCGAAGTAAGGCGGTCCAGCAGCGTGTACCAGGCCTCTGAGCCGCCCACGCTGATCGAGCACCGGCGCCCCTGAGCTTCCTTGGCGAATCGGACACGAAGAAAGCACTCGTATCGAAGAAGGAGGGAGTGGTCCCGATGCGGAGAGGCGATGGTTGTCGTCGACTACGCAACGCCGACTTCGCACCTGGTGAAGATCGTCGTAGAAACGGTCCGCTGTCACCGAGAGCACGCGAACGACTTCGCCCGATGGAACCTCGCCTACGCCAATGGGGATCGAAGGGCGCGCCACCTCCCGATTGAGCCTCAACACCGCGTAGTCGGGCGAGAGAAGACCCGCGCCAGGAGTGGACACGGATTCGATGCGCTCGCAGCCGATCCACTCGGGCGGCCGACCTTCGGACTGCGCAAAGCCCAACCATAGGCCGTCGCATGTGCCGCCGCTCGAAAGCTCCCAGGCCACGCAGTGCCCGGCGGTGATCGCGGTGCGAGGACCGATGAGCGCAGCGGTGCAACGGGTGGGCTCGCTTGGTGCTGATAGTCCGACCAGTAGCGCGACCGACTCGCTGCAAACATCGCCCGGCGGGCAGGAAACCTCGTAGCGCGGGGGTCCCGATTCGATGTAGCGTGCGGCCGGTGAAGAGGTCGCCGTGCACGCCGTCCATAAAAGGAGTGCCGCGATCCAAACCCCGTAAGCCAACCGTGCCATCCCCTTCATCGAATCAAGGTACCAAGCCTCAGCGGCAGCGTCACATCCCGCGTTTTCGGCCTGTTTCTTGTCGCAAAGAGCCAATTTGGATACAAGGGATCGGGATGCTCCGCACGCTCGGGATCGCACTGCTGTGCCTCGCCGCGTTGGCTCCGTCCCGGGTGGAGGCGGAGGCGCCTGTGTTGATAGTGCAGCCGGGTGACGCGCTCATCTCGATTGCGAAGCGCGCGGGTGTAACCGTCGAGCAGATCAAGAATTGGAACCGCCTCGACGGAGACATGATCCGAATCGGTCAGAGGCTCGTCGTCCGTCCGGACGCAGCTGCGGTTCCCGTCGAAGAAGGAATCGATTGGACACCCCCATTCGACTACGGCGCGGCAGTGCAAGAGACCAGGACGCAGAGCAAACCGCGAATCGCGGCGCGTGATCCGTCCAGCGCCGTAGCGACACAGAGCCCCGACAAGGGGGCCGACGCGAGGAAGCCCAAGCGCGGAAGAACCTACCGCGTTCAGAAAGGCGACACGCTCACTGGCATCGCGCTCAGGCACGACACGACCATTGCGGAGCTCCTCGCAGCGAATCCGGGCCTCCGAGCCGATCGAATCTTCCCCGGACAGACGATCGACGTGGGCGCACCGAGGCCGGAAGTCCGGTTCAAGCTCGAGCGCGGAGACAGCTTGCTGGCGGTCGCGAAACGTTACGACGTCAGCCCGCGCGACCTGAGCCGCTGGAACGCGAGCCTGAGCCACCAAGACCCGCGGCCCGGCACGAACATTCGACTCTACACGCGAGTCCCCGTGAGCCCTTCGAAGGCGATCGGACCCACCAACCGCGGCCGCCTCGAAAATGGTGTGCGTCTTCCGCCGCACCGCGGCTACCTGGTTCGCACCACGGCGCGGGCCTACGGCACCGAGGAAACGACCCGTTGGATCGTCGGGGCGTTCAATGCCGTGGATGCGAAGTTCAAGCACAGCAAGGTCGTGCGAATTCACGACATCAGTGACCGAGATGGCGGCAAGCTACGCGACCACAAAAGCCACCAAAACGGACGCGATGCCGACATCAGCTACTACCAGAACGAGTGCGGCCCGAAGGGCTGCCGATTCCACGAGTTCAGATCTTCGGAGCTCGACGTCGCCCGGCAATGGACCTTGCTCGAGTACTGGCTCCGCCACGGGCAGGCCGAAATGATCTTCATCGACTATCGGCTACAGGCGAAGCTCTACCGATACGCGAAACGCAAAGGCGTCACCAAGGCGCAGCTCGATCGCTGGATCCAGTACCCGCGCGGCAAGTACGAACCGCAGGGCGTGATTCGTCACTTCCCGAATCACGAAGATCACCTTCACGTTCGCTTCGTGTGTCCGTATTCCGATCTCAAGTGCCGGCCCTAGGCGCTGCAGGACCGAAGAGCGCTTCTTCGAGCTTGCGCATCGCCGCTGCGCGGGCGTTGATTCGCTGTCGCTGCTCGGGTGTCATCTCTCCATAGGTCATTGCGTAGCCGTCGGGCATGAACATCGGCTCGAAGCCGTGGCCTAGATCACCGCGAATCGGCCAGACCAGGGTGCCGCGCGTTTCGCCGCGGAACGTGCGCACGCGCCCGTCGGGCCAGGCGACGCATAGGACGCAAATGTAGCTGGCCCGGCGGCTCGCGGCTCCGCCGAGCTCTTGAAGCTCTGCCTGGACGCGGCGCCGGGCGAGATCGAAGTCTCGCGCTTCACCGGCCCAGCGCGCCGTGTGGATTCCCGGTTCGCCTCCGAGCGCATGTACGGCGACACCGGAATCGTCGGCCAGCGCGATCCTGCCGGTGGCCTGGGCGGCGGCCAGGGCTTTGAGCTCCGCGTTGGCTTCGAAGGTCGTGCCTGTCTCCTCGGGCTCGGGCAACTCGAGCTCCTTCGCAGAAGTCAGTCGAACCGGGAGCTTCCCGAACAGCGCACGGATCTCCCTGGCCTTGCCGCTGTTGTGAGTCGCCAGGACCCAGTCCTTGGAGTCCTCCGTCATTGCTTCGTGCGTACGAATGGCAGGCGAGGCGGTGCGCTGTCCCTGAAGCTCGGATAGGGTTTGCGCCGCTCCAGCTGCTTGTGGAACATCTCCGGCTTGGCGGTCGGCAGGTCACAGCGGCCTCGCTCGCAGACGTAAGCGGTGCTCTTGCCACCCATCGCTCGCTTGCCTTCGAGCCAGGGGATCTCCGCTTCTTGCTGACTCGCTTCGGCGTCGGTCAGGACGGCGAAGGCCTTGTTGGGCACGAAGGTGCTCCGAAGTCGGTCGCGCAGTGCGCTTGCTTCGTCTCGGCTGGCCGGAGCAAGTACGGCGACTTCCAGGGGCGTATCGTAGTAACGGTCGAGGGCGACGAGGAGCATGGGGAAGCCGGTGGGTGCCCGGGTCACTTGGAACGCCAGCGATCCGAACAGCTGCTCGGCCTCTGTTCTCCATTTGCCGTCTCCGGTGAAGTCGTGAAGCCGCAGAAGATTGTTGGCTGCAACGGAATTCCCAGACGGAACCGCGCGGTCATAGGCAGGCTTTTCGCGGACCAGCAGCGTTTCGCCGTCGCCCGGGCTGAGGTAGTAGCCACCGCTCTGAGCGTCTAGGTAGCGCGCGTCTTGGTCTGTTTGAAGCTCGACCGCGCGCCTAATCCAGGTCGCGTCACCGGTCGCTTCGTAGAGGTCGAGGCAGGCGCCGATCATGAAGGCGTAGTCGTCGAGAAACGAGACGCTGCCCTTCCTCCCTTCGCTATAGGTGCGAACCAGCGCGCCATCTTCTGCACGCATCTGTTCGAGCACGAATCGCGCGGCGCGAGCTGCGATGTCGACGTACCGAGGCTCCGCGAGCATCCAGCCTGCTTGCGCAAAGGCGGCGATCATCATGCCGTTCCAGGCGGCGATAATCTTCTCGTCGCGGATGGGTGGCGGGCGAGAGGCTCTGGCCTCGTAGAGAGTGGAGCGCGCGCCCTGCAGGAGCTGCGCGACGCGCTTGGGGGGGATACGAAGCTCCGAAGCGAGCTCTCGGTCTGTCTTGGCGCGGTGAAGGATGTTTCGCCCCTCGAAATTTCCGCGCCGAGTCACGCCGTATGCGGACGAGACCAGCGCAGCGCTCTCGGCGCCGAGCTGCTGCTCGAGCTCGTCCGGGGTCCAGGTGAAAAACCAGCCTTCTTGGTCGTGCCCACCAGGCGTCGGGCTGTCGGCGTCGGTCGCAGAGTAGAAGCCCCCTTCGGCAGAGGTCATCTCGCGCGCGACGTAGTCGAGAATCTCGCGCGCAACGCGCTGGTAATCCGCATCCGCCGTGTGCTGCCAGGCAGCCAGATAGACGGTCGCGAGCTGGGCATTGTCGTAGAGCATTTTCTCGAAATGCGGAACCAGCCATTGCGCGTCGGTGGAGTAGCGGTGGAAGCCGCCGCCTACCTGATCGTAGATCCCGCCTGCTGACATCTTGTCGAGCGTCGTGGCCACCATCGCCGTCGCGCCTGCGTCAGCCGTTCGGCGCGCGTATCGCAACATGAGCGCGAGCCGCGAGGGTTGCGGGAATTTCGGCGCGCCACCGAAGCCCCCGTCGACGGGGTCGAAGGACCTGGCGAGGTTCTGCGCGGCCACCGCGATGACCTTGTCGCTAGGGACGCCGGGCCCGGGCCGAAACGCCGCCGCTTTCTCGACACGCTGGCTGAGCTCTTGCGCGCGCGCGACCACTTGTGTCGGATCGTTTCGGAACTCGTTGAGCATCTCGGCGAGGATGTCGACCAGCCCCGCCCGGTTTCCGCGGAAGCCTCTTCGGGGCGGAAAGTACGTGCCGCCGAAGAACGGCTCCTTGTCCGGAGTCATAATGACGGTCATCGGCCAGCCCCCTCGTCCGGTGAGAATCGTGACCGCCGTCATGTAGACGCTGTCGATGTCCGGTCGCTCCTCTCGGTCGACCTTGATCGCGATGTAGTGTTGATTGAGATAGGCTGCGATCTCTTCGTCTTCGAACGACTCGCGCTCCATCACGTGGCACCAGTGACAGGTCGAATAGCCGACCGATAGGAAGATTGGCTTGTTCTCTCGTTTGGCCCGTTCGAATGCCTCGTCGGACCAGGCGTACCAGTTGACCGGGTTGTGCGCGTGCTGGAGCAGGTACGGACTCGATTCCCTGATCAGGCGATTGGTGAACTTCGGCGAGCCGTCTTCGTTCAGGTGGTGGCTGCGAGGAACGTAGCCCGGCCCCTGAGCAGCAAGCTTCCGATCGAGCTGCTCTTGGAGGGCCTTGTCGACGGACGCCACACCGGGCACATCGGGATCGCCTTCGGCGCCTACGATTGGCTCGGAGCCCGGCTTAGGCTCGGTTTGCGGGACCGGGTCGCAGGCAAAGCCGGGCAGCGCGGTGGCGGCGAGCAGGAGCAAGGCTCCCATGTGCGTTACTGCGGATCGGTTCATCTTGCCTAAACCCTAATGAGAACGGGAGCTTGCGGAGGGATGCTCCTAGGGCTACATCCAGGGGATCGCAACCGGATGCAAGCCCATCGCGTCCGTGATACACGACGGGCTCCTTTTTCCGCGCCCCAGGGCCGGCTTCTACCCGATTTCCGAGGAACTGTAATCGATGCCAGAGTCTACTCCATCTGTGACCCCGCGAGTTTTCGAGCACATCAGCCGCAAGGACTGGGGTCGGTCGGTGCTCGTCCTCGAGATTCCAGACAAGCGCACCTTCCTGTTCGAAGACGGTGCGGAGCGTAGCTTCCGGCCGGACTACTGGCACAAGATGGAGACCATCGAGCTTCTGCCGAACGAGGCTGTGCGCATCGACCGGATCGCGCGCCGCAACCAGGCGCCGGCGCCGGGCTCGACGCGTAAGTCGAAGGCCCCGCCCAAGAAGCCGGATATCTCCTTCGAGCAGCAGGTCGCCTATTTCATGACCCTGTACCCAGTCGGGTTCGAGGACGAGAGCTACATCAAGTCTGAACGAGGCGAGCCGGGCTCCAAAGGCGGCGAGAAGCTCAAGGATGCTGCGATCGAGCGCGCCGAGGACCTTCTGAGCCAGAAGAACCTGGACGAGCTGACGGGCAACGCGAGCTACGAAGAGATCCACCAGATGATCTACGAGTTCCTCACGAGCACCAAGAGCACGACCCAGAAGGCGGAGGCCACCCGCTTCAAGAACCTTCCCGAAGAGACCCGCGAGACCGTGGCGATGTCGCTTCGGGAGCTGCTCTACGGCGAGCGGACGTATCCGATTCGCTTCGACTCCTTCATCGCGGCACTCGACGTCGAGGACGGGGCAACCTGGCCGTTGGTGACGCTGCTCCCCGCACTGGTTTACCCCAACGATCACCTCTTCGTGAAGCCGACCTTCTTGAAAAAGCAGGCGCTCATTCTCGACATCGATCCCAAGTACGACACGACCCCCAACTCGACGACGTACACGCAGTTTCTGGAGGCAGCCAAAAAGACGATGGAGATTCTGCAGGAAGCCGGACAGCGACCGCGCGACCTCTGGGACGTGCACGTGTTCATCTGCAAGACGCTGAGCCCGAAGGCGATCAAGGAAGCGACCGGCGTCGCCTAGCCCGACGCGATGAAGGCCTTGGTCCGAGCGGAATCCTGGCCGATTCGAGGGGGATTTCGAATCGCGCGCGGGGCTCGGGCGGCGGCTGACCTCGTGTTGCTCGAGCTTCATGACGGAGGCTCGGTCGGGCGCGGCGAATGCGTGCCCTATGCGCGGTACGGGGAGTCGATCGAATCCGTGTCAGCCGAGATCGAAGCGGCCTGCCGCAATCTGCGGGGATCAGATGCCCGTGCAGGGCTGGCCGCGATGCCAGCGGGCGCTGCGCGAAACGCATTGGACTGCGCACTTTGGGACTTGGAGGCGAAGCAGGCAGCCATCCCAGTCTGGCAGCTTGCCGGTCTCAGCTCGCCGCCCGGGCCCGTTCACAGCATGCGAACGATCAGCGTCGACTCTGCCGAGAAGATGAAAAGCGCAGCGAGCGCGCTCAGCAGCGCGCGGGTCATCAAGGTGAAGGTGGACGGCGGCCCGGATATGGATCGCATCGCGGCGGTGCACGAAGCGGCTCCGGATGCCGAGCTGGTCATCGACGCCAACGAGGCATGGTCGGCAGAACAACTGCGAGCCTGGCTGCCTGAGTTGCCGAAGCTAGGGGTCGTCCTGATCGAGCAACCTCTAGCGGCCGGAAACGATTCGGCGCTCGAGGGTCTTCAACGTACCGTGCCGATCTGCGCCGACGAGTCGTTTCACGATCGGGGTTCGTTCTCCGGCATTGCGGGTCGCTACGACATGGTGAACATCAAACTCGACAAGACGGGCGGGCTCAGCGAAGCGATGCATTGCAGCAGGGAAGCGAAACACCTGGGCCTGCAGCGAATGCTTGGATGCATGGTCAGCACCTCGCTCGCCATCGAGCCAGCTCTTCTTCTGGCCTCGCAAGCCCAGTACATCGACCTGGACGGGCCTCTGCTCTTGGAGCGTGATCGAGAGGGCGCGCTTCACGACCGGGAAGCGGGCCTGCTGCGACCTTCAAGCGCGATCTGGGGCGCCGCTTAGGAACGAAACCGCGCCGCGGATCACATCGGGGTGGTTCATCACGAAGGTGTGGACCGCAGGCACGATATGGTGCTCGGCCGCGCCCTCGAGCAGAGTCTCCTCGACGGTCACTAGGCCATCGCCAGGCACGCCGGCTGCATCGCCTGCGAAGATCGCGACCGGCACGTCGGGCACCGGAAGCGTCTTGGCGAAGCCTTGGGCGATCTGTCGATACGAGGGGCCGAGGATGCCTCGCATGAGCGGGCCCTTGTCGAGGGAGCCCGCGAGCGATGCGCCCTGATTCGGTGGGGCAAGCATCACGACTCGCTCGACAGCCGAACGCCAAGGCGCGTCGTAGCCAAGAAGCTGCCGGATGATGAGACCGCCGAGGCTGTGCGACGCGAACGAGAGCTTGTTCGGCGTGGGCACATGGTCGAGCAGGTCGGCGAGCGTCGCGGCGTGATCCGGAATCGACTTGCGAGTGCTCGGATAGTCGAGACGCGCGGTCGTGAAACCGGCTCCACGAAGCGCTTCGTCCAAGCGCGCGAGCGAGCGGCGAGTTCGGCCGAGCCCATGCAAGAGTACGACGAGGTGATCGAGCGAGGCGGCCACGGGCTGCGCTTGCTCGAGCGCCTCGCTGCATTCCTCAAAGGAGCCCCGGCGCACGACCCTGCAGGCCGGGTTGAGAAGCCGACAGGTCTTCCCATCCCAGCGACGCTGCAATCGCCAACCGTCCCGCCATCGCGTGTCGGCCCACAGCTGCGTGCCGGGGGGCTCGATCATCCCCCGAGGTCTTCTTTGAGCCGATCTTGGATCTTGTCGTCGCTCGGGTAGATCTCTTCGACGTGCTCCGAGTCGACCAGGGTCGCGGTCAGCTTCTTGAGCATGTGCTTCATCGAGCGAGCGTCGGCGCCTGCCGTGACGAGCTCGATCAGTAGGGATTCCTTGTGATCCTGGTCGAGCTCGAGCTCGCCTAGCTCCACCATGCGGTCGAGCGAGAGCGACAAGGCGTGCATCAGTTTTCGGGTGAAGGGTGTGTGCTGGAAAGGCGGCGGCTCGTCGACGTAAGCGTCCTCTTCGTCCGGCGAGGGGACGTTCGCCGCCGTGCGCCAGCCATCGTGCCGATCGATCCATTCGACGGCCATCATCGCGAGCTTCGGGTCTTCTCCGGCTGCCGCCTGGTCGACGATTCTGGGCACGTCGCCGGCATGGATCGCCTGCTCGAAGTCGATCAGGTGCTCGACCAATGATCGATGGATCGCATCCATGTCAGAAACACCAATCTCTTCTGGTAGCTCGAGGGCGCGCGTCGCGAGGAACCGTCGAGTGAGCCAGAGCGACAGACGCCGTTGCCAGCCATCTTCGCGATCGACCGCTGGGCTGCTTCCGTCGGACTCGACCAGCGGCCACTGACCACGGGAGATCGCATCCCAGGCTTCGAACAGCGGCGTGTCGAGCAACTCTTCTACGATGTAGAGGCCGGAGGTCGGCCCTTTCTCCCAATCGTCGTCGAGCAACGAAGATGCTTCGCTCTGGATCTCTTGAAGCGCAGCATCGTCGAGCTCGTCTTTCGCGTGTCGAACCTGAGCGGCCATCCAGCGGAGCGCGCCCGTGATGTCCGCGAACTCCAGGTCGCCGCGCGTTCCGTCCTTCATGCTGTACACCCGATGGAAACCCTCGGGGTCGGCGATCGTATCTGCGAGGAAGATCAGGCCTTCGAGATCGGAGGCGACAAAGGGCTCCACCTCGCCCACCTGAAGCGCCCAGTGCAATCGCCAGGGTCGCGACGAATCGCCGACGGCCATTCCCGCGTAGGTGGAGTCGAGCAGATCCAGTAGTTGGAACCCGTGCTCCGCGCCCGAGGTCACGTGCAGTAGATCGACGAAGGCATCCATTCGGGACTCCCCAAGCTCGGGGGGCTCCCCCGGTTGGCCGAGGGCGTCCCAGTACGCCTGGATACCCTGCAGAAACGGCTGTTGAGGCATAGGGGCCGAAAACTAGCCCAATTTCGGAAAGGTGAAAGCCCGCCGTCGACTTGAAACACGTTCTATTTTTTCCTAGACCCGCTGGAGTATGGCTACGGCAAGCTCTTCTACCGATTCACGCGCCGCGGCTGGGTGTCCCGCCGGCCGGATATAGGGAGCCAAACGATGCCAATTGATCAAGAAGCATTCAAAGAGGCGCTTCGCGCCTGGGCCAGCGGGGTGACCATCGTGACCTCTCGGAGCGGCGACAAGGTGCACGGCATGACGGCAACGGCGTTTTCCAGCGTCTCGGCCGATCCGCCGCTGGTTCTGGTCTGCGCGAACCGAGCGTCGACGACCCACGGCATCATCGAAGAAGGCGGCGTCTTCGCCGTGAGCATCTTGGCCGCCCACCAGCAAGAGGTGTCGAACGTTTTCGCCTCGTCGAAGCACGAGGATTCGCGCCTGAAAAAGGTGAGCTGGTCCGAAGGGACGACGGGAGCGCCGCTGATCGATGAAGCGGTGGCGTCGCTAGAGTGCACGGTTGCAAGCGCGCATCGGGAGGGGAGCCACACGATCTACGTAGGTCGGGTCGAGGCGGTTCACACAACCGAAGCCGAGCCCTTGCTCTACTACAAGGGCGGCTACCGATCGCTTCACTGCGACGACTAGCCCTCGGTGAACTGGCGCCAGAGCGTCTCCAAGGTGGTCTCGAGCATGCCGGCCTTGGTCGCGTTGTACGGGGTGAAGTTCATCAGGCGGACGTAGTCGACGCGGGCATTCGGTCCCTCCCCGTCGATGTCTAGGACATTGAGGCAGCCCGGGTCCTGCTCGATACGTCGATAGATCGAAGGGCCGGCACCGAGGGCCTGGGCGAGAATCGTTCGGTTGACGACGCCGTGACAAGCAACGAAGGCCTGGGTCCAGTCGCGGCGACTCAGCAGGCCGTGCCATGCGAGGGCCACACGATCCCAGAGCTCGGCATAGGACTCGCCGGTGAGAAATCGGGCGTCGGGCTCGTCGGCGTTGTCGAAGGCCCGGGTGAAGAGGGTTGCCATGTCCTCGAAGCTCTCGATGTCCTCAAAACTGCCTGTTTTCGCCTCGCTCAGGCCTCCGATTACGTCGATCTCGAGGTCCCTCGGACCCATCGCGAGCCGCGCGGTTTGCTCGGTGCGGCGCAGCCCCGTGCAGACCGCCAAGTCGATCGGCAAGTCGGCCAGGACCTGCCCCAGGGCTTCGGCCTGAGCGACCCCGATCTCATTGAGAGCCGGGTCGTGGTCACCGGGCGCCTGGCCTGGCTCGAAATAGGATACGTCCCCGTGCCGCGCCAAATACACTCTGCGTCTGACCTTCACAGCGCCGCATCATAGCAGCGGGTGCCCGAATGCGCTTTGGCTGCTAGCGTTCGCCGTATGTCAGAGATGAAGTGGGCGCTCATTATCCTCGCCGCCGCGGCGGTCGTAGGTTGCACGAAGAAAGAAACCCCTGCTCCGGCAGCAGAGCAAAAGGCTGCCGTCGAGGAGGAGAAGCCGGCCGTGGCGGCCGTCGAGCCACTCAAACCGCTCCCGAATTCCGTGAACGTGAACATGGACAAGGTGTTGCTCGGTAGAAGCCTCTACCACGACACGGCTCTGTCCGGAGACGGGACCATCGCTTGCGTCACCTGTCACTCCCTCGACCACGGTGGCGCAGAGCCGCGCAAGACCTCCACGGGCATCGGCGGCCAGATTGGGCCTATCAACTCGCCCACTGTGCTGAACTCCGGATACAACTTCGTTCAGTTCTGGGATGGGCGCGCGAAGGATTTGCAGGAGCAGGCCGCGGGTCCCGTCGCAAACCCGAGCGAAATGGGCGCCAAGTGGGAGGACGTGGTCAAGCGTCTGCAGAAGAACAAAGAGTACGCAGCTGCGTTCGCCAAGCTTTACGAAGACGGAGTGACGCAAGACAACGCGACGGACGCCATCGCCGAGTACGAGAAGTCCTTGATCACGCCCTCGCGCTTCGACAAGTTTCTTTTGGGAGACGAAAGCGCGATCAGCGAGGCTGAGAAGAAGGGCTACGAGACGTTCAAAGAAGCGGGTTGCACCGCCTGCCACACCGGAATCATCGCCGGCGGCACGATGTTCCAAAAGATGGGTCTCGTGAAGGACTACTTCGCAGATCGCGGCACTCCGATCACCGAGGCCGACCTTGGACGTTTCAACGTGACGAAGAACGCCGCCGACAAGCACTTCTTCAAAGTCCCGACGCTCCGGAATGTCGAGCTCACTTCGCCGTATCTACACGACGGCTCGCGCGCAACGCTCGAGGAGACCGTGAAGATCATGGGAACCTACCAGCTCGGCAAAGAGCTCAGTGACGCACAGGTGAATAGCATCGTGACGTTCCTGAAGAGTCTGACCGGAGAGCTGCCCGCACACGCAAAGCCGCAGGGCTAAGGCCGCGCCCCTCCACACAGAGAGATTTGAGCCGCGTACATCCGTACGGCGCCACCAAGAGAAGTCCTCCACGCCACCTCAAGACACCCGCGGCAGCGCGAGCCCGAAGGGCGAAGCCCGGCGCGAAAGGCGCCGGCAAGGCTGAGCGCAGCGAACGCCGCGCCAGGCACGCTGCTCACTCGCGTGAGAGTGATACCAGAACTACGGGTGGGGGTGGGCGGTGTAATCAAGCCGCACCACGCGACCCAACCAGAACCCGCCTCCACAACACTCGCGGCAGCACAAGCGCTGTGGTGCCATCCGACCCAAACAGCGACGCCCACCGACCTCCAGCACCACAAGCCGTCCTCCAACGAGATTTGCAGGCGTCATTCGGTTTCTTCCTGCTAACGTGAATTCGGGATGAGCTCGCGCTTATTGCTGGGGGTGCTCTTGGGGGGCTGCTTGTGGCTTGGCACTTCGCCGGTGCAGGCGCAGAAGCCGACGGTCGTGGTCATGGATTTCCCCGGCAACGGGGGTTCCACTGCGCGTGCTGAGGTCCTGCGCGGGCTCGGCGATGAAGTGACGTTCGAAACGCGGAGCGATGCGAAGAGGGTGTTGGCCGTCGAGGGCGAGAAGGTCTCGAGCGTGGCGGGCCGAGCGGCCGTCGCCGAGGAGCTCGGACTGGATTACCTGATCTGGGGTCGCGTTCGTGGTCGTGGTAGCGCGGCGCGCGCAGAGATCCGGGTCGCGGGCCCGCAGGGAAGACAGATCACGGAGCTCGAGGCAGGGCCGCCCGGGCAGTCCAAGGGCAATGCGAAGATTCGGAGGGCAGCTCGGGCCGCGCTGGCCAAGGCCATGCGAGTCGCCCCACCGGAGCGGCGAGCAAGGAAGGCGGAGCCGGTCACGGTCGGCGAGATCGAGATCACGGTCGGCGAGATTGAAGTCACGCTGGGCGAGGATGCAAAGCCAGCGAAGCAAGCTGAGACGCCGGAGGCTGCAGCGGCAGCAACCGTGGCGGGGTCTGCAGCGACGGCGAAGCCTGAGAAGTCGGTGAAGTCTCAGAAGGCCGAGAAAGCGAAGAAGGCCGAGAAGCGCGCCCGCCAAGAACGATACGCGCCGATCTTCAACATACTCGGCGGTGCAGGTGGGCGTTTTCGCGATGTCAAGATCGACGTCGACGACGGCTCGAGCGGGACGGCGACGCGAACCTACAAATCTGGTGTGTATCTCGACATCGTGTTTCGACTCGAGCTGCGGCCCCTAGCCCGTAACCGCAAATCGGGGCTGCGCGGCCTAGCGCTGGAAGCCGACGGAGACTTCGGCGTGGGGCTCGATACGGAGACGCCGGGCTCGTCCGCAAAGCTCAGTACCAAGGCATGGCGTGTGCTCGGGCAGATCGGGTACTTCCACGGGTTCGAGAAGAGCGAGCTCGGCGGCTTGATCGGCATCGGTTTTGACGCGCTCGACCTCGAAGACAACGGCGCGATGCCGTCGATCCAGTATTTGTTCCTGAGGGTCGGCCCTGCCTTTCGGTACTTCTTCATCGAGCGCTTGCTCTATCTGCGTGTCGATGCGGGCTTCCGATTTCCGTTCTCCTACGGGGAGCTTGCGGACAGATTTGGCGAGGCCAAGGGTTTCGGCTTCGACGCCGGACTGATGCTCGGCGGAGAGCTCGACGTCGGCTTCTCGTACATACTTCGGGTCTCGTCTGATTACTTCAAACCGCAGTTCAGCGCGTTCCCCAGCGGCGTAGTGCCCGGCCTTCCCGGGGCCGCGCAGGGCAGAGACGGCAGGGACCTGGCCATCAACTTCAACGTGATGGTCGGCTGGTCGTTCTGAGATAGGTCGCCGAGGGGTTATATTTACACCCTTAAGTGCGTCTTTGAACCGGAATTTCCAGGCTTTCGTGACTGCAAGATAGATTACATACTCCTTAAGGGTGACATTTGAGTCTGAGCGGCTAGGCTGGAGGGGTGTTCGACTCGACTCTGCACCTGCGCCTGCCGTGGCTGGCCCTGCTCGTGATCTGGGGTTGCGGAGACGCTCAAGTTGGAAACAGCGGGGCCGGCGTGGCCAGCGACGTCTCCGCCGTGGCGTCCTGTGAGGCGCTCGCTGAGGGCGAGGCTTTGGTCGGAGTGAGCCCGAACGGAGAAGCCTGGGTCCAGGGTGACAACGGCATGCGGCAGCTTTCGCCGGACGGGGTCTCGACACCCGTCGACGCCGGTTTCACCCGTTCTGACGAGCTGGTCGGCTGGGACGCCTCCACGGCCTTTGTCGTCGGAGACAACGCGCTCTGGAACGCGACGCTATCGGACTCCGAACCCGTGGCGCTCCCGCCGGAGCTCGGAAAACCGCGATTCGTTTGCGGGGATCCGCGGAACGCGGGCGGCTCATTCCTCGTCTCGACCCGGGGGCTCTTCGAACGGCGTGACGGCACTTGGCTACGATGGGACGTTCCGGCTGAGCTGCTCGAGTCGATGAAGATTCGAGATCTGCAGGGTGCGTGCTCGGGCGAGGCGCCGGTGATGTACATCGAGGCCGAGCAATCTCTGTGGGAGGCTCAGTACGGCGATGCTGCGTCCTTTCGCGAGGTCGCGGACTTGAGCGAGATGACAGCGACAGGCGCCGACCTGCGCATCGGCTTGGTAGCTCTTCGCAACGGCGAGCTCATTCGTTACGACGGCGAAGGCTGGGCAGCCATCCCGTTCGACGAAGGAGCGGTGACGTCCATGAGCGTGGCCGACAGCGTGCTCTGGGCGAGCGTCGGTGCGGAGCTCTATCGGCGCGACCGTTTCGAGAAGTGGGAGCGTTTGGCAACGACCACCGCGGCTTCCCCGATCACATCGATCGAGAGCTACGCAGCGGGCAGTGCATGGTTCGTCAAGGGCGGCGAGCTTTGTCACGTCGCGCATCGCGACACTCTTCGCGTAGATGGCGTTCGACCGTATCAACGACTCCCCGAGGGGAGCACGATGAGCTTACGGGTCTCGGGCGACTCTTCTATGGGCTCCGCCCTGAGCGCGGGCCTCGATGGACAGTCCTTGGCGGTGAACGGCGGCTCTGGCGCCTGGACCGTGACCGGCGTCAACGCGCTGGGCGCTGGCTGGCACACGCTGACCCTCGAGGTCGCTGCGCCCGAGGGACCGGTTCGGAGGACGGTGAGGTTCCTCATCGAGAGCGACGCCGTAAGCCCGCCTCCCCCGGGGCCCGAACCGACCGTGTTCTGGGAGCGCGATATCCTCCCGATCTACGAGGCGAGCTGCGCGGTCTGTCACGGTGCGGGCGGCAACCAAACCTTCATGGGCAGCTACGAAGCGTTCCGCGCGCTCGGGCCGCAGGCCCTCGACCTCGTATCGCGCGGGCAGATGCCGCCGCCCGCCGGCTCGGTCGAACCACTGAGCGCGGCGGAAATCGCGCTGATCGCAACTTGGGTGCAGGAAGGAATGGAACCGTGATTTGGACCAAGAGGGTGACCGCGCGCTTTGCCGCGGCGATTGTGTGCTCGTTTCTCGCATTCGGCTGCAGCGGTAAATCGGAGGGTTACGCCGACCCGCGACGCATCGTCGACCCGGAAGAGGTTCCGGAGACGAAGCGCATCCGACGCTTGACCGCCGATCAGTTCTTCGCGGCGCTTGCGGTCGCGACCGGACAGCAATGGGACGATGCAGAGCAATTCGCGGCGACCCTGGGCCGGCCGGACTTTGCCGAAGTCACAGTCGAAGGCCGTGAGATGTCGGTCGGCTTCGCGAAGCTCGCCGGCGATGGCGCGCGCGAGACCTGCCGGCGCGCTGTCGAGTTTGATCGCGAGAACGGCGACCCGGCATCACGGGTCATCTTGAGGCGGATCAACGACATGGATTCGCTCGATCCGTTCGCCACGGACGTCGGCGAGAACCTGCGCTACCTGCTGTTGCGTTTTCACGGTGTGTACGTCACCGCAGAGGACGATCGACGTCTTCAGCCCTGGTTCACTCTGCTTCAAGACGGCCTCGATCCGAACGACCCCGGGCGCGCCGCCCAGGGCGAGGAACGCTGGGCTGCGGTCTGCACCGGCCTAGCCCTTCACCCCGACTTTCTGACCTATTGAGGGACCACAATGAGTAAGCGAAACAGGAACAAGCTCCACTCAGCAGAACTCGGGAAGCATCAGTGCGGCCCCCATCTCGGTCGCCGCGCGCTTCTGCAGGGCGCGCTCGGCGGCGCCGCCATGTATGCGCTCTGGCCGATCAGGCCGCTGCTGGCTCAGGACTCCGACGGCCATCGCTTCGTAGCCTGCTTTCTAGAAGGCGGCTGGGACGTGCTGCTCGCTGCCGACCCGCGCGACCCGTCGGGGAGCTACGCGGGGATCGACCTCGGGACCGACCGACTGGCCGCCGAGTTCCGCGACCCACGACCCGTGTCCATGGGCGGCACGGAGCACCTTTGGGGCCCGACCATGCTGGCGCTGGAGCCACATGCCGATCTCGCGACCTTCTTTCGCGGCATCAACATGAATACGGTTTCGCACGACACCGCGAGGTCCTACAGCCACACCGGCCGCCAGCCCGCGGGCGCCCTGGCGCGCGGGGATTCAATCGGAACGGTAGCGGCGGCGGTGCACGACAAGGGAAGCCTTCTTCCAAACACCGCGATTTCGATCCCGAGCTTCAATCGCGACTTCGACAATCGCTTCTCGGCGATTCGCATGAACAACCCGCGCGAGATTCGCGACCTGATCGGACCAACGCGGAACGCGCTGAGCGAGGGCGTCGAAGGGCTCCTGAACCAGGCGCTCGAGGACGCGTACTCATGCGTTTCGCCGGCCTACAGCGGACGCCTTCCGGAGGACGAGCTGCGCATCAGCCGCGATCGCATCCGGAAGCTCCAGGAGCAGGACGTCGTCGCGCGCTTTGATTTCAACGCGGACACGCCAGAGATGAACGAGATTCGGGCGCTCTATCCGATCGGCGACAGCACCGGGCTCTCGACGGCGACCGCTGCACAGCTCTTGCGGACAGGGCTGAGCACGGCGGTCACCACCAGAGTGCGCGGTGGTCTAGACACACACCGCGGAGAGTGGGCGGTCCAGCAGCCAACGCGCCTCGTCGAGGCCTTCGAAGCGATTGGAGCGATGATCACGCACCTTCGCGACGACGATCCGAACTTCGAACGAACGACGGTGATGGTCTACTCGGAGTTCGCACGCACTCCAAAGATCAACGGAGACGGAGGACGCGACCACTGGTTTGCCGACTCTGTGATGATCTTCGGCAGCACTCTGAAGACCGGTGTCTTCGGCTCCAGCAACGAGCAGGACCTGGGTTTGATTTCGGTCAACACCACGACTGGGCTGCCGGACGAGGCGGGAGTTCAGCTCAAACCAGAGCACGTCATGGCGACGCTCGTGCAGAGCCTTGGGGGTGACCCTTCACCTTATCGAGAGGACCCGCTCTCTGCGTGGATCGAAAAGGAGTTGACGCCATGAAGAGCGCGATGACGATCTCTTTGTCGACGGCCGTGATGGTGGCTTGCCTCTGTGCAGGCTTCGCGACGGCGCAGTCTCCGGACATCTGCGCGCCGGTAGAGCAGCTCGATAAGTACCGCTATCTGCGGCAGCTGACGCTGGACCTCTACGGACGCATTCCAACTGTCGAGGAGTACGAGCGTCTGCATATGATGGACGATGTGAGCAACGAGATGATCGACGAGATGATCGGCTCGCCCGAATTCTACGCGCAGCTCCGTCGCTACCATCGCAACCTGCTGTGGTCGAACCTGGGAGATGACGATCTCGTAGGTCAAGTCGTCCAAGAAGAGGGCGACGACACCTTCCGCGTCTGGGTCAACCGGGGCAAGCGCGACGAGTACAGGCGCCGTGACGTCTTATGCCTCGACATGGAGCACACGAACTTCGATGCCGAGGGCCGCGCGCTTCCGATGTTCGAAAATTACACGGAAGGGGTCTGCGCGGGGGGAACGGGCTGCCGCATGGACGGCTGGGTGGAGGTCTCCCCCTACTGGGCGCCGGGGACGACGATTCGGGTCTGCGCGTTCGATGCGCAGCCTCATACCGACGCGACACCAAGGGACAACGGAGACCCGCAGTCCTGTGACCGAGCCGGAGATAGCGATCCTCTATGTGGATGCGGTCCGAATCTAAACTACTGCACGGCGCGTGAAGATGACGGCAACTACAACGCAGTACACGAGGCCTTGCTCGAGGAGCCGGCCCGCGTCTTCGAAACCGTGATCGCCGCCCGTGAGCCGTACATGAACGCGTTCTCGACAAGGAGCACCGCGATGAACGGCATGCTGGCGCATTTCTACCGCTATCTCGCCGGCGAGAACGACTCCGAGCTCAGAAACGCCCCCGACCTGCCAATCGACGCCGACTGGCAAGCCGTCGACAGGGAGGACTACCACAGCGGTATCCTGACGACGCTCGGCTTTTTGCGACGCTTTGCATCGCACCGAGCCCGAGTGAACCGACTGTACACGGCGTTCCTCTGCGACCCGTTCCAAGCTCCATCTGGCGGCCTGCCCTCGGCCACCGACGACTGCTCCAGCGACCCCGATCTCTCTTCTCGCTGCGGCTGCGCGACCTGTCATGAGGCGATCGAGCCGGCGACAGTCCACTGGGGTCGCTGGGAAGAGGGCGACGACTTCGTCTACCAAGAAGACATCAACACCTTCAGCAACAGCTGCGCGAATTGCGAGAAGGACGATTGCTCGAACTTCTGTAAGACGTTCTACATCACGCGCGATCTCGAAACGACGCCAGGCTCGGTCGATAGCGAGCTTGGAAAGTTCAAGGTCTTAGCCTGGCGGAGCGAAGAAGAGGTCGCCGCGCTCGACCTTGGCCCGAGCGCGCTGGTGACCCGCCCGCAATATCAGCAGCAGCTGGCTAGCTGCGCCGTTCGGAGCTTCGCGCAGCACGTCTTCGGACGAGAGCTGAGCGCAGCCGAGCAAACCGGCTGGCTCGTCGAGAAGACAGGAAACTTCGCCGCAACCGGACACGACTTCTTGCAGATGGTTAAAGATGTGGTGACCGACGAACGGTATCGACGGATTGAGTAGAGGGCGGGGGTGCTGAGGGACGGGCGTCGACCCGCCAAACAACACCCGCGGCAGCGCGAGCCCGAAGGGCGAAGCCCGGCGCGAACGCGCCGGCAAGGCGGAGCGAAGCGACCGCCGCGCCAGGGAGGATTACGGGTGGGGGTGGGCGGGGCGGTGCAATCAAGCCGCACCACGCGACCCACCGAGAACCCGCCCCCACCGCACCCGCGGCAGCACAAGCCGTACGTCGACGCCCGTCCCCAGTCTTCCCGCCCCCTCGAAGATAAGCGCGGCAGCGAACCCACCTACCAGGTCATTCCCCCGATTGGCCCCAGACCCAGAATCGTCCCCTCGACGTCGAAGAACACGGCTTGGTCGCGGAAGGTGACGAAGTTCGGAAAGGACGAGCTTCTGGCGCAGTCGTGGTCTGAACGATCGTGAGCGATGCCGTGCCGTCGAGAACGACCGGGTGGCCACTCGCTTCCAAGAATCGGATAGCGTTCTGTATCAGGCGTCGCGAATCGAGGGGCTCGAGCGGTTCGCTCGGGACGCATTCGAGCGCTTGGAAGATGTCACCGGTCGTGGAGATTCCCGAGCTGCTCACCGATACACTCACGAGCTCCGCGTTCGGGAGCTCCTCGCGACCGGGGAAGGTAGTAGCTGAAATGCCATGCGTCGGCTCGCCCGTCGGGACCGACCGGCCGGCTGCTGCTGCTCAGGACCTGCCAGAGCCAGGAATCGTTTGGAACCTCGAGGCGGGCCAGAGCTTCAGCAGCTTGGAGACTCAACAAATCAGGCCGGTTGCAGTAAAATTCGCGCGGGTCGTATGGCTCGGTGCAAAAGTCGATTTCGGTCGCATCGCTCGGGGTGCCGCAGCCGCTGGACGAAGTGAACGCAAAGGCCAAAGCTGTCGCGACGAAAACGTTCCGCCGCTTGCCAAAAAGGAGGAGCAGCAGCGCGCCGGCTAGCAAAGTGGCGGATTCAGATGGCCTCCGCGGAACGGCGCTGCAGCCTCCGCGTGCGGCTAGCTGAAACGCGTTCGTTTCGGGCGCCTTCTCGAAGATCCAGTCGGCATATGCGGGAACCGACGTATAGATTGTGCCGGTGCCCAAGCACGCATCACCTTGTTCATTCGGCCTCAGCAGCGACGCGACGCCGGCAACGACGTAGACCACCGCTGTTCTGAACATAGAGCGGCCCGCCCGAATCACCGAAGCATGTGTCGCCCTGGTTTGGACCCTGCCCCGGTCGCGATTTGCCGGGAGCCAACTCGGTTGATAGGCGCTTGGGTTTGGTTGAGGAGCGATCGGTAGTCGGTCTGCGAGAGCAGTTCGTCGCTGGTGGGTGGCAGCCTCTGACCGTACCCCTGCGCGAGGCCAACCATGGCCCCCGGCAAGGCCTCCGGGCGAAGAAGGCCGACCGGATGGAGGACCGCGATCGGCTTTGCCAGACGCAAAATCGCTATGTCGTGGAACTCGGCATCGACGAGCAGCGACTCGCAATCCCAGGTGTTCTCATCGACCCCGCAATTGTTCCAATCGAAGTTCCAATCGGGCCAAGTTCGATAGCCGCTATGCATCACGACCTCGCGGACCGGAACCACTTCCGCACGCCAGACGTCATCTATGGTTCGCAGGCCTGCCGCGACCCGAAGCGTGCCGAGATCACGGGGATGCGCCGCGCAGTCTTCGCATCGAAAAATCCCGCCAGTCCCATCCCCGCACAGGTCCACGTCTTCGCATGCGTCGACACAATGCGCGGCCGTAATGACGACGGAAGGCGCGATCAGGACGCCGGAGCAATTCAGGGAATTCAAGATCGCGGGCGGCGCCGGGCGCTCTGAGCCTGCTTCGTCGTCCAGTACGAGAAGAGCAACGGTCCCGTGCGCCTGACCCTGACCCACCGGCTCGCCGTTGACGACGTAACTCTCGAGCGGATCGACTTGCTCGGCACGAGCCAAGCTGGGCTGCTGGAGCAGCAGCAAGACTGAAAGAAGCTGGAAGAACGCCAGGCGCATCGATTGAGTTTAAGTAAGAGAAAGCAGAAGAAGCAGCAACAAGATAGCACGCCCGCGCCGCGCACAATGCGAGAGCCAGTCCCCCCACGGCACCACTTCCCCGCGAGCCCGAAGGGCGAAGCCCGGCGCGAAAGCGCCGGCAAGGCGGAGCGCAGCGACCGCCGCGCCAGGCACGCTGCTCACTCGCGTGAGAGTGATATCAGGATTACGGGTGGGGGTAGGCGATAGTGTGGGGGTGCTGGGGTGGGACCGACCAACCGCCGAAGGCGTCCGGGCGGGCGGCGTAGCCAAACGCTGGCACTGGCACTGGCGCTGGCACTGGCACTGGCACTGGCACTGGCGCTGGCACTGGCACTGGCACTGGCGCTGACACTGGCACCGGCGCTGGCGCGCCCACCCAAGACAGCAGGCGGCAGCGCGAGCCCGAAGGGCGAAGCCCGGCGCAAAGCGCCGGCAAGGCGGAGCGCAGCGACCGCCGCGCCAGGCACGCTGCTCACTCGCGTGAGAGTGATATCAGGATTACGGGTGGGGGTGGGCGAGGGGGGGCGGTGGAAACAAGCCGTACCAACCCACCCAACCCAACACCCCGCGCGGGTGTGCACCACACCCGCGGCAGCACAAGCCACACGGCGAAGCCCGCCCCCCACCGCACCCGCGGCAGCACAAGCCGAACGTCGACGCCGTCACCCACAGGAGCAGAAGCCCTGCGAACGCTAGTTCACAACCTGAAGCCGAACAGTCTCCGCATCGGCGCTCGGCGCCGCGTTCGCCGCGGCGACGTACTCATGACTCGTCGGAATCTCCGTCTCAGCCGACGCGTCCGCCTTCGGCACCGCGCGGCGCATGAGCATCTGCCAGGCCTGCTTCGGGGCCGGGATTTTCTCTTTGAGCTCGACGAAGAGCAGGCGGCCCAGTGACGGAATGTATGGGGACATCTTGTCGAAGGTTTCCTTCACGTACGGAAGGTCTTCGGTGAAGATGGCGCTGCCGCGCTTTGCTGCGCGTGCCGCGTGCACCTTGGCGCGACCGAGACGGCCCTTGCCAACCAGGGGGCCGATCTCGTGGATGATGTCGGCGCCCGTTCCGGCCGAGACGTGTGGTGCTTTGTAAAAGGTGTGTGCGTAGCGAGGGTTGTTCTTCAAGAACTCGCGGGCTTGCTCCTCGCTGATGCCGTACTGCGCCAGTGTGTCTTGGTATTCCTGACGCGCGCGCTCGCGGGCCTTGAACATGTACATTTGGACGCGGGAGTAGAAGTTCACCGCGCCGTCGCCGCTCGTTTCGACCGGGCAGTAGATCGCGTCCGGGTGGAGCTCGGTGACCACGCTTTGAATGCCGTCGGAAACGCCCGAGCTCGGCATGCAGCCGAAGGGCTTGACGCTGAGGGTCATGTGCGCTTTTTGTTTGGCGACGTTGAGGACGAGCTTGGCGACCTCCATGTGGCCCTCGCCCCCGCGAAGCTCGTTGTTGTAGAAGCTGTGGCCGACCCGGGCGATCTCGTCCATGTCGGGGAGCTTGTTGCCCTTGAGGCCGGCGACGGCGCTAAACGTCGCAAAGGTTGCGCGAAGTGCCAGCTCGCCGAGCCAGACGCCGGCCATCTTGTAGCCGACATCGGAGCCTTCGAGGCCGTAGTACGACTCATCGGTCCCGCGAAGGGTCATGCGGCGCTCGGTGTCGTGCCTCATCTCCCAGAGGGTGTAGAGCAGCCAGTTGACCAAGGTCTGGATGTCGTTCTCGCCGCCTTCGGATTCGACGAATCGCTGCAGGTGGTAGTTGCCGTCCCCCTCGGTCGTCATGGCCCAGAACTCGCCGATGATTGCGACCTTGGGCTTGGCGCGCAGGCGATCGAGCTCGACCGCCTGCAGGAACTCGCGGCCCCTCCAGAGAGCGCGCAGCACGCTGTGGTTCTGGCGGAGCGCTTCGTGCACCTCTCGCTTCACCTCCGCGATCGCTCGGTCGGTCGCGCCCTCTTCGACCTCGTAGGGGCGCATTCGATAGCTGAGGACGTTGAGCACATCGCCGGCGAAGAGACCGCGGGCGAGCGCCATAAAAAACTGGGGGTTGAGCACCAGGCCGAGCTCTTCGCCGGTGGCCTGCTTGAAACCGGACTGCTGCTGGAAGAGCACGACACGGAATCCATCGAAGCCGGCGTCGCGCAGAGCTTTGCGGTACTCGGTCACGTACATGCCGAAGCGGCAGGGACCGCAGGCGCCGGCCGTGAGGAAGACGTAGTTGTCGATGATCTCTTGGGAAGTCAGACCCTCTTCGTCGCGCAGGCGGCTCAGCTCTTTGACGAGGTTCCCGACTGTGAAGTAGGTCGGATTGCACTGCGCCTTGTTGCCGAACTCCTTGCCGAATCGAAGCGACTCGACATTGGCGACCTCCATCGGGCGGGTCTTGTAGCCGATCCCCTCGAGCGCGGAGGCGACGAACTCATCGTGTGCCAGCGTGAGGCCGCCATTGAGAATCGTCGTGGTGGGGCGTTCCTTGGCGGAAAAGAACGCGCTGACCATCTCGTCCGTCCACTGCTCGCGCTCGTCGTCGAGCCCTAGCCGAGTGCGCTCTTTCGCCTCGAACTCGGCGAGCTCTTTGTCGATGTCGATTTCAAAACCATCAGCCATGTTTAGCCCCTTCACACACGGACGAGCTTGCCGTCCTTGGTCTTCCTTCCGAGACGAATCAAACCTTCCGACGCCAGCACGCGCGAAGTCATCTCCTCCTCGGACTTCGACGCTTCGACCTGGTACCGGCCCACCTTCTCTGCGAGCTCCTGAATCTGGCGCTCGAGCCCGAGGTCGGCGCGCCGATGCGCAGCGAGCTGCTCTTGCTTCACTCGGAGGAGCTCGAGGCGCTTCTGGTCGATGCGTCGCTCGAGCTCCTCTTTTCGAGAAGCGACGTCTTCGAGGTGCTCCTCGCGAAGCTTGAGCGAGTGAGCGTAAGTCTTGACGCGGATCTTGATGGAGCCACCCGGCTTGTTGGCGTCGATGTCGTGCAGAGAGGAGGCGGGGACGCCGCTCTTGGCCACGATGCTGTCGAGGATGCCGTAGGTCGGCGCGTCGTGTCCGCACTTGAAGCTGCTCAAGTCGAGGATGGCCACGTTGGGATGTCGCGATGCGAACTTCGCAGCCCAGACTTTCTGTGCCGAGTTCGCGGAGTAGTTCTCGGGCCAGACATCGTTGACGCTCAGGACGTCGTCGTCCTCGCCGTAGAAACGCTTCAGCCATTTCGGGTCTTTCGGAATCGAGCGGATGCTCAGAATTGGATAGCCGAGAACCTGGAACTCGTCGGGAATGCCGTGGTGAAGGCCGGGGTCGTTGTGGTACGGGCGCCCGAGCACGAGGATGGCGACCTTGTTGTCGTACTCGACCTGTTCGAGGATCGCCTTGCCTTTGGCTTGGATGTCTTCGTCGAAGCGGTCGAGGGCGGCGAGGGCCTGCTCGGTCGCGAAGTCGCTCTCGTCCTCGGTCATACCGAGCACGTTCTCGAACGCTTCGAACATGTCGCGCTTGAGCAGCGTCGGCTCGGCGAAGCTGAAGGCCGGCGCGAGGTACTCGATGCCTCGGTTGGCGAAGTAATCCTGCTCCTTGGTGAATGCGGCCTTCATCACGTCCGGGGTGCCTGCGACGATTGGGCAGCTCGCGTAGTCGACCGCGCCCGTCACGAACGAGGGCACGTGCGTCAGGATGGGGAAGAAGATCGCGTCGAACGGGGTCTTCACGTGCTTGTGGAAGAAGAGCTGATGGAAGTGCGCCTGGGCCACCTTGGACGGGTAGCAGGGGTCGACGGAGCCGTACTTGCCGCCTTCGGCGAACATCTCTTCGGAGCTCGGGTCGCTGAAGACGATGTTCTTCGGACGCACGCCAAGCACCTCGAGGTAGGTGCGGAAGAACGGCGCGGTGGAGTACATGTTGAGGACACGCGGGATGCCTACGCGCCACTTTGCTCGCTTTTCGGCAGCTTGCTCGGATGAACGTTGGAAGGCACGCCGGTACTTGGTTCGTTCGATCGCTCCAAAGAACTTGCGCTCGACCTTGACGTCGTCGATCTGCGTGCCGGCCTCTGGCAAGGGCTGAACTCCCGAGACGCGCTTGAAGGCCTTGAGGCCCTCGTAGGTCACGAGGTTCGGGAACTCTTTCATGACCTTGCGGCGCTCTTTGACGATCGCCTCCATGGCGTCTTTGGATTCGACCATGCCCTTTTCGCAGGAAAAGCCGCTGATGTAGCGGCTGGTGCTGCCGTCGGGGCGGAAAGCGTCGATGAAGGTTCGCGAACAGTTGTTCGCGCAGAAATGACAAGTGGTCGTTTCGTCGTTGGTCGTCTCGTACTCGAGATCGATCGCGGCATCGAGGCCGATGAACCTGGAGGTTCCTCGGCGCTTGACCACGCGCAAAGTCTCCATGGCGGCGCCGATGGCGCCCGCTTCGCCGCTGTGCGGATGCACGTAGACCTCGGCGTTCGGGACGCGCTCCCTGATGTAGTCGACCTGCGCTTTGACCGCCGCCAGGTTGTATTGCGTGCCCCCCTGAAGGACGAACTTGCGCCCGAGCGCGGCCATGCGAGGCACGCCGACGACGTACTGCCAGACGTTCTTCGGGAGAACTTGCGCGAGACCGGCGAGGAGCTCTTCTTTGCTGAAGCCTTCCTTTTGGAAGTTCACGCGGTCGGTGTCGAGGAAGACCGCGCAGCCGTAGCTGAACCGGGGTGCCAACTCGGCTTGAAATGCCGTCTCTGCGTACTCGGTGACGGGCAAGCCGAACTGGTCGGCCATCGCCTGAAGCAACATGCCGTTGCCCGCGGAGCACTGGTTGGACAGCTTGAAGGTCTTGATGTCCCCGTTCTCCATGAACAGGACCTTGATGTCCTGGCCGCCGATGTCGCAGATCACGTCGACGTCGCCGAAGTAGTGGGTGGCACTCATCATGTGCGCGACTGTCTCGACGATGTTGACGTCGGCACGAACGCACTCCTCGAGCACATCTGCTGCGTAACCGGTTGCGCCGAAGCCAAGCACTTCGATCTCGGCACCCTTGGCGCGCATGCGGCCCCGGAGCTCGCCGAGGAGCTCCTTGCTGTCCTGAATGGGGTTGCCCTTCGAAAGGGTGTACGCCTTCATCAGGACTTCGCCCTCTTCGCTGAGCAGGACGGCTTTGGAAGAAGTGCTTCCTCCGTCGAGGCCGATGACCGCTCGCACCGTTTCGGTTTCGACTTCCGGCTCGATGAACATCGGAACGTGATACGCGCTGAGGAACTGCTCGAGCTCCTGCTCGTCACGGGCTAGCGGCGGGCCCGCAGCCTCCCCAAGACGCTCCTTGCGCCCCTCGGTGATGTAACGACGCAGGCCGTCGAGGCTCTCGTAAACGCCGACATTCGCTGGCTCGTGCAAGCCGTACATGACCGCCCCGTATGCCGCGTAGAGCGCCGCGTTCTCGGGCACGGGAATCAGCTCTTCGATCGGCACGTCCTTAGGGTAGTCGTAGCCACGCTCGTCCCAGGTTTCGGGAATGCGTTTTCGCCAGCACTCCTGCAGGAAGGGAAGGAAAGTGTTCGGCCCGCCCAGGAGCAAAACTTTGTGCCGTAGCGTGTTGCCGCGCGTGAGAACCGAGAGGTTCTGCATCACGATGGCGTCGGCCAGCGAGCACATGATCTCGTCGGACGGGATGCCCGTCTTCACGAGATTGACGATGTCGGTTTCCGCGAAGACGCCGCACTTGGCCGCAACGTGGTGCAAGTGCTTGTCGTCGAAATGAAGATTGAGAGTCTCTTCGGACGGCATGCCGACCTTGATCATGCACTTGTCGATTGTGGCGCCCGTGCCCGAGGCGCATTTGTCGTTCATCGAGGCGATGGCCGACTTGTCGCCAGTTCGCTCGTTCTCTTTGAAGACGATGATCTTCGCGTCCTGGCCGCCGAGCTCGACGACCGAGCCCGCGTCGGGGTGGAGAGTTTCCACCGCCAGGGTGACGGAGTTCACCTCTTGAACGAACTTCGCGCCGAGCGGTTCTTCGAGTGGCTTGGCGCCCGAGCCGGTGATGAAGACCCGAACATCATCACAGCGGAGCTCCGTGAGGACAGTGCCGATGCGTACCATGAAGTCGAGGACGCACTCGGCCTGCTTGGTGTGATGACGCTGGTAATCACTCCAGATGATCTCTTTGGTCTCGGGATCGACGACCACGGCTTTGACCGTCGTGGACCCCACATCCAATCCTATTGTCGCTCGCTGCATCAGAACGGCTATGCCCTTCCCTCGTGAGGTGGCTGAGGTAAACACACGGTTCCTAGAAAGTCACGCGGCTTGCCTTGCAAATCGGGGACGTCGACGTCACACCTCGAACTTCGGCCGCCGAGATCGTATAGGCCGCTGCGGAGGACGCGATGAGCAAGGTGTTGATCATTGGCGCGGGTGGAGTGGGCGGAGTCGTCACCCACAAATGCGCGGACGACAGCAACACGTTTTCCGAGATTGTGCTCGCAAGCAGAACGCTGTCGCGCTGCGAGAAGATCCAGGCGCAGGTGCGAGAGCTCCGAGGCCGCGAAATCGAGATTGCCCAAGTCGATGCCGATGACGTCGCACAGACTGTGGCCCTGATCAAACGGGTCCAGCCGGACCTACTGATCAACGTCGCCCTCCCCTATCAGGACCTGCCCCTGATGGACGCCTGCCTCGAAGCGGGCGTGGACTATCTCGATACCGCCAACTACGAGCCGCCGGACGAGGCGAAGTTCGAATACAAGTGGCAGTGGGCCTACCAGGACCGTTTCAAATCGGCTGGATTGATGGCGCTCTTGGGCTCGGGCTTCGACCCCGGCGTGACCAACATTTTCTGCGCCTATGCACAGAAGAACCTGTTCGACGAGATCGACTACATCGACATCCTCGACTGCAACGGCGGAGACCACGGACACCCCTTCGCCACCAACTTCAACCCGGAGATCAACATCCGCGAGATCACCCAGCGCGGCCGCTACTGGGAGAACGGGCAATGGGTGGAGACGGACCCCTTGTCGCAGTCGCGAATGTTCGACTTCCCGGCCGTGGGCGAACGAAAGGCGTACCTGCTCTATCACGAGGAGCTGGAGTCCTTGGTGAAGCACATCGACGGCCTCAAGCGCATTCGCTTCTGGATGACCTTCGGGGATGAGTACATCACGCATCTGCGCGTGCTTCAGAACGTCGGCATGACGGGCATCGCGCCCGTCGAGTACGAGGGCCGCGAGATCGTGCCGATTCAGTTCTTGAAAGCCCTGCTTCCCGATCCCTCGACCCTCGGAGAGAACTACACGGGGAAGACGAGCATCGGTTGCCTCATCGAAGGCCGGAAGGACGGGAAGCCTCGGAAGGTATTCATCTACAACGTCTGTGACCACGAGGAGTCCTGGAAGGAAGTTCGCGCGCAGGCGGTGTCTTACACGACCGGCGTTCCGACGATGGTCGGCGCGAAGATGATGCTGACCAAGCAGTGGCGCGGCGAAGGCGTGTTCAACGTCGAGCAGCTCGATCCGGAGCCGTTTCTCGAGGAGCTCGCCCTGCGCGGCCTGCCCTGGCACGTGAAGGAGATGTAGTGCTCCCCTGCTCTGAGCTGGATCTCAGCCGCGTCGAATCGCCTGCCTATGTCATCGACCTGGCCGCTTTGGAGAGCAACCTGGAGTTGCTTGCGCATGCACAGCGGGCCGCGGATTGCCGCATTTTGCTGGCTCTCAAGGGCTTTGCGGCCTGGTCGACCTTTCCACTGGTCGGCAAGTACCTCGAAGGTGTGGCGGCCAGCGGCCCCGACGAGGCGCGACTCGGCCGCGAAGAGCTCGGCAAGCAAGTGCACAGCTATTGCCCGGCCTTCGACGAGGCCTCGCTTCGCGAAACGATTCGCCATTCCGACCACGTCGTTTTCAACTCTCCTTCGCAGATCGATCGCTTCCGCTCAATCATCGACGAGCACGCCTCGGACACGAGCTTCGGACTGCGCATCAATCCGGAACATTCCGAAGTCGATGTCGCGATCTACGACCCCTGTGCACCGGGATCACGACTTGGCACGACCAAGCACGCACTGATCAGAGCCGACCTACGCGGCATCGAAGGCTTGCACTTTCATACGCTCTGCGAGCTCGGCGCCGACGCACTGCAAAGAACGCTCGACGTCATCGAAGACCGCTTTGCTTCCTGGCTTGGCGAAGCGACCTGGGTGAACTTCGGTGGCGGCCATCACATCACCAAGCCCGACTACGACGTGGGGCTGCTCATCGATTTGATTCGAGAGTTCAAGCGCGAACACCACGTCGAGGTGTTCCTGGAGCCCGGCGAAGCAATCGGCCTGAACAGCGGCGTGCTCGTCGCTTCGGTGCTCGACATCATCGAGAACGACGGCCGGATTGCCGTCCTCGACACCTCGGCAACGGCCCACATGCCCGACGTGCTCGAGATGCCGTACCGCCCCCAGATTCGAAACGCCGCGGAGCCCGGAAAGCTCCCGTACGACTATCGACTCGGCGGCCTGAGCTGCCTCGCGGGCGACATGATTGGCCAATACTCCTTCGCAGGGCCGCTGCACGTCGGCGACAAGCTCGTCTTCGAGGACATGGCGCACTACACGATGGTGAAAACGACGACCTTCAACGGAGTTCGGCTGCCGTCCATTGCGCTCTACGACCCTAGGGACGACTCCTACCGCGTCCAACGCCGTTTTGGGTACGAGGACTACCGAAACAGGCTCTCTTGAGCCTTGAACTTCGACCTAGAGGAGTAAGACTCGCCTGATGGGTGCCTTCTCGGATTTCACTGTGTACGCCAAAGAAACGGGCGCACGCCTCAGCGATCAGCCGCTTGTGTACGAAACCAGCAAGTGGCTCGACGTCACGCAGCACGAGCTCTTCAACTACGTGAGTGACTTCGATCGATCGAGCGAATGGATCGTCGGCGCCAAGAAGAGCTGGACGGACAACAGCGAAGCCGAAGCGCCCGGCGAGGTGGGAGCGGTCCGCGTGATCAAGAGCGGCGCCTCGACGCCGGTTCTAGAGCGGGTGAAGGCGTACGACGCGCCGCGCATGCTCGCTTACTCTGCCAACGACGAGGCGTTCCTGGGGCTTTGCTCCGACCACCTCGGCGTGATGACCTGCGAGCCGCATCCCGACGGCGGCACCGTGATTTGCTGGCTCGCCTATGGTCGGCTCGCGAGTAACCCGCTGAAGGCCTGGGCGGGAAAGAAGCTGTTCCAAGTCGCGCTCGGCCGCGGTATGAAGAACCTGGAGCGAAAGTTTTCGTCTCGCTGAGCGCATGGAGCTCATCCGCAGCAACCGAACCGAGAACCTAGCCGACGCGCTGGCATCGCGAATCCGGGACCAAGCTCTCGGACCTTTCGATAAGGAAGTGATCGTCGTCCAGAGCCGGGGCATGGAGCGCTGGCTCACGCTCGCGCTCGCGGACCGCCTAGGCATTTGGGGGAACCCCTCGTTTCCGTTTCCACGGGCCGTGATCGAAGAGCTTCTGGACAGTCTCTCGCAAGGACGCTCCCAAGAAGCCAAGGCCTACGAACCGAACCGCCTGAAGTGGACGATCGCGGAGTTGCTGCGCGAAACGGCTCCCGCCGAGCTCGGTGCCTACCTGGGCGAGCCTCCGGACGCGGACCGCACGCTCAGGCTCGCAACTGCCGTCTCCGGGGTGTTCGACGGCTACGTCATGTACCGCCCGGCCCTGCTGAAGCGTTGCGCGGACGGAACGGAAACAGGCTGGCAGGCCGAGCTCTGGCGACGGGTCGTCGAGCGGCTCGGCCCACATGATCTGGCATCGCGGATCGACCGAGCGCTTTCGGCGCTTCGTGCCGGAGAGGCGACGGAGCGGGCCCCATTCAAGCGCTTGCACCTGTTCTCCCTGGAAACGCTTCCGCCGATGTTCTTGGAGCTTTTTTCTGTGCTTTCGAAGAGGATCCCAACCGCGTTCTACTTGCTCGAACCATCTTGCGAATACGTGTCCGACGTCCTGTCGACGCCGCGGCTCCCTTCGGACTTGGACGCGCCGGCCGACGGCCACCAGCTTCTCTCTACCCTCGGCCTCCTCGCGCGGGATTTCCAAGAGCTTTTGCTGACGTTCGACCAAGCGGTTCATCACGAGGCCGATCTGTTCGAGGCGCCGCCACGCAACAATCTGCTCGGCTCGCTGCAAGCAGACATTCTCGAGTTTCGGGCTCCTCCCGAACACGGGGAGCGTGAGACGATCGATGCGACGGATGAATCTATCTCGCTCCACGCTTGCAGCGGGCCAATGCGAGAGGCACAGGTCATCCACGACCTCATCCGCGCCGCGCTCGAAGACGATGCTTCGTTGCGGCCCGAAGACATCGTCGTGATGACGCCCGATCTCGAAGCGTACGCACCGGCGTTTCGCGCCGTGTTCGGTCAGGAGGATCAGCGCCGGATTCCCTACGAGGTGCACGACCGGAAGACCCGCGACGACGCGTTGTTCTACGATGATTTCCTCGCGGTTCTCGAAGTGCTGGACTCGCGGTTCTCTGTCCTCGACCTCGTGCGGCTCATGGACGCCAACTCGCTCCGGCAGGGCTTTCGGTTCACGCCCGACGAGCGCGCCCGGCTCGCGGAATTACTGTCTGCGGCAGGCGTGCGCTGGGGCATCGACTCGAAGCATCGCGAGGAGCTCGAGTTTCCCGCAGAAGCTCTGCACACCTGGAGAGCGGGCCTGGGACGGCTTTTCTTGGGCTTTGCCTCGGCTTTGGATTCGAGCGAGGTGTTCGAAGGTTTGCTGCCGCGAGGCGCAGCGAGCCTGGCGGATGCCGAGCTTCTGGCGCGCCTAGCTCGACTTTGCGAGCTGCTCTTCGACTTTCAAACCAGTAGCCGACAGGCCCTCGAGATCAGCGGCTGGGTGGCCGTGCTCGAGCGCATCGCCAGCTCGCTATTCTCGGAAGACGACGAGAGCAGCGCCGCTGCGAGAACGCTTCGGTCCGCGCTCGCGGAGCTGGGTGACCTGGCGCGAGGCGGTGGATACGCCGGGGCAGTCAGCCTGAAGACGGTGCGCAGGGAGCTCGGTTTGCTCTTGGTTCAGAAGGCGCCGGCGGTCGGCTTCCTCCGGCGAGGTGTCACGGTCACCGAGCTGGTGCCGCTGCGCTCGGTTCCTTTTCGGGTCGTCTGCCTCGTCGGCATGAGCGAGTACTCCTTTCCCCGGGCAGACGACCGCCCAAGCTTCGACCTGAGCCGCCCGGTGCACGAGCGGGGCGACCGCAACAAGCGCGACGACGACCGGCACTCTTTTCTACAGGCGATCCTCTGCGCAAGAGATCGACTGATCGTCAGCTACAGCACGGCAACGAGCGGCGCGCGAGGCGGGCAGAGCGCGTCACCGGTCGTCTGGGAGCTCCGCGAAACCGTGCGGCGCTACTACACCTTGCCAGGGCAAGAGCCGGTGCTCGAGGCCACGGTGCACCCTCTCCATCCGTTCGATGCGAGGTACTTCGACGGGAGCGACCTGCCGCGGAGCACCTCGGAGCGGTATCTGAAGATCGCCGAAGCGCTTCGCGACTCGCCGCTAGAGCCGGAACGGATCGAGCTGCGGGCGGAGCCGGAGCCCGAGCGGGCCGGGGCGACGCTGTCGATAGGGGAGCTCAGCGCCTGGCTCTGGGACCCGATGGGCGCGTTCATCGAAAGGGTCCTTCGCGCGCGTTTTGGCAGTTCGGAGCTCTACGAGCCAAGCACTGCGCTGACCGAGATCGCTGGCCTCGGGGCTTCAAAGGTCGGAAACGAGGCGCTGAGGGCTGGGCTCCACGACGAGGGGCTCGAGGCGTACCTCGAAGCGGCCCCGGAGTTTCCCGACGGGAGCTGGGGCGCGCTCGCGAGGCGGCGGCTCGCTCATGAGCTGCGTGCGTTGAACGCTCAGGAGAGCTTGCTCGACGGCGGGCAAGCGGCCAGCTCCGCCTTACTGTCCTTGGACCTTGGCGGCCTGCTGCTCGAAGGACGCCTCGACGGGCTGTTCGGGGACCAACGTGTCTTGAAGCGCTTCAGCAAGGCGGGCAAAAGAGGCGAGCTTGGCGTCTGGCTCGAGCACCTGCTGATGCAGACCGCCGCCGGCCTGCCCAAGCTCACCCGGCTCGTGCTTCGCGGGAACGAGACCCAAGCAAAGCTAGTCTCCTTCGGCGAGGTGCAGGACTCTCGCGGGACGCTCGAAGCGTTGGTCGAGCTCTACCGCCGCTCGCTCGAGACACCGCTTCCCCTGCTGGCGGAATCGTCTCGCCGATTCGCGGAGGAGCTCGCCCAGAGTGACTTGGACAGGGCGCTCAAAGCCGCCAAAGAACAGCTGAGCAGACAACGCCTGTGGACCCCGCACCTGGCCTACGCCTTGGGTCCCGAGGATCCGTTCGCCGACCAGGCCTGGTGCGAGGATTTCCAGCGCGCCGCGCTTCAGCTCTACGAGCCGCTCTTCGAGCACCGGAGCGAGGGATGAGCGGCCTGCCTCCTCAGCTCATCCCGCTCGACGCACCCAGCCTAGTCGAGGCCAGCGCGGGAACCGGGAAGACCTACACGATCACGACTTACTTCGTGCGCGCCTTGCTCGAGCGCGACCTGACCCCCGAGCAGATCCTGGTCGTGACCTATACCAAGGCAGCGACCGCGGAGCTGCGGGTGCGCACCCGCGAGCGGATTCTCGCGGCGATCGGCATGCTCGACGAGGCGCCGGCCGACGGCGATTTGCTGCACGGCGTGGTGACCGAAGCCCTTGCGCGCCTCGGCCGACGCGAGACCGAAGAGAGGCTGCGCGCCGCGCTCGGGCAGATGGACCGGGCGGCGATCTCCACGATCCACGGCTTTTGTCAGCGACTGCTCCAAGACTATCCGCTCTTGTTCGGAATCGACTTCGACTTCGAGGTCTCCGAAGACTCGGCGTCGATGTTTTCAGAGCTCGCGATCGACTTCTGGGCGACGGAGCTCTACGAGAAACCCGACTGGTTCCTGCGCGCGCTCCAAGCCGAGCACGTCAACAGCAAGCATCTGGCCAAGTTGGCGAGATTCGCCATGACACCCGGGATCGAGCTGCTCGGCCCCGAGAAACAGGAAGTCGACGAGCAGGATGTGAGCGATTTCCTGCAGCTGAAACGGGCGGCGGCCGAGGCCTGGACCGCCCAGCGAAGCGAGGTCGCGGAGATCCTGCTCACCGACAAGAATCTGAGCCGCACGTACTACAAAGCAAAGACCATCGAAGAGCGCTGGCTGCCAGAGCTCGATGACTTCTTCGCTCAGACGGGGTTTCGAATTGCGCCCGAGTTCCTCGGCAAGCTTTCAGAGGGGAGCTTGCAGGTGAAGAAGAACTGCGAGGCGCCATCCAATCCGTTTTTCGGTGCCTGTGGGCCGCTCTGGGAAGTTCAGAAGCGCCTTGCCCCAGCCTTCAAGTACGCCGTCTTCGCGTTTGAGAAGCGCTTCATCGAGTTCGCGGGGCAGCAAGCGAGGCTGCGACGAGACGAGACGGCGATCCTGACCTACGACGACCTGCTGAGCATCGTCTACGCGCCGTTTGATCCTTCTGCGTCGGAGGCCGCGTCGTTCGATCGGGCCAAAATCGCGCAGACGGTTTCGAACGCGTACCGCCTGGCACTGGTAGACGAGTTCCAAGATACCGACTCGCTGCAGTATGGGATTTTCCGGGGGATCTACGGGGAGTCCTCGGCGGTCTACGTGGGGGACCCCAAGCAGGCCATCTACGCGTTTCGAGGAGCCGACATCTTCTCTTACCTCGGAGCGGTGAGCGACGTAGGGGACCGGGTCCACACACTGCAGACCAACCGGCGCTCGGACCCTGCCCTGGTGCGCGCGGTCAACACGCTGTTCTCCTTGCGGAAGCCTCCGTTCATTCTCGATGGGATCGAGATGCATGACGCGCTCCCTCATTTGGAGAAGAGCCGAACGAGCTTCGATCCGGCGATGGAACTTCTGTTCCTCGACCAAGAGCAGCTCTTGGGCCCCATCGAAGCGGCCGTGGCACCGGTGGTGGCGAACGAGATCGCGCTTTTGCTAGAGTCGGAGGCCGAGATCGACGAGCGCCGGATCGAGCCTGGCGACATCGCGGTGCTCTGCCGGAGTAACGCGCAGACCATCGCGGTGACCGGAGCGCTGAGGGCGCTGAACATTCCTGTTTCACTCGACGGCGGCTCGAGCGTGCTGAGCACCGAAATCGCCTCAGACCTGAACGCGGTGCTCGAAGCCGCTCTCATGCCGGGTGATGCCGCAGTGCTGCGGCGCGCACTGCTTACCTCGCTGCTCGGCGTCTCGCCCTATTCGCTCGCAACGATGGGCGACGAGGATTGGTCGGCCTGGGTGTCGCGGTTTCGCGATTGGAACGAGGCCTGGCACCGCGAGGGGGTCGTGCGCTTTCTCGAAGACCTGCTCGGAACCAGCGAGGCGGAGGAGCGGATCGCCCGGCACCCTGCCGCGCGGCGCATCTTGACGGATCTGCTCCACATCGAAGAGCTCCTGCTTGTGGGCGAGCGCGAGCGGGGGCGCAACCCGGTCGCGCTGATGCAGTGGTTTCGTCGTCTGAAGGACGAGAGCGTGAGCGATCGAGGCGTAGGTTCGGCGGAGCTCCAGCAACGACCCGACGCAGAGTCGGGGGCGGTCCGGGTGTCTACGATACACAAGAGCAAGGGCCTCGAGTACGGCATCGTGTACTGCCCGTTCACCTGGAAAGGCAAGGCCGGCGACGTCGCGGTGAAGTTTCACGACGAGGACCGCAACATCAAGGTGGACCTCGGCTCCGATGAGCTCGACGCACACAAGCGCATCGCGGCGAGGGAGGCGGATTCAGAATCCTTGCGGCTGCTCTATGTGGCGGTGACCCGGGCGAAGTATCGCTGCACGCTCTTTTGGGGGCGCACCCGCTCGACTTGGAAGGGAGCCGCGCTCGGCTACCTGCTGCACGGCGCAGAGGGCTTGGCCAAGCTCGACCAGGACGGAATGCGGGTCGACGTCGAGGCTTTTGCTGCGAAATCGTCCGGGGCGGTGGGCTGGCGCGCTCCGTACGAGGAGCAAGCGGCACCTCGCCCGCAACGAGCGCCAGGCGAAGTGCTCGCTGCGAAGGAGCAGAAGCGGTACTTCAGCCATGCCGCGCGAATCGCGAGCTTCACGAGCCTCACGGGACACGACGAGAAGACCCCAGGGCCACGGGCATCGGGCTTGGCCATCGACGCTGTACCGGGGCTCTTCGCCGACCTGCCGGGCGGTGCGCGCACGGGTCTGCTGCTGCATTCGATCCTCGAAAACGCGAAGTTTCAGGAGCTAGACAGCGAGGAAACCAGTCGATTGATCGAGCAGCAACTGCGCGGCTCTGGTTTCGACGCCGCGCTTGCGCTCGCGGTTCAAGCAGACCTGCAAATGCTCGGATCGACGCCGCTGACCAGCGAAGCCGGCGCTCCCCGGCTGATCGACATAGCGCAAGACAGGCAACTCCGTGAGCTCGAGTTCACGCTGAGTGTGAATCGGCCCAAGCTCGCTGACCTTGCAGCGCTTCTCAAAGAGCACGGTGCGCCGTCCGCTGCCCCACGGTACTACGAACGGCTAGCCGAGCTCAGCTCGCAAACGTTGCAGCGCTTCTTGCGCGGTTACATCGACCTGATGTTCGAGTGGCAGGGCCGCTGGTATGTGGCGGACTACAAGTCGAACACTTTGCCAACATATCAGGCCGAAGCCATCACCGACGCGGTGCAGCGTGAGCACTACTTGCTCCAAGCCCAGCTCTACACGGCGGCCGCTCATCGCTTCTTGAGGCAGCGGGTTCCGGGCTACGATCCCGATACCCATTGGGGCGGGGCTCTCTTCTTGTTTTTGCGCGGAATGAAGGGGCCGGACAGCGCTCGGGCGCAAGCGTGTTTTTCGACCGTCAGCCGGCGGCGCTTTTGAATGCGGTCGACCACTGGTTGGGAGGGGAGCGATGAGCCTCGCTGGGCTTCAATCGATGGGCCTGCTCGAGCTGCTAGACGTGGAGCTCGCGCGCGCGCTCTGCCGGATCGTCCGGAAGTCGAGCCCGGAGCTCGAGCTCGCCATCGCGCTCACGAGCCGCAACGTGCGAAGCGGGCATAGCTGCTTTCCGATCGGGATGTCCGCCGATGAGATCTGGCCGGGTGAAGCGGAGCGACCGAGCGATTTGCCGGACGCTGCGCAGTGGAGAGACCTGATCGCGAAGAGCCCGCTCAGCAAAGAGGGGGGCCCCCTCGTTCTCGATGAGGCCGGGCGTCTCTACCTGCGACGCTACTGGCAGCTCGAACGAGACATCGCTCGGGAGCTGGCGACGCGTTCGTCGGCGCCTGCGGTCATCGCTGACGAGACGCCCTGGCTCGATTCAGCCCTGCAACGGCTGTTCCCACGAAGGGCCTGACTCGCCACAGCGCGGAGCAGCCAGCAATGCGCTTCGGCATTCGGTCTCGCTGCTATGCGGCGGGCCCGGCACCGGGAAGACGAGCACCGTGGCGGCCATCGTCGCGCTGATGATTGAAGGCAGACTCCAGCAATCCAAGGACGCGCCTCGGGTGATGCTGCTCGCGCCGACCGGAAAGTCCGCTGCACGCCTAGGAGAAGCGGTGCGCAAAGCGAAGGGCCGGATCGATGCCTCGGAGCAGGTACTGGCGCAGATCCCAGAGCAGGCGACCACCGTACACCGCGCGCTTGGCATGCAGCGAGACGGGCTGCGCTTTGTTCGAAATGCCGATCAGCCCCTGGAGGCTGACCTGATCGTGGTCGACGAGGCCTCGATGATTGACCTCGGATTGATGAGGCAATTGCTGAACGCCACCGCCGCGCAGGCCACACTCCTAATCGTGGGTGACCCCGATCAGCTGACCTCGGTGGAGGCGGGTTCGGTGCTTCGCGATCTGGTGAAGGCCAGTGCCGAGACCTGGTGGAGCGATCGCGTGACCCAACTCAGCAAGACCTATCGATACGACGAGAAGCAACCGCTCGGCCGGCTCATCGCAGCGATCCGGGAAGGCGACCGGGCGAAGGTCGAAGCGCTGCTCGAGCTCGCAGACGCCGACGATGTCGCCTGGGTTCCTACTCGGAGCCTGCCGGGAGAGCTCGATCGCGCGGCCGCTCATTGGGCCACGGTCCTGAGCACGCAGGATCCGGAAGAGCATTTCGAACGTCGAGCGCGCTACCTGATGCTCAGTCCATTTCGAAGGGGCAAGTTGGGAACTCGAGCGCTTGGTGCGTCGATCATGGACCGACTTGCCGAGACCGAGGGAGGCAAGCCTGTGGTCAGACCGATCATCATCGAGGAGAACAGCCACGAGCTGCGTGTCTACAACGGAGACTTCGCCATGCTGGTCGAAGGGCAGCCGCCGATGGCCACGGTGCAGAGCGAAGCGGAAGGCTTTCGTGAAATCGCCGAGGCCAGGTTGCCACGCTACTCCGACGCCTTCGCGCTCAGCGTTCACAAGGCGCAGGGCTCGGAGTTCGATGAAGTTCTGGTCGTTCTTCCGGAGGAAGATGCGCCGATCTTGACGCGTGAGCTTCTGTACACCGCGGTCAGCCGCGCACGCCGTGCAGTCCGACTCGTCGGGCCGAAGCAAGTCGTGGCGGCTGCGCTCGCACGAAGGGCGCGACGCTACTCAGGACTCGTCGACGCGATCGCGAAGGCGCTAGACTGAGCTGAAACCGGGCCCTGTTAGGCAGCCTGAGGCGGCCACTGACGACGAATCTTCTGGGCAACCTTTGCCGCGGTTTCTTCATCGATGGGCTGCGCCGGGTCCTTCCCCAACTGCTTGAGGATCACCTTGCAGTGAGCGGGGTTCCAGTTGAGGAGCTTAGCCAGCTCCCTGAGCTCGTAGGATTCGGTGACAACCATCGTGCGCGTCCTTTACTAACCGTAAATTTATAGCGCAGAATGGAACGTGATCCAAGAGCTTATTTGGCATTTAGTAAATAAGCGACGACACCCATTAAAGCCAATAATATCATAGTGATGAGGAGCGACCTCGGCCCGCGGCGCGCCGGAGGTGGCAGGGAATCGGGGGGAGGTGCAATCGGAGGCCCCTCGACGGGCTGGGCCGCCAGAAATTCCTCGATGATCTGGGTGGCCTTTTCGACCTGATCCATTTCGACGCGAATTTCGGTGCCGTGCCGCTGCCGGTCGGTGATGCCCGGGTACGCGGTGTCACGGTGATTGACTAGGACGGCGGCGATGCCCTCGGTTTCCAGGGCTTCCTGGAGGGCGAGAGCCTGTACCTCGTCGTCGGTCTCGTAGATGCTTCGTGTCTCCATGTTGCTACTCCGATTGCACAAAAGGTGGCACGGGACAATCGAGCGCATCGCCGATGGCGCGGATGAGCTCGGCTTCGTGGTCGGTGACTTCATCGTCGGCCATGACCGTGGCGGCGCATGCCAGCATGAGCTCCCGCTTGAGCGCGGGCGCTGCGGCGTCGTAGCGGGAGAGGGCCTGGTCGATCGCCGCCAGAGAGCATTCGCTCGTCGCCGGGATGGGCCCCGCTTCTCCCCTCAGCTGAAGCGTCTGCGCGCCATGCCTGAACGCGCGCTCGGCGTCTTCTTCGCTGCGGCTTCCGACCCGGGCCAGGGAGGCGATCAGTACTCGCGTGTCGGGCAGAAGCGACCGAAGTGATCGAAAGCGAAGCGGCGCTGGGCCTGCTCCCTCGAAGTGACGTGCGAGGTGACGCTGGATCATCCGGCTGAGCGTGTACTCGAATAGATCGATGCGACGGTCGCTTTGCATCAGGGAATCGACGACCTGGCGAAATCGCTCGTACTCGTCGGCGGACAAGTTGCGCAAAGTCGGCAACGCCATGTCGACGAGCGCGATCTTCTCGCTGGAGGAGCGGTCCACGGCCTCGGAATGAAATCGAAGCGTGAGGTCGGCCGTTTCCGGGTCGGTCAGATCGGCGAGACGGAGCAGCTCCGTGCCGCGGAGCACTTCGTCTTGTGCGAGGAGCAGCCCGAAAACCATGGCCTGCGCCATCGGCGGCTGATGGACCGCGTGAATCCAGAGGTTGGGCAGCGCGGTGTGAAGGGATCGAGCGTAGGCGATTTGCTCGGGGCGCGGGCTGCCAATGTGCTCGAGGGCTTGGCTCACGGCCTGTTCTGTCGGGTCATCGGCGAATGCCCTGACTAGGCCGGGCGGCCCCGGCGGGGTGCTCATGCCGTCGGCGATCTGCGGCAAAGCCACCGCGGGGAACTCGCCATCCCAGTTCGGCTCGAGCTTGCGGATGCGTTCAGCGAGCGGCGGGTGGGTCCGAAATAGGCCCGCGAACAAAGGGAGGCGGCGGACGGCATTGGAAAAGAAGATGTGACTGGCCTCGTCGGCCTTCGGTGTTTGAAGGTGCGATCCAGTGGACGCGCCGCCGATCTTCTTGAGGGCGCCCGCGAGGCCAGCGCTGTCGCGCGTGAACTGCACGGCCGATGCGTCGGCAAGAAGCTCGCGTTGCCGAGAGATCGAGCTTTGAATCATGCGTCCGAAGAACACGCCGATCGAGCCTATCCCGAGAAGACCGATTCCGATGACGGCGACGCCGCCGCCTTCTTTCTTGCCGCTGTGTGCAGAGCCTCGAATCAGAAATCGGCCGATCAGGGCCAAGAGAAAGATCCCGTGCAGAAGCCCGATGGCGCGGAGGTTGATGCGCGAGTCCCCATTGAGGATGTGGCTGAACTCGTGCGCGATCACGCCCTGAAGCTCGTCGCGGCGGAGCAGGTGCAGAGTCCCCTGCGTGACGCCGATGACCGCGTCGCTGGTCGTGTTGCCCGCGGCGAAGGCGTTGATGCCCGGCTCGCGGTCGAGCACGTAGACTTCAGGTGCGGGAACTCCCGAGGCGATGGCCATCTCTTCGACCACGTTGAGCAGGCGCCGCTCTTCGAGCCTGGTCGAGTCCGGATCGACCCTGCGTCCTCCGAGCCCGAGCGCAACGGCAGGGCCGCCTGCGCGAAGTTGGGCGATCTTGTAGAGCGAGCCGAGACCGACGACCAGTGCGGTGCTCCCGAGCGAGAAGAGGAACACCCCGGAATTCCAGAATGCGAGGGCGCGCTGGGTGAAGTGGTCGTAGTCGCCGGTCATGTACCTGAGGCCCGCTGCATCGGCAGCGCCTAGACCGTAGACGAGCATCGCGAGCAGATACACCGACGCGATGACGCCGAGCACGGCCAGGGCGAAGAGAAGCACCAGGCGCCGGCTGCGCTTGCGCGCGAAGACCTGCTCCTCGAAGAAGTCCATGGCCTAGAACTGGACTTTGACAGGCTCGCGCTGGGCTTCGTTCTTCGACCTCGAAGAACTCGGCGCGCTCGAAGCCGAACATGCCGGCAACTAGGTTGGACGGCACCATCTCGCACTTGTTGTTGTATCGCATGACCGCGTCGTTGAAGGCCTGCCGCGCAAACGAGATTTTGTTCTCGGTCGTCGAGAGCTCTTCGGAGAGCTGCATCATGGTCTTGTCCGACTTGAGATCCGGGTAGGCCTCCGAGAGCGCGAAGAGCCGGCCGAGCACTCCGCTCAGGCCCGCCTCGGCGCTGTTGAGACCCTGCATGGCTTGGGCGTCTCCTGGCTTGGCAGCCGCGCGGGTGCGGGCTCCCTCAGCCGAATTGCGTGCTGCGATCACCGCTTCGAGCGTCTCGCGCTCGTGAGCGAGGAACGCCTTTGCGGTTTCGACCAAGTTTGGAATCAAGTCGTGACGGCGCTTGAGTTGCACGTCGATCTGCGCGAATGCGTTTCGGAAGCGGTTCCGAAGATTGACGAGGCCGTTGTAGATGCCGGCGAACCAGGCGATCAGCACGACAACAAGCACCAGCAGACCAATCAGCCATCTCATGGTGTCCTCCCCTACCCTCAAAAGACGCTTCAGTGTAAGTGCCGCTCCCTATAAACTCAAACTCAGATGGAATCCGACAAGACTGTCCTGATTACGGGTGCGAGCACGGGAATCGGGCTTGAAATCGCGCGCGCGCTCAGTCGGACGAGGTACCGAGTCATCTTGACCGCGCGGCAAAGCTCGCTTCCGCGCTTTGACTCCCATGCGATTGTGGAGTCGCCGCACGTTCGTATTCGCCCGCTCGACGTGACGCAGGCGGAGCAGCGCGAAGAGATCATCGCCGAGGCCGAGCGCGACTGGGGCGGCATCGACATGCTGATCAACAACGCGGGTCTCTCCTATCGCGCAGTGGTGGAGCACGTCGAGGAACGGGAGCGCCTCGAGCAGATGAATGTGAATTTCCGCTCGCCAATGGAGCTGATTCGGCTCGTGCTTCCTCGGATGCGATCCAAGCGATCAGGCCGTATCATCACGGTCAGCTCCGTCGGCGGCATGATGGCGATGCCCACGATGGCAGCGTATAGCGCCTCGAAGTTCGCGCTCGAAGGTGCACACGAGGCGCTCTGGTATGAGGTTCGACCCTGGGGGATTCGCGTGAGTCTCGTGCAGCCTGGCTTCGTCGACTCCGACGGTTTTCAGAAAGTCCGGTACACGCACAAGAGCGGCCTCTCGGAGCACGAGCTCGCGGAACCCTATCACGAGCACTACAGCAACATGGCCCCGTTCATCGCGAATTTGATGAGGGCTTCGCCGGCGACGCCTGAATCGGTCGCCAAGATCGTGCTCAGAACCATGCACCGAAAGCGCCCTCCGCTCCGGGTGCCGGCGACCTTCGACGCGCGCGCATTTGCGCTGCTCAGGCGCATCTTGCCGCGGAGCACATACCATTGGCTGCTTTACCAGATGCTCCCACGGATCGACACCTGGGGGCCGTCACCGAAACGCTTGTCGGTGCTACCGGCCACGCAGGGCGACGATGATGACTAAGGGTAACGGCGGGCTAGGTACTTCTTTTTCTCTCGTTGCCCTTTGCGCTCGAAGATCGGCATCAGGACTTTGCGCAAGCCTGGCATGAGATAGCCGAGTGTCGCCATCTTGCCGGAGAACGCGGGCTTGGTGCGCTCGCGCATCCCATCGGCGGCGGAGGCGAGCACTAGATCGGCGATTTCGTCGGCGGTGCTCATGGGCTGCGAAAACACTAGCGCTGGGACCGATTCGATGATGCTTTCGTCGAGGATGAAGCTCGTCTCGACCGGCCCCGGGCTCACCACGGAAACCCGAACGTTGGTGTTCCGAAGCTCCTCGGCGACGGCGAACGAGAAGATGCGAAGGCCGAACTTGCTCGTGGAGTAGGTCGCCTCGTCGTCGAGCGGGAAGCGCCCGGCGAGCGATGCCACGTTGACGATCGTCCCCGAATCGCGTGCCCTCATGTGCGGAAGCACGAGCTTGGTGAGCATCATCGGGCCGCGGAGATTCACGTCGAGAATCTGAAGCATCGAAGCCATGGGGAGCTCTTCAAACGGACCTCGGGAGTTGTACCCAGCGTTATTGACCAGGACGTCGATGCTTCCAAACCTGGACTTCGCCTCGTCGAGAAGTCGCTCACAGGCGCCGAGGTCCGACACGTCGGTGGGCACCGCATGCGCCAGGTCGTCGCCGAGCTCGGCGACCAGCCGCTGCAAGGGTTCGGCGCTACGCGCTGCCAAGACGACGCGCGCACCGGCTGCGACGAACTTTCGCGCGCAGGACTCTCCGATGCCACTGCTTGCGCCGCTGATCACCGCCGTCTTGCCATCAAACCTAGTCATCCAGTTGCCTTTCTCGCCTCGAGCATCATCCAGGCCAGTTTTGTGAACGCCTCGCGCACGTTGTAGCCTGTCTTTGCGCTGGCTCGAACCACGTACCAGTTGGGCCTGCTCGCTGCGGCGATTTGGGCGTCGCTCAGAGCGAACTGCTCGGTCAAATCGGTCTTGTTCAAGACGAGAATCGCTGGGCGCAAGCCGATGAAGCCTCGCTCCTTGGTCTGCGCCTCGAGCAATAGGTCGAGCGTCCGCGGCCTGGTCGCGTCCGCGACGAAGACGAGACCTGAGGCGCCGGAGATGAACGAGCGGTTGTATTGCCCCGAGGCCTCCGACGTATCCGGGTCCCAGAGCATCATCTCGAGCGAGATGTCGTCGACCTCCACGGTGCCGGAGAAGATTGACATCGCGATGGAGGGTTCATGCTCGTCCTCGAAGCGGTCCTCGACGAACCGCCGGACGAGGACCGATTTGCCCACCCCCGGCGCTCCAAGAAGACAGACCTTCCGCCTCAGCCGCATTCTCCTGTAGTACGCCAAGTCTAGGTCGCAGCAAAGCCCCCCCGGGGACTGGCGGTCACATGCCCTCTTGCTCTAGAGTCCGGCCGATGAGCGAGCACAAAGAGAAGCTGGAGTTCGGCGGAGTCCCTGGAAACCTGGCCATGATCATCGGCCTTCCCATCTTCACGGCGTATCTGTTCTTCGCGGTGCGTTTCAACGACGGCGCGGTGCTTCCCGGGCCAAACGCGAACTGGGAGGGTTTCAAGCAGGCGATGATGCCCACGGGGCGGGCCGCCCTCATCTACGGCGTCTGGTTCACGCTCCAGGCCTTGCTGCAGCGCTACGCCCCCGGTCGCGAGGTGCTCGGCGCCGAGTTGCCCGACGGCGACCGCCTCCCCTACCGAATGAACGGCCTGTTCTCGCTGATCATGACATTCATCTTGGTGGCCATTGCGCACTGGTCGGGCCTGTTTTCGATTCGCGAGCTGTACGACCAGTTCGGCGCGCTGATCAGCGTGATGACGATCTTCGTCGCCTTCTTCAGCGTCTTTCTCTACTGGTACGGCAGGCAGCATGGGCAGGCGCGCCACCTGAGCGGCAAGCTCATCCACGACTTCTGGATGGGCACCGGTCACAACCCGCGCGTTCCGCCAGGCCGCAATGGACTCGACCTCAAGATCTTCTGCGAAGCGCGACCTGGCTTGATTCTCTGGGTGCTGATCAACACCTCGTTTGCCTACGTGCAGTACGAAAATTACGGCTTCGTCTCCACCTCGATGATTCTCGTTTGGCTCTTCCAGATGTTCTACATCGTCGACTACTTCTGGAACGAAGAGGCCATCCTCACGACGATGGACATCAAGCACGAGAACTTCGGCTACATGCTGGCCTTCGGTGACCTGGTCTGGGTGCCGATGACTTACTCGCTGCAAGCGCACTACCTCATCGATCGCGTGCACTCGCTGCCGCTTTGGGGCGCCGTGCTGATCGTCGCCGTCAACATGCTGGGGCTGTACATCTTCCGTGCGGTCAATCTGCAGAAGCACAAGTTTCGCAAAGACCCGGACAACGCGCGGATTTGGGGGAAGCCGGTCGAGTACATGCAGACCGAGCAGGGCGGGAAACTGCTGCTCTCGGGTTTTTGGGGTTGGTCGCGTCACTTCAACTACGTCGGCGATATCCTGATGGCGCTCTCCTGGTCGCTCCCCTGCCTTTTTGGCTCCGCCCTTCCCTACTTCTACCCCATCTACTTCGCGATTCTGCTCATCCATCGCGAGCGCAGAGACCACAAGTTCTGCTCGAAGAAGTACGGAGCGGATTGGAAACAATACTGCGAACGAGTCCGCTGGCGAATCATCCCCGGCATCTACTAAGCTCCGGCATGGCCCGTACTCCGGTTGCTTCCACGAAGGTCGAGCGCGTCGAGCGCAGGCGCCGGGAGCAGGGCAGCGACCTTGTCGCCGTCGAGGAGCCGCTTCAGATTCTCCTCGAGCATGGAGAGGGGCACGCGCGCCGCGAGGCTCCGCTCGCGATGACGATGCGTACGCCGGGGCACGATCGTGACCTGGTCAGCGGTTTTCTGTTCGCCGAAGGTGTCATCTCCGGAGTCGACGACTTGATCAGCGTGCGGCATTGCGCGCGATCGGAGACGCCAGACAACGTCATCCGCGCCGTCTTGCACGAAGGTGTCGTGGTGCCGCGCCGATTGCTCGAGCGAACGCTGATGATGAGCAGCGCCTGCGGGGTCTGTGGTGAGCGCACGGTGGAAGCCTTGTCGAAGGCCGGCTGCGCGCGACTTCCCGTCCAAAGGGACCGGCTCCTTCCATCGGCGATTCGCAAAGCGCTCCTTGCCTTGGAGCAATCGCAGGCCTGGTTTCGTCACACCGGCGGCACCCATGCCGCTGCGCTGTTCAACGAAGCTGGGGAGCTCTTGGCGCAGCGCGAGGACGTCGGGCGGCACAACGCTCTCGACAAGCTGATTGGCGCCTGGCTTCGCGAGGCCGAGCCCGCCGCGGCCGATGGCTTCGTGGTGATGAGCAGCCGCGCGAGCTTCGAGCTCGTTCAGAAGACGGTGCGCGCCGGTTTTCCGATGATGGTCGCGATTGGCGCCGCCTCGAGCTTGGCGATTGAAACCGCGCGCCGATTCGACCTCACCTTACTGGGCTTTGCGCGCGACAGCCGCTTCAACGTTTACTCGAACGGCGAGCGGATCGCCCGCGAAGCCAGCGAGACCGGTTTCATTCAAGTGGAGGCGGGTTGATGACGACCCGCCGTCCGAGCAAGGCTGAGCCGCCCGAAGTCGAAGAGGACCTGCGCGTCGAGCCGCCCATGACCAAGGCCGCGGGTCTGGCTTCGGTGCGCAGCGCATTCGCGCACATGCATTTGCACGGGCGTGAGCTGCCGTCTGCGGTTCGCATCCTGGGGCAGATGAATCAGATCGGGGGCTTCGACTGCCCCGGCTGTGCCTGGCCCGACCCCGACGATCGCGCCGCGCTCACCGAGTTTTGCGAGAACGGCGCGAAGGCCGCGGCTTGGGAAACCACACGCCGACGGCTCGACGGCAAGTTCTTCCACCGGCACAGCATCGACGACCTCGCGCGCCGGTCCGACTACTGGCTCGGCCTCCAAGGCCGGCTCACCGAGCCCCTGATGCTTCGGCCCGGCTCCCGTTTCTACGAGGCGATTGGCTGGGAGGAAGCGTTCAGGCGCGTTGCGGACGCTCTCAAGGCGCTCGACTCGCCGAATGAAGCGATTTTCTACACCTCAGGGCGCACGAGCAACGAAGCGGCGTTTCTCTACCAGCTCTTCGTGCGCGCATTCGGGACCAACAACCTGCCCGACTGCTCCAACATGTGTCACGAGTCGAGCGGCGTCGGGCTTGGGGAGACCGTTGGCATCGGCAAGGGCTCGGTCACGCTCGACGACATTCACGAAGCCGACACGATCATCGTGATGGGCCAAAACCCGGGCACGAACCATCCGCGCATGCTTACCGCCTTGCAGAAGGCAAAGAACAATGGCGCGCAAATCATCGCCATCAATCCGCTGCCCGAGGCGGGACTGATGGGCTTCATCAATCCGAAGAGCCCGCTGCAGGTGCTCCGAGGTGGCACGCAAATCGCCGACCTCTTTTTGCAGGTGCAGATCAACGGCGACGTCGCGCTGCTCAAAGCGCTGATGTGCCTGATGCTCGAGGCTGAATCGCAGAGGCCCGGCCAGGTGCTCGACGAAGATTTCATTGGCCTGTACACCGACGGCTTTGAAGAGCTACGCGCGCACTTGGAATCGCAAGACGTAGACTCACTGCTGCAGGCCGCCGGCATCAGCCGCGCCGAGCTCGAACGAGCCCTGGCCATCATTGTGCGCAGCCGAAAGACCATCGTGTGCTGGGCGATGGGCCTGACCCAGCACCGCAACGGCGTCGGCAACGTCCGCGAGATAGTGAACTTCCTGCTGATGCGCGGCAGCATCGGGATGCCCGGCGCCGGCACCTGCCCCGTTCGCGGCCACAGCAACGTCCAGGGCGACCGTACCATGGGGATACACGACCGGCCGTCGAAGGCCCTGCTCGATCGAATACAAGAGGTGTTTGGCTTCGACCCTCCGCGCGAGCCGGGCTTCAACACCGTTGAAGCGATTCACGCGATGCTCGACGGCCGCGCCAAGTTCTTCTTCGCGATGGGCGGGAACTTCCTTCAGGCTACGCCCGACACGGAGCGGACCGCACACGCGCTCGAAAACTGCGAGATGGCCGTCCATGTGAGCACGAAGCTCAACCGCGGTCATTTGGTACGGGGACAGTGGTCGATCATCCTGCCCTGTCTCGGCCGCTCCGAAGTCGATCAGCAAGCCTACGGGCCGCAGTTCGTTACGGTCGAGAACTCTATGGGGGTCGTGCATTCGTCGCACGGCCACCTGAGCCCGGCCGACCCGAAGCTCTACAGCGAATCGTCGATCGTGGCCTGGCTGGCCGAACAGGTGCTTGGCCCCGAGACGCCGGTGAGCTGGTGCTGGCTTATCGAGAACTACGATCGGGTTCGCGATCTGATTGCCGAAACGATCCCCGGTTTCGAAGACTTCAACGCGCGCGTGCGCGAGCCCGGCGGCTTCCACCTCTACAACAGCGCGCGCGAACGCAGGTTCGACACCGAGAGCGGCAAGGCGCGCTTCACCATCAACGCGGCGCCCGACCTCTCGCTGCCGGACGACTGCTACCGCATGATGACGGTGCGCACGCACGACCAGTTCAACACCACTGTCTATGGGAATGACGACCGCTACCGAGGTATCCAAGGGGGCCGGCGCGTCATCTTCATGAACGAAGCCGACATGCGGCAAGCGGGCATCGCGGCGGGCTCCAAGGTCGACATCAGCAACGATTTTGGGGGCAAAAAGCGCATCGCCCCGCGATTCACCGTCGTCCCCTACCCGATCCCGAGCCGCTGCGTCGCCACGTACTTCCCGGAAGCCAATGTGCTGGTTCCTTTGGACAGGTACGCCGAGGGCAGCTTCACGCCGGCCTCCAAAGACGTGACCGTTCGCCTGGTGCCGAGCGCCTAGGCCGCGCTAGAGGCGGCGCAGGACCTCGTCGGCGGCGCGCTCACCGGATTGCAGCGCGCCTTCCATGTAGCCGATCCATTCGGTCGCGGCCTCGGTGCCAGCCCAGTGGATTCGGCCTTCGGGTTTGCGGAGGTGCACGAAGGAATTCGTGAGGACACCGGGCGGCAGACCGCCGACCGGGCAACCGCGTGACCAGGGCTCGGCGCCCCAGTCGAGCTCGTGATACTCCTGAAACGATTCGGCTTCGTCGCCGAAGTAGCGCTTGAGCGCATTGGTGACTCGGCGCTTTCGGTCGGACAGAGGTTGCGCAGACCACTGTCGCGCTTGGCTTCCAACGACGAAGCCGACGAGGGCGGGCTGCCGGCCGTCGTGCGAGGTGTTGTCGTAGACGACGCTGAGCGGCCCGTCAGAGCTGACCACTTCGCCCGAGAACCCTGCCTCGCGCCAGAACGCGCGTTCGTAGGTGACGAGCACCTTCACCGCAGCGCCCATGGCGAAGCGCTGCGTGACTTGGTCGCGCCCAACCGAAACCGGGGGCTCGTACTCGATTCGCCCAGCGAGCGGGGGCGGAACCGCGACGACGGCGAAGCGCGCGGGGACCGAACCTGTGTCGGTCACGGCATCCACGCCGTCCTCGGTCTGGACGAGCTTGCGAACCGGTGTTCCGAGGATGAGCGAGTCACCGAGCTCCTTGGCCAGCCGGAGCGAAATCGCCTGCGCCCCGAGAACGAATCGATCCTGCTGCGCACCGCCGCGGGTCTCCGAGTGGCTCAGCAGGCCACCGCCAGCGTTGAGGTACATCAGGAAGTAGAGCGCAGAGAGCTCGCGCGCCTCTGCGCCGAAAATCGAACGAATGGCGGCGTCCATGACAGCGATGATCTTGCTCGACTTGACGAAGCGGGCCCGCCAGGTTTCGAGCGTCTCGCCATCGAGCTCATCGGCGCCCTCCGCGCTCATCGGCGCAGTGGGCGAGATTCGCTTCTGCACGCGGTTGAGGTAGCTGAGCGCTCCCTGCATCTGAATCAGGCTGGGCAGTGACATCGAGGCGATCGAGCGCTTGTAGGTCGACACCTTGCCCTCGGTTTCCAGGACCTTCTTGCCGTCGCTGTACGTGGGAAAGGTCTGAATGCCGAGCTCGTTCGCGAGCGCATGCACGCGGTCTTGGCCCGGGCCGATCCACTGCCCGCCGACATCGAAGGTGGCTTGCCCGATTTGCTCGCTCCGAGTGCGCCCACCGACCCGGTCGCGCGCCTCGACGACGACGACGGACCTTCCCTGAGCCCGCAGCTTACGCGCCGCGCAAAGGCCCGAAAGCCCTGCCCCCACTACTACGACATCCGCCCTATCACCCATCGGGATGGTTATAGTACGCGGCTGGGGCGGTTACTCAATTTTGGTGATTCTGCTTCGTCGGGAGCCTCGACGTTTGGGTTCTTTGCGGACGTCGAAGGACTGATTGACCACGAAGGCCTCGTCGGCGTCGGGCAGTGTCATCAGATGCGCTGGGGCGCTGCGGGCGAAGCTTCGGCTGATTTTGCGTGTCGAGCTCTACGATGAAGTCGGTGCCTGGAACGGCAGAAGTGGAGAACTGAGCCACACCGGACGCGTTGGTTTGCGCTACGATTTGTCCGTCGAGGAGCACGGGGAGATTGGCGCCGTTCTTCGCCCGGACGATGAAGACCGCAAGTCGTTTCTGCGGCCGGCATTTCAGCGTGATCTCCAAGGCGCCCAAATCGTGCTCGCCGAGGCCTTCGAAAGACCTCAACCTCAGGAGCTTCGCTTCGGGGGGAGCGTCGTGTCCGTCCGGGCAGTCGTGTTCGACTCTCAATTGCTGACCGGGCCGCCCGTAGACCTTGGTCCGCAGCAGACCTTTGGAGTCCGTCTCGCCCAGGACTCGTCCGTCGACGGAGATGCGGGCTTGGCCGAGCCTCAGACCGGGATCGGATTCGACGGCAAAGACCATGTCGATTGCCGGCGCGGGGGCCGGTGTCGCTTGGCATGACGTTGCGACGCCGACCGTGACCAGGAGTATCAGAGTGCGCATCAATGACATGCGCTGCTCGCTGCTTGGGGAGATCGGTCGCACCGGAGCTTGGCCCTGAGGACTGTGACGAAATCCCGAAACGTACGGTCTGCCGGGAAGAGCGCAGCAAGGGTCTGGTACTGGCTCAACGCGGCCGCAAAGTCGTTTGATGCGATCAGGGAAGCGGCTTGCCGCTCCAAGTCATCACGCTCGTCGCCCGCAAGCTCTCTCATCGAGGCTTCGCGCTTCTGCAGGCGCCGATTGGATGTTTGCCCGCCTTGCTCTGGTTCGGGCGATCGCTCCGCAACGTGCTCCTGGCGAGGAGCCTGCATCTCGGTGAGTGTCCGACGCAAAGCCTCGGCCAGCTGCCATTGCTGGTAGGCCAGTGCGCCAAGAACGCACAGGACCGTAGTCGCGGCGACCGTTTCGATGATCTGGCGCTTGTAACGGCAGATGAGCGCTCTCAGGGCTTGCAGCACTGGTTCGGATTGCTGTTGGGCTCGTTCATCGAGGGCGCTTGGCGATTTCGCCGCAGACGCCTGACCGAGGCCCTCGAATGCAGGGCGCGGCCGGGTGAACGGCGCCTGGTCGACCAGGGTTCGTTCCTCGTCGGTGTCCCAGATGAGCATGGTCGGGGGCTCGTTCATTCGCTGCTTCCGAAGTCTCTGGTCCGTTCAAACAAGTGATGGAGCCGATAGCCGCTGTCCCGATCGTGGCCGCGCACCTGGGAGACATGGGTCACGTACCGCGAGCCATCGGAACCGCGAGTAACCTGCACGATGGTGTCGACAGCCGACGCGATTTGAGCGCGAAGAACGTTCAGCGGCACGTCGACGTCGCTCATGAGCGCCATCGTTTCCAATCGGCTCAGTGTGTCTATCGGAAGCGTGGCGTGAACGGTGGAGAGGCATCCTCGATGACCCGATGTCATGGCTTGAATGAGATCGAGAGCCTCACCAGCGCGGATTTCTCCGATTACGATTCTGTCGGGTCTCATGCGAAGCGTCGCCTTGAACAGGTCGCGAATGGTGACGCCGCCACGGCCGCGAACGTCCGGCGGCTGCGCCTCCAAGTGCACGACGTGGGGCACGCGAACTCGAAGCTCTTGCGAATCTTCGATGACCACGAGGCGCTCGTCTTCAGAAGCAAGTGATGCCAGCGCATTGAGCAGGGAGGTCTTCCCCGAGCCGCTACCGCCCGCAACAATGACATTGTGCTTTTGCTCGACGACCGCGCGAAGGAGAAGCGAGACGTCTCGCGGCACCGCGCCAAGCTCGACGAGGCGATCCAAAGTCAGCTGTTGACGGCGAAAGCGCCGGATGCTCACCATCGGCCCCGAGGGAGCCGCAGGCGGAATGATCGCTTCGACCCGGGAACCATCTGGAAGCCGGGCTTCCAAGATGGGTTGCTGCGCGTTGAGCTCACGGCCCACGAATTGCGAAAGATTGCGAAGTGCCGACATCAGGTCGTGCTCGGATGCGAAACGGCTCCCCGTGAGATGGAGCCGGCCCCGCTTCTCGATGTAGATCTCGTCGTGACCGTTGATCATGATTTCGGTCACGGCCTCGCCTTCGAGCAAGGAAACGACCGGGGCGAACAGCGAGGCCACCGTCTGCTCGAATACATGACGAGGAATGCTCACGGCGCTTCCTCGAGCCCTGAGCTTGCCTCGACTGGAAAACGCAGGAGCTGCGGGCCCAGCACGGTCTCGCTCACTTCGCTCAGAACCGACCTCGCCTCGGCGGCGTGGGGACCCTGGGGAGCTAGCCGAAGGTACTCTTCGAGGTGCGTCTTGGATCTCCCCCTGTCGTCTTCCCTGTTTCGGTAGAGCATCGCGAGCCTGTAGTGGGGCAAGGCTCGCTCTGGCTGCGCTCCGACGATGTGCTGCAGCTCCGATTCGGCGCGAGTTCGATCCCCAAGCGCCTCGTAGATGCTCGCAACGACGAGCCGAAGCGACCAGTGAGCTGGGTGGTCTCGAAGATAGTCGGCAGCGTGCCTTAGCGCCGATTGGTAGCGACTGGCTGCGACGCACACGCGCACCAGCCAGTAAATCACGGCCGCCTCGTCGTGGCCGCGTTGCCGCGCTGCGCTCAGGTACTGCTCCGCGCGCAAGAGATCGCCAGAGCGGGCGTGCGAGACACCCAAGAGGAAGAAGTCCTCGGCCGTGACGCTCGTCAGCTCGGCTTGGAGATCAGGCCCCTGATGGAGCGTTGGGTGATGACATCCGCCGACCAACGTGAGACACGCGGCAAGCAATGGGTCAAGCAAGCGGCTAGGGCGCTGTGCTCGCCCGAGCCGAGATCTTGCCAATGATCTTGTCGAGCCATTCGACATACTCGTGCCTCCTCAAGTGCTCAGTCAGAAGAAGTAGTCGATGGACCTCGCTCAGCGCGACCGACCATCGATCCTGTTCGAGCGCGTTGACCAGGTTCAGTCGCGCTGCTGCGTAGTCCGTGTTGACTCGCGCGGAGAGGGCTGCGCTCGATCGAGCCACGCGCGCAGCATCGCCCTCGGACCCGGCGGCGCGATAGCAGGCCTCGGCCTGTTGGAAACGCTGCACGGCTCGAACGCCGTCGCGGGGGTTGTACGCATAGCGGTCCGCGCGCAGAAGGCCGAGCTCCTCCGAGCGGCGACCGTTTGCCAGGGCATCGCCCCGCGGCGGGCAGGCCTGGGCTACGGCGAAGAGCTCGGGATACTCGGCGGGGTTTCGCTGATTCACGCCGGCTGCGGCGTCGTCCCGGAGCCAGGCGACGAGCGCCAAGAGCGCGCCGGCTAGGAGGAGCGCGAGAAGAGCGTTGCGCCTAGCTTGCGAAAGACTGGTCATGCGGGTCCGAGCCCTCCTGTCATGAAGCGGACGACCACGGGGCCAAGAAGGAGGACGATGACGCACACAAAGATCAAGGTCATCGGGCCGAGGAGCATGAGCGCCGCTTCCGACGCTGTTTCTTCGGCGGCAATGCTGCGCCGCAAACGCTGCGTCTGTGCCTGGATGGTCAAGACGTTCGCGAGCGGGCTGCCTTTCTCTTCGGCCTGGACGACGCTGTTGACGAACTCACGGACTTGGTCGGTTGGAACGCGGGCGGCGAACCCTTCCATCGCTCTTCTTCGGGTGTGGCCGAGGTCCAACTCTTGGAGCACTCTGGCGAACTCTTCGATCACCGGGTCGCTGGGGTCTGAAGCGCTGTCGACGATGCGCCGCAGCGAGCCCGGAAAGTCGAGACCAGCGCTCATGCACATCGAGGCGAGCTCGACCGCACCGGGCAGGCCTCGACCGACGCCCCGAGCCCTCGCCTGAGCAACCCCCAGCACACGAAACCAGGGAACGACCGCCCCGAGGCATAGGCCGCCGATCGCGAGGGGCCAGGGCAAGTCCATGCACTGGCAGACCATCAGGGCACCGAAGCCAAAGCCGAAACCTGAGAGCAGGCACAGCGCAATCAGCTCGTCGGCGCTGAGCCCAAGGTAGTCGCCGGCGTGACTGAGCGAGCGGCGCGCACGCTCCCGCAAGCGCTCAATCCCAAGGAGAGCCAACCATGCGGCAAGTAGGCGGATCATCGGCTCGAACCAAGCGAAAACGCCGCCGCGCCTTAGTGCTCTGCTTCGATTGAGACCCCGGGCACCCAAGGTGGGTCGAGCTGCGAGCGGCATCTTCGAAAGCTGGAAAGCCAGAGCGGCGGCGCCTCCAAGAACTGTGACGAAGACGAGCGCCAGGGTGAGGTCGAGCCGGCCGATCATAGGTCGGCCTTTGCGATCTGATGAGCCCAGAACGTGGCAAAAGTCCAGACCAGTCCGCAGGCAGCCAGAATGGCTCGGCCGAGCTGCTGGTTCAGCATTGGATCGAACCAGGAGCGGTCGAGCCAGGCGATCATGATGCAGAGAACAAAGGGTACGGACGCAAGAACCAGGACCTGCCCTCGACCTTCAGCCGTTTTGGTCCGGAGCACGCCTTCGAGCCGCGTCGCTTCACGAAGCGCTGCCGCGGCGTGCTCCAGCGTCCGAGGCAAGTCACCGCCGGTCTGTCTGGCGACGACGATTGTGGCGAGCGCCCCGGAAACCACGGTGCTGTTGATGCGGCGCGCGACTTCGTGAATCGCCCGGTCGAGTGGTGCGCCCAGGCGGATCTCTTTGACCAGCAGGTCGACCTCTTCGCTGAAGGGCTTCGGCACCAGCTTGACCGTGGAAGCGATGGCTTCTCCGACAGAAGAGGTCGCTTTGAGCGCGTTCGCAAGCATCAGCAGCCAGGTGTCGAGCTGATGTTCGAGTCGTGCGACACGCGCCAGGTGCCGTTTCGACAAGAACAAGGGAGGAGCCGCGGCTGCAACGAGGGCGAGCAGAGCGACGCCTAGGCTGTGGGTAACGGCAAACAGCCCGGCGAGGGCCACGCAGACTAGGAGCTGGACGATTGCAATCTGCGAGCCACGGTAGGGCAGCAGAAGAAAGCTCGTGTGGCGTTCGAGCTGGGCGGCGTAGCGTCGCCACTGACGCTGGGCGGGGTTGTCCTCGACCGCCAAGAGCAGATAGGCGAGGGCTGCGCATCCGCTGATAAGCAGCGCTGCGGAGACCATGAGAAGCGGCAAGGCTTCGCTCTTCATAGGAACTCCCCGCCGTCAATGAGACCCTGCGTGATGAACTCGTCCAAGAAGCTCGGGACGTAGCCGGTCGTCCAGTGCTCCCCCAAGACCTCGCCCGACGGACTGGTGCCCGTTCGGTGGAAGGAGAAGATGTCGTGGAGGACCAGATCGCCGTCCTCGCCCAGCTGCCCGACTTCGGTGACCGAGGTTAGACGACGGGAGCCGTCCGAGAATCGCGTTTGTTGGACGACGACGTGCAGGCTTCCTGCGACCTGCTCTCGGACGGTGCGCGGAGACAAGTCTAGGCCCGCCATCATACAAAGCGTCTCGATGCGCTTGAGGGCTTCCGCCGCGCTGTTGGCATGGGTCGTCGTCATCGAACCTTCGTGGCCGGTGTTCATCGCCTGCAACATGTCGATCGCTTCGCCCGCGCGGCACTCGCCAACGATGATTCTGTCCGGTCGCATCCGGAGCGCGTTCTTCACCAGGTCGCGGATGCTGTATCCGCCACTGCCTTCGAGGTTGCTGGGCTTGGATTCGAGCGAGACGACGTGCGGCTGATCGAGACGGAGCTCAGCCGCGTCTTCGATGGTGACGATTCTCTCCGCGGGCGGGATTTCCGTCGAGAGGATGTTCAGCAGTGTGGTCTTTCCGCTGCCGGTTCCTCCCGAAATGAGTAGGTTTTTTTTGGCGCGTACACAGCGCTGAAGGAACCTCGCCATCGCGGCGCTCAGACTTCCGAGCGAAACCAGCTCGTCCATTTGAAGGGTACGCTTGGCGAACTTCCGAATGGTGATGCAAGGCCCGCGAATCGCCAGTGGGGGAATGATTGCGTTGACCCGAGAGCCGTCATCGAGGCGTGCGTCGACCAGGGGCGTGCTTTCGTCGATTCGCCTGCCCAAGGGAGTCACGATGCGTTCGATTGCGGCGCGACAGGATTCGTCGTCGGTGAAGCGCAAGGGCGTGAGGCGAATCTTGCCGTGTCGTTCGACGTAGATCGTGTTTGGGTCGACGACCATGATTTCGGAAACCGAATCATCGTCGAGCAAGTCTTGAAGCGGTCCGAGCCCAAGCGCTTCGTCGGTCATCTCCGCGACGAGCTTTGCGCAGGTCTACGGAAGGGGAAAGCTCTGACTCGAATTTCGAAACGATCTGCTCGAGAGCCTGAACCACGCGCGGCCGAAGGACCTCGACATCCATGTCCGCGGCTTCGAGGGACGCAAGGTCTAGATGGTCGAGGAGCGAGCGGTGAATTCGACGTCTCAGCTCCGGGGCGGCGGTGTCTTCGCGCTCCACGAGGGGCGAAATTCGAAGGACGTAGGGACCAACTCGAAGCTCCCCGCCGGGCGCGAGAAGCGTTTCGGAGTCGTAGAGCCGTTCGCCTGCGAGAATGGTCCCGTTGGACGACTGGTCTACGACCCGAAGGCCGCCTCGGCCCCGCTCGACGCGAAGGTGGAAGCGGCTGACTGCGGGGGATGGAAGGACGACGTGGCAGGAGGGGTCACGGCCCACGCTCAACGAGCTCGTGTCGGCGAGACTAAGCTCCTTTCTGGAGCTGTCCGGCATCAGCACCGACACCGCGAAACCGAAGCTCATCGACCGCGCTCGCTTGCGCTGCCCGGAGCTCGATCTCGCCCGACGCGTGGTTGATCCATGAGCGGATGGTTGTCGACGCCACCCCGAAACGATTCGTACACACGGAGCGCTTCCTCGACGCGGTCTCTTTGACTCAAGCTCACCGGCTCTACGACGGAGGGGACGACCAGCATGTACGACTGGTTGTCTTCCGTCTCCCGAGAGTGCGTCCCGAAGAGCGCGCCGATGAACGGAATGAGGGCAAGCCCTGGAATGCCGTCCTTCCTGCGCCGCTCGGTTCGGGCGCGAATTCCTGCCAAGGAGACCGACTGACCTAGCTCGAGATTCACCAAGGTCTCGACGTGCGAGGTGATTCGGCCCGGGATTCCTTTTGCGCCCTTCTCTGCGTCGAGGTCGGAAACGTCGGCGACGATTTCGAGCTCGATGCGGCCCGTCTTTGCGTCGTACTTCGGAAGGACACTGACCTTCGTCCCGAATTCGATCGCCTCCACGTTGACCGTCAGATTGTTCTGGACTTGAACGTTGAACTCGCCTCCAGAGGTGAACACGGCTTCGGTCCCGTTCGCGGTAACCAAGGTGGCCTGCCGATACATCTTCGCCCAGCCCTTGGCCTGGGCGAGGTCGAAGCTGGGCAAGAAAGTCTGCGGCAAGATCTGAAATGCACTCTGCGTGGCTTGACCGCTGCCGCCCGTGATCGCGATTGCGGCCTCAGAAGGGCCGATGGTGCTTCCGATGTTCCCGGGCCAGTTGAGTCCGATCTGATGGCCGTACCGGTCTTGGATGAGGACGAAGTACAGGTCCAAGCGAATGTTTTCTCTCCCTCCGAAGCCCTTGACGGCGTCTGCAGCAATCACCTGAATCGTGTAGTGGATCTGACTTCCGTCGCTCTTGATCAAAAGCAGCGAGGTCATTCCCTCTTCCTTTCCGACGATCACGAATCGACTCTGGTCACGCGTCACCCGGATGTCGGCGAAGCCTGGCGCACCCTCCGAGTAGCTCTTGATTCCCCGTGCGGGCAGGCTCTTCTGTTCACCAACTCGCAAGACGATCGTACGGGCCGGCTCTACCCCCGCCGAAGCCCTCCCCTCGACCACAAATGCGAGGAGCATCAGGGCAGCCAGAGCCCAGCTCTTGGTGGCGCACGTCATGCTAGTTCACCCTCTCGATCTGCAAGCGCCGTTGGCGTCGTGCGCGCTTGTCTTGCTCGAGGACATCGCTGTCGTCGGTCTCTGCGAGACCTTCGTTGATCTCCAGATCGTCTTCGTTACGCAAAACGAGGCTCAAGGTTGCATCGCGCCGTGCCTGAGCGATAAGGCTTGCCTGGTCGATGGTGAGGAGCAGCGTGACTGAGTCCGGACGAAGCGCTGAGCTTTGCTGGTGGACGGCGCCAAAGCTGTCTCCGACCGCGAGGACGAGAACGTTTTGCAGTAGTGGAACCGTGACGACTCTCGCCTCTGAACCTGGTTTTTCCTTGGTGAGCAAGACGTCCACCCGATCGCCAGGGCGCATCAGCTCTCCAAACGAGCGTCTCGAAGTCCCGTTGATGCTCATTGCGCGCATCCCTTTTGGAATCCGGCTCGACAATGAGCTTCGGTCGTGCGGTGTGGTGGCCAGATCGGTCCAGATCAGGGTCTGATTGGCCTCCAGGGCAATCGATGAGCGGACGCCCAAGACTCGGGGGAGCTCCGTCGCGAGAACTTGCCGTTCGTCGACGTAACTCTCCGGTAAGGTCCGCACCAGGAGCATCTCTTCGGTGAGAGGAACGCCCGCCGCAACGTCTTGCCGGGTGGCAAGCAATGCAACGGGTTCGCCTCCCGTCGCTTCACGTTGAAATTGCCGGACGTAGACGCCGAGGAGCACGAAGCCGAATGCGGCGACGGTGACTGATGCGATGATAGCGGTTCGATTCATAGGACTGGTCCCACAGTCAAGACGGTTCCGAAGAGAGAATGGAGAGTACGGTTTCGGATGCGCCGCCTGGATGAGCCAGAACAGTGACCATTCGATTTCCCTGCTCCGCCGAGAGCATGTGAATCCCATCGATTGCTATCGACTCGGAAGGGTGACGCTCGATGAGCGCCCAGCCTTGCTTGGGAAGCTCGGTTCGATAGAACGACTCGAGCTGGGCTACCGATCGGTCGCGCACTCGGTACACGACGACGCCGCTCGGTTGCTCAGCTTCCCAGGCCGACAAGACGCGCTGCGAACCGGCGGGGCGAGGCACTCCGAGAAGGTCGCTCCCGCCACCGTCTGCACCTGCTGTGGGTAACATCCCAAAGAGATTGAAGGCCGAGTCTGCCCACATCGTGAGAAGAAACGTCTGCTCCCCAGACCCGTTGGGGATGCGATGCGCACGTGCGTATCGAAGCGCCCCCAGCGCAGCCAAATCGCCCGTCTCGGAAAAGCGAACAAGTCGTTCGGAAAGCGAGCGCAGGTCTCGAGGCCCATCGCCCATGTCCAGGCATGCGACATATCCGTCGGCGGCGTTGCGAGCGGCCTGCATCGAGAGCTGCTCGATGAACCCGGCATGAGGACCAGCGCAGACGCTTTCGTAGTGTGCAAGGACCTCATCGAGCGGGGCGGCGATCGTTTGCGTCCGAAACGAAACACGGGCTCCGTTCAGTTGAAGCGCCCGCACAGCCGATGCTGCGACGCCAGGATAGGCCATCGGCTCGGCGCTGGGGGCCCAAGGAACCTCGACCGTATCGGCGTGCACGGACCGAAGAGCAAGCGCCGCTGCAAGTGCCACGGGGACGCTCAGAAACAGTCCGAGCCTGATGCACGGCGCGGTTCTATCTACAAACTTCACGTGCATACTCCGTCGTTCCAAGTCCTGTTCGGCAAGCGTGCTCGAGAACATTGCCCCCGCCCTCGGCGTCCCTGGAGGTCGTGTTGCAAAGCAGGGTGGTCACTCCGTGCTGGGACCCGATCTCCGAGCGCACCGTCGTGGGCATCCGGGCCTCCGCGAGGCCGACTCCCTTGGTGGCCTTTCCGAGAAAGAAGCGGCCTAGGTTGCCGAGAAAGGAGTCCAAGGAGAAGCGACCGTCCTGTACCGCGAGCAGGTCATCAAGACCGCCAGCGTGAATCTCGCTTTCGATGCGCCCGCAGTCTCCAGTCCTGCAGCTCTGTGCGGGGCATTCGCCCGAGTCGGCTTGCAACCAGGCTAGGCGCCTCGCCTGAGACTTCGCCTCGAGCTTCGCTCCGTACATTCCATTGAGGGCAACGACCGCCGCCAGGGCTGCGACGAAGACGGGGAGGCTGATCAGCGCCTCGACCATGGCAGTGCCCTTCTCGTCGCTTAGCAGTTGTTGGATCGATCGAGTCATCGTGTCCTCAATGGGCGGAAACCGCGTTGATGGAGAAATCCCGCGCGACATCACAAAGACCTGCCAGCCCGCTAACCGGGCCTCTTCCGCGGCTGGCTGAGCAGGCGCTGAGAACCCCGTTTGGAATCCAGTCGCGAGAGATCCGAAACCTACGAAGGCGCGCGCGCCATCTCTGTTTCCAGAGCCACTCCGCCTTGTCCTCGGTGCCATCGAAGTAGTACTCGGCCTGTGCGAACGCGAGGCGTCCGACGACGTGAGCCTTGTAGGCGGCATTGCGCCCCTCCGCAGCGCCGCCTTGTGCGATGCGAATACCCCGCTCGGCGTGCTGCCAATGGTTGTCGTGAGGGTCCCTGCCGATGCTGTATGCGCGGTACTGGAACTCCTCGTGCCCCAACCACAGGACGGTGCCGTCGCGGCGACTCTGCACGACGCGCCTTGGAGGCTCGACGACGTCATCGGCGCATGTCCTGCGTTTGCCCAGACGCAGGGCCTTACCGACAACGCCACCGAGAAACTTCAGAAGCCACTTGGGAACCTTGGAGCTCACGTTGCTCAATCGCCTGCTCAGGCCGTCGGCAACCCGGTCGCAGAGGGTCCCGATCTCGTCCTCCTCGATGGGCAGGCCTCGTCCACCGTTGGGGAGCCGCGAACCAAGCAGAGGAACGACGAAACCGGCAGCGACCGGGGGGTCAAAAGCATCTTGGAAGGCCATCGCATCGATGGCCCGAGCTTGCGCCAGCAAGGGGTAGCCGCGCTGGACAGCGTGGTGGGCCACATCCAGGGCGTCGTGGGCGATCCGCACGAACTGCTCGACCGCGTCGCCTACCCTTTCGACGGTGCTTTCGACTGGGGTGAGCACGGCGATGAGCGCAGAGGCTTTCGCGGCAAGGACCACCGTGGCAACGAGCCCGGACAGAACCCCGATGACGATCTCGAGGAGAACTTCGACACTACGGATGACCAGCAAGATGCCGGCGGTGACAGCCATCACGACGTTGAGAAGGGCGTGCAGGTTCATCCCCTTGGCGCCCATGACCGAGGCGGCGTGCGCGCCGGCGTCGGCGCCATCCTGCATGATGCGCCGGTAGATGACGGCATCCCCGACACCCAAGATGTAATAAAGAGCCCCGATGAGCAGCAGCGCCATGAAGAGGGACATGAGCATCATCGCGCCACCCGTGTCTTCGATAAGGCCGGCCCGCCTCGGGGACATCAGGAACCCCTCGGTCGATACGCGTACGGCGCGTCATGGATTAGGAGCGTCGTTTCGTGCTGGAGCCCCCGGAAGCGCCCACCGACTAAGCTCTGCGCGAACGGGAAGAACGCTTCGCCGAGGTCTTCCTTGCCCTCGATGTCGGCAAATCTCTGACAGAGAATCCTTCGCACGAGGGGGACCGTACACTGATAGGCGTAGGTCACTCGAACCGTGATCTCCGGCCCCGTGGCTTCGCCACCCTGGAGCCCTGGAAACGTCACCGCGAGCGCAAAGGGCTGATAGTAGAGCGCGCTCAGCAGCTTCCGCTCGCTTCCAATCGCCTTGCCGATGCTCGGCTGAGCATCGCGACCCACATCGACAGGAGCCAGGGGCATCAACGGGATGTGTGCTGCCAGTCGGATGGTGTTGAGACGCGACCTGCCGAGGTTCAGTACAGTGTTTTCGGACAGGGCCCTGAGGACCCCATCGGCGCTTGGCCTCTCGCGCATCGCCGCCGCGATCCGACCGAGGACCCTCTCTAGGTCGGAGGTGGCGACGGGGTTGCGGTCGACGCTCATCTCCGGTTCGCCTCCGTATTCGTTTGGATCGTCCGGCAAAACCACTACCGCGGCACGCGCGGCGGCGTCAGCCGAGTGCTTCACCATCAGGTTTGCCTGCGCGACGAAGGCGAGCTGAAGCACGCACAAGAAGAACGTCCACATTGGAACGAACGCGATGAGCAGCTCGAGAAACACTACGCCTCGCCTGTCCGCTAGCAGTGAACGAAAAGTCAAAACCGAGCCCATTACGTTGCGCTCCAGGCAAGGAGGAGATGGGGCAAAGCGAGAAACCCCGTCGCCAGGAAGACCGGCGCGCCCATGCGAATGGGAGTGGACAGCTCGTCGCATCGCTCCCGGCGGCAGCGAGTTGGAAGCACGGGGCCGAGGCTCACGCACAGCGCGTTGTGGAGCGTCCCCAGCAAGGCGCCTTTCCAGGCCAACGCCGAGCCAGCAGCAACCATCGCCAGCACGAAAGCCAAGAGCTGGACCTCGACCCCAAGCAGCAAGTCGAAACCGAGAACCCCGCCAAGCGCCGCGAAAAGCTTGACGTCGCCACCCCCCATCGCGCCGCGGCGGAACAGGAGGTACGGCACCAAACCTCCCAGAAACGCAGCCGCAAGACTGTGCAACGCGTACTCGACGCCAAAGGCGAACCCATAAGCCGATGGCGCAACAAGGAGGACGGGTAGCGTCAGCCAGTTGGGGATCTCGCCTCGCTGCCAATCGCAGAGTGCTGCGATGGCGGCAAGGCAGAGGGCCAGACTCGCGGCGATGGTGACAGCCGTGCTCATCGGACTACCTGCTACTGCACGACGTCAGCGATGTATCCGTCGGCCGCTTCGACCTCGCCTATGAGGGTTTCGCCGAACTGCTGCCAAGCGGCAATGCCCACAACGGCGATCAAGCCGAGGACGATGATGTACTCGACTGTCGTCAAACCGCGCTCGTCACTCAAGAGATACCTGCTGCTTTTCTCGATGTTGCTCATGACTGCCTTCCTCTCTCAGGGAACCGGTAAAAGGATGAAGAGCTTCGTGAGGTAAAACGCCTGCACGAGTGGGACTCCGAGGGCGTAGAGCGCTAGGCCCGCCGCTAGAACGACGATCCCTGTCACCAACGTGTACTCCGCGAACACCACGCACTTTCATCGGCCGGCAGCGATTGGTGTTGCGTCGAATTTGTGGCTTCGAGCGCCAGAGTGTTCCGAAGGCCGCCGCTCTTGTTGGCTGCTCCGACACCAGGCTACGGCTGCACCTCAACGGCACTGGCAAGCTATCATGGCAATCTCGGCCGCAGTGGCCGAGATTTGAACAAGCCGCGGCCAAGGCCACGCCCGCAACGCGGGGAAGGTTCGCGCAACCTGGCGCCGATGTCGCTGTGCGCAGCTCTCGCTCCGGGGCAATTCTGGCGAAATAATTACGTATAGACAGGGCAGAGCGCGCCTGCCTAAACTGCCCGCCGACTTACCCTTTTTGGAGACGGGCCGAATGGCTGCAATCAGCAAGAGCGCACACATCCGTGCATCGGTCGACCGAGTGTTCGCCTATGTGACCGAGCCGACGAAGCTGCCGGAGTGGCTGCCAAGCATGGTCGAAGTCCACAATGTGATCGGGACCGGCTTGGGGCAGCAGTACGAGTGGACCTACAAGATGGCAGGGATGCTCTTTCGTGGGCAGAGCACGGTGGTGGAGCACGTGCCACCCAAGTGCTCCGTGCACCAGAGCATCGGAATGATTGGCAGCACTTGGACGCTGAGGTTCGAGCCGCATGACGAAGGGACGATGTTCACTCTCGAGGTCGAGTACACCGTCCCCGTGCCGGTCTTGGGCAAGCTGGCGGAGCGACTGATCGCAAACCGCGACAGGCGCGATCTCGCGCTCGCGTTCGAGAACGTCAAAGACATGCTCGAAAGCTAACCGCTTAGACACGAAACGCGCGCGCCCGTTCGCGCGCACCGAACACCCTAAACCCCCAAAAAGACGAGGGTCTGCCGACTATCGGACGGAACAATTGCGTATGGACACTTCCGAACTCGGGTGCTCTCATGATGAGTCGACCCTCGGCACGGGACTCGGCTCGCATGAAATATTGGAAGAACAGCGCCGTCATCCGCGCGCCCATCGAGCGGGTGTTTGCGTATGTAGACGACACCCGCACCTTGGGTGATTGGTTTCCAAGCCTCATCGAGGTCCGGAATCTGGTGGGGACCGGCGCCGGGCATCAGTTCGAGTGGACCTACAAGATGGTGGGCGTTCTTCTTACTTCGCAGAGCGTTGTGGTGGAGCACGTTCCAAACGAGTGCGCCACGCATCAGAGCATCGGGATGGTCCACAGCACGTTCACTTACTGCGTCGAACCCCATGGGGATGGAACGCTGCTGACCATCGACGTCGCGTACAGCATCCCGTTTCCTGTTCTAGGCAAAGTCGCGGAGCACGTCACCGAAAGGCGGAACGCGCGCGAGTTCGAATTGGCGCTCATCAACGTCAAAGAGCTGCTGGAAGGCTAAGCGAATCGCTTCTTCGAAGGGGCTTGGGCGGGCTGCCCATCCTTGCTTGCGGCTTCGAATGTAAAAGTTTCGTAACTTCTTAGAAAATCAGGGCTTTTGCCCTCTTCGCAAGAAGGACTAGTCTGGACACGCGCTGAGTTATTTGGCTTCATCATGAATCGACTCCAGCAATGGGGTCCGCTTTGCATGAAATCTTGGAAGAAAAGCATCGTCGTCCACGCGCCCCCACAAGAGGTGTTCGCCTACGTCGATGACGTCACCAACATGCCCGACTGGTTTCCCGGCCTGGTTGAAGTTCGCAATGTGATTGGGAGCGGCGAAGGGCAGCAGGAAGACTGGACCTATCAATTGATAGGGTTTCTGCTCCGGGGGCAGGCCACGGTCGTCGAGTATGTTCCCGGCAAATGTGCCGTGCATCAGACCATCGGAATGGGCCACGGCGAAGTTGGATACGCCGTCGAACCCCATGAGGAAGGGACGACGCTGACCCTCGAGGTCCTGTACGAGATCCCGCTTCCCGTCCTCGGAAAGTTTGCGGAGCGCGTCATGGTGAGCCGGAACGCGCGGGAATTCGAATTGGCCCTGGTCAACGTCAAAGAGGTGCTGGAAGGCTAGACGAGCTAATCCTCGGCGCGGACCTGGACTATCGTCGGGCGGTCTTCAGGCATCGAGAGAATCGCGTTCCAACCCGGCGGCAACACCGGCTGGCTGAACTGGAAGAGGTAGCGAGCGTCCGCGGGCGAGAGATTGATGCAGCCGTGGCTTCTGCGTCGGCCGAAGTCGTCGTGCCAAAAGGCGGCGTGAAAGCCGTAACTTCCTTTGAAGAACTGCACCCAGGGGACATCTTGGATCGAGTAGTTCTTGTCGACGTCCGTGCGTTCGATGTCGTCCATGTCCGAGTATTCGAGCTTCGCCCAGATCTCGAAAGTCCCGAGGGGGGTTTGGGATTGCTTGCTGTTGCGGCCCGTCGAAACCAAGGTCGCGAACATCGGGCGGGGCCCTTCGTAGGCGACCAGCACCTGCTGTTCGATGTCGATGTCGATCCAGCGGTCGTTCTCGCCGACGCCCTGTGGGGGCTCGGCCGGCGTTGCCCGCGCGAGCGCCGCGCTTCGAATCCATCCTCCGCGGCTCAGCTTCGTCCACGCGCCCTTGCTTGATTGCACATGCACGAGGCTGTGTCGTTCGAGCTGCCGCAGGACTCGCCCTTGCGGCTTCTCGTAGATTTTCGCCGGCCGGACGGAGACCCAGCCGAGGTCGAGCGGCTCGCCCGGCGCAAGCCTCACACCATGGAACGCGCTGCCGTCGACGAAGTGAACCGAACCGCGTTCGACCCAGAGGTGTCGGCGCGTGCGAATGAACTCGACGCCCTCGTACACCTGCTCGCCGGTAATCACGATTCCGTAGCCCTTGCCGAGCGCTTCGCTGTAGTCGCTTCTGAAGTAGTCGCTTGGGTGCGCGTAGGCGCGTGTGCCGTCGAAACGCACGAAGGCGTAGCGCTGGGGCAAGCGCGAGCTTCGCCCGCTGAGCTCGTCACGTTTGGGGCCGGGTGGGTCTGGCGATGCTTGGACGTGCGCTTCACAAATGAAGAGCTGGTCCCGGGTCTCGTACCAGACGCCGGTGGAACAACCCGCTCCGAACACCCTGCGCCTGAAACCGAGGCGCGTGCCTGCGCCGACGGTGCCGCGGCGACGCGACTCGCCGTCTGGTGCGAGCATCACCGGGGCGCCATCGTTCACGACTTCAATCGACTTGGCCCAAAAAGGCGCGGGTGCCGCGACCTGCACGGCGGGGGCGTCGGCACAAACCGCGTGCGGCCAAGCGAAAGCAAGTGCTGCAATTACCAGAGCTGCGGCCCCACACATCGCTCCCACTATAGGCGGCTGGGCGGCCCTTGGCTCAATCTTCGTCGCTGGGATCGTTCGTTTCACCCCGCAAACCGTAGCGTTTTGCGAGCTCGCGAAGGTGGTAGCGGGTGAGCCCGGCGGCCCGGGCGCTTCGGCTGATGTTGTCCCCGTGCTTGTCGAGCATCGCCTTGAGGTATTGCGCCTCGAAGGCGTCGACGACCCGCTGCTTGGCGTCTTTGAAGGGGATCTCGTTGTCGACGAACTGCTCTGCGGTGCCGCCCGGAAACACCATGGGCGGCGTCTTCTGAGAAGCCGGCATCAGGTCGTGCATGCCGAGCTCGGGTCCATCGGCGAGGGACACCGCGCGCTCGATGGTGTTCTTGAGCTCGCGAACGTTGCCAGGCCAGGGATAGGCCTGAAGCTTGGTCATCGCGTCGGCGGTGATGGTGAAGTCCACGGCGTCGCCCTGCCCACCGCGCTTCGCCGACTCTTCGAGAAACTGCCCGACGAGCCCGGGGATGTCCTCGACGCGTTCGCGCAGCGGCGGCAAGTCGACCTGCACGACGCTCAGGCGGTAGTAGAGGTCTTCGCGAAACGTGCCGTCACTGACCATCTGCCGAAGGTCGCGGTTGGTTGCGGCAATGACCCGCACGTCGACTGGAATCATCCGCGTGCCACCCACACGCTGCACTTCGCGCGTCTCGAGCACGCGCAGTAGCTTCGGCTGAAGGCTGATGTCGAGCTCGCCGATTTCGTCGAGGAACAGGGTGCCGCCGTCGGCGACTTCGAAGCAGCCCTGCTTGCGGTCGGCGGCCCCGGTGAACGAGCCACGCTCGTGGCCGAACAAGATGCTTTCGATCAGATTGGCTGGAATTGCGCTGCAATCCTGAACGACGAGGGGGCGCTGCGCCCGCTTCGAAGCCCGGTGAATCGCCCTGGCCACGAGCTCTTTGCCGGTGCCGGTCTCGCCACGAACCAGGACGGTCAGGTCGGATGCGGCCACCTTCTCGAGGACAGCGAAGATCTCGCGCATGCGAACGCCGTGGCCGATGAGGTCGTAGAACTTCTCGCGCCGGCTGAGGTCGATTTCAATGGTGCCCGGGCCGTGCTCGAAGCGGATGACGGTGAGTCCGATGCGCAGGGGCATTCCGGGTTCGAGCCATGCCTCGCGAACGCGAACACCTGCAACCCAAGTTCCGTTGGCCGAGCCCAGGTCCCGCAAGAGGAAGCCGTTCTCCTTGGCGATGATTTCGCAGTGCGTGCCGCTCACCGCATTGTCGCTGAGGGTCAGGTCACAGATGACGCTCCGCCCGATGGTCATGCGCTCGCTTGCGATGTCGAGCCGCTTTCCCTTCTCAGGCCCGTCCTCGACGACCAACCTGCTCTTGCGAAGCTTCCGCTTGGTGACTTTGCGCTTGACCAGCTCCGTGCTGAGCCCCGGGTCGTCGTTCACTCGCCGTCCTTTCGAATCGCCTGGATGGCCGCCGCGTAGTCGCCCTGCTTGAAGACGGCGCTGCCAGCGACGATGACGTCGGCGCCAGCTTCGATGACTTGGCGCGCGACACCTGGCTTCACGCCGCCGTCGACTTCGAGGTCGATGTCGAGGCCGGACCGGTCAATCATCGCGCGAATCTGCGCGAGCTTGTCATTCGCGGACGGGATGAAGCTCTGGCCGCCAAAGCCCGGATTGACGCTCATGACCAGGATCAGGTCGACGTCGGGCAGGACGTATCGTAGGCAATCGGGAGGGGTATGGGGGTTGAACGAGACACCCGCGCGTTTCCCGAGAGCGCGGATCTGCTGCAGCGTGCGATGCAGATGCGTGCAGGCCTCTGCGTGGACGGTGATGACGTCGGCGCCAGCGTCCGCAAACGACTGAACATATTTCTCCGGTTCGACAATCATGAGGTGAACGTCGACCGGGTTTTTCGTCGCAGCTCGGATGGCTTTGACCACTGGGGGGCCGATCGTGATGTTCGGCACAAAACGGCCGTCCATGACATCGACGTGGATCCAGTCGGCACCGGCCGCGTCCACGGCCTGGACTTCAGCCTGCAGAAGGCCAAAATCAGCGGAAAGAACGGACGGGGCGATTCGAAGGGGCTTTGGGGAGCGGGGCACGGCAGCAGTCAAGCGCCGCAGGGGCACCCTGTCAATGGCATCCGTTCCTTGACCCGGATAGCGCCCGCAAACGACAATGGAAAAACGCCTTAAGGGGAGGGCAGACGAGCTGAGATGACCGATCAGAGATACAACCTGATCGAAAGACTTGAAGCCGGGGGGATGGCCGAGGTCTTCCTCGCGGAAGCCACGAGCGTTCAAGGTTTCAAAAAACGCGTCGCTATCAAGCGCGTGCTGCCGCATCTCGCCTCGCACGCGAACTTCATTGGGATGTTTCTCGACGAGGCGCGGCTTGGCGCGCGCCTGACGCACGCAAACATCGTCAGCGTTTTCGACATCGGCAAGTCCGACAACAGCTTCTTCATCGTGATGGAGTTCGTCGACGGCACGAACCTGAAGAAAATCATCGAGACGCTGCGGCTCAAGCGCAAACCCTTCCCTCTCAAGGACGTCATCTACATCGCGATGGAAGCCTGCCGCGGGCTGAGCTACGCGCACGAGCTTCTCGACGACGACGGAAACCTGGTCGAGCTCGTTCACCGGGACGTGTCGCCGCCGAACATCCTGATCAGCAAGCGCGGCGAGGTGAAGGTCACCGATTTCGGCCTGGCCAAGGCGCGAACCCAGCTAGAGCGAACCGACCCCGGCGTGGTGAAGGGGAAATTCAGCTACCTGTCCCCCGAGGTGGCCAATGGGCAGCCTGTCGACGCCCGGGCCGACATCTTCGCGCTCGGCGTTTGCATCTGGGAGATGCTCTCGGGGCGGCGTTTGTTTCTCGGCGAAACCGACTACGACACCGTCCAGGCCGTATCGAACGCCGACGTCCCGAGCCTGGTCGGCGACCACCCCGAGGTAGACCCGCAGTTCGAAATGCTGCTTCTGCAGTCGCTGGCCAGGGACCCCGCCCAGCGTTTCCAGTCGGCACGCGAGTTCGGCGACTCGCTGGCAAGCTATCTTTTTCACCATCAGATGAAGGTGACCTCGTACGATATCGCCAACCTGGTCAAGGCCGCGCTCGAGCGTCAAAAGTCGGTGCCGCCGCAACCCATGCAGATTGACGGCATGATTCAAGAGGAGCTCGGCCGGTTCACCTCGCTCGACAGCTCGGTCAGCATCCCCGCCGACCCATCGAAACCGTTTAGGCTCAGCCCCGACGACGAAGGCGCGCGCCCGCTGGTCGCATCGGACTTCGTCGACCCGAGCAACTGGTTCGCCGGTGATTCGGAGGTCGAGACGGCGATTGAGAACGTGCGCAGCAGCGCGCCGCCTGGCGCTACGATGGGCTGGTTCGAATCGAAGGACGACAAGCCGAAGGCCGGAGGACGAGCGAGGGTGCCTATGGGGCCATCGCTCTTGCCGTCGCCTCGCAGCAAGAGCGAAGAAGGCGGCCCCGTGATGACGTTTCGCGCGCCGGGCGCAACTCCGATTTCGATTGCGGATCCCAAGTCGCGCAAGCCCGACGAACAGAAGAAGAACAAAGGCGCCGGCACCAAGAAGCCTGGCGGCTCCAAGCTGGCCCTGATTGTCGCCGCGGTCGTCGCGCTAGCTGCGCTCAGTGTTGCCGTCGGCTGGTTTCTGACGAAGTAGGCCGGCGCCTGGCCTTGGCCCGAACGCCGCGGCTCAGCTGGCGCAGGCGTTGGTAGTCCTGAAGCGGCATGGCTTCATCGCCAAAGCGGGCGGCGAGATACGCGTCGGTGACCTCTCGAACATCATCCGCCGCGGCGAAGCCCGATTCGCCGAGCTCCTTGGCGTGCTCGATCGGTGTGACATCGGGCGGGCGTGCTTGCCCCGCGCTTCGAAGACTGCTCTCGAGCGAAAGATAGAGACGAACGGCGCGGTCGCGGTTGGGGTCGAGCTGCCGCCCCGCGCGGGTTTGGCGCCGGCGCTTCTGACGCCATCGAACCAACACGGCCCCTACGCCGAAAATGCTCATGATGGCGATGAACCAGCGCCAGTCGGGACGGAATGGAATCGGTCCGAACTGGTCCGCGCTCGCTGAGGTCCCATCTGCCTTGAGCTGCGCGCCTCGCCGATCGCCTCCGAGAGATCGGTACCATGCGGCTAGGCCTTGCAGAGCTTTGGCCTGGTCGCGGATGTTGTACTCGACGACGTACTCGGCCCAGCGCACGCGCATCGCATCGAGCATCTGTCGCATCTTCACGGCGAAGCCGGATGGCGCGGCGAAAACCTGACCGGAGGCCGGTGTCGGGTCGAACGTCAGCCAGCGGCCGTCGATGAACACCTCCACCCAGCTGTGCGCGTGACCGTTGCGGACGGCGTAATAGTCGCCGTACGGATTGTAGTCCGCGCCGAGAAAGCCGGTGACGTTGCGCGCCGGAAGTCCGAGGGAGCGCATCATGATGGCCATGGCCGTGGAGAAGTATTCGCAGTGACCCGCCTTGGCTTCGAACAAAAAGACGTGAAGCGGATCCTTTCCTTCGGTGTCGGGCTGCTCGAGCGTGTAGCGGTACTTGCCTCCACCGCGCAGGTATCGTTCGACCGACTGGGCTTGGGCGTAGGGGTTGAAGGCCTCATTGGTGACCTTTCGCGCCAGCTCTTCGACGCGCTCGTAGCCGGCCGGAACCTCGAGGTAGCGCCGACGGAGCGCCTCCGGGATGCTCTCCCGAAAACCGCGCGACCTCGCCTTGGCGAAGGCCTTGTAGGTCAGCGGGCCTTCGCTCCGGCCTTCGTAACGAATGTCGAGTCCGGGCGCCTGTGTGATGCGCCGATAGCGATTGCGCCCTGAACGAAGCACGGGCGGCACCTGAAGGGACACCGTCCCCTCGGGCAGGAACAAGACGGCCTCATTCATTGGGTCGAGAATGATTTCGTATTGCCGGTCTTCCGCCTTCTGAGGGCGGAAGACGATGTACTCGTCTTGGAGGCGCCTCAACTCTTCTCGGGCAGTCTGGGTGCGCGACCAGCGTCCCTCGCTGTACTGGTCGAACGAGGTGCCACGGAGGCGAAGGTCGAGCGACCGCGGCGGCGGGTCGGGGCGGTTACGGGGCTTGATCCGCATGACCACGGTCGGGTCGTCGCGAATCGTGCCGAAGCCGCCGAGCTCGACGTCATCTCCAAAACCGGCCACCGCCTGTGTGCGCACGCCCAGGTTCGAGAGGTAGCCAAAGCCAACGCGCGGGAACGCGAAGAACATGGCGGCAGTCAGGACGAAGAGCGGCACCGCCAAAAGCGTCGTCCCCGCAAAGAACGCGGGCGTCGCAACTGTCTTGCTCTGGAGCTCGCCACGGAGCATCGGGCTTTGTGCGCCGTGCTGAGTCTCGAGCTCTTTTCGAAGGTGCGTGAGCGCGAGCATCCAGGGCATGACGAGGACGAAGCCGAAGAAGACGACGGCGAAGTCCAGGCCCGTCGAGAACACGGTGCCTGCGATCAGGTGCAAAAAGCCGAGGATGGCGATCTGCTGGTAGTCTGCTGCGGTCTTTCGGTGTGAAAGGCGAGAGATTTGGAGGAAGGCAGCGTACTGCACACCCACCGACAGCAGCGGCTCCCCGGCCGCCGCCCGCGCAATCTGAATGAAGAGCACCACGACGGCGGCAATGTTCCAGAAACGCGAGTAGCCCGGGCGATCGATGAGCGGCGGCTCCGCAAACCAGCTCGCCGCAAAACCCACGACGACCAGAGCCGCCTCGACAGGACTGAAGGTGGTGCCGAGCAAGAGCGCGCTCAGGCCAAGGGCGGCGAAGAGGTAGGTGACCAACTTGTGGGCGAAGCCAAACCTCATGCCGCGCGCCTCTTCTTTTTCGGGCTGCGGCCGGAGGCCTTGGCGCGAGCGGGCTGAAGCAGCGCGAGGAAGTGCCAGATTGGGTCGGGCGGCGTGCCACCGGGGACCAGTGGTGAAACGCTGTCGCTCGACTGAACCTGCACCGAAACGCCCTGGACCAAGTACACCGAAACCAGGGTTGCAGTCTCAGAGATCGAAGTTTCGAAACGCGCGCGCCAGTCGGTTTCGTCATCGATGTCGGACGGTAGAACGTTGTCGACGCTCAGCGTGACCAGCGCACTGGACTCCTGCTCGTGCTCACGGACGACCAGCTCGCCCCGGCTTGCTGTCCGCTTCCAGTGGATGTCCCGGGCCTCGTCGCCCTCTCGATAGAAACGCACGCTGCCTGCGAATTCGCTGCCGCGTCCGGTCTGGTGAATCGGCGCGGCGTCCCCTTGCATGGGGCGCAGAGACGGGGTGGCGACGTGCTCGAGCAGCTTCGGATAGACGACAATCTCATCGGGCAGGAAGATGGTGTAGCCCTTCTCGATGAGGCCGAATGGATATCGGGTGAGGACCCGCATGGTGCCTAGCTCGAACAGCCCTCTGCGCGGTGCATCGAATCGATAGCTCCCGATTTCTTTCTTTCCTGGTTCGATACGTACGAAACGCGCGGCTTCGGTGTCCAGACCGTCCAGCTCGTCGATGGTTTCGACCGAGACGCTCGAGAGCCAGCGCTTCTCGTTGAGCACGGCGATGTCTATCAGAGAACGCCGACCAGCGAAGAGGCGCTCGGGCAGCTGGCGTTTGATTTGCAGCTTCCAAAGGGCGAGGTCGCTGAGGACACCGCTCACCAGGAGCAGGCTTAGGAGCAAGCCGAGAACCAAGTAGAGAAGATTGTTCGCCGTGTTCACGGCAGCGAGGCCGACACCGACGGTCACGAAGAGGAACGCCCTACCCTCGCGCGTCAGTCGAAACTTCCGCCTACTCCGCTTTCGCCGAAAGATCCGCATCGTCGGGCCCGATCAGAGAGGGACCGACACGATGGTGAGCAGCTCGCGAATCACGCGCTGTGCATCGTCACGAACGGCGGCTCCGCCCATTCCACCGCTGACCTTCACACGGTGCGCCAAGACGGGGCCCGCGAGCGCTTTGACATCGTCGGGCAGGACGAACGAACGACCTTCGACCAGCGCCCTCGCCCGCGCCGCGCGCTCGAAACCGAGTGCGCCTCGGGTGGACACGCCGACCGAGAGAAGAGGCGTATTGCGGGTGGCGATGACGATTCTGTGCAGGTAGTCGAGGACCGAGTCGTCGACGCGCACCAAGTCGATGGCCTGCTGTACGTGGCGAAGCTCGCTTGCGCTCATCGCGGGGCTGAGTTGCCCAACAGGGTCTGCGCCGCGGCGATTGAGCACCTCGCGCTCGACTCCGGGCGGCGGGTAGCCGACGCTGAGCCGCACGAGAAATCGGTCGAGCTGTGACTCCGGCAGTGGGTAGGTTCCGTAGAACTCCTGCGGGTTCTGCGTGGCCACCACGAAGAATGGCTCTTCGAGGCTGTACGTCTCACCGTCAATCGATACTTGCCGCTCGTCCATCGCCTCGAGGAGCGCGCTCTGCGTCTTGGGCGTCGTGCGGTTGACCTCGTCGGCGAGCAGAACCTGCGTGAAGATCGGACCGGGCCGAAACTCGAAAGTGCTCTTGGACTGATTGAACACGTTGCCGCCGAGGACGTCGGTCGGCATCAAATCCGAAGTACATTGAAGGCGGCGAAACGTCACGCCGACCGATGCGGCCAGAGCCCGCGCCAGCGTCGTCTTCCCGACACCGGGTACGTCCTCGAGCAGCAGATGCCCTCGCGCCAGAAGCGAGACGACAGCAAGCTTGATGACCTCTTCTTTGCCCCGAACCACCAGCGCAATGTTCTGAACGAGGCGCTGAGATAGTTGGGTCGCGTTCTCCGAAATGTGCGCGACGCTTGGTTGAGCCACCTAAGGAGCCTACCACACCCAACGTTGTGGGTAAAATATTACAATATGACTGACTTCCGAGTCGGTCTTCCCCTTTTTGTCCACAGTGGTTCTATCAGCCAATGTGCCTGCTATTCCGAGGGTTTGGAATCTGAATGTGCCTCCGAATCCACAGTGCGCGCTGTGGAGAGGATGGAATCAGGGTCTTCGAAGAGAAAGGCCTCGATCTCGGCTCGCTTGGCGTGTGCATCGCGCCGGCCCATTTCGATTAGGGTCTGCGCAAAGCCGCCGTCGAACAAGAGATAGCTCGCCAAATCCGCGTCCGCCCCGGCGCCGACATCGAGCATGCTGATGAAGGCACGCCCGAGGCTCTTCCCAAAACGAACACGATTGGAAGCCAGGTATTCGGAGGCAACCTGTCCGATGTCGATACTGGGCCGCAGGACCAATGAGCTCAGCAGGCGCCGTTGCGCCAAGGCGCCACGGGCCTTCCCGGCCTCGTTGATCCGGTCGAGAAACTCAGGACCGTACGCGCGCACGCCATCTCGAAGAAAGTCGTTGATGCGCTGGACTTCGAGGAGGTCGGTGTTGACGTGATCGAGAAGAAAAGCGTTGAGCACCTTGCCGAGCATGTACGTCGCGCCCGGGTACTTGCCGTCTTGAACCGCGCGCGCGCCGGGCGGGTGCGGAGTTGAAAGCCCAATGACGAGCAAGCGGTTCATGCCTAGATGAACCGAAGGCCCCATCGGCGTGTTGAGGCGAAGGCCGCCGTCGCAATGGATCTCGTCGCCAATTTCGACGGGCGGAAAGATCAGCGGAATCGCTGCCGAAGCGAGCACGTGGTGCTGGCCGATCTGAGCCCGGCGGACTAGGGCGTGCAGGCCCAAACTATCAGGAATTCCAACGCCAGGAGCCGAATCGACGAAAATCACGGGCTGCCCGGTGCCCACGTGTGTCGTGCTCACCGTGAGCGCTCGAAGCGCGCCACTGCGGATGTTCTGCCGGAGCCGTCGCCAGCGAACGTTTCTGCCGACGAGAGCCGATAGCGGGGCGGGGTCGAAGACGCCCCGCGCCTGACCGGAGCCGCCGAGAAGCACGCGATAGAGACCTGCGGCCTGGCGAAGACCAAAGCCGAGGACGTGAGGCAGCTCGAGCTCGGTCCAAATGGAGACGAGCTGTTTGACCGCGCTCGGCACATCACCGATTGCAGAAGCGACGAAGGCGCCGTTGACCGCGCCGACGCTCGTCCCCGAGATCAGGTCGACCTTGGGTCCGGTCCCCCTGGCGTCGACGAACTCGCTGAAGATGTATTGGAGGACGCCAACCTCGTACGCTCCTCGCGCACCACCTCCCGAAAGTATCAAGCCAAGTCCAGCCACTATGCTTCCTCGTCTTTCAAGGGTACCAGCCCAAGCGCCTTGTCGCAGGATTCCTCGCTCGGAAGCAGGCGGCGAATCTCTGGAGGGAGCCAAATGTCACCGTGGGGCAAGCGGCGGAGCGCGCCGAGCAGCACCTCGGCTCTTCGCCAGGGTGGGGCGCTCGGCGAAACATAGAGCAGCATCTCGCCCCGGACGCTGCAAAGGCCTCCGTCGACATGCGCCTCCTCGGGGAGCTCCTCTTCCCGAAGGCGTATCCCGAGGCGCGTCAAAGCTCGTTCCAAGGCGTCGAGCTGCAGCGCTAGTTCCACACCTCTAGGGTGCGGCCGAGCGCGGCCCCCCGCAATCTGGTCGTTTCGGCAAGTGATTTGGTAAGATGAACGGACTTTGATTCGCCTAGCAAAACCATGGATCGGCGAGGACGAGCGCCGCGCTGTCGCCGCAGTTCTCGAGTCTGGACAACTGGTGCAGGGGGCCCTGGTCGAGCGCTTCGAGCAGGCGGTCGCGGCACTGCTCGGTCGCCGGCACGCCGTCGCCGTGTCGAGTGGCACCTCTGCGCTACAGCTCGCGCTCAAGACGCTGCAAGTGGGTGCCGGTGACGAGGTGATCTGCCCAGCGCTGAGCTGGCCGAGCCCGGCACATGCGATTCGCCTTTCCGGTGCGAAGGTGAGCTTCGTCGACATCGATCAAGAAGAGTGGAACAGCACCGCCGAAGCGCTTCGCGCCGCACGGACTGGGAACACCAAGGCGGCGATCGTCATCGACCAGTTCGGCAACCCCGTGCGCGCCCAGGCGATTGCGGAGGCGCTCGGCTCGCTGCCGATCATCGAAGATGCGGCGTGCGCCATCGGGAGTCGCTTTGCGGGCGGCCCCTGCGGCAGCCTCGGCCTGGTGTCCTGCCTCAGCTTTCACCCGCGAAAGATCTTGACGACAGGCGAGGGCGGGATGTGCCTGACCGACGACGACGACATCGCCGACAAGCTTCGGATGCTTCGCAACCACGGACAGCTCGGCGGAGCGTTCGTCGTCGCTGCGGGTAACTCCCGCATGACCGAAATGGCGGCAGCCCTCGGGCTCGCGCAACTTCAGCGCCTCGACGAGATCCTAGGACGAAGGCGTGAGCTTGCCGCGCTTTATACCTCGGCCTTGGAAGGCGAGCTCGACCTTCAAAGCACGCCCGCTGGCGCGGAATCGAACTACCAGACCTTCGGCGCCATCCTTCCACAAGGGTTCGACCGCGACTCAGTCCGCCAGAAGCTCCGCAAGCGAGGCGTCGAAGCCGGCCTTTTGTCATTCGCGATTCACAAGCTTGGGAGCTTCACCGGGAGCGACGCTTCGCTGCCGATCAGCGAACACATCGCGGCGCGCGGCATTGCGCTGCCACTTTACCCGCAGATGCGGAACGCCGAAGTCGAGGAAGTCGTGAACCGCCTTCGTGAGGTGCTCCATGGGTGAAGAGCTGGTTCTAGAGGTGAAAGGGCTGCGCAAGACCTTCCACATCGGTTTTTTTCGAAAGCGCGTCGACGCAGTGCAAGGGACGAGCTTCTCCGTCAGGCGGGGCGAGATTTTCGGCCTGCTTGGTCCCAATGGCGCAGGCAAGACGACCACCATCAAGTCGATTCTGCGACTGATCTTCCCGACGGAGGGCGAGATCCGGATCTTCGGTCGCTCGGCCGACGACCGCGAAGCCGCCAAGCGGGTCGGCTACATGCCCGAGAACCCGTACATCTATCAGTACCTCAAGCCCATCGAGTTCCTCGACCTGTGCGGGCGGCTCGTCGGTATGCCGAAGGACGAGCGCCGCGCTCGCTCCGAAGAAATGATCGATAAGGTGGGCCTCCGGCACGCGGCAGACCGGCCGATCGGCAAGTTCTCCAAGGGCATGATGCAGCGGATCGGACTTGCACAGGCGCTCCTGCACGACCCGGAGCTCCTGGTCCTCGACGAGCCGATGAGCGGCCTCGACCCGATCGGCCGCAAAGAAGTGCGCGACCTCCTGCTCGAACAGCGGGCCCGCGGCAAGACGCTCCTGTTCACGAGCCACATCCTGAGCGACGTGGAGCTGCTCTGCGACCGCGTGGTGATCATGCAGCAGGGCAAGATCACCTCCGAGGGGCAGGTCCACGACCTGTTGGAGTCGGCGGGGCGCCGCGTCGAAATCCGGCTGAGCGGTGCCTCGCAGAAGCTCAAAGATGCGCTCGGCTCCCGGGGGATGATCGTCGACGACGGGGCCGGGCATCTGACCCTGAGAGTGGACGGCCAGAAGGCGGTCGACGAGATCCTCCGAATCTCGAGCGCGGCGGGCGCCAGGCTGGACGCCCTGGTACCCGAGCGGCAATCGCTGGAGAATCTGTTCTTGAAAGACGCGAGCCGGTGAGCCGCCCACTTGCTCCGCAATCGCGTGTTCCTTAGAGGTAAGGCATGACCGTCAAGAGGGTTTCACCCCAAGAGGCCGACGCGCTCGTCAAAGAGGATGGCTACGTCTACCTCGACGTTCGCTCGATCCCGGAGTTCGAAGCAGGGCACACGCCCGGCGCTTACAACATCCCACTGTTGCACGCGACTCCGACCGGGATGCGTCCCAACGGAGACTTCATGTCGGTGGTCGCCGCCGTCTTTGCGAAGGACAGCAAGCTCGTGCTCGGCTGTCGCTCCGGCAACCGCTCCTTGCGCGCCGCGGAGGCACTGCTCGCCGCAGGCTTTGAGCAGGTGGTCGACCAGCGGGCCGGCCACGAGGGGGCTCGGGACGCCTTCGGCCAGCTGCAGGAGCCTGGCTGGCACGGCGCCGGCCTACGAAGTCGCGAGCGAGGCTCACCCAGAGCGAACCTACGAAGCCTTGCTCGGGCGTCGCGGCGGCTAGCCGAACATGCTCGCCCAGAGCAGCCCAGGGAGCCTGGCCAGGGACGGGTCGGCGTTGAAGTAGGTGAGCCTCGGACCGACCGCGACCGCCCTGTCGTTGTCGACAAACCAGGCGGGCCTAGGGAAGACGCGGAACGGCCCCCGAAGCACCGACTTCTGTGGCCGGTCGAACATGAACGTGTTGTGCACGACGCCCTGTCCCGATCGAATGTCCTTGCGCTCGTGCCCCGGGAACGCGCCCCAGGTGGGTGTCACCAGGCCGTAGACCAGGCCCGACCAGTGATTCACCGCAATGGCGCCGTAGCGGAGATTGGCAATCGCGCGCTCGACCGCATCTGCAACGGCCGGGTCCTTCAGCGACTTCGGGTGGACGAAGATGCTGCAAGCCAGCGTGCCCCAAACGCTCTCGTTGCAGAACTCGACAGCCTGGTCGATGTACTCGACGATCGACGACGCCGGCAGTGCGACCTCGCTGGTCTGTCCGCACCAGGACTCGGTGTTGAAGCAGATGTCGTCGGTCTGAGTCGGGTCGAGGTGGTGGATCAGCGTCCAGGGCACGTGGCCATCACCCTTGGCGCCGAACTGTTCGGCGTCGGGATGACGCTCGAGGAACATCTTCTGACGCTCTTCAGCTCCCGGGTAGTACGGCTTCCGATCGCCGACCTTCCGAAATGCGTTTCGAACTGAAGTCCAGCAGCGCGTCGCGCTGGTCCCATTGCTCGTGCTGCACGATGACCCTCGTCGCCGTGCAGTTGAAGCCCGCGTTGTTCACGATGGTCGACGCGAGATTCATCCCATGAAAGTCCAGGTCCTTTTGCGACCAGGGGCCCGGGACGATGATGACGGGGCTCACGTTTCCGAGCTCGCAGCTGACTCGCTTCGGGTTGCGCGCTTCGTCCGCTGCCTTTCTGCGCGCCCCTTCTTCGCCCACGCCGAACACAATGGCGTCGTGGGTCTTGTCCGAACCGGTGACGTGAATTTCCTCGACCAGGCGATGCGTGCAGAGGTACTCCCCCTCAGCCGCGCCGCCGTAGACCAGGCGAAAGAAGCCACGCGTACGAAGCGGCTCGAACATCTCGTCGACCAGCGGACCGAGGTACTCGTTGACCGGGTTCATCTTCAGCAGGACGACCTGGCCCTCCACGAAGAGCTTGTAGAGGGTGTCCATGGGCCCAATCGAAGAGACGTTGCCCGCGCCGAGCACCAGGCAGAGCTTCCCCTTCGGCGACTTGTCCCGATAGAACGAAGCCTGGTTCTCGCTCAGGCTCTCGAGGCTGACCCCGGGCTGCATCCAGACTTCGGCGCTGAAGCCCTGAAAGAGCAGCCCGTCGAACCCGTCCAGCGGAAACACCGGAGCGACCACCTGACCGTCGGGGCGCGCGAACGCTGCTCTTGGAAGCTGCGGCACGCCCTGGTCCTCGATGTCCTGAAGTGAGGTAATGAGGACGCTGATGTTCTTGACGATAGCCGCCGGGCCGACCAGCCACTCTTCGCCCTCTTCGACATTGCCGAAGGTCATGCCCTTGGCTTCCACGGACGCCGCGACCCAGCGCTCGGCGACCTCGACGGCTCTCTCGCGTACATGTACGAGAAGCTCGATGCGCTCTTCGATGTCGAGCGCTACCCATTCGTTGCGGTGGTCCTCGAGGATGGCGAGCGCTTCGTCGAGCCTCCCCTCGGAGGTGGGCTCGATTCGATGCTGGGCTTCGGGGATGGCGGCGGAGCCTTGCTGCTCGGCGGCGGCTTGAGTCAAGGGGCCTCCTTCAGGACGCGGATACCGAAGCCATGTTGGGGTTTTGGCCCGCGGAGATCAAGAGTTCCTTGACCTCGTCGAGGCTGTCGCAGACGCGGGCGGGCGGAAGGCTTCTCAGAAACACTTTTCCGTAGCCTTTGCGGCGGATTCTCGAATCGAGGATGGCGACGACACCTCGGTCCTGCCTGGTGCGAATCAGGCGTCCGAAGCCCTGTTTCAAAGAGAGTGCCGCCGCGGGGACCAGGTAGCGCATGAAGGCGGATTCGCCGGCTTCTTCGAGGCGTTCGCAACGGGCGGCGACCACCGGGTCGCTTGGAACATCAAAGGGGAGTTTGTCGATGACGACGAGCCGAAGCGCTGATCCGGGAACGTCGACGCCCTCCCAAAAGCTCGCGGTCGCGAACAAAACCGCGTTGCCCTGATCGCGAAACCGGTCGAGCAGGGTTTGCTTCGGCGCGTCGCCTTGAACGAACCACTCGTAGTCGAGCTGCTCCCCGACGCGTTCCGAGAGAATACGCATCATGCGAAGCGAGGTGGAAAGAACGAACGCGCCTCCTTCGCTCAAGCGTATGAGCTCGAGGATCTCTTTGACGGCAGCGTCGGGGAAGTCCGAGGCGCGAGGGTCGGGTAGGTGAGTCGGGGCGTAGAGCGCAGCTTGCTCCTCGTAGCGGAACGGCGACTCGACGAGCTCCTCGCTGACTTCGTTTTCGATCCCGAGACGGCGCTTGAGGAATCGGAAGTCCCCACCAGTGGTCAGCGTCGCACTGGTAAACACCACGCAAGGGACACGTTCGTGAAGGCGCTCCCGCAAGAGCGGACCCACGTCGATCGGGCTCGAGCCTACGGCGGGGCTTCGTCCAGATGCCTGCGCCCAGCTCACCTGCCCGGGCGCTTCGAGGGAGCCGAGCGCATCCCGGAGCTGGTCGGCTCGCCTTGCAATTTGCAGGGCGTTCTCTCTTGGAGGCCGAATGCTCCGGCAGGATGCGCCGAGCTCTGCGAGCGTGTTGTCGAGAGCGAATAGCGCGTCTTCGGGGATGGCTTCCGGAGGCAAGGGAACGCGGCCGCCGCCGGCGTTGCCGGGTAGAGCGCTGAAGAAATTCGAGGACTGCTGAAGCACGGCATCGAGCAGGCGCGTCGTCTGTTTCTTTTCGCCGCGTTCACCGCGCAAGGCCGTTCGAGCATCGCGGACCAGTCGCTCGAGCATGGCGGTCGAGAGCCTCGAGCCGAAGAAGAGCGTCGCCGTGTCCTCGATCTGATGCGCTTCATCGAAGATGACCGCGTCGTAGTCGGGCAGGACCGAAGCAAAGCCGGTATCTCGAAGCGCAAGGTCCGCGAAAAACAGGTGATGATTGACGATCAGCAGCTGAGCGCTCTCCGCCCGTCGGCGCACGCGGGTCACAAAGCAGTCTTCGTAGTGCTCGCAACGCGAGCCGATGCGCGTGTCCGACCCACTCACCACGCGCGACCAAATGGGGTCTTCCTCGGCAATCGAGGCCAGGCTCGCGCGGTCGCCCGATTCGCTGCTCTCGATCCAGTTGCGAAGCGCAGGGAGCGAGCGGGCGAAGCGGGGCTGCGTGGCGTCGACGCTGCTCGCCAGCTCCCCAAAGCGCCGGAGGCACAGGTAGTTGCTCAGGCCCTTCACACAGGCCGCGTCGATGTCGATTCCGAGCTGGCTTTTCAACGCGGGCAGGTCCTTTTCCATGATCTGGTCCTGCAGCGCACGGGTGCCGGTCGAGACCATCACCCGGCGCCCGCTCAGCAGCGCAGGGATCAAATACGCCCAGGTTTTCCCGGTGCCGGTTCCTGCCTCGATCAACAGGACACCATCGTGATGCAGGACATCCTGCACCGCGCGGGCCATTCGAATCTGCCCCGGCCGGTGCTCGTAGCCCGGAATGCCGCGGGCCAGCGGTCCGTTAGGCCCAAGCAGATGACCCGCATCCATGGGCCTGCTTTAGCACGAGGCACTGCGGCTGCCTCGGTGACGCGCTATAGAGAGCCCGATCGTGATACCTATCCGCGACATCAACCACACGCGCCGCACCCCCGTCGTCACCTGGGCGATCATCGGCGCGAACCTTCTCGTCTTCATGCTGAGCTTGAGCCTGGACAGGGCCGAGACCGAAACCCTGGTCATGCGCTTCGGGGTGATCCCCGACGTCATCGTGAACGGCAACTGGACTGCGCCACGCATCGACGGCGGCGCGCTCGGCAGCTGGGTCACACCGTACACCAGCATGTTTCTGCACGGTGGGCTGCTGCATCTCGGCAGCAACATGCTCTTTCTTCACGTCTTCGGCGACAACGTCGAGGACGTGCTCGGCCGCGGCCGCTTCTTGCTGTTCTACGTCCTGTGCGGGCTCGGGGCGGTCCTAGGGCAGGTTCTCGTCGACCCCGACAGCGTGGTGCCCATGATCGGCGCGTCAGGGGCGATCTCGGGCGTCCTCGCCGGCTACATGACCCTCTTCCCGCACGCCCGCGTCGTCACGCTCATCCCCATCTTCATCTTCATCCACTTCATGGAAGTGCCTGCGGCGATTTTCATCGTGCTCTGGTTCGTCCTGCAGCTGGTGCAGGGCTACCTATCCCTCGGCATGATCGCGGAAGGCGGCGGCGGCGTCGCCTGGTTCGCGCACATCGGTGGCTTTCTGGCCGGCCTGCTGTGCGTTCGTGTGCTGTACCGAAAGCCTAAGGGGCGTCGGCAGCGTCTGTTTCACTAGGCGCAGGGGCCTCTTCAACAGCCTTGGGCTCCGCGGGCGGCTCGGCCTTTGCCTCGCTCGGTGCAGGCGGCTCGGGCTTCGCCTCACTCGGCGCAGGCTCGGCAGGCTGTTCGGCCTTTGCCTCAGTCGGCGCGGGCTCGTCGGCCTTCGGGCTCGGCGCGGCGCCTTCCTTCTGCAGCGTGACGTTCAGTGTCCCGAACATGCGTCGCGTCTCTTCGGTGAATGAACGACGCAGCACCGATGCGTTCGCCGTCTCGTAGCCTTCCATCGAGATCACGACCCTGCGCGACCGTGGCATCGATTTGAACTGAAGCTCGCCAGGCGTGGTGACCACCCCGCCACCGACTGCACTCGCCATGGCGCCCGCAGGGCTGGTGACGACCTCGAGCACGTACGGAAGCGGCGCGAACTGGAAGCTCACCGGCTCTTGACCGGCGACAACCTCGACCTTCTGGCGCTGACCCAGAGAGCCGCGAATCTTTGCGTAGATCGAGAGCTTGGTCCCAACCTCGTGTTCGATTTCGAGCGGCGTGCGTCCGGCGCGCTTGCCATTGACGCTCACGAACGCGCCAGGCGGTTCTGAAATGACCTCGAACTTCATCATGCCGGTATCGGCGGCTTCGCTAGGCGCCGCTTCGGCCGGCGCGGCTTCGGCCGGAGCCTCGGCATTCGCTTGAGCCTCATCGGCTGCACCCTCGGCGGGGGCCTCTTGCGAACCAGGGGCTTGCGCCGCGGCCTCTTCGGGCTTGATCACGGGCGCCGCAACTGGCTCGGCCACCCTAGCGGGCTTCGCGGACGGGCTCTCAGTGGGCGCGATTGCTGCGATCACGCCGTCCAAGAATCCGAGCTGCCATCCGAGGACTCCCAGGCCGGCAAAAGCAGTAACCGCGATGAGCACAATGACCAAGCCGGGCCGGGCCTTCTTCTCGGGAGTCGGCCGCGTCGTCCAAACCGGCTCGGGCGCCTGCGGAACCTTGAAAGCCTCCGATGGAATCCCCGGTGCCTCGGGAACGGGGGCGCGGCCCTTGGGCTTGTCGGACTCGAACATCTTGACGTCGATGATCTCACCGGGCGCAGGGCCGAACGAGTCAGCCGACTCCGGACCGAATAGATCTGGAACCGAGTCTTCGAACGAATGGCCCGTCGTGTCGCCCGCAGGCACCACCGGTGTTGCTCGCCTCTCCGCGAAGAGCGGCGACATGGCGTCCTTGGCGATCACCGTGGCAGCGGCTTCAGGGCGGTAGCTCTCGGCCGGGTAGTCGTGAACCTTGGTCGTTTCGCTCTCGAGGAAATCGTCATCCGGGTCGACATCGTCGAGCGCCGGTGCGACCGAACCGGTGACGCGCGCGGCTGTGCTGGCTGCCGATCCGCCAAACGCGGACATCGCGCCACGCGATTGCGCTTCGCCAAGCGATTGCTTCTGCCGCGAAGAAACTTCCTGCGGCGCCGAGAACGCCCCATAAGCCGTGGCGCCGCGGTTCTGCTCGCTGCTCCGGCGTGCGCGCTCTGCTCCTGCCTGCGCTTCGCGTTGAGCAACCTCACCGGCCCCGCCCTCTTCGAGCGCAGAGGCGAGGAACTCACTCACGTGCCGGACTTGGGTTTGTTCTTCCTGTTCGAGCTCGTCTTCGAGCAGGAGCGATTCGTCCGCTACAGGAGGGCGCTCTCCCTCTTTGCCCTGCTCGAAGACACCGGGGTAGACGCGGTCATCGGCGATCTTCTGCACGACGGAGCGGGAGCTAGAGTCCATCTTGATGAACTTGATGCCCATGCCAGGCGGGTCGTCCGCGGTCGCATCGGCTTGTTCACGTCTCCACACGACGCGTCCGACCCCATGGATGAGCGTCGACTCGTCTTGAAGCATGAACTCGAACTTTAGAAGTGTACCCACCGCCAAGGGCTTCTTGGCCTTGATGAATACACCCCCCCGCGAGATGTCACTGCTGTAGCGTTCGATGAAGTCCTCGAGCGTTGCGCTCTTGTACCGGATCTTCAACGAAAGCAGCGTGCGCTTGTCCTTGCGTGCTTCTGCCATGTTGTCTTGCCTGCAACCCCCGCTTCAGATTAGCTATCGATTCGTGAAGCAACAAACGATTCGGTGAGAAAACGACTCTTGTTAGGGGTTAAAAAGAGCCGTCCGGCGTAGGCGAAACTGGCGATGCTCCGGTGAGGTATTCCAAAGTCGTACATGGGTCGCGGCAGGCTTTCCCATGGATACGCCATGAAATTCCAAGGCCCACTGTGATTTCGAACAGTGACTGATCGTCGAGCGGTGGATCGAAAACCCGCTTCGCACAACCTCGTGCACCGCGGCTGAAAACTGTTCGACGCCAGCTTCGATGCGCAGATGGCGGCTCGACCAGGGGCGTCCTGCGGGAGCTCGGGGTTCGCAGACACAGAGCGCACACGCATCGACCAGGGAGTCCGCTTCCACATCGACCTCGAAGCCCTTCGAAGATGTTTCTACCTGGATGAGCGTCTCGCGGGTCCAAAGCAGCGGTGCGCCCCCGAGCTCTGCGAGCGACGGTCCGAGCGACTGGGCGAGCTCGGGAACGACATCGAGAAGCGGCCCGAGGGCGAAGTCACGGTTCTCAAGCTCGCGGTGAGGCACCAGAAGACCAGGCGATTGGTGCGGTCCGCGCTCGTCCCAGAGAAGGTCTAGGTCGATGCTGCGCGGGCCCCATCGCTCGGCGGGGTTGCGGCGGCGACCGAGACGACGCTCGGTTCGCAGCAAGACCGACAAAAGCTCGCTGGGCGGGACTTGCGTCTCCAGACGAAGCGCTGCGTTGAGATAGCGCGGCTGAGGCGGGCCCAGAGGTTCGGTTTCGTAGATCTTGGAAACCGCGCAAACCTCGATCCCTACCCGTGCATCGAGCAAATCGGCCGCCGCACGGATCGCCGCCTCACGCGCTCCGAGATTCGACCCCACCCCAACGACGACGACAGGCATAGCTCTCAGTTCGACAAAAAGGGGACCGTTCCCTTTTTCATGGGATTGATTGCGGCTAGGTTCTGCGCATGTCGGAGATGCCGCTGTTCGATCGTCTTCAGAGCCAAGGCCATGATGACGATGAACGTGTCTTCCGCGTGAGCGAAGTCAACCGTGCGGTTCGCCACACCCTCGAGGACCACTGGGGCAAGGTCCTCATCGAGGGCGAGCTTTCCGATGTGCGGCGCGCCAAGGGTCATGTCTATTTCACGCTCAATGACGAGGAAGACCCGGCGCAGCTGCGGGGCGTGATGTTCCAGTCCGATGTCCGGCGCAGCAAGGCGCCCTTGGAGAACGGAGCCCGGATTCGATTCCGCGGCACCCTGTCTCTCTATACGGCGCGTGGCCAGTTCCAGCTCATTGCGCGCTCGGCCCAGCTTGCCGGTGAGGGCGATCTGGCAGCCCAATTCCGAAGGCTGCGCGAGAAGCTCGAGGCCGAGGGCCTGCTAGACCAGGAGCGAAAACGCCCGCTGCCCGCGCTGCCGCGACGGGTCGGCGTCGTCACGAGCCGCACGGGCGCTGCCCTTCGCGACATCATTCGCGTGGCCTCCGAGCGCTGCCCCGTACAGATCCTCGTCGCCGATTGCCGCGTACAAGGCGAAGACGCGCCGGCAAGCATCGTTGCTGCTCTCGAGCTGATTCAGCGAGTCGACGATTTGGATCTGGTGATCGTCTCGCGCGGCGGCGGGTCCGCCGAGGACCTCTGGGCGTTCAACGACGAAGGCGTGGCGCGCGCGATTGCAGCGTGCCGAGTGCCGGTCGTGAGCGGCGTCGGCCACGAAGTCGACATCACCATCGCCGACCTGGTCGCCGACCTGCGAGCCGCTACGCCCTCCAACGCAGCCGAGATCGCCGTGCCCGAGCGTGAGGCCCTACAGCGCGACCTTCGCTCTTGGGAGCGGCGGCTGCAACAGGCGCTGGACAATCGCGTCGGGGGCCTTCGTCTTCGCCTCGAACGGCAGCTTCGCCCCCTCTACGGCGCGCGACGCGTGATCGCCCCGGTTCGTCGAGAGCTCCGCGACTTGCAAGCACAGCTGCAGCAGACGCAACGTTCCAAGCAACGCGCCCGGCGGGAGCGCCTGGCCGAGCTCCGCCAGCAGCTGATGCGCATGGATCCGCGTTCGGTGTTGCGCCGCGATCAGCGCGAGCTCGCCGCCATCACCGCCAAGCTCCGGGATGCGGGTAGATTGCCCGTTCGCCATCGTCGTGATCGCCTGCAGACCCTCGAGTTTCGGCTGAAGGGCCGCGGGCGGCCGATGGTTCAAGAAGCCCGCGCGAGTTACGCAGAGCTCTGTGCGCAGCTGGACGCGCTGTCGCCGCTGCGGGTGCTCGAGCGCGGCTACGCGATTGCCCTTGACGAGTCGACCGGCCGCGCGGTCCGGAGCCGTTCCGAAGTGAAGCAAGGCGATCGGCTGCGCGTCCGAGTGTCCGATGGAGAGTTTGGCGCAAGGGTCGAAAGCCATGACTAATCCGATTCGCCTGGGGATCTTCGGTTGGCCGGTGGCCCATTCGAAGTCGCCCCAGATGCACGAGTCCGCCGCAGCGACGCTGGGCATCGAGCTTCGCTACGAGCGTTTCGAGGTCGCCCCCGGAAGGCTTGGCCGAGGCGATAGGGGCCAGGCACGCAGCTCGGATTGACGGTTACAACCTCACCGTGCCGCACAAAGAGGCGATCATGCCGCTGCTCGACGAGGTCGCTCCGGCTGCACGCGCGATCGGCGCCGTGAACACAGTGGTCCGTACCGACGGCCGGTACCTGGGACACAACACCGACGCCCCAGGCCTCGTGCGTTCGCTGCAGGAAGCCGGTGTCTCGGTTCGGGGCGCCCGCGTGGTGCTGCTCGGCGCAGGGGGCGCGTCGCGTGCGGCCGTCGTGGGGCTGGCGAATGCTGGCGCGGCTCAGATCAGCGTGCTCTCGCGAAGGCCCGAGCAAGGCGAAGCCCTACGCCGGTCCCTCGCCGGCGAGCTCGCCTGCCCTTTGGAGGCGGCACCGCTCAGCGAAGCACAAAGCCGTTTCGCGGCGGCGACGCTGCTCGTTCAGGCGACCAGCGCGACCCTCGAGTCGAATCCGGGCGCGCAGGCGTTCGCCGATTCTCTTCCGATCGAAGCGCTGCCCGACGAAGCGGCGGTGCTCGACATGGTGTACAAGCCGCTCCAAACCGCCCTGCTCGCGCGCGCACAGGAGCGCGGCCTACAGACGGTCGATGGCCTCGGGATGCTGCTTCACCAGGGTGCGATCGCCTTCGAGATGTGGACCGGCTTCGAGCCGCCGCTCGACGTCATGCGCGCGGCCTTGGCCGACTGAGCGCGCTCACCGCGAGGACCGCGATCACTCGGCTTCGAGCTCCGCAACGCCGAACATCTCGGCGGCATGCACGAACACCAGCTCTTCGGCTTCCATGACTGGATCAGGTGAGGCATCGATGCCCACGGTACAATCCTCGATCGCGAAGAACTCTCGGGAATGCATGAGCTCGTCGGAAACCCGAACGCCCTTGGGCAGCGGTAGCGTTCCCATCACCAGACCACCGGCAAACAGGCACGCCACTTCGTGACGCTCGCGCTCGTCGTCTTCCCGCAGGCCCAGCATCGCCTCTTCACCGGGCACGACGATCAGGACGGCCTTACGCTGCAGCGCCAGAAACGGAATCGTCTGAGGTTGCTCCGCCATGCTGACGTTGGTCATCCGGAAAAACGCCTCTCCGCCATTCAAGAAAGGCAACAACCCCACCCCCTCGGGAACATGCAAAGTCCCAATCACCCAACCCGTAGGCGTAAACAGCCGCACCGTAGTCACAGAAGGGGACACTCTCCGGGGTTCTAAATACCCGATATTGGAGCGGTTCTGCGAGAAAGATCGCAGCGGCACATAAATAGCCCTTTCACTCCCCTGGAAAGCCTCGCTCAAACGAAGTCGCTGCGATCCGTGCCGGAGAAATCTTGTTATTTCAGATGCTTGGGGGGGTAGAGAGTGTCCCCGATGTGTTTGGCGACTGTGCGGCGGTCGATGCCGAGGACTTCGCCAGCTCGGCTGAGGTTGCCTTCCCGTTGGTAGACCCAGCGGCTGTAGGCGGAGACTACCTGGTCTAAGGTCGCGGTTCCGTTTTGCATGTCCCCGATGAGCGCGTCGAAGTCGCCGCTTGCCCGAGGCTCGGTCGCTGGAAGGTAGCGGCCGTGGATCAGCAGGTTACGCACACACTGCTCGAGCTCGCGAATGTTGCCGGGCCATGGGTAATCATAGCCGACCCCGCTCTGGATTCCGCTCATGACTTCCGCGAAGCTCGCGCTGTCCGCGGCGCCTAGGGTGCGTTGAATCAAAACTTGGACGAGATGCCCGAGCTCGCCACGATCCCCCGCAAGCTGCTCTTTGAGCGACGGAGTTCGGATCACGTCCGAGCAGAGGCGGTAGTAGAGGTCCTCGCGAAAACGCCCGGCTTCCATTTCACAAGCCAAGTCCCGGTTCGTCGCAGCCACCACCTTGCCGCCAAAGCTCCTTGGCTCGCTGTCCCCCAAGCGGTGAAAGGTTCGCGACTGAAGCACCCTGAGAAGCTTCACCTGGACTTCCGGATCGAGCTCGCCGATCTCGTCCATGAATATGGTCTCGCTCGACGATCGTCCTTCGAGATGGCCCATCCTGTCCGCGGTTGCCCCCGTAAACGACCCTTTTCGGTGTCCGAAGAGCTCAGATTCGATCAGCGTCTTGGACATCGCCGCGAGATGCAGCGGATGAAACGCCGTGCGAAAATCGCGCGCGAAACGGCGCCGCCGTTCGTCGAAGGGAATGAACGAGGAGAGTCCGATCGCGCTCGCCACGAGCTCCTTGCCTGTACCCGACGGCCCGAGGATCAAGGTGCTCGACTCGTGCATGCGACCTCGAAGGTGACGCAGATAGCGCCAGGGGTCGTGGGTGAACAAAGACTCCCAAACGTTTGCACGCAGCTTCGCCGCCGCAATCGACGTGCCCAATATCTGATGAAAGACAAAGTGAAACGCGCGCCTTGTTTGGAAGAAGAGCGCGAATAGCTCGGCGGGCCCGCTTGCCCAGGCAGGCGGGTCGAGGTGACGGAACAGAGCTCGGAAGTCGGCTTCGAACGCGTCGTAGAAGGCAACCGTCTCCGGCGCCGAGTCTGCGATGATCGACTCATAGAGCGCGGAGTCGTGGCGGTAGTAAAGGACGTACAAGGCGAGGCCAACAAGCAGCTCCCGGTCCTGCGCGCTGTACTTTTCACCCTTCTCGAAACCGGTCTGCGCGGCCGCCATTTGTCGTTCGGCTTCTTCTTTGATGGCAGGGAGCGCCGGATCTTCGAGCGGCCAGTCCAGGGAACGGCTCCAGGGCGAGGACCGCGCCACCCGCTCCCCAACGATGATCGCCTCTAGCCTGGGCCGCTCGGGACCGAATGGATTGGTGAAGCCGAGCTTCCCGATCGCGTCCAGCCGAGCAGCCGTCTGAGCATCAAACATGTGCATAGATTGTACACACTATGTGCATTCTTTGTACTCAGCCGTGGTTCGCGACCAAATTTCCCCAATGATTCCAAGCGTATCTGCCTGGCACGCTAACTGCTCTGCAGAGCGCAGGAGGTTTCCATGAATCGAATGAAACGATGGACGATGAGCGTGACGAGCTGGGTCGACGGGGTGCTGGCCCAGGTCGAAAATCACGAAGCAGCGGTGAGCGCCGCGATCGGGCGTGTTCGCCAGGCGACGGCGCGAGCGCGAGTTCAACTCAAGCGGGTGGAGCGCGACCAGCAATGCCTGCGCGACAGGCTCGCTCAGGAAGAGCGCGGAATCGAAGTTTGGCGCCGGCGAGCCAAGGCTGCCGACGAGGAAGAGGTGGCGCTCGAGTGCATGCGACGGTTCAAGGCCTCCGAGCGCCGCTTGCAGCAGTTGCGGCAGCGACTCGCCGATCACGAGCGCTCTCACAAAGAGCTGAGCGACGGCATCCGGATGTTGAACGCGCGCCTTTGCGAGCTCAGCGAACGCAAAAACCTCATGCGGACCCGCCAGTCTCGCGCGGAGGCTGCCCATGGAATGGCAAGCACCAGCGGACCGATCGGCGACCTCGAAGAGGTCTTCGACCGTTGGGAGACCCGCGTCGGTGAGATCGAAATCGCTTCGGAATGCGCAGAGCCTGTCGACGCGTTCGAAGCAGAGCTCGAAGCGCTCGACGAAACCTCGGACCTTCGCCTCGAGCTCGAAGAGCTGCGCGCGGAGCATAGCTAGGAGTGCCGATGGAAACGCGACTTCAACGACTGTTTCAGATGCTGCGCTGGTGTGGCGCCGCCATGATCATCGCCGCTGCAGCGACCTTCCTGGTTCAGAGCTGGGACCAGGTCGGGGACGTGCCGCGCTATCTCACGCTGCTCGGAATGACCGCACTGCTTCCCGCCCTGGCCTATGTCTGCGGCATTCGAATGCAGGAGGGCAAGAGCGCCCGCGTGCTGATGCTCGCCCTGCTCGCCCTGATTCCCATTCACGCTGGCGTGCTCGGGGGCTTCGTTCTCTCGCAGTTCGGCACAGCCACCGACAGCGTGGCGCACGTCGCGCAGTGGGTGGCCCCAAGTCCGCTGGCAGCGGTTCTGCTCGTTGCCGGCGCCGCAATCGCTCTGATTCCCCTGATTTGGGCCGCCTTTCGAGTGCTCGCGCGACCGGATGCACGCCTGCTCACCTTGGCGAGCGTGGCTAGTCACGCGCTCTTGTTGGTCCCCAGTCGAAGCCCCCTCGGGGCAACCCTCACCGTGGTACCGATCTTGGGCATCACCGCCTGGTGTGCCGCTCGCGCCAAGCCGACAACCCTGGAATCACGGCTCGCGATCGCCTCTCTCCTCGCACCGGCTGCGGTCATCGCTGCACGACAGGTTCTGTTCTACGACGTTTCGACCGCGTTCTGGGGAACCCTTCTCGGAACGGGAGCGATCGCGCTCTTCGCGTTCGGCAAAAAGAGCGGCGACGCGACGATCGAACGCTTTGCAGCCGTGCCCGCTCTTCTTTCGGTCGCTGCCTTCATCAGCGCCGCAACCCCTTGGACGACACAACTATCCGCATCGACGATCTGGCTGGGCTACGGCCTGCTCGCTTCGATCCCGCTGCTCGCGTTCGCCTGGACCAGCTCAGGCTCGAAGGAGTTCTTCGTTCGGACGGCGCTCACTCTAAACGCGGTGACCGCAACGAGCACCTTGCTCCTCGATCCGCGACCCTGGGCCGCGCTTCAAGCGATCGCCTTGGGCCTCGTCATCCTGAGCTACGGTTTCGTGTCGGGCCGGCGCATGTCGCTCTACGCGGGAATCGGCCTCGCTGGTTTCGGCTTCGTCATCGAAGTCGTGCACGCGATCGAAGTCTTCCAGCCCAGCGGCTGGCTGGCGCTTGCCGGCTTCGGCTCGGCCCTGGTGGGTCTGACCGCATGGCTCGAGCGCCGCGCGCGTTCCGTTCGCGCGGCCGGGCCAGCTGCCAATGTGTCCCAGCCTGCTTCGCCCGCCCTGTCACAATGACATCCAAACCCGGTGAGACCGGTCACAATTCGGCCGAAATCACAGGCGAATTGGGCACGGCGCGGGCTGGCACGGCACCTGCATTACCCACAGCCGTCATGAGACGAACGGGTATCTATCTCCTTGTCATCCTATCGATCGTGGTCGGGGCTGCGCTGGTTACTGACGCCATCGTAGTCACCGACCGCGAACGAATGGACGAGTTCATCGACTCGGTGACGGGACGTGTTTCCGGCGCTCGCATCGACAGCGCGCTCAGCTACGCCGACCCCTCGAAGGTTACGATGGAGCTCGTGCACGAAGGACGCAGGCGCCGCTACAGCAACCGAAACGCGGCGGCTCTCAAGCCCGACGCGCGCAAAGCCCTAGCCTCACTCGAAGGTTCCCGGCTCGACCTGATTCAGCAGAGCGTTTCACTCGAGGGCGAGCGCGCACGCATCGCACTGCGGCTTCGCACCGATGCGGGTCTTGCCAACACGGTGTTTGATCTCCGTCGCGAAAACGACACGTGGATCCTTCGCCGCGTCATAGTCAACTAGCGTTCATCGAAGCGAAGGTCCGCAGCGCCCAGGCCGTGAATGCGCAGCACCTTGATGCGCGCGCGTTCACCGCGAACGATCTCGACATCGGACTTGGGAACTCCGAGCTTTTTACCGAGGAGCTTCTTGAGCGCTTCGTTCGCGGCGCCATCGACCGGCGGCGCGGTGAGCGCGACTTTGAGAGCGCCATCTTGAACACCGATGACTCGATTGCGACTCGCGCGGGGCGCAACCCGCACCTCGAAGGTCACCGAACCATCCTGTTCCCGTATGCCTAGCTCGCTCATCGCCCAACCAAAGCCACTTGACCCCCGGGCCGAACCCGGCGAGATTCCCGCCCAATGCATCCGGTCTTATTCAGCATTCCGACGCCCTGGGGCGCGATTCCGATCTACTCCTACGGCGTCATGTTGGGAAGCAGCCTGCTCTTTGCTTGGTACTACATCATGTACATGGGCAAGAAGGTCGAGGGCTACAACCGGGAGTTGCTCGCCAGCTGCTTCACCTGGACCGCCGTCGGCGCCATCGTGGGCGCTCGCCTCCTCTACATCCTCACCAACTTGGACTCCTACGATAGCTTCGCGTCCTGGTTCGATCTGCGCTCGGGTGGTCTGGTGGCCTACGGCGGCTTCCTCGGCGGCTTCGTCACCGCCTTGACCTTCTGGCGAATCAAAAAGATTCCCCTCCTTCCTTTCGCCGACATCGCCGCTCCGACACTTGCTTCGGGGCTCATGCTCACGCGCGTCGGCTGCTACCTCTACGGCTGCGACTACGGCCGTCCGTTTGAGGGCAAGGCGCCCGGCTGGCTCCAGGCCGCTGGTACCTTTCCGAAATGGGACAGCGAAGCGTACCCGGCGTTTGCCTGTGACCAGACCATCAACGGCTCGCCGGCGTACCAGCACCATCTGCAGGAGTATCCCGACCTGATGGTCGATCGCCTGAGCTCACTGGCCGTGCATCCAACGCAGATCTACGAGTCGGCCGCCGGGGTCCTCTTGTTCATTTTCGCCACCTGGCTGCTGACCCACCGCAAGTTCCGGGGCCAGGTCCTCGTCTCGGTTGCAGGGCTCTACGGCCTTTGGCGCTTCGGCATCGAGTACCTGCGAGACGACCCCGAGCGCGGCTTTGCCTTTGGTTTTTCGACCTCGCAGCTGATTTCGCTCGCGCTCATCCCGATCTGCATCATCGCCTACATCCACCTCAGAAAGCGCGCCGAAGAGAAGGGCGACATCGAGCTTCCGCCCTGGGCGCTCGAATCAGCAGGCGAGGCCGCAGGTGCAGGGGCGAAGAGCGCCGAAACCCGGCCGGCGAAGTACAGGCCGAAGAAGATCAAAAAGAAGAAGTAAGCGCCCTCAGTCTTCACTGGGATGCTTGGCGCGATTGAAGGCCTCGAGCACGCGGGGCGAAGTGCGCACCGTGTCGAGCTCGAGGTTGGGCTGAAGGGCGAGCGCCGAGCGGAAGGATGCTTCGGCGAGGTCGAGCCGTTCGAGCGCGACGTAGGCCGCGGCCAGCTCTTTCTCGATCGTGACCACCTGTGTCGAGCTGAGAGAAGGTGTTCCAAGCAGCCGGTTTCCGAGAGCCACCGCTTCGGCAAACTGCGCTTTCTCGACCCGCTGAATCAGCTGCGGAAGTGAGCTCTCGACCTCGTCTTGGGCTGACTTGGCGGCTCCGCCTCCGGCAGCGAGCATGAACGCAGCCGAGGCCTGGGTTTGCCCCTCGCCCGCTAGCCTCAGGTCGAACAGGGGAACCAGGACGACCTGCCCTCGCTCGATTCGCGCGCCAGCGTTGAACCTCCGAAGGCGCTTCAACGAAAGCGGGCTGTCCGGCATGTAGGTCTTGGCGATCTTCGCGATGGTCTCGCCGGGCGCCACGACATGGCGCAGCGGGTAGGGCACCAGAAGCTCGGCGCCCTCATCGGGCTCGACGCGACGGTTGCCTTTGTTGGCTTCGATCAAGGTCGCCGAGCGCTCGGGTTTCCCGTAGAACCGCGTCGCGATCGCTTTCCAGGTCTCGTCCTTGCCCACGCGGTAGAAGCTCACCATCGGAATGAAGAGCCAGCTCCCCGCCACCAGGTCGTTGCCCCCGGCCCCTTTCATGCGATTCGCTTCGCCCAGGACCGCCTCACGCGTCGGGTCTCCGTAGTAGCGCTGAGCAATCGAGGCGAGGGTGTCACCCTCTTGAACGGCGTGCGTGTACACCGGCTGCGCGCTGGCGGCCGCCGTGAGCGCACTACACGCCAAGACGAGCACAGCCGCGACCAGCGCTTGCTTCATGGTGTCGCCTCGGGTTCTTCAGCGATCGCGATCGGTTCCGAAAGCGTCGCCCGGTCGTGCATCGTCTCGCCCTGTTTGATGACGACTTCGTGCTCGACCGGCGCAAAGTAGGGATTGCTGTATTTCACGTAGTGACGGCCCGGCTGCAAAGCAATCGCGCGCGCCGCCGGGGTGGTCAGCAGATGTTGCCCGTCGACGTGCACGTGCGCCCAGGGGTCGGCGCTCACCGTCAGAAAACCGGCGTCCGCTGGGTTGAGTATCGCAGGGGCTCGACCGACGGGCGGGCCCGTCCAGCGGCCGCTTGCGGCTTGCACGCTGAGCCCCGAAATGGCGAGCACGGCCAGCGCAACCGCTTGCCACTTGGCGACCTTCTTCAAGAAGTTGCCGTTACGCCGCCCACTTCGAAGCGCTCGCGGAGCCACGGCGGAGAGCACCTCGTCGGTCTGGTCGCCGGTCATCACGCCGATCTCGTTCAGGAACATGACCAGGCGCGCGTTGTGGCTCATCTGCACGCGAGGCGCGAGAAATTCCGCGAGGTCATCGATGAGCGCCTGCGTGGTGGGATACCGATTCGCGGGCATTTTTTGAAGACATCGCGCCATGATCCGCTCGAGCTTGCGCGGCACTTCGACCCCGAGCTTCTTGGTCGCCTCGTAGCGGTCGAGCCGGATCTTCTGCATGACGGTGCGCGCCTCGTCCTCTACGAAGGGCTTGCGGCCGGTGAGCATTTGGTAGAGCACGATGCCGACCGAAAAGATGTCGCTGCGAAAGTCGAGCTTGTCTCCGAGAATCTGCTCCGGGCTCATGTAGCTAGGCGTGCCGAGCCCCGTGCCAGTCTCGGTCAAATCCCCGAAACGCTCGTGGCGCGCGATGCCGAAGTCCATCACCTTCACGTCGCCCTGCATCGACACCATGATGTTCGCAGGCTTGATGTCGCGGTGGATGATCCCGCGGAAGTGCGCATAGTCGAGTCCGCGGGCGAGCTGCAGGGTGATGATCGCGGCGATGTCGGCCGGCAGGCGCGGTGATCGCTCGAGCAGGTCATAGAGATCGATCCCGTCGACGTACTCCATGATGATGAACATGGAGCGCCCGTCTTTCACGAAGTCGATGACGTGCAGGATGTTCTCGTGCTGAAGCGACGCCATGAAGTGAGCCTCTCGCTCGAAACGCTCAGCGAACTGGCTGTCGATCGCGATCGAAGGCTTGAGCGCCTTGATCGCGACGCGTCGGTTGAGCGGTTCCTGGATCGCTTCGTAAACGACGGCCATGCCACCGCTCCCGATTTCGCCCAGAACACGGCAAGTTCCGATTCGCTCCACCATCGCGATCCATCAAGCTAGGTGGGGGGTCGGGCACTGTCAACGATCGCCAAAAGTTTGGAGAAAACCGACACTTAGGGCGGAGATTCCGCTGACTGCGCCGGAAGGATGCAAAGGCCCCGTTCGCGCCAGTCCGTCCCTCCACGGCCGTCGCGAATCACGAAGGTGAACCGGACGAGCACGCCGTCTTCCGGAACGCCCGTGAAGGGCCCCCACTGCGTCAGAACGGAGTTCGCCGGGTCGGTGATGAAGGAGAAGGTGCGCTCGAGGTCGCCCCCGTCGGTCAACCAGCTCACCTGCAGCTCTTCGGTCAACGTGACGTCGTCCAGGACGTAAGACTGAAGGCTCTGTGGCGTGACGAACAGATTGATGCTCGACGGAGGGTCGCCCGCCTTCGGATGCGCGGCGCGATCCTCGGGCGAAAGGGCTTCGAGGTCCGGGGCGCAGCCCGTCCCTGGGCGCCGTCTCGCGGCACGCCTTCATTGTAGGGTGGCGGCCAAGAGCGACCGTTCAAGCTGACCGTGGAGACCTCTGGATTCAAATTCGGGTCTTCCGGGCTCGACTCGATCGGGATGAGTACGCTCACGAAGCGGCCCTCATCATCGGGATCTTCGCAGGGATTGATCTGGTCGGTTTCACCGAGGATGAAGCGGAGGATCGAGTCTTCCGCAGGCGGTCCGCCGGCGCAGATCACCCCTTGGAGCAGAACGTTATTCGCTTCCGCGGCGTCGAGCTTGGCCTGGTCCGGCACTTGAAAGCCGATCAGGGGAAACGCGAGAGGGTCAGCCGGCGGTTGGCCATCGCAACCCTCACAGGGCTCGATGATCGTGCCGCAAATCGGGGGCCCAATGAGCGTCGCCTGCGGAATACAGGCAACGAACGCCCATTGCAGAAGCGCCGGGGTCAGGGCGGGCACACCCATCTCCTCGGAGGGTTTCGCACCCTGATCGATGACGAGGACCGAGACCTGAATGTCATCTCCAGGTTCAGGCCTTGCCCGCTCCGGCTGCCCGTCCACTTCGACCCGGGCGCCCACGACGCGCAGGTCGGTGACGAGCCAGGCCGGGACGAAGCTATCGCCGCAAGCGATCAGCAGGCACAGAAGACTCACGCCGAAGAGGCGCATCAGAACTCCCCCCTGACCCCGAGCGCTGGGATGATTGGAAGACCGAGCAGCGGGGTCTGCTGACTGAAGTCGTAGTTGTAGATGATGCCCTCTTGGTTTTGCTGATTGTAGGCATTCTGGATGTCGAGAAACAGCGCCAGCTTCCAACCCTTGAAGACCCACTTCTTCTGGACGCGGACGCTGAGCGAATGGAACAGCGGATCTCTCAAGGTGTTCACCCGGCCGTCGATCGGAATGTAGACGTCGTTCAGCGCGTCATAGATCGAGCCGATCACCGGCGTGCCCGGGTTGCCGCTGACCAGGCGGAACGTCCCGCCGATCTCCCAGTTGCGCGGGAAGTTGTAGACGAACGCTGCAGTGAGGATGTGCGTCTGATCGAAATCGAAGAGTCGCCAAGGCTCGTTCGGGCCGTCTTTGCGCTCGCTTCGCGACAGCGTGTACGAGAGGTATCCGAAGTACTGTCGCCCCGTTGCAGGGCGAAGGTTGATGCTGAACTCCGCCCCGTAGATCCGTCCAATGCCGCCCGTCAGATAGAAGGGCGCTTCCCCTCTAGGGGTCGCGATCGTGCGGTCCCACAGGTACTTGTAGAAGCCTTCGACACCGAAGCGGACACCGGGGAACGCGTCGTACTCCCAGCCCAGCCCCAGGTGAACCGCCTTGATCGGGTCGAGGTTCGGGTTGCCGATGCTTGCGTCGGACTCCTGAAACTCGGGCGGCTGGCTGAAGATGCCAACCCCAACCTTCACCCGCATGTCCTCGGCGACCGTGAAGATCGTGGTCAGGCGTGGGTCGACGGAGAACGCGTCGATCGCGCTGAAGTAGTCCATGCGCAGACCGAGGATGAGTTGGGTGAGCTTACCAAGCTGCATGTTGGATTCGAGGTAGACGCCGGGACGGAAGATGGTCGTATCCACGTCGGCAAATACCTGGTCCTGACTGGCAAGCGACCCCGACTGAGTGCCGGCGCCTTCCCCAGCCCCCGGCTGCGGACCGGCGTACACCAAATCAATCGGCGCCGTGTAGACGTCCAGGCCGGCGATGAGCCGAACCTTGTCGGTGATTTGATATCGCCACTCGCCGCGGCCGTAGGTCTGAATGAACGTGCCTTCGAGCCTGAACTCATCACCGAGCCCGAAGTTGATTTTGGTCGGCCCGACGTTGAACGCGAGCTCTTGCTCGACCCTGTCACCAACCCGGCGGGTCCAGTCGATCTGGTTGTTGTAGAACGAGGTGCTGAGCTCCGTGTTCCCGCGGATAGCCGGGTCGTCACCCGAGGCTTCGTCCAGGATCAGCGCCAGACGATCGCTAGAGCCATAGGCCGAGATGCGGACGCGGTCGCGTTTGCTCGGCAAGAAGTTCATCTTGAACTGGTAGTCGATGTAGACCGGCGCCTGCCGGATTCCCACGTCGTCGGGCAGCACCGAAGGCAAGATGAGGTCGAGCAGGCTTCGTCGCAGGCCTCCCGAGATGCTGATCTTGTCGGTGATCGGCGCCTCGATGGTGAAGAAGGTATCGATGACCGAGATCTCGGCCACGCCGTGGACGCGATCTCGAGCCGGGTCGCGGGTCGTCACTTCCAAGATGCCGCCGGTGCGCCGGCCGTAGCGAACCGAGAAGTTACCCGGGTAGAAGTCGATCTTCTCGAGCATGTAGGAGTTGTAGATGCTGGTGAGACCGCCGAAGTGGTAGATCAGCGGCACCGGAATCCCGTCGATGAACGACTCGCTGTCCTGGGGGGCCGAGCCACGCACGATGAGCAAGCCGATGCCGAACGGAGGCCTGGCGACGCCCGGGAGGAGCTCGACCGCCCGAAGCGCGTCACCCCGGGTGCCGGGAATTCGGGTGAGCTCTTCCTTGTCGATGGTGCGCTTGATGACCTCGCGCGGCGGCGCGTCGATCACCGCGGTGGCCCCAAAGCCGCCGTACGCCGCCTTCTTCTTGGTGCCGAGGCGGTAGATCACCTGCGTCACCTCTGCGGCCACGAGCTCTTCTTCGACCTTCAGGTCGCCGTACTCGCCCCCCAAGATTCGAATCGTGTACTTGCCGGGCCGGAGATCCGTCGCGATGAACGTTCCATCGGTTCCCGAAACCAAATCTCGAACCAGCTCGCCCCGCTCGTTGAGAATCTCGATCACCACCGAGCCGGCCGTGCTGTCGTCCTCGGCAAGAAGCACGGTGCCCTTGAGCCAGCCCGTCGTGATGGCCTCGGGCGGGGCCTTCAGCTCGAAGACGTAGCGGTAGCGAATCCGGGCTGCGATCGGCTCCCAGTCGGTGCGCGCCGGCTCGAAAACGAACTGACGCACGGCAGCCAGCGCAGCCTCGTCGAAGGCTTCCCCCGCCGACCTGGCCACGCTCGCCTCGGTGACCAGGCCATCCTTGCCCACCACGATGTCGAGCTCGACCGCGGTCTCCTCTGGCTGTTCACCCTCGGTCTGTGGGTAGTCAGCCTCGACGAAGCGAATGAGCTTGGGCGGCGTGACCAGGGGCTTGCTCCCCTCCTCGGGCTCGAGCTCAAAGCTCTTCTGCGCCTGCGCCCCATTCGACACAAATCCGGCGAGGAGCAGGGCAGCGACCAAGCGAAGCACCGCCCCAGCATACGAACGGCAACATCGCCACACAAACCGAATCAGTCGGCGTGGGGCGCGCCCTCTACAGCAAGCTCCGTTCGTTCCGGCGCAGCTCAAAAGGTTACAGTAACGTTACATGGGGAGCGGGCCGATCGCTGGTCCAGGGACTGTCCGTCATCTATCCTCACCCGATGACGAGACGGTTTTCCATCGTTTCCATGACGCTGCTCGCGATGCTGTCTTGGACGGGCTGTGGCGACTCCCGCCCAGCCGGCACCGTCGGAAGCGACAGCTCCTTCGTCGGTGGTCCGTGCTTGGACAACATCGATTGCGATGAGCGCCTGTGCGAGACCGATGCTCGGTTGCCCGATGGCATTTGCACCATCTCCTGCGGCAACTCCGGTCACTGTCCTGAGGGCTCCTCCTGCGCGGAGCTGACGAGCGGCTGGGTCTGCCTGGTGAACTGCGTGAATCCTAACGACTGCAGAACGGGCTACGCCTGTGAACCCGTGACGGAAGCCGGTATGAACGCCGGCTCGACGGTGCCCCTGTGCATCGGCTCCTCCAGTTCTCCTTGAGCTCCTTCGGGACGAGTTGAAGTGTTTTCGGAGGCGTACATCGGTAAAACCTGTTTCCTCGTACTGTGCCTGCTAAGCGCCTGTAGGTCGGGTCCGTCTGCGAGCCGAACGGACGATGCGGGCGAGTCGAAGAGCTACGTCTTCAAGCACGAGGGGATCCTGCGAGACGTCGCGATCTACGATCCTCGCGCGCGGGCAGGCGAGGGCCTGTCGCGGCCGGTGGTACTGGTGCTGCACGGCGGGCTAGGCGACGACGACGACACAGTCGCGCTGACCTTCGGAAAGCTCAACGAGCTTGCCGCAGCGGATGACTTCCTGGTCGTCTATCCGCAGGGCATCGGCGGTCACTGGAACGATGGGCGCAAGGTCGATCGCTACGTTGCGCAGCGCGAGCGCGTCAACGATGTCGGTTTCCTCGCGACACTGATCGACGACCTCGCGCAGAAGCGCAACGTCGACCCCGAGGCGGTCTTTGTCCTCGGAGTGTCGGACGGCGCGATGATGACGCATCGCTTCGCCTGTGAGCGGACCAACAAGCTCCGGGGGTTCGCAGCGATCATCGGCGCCATGCCCTACGAGGTCGCACGCAGGCGCTGGCGTTGCGGCAAAGAACCCCTGTCAGCCCTGATGATCAACGGAACCGAGGACCCGATCGTGCCCTGGGACGGCGGGGCGGTGCAGTTCGGTGGTCAGAAGCTCGGGCGGGTGCTCTCGGCCGAGCGGACGTTCTCGTTTTGGAGCAACCATGACGGCTGCACGGACGTCGTCGTGTCGATGATCCCCGATTTCGTTCCCAGCGACGGAACCCGAATCGAGCGGCACAAGGCTACGGGCTGTGCGGGAGGCACCAAAGTCGAGCTCTTCGCGGTAGAGGGCGCGGGCCACACCTGGCCATCCGGCTGGCAATACCTACCCGAAAACATGATCGGACCGACCAGCCAAGACATCAACGCCGCGGTTGCGGCCTGGCGATTCTTTCAAAGCACGCTCCAATCGAGACCGCGATGAGGCGGCCGGGCGGTGGACCCGAAAAGCACGGCAAATACCTGCAACATTTTCGAAACGAACTGGGCAAGCGACATCGCGCGCCTTCGGTCTTGGGCTATCGTCTAGTCTCATGTCGACGCGTATCCTCGCCTTCCCCGGCCCGCTAACACTCGCCGCGGGCCTCATCGTCTTCCTGCTGCAGGGTTGTGGAGACGCGGGCCGCATCGATACGGCCTGCCGGTCTAACGACGACTGTGCCGCTACAGAGCTCTGCGCGACGGGCTTGTGCGAGGGCGGGATCGGCGTGTGCACCGAACGGCCAACCATGTGCCCCGACACCGATAGCCCGGTGTGTGGTTGTGACGGCCAGACCTACCAGAACACCTGCTTTGCCGACATGGCCGGAGTTCGCCTCTCCCGCACCGGTCCCTGCCTCCCAGCCCCGAGCTAAGCGGCGCCCGCGAAAACTAAAGCGCCCCAACTGCGCGCTCGAGCAGCCGGAGCTGGGTGGTGGATATGGTTGGCTCGCCCTCAATTCAGGCAGATGCTTGGCCGAAGCGTGTCCCCCTCAAACGGAAACCGCCGCTCCCTGATGGGAGCGGCGGTTTCTCGTTGGTTGCCCGTGGGCGTTTGGATCAGTTCTCGGGGTATGAAGTCCAGTTGGTGGTCCAGTCGACCCCGTCGGGTGCGAACGCGCCGGCGCAGTTCTCGTTGCCGGCCGCGTAGTCGTTGTTCGCGGGGTCGGCCAGCTCTGGATCCTGGTCCGTCGTGTTGCCCAGCCCGTCCGCGAGCTCTGTGGGCTCATCGAAGTAGAGCGGCGGATCCGACGGGTCCTTCTCCGGGTCGTTCTCATCGACGGCGTAGTCCGGGTTGTTGTTCCAGAAGCAGGTATCCCTGACCGAGAACGTGGTCGGCCAAGCGCCGTCCCAGCCCGTGCCCTCGACGTCGATACCCGCGTCCGCAAAGCCGGTCACGATCAGCCCGCTCAGGGACCCGATGGTGCCGCGTCGCAGGTGCATGCCGAAGAGGGTGTTCGGTGCGCCGATCAACGTGCCATTGGTAATCGTAGGATTCGAGCGCGGTTCTGCGTTGGGCCTGTCGCCGGAGTTGTCGGCCTCGATGCCGTTCGGATCTCCGCTCTTCGGAAGCTGGTGATCCACGATGAAGTTCGTGGCGCTGCCTCGCCAGCCCTGGTCCCAATCGAGGCCGTCATCCCCGGTGTTGGAGACGACGAGATGGCTGATGGAGACGGTCCCGCCGTAGAACTCGGCGCCGTCATCCTCTCCGAGATGGAGCTGGATGTAGTCGAGTGTGGTGTCGCTGCCGCATCCGCCCACGCTGAGGCTGTTCAGCTCGTTACCCTCACTGACCCGGAAGCCGGCAAACTCGATGCGGACGTACTTCATCGTCCCGCAGTCGTGGGTGTCGTCGCTCCCGCCGAACTTGCCGCGCTCTTCCTCGTCATCGATCCCCTCGATGCTGCCCTCGCAGACCACGCCGGTGTCGCCGCCGCACTGGTTGTCACCCCAGCTGAGCACCGCGCTTCCCAGCAGGACGATTCCGCCCCAGTCTCTGTGGCGCACGAGCTCCCTCTGGTGCGGAGGACGTGAACACGATCGGCTCGGCTTCGGTGCCTTCGGCGTCGATCATGGCATCGCGCGTCACGACGAGCGCCGCGGCCGGGTCGCCGATGATCCTGGTGCCGGGTTCGATGGTCGTGGTGCCACCAGTTACATACGTCTTGTCGGAAAGCCTGTACGTACAGTCCGACGTGAGCGTGGCGTCCGATGAGATCTCCGAGGGCAACGTCACCGTCGAGCCCGGGGTGACACAAAGCGGGCCACCGGTACCCCCAGTGCCACCCGTCCCTGCGGTACCGCCGGAGCCGCCGTTACCCCCACCGCCGTCACTGTCACAGCCCGGTGCGAATGCGAACAGGGCGCCAAGGGCACCAACGAGAATTAATCCTGCGTGTTTGCTCATAACCTATCCTTCTCTTGTAGCGGGATGTCGAAGCCTCCCGTGAGCTTGTCAAGCGTTGTGTTCCTTGCTCAGTAGATGTACTCGGCCCCGATGCTGAACGAGGTGCCGCGATCTTCTCGGAGCACTAGCTGATTTCCTTGTTCGTACTGCTTCTTGGCGAAGGCGATGTTTTTCCATTTGAAACCGAGCTTCACGTGCGCGGCTGGTTTCCATGTCACGATCAGGTCCAGCAAGTGCTGCTGTTTCTCGTACACATCCGGAAAGATGATGTCCGCCGCGGCCCCGCCTACTTCGACGATTCGTCGACCGAACGCGTTGTAGATCAAGCCGACCATCACGCCAGCATCAGGATCGTCAAATCGAAGTGACAGGTTCGTAACGTAAGGCGATTGATTGAAGAGCGGGCGCTCGGTCCGGCCGCTGCCGGCGGCATCCGCAGACAGCGTGGTCTTGGACTTCATGAATGCGACATTTCCGAGAAAGTAGAACCGGTCGAGCTTCTCGGAAAAGGTACCGAAGCCCAAGCGGAGCTCGATCTCTCCGCCCACGAGCCAAGCCTTGTCCGCGTTTTCGAAGGTTGCGGTCCTGTTGACGGGGCTCGTAATGACGAATTCGATCGGGTCTTTGAAGTTCTTGTAAAACGCCGTGGCCGAAACCAGGTTGCTCTCGCCGAAATAATACTCGTATCGGGCTTCTACGTTCTGGATGCGCGAGCGCTGCAACTCCGGATTGCCGATGGTGAACCAGCCTCTCAGGAAGTCGATGTAAGGGTAGGGGGCGAGCTCGCGAATCGCGGGACGAATGACCGTCATGCCGTAGCCGATCTTCACGAACATCTCGGGGTTGATCGTGAAGGCGAAGTTTGCCGACGGCATCGGATCGACGTCCCTTCGATCCGTGTTCTGCCGCACGAAGTCCGGGGGCGGCGGACCCCTCGCCGGATCCTCGGCGAAGGGATCCTCGTTCTCGACACGTTGGTGGAACACTTCCATGCGCAGGAGTCCCTGGAACTTGAGCCAGCTCGTCATCGGGGTTTCCAACTGCACAAAGCCGCCAAGCAGCGTGTTGTCCGCGCGATAGCCGTCGTTTCGAGTTGTGATCTCGTTGAGAAGGGTCAACGTGCCGAGGCCCTCCGGGCCGAAAACAGCCTCCGGGTCTCCGACGGGAATGCTCTGGCCCGTATACGGAGCGATGATGAAGCGCCGTGCGAGAAAGTCCCTCTTCTCGAAACCTGCATCGAACCCCACCGTTCCGTACGCCGTCCCATCGAATGCCTTCCAGAGCGGAAAGCGCAGATGGGTCGTGCCGCCGGTCGAGATCTGATTCAAGTCGAAGTTGGACCGCGTCGCGGTGGGTATTCTCTGTGTTTCGACGAACTGCTGAACGAAGCGTCTATCAGGCTGGTCGCGCTTCCCGAGGGCGGCGACACCATTCCAACGAAGCCGCAAGTTGGTCTTCCCCAGATTGCGGTGATCGCCTTGCAGCTGGTTGAAGAACATGGTTCGACCAATGAAGTCGAGGCTCGTTTGTGTTTGCGGCGCGAAGCTGATGTTGCCTTCCGCTCCGCCAAACTTGACCAAAGTTTCATCTTCCGCAGTGCGGCTGAAGAATGAGGTCAGGTTGAGCGTGTTGTCCGGATCGAATTCGACGAAACCGCTGCCGAATGCGCCCCAAAGAACCTCTTGGGAACCCTTCTTGAAGTCGAAGTCCTCGCGCGGAACGGTCGACTGCCCGTTTTCGTCGAAGTTGTATTGTCGATTGAAGCCGCTGCGAACGACTTCCTCGTACTCGTAGGTGAAGCTGAGCAAGTAGCCTCCCTTACGCCCTTCCCGCTTGAAACTGGCGCTGTCACCAAGGCTCACCTTTGCGCCGAGCTTGGGAATGGCTCGTTTCGTTCGAGCATTCCAAACCGGCTCGAAGGCGCGGCCCACATTGGAAACTTGGTCGAAGCTCTGGTAGCGGCCTGCGCCGACCCCGCTGCGGTCGATTCCCAAGAGCTCCGTGCCGACTTGGTTGGGAAGCTGCCGAGTTCCATCGTCAAAGCCGATCCAAGTCGCGTTTGCCTCCAGAATAGGTCGGCATGTCCTGAAAGGTGCTCAGCGTGTTTGCGCCGATGGATGCGCCGGCCTTGAGCATGAAATCTTGGGGAAAGCTGGAAGTCTCGATCAGGAGGAGCCCGCCTGCGAAGTTGCCGGGCAGATCGGGGAGCGGTGTCTTGACCACAGCGAGATTACTGACGATGTCCGGTCGGGAAGATGTCCAGCTTCACGCTCGGGAAATCTCGGATCCACACCGGGTATCGGAATGCCGTTGAACAAGACGCGATTGTACTTACCGGCAAGGCCGCGAATGATCAGGCGCTCGTCGTCGTCGATCGTGACGCCGACGACTCGCGAGACCGCACCGCTTGGCAGTGCTGTCCCCCGCTCGACTTGATCTCTTCTGCGCTGATCGCGTCCTGAACACCCACAGCCTCCTTGCGGATATTGAGCTGAGCAGCTTCACTCGTGGTGTCCGCGATGTAGACGACCTCCTGCTCCTCGACTCCCGCGTCCTTCTCGCTGATCGGGTCCAGGATGAAGTTGACTCGCCTGAACTTGCCCCGGGTGACGGCGATGTCGTCCCAGCGGGCGCCGTGGTAGAGGTCGTAGTACGAGCGAAGGGTGTACGTGCCCGGGGGCAGGTAGAGCCGATACCGGCCGCGTTCGTCGGTGATGGTGCTTCGGAGCTTGCCGTCGGCCTTCCCTTTCGCGAGGACCGGTGCGTCCGGCAAGACCTTCTTCGGCTTCCCGGAAACGACCTGCCCTTGAACGCCGGTTTGCTTGTCGGCACCAGGCTCGAGCGCATCCGGATCCTGAACCTCGACGCTTTTGGAAACGACAGGCGGCGCAACTGCTTCGATCTCCTTGCCCTCCGCGTCCTTGACGCTGTCTTCCTGCATGTCCGGGCTCGGGGCGTACTCGATCACCACTTCGTCGACGTCGCCGATCTCGTCTTCCTCGGCCTCTTCTTCCGCCGCGCCCACATCCGGCGTGATCCACTCCTTGCCGTCGACATCGCGGCTGATGATCTCGTCTTCGTTCTCTTCGGAAGGCGGCTCTTCGGCGGGCGGCTCGTCCTTCTTCGCGTCTGAAGGCGCCTCCTCGGCGGGCGACGCGTCCTTCTTCTCGACCGAAGGCGCCTCCTTGGCAGGCGGCTCGTCCTTCTTCGCGTCTGAAGGCGGCTCCTTCTCCGCGGGCGGCTCGTCCTTCTTCGCGTCGGACGGCGGCTCCTGAGCCGGCGGCTTCTCCCCGGAAGGCGGCGCTTCGGACTCCTGGGCGAGTAGCTCCCCCGGAATCGACGCACAAATCCCCACGAGAAGGGCCAGTAGAAGCCCTTCTTTAGTCAGCCTGGACATTTCTCTCCTTCGACGAACCGAGCCAAGACGGCCCGACCTCAGATCGACATGCTCCTAGTCGTGCACGCTCTCCGTGAGGATCGCGATGTGTGCCGCTCCTCCTACGCGCGCCAAATCGAGCGCGCGCACGGCGCGTGAGTACGGCGCGTTATCGGCCGCATCGAAAAACACTTTGCGCTCACCGCGCGCGATCAGAACACGCCTGAGCTTCTCGGCGAACTCCGCGTCGGGGACGATCTCTTTGTTGATCTGGAAATGCCCTTCCGGATTCACGCTGATGACCAAGGGCTGCTTCTCGCTCGGGTCCGGAGGCGTCACCTCCTCGGATTCCGGCTTGTCCGGCACGTGCACCCAGAAGTGCGCCGGCATGAGGGGCATGATCACCATGAAGATGATCAGCAGCACGAGCACCACGTCGACCAGCGGCGTGACGTTCATCTCCGGCGTTGCTTTGCCTTTCTTGCCTCCCGAGGCGCCGACGTTCATTCCCATGAGATTCGTCCTTAGTTGATCGACCGCTTGGTCTTGCGAACGCTCTCGGCGAAAGCCGCCGCGTCATCGAGCGCGGCCTTCGTGGCTCGCAGCGCAACCCCTGGGAAACCCACGTTCTGCACGATGGCCATGACATCGCGCACCTTGTCGTAGGTCAGCCGGTGGTCGCCGCGAAGCACGAGCTTCTTGTTCGGGTCATTCGCGTTTGCCGCTCTGAGGTGAGCGCCGAGCTGGTCCCTAGTCACTCCGTAGTCATCGAGATAAAGCCGTCCGTCGACGTCGATCGAAAGGACATAGGGGTCAGGCTCGCCTTTGCGCTCCTCGTCCGGGTTCTCGAGCTTCGCGAGCTCGAGGTTCTGGTCGCTCACGGCTGCCGGCAGGATCACCATGAAGATGATCAGAAGCACCAAGACGACGTCCACCAGCGGCGTGACGTTCATCTCCGGCTTCACTTTTTCGCGCTTCTTTCGTGAGAGACTGCTCATTGGATCGTCCAGTTAGAGGGTCTTGATCACTCTGCGGGGACCGGCGCCGCGTGGTCGCCGTTCATCGCCGTGCGTTCGCCGGTTTCGAGAATCGCCTCCGGGTCGCCGCCCAGGGCGCCCGCCTCGAGCTGGTCGACGAGCTCGCTGCCTGCGTTTGCGAGTCCGGCCTCGTATTTCGAGATCAAGCCGCTCAGCCAGTTGAAGAGCATCACCGACGGGATCGCGACCATCAGACCGTAGCCCGTGACGTAGAGCGCCTCACCGATCAGCGGGCCGATCGTGCTCAGGCCGCCACCGCCGTCCTGGCCGATGACCTTGAAGGCCCCGAGAATACCGAACACCGTGCCGAGCAGCCCGACGAAGGGCGCGGTAGAGCCGGTGGTCGCCAGCACGCTCATCCCTTTGTTCAGGTTCGTGCTCAGGTTCTCTCCGGTGCGCGCGAGGCTCCGCTGCGTGAACTCGGCAGCGCGGTCCCGGCTGTGACCGAGCGCAAGGTTGTCTTGAAAGACCTTGATCCCTTCGGAGATGAAGCGCGCCAAGTGGCTGCGCTTCTTGGCGTCGTTGGCGACCTGCATGACCGCGTTTGCGTCGCCCCGCTCCATCGGCGCCGAAACATCGATGGCGAACTTGCGTGAGCGCCTCTTCGACATGAACAGCATCAACAGCCGGTCGATGGTGACGGTGACACCCCAGATGCCCTGAATGGTGAGCACGACGACTGCGGTCTTCACGATCGGATTCATCGTGTGCCACATCTCTAGAATGTTGATTTCCATGGCTAGTACCTCTCTCAAATGTTGGACGGCTTGAACGTGAACTGTCGCCGGTACGGGTACGGGACCGCTGTACCGTCGGGTAAGCGCGCGGGCTCGAATCGCTGAGCCAGGGCGCACTTCAAAATCGACTCGTCGGGAATGAGCGCGTGCGACGCTTCCATCTCGGCTTTCGCCGGAACTCCATCGGGCATGATCAGGAGGCGGACGCGCACGCGAATCGTTTCTGCGCTCGTGCGAACTTCGAGCGGGACCTCGGGCGCGCGACAGCCACTCAGGAACTTGGGCCGGCTGACGGTCTCGCGCCTCTGACGCGGGCCGCTCTTCTTCTTCCCCTTGCTGCCGCCTCCACCGATCATCTCGTCGATGTTGATCTCTTCGACCTCGGCAAGGCGCCCCTCGCTGGCCTCCTGAAGCTCTTCGTCGGGAATTTCCTGGGGTGCGCTGAGCCCGCGCTTCTGCCCCGGTTCGGCTTTGACTTCCTTGGGCGCTTCTTTCTTCTTGATCGGCTTGGGCTTGGGTTTGGGCCTCTCCTGCTCGACCGGTGTTGGGGCCGCGGCGAACTCCACGGCGACGTCCCGTTCCTGACGATCCACCACCACCTTTGCGGTCGCAACGGCCGCAGCGACTCCCAGTCCAGCAATGACATAGACCACCGAGGACACCGCCAGCGAAAGGCCCATGCGTCCTCTCGACTCGTCGGACTCCGTTTTCTTCTTGTCGAAATCGCTAAACATCAGCTCATCACTTCAGTCGGTATCCGACGCCGCGCACGGTTTCGATCTGGCGTCCGACCTCTCCGAGCTTTTCTCGAAGACGCTTCACGTGGGTGTCGACCGTGCGGGTTTCGAGCGTGCCCGCGTGCTGCCAAACCGCCTCGAGCAGGCTCTCACGGCTGCGGACCAATCCGCGGTGCCGAGCCAGGTCGACAAGCAACTTGAACTCCAGCGCGGTCAGGCCGACAACGTTCCCATCGACAGTGACCTCGTGCCCAGGGATGTCGATGCCGAGCCGGTCGATCTGAAAACGATCGGAGGGCTGGCTGGCTTGCGCCTGCGAGCGCCGAAGGACCGCCCGCAGACGCAGTGCGAGCTCCCGGGGACTGTAGGGCTTGGCCACGAAATCGTCGGCGCCGAGCTCGAAGGCGAGAACGCGGTCGACTTCATCGTGGCAGCCGGAGACCAGAATGACGGGCTTGCTTCGCGTCTCGGGCCGCTCCCGAACGCGTTTGAGCACTTCGGTCGCACGCATGTCGGCCAGCTGGTCCTCGACGATCAGGCCGGCGACACCCTGCTTGCTGAGCATCCGAATGGCGCTCTCCCCGTCCCGCGCAGCCTCCAGGTCGGGTCCGCTCGGCCCCAGGGACTGCCGCAGAGCCGCAAAGAGCGAGCTGTCACCGGCTACGACGCATCGATCTATCGCCATCATCGCTGCAGAGCTTGGGCAGCCGCCGTGACAGACTTGCGGCGCAAACGTGTCGAGATCGTGATTCGTCCGTGGCAGTCCTGTGTCGGAATCGGGGCCCTAAAGCTGACTTCGAGGTGACGCGGTGTCGTCGCTAGGCTGTCACGCGGCTGTCACATAGGGGGCTCAGAGTCGGGGCGATTGGAGCGAATACATTGAGAAAAGCGTATCAGAATCACTGGGTTTTCTTGGTTCTCGCAGGAGCCCTCCTCGTGTCCTCATGCACCTCGGGAAAGAGCCGACAAGCCGACGGTGACTCCCCCAAGGAGACAGCTCAGACCCGACGGGGCTCGACGCTCACAATCAAGGGCTCCGATACGATGGTCATCTTGGCTCAGAACTGGGCGCAGGCCTTCATGGACGCCAATCCCGGCAAGGTCATCCAAGTCTCCGGCGGTGGCTCCGGCACCGGCGTCGCGGCCCTGATCAACGGCACCGCGGATCTCGCGAACGCGAGCCGGCCGATCAAGGACAAGGAACGCAAGCAGCTCAGCAAGCGCCGAGGCGCCGAGGCGCATGAGTACCGTGTCGCCCTGGACTCGCTCGCGGTCTACGTGCCAGCAGCCAACAAGATCGAGTCGCTCACGATTCCACAGCTCAAGAAGATCTTCCGTGGTCAAACGACCAACTGGAAAGACGTCGGCGGCGAAGACAAGTCGATCGTCCTCTACAGCCGGGAGAACAACTCGGGCACGTACGCGTACTTCAAGGAGCACGTTCTCGATAACGATGACTTCGCCGCAACGGCACAGACCCTGCCGGGCACTGCCGCCGTGATCAACGCGATCAGCAAGGACCCGGCTGGGATCGGGTACGGCGGCATCGCCTATGCCGAAGGTGTCCGCACGGTGAAAGTCGCGTCGGCCGACGGCGCAGCTGTCGAGCCGACCATGGAGAACGCGACCAGCGGGAAGTACCCGCTCTCGCGCTTCCTCAACATCTACAGCGCGGGTGCAGCTACCGGAATCGCTAAGGAATATCTGGACTTCGTGCTCTCTGACGACGGCCAGAAGATCGTGGAAGGCGTCGGCTACTACCCGCTTCCAAAGGAAGCCGGCGCGGCAGCAGAGTGACCGAGCGGGTGCTCCAGGGAAGCGAACCGAGCGGCGTCCCCGAAACCCGCCGGCGCTCCACCCTTCGTCCGCGACGCGCCAAATCGAAGCTGTCCAGCTCGTTTCGCACGCCGCTTTGGCATCGGGTCGCCGAGCGCATGATCGCCGTTTTCGCGCTGACCGCGGTTCTGGCGATCGCGCTCATCTTCGTCTTCATCGCGCGCGAGGCGATTCCAATGCTCTGGGAAGCGGAGTTCGCCGAGGAGGTGCAGCTTCGAGATCTGTTTTTCGCGAAGGAATGGAGAGGCTACGACGAGCCAGTCTTCATCTGGCAACCCGTGGGTGAGCCAGCGAAGTACAACGTGGTGCCGCTTTTCGTGGGGTCGCTCAAAGTGACCCTGCTAGCGATGCTGATGAGCGTCCCGCTCGGCGTGGGCTGCGCGATGTTCGTCGCCCTGTACGCCCCGCGCGCCGTTCGCGAGGTCGTCAAGCCAGTGATCGAGCTCCTCGCCGGCATCCCATCGGTCGTACTCGGCTTCTTCGCGCTGATGGTGATCGCATCCTGGGCCCAGGCGACCTTTGGATTCCACTTCAGATTGAACGCGGTGGTGGCAGCCATCGGCCTGGCTCTCACCATCGTGCCGGTGATATTCACGATCTCCGAGGACGCGATCCAGAGCGTGCCGCACACCCTGACCGAGGCGGCCCTGGCTCTCGGAGCCCGGAAATACCAGGTCGCGCTGCGAGTCATACTTCCCGCGGCGATACCCGGCATTGCGGCAGGCGTGGTCCTCGGGTTCGGCCGCGCGATCGGCGAAACCATGATCGTCCTCATGGCGTCCGGCAACGCTGCCATCATGGAGCTCTTCGACTTCAGCACCAGCGTGCGAACGGTGACGGCGACGATCGCCGCCGAGCTCGGTGAAGTCGCACAGGGCGATCCGCACTGGCGAGTCCTCTTCTTGCTTGGCGTCATGCTCTTCGCCGTGACCTTCGTCCTCAATGTTTTGGGCGACCTGTTCATCCAGCGACTGCAGAAGAAGCTGACGGCGTCATGAGGTACACCAAGAAAGACTGGCTGCTCGCCGGCCTGACCGGAATCTCATTGGTGATCATTCTCCTGCTGCTCGCGGTGCTGCTCGGTCAGATCGTCTGGCACGGAGCGCCTGTCATCTCTGCCGAGTTCCTGACCCAGAGCCCAGGCGCGGACATGGTCAGCGGCGGAATCTGGCCGGCGGTCTACGGCACTGTCTTCATGACCCTCCTGATGACGATCGCAGGCGTGCCAGTCGGCATCGCGACCGCGATCTACCTGAGTGAGTACGCATCCCCCCGATCCCGAATCGCCAAGCTGGTGCGCATCGCGGTGAACAACTTGGCAGGCGTTCCTTCCATCGTGTTCGGGCTCTTTGGGCTTGGTTTCTTCATCATTTTCGTGGGCGGCAGCATGGACGCGCTCTTCTACGACGATCCGAGGCCGGTCTGGGGAAAGCCCTCGATTCTCTGGGCATCGCTCACCCTCGCGGTGCTGACCCTGCCCGTGGTGATCGTGACCACCGAAGAGGCGCTCAGAACGGTCCCTCAGGAGTTCCGCGACGCCTCGCTCGCCCTGGGCGCCACGCGCTTCCAGACGGTCTACAAGATCGTACTTCCCAACGCGAAGGGCGGCATCCTGACCGGCGTGATCTTGGCCGTGAGCCGAGGCGCGGGTGAAGTCGCCCCGATCATCTTCTGTGGCGCAGCAAACTTTCTGCCCTACCTGCCGACCGATCTTCGCGACATGTTCATGCACCTCGGCTACCACGTCTACGCCTTGGCGACGCAGTCGCCGAACGTCGACGCGGCGAGACCGACGCTATTCGGTACCGTGCTCGTCTTGCTCGTCCTCACGTTCTCGCTCAACCTGCTGGCGGTGATTATCCGAGCCCGTTCGCGCGCAGCCCTTCGATCATGAGCGAACCCAAAGAAGCGGCCGCAGACGCACCCGACGAGGTGAAGATGGAGACGCGAGCCGTCAATATCTTCTATGGCGACAATCACGCCATTCGCGATGTCGACTTCGACATCACCGACCGGAGCGTGACGGCGCTGATCGGCCCCTCCGGCTGCGGCAAGAGCACCTATCTCCGCGCGCTCAATCGGATGAACGACACCATCGACAGCTGCCGCGTAGAGGGGCGCATTCTGCTCGACGGCGAGGACATCTACGACCGGAGCGTCGATCCGGTGGAGGTCCGCCGCAGAGTCGGCATGGTCTTCCAGAAATCCAATCCGTTTCCGAAGTCGATCTTCGAGAACGTCGCCTTTGGGCTGCGAATCGGCGGCGAAAAGGACAAAGACCTCATCGCGCAGCGCGTCGAGGAGTCCCTCAAGGGGGCAGCCCTCTGGGAAGAGGTCAAGGACCGTCTCCAGAGCTCGGCCCTCGGGCTTTCGGGCGGCCAGCAGCAGCGCCTCTGCATCGCCCGCTGTCTGGCGGTCTGGCCGGAGGTCATTCTCATGGACGAGCCTGCCTCGGCGCTCGACCCGATCGCCACGGCAAAAATTGAAGAGCTCATTCGTGAGCTGCGGGAGAAGTACACGATCGTGATCGTCACCCACTCGATGCAACAGGCAGCAAGAGTCAGCGATTTCACTGCGTTTTTCTACATGGGACAGCTCATTGAGCACGGGAAAACAGGAGACATGTTCACCCGCCCCACCAAAAAGCGTACCGAGGAGTATATTTCCGGTAGGTTTGGATAATGGCGCGCCCTAGCCGACCAATGCTCACTCACACCCACCAGGAGTTCGAGGAGGAGCTGCGCAATCTGAAGGATCGGCTCCTCGCCATGGGGGGTCGGTGCGAACAGATGATCAGCAACGCGGTGCGCGCGTTCGAGGAACGCGACATGAGTCTGGCCCACCAGGTCATGGAGGCCGACCATCTGATGAACGAGGACGAGGTGGAGGTCGACGACCTCGCGGTGCGAATTCTGGCGCTGCGGCAGCCGGTCGGCCGTGACCTTCGCTTCGCGGTGGCCGCGGTCAAAGCCTCCACCGACCTCGAGCGTATCGGAGACGAGGCGGTCAACATCGCGGAACGCGCGATGGAAATGGATCCCAGCGACCGTCTGAGCCCTCCGGGCGCCAGGCTTCCGGAGATGTCGCAGCGCGCCCGCGCCATGCTCCGCGATGCGCTCAACGCACTGGTCGAAGAGGACCCGACGCAGGCGCGCGATGTCTTCGAGCAAGACGACGCGGTCGACGACATCTACGGCGAGATCGTGCGGCTCAGCCTCGACTACATGCAGAACGACCCTTCACGCATCCCCGATGGCATGCGGACCTCCAGTTGCGCGAAGTACCTCGAGCGCATCGCCGACCACGCGACCAACATCGCGGAGATGGTCGTCTTCATGGTCGATGGCCGCGACGTCCGCCACGGCGCCCACGGCGACTGAGCGCGGGCTCAGCGATAGCCGGTCGGCGGGTACACTTCGCTAGGCGGCGGACAGCTGAATATCCTGCCGGTCACGACCGTGGTCATTCCGTCTTCGAGATCGGGATGCGCCGGTTCCAAAACGATGTGCGTCGCGCCACGCTCGGCGGCCTGCTCGAGCGCGTCTTTGCGGGCGTGCTGAGCGTTCCCGCCGATGCCTTCGACGACGCCGATCTTCTCGCAGCGCGGTGTCGCGTTCACCACGCGAACCTCGGCCGCGGTTTGGCTGCTCGCGGGCTTGCAGGCCGCAAGCACCAGGCAAGACCAAGACAAGACGAGGAAGGCAAGGACCAGGCGGCTCAACTTAGAGCGACGCCTGGAGCTGCAGACGGAAGACCGTGGAGCCGTCCTTGAAGGTATTTTCCCAAAGCTGTGAGACATCGGCCTGAATCTTGAAGGGATGTCTGGCGAAGTAGTAGCTGAGGGAGAAGGTCGTCCCGTAGCTGTCGTTCAGGCTGGTGGCCGACCGCTTCGAGTTGGCCTTGATGAGCGCCCCCCGAGCAGCGAATTCGAAGCGGGTGCTGGGAACGAGATAGCCGGCCTGAAGCATCCAGCCGAGCCCGTTGCGCGGATTGGTGGGCGTGATCGGGTTGCCCTCGTCGTCCACCGTGATGTCGCCGATCTTACGCGTGCCGGTTCGAAAGGCGAGCTCGGTCAGCGCCGAGAAGCCGCGAGCCTTGAACATCGCGTCCGCGTAGACGAAGTGATAATCGGCGGTGCCTCCGTCGGCGAATGTCGAGCCGATCATGCCCCGGTCCCGGTTCGCATTGTCGAAGAACGAATAGGTCGCTCCGAGTGAAAGGCGCGGTTTCGTTCGGGCGAAATCCACCTCACTGTAGTCTCGGAAGATGCCCATGGGCAAGTATTCGAAGCGCACCAAGTACACCATCGCAAAGTCGGTAAACTGCGGGTTGTTGAGGCCGTTGCCGGTCGACAGGCCAAGCACGTAGCGCATCTTGTTCTTGCCTAGGAAGTCGCGGGAGCGGATGTCGATGCTCATGTCTCGATCGAGCGAGAACTCGGAGTTCACGCGGGAGCGGTCGACCATTTGCAGGTTGCCCGAGGAGATGACCCGCTGCCGGTTCGACGAAATTTTGTACTGGCCGACTCGAACCTGGATGTCTCTGTTCTTGGTGAAGTCCAGGTAGTAGTCGAGAACGACGTTGTCTTTGCGAAGTGGGTCGATCTCGAGCTTGTACTGATTGTGCTTGCCGAAAGCATGACCCTGGAACACGAAGCGCGCGCGCCGGAGCCGAAAGTCGTTCAGATTGGCTTCAGCTTCGTCGCCTTCATTGGGCCCCAGGTTCTCATCATGGACGTAGGTGTAGAGCATCTGCACGCGAACTCGGATGCGCAGCTGGAACTTGTCGTCCGCGCTGTTGATCTCGACGCCCTTGCCCGGCCGGAACTTGATGTCCCCGCGGTCGACGATGTGGTCGCCCATCAACTCGTCTTCGCCCTCGGGATGGAGCTGGTCGCCCGGAACACCACGTCGAACCCGTTCTTCGGCTGCTGCCTCCTGGTCGGTCTCCGAGCTTGGGTCGTACTCCCGCATTTCCGCCTCGGGCGGCGGAACGACGATGACGGTCGTCCCTTCGGGCGTTTCGGCTTGCTCGAGTGCCGTCTCGACAGCCTCCCGCTGCTCGGCGGGGAGCTCGTTGATGATCTCCTCGCTAGACGGCGCGGCGCTCCCCTCGGGCGCCGGTTTTTCCACGGTGACCGGGGCTTCCTCGGCGAAGGCGGGATGAGCTACGCTCAGGGCAACCAGGGCGAGCAGAGCGTGACAAATGAAGCGGGTGGGTGTCATTTGCCCGGGTGTTACGAGCCGGATGTGTCAGCTTCGTGACACGCGTGTGTCGCTCTTGGGGCTATCGGCGCGGGGCAAGCAGAGTTGGAATCGGGTCCATCCATCGCCGCTATCGACGCTGATCTCGCCGCCGATTTTCGCCACCAAATGCTTCACGATCGATAAGCCGAGGCCGGTGCCGCCGAGCTCCCGGGACCGGCCCGCGTCCACCCGATAGAAGCGTTCGAATACACGGGGAAGGTGCTTGCTCGGAATGCCGGGGCCGGTATTCGCAACCTCGATGAACACGTCCCCGCCCTCGGGCGCGATGTCCATCCGGACCTCACCGCCGCCGGGCGTGTACTTGACCGCGTTGTCCACGAGGTTGACCAAGACCTGTTCGAGCGCGCGCTGCTCTGCCAGAACCGGAGGGGCATCGTCCAGGCCCGAGCAGACGACCTTCAAGTCCTTGGCCTTCCACTTGGATTCCAGACCGCGAACGACTTGGTCGAGCAGCACACCGGCGTCGACGGGCCCGAGGTCGAGCTCTAGCTCCTCGCCTTCGAAGCGGCTCAGGTCCGCCAGGTCGTCGACCAGGGCCTGCAAGCGCCGCGCGTGCCTGACAATGACCTCGAGGAAGCCCTTGGCCGACTCCGGATCGTTGATCGCTCCGTCCCGAAGAGTCTCGGCAAAGCCGCGGATCGCGGTCAGCGGAGTGCGTAGCTCGTGACCTGCGTTCGCGACGAAGTCCCTTCGAACCTGGTCGGCGGCGCGCTCGGCGGTGACATCGTGAAAGACCGCAACGACTCCTTGGTGATTGCGAAGCGGCGAAACCGAGGTCCGAAGGATGTGCCGTCCCCCTCCGTCCAGTCGATCCAGCTCGATCTCGAGCAGTCCCGAGAAGCCCTGCTGCGCGTCTTCGATCGCCCGATGAAAGTCAGGATGGCGGATCGCTCCGACGGCGGTCTTTCCCTCTGGATCGAAGCCAATCAGGTCGGCGAGGACCTCGTTGCTGAGCGTGATGTGACCGCCGGAATCGGTCACCATGACCGCCTCGGCCATGGCGTCGAGGATGGTCCGCAGGCGATCCTTCCGGCTCAGTTTCTTCTTGTCACTCGTCGACAGCCCTTCGGCCAGGGCATCGAGTGAGCGCCCCAGCTGTCCGATGGAGTCACGGCGCAAGAGCCGAGCCCGGCTGCCATAGTCCCGCTCCCCGAGAGCGTCGACGAGGCGCTGAACGCGCTTCAAATCCCGGGAATCGGACCGCGCCGTCATCCAAGCCGCGAAGCAGCCAAGCGCGAGCCCGGCGAGCAGCACAGCCCAGCCTGGCAAGTCCGGGGCCGCGCTTCGCCAAAGCGCATACAGAGCCGCCATCATCAGTGCGATGCCCCCGCCTAGCAACGTGTAACGTCGAATCACGAAGGAACAATACGCGGGCTCGGGCCCATGACCAACCTAGGACTTCAGCGCCCGGTAGCCCACGCCTCGAACCGTCTCGATATGAGCGGCGCCCGCGCCAAGCTTCTCTCTGAGCCTTTTGACGTGGGTATCTACGGTACGGGTCTCGACGTTCGGCGAATAACCCCAAACCCGTTCGAGGAGGGCATCGCGCGACTGCACGCGCCCGGCACGGCTCGCAAGGTCGAGGAGCAGGCGGAACTCGAGGGCGGTCAGGAGAATCTCCTCGCCGTCGACCTCGACCCGGTGGGCCGGAACGTCGATGACGAGATTTCCGAGCGCGATCACCTGGGGGCCTTGCACTTCGGCGCTGGGGACCGTCCGGCGTAGAATCGCCTCGACTCGCAGGACGAGCTCGCGCGGGCTGAACGGCTTGGGCACGTAGTCGTCTGCGCCCACCTCGAAGCCAACCACACGATCGACCTCGTCGGTTCGAGCCGTCAGCATGATCACCGGGAGGCGAACCGTCTGCGGGCTTCGCCGGAGGCGCCGGCAAACCTCGATGCCGGAGATGTCGGGCAACATCACGTCGAGAACGAGCAAGTCCGGCTGGCCTCGTTGAATTTCGGCCAAGGCGGTGCTGCCGTCATGGGCAACCGTGACGTCGTGCCCTGCGCCTCGAAGGTTGAATGCCACCAACTCGGCCAGGTCGGTTTCGTCTTCCACGACTAGGATTCGCGAACCCATATTCACTGCCCTGAAGCCTGCCCACCCCTTGTGACGTCCCTGTGACGGCAGCGTTCCAAGCGAGCAACCCCGAGTCTACACGCCGCGACCCGAGTCACAACGCGGATCGGGCCCAAATTGCAGGGAATTCCGCCCATTGGACTTATCGTTTGAGCCAGATGGGGAGGGGTGAGAAGGTTGGCCCCGAGGTGCCATGAGAATACCACTTGCCAACCTGCTCGCGCGCAATCCCCTGCCCAAAGTGGGCGACCTGATGGGCGAGGTCATCCGGACCAGTGACAAGGTCCGGGAGCTGATCGAGCTTCTGGCCGCGGGCGACCAAACCGGGGTCGAACGGGTCGCCAAAGAGATCAGCACCTTGGAGGGCAAGGCCGACGACGCCAAGAACGCTGCCCGCTCCAAGATGCCCGTTCGCTTGCTGATGCCCGTGGATCGGCGAGACGTGCTGAAACTGATCAGCCAAATCGACGCCATCGCAGACTGCGCCGAAGACGTCGGGGTGCTTCTGACGATTCGCCCGCTGACCGTACCCGAGGGCATGAAGCCCGGTCTTGAGCTCTTCGTGGACCGGGCCCTCGAGACGATTCGCGAGGCAGCCAAGCTCATCGACCTCATCGACGACCTGGTCGAGTCTGGGTTCTCGGGGCCCCCTGCAGAGCAGGTGCTCGAGCAAGCAGCGATTCTCGGGCGCGCTGAGCACGAGGCCGACAAGATCCAAGATCAATGCGCCAAGGCGCTGTTCAAGGAAGAGGACTCGATGCCCCCGACGGCGGTGTTCATGTGGACCAAGGTCCTCAACAAGATCGGCGACATGGCCAATCATGCGGAGAACATCGGGGATCAGTTCAGGCTCTTCGTAGCCGGCTAGGCCAATTTCCATGGAGCTAACGACGATCGTCCTGGCCGTTGCGGCCATCGCCGGCCTCTACATGGCCTGGAACATCGGCGCCAACGACGTGGCCAACGCCATGGGCACCTCGGTCGGCTCAGGCGCGCTCACGATCCGGCGCGCGATCATCGTCGCCGCGATCTTCGAGTTTGGCGGCGCCATGCTGGTGGGCGGTACGGTGACCCAGACCATCCGCAAGGGCATCGTCGACCTCGACGCGCTCGGCGGAGATCCGATGGTGATCGCCATTGGAATGACCTGCTGCCTGCTCGCCGCGGCCATTTGGCTAAACATCGCGACCTATGCCGGCTGGCCCGTGTCGACGACGCACAGCATCGTCGGCGCGGTCGTCGGCTTCGGTCTGGTCGCCGGAGGCTTCAGCGCCGTGAACTGGCTGACGATGGGCAAGATCGCCGCAAGCTGGGTGGTCTCTCCTCTCCTCGGTGGGCTCTTGGGGTTTCTGGGCTTCGTCTTCATCAAGCGGCGGATCTTGAACGTGGACAGACCCTTGCTGGCGTTGCGGGGCTGGGGCCCGTTCATGGTCTTTCCCATCTTCGCGATTCTCGCGCTCAGCGTCCTGTTCAAGGGGCTCAAGCCGCTGAAGCTCGATCTCGCCTTGGGACCGTCCCTCGGGATTGCCGTGGCCGCGGGGCTGCTCGCGAGCTTCATCTCGATTCCGCTCCTGCGACGAGCCACGCGCGCCGCATCGGGCAACAGGGACGAGCACACCCACCGCGCCGAACGCGTCTTTCTGGTCCTGCAGGTCCTGACCGCCTGCTTCGTTGCCTTCGCGCACGGCAGCAACGACGTGGCCAACGCCGTTGGCCCGATGGCTGCGGTGTTTAGCGCCACCTCGGGCGATCTGGGGGCTAAGGTCGCGGTTCCCTACCGAGTGCTCTTGATAGGCGCCGTAGGCATCGTCATCGGCCTCGCGACCTACGGCTACAAGATCATGGCGACGATCGGCAAGAAGATCACCGAGCTCACCCCGTCGCGAGGCTTCGCAGCCGAGTTTGGGGCCGCGACCACGATCGTCGTGGCCAGCAAGCTGGGGCTGCCGGTGAGCACGACCCATACGCTGGTCGGCGCCGTGATCGGCGTCGGATTCGCGCGTGGTATCGGGGCCATCAACATGAAAGTCGTGAGCGGAATCGTGGCGAGCTGGTTCATCACCGTGCCCTTCACCGCCATCCTGGCGGCTTTCCTTTTCGTGATCGGCCGGCTCTGGCTGCCCTAGTGGCCGCCCCCACGCGCACGCGCTAAGCACGGCCCATGGCTCTGTCAGTCGGCATCGTCGGCCTGCCCAACGTCGGGAAATCCACCCTCTTCAATGCGCTTTCCGAAAAGGAAGCGGAAGCGGCGAACTACGCATTTTGCACCATCGACCCAAACGTCGGGATCGTCCCAGTGCCCGACCCGCGCTTCGACAAGCTGGTCGCGCTCTACGGCCCGAAGAAGGTCGTGCCGGCGAGCGTAGAGTTCGTCGACATCGCCGGCCTGGTCAAGGGCGCCTCCAAGGGCGAGGGCAAGGGCAACGCCTTCTTGAGCAACATCCGGGACGCCGACGCCGTGGCCCACGTGGTCCGCTGCTTCGAAGACGAGAACATCCTGCACGTCGACAATCGGGTGGACCCCTTGGCCGACATCGAGACGATCGAAACCGAGCTCATCCTCAAGGACTTGGAGACGGTTCAGAAGCGTCTCGACAAGGCCGAGCGCGCCGCCAAAGGACAGGACGCGTTCGAGAAGAAGGCGCTCGCGCTGTGCCAGCGGCTCGCGGCATCCCTCGACGAAGGCAAGCCTGCGACCGCGATCGAGCCACGCGACGAGGACGAAGCCCTGGTGATCCGCGACATGTTCCTGCTCACCAACAAGCCCTCGTTCTTCGTGGTCAACGTCAAAGACGATCAGCTCGCCGACCTCGACAACGACCCCCTGGTAGCCCAGGTCCACGAGCTCGGCGCCGAGCGAGGCGTCCCGGTGGTCGTGATCAGCGCCGAGATCGAATCCGAAATCATGCAGCTTGCCGAAGAGGAGCGCGCCGAGTTCATCGAGTCGCTCGGCCTGGACGAGCCCGGCCTCCACAAGGTGATTCGCACCGGCTACGCCACCCTAGACCTGATCACTTATTTTACCGCGGGCGAGCCCGAGGTTCACGCCTGGACGATCGACCGGGGCATCAAGGCCCCACAGGCCGCCGGTAAGATCCACACTGACTTCGAGCGCGGCTTCATTCGCGCCGAGGTCATGAAGTGCGAAGACCTGTTCGAGCTCGGCTCCGAGCAGGCCGTGAAGGCCGCCGGCAAGCTCTCGATCGAAGGCAAAGAGTACGTCGTGCACGATGGCGACATCATGCACTTCAGGTTCAACGTCTAGTTCAGAAATCAGGGCCCGTCGCTGTAGGCCTTGAAGCCGGTGATCGGACCGCAGTCGGTCTCGAATACGGCCATACCGTCTTCGTCTACGCCCATGTCGCGGTTGTCGATGCCAGCGGCGCCGATCTTCAGATTCGAATCGGTGTAGGCGAGAAAATCGCACATCTCGCCGTACTGAAGGCCGCGTCGAAGCGTTTCATCGGTGTTGTTGATGAAGCCGCACTCCGAACGCAGCTTCGACGCGCCATCGTTGTTCATCGGCGGGTCGATGATCGAGCCGATCGGCTCGCCGATCTTGTTCTTGATGTCGAAAATGGTCTCGGTGCGCCCGTCATCGTGAACGAAGCTCAAGTTGAAGGACTTGCCCCACTGGTGATAGTGGCCGAGCACGTAGTAGATGTTGTAGTCGACGGTGTCCTTGCCGAGGTACTCCTGAAACGGCTCTCTGAGGTCGCATAGCATCGAGGTGCGCGACTCGGTCGCGACGCCATCGACGGCCGGCGGAATCGCGAGGTCATCGATGTAAAAGCTGAACGGCGTGAGGCGAATGTCGACCTCCTCGGCCGGCACTGTCTCAACCTCCATCGTCATCGCGGTCTCCAAGGGCCCGGCGGTGATGTTCAACAAATGGGTGCTGCCCACAATCACGCTGCGCGCAGGAATCTCCAGCGCCGCGCCATCGGGAAACGCCTGCAGCTCCTCCAAAGCCTGGGTCGACTGAGCGAAGAAGACGCCACCGGCCGCTGCCGCCAGGTACTCGCGGAACAGCCGGTCGCTGCACTTCCAGGTTCCTTCGAGCTTGGCGTCGGGCCCCTCGACATCGTAGTTCGGTGCGTAGGCCGCCTCTGGCACGAAGAACCAGTTCGAGTGGTGCCAGCCGCCTTCGTTGGTCTGTCGAACCTTCGTCACGTAGATCGGCTCGTCATTGCCGAGCACCCAGCTCTGACAAACGTCAGAAGTCTCCTCGGCGCGATCGAGCATCTGCGGCTCGTAGGTGTGGCGAAGGGTGGTGGTGAACTCGTCGGTTCCCCCGGTGCCAGCAGTGCCGCCGATTTCCGGCGTGCTGCTGTCGCCACAACCGACGAGGAGAAGAGTTAAGGTCGTTGATAGAGCTATCAGGCGCATGGGCATAAGGTTCCTTATCGGCTGTGTTCGGGCAAGCGGATGGTCACCGTGTCCCCATCGGGGCCGAAGCGACCATCAAAGTCTCGTGATTCCAAGGGGCTAGAGGATGTTGACCTCGATCAGCATGTACTCGTTCGCCCCGTGGTTATCGACGTGGAAGAGCAGTGGCGTCCCCGCCGGGTAGTCTCTGGGCGCGGTCCAAGTCTCACTGGGAAACGCGAAGTCGCTTGGGATCGCGACGCTGTACTCGAGCACCTGCTCATCGCCGATGACGAAGCCCATTGTTGCCGTGCCGGGAACCGGAGCGGTGAGCTGCGAGTGCCGTGCCCGGACCTCGACTTCATCGCCAGCTCGAATCGCGCGCAGCGAGGGCTGCTCGAGCGTGAGCCAGTTGCAGAGCGGAAGCCGATCGTCATCCATCCGCGTGTAGACCGCGAGCACCGTGAAGGTGTCGAGGCATTCAGGCACGAAGGCGGTCACGCAGGTCGAGGTCGGCTCGAAGTCTACACAGTCATCCTCGGGCCAGGGAAACTCGGGACAGTCGATCGGCCTGGTCTCGCAGAACGAGCCCTCGGGCGGAGAGCCGAAGAACTCCTCGCCCCTCTCAGACGGAACCCACTGTGTGTTGTCGACGAGGGGGCCCGGCTCGCTCTCAGTCACACTACTGCTGCTCGAGCAGCTCGAAATGGCGCAGGAAAGGCACAAGACTAAGAACAGTCGGCTAAGCATCTTGGCTCCCAGGATACGTGCCGATTGCCGGCGTGACTAGCTTTCGCGCGGCACGCTGACGCGAACCTGCACGTCGGGCTTGACCTTCAAGGCCCCGAGCGCCGCCGTGAACGGCTTGATGCCGTAGTCCGGCTGGTGAATCGTCACCTCGGTCAGCCATCGATCGCCTTCGGCGCGAACACTGGTCTGGATGCTCCGCGACTTGCCGAACAGCTGCAGCGTGCCTTCGACCGCAAAGCCGTCGCCCCGTTCCACGACCTTGGTCGAGTCGAATCGAATCTCGGGATGCTTGCGCGTTTTCAGCACATCCTTGGTGACGTTGTCGTAGATCTTCTTCTTGTCGCCCTTGCTCAAAGTCGAGGGGTCGTCGTGCCCATCGACCCGCGCGCAGACGACCTGAATGCTGCTCGGGTCGAAGGTCGCCTTGATCTGACGGGTCTCCTCGTCGACCTCGATCGAAAAGCGTTCGACCTGTAGCTTCAAGTCGTGAGCCACCCGGGCCAGAAGCCCGTCTTTGAACGAGAACAGGAGACATTCGGAGTTGTAGGCGTCGTACCTGGGCATCGTCGGCGATGTAGCGCACCGCCGAACAATGGGCCAGTTCGGTTACAGTACTATTACAGTCAGGGCGTCTTCACGTAGTAGGAGCCCAGAAGAAGCAACATCTCTTCTTCCGTGGTGACACCACCGCCTGCCGGGCAGGCATCACAGACGCCGCCCGCGCCGCAGGCTGCGTCATCACCGTTGCAGGCCAGGCCTTGATTCGGGCCGCCAAAGCAGGTGCGTTCCTCGGGCTCGCAGCCGCAAGCGTAAAGCTGGATACCTGCCGCTTGGGCGAAGCGAACGATGCCATCCACGAAATCGCAGGTCTCGGCCTCCGGCTTCATTGATTCACGGCGAACTTCCATCGGGTTGTTCTCACCGTTGTCGTAGAGGGCGCAGTACCTGAAGGTACGATCTTCCTCGTTCTCGCTGTCGAAGCTGAGAATGTCATCGCCGATGAAGCGCTGATACAGCGGATCTTCGTAGTCGAAGCTGCGGTACTCCGGTTCGCGATCGACGGGTCCGCAGTCCGGATCGTCGGTGTCGCAGACCGCGTTCGGCGGATACCAAACGCGGAACTCCTTGCCGAAGCGGTGCGTGTGCGAGCTGAGCGTGAGCAACTGCCCGTACCTTGGAATCGTGAAGGTCGTGCAGACTTCCTTCGACGAGTATGCGTCGATGCGGCCCATCCCGAAGAGGTCGTCTGCGTCGAAGATCTGGTGACGCGGGTAAATGGTCTCGTCGGCGGTAGCGAACTCGAGGTTCATCCACTGTTCGACCGAGGTGTTCTGCTGGGTGAGATTGAACGCGTGGCTGTCCCAGATGACAAAGCCCGTGACGGGCATGAGCGAATACACGTTGGGCGGGTAGTCTTCACGGAAAGTCGCCTCCTGGGCGGTGGCCAGATTGAGCCTGGTCTCCGCGGCGCCGAAGAGCCCTGCAGCAGTGCCCATCTGATCGGGACCGTTCGGGTAGCCGATACAAGCGACGGTCGTCGTGGGCGTGGTCGCGCACTGTCCGCGATCACCGCACTCGTCGCTTCCGGGCGTGCAGCTCATGCCAGCCTTCGGGCCGCCGAGGCAGTTCCAATTCTGCCAGTGCTCCTCGTTCATCGGGTCGTACTGGTCTTCTTCACCTTCCGGCGGGACGTAAAACTCGACGATGCTGTGGTGCGACTGCGGATCTTGCGCGAGCAACACATTGTTGTAGGCGAAGCAATCCCGGTCCGGGCCGCCCTGTGGCTCGCCGCAAGGCACCTTGAGCTCGGCCGGAATGCGGTCCGAGTAGTCGTAGTAGGTGACGAAGCAAACCTCGCCCTCTTGTTCAGCAGGAACGTCCCAGCCACCGGAGTAGAACTGCACGCCCTTGTCGACAGCCGGAGCCGGAAGCGGTTGAATCTTGTTCGGGGCGATGTCTCCCTCGAGCTGACAGGATGCGTACTCCTCGGAGCCTTCGACAATTCCGGTTTCGGGCGCGCCACCACGGATCCAGGTGCGCAGAAGTCCTAGGTCGTCCTCGCTCAGGACGCCGTCACCCGTCGGCATCTTGCCACCCGAGATACCAACTGGGCCGAGGTCGAACCCTTCGGTCTTCGCGGCGACTTTTTGGTAAAGCAAGCTCAGATCCTGCTCGGCAGGAAACACGCGGACGTAATCGCCGGACCGAGCCTCCACGTTGATCAAGTTCGCGTACGCATTCTCGGGACGAAGGTCGAGATCGCCGGTCGCGCCTTCACCGTGGCAAGCCGATGCGGTGCATCCCTTGGCATCGAAGATCTGCTGCTGGACCTGAGCGAAGGTGCTGTCGGTATCGCACTTCGGCTTCGCCACGGACGAGCTGTCGGTTCCACATGCGGCGAGCGTCGCCATTGCGATCGCTGCGATCGCGTATTGAACGGGTTTCATTGGTCACTCCAAACGGGGTTTTAAGCCTAAGTTAGTCCCGGATTCTTTCTGATTGAGGTATCGGCGCAAGCGAAAAATGTGAGCTGTGCTCAGAATAACAAGCCTCGTCGCTGTGATCGAGCCTTTAGGGCTACGCTATGGCTCCGCGACGAAGTACGAGCCGAGCGGAATGAACATCTCGTCGTCGGTGGTGATACCACCGTAGAGCGGGCAGGCATCGCAGGTACCGTCCGCACCGCACGCCGAGTCATCGCCACCACAGGCCAGGCCCTGCATGGCGCCCCCGAGACAGACGCGCTGGCCGGCAGCGCAACCGCAGTTAGCAAACGGGAGGGAGCAGGTCGGGGTGTTGGGCTTGTTCGACTCGCGCTTCACCTCGAGCGGATTGTCCGCGCCATTGTCGTAAACCGCGCAAGCCTTGAGCGTGCGTTCTGCCTCGCTCGCGGAGCCGTAGTCGCGGGGCGGATCGTAGTACGTGTAGAGCGGGTCGTCGTAAAGCCTGCTCTCGTAGTCGGGGTCGGTCCCGGGCGGGACGCATCCGCTCGTCCCCGCGCAAGGCTCGTTGGGCGGCAACCAGATTCGGAACAGCTCGCCGCGAACGTGCATGTGAGAGCTCAGCGACATGAGCTGCGCGTGCTGCGGTAGCGCCCAGGTCATGCAGACCTCGCGCTTCTCGAACGGCGCGACCGAGCTCATCGCGAAGATGTTGCCGGCTTCGAAGATCTGCTCGCGAATGAACTGGCGCTCCGACTCGGGCACGAAGCTGAGGTTCACCCACTGCTCGATGGAGGTCGCCTTCTTCGTCAGGTTGAAGCCGTGGCTGTTCCAGGAGACGAAGCCCTTGAGCGGCAAGATCGAGTAAACACCCGGGGGCGGCACGTCGATCGAGGAGGATTCCTGCGCGCCTCCGAGCTGTATCTGTGTATCGCCCGCCGGGCCCGCGAAGCCGCCGCCAAGCCCGAAGTCACGTGGAGCGTGGTCGTATCCTCTGCAGGCAACCGAGGTTACCGCAGGGGTGGTGCACTGGCTGCGAGCACCGCAGGCATCGGCTGCCGTCGGGTCGCAGCTTTCGCCTGCTTTGTCGCCACCGAGGCAGGTCCAAGGCCCCCATTGCTCGCCGAGTGGATCGGAGTCGGGTGTGTAGACGCTGATGATGCTGTGGTGTGACTGGCCGTCCTGGGCGAGCTCGTTGCGGCCGAACGCAAAGCACTTCCGGCCCTCGCCGAACTGCTCGCAATCGACCTGGTACTCGGCCGGCACCGAGTCGGTGAAGTCGTAGTAGCTAGCAAAGCAAACCTCGTCTTCGGCCTCGGCTTCGATATCCCATCCGCCGGCGTAGAACTGCACGCCTTTGTCCGATGGCGGAGCGGGAAGCGGAGTGATCTTGTTGGGGTCCGGGTCGAAGCTGCCGTCGCAACCGAGGAGCTCGAGCGTTCCTCCGACGATCGAATCCGAAGACGCGCCGCCCCGAATCCAAAGTCGCATGGCTTCGAGCTGATCGGCACTGAGCGGTTCCTGACCGATCGGCATCGCCTGACCGAGCGCGCCCAGGTCGGTGCCTTCGGTTCCGGCGGCCAGCTTGCGGTACAGCAGACTGAGGTCCTGATCCGCTGGAAGCACGCGCTGCGTCGACGGAGCGATCGTGCTCGGCTGCCTAACCAGCGCATCGAACGATGCCCCGGCGCGCAGATCGAGTCCGCCCAGCATCGCGTCGCCGTGACAGGTGCTGGCCGTGCAGCCCTTGGCCTCGAAGATGGTCTCCTGAATTGCGTCGTAGGTGCTGGCGTAGTTGCAGTCTTTGACCGAGGTGCCGCTGCTCGAATCCGAACCGCAAGCGGTCAAAAGCAGAGCGCAAAGCGCGCCGATAGCAAGCGAAGCTGAGCTGGGTTTCGGCATTCGTCGTATCATCCCGTGTGTTCTGGAGCTGAGAAACAGTTGGTCAACTGACTCTCAGTCATTTGACGGAGTGAGACGATTCGCGCAAGTCTTGCGCCTCTTTGGAGGATCCGCGATGCCGCTCGAAACTCTCTTCAAGGTCGCCAACTACGCGATCATTCCGTTTTGGCTGTTGCTGATCATCGCACCGCGCTGGTCCTGGACACAGCGATTGGTGCACGGCCCGGTCGTTCTTCTACTGCTGACGCCGATCTACGCCTACATGCTGTTCGGCTACGGGCAGGCACCCGAAGGCATGGAGTTCCGTTCGCTCTACGGCGTGATGGTGGGCTTCTCGGTGCCGCACATCGTGGTCGCCGGTTGGATCCATTACCTGATCTTCGACTTGTTCGTCGGCGCTTGGATAACGCGGGATTCGCAGCGGCGAGGGGTTTCGCATTTTCTGGTCATCCCCTGCGTGATCGCGACTCTGATGATCGGCCCTATCGGGCTCCTCTTCTACGTGTTGGTGCGCTTCTTCGGCAAAAGAGTTCTGGAGTTCGACGAAGCCGGAACTCTCTGAGCCGCGGGCAGGAGTGATTCCCGCAAAACGATTGCTACACACAATTAGATAGGGCCAGCGCCATCAATGGCGCCGGCCCTCGTTGATCCGGACTCCCACCAAGGGGGGGAGTTCGCCTAAGGGCTAACTCGCCCGCACCTCCGGTGCGAGTCCGATTCTAGAATTGCTTTCCATATGCGCATTCCTCCCCCGGCGAAGCCGGCGCTCTTGGGTCTCTGGGCACCATGCCCAGACCACGCGGAGCGTTCCTTGGTGGTTAGACCCGCGGATATCGAGGGCCATTTCACGGCAGCGAGTTTCCTTTCGGAGTTCGCACCAGTGCGGGGCAATCTACCCAACCGCCGCCCGTGATGACTGGCGTCACAACCAGGTCGCCTCGCAAAATGCGGGCTCCTTCTCGGGGCAGCGCCACTCACCCTTTGAAGATACCGGCTACACCGGATCGAGCCAAGCTAAGAACTCGCTCAGAGGAGGAATTCGTCCTCTAGCTGCAGGATTTGAAGATTACGCCCGCGAACTTTCGCAAGCTCCCGTAGCACTCTGGCCTCGAATGTGGGCTTGATGTGATAGAGCATGATCGGAAGAGCGTCACTTTGCGTCAGCTTATCGAGCTCGGACGCAAGCATCTGCGGCGTGAGATGGCGGGACGCCCATGCCAGGCCGGCTTCGTCGTTCGGAAACGATACTTCCATCATCAGCGCCTGGAGGTCATCGAGCGTGTTGATCTGCTCCCAGAGCTCTTCTGTCGGTCCGGTGTCTCCGCCGTAGACGATGCTCTTGCCGTCTCGACGAATGATGAACGCGGAGGTGTCTACCGTGTGATTCACCATCACGGGAGTGACCTCGTAACCGTCCACGTCCGTGACTTGATTTGCTTGCACTTCGACGAAGCGCACCGTCGGCCCGTCCTTCGCGTCGATGCGTGTGAAGTCCGGCCAGATCACGTCGTTGAAAAAGTGTTTGCGGAGCGCGTCGATCGTCGCCGGGATTCCGACGATCTCGAGCGTCGAGCCGCCCTGCTGACACCGGTTGTCGGCCAGCGTCGCCAGGTCGCGGACGTGGTCCATGTGCGGATGACTCACGAGGACCGAGCGAATGAGCTCCTGCTCACGGAGCGAAAGAGAGCTGGTGATGGCGCCTGCGTCGATCGCAACGCTGTCGCCCACGATGAAGCTCGAGGTTCGATGCTTGGGTGTTTCGCCGCCGTGACAGCCGAGCACGCGGAGCTGCATCAGGAAGCCTCCGAACCGCGGATGAAGTCGAGGAACTCGACGAGCCGCTCAGCGTCCTTGATCAGCACGAAGCCGCTCGACACCTCGACTACGCCGACGCGTGTGAGTCGACGCAAGGCCTTGCGAGCTTCCTTCTTCTCGATGCCAAGCGCCAGCGCCAGGTCGGTGTCGGTGACGTCGGGCGCGCTCGATCCCTCTGCTCGTTCGAGGATCGCTTGAAGCTCCAGGATCACGCGCGCGGTCGTATCGTCTTCGAGAAGCAGATCGATGAACCGGTTCGCGTTCTCGATGCGGTCAGCGAGATGCCGAATCAATCGAATCGCGACTTCTCCACTTTTTGCAACCATCTCTTGGAGCTTGTCCGCGGGAACTTTCAACAGCTCCGCTTCTTCGAGCACTTCGGCGGTGGCGGTGCGAGGGCGACCGGTGACGACGGCCATCTCTCCGAAGAAGTCTCCCGGCCCGAGTGTCGTGACGACACGCTTCTTGCCACGCGACTCCTTGAGGACGCGAACCTTCCCTGCGCGAATGACGTACATCGACCCCCCAGGGTCGCCTTGACGGAAAACCGTCGTACCCCCGGAGAGACGAACGCCAAATCTGTCAGTCAACGACTGAACCGTCATACCCCCCACCCCGATCAATGTACTCCGCTGCGAAGTCGACTGCCAGATTGATAGAGCCTAACCTCATAGGGGGGTTGGATGACGCTCGACTGGCAGCAAGTGCGGGAATTCGCGCCGGAGTTGGGTGTGGTGCTGAACGTCCTGGTAGCACTGGCGGCGTCCTCACACGTCATACTGAACAAGAGTGACAGCCGTTCGGCGACGGCCTGGGTGGGGCTGATCTGGCTGGTTCCGTTCCTCGGCTCCTCCCTCTACATCTTCATCGGGATCAATCGGATCCAGCGGCGCGCGAAGCTGCTCATGTCTGGCACGACCGACTACAGCGTTTCCTTGGAGGACGCGCCGCGCTCTCCGGCTGATCTGGATCGGGAGCTCGGCAGCGATCGAGCGCGATTGATCGAGCTAGCGCGGGTGGTCGGCAAGGTAACAGAACGGCCCTTGCTGGTCGGCAATCACCTCGATCCTCTCGTGGACGGCGACGAAACCTATCCGGCCATGATCGCCGCGATACGTGACGCCGAGCAATCGATCTCGCTCATGAGCTATATCTTCGAAGCCGAGGGCGTGGGGGCGCAGCTGATCGACGCGCTCGCTGAGGCCGTCGCCCGCGGGGTCGAAGTCCGGGTCCTGGTCGACGACGTGGGAGTGCGATACGCGCGCCCGCGGATCCATCGTGTGCTCGCGAAAAGAGGCGTGCCGGTTGCGAATTTCCTGCCGGCCTTGCTGCCCCGCTCCGTCACCCATTTCAACTTGCGGAACCACTGCAAGGTGCTGGTGCTGGACGGACGCCTTGGGTTCACCGGAGGCATGAACATCCGCCAAGACTCGGTGCTGGCGTCGAATCCGAAGTATCCGACGAAGGATCTTCATTTCCGGGTCCTCGGCCCGGTCGTGTCGCAGCTCCAGGAAGCATTTTCCCGGGATTGGGCTTTCACGACCGGCGAGCGCTTGGCCGGGCGACGCTGGTTTCCCGAGCTTTCTCCCGCCGGAGAGACCCTGGCCCGGGGCATCAACGACGGACCCGACCGGGACATCGACACGCTTCATTGGGTGTTCCTCGCTGCCATCGGCGCGGCCCGGCGCTCGATTCGGATCATGACGCCGTACTTCTTGCCGGACCGGGTTTTGCTGAAGGCGCTTCATCTTGCCGCACAGCGCGGCGTCGAGGTCGACATCATCGTCCCGGAAGTCGGTAACCTTCCGGTCGTGCGCTGGGCGATGTGGGGTCACTATCGACAGGCGCTGCACGAAGGGCTTCGCCTCTGGCTCACTCCGCCGCCCTTCGATCATTCCAAGTTGTTCGTCGTCGATGGCTACTGGTCGTCGATCGGCTCGGCGAACTGGGATCCGCGGAGCCTGCGATTGAACTTCGAGCTCAATCTGGAGTGCTACGACGAGAAGCTTGGGTCGAATCTCGAAAATCACGTTCGGACGAGATTGAAAGACGCGCGGCCACTCAACGCCGAGGAGTTGGACGGCCGCTCGCTTTTTCGCAAACTGCGGGACGGGACGGCACGGCTGATGAAGCCCTACCTCTAGGCGCGATCGAGCTCGGCGATGCACTTCGAGGTCGCGGGAGCCACCGCCGCGTCGACCGAAAGATGGGCGCGCAGCACCGCCAGGTCTTCTGGCACGTCGATGTCGTACCAAGGCGGGATGAGCGCCGGCTCCCTTGGAGCGTTTGCCGCGACGGTGTCTTCGAGTGCGTTCTCGGTAGACCAGCGAACCCCTTCGAAGCCAGGCTGCACGCCCTTGGAGGCCCCGATCGCGTAATAGCCGCCGTCATGGGCCGGGCCGAGCATCAACGAGCTTTCTTCCAGGGACTCGAACGCAGCGCCGATGAGCTCGATCGGCAGGGTCGGCATGTCGCTGCCGATGACTACGACCCGCTCGTAGCGCCGAAGCCCCTCGTCGAAAGCAGCGGAGAGCCTTACCCCCAGGTCGCCCTCGGGCTGAATCCGGGGCGAGGTCCCGAGGCGCTCCGCCCATTCGGAGACGATCGGATCTGGGCCAGCGGCCCAAAGCGCCAGATCCACGCGTCCCGCGGCGCGAACACGAGCGCAGAGCGCGACGGTGTCCTCGACGAAGGCCTGGTAGAGCTGTGCGGCGCCGGCCTCACCAAAGCGCATGGCGAGCCGTGTCTTCACCGTTCCCGAGGTCGGCGGCCGCACGAAAACGGCAAGCTGCGCTAGCTCCATGCGTATCGACCTAGCAGCCAGAGGATCTTCGCGCCCGCGCCGAAGGAGCCGCGCAGCGTGCCGCTGACTTTCGAGACTCCGATTCGCTGCCGATAGGAGACCGGCACCTCGCAATAGGCTACCCCCCGCCGTGCAGCCTTGATCTGCATCTCGACCGTCCAACCGTAGTTGCGGTCCTCCATGTGCAGGGCCTGCAGAGTCTGCCATCGGATCGCGCGAAACGGACCGAGGTCGCTGTAGCGGACGCCGTACAGGAGCCGTAGAGCAGTACAGGCGATCGCATTTCCGACTCGTTGTTGGGGACTGAGCGCCCCTCGCTCTCTTTGACCGCGGGCGCGCGAGCCGATCACCAGGTCGGCATCTCCGGCGAGGATTGGACTGATCAAGTAGTCGAGCTCGCTTGGGTGGTCGCTGTAGTCGCCGTCGAGAAAGACGACGATCTCGGGCGGGTCGTCGCTTAGATGACAGAGCGCCTTCAAACAGGCCGCCCCGTATCCCCGCTCGGCCTCGTAGACGACTTCGGCGCCGTTTTCCAAGGCAAGCGCCGCCGTTCGATCGGTCGAGCCGTTGTCGGCGACGATCACGCGCCGGACGAGCGGCCTCGGAATCTCCCGCAAGACGCAGGGAAGGGCGGCCTCCTCGTTCAGGGCCGGGATGATGACGTCAACGTTGTGCATGGAGTGGACGTACGTCGACGAAGCGGCACCGTTATCGCGGAGTGTGAACCTGTCGCCCCCAGCCCTTGCACGCGAGCGCCTGATTACAGTCGCTTCGAGTAGTACTCGATGACCAGGTCGATCTCGAGCGCGAAGGGCACCGATTCGACCTTGGGCGAGCCCTTGACCGTGGCGGTGTTCTTGGTCTCGTCGAACTCGATCCAGTCTGGGCGGGCGAGACGCACATCTCCAAGAGCGGCAGCGACGGTGGCCAGCTCCTGGCTGCGCTCGCGAAGGCTCACTACGTCGCCCTCGCGGACGCGATACGACGGAATGTCGAGACGCTTGCCGTTGACGAGGAAGTGGCCGTGACAGACGAGCTGGCGCGCAGCGGGAATCGTCGGCGCGAAGCCTGCTCGGAAGACGAAGTTATCGAGACGCCGCTCGAGAAACTCGACGAGCTTCTCACCCGATGGGTCCTTGCTGTGTACCGCTTCGCGGTATAGCCGTCGGAACTGTCCCTCGTTGAGGCCGTAGTTGAAACGCAGCTTCTGCTTTTCCAGAAGCTGCTTCTTGAAGTCGCTGATCTTTCGGCGACGAGCAGACTTGGGCCCGTGGACGCCGGGGGGATACGGACGATCCCACATGGTCTTGCGCGAAAGGCCGGGAAGGTCGATTCCGAGCGCTCGCATGCGCTTTACCCGGGGTCCTGTGTATCGAGACATCTATAAGGCTCCTGGCACGGAATCCCTGGGCTTTTACCCGGCCCGCGCGAGGCGGCCCTTATACGGCAATCTCGGGGCGAGGCAAATCGAGGTGGAAATCGGGGCCCCGAGCCTGGGCAGCCGGGTAGCTAAGGGTTGAATTTCCCAGTAATCAGGCGGGATGGGGGAGCCCCGGACCATACATTTCGTCTCGCTCGGATGCGCGAAGAACCGCGTCGATACCGAAGTCATGCTCGGCGTGAGCGACCAGTCCGGCTTCGAGATCGTCGAGGACCCGGCCGACGCCCAGGTGATCGTGGTCAATACCTGCGGCTTCATCGGGCCCGCCAAGGAAGAATCGGTCGACACGATCCTCGAAATGAGCGTCCACAAGGCGAGCGGCAGCTGCGAGAAGCTGGTCGTGGCCGGCTGTCTGTCGCAGCGCTACCCAGACGAGCTGTCCCAAGAGCTTCCGGAGGTCGACCACTTCCTCGGCTCGAGCGACATGTTGAAACTGAAGTCGGTGCTCGGCGGCGCCAAGGAGCGCATGCTGGTCGGCAACCCGGCCCAGTACACCATGCGCGCCAGCGACCCGCGCGTCCTGACTGGCCAGACCCATCGCGCCTACGTGAAGATCGCCGAAGGCTGCAACCGCGAGTGCAGCTTCTGTGCGATCCCCTCGTTTCGCGGCAAGCAACGCTCCCGGACGATCGAAGACCTAGTACGCGAGGCTGGAATCCTCGCGGCGGCCGGCGTGGTCGAGCTGAACTTGATCAGCCAGGACACCATTGCCTACGGACGAGACCTTCCGCAGCGCGAGTCCTTGGCCGAGCTGCTTGCAGCGCTCGCCGAGGTGGATGGCATTCGCTGGGTTCGTGCTCACTATCTCTACCCGGAGAAGTTGAGCGACGCGCTCGTCGAGGTGATCGCGCAGCACGACAAAGTCCTCCCGTACATCGACATGCCGCTTCAACATGCATCGGATTCGATGCTGCGTGCGATGCGGCGTGGTCACGGGGGCGACCGGATGTACAAGGTCGTAGAGCGACTACGCCGGGCCATGCCCGACCTGGTGTTCCGAACCACTTTCATCGTCGGGCATCCCGGCGAAACCGAGAGCGACTTCGCGGAGCTGCGAAGCTTCGTCGAATGGGGGGAGTTCGATCACGTGGGCGTCTTCCTTTATTCGCCGGAGCACGGCACCCGCAGCGGCGAGATGGCGGACATAGTCGACGAAGAGGTCGCCAGGGCTCGGCACGAGGAGCTGATGAGCGTACAGCGACCGATCAGCCGCGAGCGCTTGGACCTGAGGGTCGGCACCGAGCTCGACGTTCTGGTCGAGGGCGTGAGCGACGAGAGCGACTTGTTGCTCCAAGGCCGATGGTGGGGTCAGGCGCCCGAAGTCGATGGAAGCGTGTATCTGGCCAACGGGACCGCTCGGGCAGGTGAAATCCGGCGGGTGCTGGTCACCGACGCAGCGGACTACGACCTAATGGCAGACTTCATCGATGCCCCGGGGGGCCGGGACGCACCACCCGACGCAAAAGATCCCCGGCAAGCCAAAGTTAAGCTACGAACCTTACCGTGAAGTGGACTGGGCTCGCTCTGTTGCTCGCGTCGCTCGTGGCCCTCACCGGCTGTGCGACCGCGGTTCCAGCGATGAGCGGCGGTTCGACCACACCCAAGAATCGAACCGACCTCGGGTTGGGCGGTGCGGCGCGCGTTCCTCTGGGTGACCTGAGAGACCCAGCGGTGCTCGACCCGGGCGAGTCGGAGTACCGCTACGCAGCAGACGCAGGCGGCGTGGTTCCCATGGCCTATGGCCGCTACGGGATCGCGCGAAACTGGGACCTAGGACTGATGGTCTCGGGTGCAACCGTCAAAGCCGAGGCGCGATACGAGAAGGTGCTCCAGGAGGGGACGACGCGATCGAGCCTGGTCGTGGGCCTTGCTCCCTACGGGGGTTGGATTCCAGACCGCGATCAATCCGGGCGCGGCGGACGTGTAGGCTTCGAAGTTCCATTGGTGTACGGAGTCGACTTCGGCGGGATATACGAGCTCTGGCTCGGCGCGCGCGGCAGTGGGGAGTATGTCTTCGGCGACTTTCAAGTCGCGGGCTCCGAGCAGAAAGCCAGTGGAGCGGGCGTTCGACTGGGGCCGGTGATCGGCATGGCGCTCGGCGTACGCCGGATTCACGCGCTGGTGGAGCTGACCGCGGCGTACGAATACTGGTTCATCGACCACGCAGGGGCCTCGCTCAACCGCGGCGGTTTCGTTTTGATTCCCGGCTTCGGGCTTCGCCTGCGGCTCTAGTCGGCCCTGAGCGCTCAGGCGGCCTTGGCCCGGCGCGATCGGCGTGGCTTCGGGCGCTTGTTCTTCGGCGCAGACTTGTCGTCGTCGCCTCGGAGCAAGTTGCCGACGAAGGCGCCCATCAGGGCCATCATCGTCGCCATCAGGGCGCCGAGCACGTAGGCGCCGGTCGAGAGTTGATAGACGTCCGCGATGCTCGACAGGAACACCATGACCGGGATCGCCGCCAGCAAACCGCCGACGGGCGGCTCGAGGAAGTTCTTGCCTGGCGAAAGGTAGTTGATCGCTCCGGCGCCAATGAACCACAGAACGATGATGATGACGATCCCGGCAAAGCCCTGCGGGTCGTACGCCGGGATGATGAGAGGCAGCAGCGCCACGGCCAGCGCTGCCATCAACAAGAAGAGCCCAAAGGAGATGAATACCCAGCGGAGCTCGAACTCGTCTGGCTGATGCCGACGGGCGTACAGCTCCTCTTCACTGAGCTCAGAGGCGAGCTCCGACAGGCGCGCTCCGCAGGAGCGACAACGCTCCGAAACCTTGGGATTGCCCGCGCCACAAACGTGGCATTCGATCTCTTCGACAGCCATATCTCCCTCACTCGACAGCTAGCCTGTCCCCGAGGCGCATTGTCTACGGCGGACCGCCGGAGCGCAACTGCCTGTACATGCGTGGGAATCGGCGCGTACTTGACGACGGTGACCGGAAGGCTACCTTGCCGGACCGCCCGAAAAAACCGGGCTGAAGGAGGCCGAAAGTGGCCCGTTTTATCGACGAGCTCAAGCGTACGCATAGTTGTGGTGAACTGAGAGACGAGAACATCGATCAGGAGATCGTCCTCTTTGGCTGGGTGCAGAACCGACGCGACCACGGCGGTTGCATCTTCATCGACTTGCGTGACCGCGACGGGCTGACCCAGGTGGTGTTCGACCCCGAGACGACCGACAAAGCCGCCTTCGAGACCGCCAACAAGGCGCGGTCGGAGTGGGTGCTCGGTGTGCGCGGCAAGGTTCGCGACCGGGGCAGCAAGGACGACGGCACCAGCCTTCGCAATCCACGCCTCGCAACCGGAGCCATCGAGGTCATCGCGCTCGAAGCGACGGTCTTCAACAAGGCCGAGACGCCACCGTTCGAGATCGAAGACCAGATCACCACCGGCGAAGACAAGCGCCTCGAGTACCGCTATCTCGATCTGCGGCGCCCAACGCTGCAGAAGAACCTGCTGATGCGGAGCAAGCTCAACCACGAGACCCGCAACTACTTCCACCAGAACGGCTTCGTCGAGGTCGAAACGCCGTTCATGGTGAAATACACGCCGGGCGGCGCGCGAAACTTCCTGGTTCCATCGCGTCTCTACGGCGGCCACTTCTACGCGCTCGCCGAAAGCCCGCAGCTCTACAAGCAGCTGCTGATGTGCGCCGGCTACGACAAGTACTACCAAATTGTTCGCTGCTTCCGCGACGAAGACCTGCGGATCGACCGGCAGCCGGAGTTCACCCAGGTCGACATCGAGATGTCGTTCATCAATCAGGACGACCTATTCAAGGTGCTCGAGGGCCTGGTTTTCCGGCTCTGGAAAGAGGTGCTCGGAGTTGACCTGCTCGAGCGCTACCCCAGCGGCGAATTCCCCCGAATTCCCTATGCAGAATCGATGGAGCGCTACGGCAATGATAAGCCGGACATGCGTTTCGAGATGGAGCATGTCGACCTGACAGACCTGACCGTAGAGCACGGTGGCGGCGGGATCAGCATGCTGGAGCCGATCGCGATGAAGTTCAGCGACGGTACTTACCGACGCGACCTTCCCGCCGAGATCGTCAAAGCGATGGTCGTTCCTGCCGGGCACGGCTTCTCGCGCAAAGATCTCGATGCGCTCGAGAAGTTCGTGCGTCAGATGGGCGCAAAGGGTTTGGCGCGCGCAAAGGTCGACGGCGAGGGCAACTGGCTGCAAAGCCCACTCGCCAAGATGGTCACGCCCGAGTTCCGCAAGGCCGTGAACCAGAAGGTTGGCGCAAAGGATGGAGACCTCATCTTCTTCCAGTTCGGGCCGACTACGAAGACCCACACCGTGATGGCCAACCTCCGCCTGCACGTCGCGCGCAAGCTCGGCATGATTCCCGAAATCGGAAGCGCCGGGAACTGGAACTTCCTCTGGGTCGTCGACCCGCCGCTGTTCGATCGCAACGAGGAAAAGAAGCGCTGGGAAGCCGCTCACCACGTGTTCACGCGTCCGCACGACGAATGCATCGACCTGCTCGGCACCGACCCGGGCAAGGTTCTTTGCTATCGCTACGACCTGGTGCTCAACGGCTTCGAGATCGCCGGCGGCTCGATTCGACTGCACGACCCCGAAGTCCAGAAGAAGGTCTTCGAGGTGATCGGCCTGAGCGACGAAGAAGCCCGCGAGAAGTTCGGTTTTCTTTTGGACGCTCTGACATACGGCGCCCCGCCCCACGGCGGCATCGCATTCGGCATGGATCGGGTGGCCATGCTGGCAGCCGAAACCGAGTCGATTCGCGACGTGATCGCTTTCCCGAAGACGCAGAGGGCGAACGACCTGATGACGTCTGCCCCTTCGCGGGTCGAGCCGGAGCAGCTCTTGGATCTCAAGATCAAGACGCTCGAGTAGCGGATCGGGGCGCGTACGTCCGTACGGCGCCATCAAGAGAAATTCTCCACGCCCCCCCAAGACAGCAGGCGGCAGCACAAGCCGTACGCCGCCACCCGCTCCCCTGTTTCTCAAACCCCTCAGGACAGCAACCCCCCCGCGAGCCCGAAGGGCGAAGCCCGGCGCCAAAGGCGCCGGCAAGGCGGAGCGCAGCGACCGCGCGCCAGGCACGCTGCTCACTCGCGTGAGAGTGATACCAGGACTACGGGTGGGGGTGGGCGGGCGGTGTAAACAAGCCGTACCACGCGACCCACCCAGAACCCGCCTCCCCAACACCCGCGGCAGCACAAGCCGCAGGTCGCCTGCCCTAGCAAAACAGCGACGCCCGCAACCCCGCGCCCAACGCCAGCCCGGCCGGAGCGACTTAACCCCCCTTGAATAGCCAAACTTGCGCTGCGTCTGTAATACCGGACAATGGGAGTCACTATGAAAGCCGTCGTCGCCAGTTTGTTTGCCGCCCTAGTCGTTCTCAGCACGGCCCTCCCCGCCCTCGGCGACGAGGGGGGTCAGGACATGAAGAACTGTTACAACATTCACGGCGAGGCTCGCTACGGGGCGCTTGCCTACAAGCACGTCGTGATTGTGACCAATCGTTGCGAAGTGACTCTGCAGTGCGAGGTCTGGACCGACGTCGACCCCACGCCGCGCCATTCGGTCAGCGTCGAGGGCGGCGGCACTGCCGAGGTGCTGGTTCGGAACAACTCCCCGTCTCGCGCGTTCAAGGCGTTCGGCGAATGCAAGAAGTAGCGCCGGCTCAGTAGAGCGGGTTGTCATCGGTCTTCGCGAAGAAGCGTTCGAAGATCGCGTAGCCGTCTAGCAGCTTGTCGAGCTCGGTATATTCGTTCGGCTGGTGCGCCTGGGCCGCCGTGCCTGGTCCCAGATTCACGCCGGGCACGCCGATCGCATCGAAGCGCGCCACGTCGGTCCAGGCCTGCTTGCTGCGGACGCCGTTGACCCCGCAGCGCATCAGGTGCTGGATGTAGGGATCGCTCGCGTGCGGATGGCCGGCGGGTGAAAGGTCGGTCGCCTGAATCTTGCATTGCTCCCCGGCGAGCTCACGAAGCTCCGCAAAGGCTTCTTCAGGCGTGCGACCCGGGGCGAAACGATAGTTGACGTTGAGGTCGGCCTGCCCAGGAACGACATTGCGCGGACCTCCTCCCTGAACGACGGTCGGTGTCATCACTTCGCGGAACAGATAGCCATCGAGCTCTACGTCATGCGGTTCTCGCTGCTCGAGCTTGCTGATGAAACTTGCCGCCTTGTAGAGCGCATTGTCGCCCTGCCAGGGCCGGGCGCTGTGGGCGGTGCGTCCTAGAAAGGTCAGGGTGGCGTGGATCGAGCCCATCGCACCGAGCTGCATCTGATTGTCGCTCGGCTCTAGGCAGACCGCGAGGTCGAGCTCGTGGAGATCGGGGTGCGTATCGAGGATCGGTCCGAGCCGGTTCTCCTCGAACGGGCCCTCTTCGCGTTCGTAGAAGATCAGCGTGAGGTCGCAGGGCAGCGTCTTCAGGTCCAAGCGCTCGACCAGCTCGATCATGATCGCCAGGCCGGACTTCATGTCGGCCGCGCCCGCGCCATAGAGCCGGTTGCCCTCGATGCGCGGGGGCCCGTCGTGTTGGGTGCGAACGGTATCCAGGTGCCCGACTAGCGCAATGCGCGGCGCGTCTTTTCTTGGCGCCGCGTGCACGATCAGGCTGTCGTGAAAGCGCGTGATCGTCTCGGCGCCCAGGCTGCCAGCCAGTCGGTCCTCGACGTGATCGCAAAGCCCCGCCTCTTCGCCGATCGGGCTCGGAATCCGAGTGAGAGCGAGCAGGGTGTCGCGGAGCGCGTTGGCAATTTCCGTCATCGTTCCGGAGCCTAGCAGGCAGCTCGCGCCAGGGCCTATCGAGGCAGGTCTTCTGGGCTGTCCCAGTCTTCGAGCGCCCGCCCGAGCTCGGCTGTGAGCGGCAGCGCCTCGACCTCGATCGTTGTGAACAGCTTCTGAAACGAGCGCTCGCCCTGTGAAATCGCTTCCGCGAGGGTATCGGCAAGCCGGAGCGCATCGTATCGAGCAAGCATGGGTTCCCAGGGAGCGTCCGGTGCCCGTTTCGGAGCGACCACGATGGCTTGGCTTCGATGGTCACGAACCTGCTCCAGGGCTTCCGCAGTGACGTAAGGCATGTCGCAGGCGATCGCGACGAGCCGCGCGCGGCCGGTTGTCAAAGCGTGGCGGAGGGCGGCATGAAGACCGGCGAGAGGGCCTGCGCCCCGGGGGTCGTCATCGAGACGAAGGACCCCCGCTGCGAGCTCGGCATAGGGCCTTGCTTCGCCGACGAGCACCGGATCAAAACCCGCGGCGCGGCCTTGGCGAACGAGCGCTTCGAGGATCGGTTCCTCAGTACCTGGGAGCGTCAGGAGCCCTTTGTGCTCCCCCATTCGGCGCGACTTCCCTCCGACGAAAATAGCGAGAAGTGGAGGCGCCGGCATGACTCTCTAGACTGGAATCCCAGCGTCGCTCAGGAGGCGCGATTCGAGCTTCTCGACGACGCGATTGATTTGGTCTTGTTGAATGGCGCTCGTGACGAAGTTGGTGAAGAACGCCGTCGCGTACGAGGCGACGTCGAGGATGACGGCGATGATTGAAGTGTCCTGCACGGGGCCGAGGCCGTTGCGTTCCTCGAACTCCGCGATCTGCTGCGAGATCTGGTAGTCGACCCAGATTCCGTAGATCGCGGCGGTGAGGATCACGAACAGGAAGTCGAGCCAGAAACCGTGACCGGTTGGCGTGCGCCCATCGAGCGCTTTGAGGTCTTCGTAGATGCCGTGGTACCAGAAGGGCAGATAGAGCCCCAAGGTCACGATGCTTAGAACCAACACCAGGGCAGGTTCACGGCGACGGATGCTGGGAACTGTCATCGGAGGGTTCCTTCCCGCTCGCACGCAGGGCTGCGTGGGCTAAGTTTCGTCCCATGAACGATGGCGCTACGCAAGCGGCAACAATCGCTGTGATTGGTGATGTTCATCTCTTCTGGGACGACGCCGACGTCGCTTTCTTCAACCGTGGTGGATATGATCTCTTGCTCTTCGTAGGCGACCTGGCCGGGTATACGCAGCTACGCGGGCGCCGCGTCGCCCGTTCGCTTCGCAAGCTTCGCGTGCCGGCCATGTGCATCCCCGGAAACCACGACGGGCTTCACGCATTGCAGCTTGGTGCGGAGATCGCTCCCCGCGCGCATCGGCTTCGAAACGCGTTTTGCAGAGGTCAGGCCCGTCGCTGCGCAAGCCTCGAACGCACGCTCGGCGACGTCGAGCTCCTCGGTTACAGCCGACGCCGCATCGAACCGGCCGGACTTGCATTGAACATCGTCGTGGGTCGGCCGCACTCGATCGGCGGGAGGCGCCTGGCCTGCCTTCGCTACCTCGAAAAGCAATACGGCATCGACTCGATGGACTCCTCGATCCGGCGATTGAAGCATCTCGTCGACAGTTGCGACGACGCGCCGATTTTGTTTCTGGCGCACAACGGTCCTTCCGGTCTAGGCGACCGGGCGGACTCGATCTGGGGCTGTGACTTCCGCAAGAAGGAAGAGGACTGGGGCGACAGGGACCTCGAAGAGGCCGTGGCGTACGCGAGGAGCAAGGGTCGAAAAGTACTAGCGACAGTCGCCGGGCACATGCACCGAAAGACAAAATCCGGAAAGCGCCGCCCCGCCCAAATGCAGAAGGACGGAGTCCTCTACGTCAACGCCGCCGAGGTGCCAAGACACCGCAAGGAAAACGGCGGCAAGAAGCGGCACCACGTAAAGCTCACAATCAGCCACGAAACCACGAAGGCCGAAGACCTCTGGATCTAGGACAGCGGTCGCGTTCTCGATCTCGGTCGCTGGCACTGGCACTGGCGCTGGCACTGGCACTGGCACTGGCACTGGCACTGGCACTGGCACTGGCACTGGCACTGGCACTGGCACTGGCACTGGCACTGGCACTGGCACTGGCACTGGCACTGGCGAATTCAGACTTGGCTATCGCTTGTCCTTGGATTGGGTTTTGGGCCGCACTGAAGTGAGGCCCAAAACCCAATCCGAGGAGTCGCTGATGCAAAAGAAGAATGTTTACGACAGAGCGCGAAGCGTGGTGCGAGAGCTCGCTCCGCTCCTCCACGCGATTCGCGAGCAGGATAAGTCGCTGGCCGATCAGCTCAAGCGGGCTGCGCAAAGCGTGGTTCTGAACATTGCGGAGGCGCGAGGAAATGATGCAGGCAATGCGCGCGCGCGCTTTTCCACCGCCTGCGGCTCTGCAAAGGAAGTTCGGGCCGCACTCAACGTCGCAACCGACTGGGGCTACATCGAAACCCACACCGCAAATCACCTCGATGAGAAGCTCGACGAGGTGTGCGCCATCACCTGGTGCCTAGGCCGTCGGCTTTAGCGGCCTGAGAGTCTCCATGACATCGCGCAGATTTCGTCGAGCGCGATGTCCACCTCTGCGACTCGGCATCTCGGAAAGTATCCGTACGCGACCGCGAGCTGAAGCCCGGCCCGCACCTCCTTTGCAGAGCCGCATGCGGATGCGAACCGAGCTTTTGCGGTTCCAGGATCGTTTCCGTCGGCTTCTGCGATGTTGAGAACGACACTGTTCATCGCTCGATGGATCTGGTCGAACAATGACCGATCCCGCTTACGAACCGCCGGAAGCACCTTCCGCAGTCCACTTGCTGCCTGAAGCGCCCTTTGCTCAATGATGAGTCCCATGAGTGATCTCCTTTTTGCCTGTGAGTGGGGTTCCCAGAAGGGCGCAAGCCCGGCCCCACTCACAGGCAAAAAGGAGATCACGATGACCAAGCAGGGTCACAGGAGCACTGGCACTGGCGCTGGCACTGGCACTGGCGCTGGCACTGGCACTGGCGCTGGCACTGGCACTGGCGCTGGCGCTGGCAAACGAGGGGATGTACAGCCGCGGCAAGAACCGCGGCGCCCGAGTTCCAGACGCCATGGCCTCAGCAAAGGAAAGCGTCGCCTGCCTAGAGGTGGCCGTGGCAGTTGGCTACGTAGGAAAGGAGCGCATCGCCGAGTGACTCGAAGAGCTCGACCACCTGGTCGCCGCGCTTTGGAATATGGTCCACCGCCCATGGAGGTGAGCATCTCGTACATAGGGGCCCGGGCCGCGGGCTTGTCGTTGGAGTGCGACAGAGTGAACAGGAGCGCACCCGTCCCAGGGATCTGTGACATAGTCCGCCGATGCCGAAGCGCCCGATGAAGCTCTGGCTCATGAAGAGCGAGCCCGAGACCTTTTCAATAGACGACCTCGAGCGCAAAGGCTGCGAGCCCTGGGACGGCGTTCGCAACTACCAGGCTCGGAACTTCATGCGAGAGATGGCGGTTGGCGACCTCGTCATCTTCTACCACAGCAACGCGAAGCCCCCGGGCGCAGCGGGCATCGGCCGCATTGGCCGCGAGGCCTACCCCGACCCGACCCAGTTCGACAAGAAGAGCAAGCACTACGACCCGAAGTCCAACAAAGATGACCCTCGCTGGTCTCTGGTCGATGTGGAGTTCGTCGAGAAGTTCGCCACGGAGATTCCGCTTCAAGCACTGAAGGACGACCCAGCGCTAGAAGGCATGCTGGTCACCCAAAAAGGCTCCCGCCTCTCGGTCCAGCCGGTGGACAAGAAGCACTTCAAAAGAGTGCTGAAAGCAGCCGGAGCAAAGACACGAGTTCGCTGAAGAGACACCAACGGGAGAACGGTTCCCTACGCGCGTGCTCAGAGGTTCACCGGGGCTCCTCTCATGAAACGGCATCCACTCTGCTGGCTCCCTAGGACGCACCCGGTATAGCGTCGTCCCCCCAACCCACCCGCGGTAGCGCGAGCCCGAAGGGCGAAGCCCGGCGCGAACGCGCCGGCAAGGCGAAGCGCAGCGAACGCCGCGCCAGGGAGGATTACGGGTGGGGGCGGGCGGGCGGTGTAACTAAACCTGACCACCCAACCAATCCACCACCCCGCCCACCAAACACCCGCGACGCCCGTTGTGATCCCTTCTGCGGTCGTATGTTTCTGGCCCGGAGATTTTGACCCGGTTGGCCGTGTCAGCCGATCATGGCTGGGCTTTGCGTTCCAACTTGAACAAAGCCCTGTTGGCGGGCGTTGTGCCGCTCTTTGCGTATCTGAGCACTGCGTCCGGCTACGCCCATTGGCTGGATAGCGGCGAGTTCGTCGCCGCAGCTGCGGACTTCGGGATCTCCCATCCGCCTGGTCATCCGCTGGCCGCGATCGTCCTCGGTGCCGCGAACCTGCTGCCGATTGGTGCGCTGTCTTTCCGTATCGCGATCGTCTGCTCCGGGCTGCTTGCGATTGCCGCCGTCGCCTTGTGCTTTGCCTTCGAGAGCAGCCTGAAGGTAACCGACGCGATTGCTCCATCGCTGCGCTTCCCTCTCGCCCTAGCCGCGACCTGGTGGGTTGCCGGAAGCCAGGGCTGGTGGTTTCAAGCTGTGCGTCCCGAGGTCTACGCGCTGCAAGCCGCGCTCCTGTGCATTGCGATGGAGCGACTCCTTGCTGTTTCGGTCTCTGCAGAGAACGGCGACGTCCGACCGCTCTACCAGGCTGCCTTGGCGCTCGGTTTGGCCCTCGCGAACCATCACTTCATCGCCCTACTCGCCATCGTGCCTTCACTCTGGCTGCTCGTCGGCATCTGGAAGACTTGGGGATGGCGGCCGTTCGCATGGTCGACAGGTTTCGTCGGCGCCGGCTTGCTAACCTATCTCTACTTGCCCCTGCGTGCGATCCAAGAGCCGTTCTTGAATCTCGGCGATCCATCGAATCCCGGGCGCTTCATCTGGGTCATCACTGCGCAAGCCTTTCAGAAGAGCATCTCGCCACAAGCCGTCGCTCCGTTCGGTGAAACCTTCGTCGACGTTCTGATCGCGACGGCGCGGGACCTGCACATCCTGATGCTCCTGGTGGCGCTGCTCGGCGCTTACCTGATGCTCCGGGTCAGTTCGTCCCGTAAATACGGGCTTTTCTGGCTAAGCCTTTGGCTGGTGTACGTGCTCGGGCGCGCAACCCTCGGCTTTGTTCGTGGCAACCCCGACGCGATTGCCTACTTCATGGTGTCGTACGCGTCGCTTGCGATCTTCGCGGTCTTCGCCATCGGCGTCTTACTGTCAGCGCTTGCCGAAGCAGTCCCCAGCAAGCCGAAGCTCGCACCGGTGCTTGGGGCGATCCTCTCGCTCGGGGCATCCTTTCAGTTCGTTCGATCGTCGGATGCCTCGACGCTCGCAAGTTTCGTCGATACAGATGTGTTCGATGACGGTTTGCGCCGTTCGCTACCCGCGCGTTCGATCATTCTGGTTCACAATCCACAAACGATCTTTCGCTACTGGGGCGGCGAAGCTGAAGAGCTGAACCGGCCCGATGTCACCATGATCCCTCTTCCACTGCTCAGCTATCCCAAGCTCGTCGACCGCTACCTGAGGGACGAACCGGAGCTCAAGCCGCTTCTTCGGAGCTATGTGCTGGACGGCTCATTGAGCGCGCCGGAGCTACAGAGCCTTGCTGCGCTTCGACCGGTCTACGTCGAGATGGACGTGCGAGTGACCCAAGAGATGATGGACCTGCTGGTCCCCGAACAGCTGTACCACCGGGTGCTGACTGCGGACACCACCGACACCGATGAAGCGCGAGCGATGCATGAGCACGCAGCTCTTTGGGGGGACCTCTATCAGCGCATCGGGCAGCCGATCGACTCGCACAGCGAGGTCCAGTTGATTTGGCGCCACTACACCGATTCCCTCTATTTCGCTGGCGTTGGCGACACGAACGCCGCGCTGCGGGCCGTGTCGGCGGGCCTTGCGCTCAATCCTCACCCCAGGGAAATGCTGATGTTGCAGGAAGCCTTGAAGAGCTCTTCCCCCGGCGAACGAATCGACGTTGCACCGTTTACGATCCGCTGAGGGCCCCGCTCAGCGAGCCTTGCGCTCGGCCCGGCGAGCCCGGCGGTAGACCTCATAGAGGCCTTGTCGCACTTGCGCAGGCACACTCTTGCGAAGGTCGATTTTCCACGCTCGATCCTGCTTGACCAGAAGGATCGGCGCGAGCTCGACCGACGCGGATGCTGCGCGCACCTCAGCAAGGTCATCTTCGAGCTTGATCTCGAGCTCGTCTTTGCCCGCGACGAGCTGTCCGAAGACAAAACCACCCAGAGCCTGATCGTGCTCTCCCTGCCAATCGGAGAAGCAGGTTCGGAAGAGGTTCGAATCGAGGAGCTCGAACCGCTCGTGCGCTTGAAGCCGGCGTCGTGCTTCTTGTTGAGACATGTCTTGCACGCCGTACGCGCGGAACAAGGAGTCGATCGTGGCGCTCGGCGACTCGAAACCGCTCGGCGGCGCTTCTCTCTTACAAGAGGCGACCAGGAGGGCGGCGAGGACAGCAAGAGTCAGTAGGCGCACGACCCGTGTTATTGCCTTGTTTCGGACCCCTGTCTAACTATTGACGCGCCCTTTGCCATGCTTAACTTGCCGTGAAATGCGACTCGACAGACTCACCACGAAGACACGCGAAGCCCTCGTCGCTGCCCAACAAAACGCGGCGGATCGGGGCAATCCCGAAGTGTATCCGGAGCACCTGTTGCTCGAGCTTCTCGGCCAGGCTGAGGGCCTCGCGCCCGCCATTCTCGAAAAGGCAGGCGCCGATCTGCAAGGTTTGATCCGCGCCTTGGGCGCGATCCTCGACCGGATGCCGAAAGTTGCGGGCGGCGCAGAGCCTGGCCTTGCATCACGTCTGCGTGACCTTCTGAACAACGCCTGGAAAGAGACCGAGGCGATGAAGGATGAGTACACCTCGGCGGAGCATGTCCTGCTCGCCGCGTACAAGGACGGCCAGTTGAAGAAGGTGCTGTCGGCACAGGGTGTCGACCGCGCGAAACTGCTCCAGGCCGTGCAGGAGGTCAGGGGCAGCCAACGCGTGACCGACCCAGACCCCGAGGGAAAGTTCCAGGCGCTCGAGAAGTACACCCGAGACCTCACCGAGGCGGCGAGGCAGGGCAAGACTGACCCAGTGATCGGCCGTGACGAGGAGATTCGCCGCGTCATGCAGGTTCTCTCCCGGCGCACCAAGAACAACCCGGTCCTGATCGGCGAGCCGGGCGTCGGGAAGACTGCGATCGCCGAAGGCATCGCGCACCGCATCATTCAGGGCGATGTGCCCGAAGGCCTGAAGAACAAGAAGTTGCTGGCCCTGGACCTGGGCGCACTGGTCGCCGGGTCGAAGTACCGTGGCGAGTTCGAAGAGCGGCTCAAGGCGGTGCTCAAAGAGATGGAGGACGCCAAGGGCGAGGTCATCCTGTTCATCGACGAGCTCCACACGCTCGTAGGCGCTGGCGCCGCCGAAGGCTCGATGGATGCGAGCAACATGCTCAAGCCAGCCCTGGCGCGCGGCGAGCTGCGATGCGTTGGCGCGACTACGCTCGACGAGTACCGCAAGCACATCGAAAAGGACGCTGCGCTCGCGCGAAGGTTCCAGCCGGTTTTCGCGGGCGAACCTTCGATTAGTGACACGATCGGCATTCTGCGTGGCCTCAAGGAACGCTACGAGATTCACCACGGCATCCGAATTCAGGATTCCGCGATCGTCGCCGCGGCGACCTTGAGCGAGCGGTATATCACCGACCGTTTTCTGCCCGACAAGGCCATCGATCTCGTCGATGAAGCGGCGTCGCGTTTGAAAATGGAAATCGACTCTCTGCCTGCTCCGATCGACGACGTTCAGCGAAAGCTCACGCAGCTCGAGATCGAGCGTGAGGCCCTCAAGAAAGAGAAAGACGACGCGAGCAAGAAGCGTCTCGATGATCTCGAAAAGGAGCTCTCGGACCTTCAAGAGCAGCGCGACACGATGCGCGCACAGTGGCTCAGCGAGAAGGAGCTGATCACGGAGATCCGCGAGAAGAAGGAGCTCGTAGAGCGCCTCCGGCTCGACCTCGAACGCGCGGAACGAACGACCGAGTACGAGGAGGCCGCGCGTCTGCAATATGGCGAAATTCCGGCCGCTGAGTTGGCGGTCACCCAGGCGCAGCAAAGGCTTGCCGAGGTGCAGACTAGCGCCTCGTTCTTGAAGGAAGAGGTGACCGACGAGGACATTGCGGAGGTGGTCTCCAAGTGGACCGGCATTCCGGTGACCAAGATGCTCGAAGGCGAGAAAGACAAGCTGCTCCACATGGAAGATCGTTTGCGTGAGCGCGTGATCGGCCAAGATGAGGCCGTCGTTGCGGTGTCCAACGCCGTGCGGCGTTCACGCGCCGGCCTGAGCGAGCCGAACCGGCCGATCGGTTCCTTCCTCTTTCTCGGTCCGACCGGTGTGGGCAAGACCGAGCTTGCGCGCTCGCTCGCCGATTTTCTCTTCGACGACGACAAGGCGATGATCCGGCTCGACATGAGCGAGTACATGGAAAAGCACGCCGTGGCCCGACTCATCGGCGCGCCTCCCGGATACGTGGGTTACGAAGAAGGCGGTCAGCTCACCGAGCCCGTGCGGCGACGTCCCTACGCCGTGCTTCTCTTCGACGAAGTCGAGAAGGCGCATCCCGACGTGTGGAATGTTCTTCTACAGGTTCTGGACGACGGTCGACTGACCGACGGGCAGGGTCGCACGGTCGACTTCAAGAACGTGGTGATTATTCTCACGTCGAACGTCGGCTCCCATCACATCATGGCCCTCGATGACGAGGAGTCGATGCGCAAGGCTGTCATGGAGGACTTGCGCGACGCGTTTCGACCCGAGTTCCTGAACAGGCTCGATGAGACGATCATCTTCCACAGGCTCGACCGCGCAGAGCTTCGCAAGATCGTCGACGTGCAGCTCAAGGGCTTCGAGAAGCGGCTTGCCCAGCGAGACCTGCAGCTCGAGATCAGCGACGACGCCAAGGACTTCCTGGCGAACGTCGGCTACGACCCGACATACGGCGCCCGGCCGCTCAAGCGAGCCATTCAGCGCTATCTCGAAAACGGCCTGGCCGAGGACATCCTCGCGGGGCGTTTCGCTGCCGGGGATGTGGTTCGAGTCGATGCGGGCGAGGCAAAGCTCGTCTTCACAAAGGGAAACGCCTCGAGCAGCGCTGAAACGGGCCTCCGGGCCGAATAAATCGGTCGTTACGGGCAGTTACGGGCTCTGCCCCCGGAAAAACCGGGCTGCCTTGCGCCCCCGTGTACACTGTGTAAGCCTCCGGCGCTCTTAGAAGGAGCAGAAGCGTTCATGGTCGAAACCGTACAATGCAAGCCTATCGAAGTTCACGTTGGTGAACGTGGACTCGAGCGTGCGGTCAAGCACCTCAAGCGCAAGATGGCCACCGAGGGCATCCTCCGGGAGCTCAAGCGTCGCCGTCACTACATGAAGCCTTCGATCAAGAAGCGTAAGAAAGCCGCGGAGGCCGCACGCCGCCGCCGCAAGCGCATTCGTCAAGTCGCCGAGCGCCCGTTCTGAGACAAAGCCTTCGGAGTTACTCCGAGGGCTTTTGGATTTCTGGTTCGAGACGCTGGCCTGGGCTCCAGGCATGAAAGCGTCCCGTTTGAGCTTCGAGGAACCGAGCGAGACGGTGGAAGTCGCTCCCGCTTGGGATGAGACGCATCTCGGTCCGCAGCGTATGCGGATTGATCAACTTCGCGAAGGCGATGTAGTGCAAGTCGAGCTGCCCGCTGACACTCACCATGTGGCCGTCGAGCTCTTCTTCGAACAGCGCGCGGAAAGAGCCAATGCCCAGCTGGCTCGCCAGCATGACGTCGAAGGCATGCGGCGGTGAGCATCGCGACTCGTAGCCGAGCTGGATGTGCCGGACCTTCTTGCGTTTCCCCGTGCGTTCCTCGTAGCGGGTTTGGACGCGATCGGAGACCACTTTGGCCAAGTCGAAGGCGGCCAGGCGAATGTGACCATGTTCGTCACGCGGCATTCCAGCCAGGGAATTGTGCGGCAATAGCTCGGCTAGGCCTTCCGCCAGAACGACCGTTCCGTAGAACTGATCGCGCCGTTCGCGTTCGATCATCATGTCGACGATCCGGTCGACCAGGGCGGTGATCGAAAGCCTGTGTTCCACCGTCTCGTCGCCAGTCACCGGATCGACACGGACTTCGTCGACCGCCAAGTCGCCCTGAACGTCCTCGGTCGAAAGAACCATGCTGGCCTCGCCAGCAATTGCAACGCCGTACGAAAGCCAACCGGCTTTGCGACCCATGGTCTCTACGATGAAGTAGCTGCTCGTCGCGATGCAATCGGCTCGCAGGTTCAAGAGCTCTTTCGCCATCACATCGACGGCCGTGAAGAAACCAAACGTGAAATCTATGCCGCGATAGTCGTTGTCGATGGTCTTCGGCAAATGGACGACACGGACGCGATTCTCCTCAGCGACCTGATGTCGCTGGTACTCGTAGAGGAAGTTCGCCGTCTTGAGGGTGTCGTCGCCACCAATCGAGATCAGCGCATCGACCCCGAGGTCCACCAGGGCGTGATGGATCTTGGCGAGACGCTCGGTCTTCTGGGGGTCGAGGAGATCCGAAGGGGTTTCGATCTGCGCGCCGGGATTGACTCGTGCGGTGCCGATGATGATGCCTCGGGTGTTCCGAATGCCGCGAATGTCCGCCGGCGCCAGCGGGCGGTAGTGCTCCAAGGCAACCATGGGATGGCTGACCGGGTCGTAGTCCTGCAGGTTGGTGTACCCATGGAAGATGCCGAGCACCTCGATGCCGGCCTCCAAGAATGAAGTCGCCGCTGCCGCGATGACCGCATTGGCTCCTGGGGCGGGACCGCCCGAAAAAAGGATCGCAACTCTCTTTAAGCTTCTGGCCACGCCGAACTCTAGACTTCGCGGCGCCGGATTGCCATCCTCGCCGACAGGCGCTCTACTCGGTCCGAACGAGATGGCCATCGACCCCGACAGCCTGGGCTACGAAACCCCGGCCATCCAATTCGAGTACAGCTGGCGCGATACGGTGATCTACGCGCTCGGCGTCGGAGCCTCGGCGGACGATGAGCTCGAGTATCTCTACGAAGGTCGGGGGCCGCGAGTTCTCCCGACTTTTTGCACCATCCCGACCTTCGCCGCATTCGACGCCCTCGTCGATCGGATCGGCTGTGACCGGCGCGGCATGGTCCACCACAGCCAGCAAATGGACCTGTTCCAACCTCTTCGCCCGAACGGCCGGCTGCGGGTGATGGGCCGGGTGTCGGGGCTGTACGATTTGAAACGAATGGCGATGTCGGTGTTCTCGATCGAAGCGTTCGACGAAGACGATACGCTGATCATCGGAGGCGAGGTCACCTTGCTCTTGCTGAACGACGGGGGCTTTGGGGGCGCCCGTCCGCCGAAGACCGAGCGCATCGCGCTGCCGGATCGAGAGCCGGATTTCGAAGCCCGCCAGACGATCGCGCCGACGCAGGCGCTCCTCTACCGCTTGAGTGGGGACTACAACCCGCTGCACGCCGACCCCGAATTCGCGGCAGAGCTCGGATTTGAACAGCCGATTCTGCATGGCCTGTGTACCTTTGGCTATGCCGGTCGAGCCCTGGTTCGCGGTCCATGCGGCGGAGATCCCGACAAGCTCACCACCCTCCGCGGCCAGTTCAGCAACCCGGTTTTCCCAGGCGAAACGCTGATCGTTCGAAGCTGGAACGAGGGCGAGCGCGTGATTGTGGGCGCGAGCACCGAGGAGCGGCCCGGACGACCCTGCTTGAGCAATGCGTTTGCCATCTTGCGCTGAAAGAACGCAGAGCGTTTTCTTCTTGCCCAACGATTGATCCAAACACAGGGTTGCTTGGTGGCGCGCATCTCGTTTCCATTGTGTTTATCGATGATCGTCATCTGGGCAGCGGCCGGCTGCTCCAACACTGCGCCAGCCGCCACCGAAGCGCCGCCCCCACCAGTGCATGCAGCCACAATCGAGCCGGAGTCGGTGACGCCCACTTCGGTCGCAACCGCCGAAATCCTAGCGAACCGGCATTCGAACATGCGTTCGGAGACCGCAGGACGAGTGGTCGACGTGCTCGTCGAATCCGGTGAGCGAGTGGAAGAGGGCCAAGTTCTACTCCGCCTCGATGTGGGACGCCCCGCCTCCGCTGTGCAGGCGGCGGGTGCGGCGGTCGCGCAAAGCGATGCGCGGCTGACTCAGGCGGCGCGCGAGCTCGCGCGAACCAAGAAGCTGGTTCAAACCGGAGGGCTTCCAGAGCAACGCTTGGACGACGCAAAGGATGCGGTGCGCCTTGCTTCCGCGGCGCGGGATGCGGCGCGCGCCGAGGCCCGCCTCGCGCGCCGAGGTCTCACCGATGCCGTGGTGCGCGCCCCCTTCGGAGGAACCGTGGTCGATCGAATGGTCGAGCTCGGCGAGTACCTCACGCCTGGAAGCCCCATGTTGAGCTTGGCCGACACGAGTCACTTGAAGGCTCGCGTCTTGCTCGATCCACGAGAAGCGATCGACGTGAAGGTCGGCTCCAAGGCGAGCATTTCCGTCTACGCACGACCGGGGGAGGTTTTCGGCGGCAAGGTCGTCCGGGTCGGCGAAGTCATCGATCCACGAACGCGACGGCTTCCGGTCGAAGTCGAGCTCGATGAGCACGGCGGGCGCCTGCGTCCCGGCCTAGTTGCCAGGTTCGAGGTTGTTACCGGTGAGCCGAACTTGGAGCTTCGCGTCCCTTTGGAAGGGGTTTTCGAGCGATTCGGAAGCCAACATCTGTACGTGATCGAGGACGGAATCGCCCGACGGCGCGCGATCGAGCTCGGCTCCGTGGGTGCTGGCTTCGCTCAGGTCGTGCAGGGTCTGCAGGCCGGTGAGACGGTCGTCGTAAAGGGCGTGACTCGGGTCGTGGATGGCTCGAAAGTTCAAGTGGTGCCAGTCGAATCGGCCCGTGCATCGTCCAGCGAACGAACCCCCGAGCCATGAGCATCCCCGCCTTCTCAGTTCGCCAGCCTGTGCTCGTCAATCTCGTGGCGATCTCGGCGGTGCTGGTAGGCGCCATGGTGATGAGCATCATGCATCGGGAGTCCTTACCGACGCTGCCAACTGGTTGGGGAACGGTCACGACGATCTACGTCGGAGCCTCGCCCGAAGAGATGGAGCAGCTGGTCACGATCCCTGTCGAAAACGCCGTCGGCGATGTCGACAAGGTCGAAGAGATTTGGGGCGTGTCCAAGGAAGGTGTTTCGTACGTCAGTTTCCATTTGGATGACGACGTCGAAGACATCACCAGCGCCATCATGGAGATCTCGAACGAGATCAACCGCATCGACAATCTGCCAGTCGATGCCGAGCGCCCGGTCGTGCGCGAGGTGAAAGTCGATTTCCCCACCATCGCGGTTTCGATTCGAGGCGAGGTCTCCGAGGTCGCTCTACGCCAGGTTGGCAAGGACATGGCCGACCGAATCGAGCGGCTGCCTGGGGTCTCGGGCACCTGGCGCAACGGCATTCGAGACCGAGAATTCCAGGTCGATGTCGATCCTGACCGACTTGCCGCCTACCGGCTCCCTCTGACCGCGGTCAGCAATGCGCTTCGCTTCAGGGCCGCCAACGTGCCCGCAGGGACGACCAAGGGCGAAGGCGATGCGCGACTCGTCCGAGGCATGACCCGAGTCGGCACCGTCGAGGAGCTCGCCGCTGTGGTGATCCGGCCGGACCCGGATGGCGGCTCGGTGCGAGTGGGAGACGTCGCCGAGGTGTCGGACAGCTTCGCGCCTGGAGAGTTCAGCGGACGTGTGAATGGCGAGCCCGCCATCGTCCTCACGGTTCGCAAGGACGAGCAGGCAGACAGCGTAGTCATCAGCGAGGACGTGCACGCACTGGTCGAGCGAATGCGCCCGACGCTTCCGCCGGGAGTCGAGATCGACTTGTTCGGCGACGCCGCCGCAGAGGTGGAGCACTCGCTTGGCACGCTGTACACCAACGCCGCAGTAGGCCTCTTGCTCGTGCTGCTTCTTCTCTGGGTGTCGATCGGTGCGCGCAACGCCATGATGGCGGCAATCGGGCTTCCCGTCGCATTGGCCGGCGCGGTCATCGCGATGCACATGATGGGCATCACCATCAACATGATGTCGCTCATGGCTTTGATCCTCTGCCTGGGCGTCGTGGTCGACGACGCGATCATCATCATCGAGAACATCTACCGACACATGGAAGAGGGCATTCCGAGGCGGAAAGCAGCCGTCATCGGTACCCAAGAAGTCTTCTGGCCCGTGGTCGCCTCGACGCTCACGAGCTGGGCCGCGTTTCTGCCGCTGCTCATGATGGAGGGCGTCCTCGGCGATGCCTTCGCGATCATTCCGAAGGTCGTCGTCGCCTCGCTCGCTGCATCGTTAGTCGAAGCGATGTTCATCCTGCCGAGCCACATGGCGGATTTCGGGAGGCTTTCGCACCCCAAGACTAGGGACTCCGGGCCCCCGAAAACCCGGCTACAGCGGGCGGGTGTTCGGGTCTTGGGCAGCTACGAACGGATCCTCCGCTGGTCGCTTCAGCACCGAGCCACCGTCGTGTTCTCCGCATACGCCATTTGCGCCGTCATGATTGGCGTCGCGTTCAACGTCAAAGACGTGATTCTTCTGACGGAGGGCGACCCAGACATGTTCGACGTTCGGATCCACATGCCGACCGACGCGTCCAAAGAGGAAACCGAAGCGATGCTCGCCGAGCTCGATGCGCGCATCATGGCACTCGACAACCCGGACGTAGAGGCGACCGTGTCTGTGCGCGGCATGACCCGCACCAACATGGGCCTGAGCTCGGGTGACCACCTTGGTATGGTCACTGTCTTCGTCGTTCCGGTGACGGAACGGAGCAGCCTACACGCCGGTCGTGACCTGGTCGCGCAGGTCAGCGAGCTCTATGACGACGTCGTGGGCCCGGCACGCTTGGAGATCGTGGAGGTGAGGGCAGGTCCCCCGCGTGGCGCTCCGGTCGCGGTACGCATCCGCGGTGAGGACCACGAGCGCCTGGTAGAGCTTGCCGAGCAGGTTCTCGCCGAAGTCCGCGTCACGCCAGGCACACGCAACTCGAGCCACGACTACGAGCTCGGCAAGCAGGAGCTCCAAATCAAAGTCGACGAGCAGCGGGCGGCTCTTCACGGCCTCACCCCGGAGATGGTCAGCGGATGGCTGCGCAGTGCATTCGGAGCAACGCCTGCGTCCACGCTCCGCGATGGTGACGACGAGATCGATATCGTCGTCCAGCTGCGAGAAGACGTTCAGCAGGACCCTGCTCGCATCGCCTCCCTGCAACTGATCGCGCCCAATGGCGATGAAGTCGCAATTCGCGAAATTGCTGAGGTTTCGCATGGTCGCGGCCCAGGCGTGATCCGACGTTTCCAGCAAAAACGAGTCGTCAGCGTGCTCTCCGGAATCGACGAGGACGCGACCAACTCCGGAGAGGTCAATTCGACGCTCCAGAAGAACCTGGCGGCGCTCGAAGCCGCGAACCCCGACATCCGCTTCGAGTATGGAGGCCAATTCGAGGAGACGCAGGAGTCGGTGGATTCCCTGTTCCGAGCGTTTATCGTCGCGATGCTGCTCATCTACACAATCCTGGCGACACAGTTCCAGAGTTTCTCCCAGCCCCTGGTGGTGATGGCCGCGATTCCCTTGTCGTTCATCGGTGTGACCGGCGGCTTCTTACTGAGCTCCAACGCGATTGGCTTGATCGCCCTGGTCGGCCTGGTCGGACTCACTGGAATCGTCGTCAACGACTCGCTGGTCCTCGTCGATTTCGTGAACAAGCGGCGAGACCGCGGCATGGCGCTGGACGAGGCGATTGTGGAGTCGGGGAAGCTGCGTCTACGGCCGATCTTTCTGACTAGCATCACCACGATCGCAGGGCTCTTTCCCTTATCGCTTGCGACCGAAAGCCTTCCTCACCTCGCACCGATGGCGCAGGTCATCGTGTATGGCCTGACTTTCTCCACGCTGCTTACACTATTGGTGGTTCCCTGCCTCTACCGGCTCGACGTGGACCTGGCAGCGCGTCTCTCGCGTTGGTTCGCGCCCCTGACCCGCTGGGCTACCGACCCCGGCGCAGCGACCGCAGACGACCCCGCAGACACGAGCGCACAATAGCGAGCGACGGGCCGTGGCAAGCGGCTCGGGGAGCTGCTACGCGCAGATCATGGCCAAGCGTTTCGAAAACAAAGTCGTTTGGATCACTGGCGGGGGCAGTGGAATCGGCCGGGCACTCGCCTTGGCTTTCGCTAATGAGGGGGCCGCCGTAGCGGTGTCTGGAAGGCGTGAGGAGCGGCTTCACGAAGTGGTACAAGAGCTCAAATCACGGGGAGCCAAGGGCTTGGCGGTGCGTTGCGACGTCGCCGACGAGGCTTCGGTAGCGGAGGCGGTTCAAAAAGTCGTTCGAACCCTGGGTGGCCTCGATGTCGCGGTCGCCAACGCCGGGTTTTCCGTTGCTGGGCGGATTGAGAAGCTCTCTGCAGCCGACTGGCGTCGACAGCTCGACGTGAACGTGATCGGCGCTGCCATGACGGCTCGTTACGCCATTCCGCACCTTCGCGAACGCAAGGGCCGCCTGGCACTGATCGGCAGCGTGTCTTCCATGATTACCACGCCTGGCGTGGGTGCTTACTCCGCTTCGAAGTACGCTGTCCGCGCAATCGGACAGGCGCTTGCGATCGAGCTTCACGGCAGCGGCGTGAGCTGCACCACCATCCACCCGGGCTACATCGAAAGCGAAATCGCTCAGGTCGACAACCAGGGCCGGTTCGATCCAGCTCGAGAAGACCGACGCCCCAAGAACCTCCTGTGGCCGGCCGATCGCGCTGCGCGCGTCATGGTCAATGCCATCGCAAGCCGGAAGCGCGAGTTCACCTTCACTGGGCACGGCAAGGCCGCCGCCTTTGCCGGCCGCCACATGCCCGGCGTCATCCACTTCGGCCTCACCCGAAACAAGAAGTCGCAGTAGCGCTTCGCTACTGTACGACGAAGCGCATCATGATGAGCAGGTAGGTCTCTTTGCGGCCCCGGATGTCTTGCCGGAGCGCCATTTCGGCCCCGATCTTGCCCTTGTTGAAGCCGGCGCCCGCGGTGATTTGGTTGAGGTTGCGGCCCTGGTCTCGACGGTAGCCAAAGCGTAGCGGAACCATCTCGCCGGCGACATAGCTCACGCCGGCTCCGGCGATCAGCTCGTTGTTCTTGAAGGTAGTGAAGTCGAAGAGGATGTCACCGCCTATGGTGAAGCTCTCGATGGGCGTGAGGGCCACACTGCCTCCTGCCATTTGCGGAGCGAGAGAAGAATGCGTCTTGATCAGGTTGTATCCCAGGCCTGCGAGCTTGAGCCAGGGGATGGGCGTGATGGTCATGGATGCGTCCAAGGTAATGCCATCGAACGAGGGTCCCGTGCGCTGGCCTTCGTAGCGTTCCGAATTGATGCGGCCCCAGCGAAAACCGAGACCGATGGCGAGCTGCGGAATGGCTTGAATCCCGATGCCCGAGCGCCAATCCCAGCCGGAGTAACGCCGGTTCTCACCGCTGAACACGCCGCGGAAGCTCGTTCCCATGGCGATCTTCTTGCTGGTCGTCGAGTCGGTGACCGAGCTGCCAATCGTCCAGTACGTACCGCCATTGCTCTTGCTGCCCGGAATGAGTTGGCTGAACGCCTCGACATGGTACGTGCTGAGCGCCGCCATGTTCGAGGTGTTGTAAGCAAGCGCGGAGATCGCTGTAGCGCCGGCGCGGACGCCTGCACCCATGGCCAGGCCGTAGCTGGTTTCGAGCGTGTCCTCTGTGGGAACGAGGGCAGGATCAGCTAGTCCACCCGCACCCGAAGGCGCTTGTATCTGTCCCAGCGCCGATTGCGCCGGGTACAAGGCGGACAGGAGACCGACGATCACCGCCGCCCGTAAAGCTTGTGTTTCCCCCATGGGTGCTACTCCCGCGGAAGCTAACAGCGATGGATCTCCCTTCCAAATTGTCGACTCCGGCTCGACTAGGACATGAACACAGGAGCGCCGCGCATTCTTCCCAGCCGCGGCTTCGAACCGAATCTGATAGCGCTAGTGCTGACTGCTTGGAGCTTCTTCTTTGCTGAGCGGTGAGGCGAGCATTCTCGATACCTTGCTGCCTGAGTTGTTCGTTGAGCACCCTCGTGATGCTCGGGCTTGCTATGTGCTCGAGCAGCAAATCTTGTTCGACGCTTGCGTCGACTTCGTCGGCAAGGCCTTGCGGAGCTACTATCGGGATCAAGGCGTCCGCAGGCTCCGTGCACAGTCGACAAAGCAAACGCGTTCGTCAGAAACCCAGCCGCGACACCGTGACTTGCCAGTGGATAAGCTGTGGAACAGTTGCAGAACTCGCGTCATACCTGAGCGATCACGCTGCGCGATAACTCTCAACTGCTGTGGAACAAACGCGCGTCGAAATGCGTCGCATGTTGCGCAAACGATAACAAGACGTAATTCGGAATGATTGCAACAGCTTGTCAACAGGCCGGCAACAAGATGCAAAGCAGGCGTGCTCGCTGTCAAAAAAACTGCGTGCGAATCTTTCGCGATCACAAGTGGTTAGAAATTAGTTTGTCGATCCCCGTAGACGCTTCCGAAACTCGCTGCTAGTTTCGGCGCCCTTCAGTCGAATCACGCACGTCGGCGGCTGCCAAGGCCGGCGGAAATTGATTGGAGGTGTACGATTGCTCGTCGCTGGCAAGCTGTGGATTGCCTGTGGACGTTGGTGCTGACCTGCGCGTTTTTTGGGGGACAAGGGCTCGATGGAACAACTGTGGGAACAAGTGCTCGGCAGTCTCAAGGGGAGCCTCTCGGCCGAGAACTTCGAAACCTGGCTGCAACCTGTGCAGTTCGGCGGCATCGAGAGCGATTCGATCATCCTCAGGATTCCAAACCAGTTCTTCGCCGAGTGGATTGCGGCGCACTACCTCGACATGATTCTCGACACCTTGCAGACCGAGGCCGGCGACAGGCCCATTCCCAAAAAGGTCCGCTGGGAGCTCGACGAAACCCTGCGTGAGAAGGCTCAGGCTGCTCGCGACACGACCCCGCCGCCGCCGCCTCGGGCACCCCGGGCAACACCGAAGCCCCCAGAGTCCGCCGACCTCAACCCGAAGTACCGTTTTAAGAACTTTGTCGTCGGTCCTGCCAATCAGCTTGCTCATGCCGCCAGCGTGGCCTGTGGCTCCGACCCCGGGCGACGCTACAACCCGCTCTTCATTTATGGAGGAGTCGGCCTCGGCAAGACGCACCTGGTCAACGCCATTGGCCATGCGATCGTGCAGCGAAATCCTCGCGCGCGTACGCTCTACGTCTCCGCCGAACGCTTCACTAATGAGTTCATTTGGTCTTTGCAGAACCATGAAATCAATACCTTTCGCAAGCGATACCGGACTCAGTGCGATGTTCTACTCATGGACGACATCCAGTTCCTCGCCGGCCGCGAGCAGACGCAGGAAGAGTTCTTTCACACGTTCAACGCCCTCTATCACTCCGACAAACAGATCGTCGTGACCTCAGATGTGTATCCGCACCAGATTTCGGAGATGCAGGAACGTTTGATCAGTCGCTTTCAGTCCGGGATGGTCGCCGACGTCCAGGCACCCGAGCTCGATACCCGCATCGCCATCTTGCAGACGAAGGCCGAGAGCGAAAACATCGAGCTCGATGGCGAGGTTGCGCTCTTTTTGGCGCAGACCGTACGCAGCAACGTGCGCGAGCTCGAAGGCACCCTTCTTCGGGTCGCTGTAAAGGCGGAGCTCCTGGGCCTCCCCATGGACCTCGAGCTGGCCAAAGAAACCATGCGAGCGGTGCTGCCCAATCAGGACACGGCCATGACCGTCGAAGAGATTCAGCGAATCGTGTGCGGCTACTTCGGTATTCGTTTGGCCGACATCAAATCGCACCGCCGACACCGGGCAGTGAGCTTTCCTCGAATGATTGCCATGTACGTTTGCCGGCAGCGCCTCGGGACGAGCTATCCCGAGCTCGGAGAGCGCTTTGGCGGCAAGGATCACACCACGGTCCTCAGCGCGGTTCGAAAGATTAGCGGGCTGGTCGAGGACCAGGACGAACGCGTTCTTGGTGCCGTCGGTGCGATCGAGCGCAAGCTCGGCATCTGAAGGGCTGGTCCAAGCTGCAATTGAGTAACGTTTCCGCGCCTCGGAGGGCCTGTGGGCAGGCCGCCGCCTGGCTGGGCTTTTCGCTGGATTTTAGTGTATACCAGCCGAACCTCTCACAGTCGGAGCGGCAGTGGTCCGGATCTGGGCGTAGATGGCATCGGACGCCGGGCTCCGGTGCAGAAGCTGCCCCCGACGAGTTCTCT
>CAWJII010000001.1:0-721664 GCA_963842915.1 uncultured delta proteobacterium | reverse complement strand
CAAGGACGATCAGGTCGGGGCCGAGGTAGCGCGCCTTCGGACCCATGTCGCGGTGCGTGAGCTTGAACCAGGCGCGCGCGAAGATCGAAATCCTTCGCGAAGCACCGGGCATCAACCGCGCGCTTATCCATGGGTGCTCACCCGCGTTTGACCTCGGAGTCCTGCGCGACGAACCGAGACTACTCCAGGGGTACCGCTAGTGGTTCGGTAGTCGGCGGTGCCTAGCTTGCTGTGGATAAGCACGCCGAACATCCAAACGATCGCCGCAATGCTGAGTCCGACGGCGTAGCACAAGAGAATGGGGTCGACCGAGAAGCTGGTCTGCGCGACATGGTTGAGAAGCTCTTGGCTTACGCTGCTGGGATGAAGTGTGGGGTACATGCTTGGTCTCTCCTTGTTTGAGTGGATGACGCTGACTCGTGCACGAACCGTGCCCGGACTTCTCAGAGACCAACGATCCCGTCTTCGCTCGCTTTCTCGAGCGCGACCTGCACGAAAACTGCCGGGCGATGCTGGCCGGCGTCAGAACATGACGACGGTCGTCAGCAGGAACGGCGTGGTTGGGCGTTGCCCGCACGAAATCACGGGGTTTTTTCGTTGGCACGTGCGCTGCACTGGGTCTGGGCAACGGCGGCGCCCCGGTGGAGTCGCAAACCGAAAGAGTTTCAGGACAGGAGAAGCAGCATGTTCAAGCCGAATCAGATCGCAACCAACCTCAACCTCAACTGCCGCAAGCCCGCCAAGGCCCGTGTGTCGCGCCTCGTCGTGGCCGTGCTCGCCTTCGCCGCCGTGGGATGCAATGAAGTCACCGCATCGCCCGAGCTCCAGGGGAAGTGGCAGCTCACGCAGGAGGTGACGAATAGCAGCTGCGGTGACAACGGAACACGCACCGTCACGCTGACGGTGACCGCAGACGGATATGAGATCGAGGTGCCGGGAACCGACAGAAGGAGCACCGAGGAGGGCAACCCCGACGGCAGCAACCTGACGTTCTCGATCACATACGCCGAGCCGTCCGGCGCGGAAATCACCGAACACTTTAGCGTCACCGCAAACGGCGCCTCCATGACTGGCTCCTCGACGTACACCCGAAAGGAAGGGGGCAGCGCAGCGTGCACCGGCACGACCAGCGTTCGGGGAAGCCGCTCGGGCGGCACGCTGACGTCCGTGGACCTTTGCTCGGATTCATGTGAGTACGCCGGAGACGGGGTCTGTGACGATGGTGGCCCGGACGCGCAATACGAGGACTGCGCCTACGGGACCGACTGCGGCGACTGCGGCAGACGTGGCTCCAGCAACCCAGCGACTGATCCGACGCAGCCAACGCAGCCAACGCAGCCAACGCAGCCAACAGGGTCCTGCTCGGACACCTGCGAGTACGCCGGAGACGGGGTCTGTGACGATGGCGGGCCCAACGCGCTCTACGAGGACTGCGCCTACGGCACCGACTGCGGCGACTGCGGGCCTCGCTAGGCCCCCGTTTAGTCTAGACTAATCCCAGGAAAGCCGCGGGCCTCGACAGGGGTCCACGGCTTTCGGTCGTTCTGGAAATACGCAAAGCAAGCAGCCTTCGTTCGTACCGTGTAAAATCCATCGAATCCCAGGCGCCATACGCAGAGACGTTCGAGTTGGTTCAGTGCTCCAACTCAATTGGCTAAGGCTTCCAAAAGCACGACTCAAGAGCTTGCAACCCGACATGAAAGATTGAGATAGTCCGCGCTATGCGATGGTGGTCGACGGTGATGGCCCTCTGGTTGTGCGGCCTGCCGAGCGCGCTTGCACAAGCCAACGATTGGCTCGTTCTTCCAACGACGGTCGACGACGAAACCTCGTGGATGGAGCCCACCGTGGCCAAGGTCCGCCGAGAGCTGCGAAAGCAGGGCATTGCCACGTGGACTCCGCCCGAGGCCATAGCTCAGCTCGAGAAGCATGGGCCAGCACCGCCCGCGACCTTGAACGAAGACGCGATCAACGCGTGGAAAGCCGGGGCGATGGATGCGTTGCGCCAGCTCTCGCTTGGCGAGTACGACACGACCGTCGACGATCTCCGAGAGGCCCAGGAGTTCACCGAGACGGCCATCGAGACCATCAATCGCGATCCCGCATATGCGCAGAATGCGATCGATACGTGCCTCTTCATGGTGCGGGCACTGACCGAGTCAGGACGCCGGGCGGAAGCAAATCAGCAGGTGCAGGAGTGCGCGCGGATCGCCCCGACTGCTGAGCCCACGCAGTACATGCATTCCCCGGCGGTCCTCAAGATGCATCGCAAGGCACTCGGGCCGAACGCAGCGCGTTCGCGCAAGCTCTTCGTCGAAAGCGATCCGTTGGGGTGCGCGCTTCGTGTCAATGGCGTTCCTGCTGGGACAACGCCGGTTCAGGTGGCGGATCTCTACCCCGGCACGTATCGAGTGCAGGTCGAATGCCAACCCGACCCGCCAGGTCGCGTGCACGTGGTCGACCTGACGCGCAGCGACGCAAATCTTTTTGTCTTCGACGAGTTCGATCGCGCCGTACGGGTGAGCCCAGTCCTCCGTTTGCGGTACCACGAACAGCCGACCACGGACCGGCTGGCCCGCGACGCCCGGGAGCTCGGGCGAATGCTTCCAGCTGCCGCCGTGATGCTCATTTCCGCCATCGACGCGGCCACGCTAGAGCTCCGGCTCGTCACCGGTGCACAGATGGGCAGGGCCTGGACTCGGATTTCCAAAGAGCGGTCCGGACCGGATGCATCTTCGGTGCAAGACGCCACCGTTGCCCTCCTTTCCGGGCAGTGCGGTGATTTCACCCAGGGCACGCCTGTCATGGCCGATTGCCAGACTGGAGAGCCACTCGCTGTTCGGGTCAGTCCTGCCGATCTCCCGCGGCGGCCGCCTCAAGGTCAGTTCATTTCTGGGCTTGCCTTGGCCTCCGTTGGTACCGCCTCTCTGTTGTCGGGCTACGGTCTGCTGATCGCGAGGAAGAAGGCAGGCGAAAATTGGCTAACTGACTCGCAAAGCCTCGACGCCCAAGACAAATGGTTGCACACGGGGACGGCCCTGATCGCTACCGGGGCCGCCGGCTCAGGTTTGCTCGTCGCCGCGATGCCGCTCGTTCTTCCGTATCGCTTTAGACCGCCGTGGTGGGCTTGGCTGAGCGGAGGGTTCGGCATCGCGGCGGCGGGCGCGAGCGTCGCACTGGGCGTGACGGCACCGCCCAAGCGCCCCGAGGACTGCGCCATTAGCGGCCCAGACCCCGCTCAATGCGTCGATCGGCACCGCCGTACCGACCTCGCCATCATGCTGGGCGCAACGGCAGCGCCACTGCTTACGATCCCGCTCGTGTATCTCTTCCGGAAGGGCGAAAAGAAAATCGATCCGACGATCACAGCGACCGTGCAAGCGGGCCAGGAAGGTGCGACCGTCGGCGTGCGCGGAACCTTTTGACGAGAGCTTCGTCCGCTACGGCAGCTGCTCGCACACCCCAGCGACGCACTGCCCGAATGAACATGGCGAGCCGTCGGTCAGCGGTCCGAGCTCGCAAACCTGGAGCGGTTGGTTGCAGGTGAACGCCTCGCATTCCAAACCAGAGGGTGGACAGCCGCCGCAGGGCGCTTCCACCGCGCCCGAATCGCAATGGACCAACTGCGGCCTGGGAGTACCCACTTGGTCGAAACTCAAAGGTGCCCCAAGATCGTCCACGCACGCCGCCACCCCTACTGCGTTGATGGCGGGGCTCCCCGCCAACGGCACGAAAGTCCCATTCGCCTGTAGTGGGCTCAAGAGCGCATCTGTAACCTCTTGGTCCGTCGGCCCGGGGACAAAGCACTCGCTGCCCGGGTACTGGATGTTGCCCCCGGCGGTAACCACCGAACCGCTTGCGAGCGAGCCGCACCCGCCTGTGATGATCGTGTTTTGAAAGGCCGCCGCGCCCAGGATTCCCATGGCGTCCGTGTTCAACGGGGCCGAGCTCGTGTTGCCCGATATCGTCGTGCTGATCGCTGTGAAGGCTGCACCTGCCACATAGGCCCCGCCTCCAATTTCCGCATGGTTGTCGCCGAACGTACTGTTGATAAACATAACCGAGCCACCGTTGGCGTCGACGCCGCCGCCGAATCCCCCGGCCAAGTTCTGGAAGAGGGCGCTGCTGACGACACGGAGATCACCTCTTGCGGCGATGCCTCCTCCATCCGAGGCTGCATTGTTTCCACTGATTGTGCTGCCGGCAATCGTTAGAGAACCGGTGCCTTCATCGTACACGCCGCCGCCGTCGGAGCCGCTCGCGTTGTCTGAAATGATGCTACCCCAGATGTTGAGTGCGCCGGTGTTGTAGATGCCGCCACCTTCGTCTTGTGCGCTATTGTTCGAGATCGTGGTGCCCGTGATGGTTGCTGTCCCGAAATTGCCGATGGCGCCACCCTGGCTGATCAAGCCCGTGTCGGATGAGTTCCCATCGAACACACTATCGGTGACTGTCAATGTGCCGCCGCCCCCATTCGAAAGCGCCCCTGGGCCGTGTACGGCGTCGTTGCCGGTGAACGAGCAACGTGTGAGAGTCATCGTTCCCCAGTTCAAGACGGGGGCGCCCCCGGACGGAAGTCCTTGGCAATCGGTCACCTGCACGTCGGTCAACGACAGAGTGCCGGAATTGACGATCCCGCCTTCGCCCTGGTCGACGGTGTCTCGACCGCGCGTCAGCGTCATGCCTCGCAGCTCGGCGGTCACCCCCGCGTTGACATCGACGAGGCGATGCAGGTAGTTGCCATCGATGGTGACTAGCCCTCCCCCGTCGAGAATCACGTCGGTGTCGATGACGAGCGTGTCCGTGAGCGTGATCGTCGCGGGAACGGTGCATGCGAACGTGTGCGGTCCCCCGCCGACCGCAATTGCGTCGATGAGCCCCTGTTCGGTACAGGGTATCGGAGGCATGTAGCAATACGTGCTTCTGCCGGAGCAAGCGCCGAGACCCCTGTTGCACGGCGTGAAATACGGAGCCACGGCGTACTGGCATTCGCCGCTCGCCTCGTCGCAGGAGTCGATGGTGCAGTCGTTACTATCGTCGCAGCCGAGGTAGTTGCCGGGGCGATCTGGATCAGGGGTGGCACAGGCGGCGGGAACACATCTGGCGACGAACGGACCGTCCGGGAAAGCCGCGAGGGGCGGTTCTGGGGGAGATGGAGTGACGGGGATGAGGCTACACTTCCCGTCATTGTCCTGGTCGTCCCCAACAGTCACGTCACACGTGCTGCCGGCAAAGAAATCTGATTTGCAGATTGGATGCTCCTCGTTCGCGCAATGGTCTCCGGGGCAGCAGGGCGTGTATCCATCTGACTCGTTGCACGAGTTGGTTGAATCGCACTTGTTTCCCAAGCAGTTGCCATCCCAGTTCCCCCCGCACGGACGTGCCTCCCCGATAGGGTATGACTGGCAACCTAGCGTGGGGTCACACCAGTTCCGTGTACAGTCTCCGTCCGGCTCAATCGGAAGGAGAGGGTCGATCTCTTCATCTGGATTTCCAACAATGCAGTGCAAATCCCCGCAGACTCCGGCACCTGTCGTGTCGTTCCAAACGCATTCGCCGGAGGAGCAATGGCCTTCGTAGGCATCAGGCGGGTTCGCAAGTCCGGGCGGAACGAGGCTGAGGGGGTCAGGGTCGCACGGGGTGCCGTCGGCCATCGGAACGGGACAGGTGCTCGCCCAGTCGCCGAGGCCGAAATCGACGCAGTATTGAGCGTCGCAGCAATCGATTCTGCCTACGTAGGCGCGAAGGCATGGGTCGCCTTCGATGCACTGCTCCTCGGCGCAGACCCCGCCATTGTTGCACGGCACAAACGACACCTGATAGGCGGCGTATGAACACTGTCCCGTTACCGGGTCGCACAGGTTCGCGGTGCAGTCGTTGGAGTCGTTGCACTGGTTCGGCCGGCAAAGGTCGGTGCGTACGCAGTTGCCTTCCTGGCACCAGCCGTCCGTACCGTCGGGGAGATCGCATTCGACGTTGTCGCCAAGCGCCACATTCGTGCACGCTCCATCGATCTTTTTCGCTCGCTGGCACTCAGGCACACCCGTTTGCGGGCAGGTGCCGCAATCCACCCCATACAGGAGGCCGATACAGAGCCCCATGAGGGCAGGTCGAGTAAAGCGCAACGCTTTGGACACGGCGAAAACCTCCTACGGACCGGCGGGGTGACGGACCGCGAAGAGGAAATCCCACATTGCGTTACCTGTCTATACGTAATTGTTCGTATTGTCGGGCCGTTCGGTGAGATGCCGGGCGAATACGCCGTGGATGACAATCTCGCGCGGGGCCACGACCAGCCTTGCGTAGGCGACCCAATTTGGACAGTCTTGGGCCGTGATAGCTGCGCGCTCCCTGGGGTCGGTTCTCGTCTTGGTTGCGGTATTCGGCTGTAATTCCGCTGTGTGCGGGCGCGGCTATGGCGAGTTCCTCGGCAGGTGCATCGACCAGGAGCTGATTCCTCTGAAGACCTGCAGCCCTCCTTGCAACGCGGACGCGCATGAGACTTGCATTGCGACCACGGACTCTGCGTATTGCGACTGCGCGCCCGGATATGACGGGGCTCCTTGCGAGTGGGTGGGTGTCATCGAAGACCCGGGGTTTGCCAACGCGGACGCCTGGACGACCAGCAACGGGTGGAGCCAGCCGGTAACCATCGACGAGGGGCGATCCAAACATTCGGACGATCCAGGGGTAGCCACATTCCTTCCCAGCATGTTGTGCAACGGGGGTGTCGTGAGCCAAGAAATCAACATGCCGGAGTACGCCGCAGCAGGCCCTCTCGTGCTTGAGGTAACCTACCTGGCCGAGGGCAATGTAAAGGGTGTTTCGGTGGGCTTCGACGATGCTTGGAGCAGACTGCCGATCGCCCCGCCCGTCGACGGGGGAAAGTGGCCCACGAAAAGCTTCTGTCTCGGAGAAGCTGCCTACGGAGGTGAAGTCCCGCTGAAGATCGGCTCCACGGAGAGAAGCGATGGCTGCGACAATTCCCAGGAAGAAGTAGGTCAAATCGAGGTAGACCGCGTCGACATCCGTCCGGCTAGCAAAGAAGACAACTGTCCGGCGCCAGGTGAGGCGTTCAATTGGGATGCCAAGTCGGACTCGGGTGGGTGGGAATTCACCGAAGCCGGTGAAGCAACGGCAGGCTACTATGACGACTCGAGATCAGGTCGGGACGTCGTCCGTCTCTACTCGCCTGGCGATGACGTGCTCGACGACGAGGCGAGCATGAAGACGACTATTTCGGTACCCTTGCCGGACGATGAATCGGCGGTCGTCCCCGAACAACAAAAGATCGTGTCGCCCGCGCTCACGTTCTGGTGGCGCGGTACGAGCGGCGCATACTTCCAGCTCCGGATTGGTAGTCCGGTGCGCGAAGTCGCGAGATTGAACAGCAGGTTCGGAACCTTGAAGGGAGCCGGGTTAGCCGCCAACGAACCCGCGACCTACTGCCTTCCGCCGTGGACCCATGGCAGCGTGATCGGGTTCTCGTTCTCGATTGAGCAGTTCGGGCCCCCTCGAGAAACGGAGCTGGTGGTCGACGGCCTTCGCATCGTGGACGCGCCGGAATGCGGCACCAGCACCAACGTGCATGATCCCTCATTCGACTCGCCGCATCCCCGTCCGGGCGTGTCGCAGATCCCTCGGTGGGACATGAACAGCGAGTCGTTCTTGTTCGACGGTTCAGCCCTGATGGTGGCCGATGAGGAAGCCGCCCACAGTCCCGACGGGTTTCTCGAGATCAGCTATGACACTACGGCGGCTTGGTTTCGGCTCGAAACCTGGGTGCTGGTTCCGCCACCCGAGGGCAACGACGGCCCACAAATCCGATTCTGGTCGAAGCGGCCAACCAACCCCGCAATCCCAGCCCAATGGATTTCCGCGCGCACCTCCGACGCGAAGGGTGAGCTGGATGCGCTCAATCGATGGAAGGAGAAGAGAGTTTGCATCGAACCGGAGTGGGCCGATCGCTGGCATCGGTTCCAGATCGACGTCGGACCCGGCCCACCGACCCAGAACATTCCGGACGAGAGCGTGTTGATCGACGACTTCGCGCTCACCACCGACCAGGGTTGCCGCGCCGAGTAGAACCATCAAGCCACGGAGCCGGCGTCGATGTTTGGCCCGTCTCGCCTACGGCACGATCACCGCAAGCTCCGCGGTGGCGCCGACTACGCTCTTGATCACCTTGACGGCGAAATCGCTGTCCAAGCGGTCGACCGTGTCCGGGCCCTCGGTGCAATGGTAGTGAAAATTCCGGAAGTTGGCGGAGTCGGTGAGCATGATGCCCGGATAGCTCTGCTCCCAGAACGGAGCATGGTCCGAGCGACGGAGGTCGGCGGTTGCAGGGCTGAAGAGGACGATGTTCTTCAAGGTCAGCTCTATCCAGGGTAGTCCGAGCCCGTCCGCGTAGCGCTCGAATGCTTTGTTCATGACAAATGAGCGCTCATTGGCCACGAGCGCGATGAAGTCCCCACGGAACTCGTTTGCCTGGACCGTGGCGACCTGCGCGGGGAAGAGGGCGGCGAAGCCCACGGGCAGGAGTTGTGTGTTGGGCTCGTCGCTGCTGTAGCCGATCATCTCCAGGCTGTACATCCCGGCGATATCGACTTGCTGGGCGCGTGCTCGTGACGCGTATTGGCTGGAGCCGATCAAGCCACGTTCCTCCTCGTCCCAGCAGGCGACCACGAGCGTTCGCTCGTAGCGTGCGGCGCTCAGCACGCGAGCCGCTTCGAGGGCTCCGGCCACACCGGAGGCGTTGTCGTCGGCGCCTTCACAGTTGGGAACCGCATCGTAGTGCGCGGAGATGATGAGCTGGGTGTCCGTCTGCCCCGGCAGAGTCCCGATCACATTGACCCCGGTGCCGTAGTTCTGCCGCTCGACCGTGAAGCCCAGACTCGTCAGCCGGTCTGCGCAGAGATCCTGTGCCGCCTGCCAGGCCGCCGAGCCGTTGTTTCGGACTCCGGTCACGGCTTTCAGGTCTGCCTCGTATCTGCTCACGTCGACCGCAGCAACGATCGATTCGATGCTGACGCCCCCATTGCCACCGGCGCCGCCGACCCCCGCTGAGCCGCCATCGCCGCCTGAGCCGCCGTCACCCGCTGTGCCACCAGCGCCAGCGAGCCCGCCTGCGCCAGCCATGCCGCCGCTGCCGCCGGCGCCGCTGCCATCGACGCACGTGATGTCGACCGTGTGGGTGCAGTCACAGTCGTCGAAGCCGTCGTCGGAGACGGCGATGGTGACGGTTTGGTTTCCGGGTTCTTGGCAGGTGTAGGACGTCTCGGCGGCACTCGGGTTCGCGAAGGCGCCTCCGGTTCCGGTCCAGCGGTATTCAATCGGATCACCTTCGACGTCTTCCGCGATCGCACGGACCTCGATTCGGCTTCCAATCGAAGTTTGCAGTGGGGCCACGACGACCTTGATCAAGTCCGTGCAGAAGTTCGGCTCGCCGGTGACGCGGACACCCCCGAGACCCTGGCCGCGCTTGCAGTTGAGGATCACCGCGATCTCGGTGACCCGACCCGCTTCCACGAAGAAGTCAGCGTCGCCTCCGCACGGCGTTTCGCCATCGACGGTTGTGGCCGACATCATGATGTTGTACGGACCACCGGCGGGAATGCCGTAGACCTCGACAGACGCCGTCGACTCCGGAGCGCTGGTATTGATCGTGCCCAGCATCGGCGCCATGTCGCCCCCGGTCACGGCATAGCCAACCTCTTCGATTTGCGAACCGTCGGCGAGCTCGAGCTCGACGGTCAGCTGGCCCGTGTGGCCGGTTTCACCGGTGCAGCCGGCAACCGCCAGCGCGCCAATCAGCCAGCGCATACGCGTCCATGTGGGCATGGGACCTCCTCAGGCAAGGCGCCGACGGTAACACAGATCGTCGTATCGTGAATAGCGCTGCGGATAGAGGCCTTCTCGAACCAATGGAGCCGACGACGACCGTCATCATCTAGCGACGCTCGACGTCGTGACGGTGACTCGTCACGTCCGCACTGAAAACGTTTCCGCTTATTCGAACTGTGCTCGCGCGCCACTGGCACGCGGCGTGCTCCTCAAGAGCTGGAGTGCCTCGGTATGCGCCGAGCATCCACGCAACCCCAATGAGGAGATTAGTCATGTACAAGAAACGAACTTATCATCAACAAGCGCGAGGCCTGCTCCCAACATCAGCGCTCATCTTCGCGATGAGTACCCTCCTCGTCGCGTGCGGCGGTGGAGGTGGCGAAGGGGGAGACCCCGACGGCGACGGGATCTTCGGCGAGAAGGACAACTGCCCTACCCAACCAGAGAACTTCAACGAATTCCAAGACGAGGATGGTTGCCCCGATGTCGACCCCGATGACCCGGATGGCGACGGAATTCGGGGCGCCACCGATCAGTGTCCAAACGAGCCTGAGAACTTCAACGGCTTCGAGGACGAAGATGGCTGCCCCGACGTGGATCCTGATGACCCGGACGGCGATGGGATCTTCGGAGGCGACGACGAGTGTCCCAAGCAACCGGAGAACTTCAACGACTTCGAAGACGAGGATGGCTGCCCTGACAAGGACCCGGACAAGCCCGATCCCGACGGGGATGGCATCGAAGACCCGGCCGACCAGTGTCCAAACGAGCCCGAGAACTTCAACGACTTCCAAGACGAAGATGGCTGCCCCGACGCCGGCCCGGTAGAACGGGATCCTGACAAGGACGGGATCTTGGGCGCCGCCGATCAGTGTCCAAACGAGCCTGAGAACTTCAACGGCTTCGAGGACGAAAATGGCTGCCCCGACAAGGACCCGGTCGTCCCGGATCCTGACGAGGATGGCATCGAGGACCCCGCCGACAAGTGTCCGCTGGAGCCCGAGAACTTCAACGACTTCGAAGACGAAGATGGCTGCCCCGACACCAAGCCGCCCGTCGACCCCGATGGCGACGGGATCTTGGACCCCGCCGACCTATGTCCAAACGAGCCCGAGACCTTCAACAACTTCGACGACGACGATGGTTGCCCCGACACCAACCCGGACATCGACCCCGATGGCGATGAGATCTTCGGAGACGAAGACGACTGTCCGTTCGCGCCCGAGGACGTCAACGGCGTCGAAGACGACGATGGTTGCCCCGAAGAAGCGCCGGCAGACTTCTGTTGGGTCGATAGCTACGGGCGTGGCGTGGGCACGGTTCCCAGCACCTGCCGTCCCGGAGAAGTGAGAATCGGCCTACTCTGCTATTCCAAGTGCCAGAGCGGGTACGATCCGGAGCTTCTGAGTTGCACGAAACCCTGCCCGTCTGGGTACACCGACGATGGCCTGACCTGCCGAAAGGACCCGACCATCATCGCGCAACAGAGGTACGAGCTCCCGGCAGGGACGGTACCGACACTCTGCCCCTCGACCAAGCCGGTCAAGATCGGCCCACTCTGCTATCCCAAGTGCCAGAGCGGGTACAACAGGGTGGGGCTCTCGTGCGAGAAGCCCTGCCCATCCGGGTACACCGACGATGGGTTGACCTGCCGCCGGCCTGACGTGATCGTCAAGCAGTCGAGGTACGAACTCCCCACGGGGACGGTACCGACCTCCTGCCCCTCGACCAAGCCGGTGAAGATCGGCTCGCTCTGCTATCCCAGGTGCCAGAGCGGGTACAACAGGGTGGGGCTCTCGTGCGAGAAGCCCTGCCCATCGGGGTACACCGACGATGGGTTGACCTGCCGCCGGCCTGACGTGATCGTCAAGCAGTCGAGGTACGAGCTCCCCACGGGGACGGCGCAGGTCTCCTCCTGCCCCTCGAGCAAGCCGGTGAAGATTGGCGCACTCTGCTATCCCAAGTGCCAGACCGGGTACGCCCGGGACGGTCTCTCGTGCGAGAAGCCCTGCCCATCCGGGTACACCGATGACGGGTTGACGTGCCGGAATCGGTCGTTCCCCTTCGACGTCAAATTGCAATCGAGGTACGAGCTCCCCGTGGGGACGTCACCCAGCAAGTCCTGCCCGTCCAGCAAACCGGTGAAGATCGGCTCGCTCTGTTACCCAAAGTGCCAGAGCGGGTACAACAGGAATGGTTTCTCATGTGAGAAGCCCTGCTCAGCCGGATACATTGACGATGGGCTGTCCTGCCGAAAGCCTGGCGAGGTCATCTCGCAAGAGCGGTACCAGCTCCCGACCGGGACGGTGCCGAGCTCCTGCCCCTCGACGAAGCCGGTGAAGATCGGCGCACTCTGCTATCCGACGTGCCAGAGCGGGTACAGCCGGGAGGGTCTCTCGTGCGAAAAGCCCTGTCCGTCCGGCTACACCGACGATGGCTTGACGTGCCGAAAGCCCGGCGAGATCATCTCGCAGGAGCGGTACGAGCTTCCCACAGGGATGGCTCCGAGCTCCTGCCCCTCGGCGAGCCCAGTGAAGGTCGGCCTACTCTGCGTTCCCCAGTGCCAGAGCGGGTACAGCCGGGAGGGTCTCTCGTGTGAGAAGCCCTGCCCGACCGGGTACGTCGACGATGGCTTGACCTGCCGAAAGCCCGGCGAGATCATCTCGCAGGAACGCTATGAGCGTGACCCGATCACTTCGGTGTGTGCATCGAACCTCGAAAAAGAAGACGGCCTTTGCTACCCAGCCTGCGGAACGGGTTTCGATGGTATCGGCCCGGTCTGTTGGGGCAGCTGTCCGTCGGAGGCACCGGTGGAGTGCGGCGCCGGTTGTGCTGTGTCGGCCTCGGCTTGCTCGAACACGGTGATCAGCCAGGTGACCTCGACGGTTTCGTTGGCGGCCAACATCGCCGCGATCGTGCTTTCCTACGGTGGAAGCGCGAGCGAACACTACGTCAGTGATCTATCAACCGAAGTCGTGGACCGAGTGGCACTCGAGTCGAGGATCAAGGACGCTCTTCGCGCCTCAGAGCCAGGGATCGACGAGGCCTCGCTCACTGAGTCGGCCAAGGCGCTCACCGAAGCGGCTGCCAATGGAGAACCCATGGATTGGACGGCGTTGGATCCGATCGGCGTGACCGCCGTTCTGAAGGCCTTCGGTCACTCGGTTTGCGCCAACCTGTTCCCTTAGGAACCCTCCGCGCCGCGCTTCCGCGGTAATACACAAGAACGGTGCGCCCGGCGGCTTCGCTAGGCGCACCGTTCGTTTTTCGGCCGCTCGGAGAACCTCTGGTCGGGCAGGTCCTAAACATGTAGGCTCTGGCCGCCGATGACGACACTCCAGACTACAGACACCTGGTCGAAGATGCCGAACGTCGTGAACGCCGTGATCGAAGGCCTTCACCGCGGTCGATTCATCGAGGAAACGCTAGAAGCCTTGTGCCGTTCGCTGGGCGCGGCCTCTGCCTGGAGCACGCTCGAGGCAAAGGGCGGCGGACCGATGCACCGGTCACGGACCGCGGGTTTCCAAGGGGTGCCCCCGGCCGTGCTTGCGATGCATGTGACGGATGTGCTGAAGCAAGTGCAGACCAAGCTTCGACCTGTCTCGGGGCCGGTGCCCTACGCGGAGCAGGGCTCGTTCATCGCCGTCCCCCTCTGGTCGCATCCGACCGCATCGCGGGGAGGCCGATCGTTCGTGGGTGCGATGTACTTGGAGTTTCTCAAGGATGAGGGCACGCGCCAAGCGGTGGTCGAGTTCGCAGACTGCGTTGGCGCGTTGCTGGGCGGCGTGATTGCTCAGCAGTCGCTGATAGAGGCCTCGCAGGAAGACCTCCGAGTCGAGCGGGCCACCGACAAGCACGAGCACTATCTCGAGCTCGACGAGCTTCTCGCTCCAGACAGCATGGCGGAGATTCGTGCGGAGGTGCTCGCTGCGATTCGCGGCAGGGCTTCGGTCATGATCTTGGGTGAATCGGGGACCGGCAAGACCCAGCTTGCGACCTCATTCGCTCGCGCGAGCAACCAGGACCCGATCGTGCGAGCGACGCTCGGTCTGAGCGATGACATGAATACCATTACATCGGAGCTCTTTGGGCATGAACGAGGCGCCTTTTCAGGTGCGGTCTCCAAGAGGAAGGGCTTGGTCGAGTATGCGGACGAGGGAACTCTCATTCTGGACGAGGTGCTGAACCTACCGCCTCACGCCCAGCAGCTTCTCTTGGACTTCACCCAGTTTGGTTCGTACCGCCCGCTAGGTTACCAAGGGCGGGAACCGAAGACTGCTGACCTGCGAATCATATCGGTCACCAATGGCGACATGGCCAAGGCCGTAGAGGAAAAGAGATTTCGGCAAGACCTGTACTACAGGCTTGCCACGGTGCCCCTCGTGCTGCCTCCACTTCGCGATCGTCGCTACGACATCCCGAAGATCGCCGTGCGCTACCTCAATCGCACCGACGCGCACGGGGAATGGGAGCTCGACGGAGGAGCCGTGGACCTGCTCACGTCGAACCATGTTCCCTGGTCGGGCAACATTCGCGAGCTTGAATCGGTCATGGAGCGAGCGAGGAACCGGGCGCGAGCTAGCGGCTCAGAGGAACCGGTCATCGAAGCGCGACACTTGGACTTGCAAGCCCGGCTTTCGGTCAAGAACAGTGAACCGGCGTCGGCCGCACCGGTAGGCTCAGGGTCTCCCAAGGACGCGATCCGAGAACGATGGCAACAATTCAGCGAGCAGAAACGCGGCCTCGACTCCGTCGAGAAAGAGATCATCGAGGAGGCACTCGACGTTTGTGGGGGGATCGTGGCGAGGACGGCAAGGGTGCTTTCGGTTCCCCGAACGGGCCTGATCAGCCGCATGGCCACGCTCGAAATCAACCCGGAGCAATTCAAGGACTGACGATCAATTGTGAGTCTCGGCACAAGCGCTCGAAGACCTCCAATTGATTGCTTTTCAAGGCTCAACGCTCAGTGTAGCCTCGCGCCAGTGAATGGTGGACCAAGCGTCGCTGCTCGACGATTGGCAAGGTGTACGGCCGCGAATGTCGACCTCTGAATCTTCGATCAGTGATTTGATCGGAAGGGACTTTGGGCCCTACCGATTCGTCCGGCGGCTCGGTGTCGGCGGGATGGCGGAGACCTACGAGGTGATCCGCCGCGGACCCCGCGGTTTCACGCAGCGGGTTTGCCTGAAGCTCGTCCTGCCTTTCTTCGCAGAGGACGAGGGCTTCATCGAGCTGTTCCACCGAGAAGCTCGTCTCGCCGCAACGCTCCGACACAGCAACATCGTCGGAGTCATAGATTTCGGCGAGGTCGACGGTCGATCGTACATGGCACTCGAGCTGGTCGACGGCCCCGACCTGCGAAGCCTGCTCGACCACCAGCAACTGAAACGGCTCGCGCCGGACTACGTGGCTCTTCTCGGCCTCGAGCTCGCACGCGCCTTGGAACACGCTCACCAACCTCGCCCAGCATCCTCGGTCGATGATCCTCAGGGCTCCACGCGCGGAATCGTACACCGGGACCTCTCCCCCTCCAACGTGCTCATCAGCCGTCAGGGCGAGATCTTGCTCACCGACTTCGGAGTCGCCAAAGCGATGTCCGGTGCGTCCCGTCAGCAGAGCGCTGTCAAGGGCAAGGTCCCATACATGTCGCCCGAACAGCTTCGGGCTGAACGGCTCGACGGCCGCGCGGATCTTTTCGCGCTGGGCGTCGTCTTGTTCGAGGCCCTGGCTGGTGAGCGCCCTTACGAGGGCGCCCACGATCCAGCCACGATCATGCTCATTCTCGAGGGAGACCGCCCGCGGCTCGCGTCGCTAGCTCCAGATGCGCCGCCGGGGCTGTGCGAGGTGATCGACAGTCTGCTCGAGCCAGATCGGGAGAAACGTCCGGACAACGCGGCGGCTCTGATCGAATTGCTCGACGAATACGCGCCCTCTCCTCGGACCCGCCGCCGTTTGGGGGAGATGGCGGCAGCGATCCAGCACGAGGCAGCGCAAGCGGCAGCGGACATCTCTGAAATCGTGGGAACGGAGCCGACAGAGGAGCATCCGGAACCGGGGGCCGAAGACACCGGCATCAAGCGGGCCGGTTCGCGCGCAGCGGAGCTCAGCCCGGAGGTCGATGGAGCCGCAGAACAGGAAAGCGTGGCTAGCGCAGATCCTCCGCCTCCCGTCGAGCAGGCGAGTCGTTGGTCGAGGCGGGACCTCGCCAAGATTGCGGCGGGCGCTGTCTTGTCACTCGGAGGCGCGGGGGCCGGCGCTCTTGCATGGTGGAGATTCGCAAACGACGACGGCGCAGCGTTGGAGCCCGTGGATCCGATCGCCGAGCCAAAGGTCCTCGTCGCCAATCCAGAAGGGAGCGGCACTCCCGAAGCCGAGAAGGCCGCGGCCGCGCCCCTTCCGGCTCAAGCACCTCCAGAGCAAGACGCCGCCGCGCCGGCGACCGACACCGGTGGATCCGAACCCGCGGTGCAGGCGCCTGAACCAGCGCGGCTCACCGTGATCGTATTCCCCTGGGGCAATGTTTGGATCAATGGAAAGCCTCGAGGTGCAGCGCCGCTGAGGGGCAAGTCGCTGCCGCCGGGGCGCTATAAGGTTGGAGTAGGCCGACAGAGCCCCAGCAAGAGCCGAACGGTTCGTCTTCGGGCCGGCGAACGCAGGACGCTGCAGTTCGACCTCACGCAGTGATCGAGCCGCGCGCTTAGCGTCGGGACCGTAGCGAAGCGTCGTGCATTCGACGCGCGCGGTCTGGAAATGACGACGGTCGTCATCCGAAAGCGGGCGGGCCCGAGCCGCTAGGCTTGAAATTGCAGCGTTTTTTCCGTGGCACGTGCACTGCAAATGCACGGGTCATCACGGCGCAGTCGCCAACACCACGGAGAGAACGATGAACCAAGCCCCCCTCAAGACCCTTCGCAAACTCAGCACGCTGGCCCTTCTGAGCGCCTTGGCCCTCGGGTCTGGATGCGGAGACGGCTACCGCGCCAATCGGGGTGGCGTCATACTCGATCTCATCGGCAAGGCTTTCGACGGCCGGGTGGGCGTTCAGGAGCTCAGCCTCAACCAGGTGTCCCTGGAGGTCGAGGTCGAGGGCAGCAGCGTCCTTTTCGACTTCTCCAACGTCGAGGCGCCCGGGGTCCTGTCGACCCTCGATTCCGGTGGCTTCGTCCTCGATGTCACAGAGCTGCCCTCCGTCCTCGGCGTCGGCATCGACCCCGAGCTGACCAGCGCCGACCCCTCTGAGCTCGGCATCCAGTTCAACGGCTCGCAGATCATCATCGATTTCGACGACCTCAACTATGACGACACGACATTCATCAAAGTCGACGTCCGCTTCGCGGAAGGAGAGTAAGACCATGACCAAGACCCACGACAAAGCCCTCAAGAGCCCCATGCTCCTCGTGATCCTCGCCACCCTGGCCCTCGCAGTCGGATGCGGCCACGGCCGCGGCGCGAGCAACTTCACGGTGACCAAGACCAACGGCTTCGAGACCCACATCAGCCCGATGAAGATCGAGGTCGGTGGCGTCACCGTCGCTGGAGGCTGCGATGGGACCGAGCCCCCGCCTCCGGGCTCGGCGCTCTTCGACGGCGACATCGACCCCTGCGCCGAAGCGCGTGCCCGTCGCAACGGGGAGTTCTCGGTCTTCGGATACTAAGAACGCTCAGTGGAGCGTATCGAACACCAGCCGGCCGCGGACGTCTCCTTCGTTCATCACGCCCGCGGCCGGCGCTCTCCTTACCGAGAAACCAAGCTCAACGCTCGGGCGCGCAAGTGGCGTGCTCGAGCGTCGTCTCTAATTGCGCACATTCACGTTTCCAGCGCACTCCGGTGCCCCGGCATAGCAAGAAGGCTCACTGTCCGAGCTGCACGTGTACAGCCCGGAGCTCGGGCAGCACTTTCACTGGGCGCCGCACAAAAGAGGTTTGTCGGACTGGCAAGACAGAGACTCCTCCGCGCACCTCGCGAGCAGAGCAGCGACCAGAGTCGGGGGGGTCATCGACATATCGAGGAGCATTTCCGACGACCAAGAAACCCAGCAAGCCTACGGCCGGGAGCCCGCCGAAAAAAGATCGTTAGCAGAAGCTTCTCCTTCAACGCTTTCGATCGAGTAGAGGGAATCGTCGAGCAGGCAAACTGGGCCGGCACGCCATGCTGCGCCATACGTAATTCTTTACATCTTGTGTCCGCGCAAACTTTGCGCGCGGCGGACTCGAGCTTCTGAGTTTCGTACCGAATCTCAAAAAGGTGGGTTTTGGGCGACCGGACAGACCCCTTCAGAACGCAGGGAATTCTCAACCCTCACAAGCACTTGGCCGGCTCAACGGACCTCCTTGTTCATCGTCTTCTCCTCGCTCTGCTTCAGGCCCGGCCGGCCAGGTCGAATCGGTCCGCGTTCATGACCTTGGTCCAGGCTGCGACGAAGTCCTTGGCGAACTTCTCCTTGTTGTCGTCCTGCGCATAGAGCTCGGCATACGCGCGCAGGATCGAGTTGGAGCCAAAGACCAGATCAACACGCGTGGCAGTCCACTTCGCGGCGCCTGTGCTGCGGTCGCGGATCTCGTAGAGCCCCGTCTCCGGCAGGCGCCCACGCATAGCGCATGTCGGTCAGGTTGACGAAGAAGTCGTTGGTGAGGACACCGACCCGATCCGTGAGCACGCCGTGCTTCGTGCCGCCGTGATTGGTGCCGAGGACACGCATACCACCGACGAGCACGGTCATCTCGGGGGCGGTCAGGCCCATGAGCTGGCTGCGATCGAGCATCAGCTCTTCGGCGCTCACGGCGTAGTCCTTCTTGAGCCAGTTGCGGTAGCCGTCGTGGATCGGCTCGAGCGGCGCGAAGGACTCCGCGTCGGTCATCTCTTCGGTCGCGTCACCGCGTCCCGGCGCGAACGGCACGGTGATGTCGAAGCCTGCCGCCTTCACCGCCTGCTCGATGCCCACGTTGCCCGCAAGGACGATCACGTCGGCCATGCTCGCGCCCGTGTCTGCAGCGATGCCCTGGAGTACCTCGAGCACCCGAACGAGGCGTTCGGGTTCGTTGCCCTCCCAGTCCTTTTGCGGGGCCAAGCGGATACGCGCGCCGTTGGCACCGCCGCGCATGTCCGAGCCGCGGAAGGTTCGGGCGCTGTCCCAGGCGGTGGCGACCATCTCGCTGATCGCCAGACCGCTGGCCGCGATCTTCGCCTTGACGGCCGCGACGTCGTAGTCGCTCTTGCCCGCGGGTACGGGGTCCTGCCAGATCAGCTCTTCCTTCGGCACGTCGGGGCCGAGGTAGCGCGCCTTCGGACCCATGTCGCGGTGCGTGAGCTTGAACCAGGCGCGCGCGAAGACCTCGGAGAGGTAGTCCGGGTCCTCGTAGAACCGCTCCGAAATCTTCCGGTAGGCCGGATCCTTGATCATCGCCATGTCGGCGTCCGTCATGATCGGGTTGTAGCGGATCGACGGATCCTCGACGTCGACCGGCTTGTCCTCTTCCTTGATGTTCACGGGCTCCCACTGCCAGGCGCCGGCGGGGCTCTTGTTGAGCTCCCACTCGTAGCTGAAGAGCATGTGGAAGTAGCCGTCGTCCCAGCGTGTGGGGTGAGTCGTCCAGGCGCCCTCGAGGCCGCTCGTGACGGTGTCCCGCCCAAAGCCCTTGCCCTCGGGGTTACGCCAGCCAAGTCCCTGCTCGGCGACCTCGGCCGCTTCCGGATTCGGGCCGAGTACGCTCGCATCTCCGTTGCCGTGGGCCTTGCCGACCGTGTGACCGCCCGCAGTGAGGGCCACAGTCTCCTCGTCGTTCATCGCCATGCGCGCGAAGGTCAGCCGAACATCCTGCGCCGTGCGGAGCGGATCGGGCTTGCCGCCCACGCCCTCGGGGTTGACGTAGATGAGGCCCATCTGGACCGCAGCCAGCGGATTGTCGAGCGTCTCGCGATCGTCACCGTCGTAGCGGGTCGAGGCCAGCCACTCCTTCTCGGAGCCCCAGTAGGTGTCCTTCTCAGGGTGCCAGATGTCCTCGCGACCGAACCCGAAGCCGAAGGTCTTCAGACCCATGGACTCGTAGGCGATCGTGCCGGCCAGGATGATCAGGTCGGCCCAGCTGATCCGGTTTCCGTACTTCTTCTTGATCGGCCAGAGCAGCCGGCGCGCCTTGTCGAGGTTTACGTTGTCCGGCCAGGAGTTGAGCGGCGCGAACCGCTGGTTGCCCGTGCCGCCGCCGCCCCGGCCGTCGGCGACGCGATAGGTGCCTGCGGCGTGCCAGGCCATGCGGATCATGAGGCCGCCGTAGTGCCCCCAGTCCGCGGGCCACCACGCCTGGCTGTCCGTCATCAGCGCGCGCAGGTCCTTCTTCAGCGCGTCGACGTCGAGCTTCTTCAGATCCTCGCGGTAGTTGAAGTCGGGGTCGAGAGGGTTGGTCTTGCGGTCGTGCTGATGGAGGATGTCCAGATTCAGTGCCTTGGGCCACCAGTGCATGGTCGAGGTATCGACCGTCGCGTTGCCGCCATGCATGACCGGGCATTTTCCGCTCTTCTGGCCGCTGGGGTTGACTGTGGTCTTCTTCTCCTGCTCGCTCATGACTTGCTCCTCTTCTTGCCTCGCGGCGGATTGTCTTCTTCTTGCGGATGGCTGCTGGAAGGTTGCTTTGCGCAGAGGTCGCAGATGCCTCGAACCTCGAGGTGGGCACTGACGACTTGGCCGAAGTCATTGACCGTGTCCGGGAACTTCAGCGCGTTGAGTTCATCGCTTTCGAAGTCCCGTACGAGGCCACAGCGCGTACAGACGTAGTGGTGATGATTCTCCACGTTGGCGTCGAAACGCACGCTGTCTTGCCGCGGTCCCAGCGTGGCCAAGAGGCCAAGATCGGTGAGCAGCCACAGCGTTCGGTAGACGGTGTCGAGCGACACGGTCGGTGTGCTTGCTTGTACCGCTCGGTGCACGGCCTCGGCGCTCGGGTGCTCGAGGCTCGATGCAACGGCCTGAAAGATCTCGAGGCGCTGGTGGGTCAGCTTGATCCCTGCATCCCTGGCAGCGCCCTTGAACCGCTCGAGGCGCCTTTCGACTTCTTTGCTTTCAACTTGCACGAATGATTCCTATCTGCAAATGATACGCAGATAGGAATGTTGTGACATTTAGGCGAATGTCAAGCAGCGGGCGTAGCGCCCCCGACGAAACCGCTGACGTTGGGCGCTACTCGAGGTCAACGACGCCGTCGGTCTCGATCAAGCCGTCGATCGTGATCTGCTGTCCATCGCAATTCATATTGCCTGCGATTTCTATGACGTAGAGGTCCATGGACGCGTTGGTCACGGTTATGTTCGTGACGGCGCCATCCGATGGCGGGCATGAGGTGCCGTCCGAGAGAGTCATTGACGCTGAGGTAGTGCTGTCTTCACCGGTTGTGAAAATCGGCAGAGTCGCCGATGCGTTAAACGCGTCCGGACTCTCTCGATTGATGCAGCCGATGGTGATGATGCCGTTGTCGCCCGTCACCGTGCAGATCGGTCCGTCGACGGTCCCGCTGAGGTCGCCCGAGTACGAAATCTCCCACTCGAGCTCGCCAGGGGTTGAGCCACCCGCACCCGCGCCCCCACCTGAGCCGCCCCCACCTGAGGCGCCTCCCTCCGAGTCGCCGCAAGAGACCGTGCAGAACAGGGACAAGATTAACAGATATCGCATGGGCTCTCCTTCGTGAACTTGAGTCCGCTGTGAGACTGAGATCATCTACGGTGCGCTTGTAAAGAGGTCCGACGTCCACACCTCGCGACGTTCCGCGATTCCTCGTTGCGTGGCGGTGTCAGTTCGGCGGCGGATCGAGACGCCATCCTAGTTCTGCTCTGGTGCAACGATTTCCTGCACTGCCGAGAAATCAATCGACACCTGGTAGGTGTCACAGAAACCTTGAGGCCCCACGTCGACGAACCCGTAACAGACGCCATAGGGTCCCTCGATGCTGCCGCGCACGGTCGATCGGTTCGGATCATAGTCGAAGAGCGTCAGCGTTGGCGGCGGAGGCAAGGTGTAGACCGACTCGTCGGGCTGAATGACCGTCGTCACGCCATCTCCATTGACCACGCCGGCATCGCCAAGAGTCCCCATGCCGTCGTCGACGACGTCGCGAAAGGTGATGACCGAAAGGCCGGCACCTTCGAGCTCGTCCGGACCCGCGAACGCGGGTGGTGCGCGAAGCTCGAAGACGTTCTCTCCCGACATGATGGGGGCAAACCAGGTCGTATTGATGCGAACTTCTGGCGTCTGATCGACGTCACCGGTCTCGAAAATCAAAATGTTTCCGCTGCCGAAGGCATTTCTCAACGCTAGCTCCGCTGTCGAGCCTGAGTAGGTTCCCGAGAGGTAAGGTCCGCTGAACCGCATCGTCCAGCTTGCGGGAGTGAGCTCCACAGCAAACCGGCTCTCGCCACCTTCGGGAAGGTCGACCCAGAACTGCACGTCGAACAAGTCCAAGTCACCGAAGTCGATGCCGAAGTCGGCGACTTCTTCCAGACGATACGTGTACGTATCGGTTTGGCGGGCCTGGTCCAAAGTCCAGGTCTGCGTGGCTTCGGTTCCGTTGACCGAGATGTGAACGACGAAGTCGCCTAGGTCGTCGTCTTCCTCGACACCTTCGATCTGGACGTTGAAGTTCATTCGATCCGGCCCGCCTTCGTCTTCAGCCACGAGGAAAGGAATCGGGTCGCCATCTTTGAGCTCGGTATCCGGACTAGGATCCGCGCCCGGCGCATAGGCGGAGATGATTTCGCGGATGCGTAGATCGTTTCCTCCCTCATCTCGTTGAAGCGTCGCACCGCCCGGATCGACGGTAAGCTCTTCGTCTACCAACTCTTCGTAAACGTTTCTCGTCGTCCTGCCGGTGTCGATCAAACGTTGGAACAGCGTCGCCGTGGCGAAATAAGCGAAGGACGACAGCACCGACTTGCTCCAGCCAAAGAAGACGCTCGAGGGATTCGCGAAGATCTGGGCAAACTCCGGCCCCTCGGTCGTCTCGCAGGCGCTGAACGACACGATCGTTTCAGACAGCCCGTTGGGATACAGAACGCGGAAGTAGTCGGCGCTCACGGCGTAGGATTCAGGAATCAGGCTCGTGACGACGACATACCCAGGCGTGGCGAGAACCACGTCGACCTCGGACGTGATTCTGTCTCCTTGAAAAAGATAGAGGTCACAGTTCTGCCCAGAAGAGTTGCAAATCTGCGAACCGTGTGAGGAGATGTGAACCACGTCGAAAGCGTCCCAATTGTTGAAATCCCCTCCCCTGATCGTAGGGTCCTCGAGGCTCGTGTTGGCCTTGAACACGACATTGTCCGCGTAACCACGAGCATCCCGAAGCAGCGCTGCGACCAAGGGGCCGTCATCATAGCCCCCGAACTCGTAGAGGTATGGTGAGAGCACCAGCGCGCGTTTCTGCTCCGGGAAAGGACCGACGATGTCCTTCTCCGACTGCCCGTGTACCGCTGTGCTGGGATTGGCTCCCCTGGAATCTAGACGAGGGAGCTCGGGCGGGGCTCCGGGTGGGATCTCGGGAAACGCCGCGTCCGAAACTACCCAATGCGGTCGGCCTCCCTCCACACGAAACCAAAGCGCCCCGTCGTCGTTCTTCACGGTCACGACATCGCCCTGTCCGCGGAGGGAGTCCGCGACGTCGGCAACCGACTCTCCCCCACGGATCCGCGCGTAGGCGTCATCGGCGAGTTGATCGCTCCGCTCCAGGACCTGGGTAGGCACGTCGCCGAGTGTGCACGGGTAGCCCTCGCGCTCGCAATCGAGCTCTCTATTTGGCCGCAGGTCCGAGTCAGTCGATTTCGAGCAGGCGCCGCACGCGCAGACCAATGCGAAGACGAAGACTCTCGTGGCGAGAGGTCTGCCAGGACAGAGCATGGATCGACGGTAGACAGCAAGCCGTATTTCCTCAAGCGTGACGGTTACTCAATCTGGCCTGGACGACTACTCAAAGAACGCGCGATTGCGTCGCATCCACCCTGGGACGTGCGCCCCGGAGCTCCCCCAACGCCTCGCGGCGCCTCTCCGTCGAGACCTCGAAGTCGCCGAGCTCGCTCTCACGGCCTACCAGCGTCCACTCGGCCACCGCAGGATTCCATGCCCAATTCGGTCGTTGGGCTCAATCAAAATGCCTCGCCCCTGGTGACTAGCGAGCGGGTTTCGCGCGGGACGCTGGCTCATCGCCGCGCACGAACCCCGCCTGCTGGAGTCGTTCGTGCGCCTCTTGTTGACGGGACTGGTCGACGAGAACCGCCACTTCGTCCTTGCGCCGAAATCGCGTTCGGGTTCCCACCGCGGTCCTTGTCTTCCGTCTTCGCCGGACCATGGGCAGGTACGCCGGACGACTCTCGCCCTCGGTGAAGATCTCCCTAGGCCTCCATGGCCGGCAAGACCACCATTCGACTCGCGCCTCACCGCGATCGATGCGCTGACTCCAATGAGCCACATCGGTCGCTCCACCGAAAAGCACCTCGGCTTCCTTGGTTTCCAAGATCTCTGGCGTAACTCCGCTCGACCAAGTGTCTATCGCAACGAGGCAGCGCTGCTCCTTGGCCTCTTGATGGACCTCGTTGACGAACAGGAGATTGACCTCGGGGCTTTGTGTGATCGCCACGGCACCGGTGCGGAGCTCGACTTCGGCACGCATCAGGAGTCGAGTTTCGAGGGCGTTGCCGAGTAGCACCCTGATCCCGAGAGCCTCCGCGCGCTGCACCCGATGCGGGTCCTCGTCTAGACAGACGACTTCCTGCCTTGGTGTTTGCAAGAGCTGAGCGAGCGCGAGCGCAAGCTCATTCGTTCCCAGGATCACCCAACCCGAGTCCGACCGTCGGCGCAGACCGAGTAGCTGAGCGATCGGCCCTCCGGTGAGACCCGACCAGATGACCGTCGCGGCGATTGTGGCGAAAACGAGTGCTTGAAGCTTCGCGCCTCCAGCGATGCCCGCGCTCTCCAACCGAATCGCGAACAAGGACGCGACTGCGGCTGCGACGATACCTCGGGGTGCGATCCATGCGATCAGGACTCGCTCTCGCCACGAGAGCGTGGTGCCCATCGAGCACACGAGCACCTCGATCGGGCGAACGAGAACCACGAGCGCGATCACGGTCAGCGCACCTGCCCAGCCGAGCGCGATGATGTCGTCCACCCGAGTGTTCGCGGCAAGCAGGATGAAGACCATCCCGATGAGCAGCACGGTCAGCTGCTCTTTGAACTCGATCAAGTCGCGGCTCTTCCTGATGGGGGAGTTCGCAAGGACCATGCCGGTGATGGTGGCCGCGGCCAGGCCGCTCTCGTGCACCACCGAATTGGCGAGCTCGTAGATCAGAACCGCAACCGAGAGCGTCAGGACCTTCTGATAAGCCTCCGGAATCACACCACGGAATCGAAGCAAGCCTGCGAGCACGCCGCCGGCGATCAGCCCGGCCAAGATGCCGAAGCCGAGCCGCAAGGCGATCTCAGGCGCGGCCAGAATGAGGCTCTCGTCCGAAGGCCGCAGCACGACTTCCAGAACGACGGCTGCCGTGATGGCGCCGATCGCGTCGATGAGAACGCCCTCCGCCTCGAGAACCGTCGCGACCGCCCCACGGATGCGCAAGCGCCGAAGGAGTGGGGTCACCACGGTGGGTCCGGTCACGATCACCAAGGCGCCAAACAAAGAAGCGAGGCGCCAGTCCCAACCGAGTGCCATGTGGGCCGTGACCGCTCCCCCGATCGCGGTGATCACTGCGCCCAGCGTGACGAGTCGCCGGATGACCACTTGCTCGCGCCGCAGTCGGCGCAACTCGAGCTGGAGCCCGCCTTCGAGAAGAATGATCGCGACACCCATGCCGACCAGCGCGTGTAGCGAGGAGCCCAGCGACTCCGGATCGACGATCCCCGCGACCTCGGGCCCCAGCAGCACGCCGACGGCGAGGAGCAAGACGATGCTCGGTACGCGGAGATGGTACGCGATCGACTGAGTGACCATGCCCGCGGCAAGCGCAATCGCCACGGTGAGCGCAGGGTTGTGCATGAGATCGAAGTCCATCGGAAAGCCCGCGCTCAGAGCGTGCGAACGTAGCACGCGGGGACCCTCGGAGCGACGAATCTCCCTGAGCTCCGCCGGCCTGCTCTGCTCTGCTCTGACCACTCAGCCTCGCCATGAGGACGATCAGCGCGACGCGTTTCACCCCGAAGCGACGGCCGCCGGCGGCTTGGAGAAAGCCGTCAACGTGGGCGGCGTTGTTTTCAGGGCTCGTCTTTTTCGTAGACCAGATCGTAGACGATTGGCGATGCAAGCTTCTCGCTCGTCATGAAGACCGACATCACGAGCCTGCCCTCGGCATCGATGCGATAGGTCGATTTTCGCTTTGCGTGCTCAAAGACGAAGAACTGGAGAATCTCTTCTGAGGTGACGCGGTAGGAGAGCTTGGCGTCGCGCCCGTTAGGGGCAACGAGCTCTTTGGGCGAACCGTCGCGGGGTGCGACGGCGTCGTAGTGGCCCATGGTGATCGAAACATCATCGCCCCTGCTCGCAATGACGATTCGCTGGGGAAGCTCCTTGTGATTCGCGAGCCTGCTCGCGGCGACCCGCCGGCCCAGCCAACCGAGGCTGGTTACGGCCTCCTGAATCGACGCCTCGATTTTGGCATGGTCTTCGGCCGGCGTGCCCGCGTATCGATAGGCACCTGCCAAGCGGACGAGTGCGCCCGGGTCGGCCGAAGTGCTCTGGTCGATGTCCTGCGAGGTCGCGGTCTGGGACCAGACCAGGTGAAGGCAGGTTGCGACGACGCTGAGAATGACTGTCCGGTGCAGGCCCATAGGCTTGGCCTAGAGCCGATTGGACATGAGCGCCAGCTGCGCGAATCGCGTGGAAACGAGATATCTGCGAGGTCGTCGTTCGTCAGCAGTCGGGAGAATCCCTCAGTCTAATGGCGCGATTGGGCAAATGCGAACCTGTGTCTGCTTCGGGTGCCGTACCGGAGCACGACGTAAAGCCGATCAGAATATGCGCGCGCCAAAAGCGAGCAGTCCCGCGAAGTACGGCTGGTCGATCAACCAGACTGTCGGGAAGCCCCAGCTCGCGCGGATGTTGACCTGATAGCGGCCCGTCGCGCCGAACCGGAGGTCGGTGTGCAAAGACAAACCACCGGCGCCTCCGTAGGTGCCGAGCGCGCCGACCCGGTTGACGTCGTTGAATGCGCCGCCGCCGACCAAGATCCCGAACTCGTGCTGCGAGCTCTCTTTCGCCTTCAAGTGAAGACCGAGCTGGGCTGCCAACAAGCGCTCGGAAATCAGCCCGGTCCAGGGAAGGCCAGGCACCGCAATCACGTAGGGGTTCACCCCGCCGATGCGCCGGCGCGTGATGTCATCCTGTCTCCAGCCGTAGTTGCCCCACTCGTCGAGCTGAAGACGAACGAGCGCTGCGACTTGCCAGCCCGCGCGCAGCCACTGGCTGACGCTGTACATGACCTTTCCGGGGTCGTTGCGCCCGTCTGCGATACCCCATGCCCGAACATCCGATCGCAGGTCGAGGCCCCCCGTGATGCCCACGGCGATGCCCTCGACGCGGGGGAAGATCCGATGCGCTTCCCACTCGTGGCTGGGTACGTCGATGTTCCAGTAGTTGTATCCGATTCTCGGCTCGAACACCCAGGTGTTCGGAGGGAGTCCATTGGGCAGCGACGTATCGGCCCGCGATCCGAACCACCAACGCCGGGCCGCAAGGACAAGCTCGAGAGTTTGATGCTTGCCCGGGTACCATTGGAGCTTGGGCGCAATCAGAAGGTAGCTCGCCTTGAAGCCAAGCTCGTTTTTCCGCTGACCATTTTGAAAGTAGTCGTTCAGAAGCTGGGAAATCACAGCCTCTCCCTCGACGAAGCCGAAGAACGCCAGCTTGCCATCGGCGAACGAAAGCCGTTCGATGCCCACGTGGAGCTTGGTCGTGTTGTAGTAGAGCCGGAGGTTGCCGCCGCCAACGATGCCTTCACCGACGCTGTCGAAGGAAGCCCAGCCGTGGCCGGTCAGCTGCGGTGTGAAGTTGAGCTCGCCGCCGCCAAGCGCCGCAGCATGCCAGTTCTTTGGCTCTGCCAGGCTCTGCGAACACCAAACCGTCGCGAGGATCGCCGCGACAGCCCCGACGCTCAAGTTCCATCTCGTGCGCATCGGCGGGAACAGTAGCGATGAACCGATCGCCCGTCGAGCAGGGGCCCGACGCTCTGAGCTGCTAGCTAGTGTCCCGCCGTACACCAGAGCGTGCTCGAAGATGGCCGGAGCTCAAACGCTCGAAGAGCGCGCCAACAGGCGAGATGCCACGAGCCGAAGCTTGCCGCGTCGCTCGTCGCCAAAGAACTTCTGCGCCGCCCCCGAGTTCAGCGCCATCGTCCCTGGTTTCCAAGGCCTCCGCGGCCGGAGTAAGAAAAAACACAATTCGGTTAATCCAATTCTCTTCTCTCGCCGTAACGCCATCAGAGCCCCGGGGATGGGGCAGAAGGAGAGAGAGAGTCATGAGCAACGTCAAGCACATCAACCGGGTCATCGAACAAGCCAAGCAACAGCGCGCCGACTACATCGAAACCGCCGTCCAGGCCTACGTCCTTCCCGCAGTCCTCGTGGCTGGCCTCTCGCTGATGCTCCTGCAGTTCAGCGGCAAGCCCCCGGTCGAACGAACCGATCGCGAGGCTCATGTTGCCCAGGTGACGACGCTGGGTCGTTGAAGTCTTCAGAACGCCAAAGAAGGGTCCGGAACGGTCCAACCGATGTCGACGGCAGCAATGGCGGCAGATAGCAACTGCAAACGCAATGCCGATCAGTCCCAGGGCGCAGCACCAGGTCGCCGAGCTCGCGCAAGGACACCGTCGGAATCTCGCCGTCCTCGGCGACCCGCTGCACCAGCGCCCGGGCGCCTGTTGTTCCTACCAGCTCAGGGCTGATGCAACTGCTGTATCTCCATGTCCGACAACGCGCGCTTGTATATGCGCACATCGTCTACGAGCCCGTCAAGGTAGCCTGGGTCGCCACTGATAATGAGCTCAAAGCCGATTCGCACGGGCTGGTCCGAGTCGACCTGAGCGGCGGCAAAGGTGCCGGATGCATCCTGCGTACCGTTGATGAACAACTTCACGTCTGTACCGTCGTACACAACGCCGACGAACAGCCACTGCATCTCAGTCAGCGTGCTTTGCGAGTCCAACTCGTAGAGGCCTGGTATCGGAAGGGTGAACTTGAGCTTGCCGCTCCTCACGGAAAGCACGAATGCGTCTCCACCTAAACCACCGGGTCCCCACTGTCCGACGATGCCCGCACTGGCGTTGTCATTCAGATAGATCCAGGCGGTCACCGTGATCGGTTGATTGAAGTTGAAGTCTGCGCTGTCCGGGATCTCGATGTAGCCGCTCGTCCCGTCCAACTGATAGGCGCTGTCCACGCTCCCGAATCTATCCATAGCCAACGCGGCTCCGCCGATCGCGCTCCCATCATTGCCGTTTCCGCTTTCGTCCTGGGCATTGCCGCTGAAGGAATAGTAAGCCACGAGGCCGCTTGCGCCCGCTTGACCTCCCGCACCGCCGGTGCCGGCGCCACCCTGACCTCCCGCACCGCCGGTGCCGGCGCCACCCTGACCGCCCGCGCCGCCGGTACCAGTGCCACCCTGGCCGGCGGTGCCCCCAACACCGCCACTGCCGATGACGGTGTCGGCGCAGCCCAGGCTAGCGCACGCGGCGGAGAGTATGAACATTGGCACAAACCCCAGTCTCGTCATTTCAACACTCCTTCGGTGCACTCGACAAGCAGCGCCTGTCGGTTGCGTTGTATTGGCTTAGAGCAAATGACGTGCCAAGCCCAAGCGACCGTTTCGCCGCCTCCTGAAGAACTCTTAGGCGCAAGTTCTGCGAATCTTCACCCAGCGGCGCAGAGCATGCGCAACAGGCGGCAAGATTGCTCCGGCGACATCGGCTAGAGAGGAAGAAATTCGACCGAGGTTGGCCAGAAAGCGTAGGTGTCACGCAACCCGCGGAGCCTTCTGGACGACAAGCGCGATTCGCTACCCTGGTCAATCACTGGTCGGGGCGACTGGATTCGAACCAGCGACCTCATGCTCCCAAAGCAACGAAGCCGACCACACGCAACTTGGCGCAAGCCAACAAAATTCAACAGAAACCCAAACATGACCGGGACTTGCCCGCATCGCCGTGTTTGCGGTTCGTCACTTCATCGCACACCTGGTCCGTTCCAGATGACAAGCACTGAATTTGAAGCTATATATGGTGCTATGGACAGTTCCAAAGACATTGAGCCCATCACCACGCTCAAGCGCGATGCTGCAGAGCTCATCGCTCGAACCAAGGAGCGACAGAGCCCGATCGTCATCACCCAAAACGGCAAGCCCACTGCCGTTCTTCAGGATGTCCAGAGCTACGAGCGGCAACGCCAGGCCCTGTTGCTGCTGAAGCTCGTTGCGCAGGGGGACCGGGACTATGAGGCGGGTCGCACGATGACGGCGGCGCAGGCTCGCGCACGAATCGGAAAACGACTTGCTAAGCATCCCAAGTGAGCCGTCGATACCGGATCATTTGGACCGAGGTGGCCATCGCCGATGTGGAAGGCATCGTCGACTATGTGGCGGAACGCGATAGCGTTCCCGCCGCCGAGACGCTTTGGAACAAGCTCGACGCCACGATAGGATCGCTCGCAACCGCACCGACCCGCGGCCGGGTTGTCCCCGAGCTTCGATTCGGAGGGATTGGAGACGTATCGCGAGGTCATCGTGAGCAAGTACCGTGTCCTCTTTCGAGTGCGCGGTCGTGAGGTGGTGCTTCTGGGGGTGCTCGATGGGCGACGCGACCTGGCGGAGCTCTTGATTCAACGCTCGATGGGCGACATTTGGTAGGCGGATCCACGTGATCATCACGCCCAAAGAGCCGAGGGATAAGAACGCGGTCTCGAGTCTGTCTAACCTCGTCCCCTACATGCTTCGAGGAAAAGGTGAAGAGCGATGCACCTGGTACATGGCCGGAAACCTCGGCGGTCTTCATCGCCGCGAGGATGCCGAGCTTGCGGTGGAGGTCATGGAGCTGCTCCAAGAGGGCAATGTGAGGGCCAAGGGAGATCGGACCTACCATCTCGTCATTTCGTTTCATCCTGAGGACCGACGCCTGACGCCCGCCGAGCTTGAGAACGTCGTGCGCCGCGCGGTAGGGGCTGCGGGGCTCGAGGAACACCAGTACATCGCGGTGCGACACAGCGAACAGGAGCACGAGCATCTCCATGTCGCGGTGAATCAGATTCATCCCGAGACGCTCAAGATCCATCACCCCTACAAGGCCATCCACGCCTATCAGGCGCTTGCGAGCGTCCTCGAGGAAGAGCTTGGACTCCGGCGAGTCGACCGCGCGAAGAGCCCCACTCTGAGCTAGAGGGCGCGCAACTTCGAGGCGCATCATGGCATTGAGAGTTTCTCTCGCTGGGCGCGTACAAGTATCGGCGATGCCGCAGACCTCGATCGGCTTCGGTCCTGGGAGGCGCTCCATGAAGAGCTGAGCCGTCTCGGGGTCCGTCTGGTCCGGCGTGGCAATGGGCTTGCGATCGTAGACGCGACCCGGCCTAACTTGGCGTGCAAAGCATCCGCCTTGGGGCGCGCGTGGTCCAAGCAAAGGCTCTGTGAGCGATACGGGCAGTTCGTTCCGGGTCGCACGGCTGCCGAGGTGGGGCGCGCTCAGGAGAGCGGATATGTGGAACGGCCCCTAGGGCGAGCGCGGGACGATGGGCTCTGGCTCGAGTATCGGGATGCCCTTGGTGCCGCACGGGCTCGGCGTCAGGCGCAACGCGAGGCGTTGGCCTCGAAGATCGATGCGGCCCGAGCGGCACACCGGCGGCATTTCAAGCTGCGGCATCATGCGATTGCCGCCATGCCCGTTTCTGGGGCGGACAAACGCAAGCTCTACAAGCTGCTCGCTTTCGAGAGGAAGGCCGCGGAGCGAAAGCTTGGAATGAAGATCAACGGATGGCGGAGGGCAAGTGTCGAAGCGCGGCCTGGCTCCTGGAAGGAGTTCTTGGCCGCGCGGGCCGCCCGAGGAGACCAGAGGGCTCTGCGGCGGCTCACTCGGCAGTTGAGAGGACCGGCAATCAAGAGCGACGACAACCACCTTCGCGCCCTCCCCCCTCGCAACGCGCGAACGAGTCGCGGCAGCATCGTTCACAACCTGCCAGGAGGCGTACGGCTCCGAGAGTCCGCGGGATCGATCGAGCTCCTTGGCGAGCCCCGCGATGAAGCGCTCGAGCAGCTCGTGACGGTCGCCCAACAACGGTTCGGAACGAAGCGCATCACGCTGCTCGGCACCAGAGGTGCCCAAAAGCGGCTGGCTGAACTTGCAGAGGAGCGAGGGTTGGACATTGCGGAAGAGCGCCAGCGATGAGAAGCGAAAGCGCGCTACCCGTGTCCGGCCGGGACCGAAAACAACTCCTACAACAACTCGCGATCCGCCAAGCCATCGCATCTCGGAACCCTCAGGCGGAAGCTCGCAGTCCAATGGAGGGCGATTCAGAGGACTCCGCATCCTGGCACATGGCGTCATTTCGTCGCCAGTCGCGCCGCACACCGCGACACCCGTGCGATTCGACTTCTACAGCGACCAGAGCAGGAACGAGGCGGTTCCGACCAAGAAAGGGAGTTGTGAGATGCAAGGAGACGGAGTGGCGACGCAGATAGGCGAGCCAAATGCGGTCTAGCGGTGCGCCGCAAGTCGACATAACAGGCTAGTACCGCGTAATTCGGACTTCCGAATGGGCCCCATGGGCTAAGAGAGCTATTACGTTCCGCCAACCTCGGTCGGATCTCTTTTCACCCCAACCTCCGTCGGATCTCTTTCCCGCTCCTCCTCCACACTGCAGTCCCCAGGATGAAGGCGAGCACAAGAAGGACCGAGCTCGAAGGGAGGCCAGATCCTCTTCCGGCTGAGCAGCGTGGCACAAAAACGGAACCCCCGTCGGGTACACTCCGGGCTTTTCCCGTCTAGCCGCACTGCGACCTCTCGTTCATCCGGATCGCTGGTTACGATGATGAGATCCCCGTAATAGATGTGAACTGGAAATTAGGCCGTTCGGAGTTGGGGAGTAAATAGCGCCTGAACAGTGCACTCCTGTCCATCACTCAAATAGAAAGGAACTTCATCACACGAATCAAAATCAAAATCGAGACCAAAATACAGATTCGCCTCAGTCGATCCGCAATCGGAAGGTCCCATCGGTCTTGCATCTCACCGCGTTGTCCAAATGGATATCTCTCACCTCGAGAACGCTCCGTCCGAGGTTCTTGATCACGATCGGAACAGGTTCAGAGGCATAGCCTTCTTCTACTTCGCCAAAGTCTATTTCAACCGGCTCCACGTCCACGTCTTGAACGTCACTTCCCCCCGTGAAGGTTAGCCTTACCGTAGCCTCGTCCGGGTCGTTGGAGGAAATGTCGAGATAGGCGCTCGTGCTGCCTTCGTCGGTCGGAGCGAACTGCACTGTCACAGTGCATTTGGAACCCGCAGAAAGCACGAACGGACCTGTTGCCGAGCAGTCCGAGGCATCCCAATCGAAGTCGACTTCGTTGGACAGGTAGAAGTCGTCCACGACGAGGTCGGATGCCCCGATATTCGCCAGAACAAAGTCCGCCGATGATGTTTCGCCTACAGCGATGATTCCGAAATCGTATGTCAGTGGGGTCAGCTTGATATCCGGAACGCTGCCACCCGTCCCCTCGAGGGCGACGGTAAGCTCACCTTCATCCGGGTCGTCCGATCGAATGAGGAGGTCGGCCTTGTGCAGGCCCAATTCGCTGGGTTGGAAAGTAAGGACCAGGGAGCACTCTTCTCCCGCGGAAAGTCGAAACAGATCGGGCGGAGCAACGAAGTCCCCGCACGGCGAAATCAACCCAACGACAACATCTAGATCAAAGTCGAAGTTGAGGTCATCGCTCAAACTGATGGCGCTCACCGAGAGATCTTCCGCTCCGGTGTTGGCGATGAGCATGTCCTTGTCCACTACGGTCTCCACCTCGGTCGCTCCGAAATCAACGGACAGGGGATTCACGTCGATATCCGGAGCCCCGGTGGCAGCCAAGGTGCCGTCCAGCCGCACCACATACCCGTCCTGATTGCCGCCCCCATGGTTGGGCTGCGCGGCCGGGACAGAGCCGGTCCAGGTGGGGAAATTACCGGACCAGGTCAGGCCCGTGACGTACACCTCGTCACTCAGAGGATTGATGCCCACCGCGTAGCCCATGTCCCGGCTGCTTCCGCCGACGTAGGTAGCCTGGAGCAGGGTAGATAGGTCGGCACTGTGCCGGGCGATGTAGACGTCCATATCGCCGGCGTTGTCGACCTGAGCGCCCCCAGTGGTGCCGGGGATGTCGGTGGAAATGGTATTGCCGACGAGATAAACGTCGCCAGTCGTTGGGTTGATCGACAGAGTGCCGCCGGTCTCACTGTTGCTTCCCCCGAAGTAGGTGGCTTTGCGCTGGACACTCAGCCCCGCGTTCATGTTTGAAATGAATCCGTCCCTGGCTCCCCCTAGATCCGGCTGGGCAGCAAAGTCATCCGTTCCGGGGAAATCTGTGGAGGAGGTTGTTCCGGAAACATAGACTTCACCGGTCAGCGGGTGGACGTCGACGGAGTAGCCACGGTCCTCTCCAGTCCCGCCGATTCGGTGCATCCACACGAGTTGACTCAGATCAGCGGGAAGGTAGGTCACGAATGCGTCCGTGCCGCCCCCAAGGTCCGAAGTATTTGTAAGCGCATTCGGGAAAATGGCCGAACCGGTGTTGCCGGTGATGTAGATCGATCCGTAGTTGGTTTCGCCCGACTTGTCGTGAACTGTGATGCTGAAGGGCCAGTCCTCTCCGGCTCCGCCGAGGTAGGTGGCTTGTCTCAACGGGGTTAGATCACTGGAAAAGCAGGCGGCAAAACCGTCCCAGGTGTCCCCGCTGTGGCTGGCCTGAGCGCCACCAGAAACGCCCGGCAGGTCCGTGGAGCGCGTACGGCCGGTGATGCACACGTCACCCGTTTGGGGATCGATCGCCAAAGCGGTAGCAAGATCGTCACTGCTGCCCCCGAAATAGGTCGATCGGATGATGCCATTGAGGCTGCTCTCGAGAACAGTAACGTAGGCGTCCGTCGCACCGGCTTTGGAATTCTGCCATCCGTTCGCTACCGCTGGAAAGTCTGATGAGCTGGTCCAACCGGTTACGTAGACGTTGCCGGTTGTGGGATGAACGGCAATGGAGGGGCCACCGCCGTCCCCTGTGCCGGGTTCCTCATACGTGCTTCCGCCGATGTAGGTAGCGTGGATCAGGAAGTTCAACCCCGGGTTGAACTTCGCGACGAGGATATCTTGAGTTCCGAGCTTGGATGTCTGGGCGGAGTTTTCGTCGACCCCGGGAAGATCCGTAGAGAAGGTCCGACCAGTGATGTAGACGTCGGAGGACGAATCAATGGCGAGGGACCATCCGGTGTCGTCCATTGAGCCGCCGAGGTAGGTGGCGCTGAGGATCGGGTCGATGCTGAGCGGTCGAGATTTGTCGTAGGGACCCAGCTCGAAACCGTAAGTGTCGTCCTTGACCGCATAGGCTACGCGAACGTAGTCGAAACCAGCTTCCCCCTTCTGGTAAGCCACCGGAGCGGAGTAAGCCACCGCTCCATGTGGGGTCTGCATACTCAGTTTCCCGTCGTCCGTGACAGCCAACCCGGTCACTCCCCTTGCCCTCACTCGGATGACAGAGGGATCGGCGCCAGGTTGAGCCGTAAAGACCTTCTCCACGCTATTTCCGTATGCCCTGAGCCGGAGCTCTATCCCCTCGTACACCTGTCCAAGTTGGACGGTTTCGTAGGTTGGCGTTCCCCGGCGCCACATTGCGGGGTCATCCCCGATGATAGTGCTGACCTTCGTGGCCGAACGTCCGAGTCCTCTTGGAACCGCTCGCGCACCATCCACGAGCTCCTCACGGATCACAGTCTGTCCGTGCCCCTCTCCCTTTGCGGCGGGCACTGTGAGAACCAATTCCCCGTCATCGGTTACAAACAGGGTCCCCGCGAAGGTCCGGGCATAGTAGGCCACATCCTGGTGAACCTGACCCCGGTTCTCGATGAATGGGATATGGAGCGTTTGCAGCAACGGTCCCGGCGCGCGGTCGCCCGAGATGTTCGCTGGGCTGCTGACTGTCGCTTCGTTTCCTGCCACGCGTTCGCTAGAGCGACTGCAGCCAAGCACCGCCACCAAAACGAGCAGGGCAATCCGCGACGAGCGACGAAGAAGAAACCACATACCAACCTCCTAACATCGGAGGAATCTTTTGCATTTAGCGTGCCATCGATACGCACATGCTTTGATTGGTGTTTGCTAGCGGTTAGGTGAAATAGCTGCGCATATGCACTATGTCGGCGCCAAAACTGCGCTTACTCTCTTAGCCCGCACTAGAACCGATTGATGTGCCTCTTTCCAACCCTCGCTCCTCTGCCAGTTGCGCCAGCCGCTCCTGGGCGCCCCTGGTGCCGAGCAGCGTAACGCGCTTCGTTCCGAACCGTTGCTTGGCGACCGTCACGAGCCGCTCGAGCGCACCATCGCGGGCCTCGTCAAGGAGCTCGATCGAGCCTGCCGATCGTAGCGCTCCCCAGAAGATGAAGCATGAACACCTGGGGATTATTGAAGCTCCTTGACGCATTTTCGAGCCCTGCGTATACATCACACGCATGGATGCCCAAGCTTCGCGTGCCGCGCCTGCCATGCGACTGCTGACTGTCATCTTGTGCGCTGCGACCTGGGTGCTCTCCGTAGGCCTGACGTCCTGCAACCGCCCTCCGCCTCCCATTCCGGCGCCCGCGCACTGCACCGTTGGCAGCAACGGCGAGGCTCCGGTCATCATCGTCGCGGGGACCTTCTCTCCAGAGATCGCGAACGAGCTGTTCTTGGGGGCGCGGCTCGACCAGGTCGGCTACACCCATTGCGTGTTCGAGCTCGAGGGTGACCCCGCAGTCGGGAACCTGCCCGGCACCGCGTCGATCGATGTGTCGGCCGCTGCTCTCGGCGACTTCGTCGATTCGGTGCTCGCTTGGTCGGGTGCCAACGGCGCCGTTCAGGTCGATTTGGTCGGCCATTCGCAAGGCGCCCTCGTTGCGCGTCACTACATCAAGTTCGGCGACGGGGAATCGAAGGTGAAAACGATGGTGAGTCTTTCCGGCCCAAACGAAGGAACCGAGGTCGCAGGCTTGGTCGAGTTGTTCCTGGAGCCGGTGCTCGCTCCATACGGCGTCACATGCGAAGGCGTCGCACCCTGCGAGGAGATGCAACTTGGTTCTTCGCTCATCAGCGACCTGAACGACGGTGACGACACCCCGGGAAACACGAACTATTACGCGTTCTATACGGACAACGACTTGTTGGTCTGGTACTGGGGCACCGGGCCGCTCGGGCTTCCGGTGATCAAGTTCGACAACGCCGAGCTCGGCGATGGAGCGACCAACGTTCAAGTCGACGAGGAGTGCCCGCTGCGCTTCGTCAGCCATGGCGGAATGATTGTCGATCCGGTAGTGTTCGAGATGGTGGACGATGCGCTTGCCGGCAGAACGATCGATGTTCCGATTGCGACCTGTCTGCTGCCGCCAATTCCGAGCCCGATTTAGTAGGCCTTTGCTACCGTGGAATACCGACGACTGGGAAACTCTGGCCTCAAGCTCAGCGTGCTTTCGTTCGGCTCCTGGGTGACGTTCCACAATCAGCTCGGCAAGCAGACCGCCCTAGCGTGCATGCAGGCCGCCTGGGAAGCGGGGGTGAACTTCTTCGACAACGCGGAGGTCTACGCGGGTGGTAAGTCCGAAACGATGATGGGGGAGGTCGTGCGGGAGCTCGGCTGGCCGCGGGAGTCGTTCGTGATTTCGACGAAGCTCTACTGGGGCCTACGCGAAGGGCCCAACACGAAAAACACGCTGAATCGCAAGTACCTGATGCACGGGATCAATGGCTCGCTCGAACGTTTGGGTTTGGAGTTCGTCGATCTGCTGTTCTGTCATCGGCCGGACCCGGAGACGCCGGTCGAGGAGACCGTCTGGGCGATGAGCGACATCATCGCTTCGGGCAAGGCGCACTACTGGGGCACCTCCGAGTGGCCCGCCGAAGCGATCGAGGACGCCTATGAGGTCGCGGAGCGCTACGGCCTGCGCAAGCCGGTGATGGAGCAAGCGCAGTACAATCTGCTCTGGCGCGATCGGGTCGAGAAGGAATACGCACCGCTTTATGAGAAGCACGGGATGGGAGCCACGGTCTGGAGCCCGCTCGCATCGGGGGCGCTCACTGGAAAATACCTCGACGGCATTCCCCGAGAGAGTCGCGCCGCCTTGCCGGGTTACGAATGGCTGCGGGAGCACATCCTCACCCCCGAGAACGACGACAAGATTCGCTGTGTGCTCGAAATCGCCAAGGAGCTCGGGTGTACGCCGGCGCAGCTCGCGATCGCCTGGTGTGCCAAGAACCCTAGGGTCTCGACGGTCATCACCGGCGCGAGCCGCGTCGAGCAGGTGCACGACAACATGGGCGCGCTGGACGTCATGCCACGACTTGGCGACGAGCTGATCGTGCGACTCAGAGAAGCCGTTGGGCAAACCCAGGAATGAAACCGAAGAACATGCGCGCCTCGGGATGGAGCAGCTCCGATGTGCCTCCCTCGACCCGGCCCCTCAGCGGTCTTTCGGGGTGGGGCGGTCAGGCTTCTGCAGCGGCGACGTTTTTGGGGTATGCACCGAGTTCGGAGCCCGTATGGTCAGGCTCCCTGAGCGTTTAGGAACCGGCCGGCCATATGATTTCCTTCGAGGGCAGCATCGTGATCAACGCTCCGGTGAGCGAGGTCTACGCGTATGTCGGCGAGTTCGGCACGATGCCGGACTGGCTGATCGGTCTGGTGAAGGTAGACAATATCGTTGGCGCCGGGGAAGGGCAGCAGTGCGACTGGACGTTCAAGCTGGTGGGCATCCAGCTTCGCGGTCAGGCCGTGGTCGTCGAATGTGTGCCTGACCAGCGTTCCACCCATCAAACCATTGGGATGATCGATGCGACCTGGACGAGCATCGTCGAACCTCAGGGGGATGGCAGCAAGCTGACAATCGAAGTCGACTATACGCTCCCTGGCGCGGTGTTTGGGAAACTGGCCGAGCATCTAACCGTCCGCCGGATGGAGAGAGATCTCAATTCCTCGCTCCTGAACATCAAGGAGATCCTCGAGGGTTAGCTGCCCCTGCGGCGACCGTTTTGGTTCTCGAGCTAGCGACCCTATGCTCCGCTCAGGAGGGCGGCGCCTGGCGCTGCGCAATTCCTTTGTATGTCCAACGCACCCACCGAACGTCAGTCGCCCGAACAGAGAGTCGCCCGTCTCATCGAACGGGATTCGCTATTGGAGCCCTACGCCTCCGCCCTCCTGCGGCGTGTGCGCAACGCCGAGGCGACGCGAGATCGCATCACGGAGGGAAGTCGCGGCCTTCCGGAGTTTGCATCCGGGCACGAGTATTTCGGCCTGCACTTCGAGGGCGGTCGCTGGCGGCTCCGCGAGTGGGCGCCCAATGCGACTTCGATCCACGTGAAGGGGCCTTTCTCCGAATGGCGGCTGAATTCCAGCTATGCGATGTCCCGCGTGGGGGGCGAGGGCGTCTGGGAGCTCGAGCTTCCAGAGTCGATGCTCGCGCACGGCGACCCGTATCGGCTCGAGGTGCGCTGGCCTGGGGGGGGCGGCGACCGGCTGCCTGCCTGGACCCGCCGTGTGCTGCGCGACGAGAAGTCGGGCAGCTTCAATGCGCAGGTTTGGCGACCTGAACCCCCCTACGCTTGGCGTCACGCGCGTCCGACGCGACCGTCGGGACCGCTGCTCGTCTACGAAACTCACGTCGGCATGGCGCAGGCGGAGCCCAAGGTCGGCAGCTATGACGAGTTCCGTACGAAAGTTCTGCCGCGAATCCGCGATGCCGGCTACGAGGCCGTGCAGATCATGGCGCTTGCCGAGCATCCTTACTACGCGTCCTTTGGCTATCAGGTGTCGAGCTTCTTCGCTTGCTCCTCACGCTTCGGTACCCCCGAGCAGCTCAAAGCGCTGGTGGACGAGGCACACGGGATGGGGCTGCGCGTGTTCATGGACCTGGTTCATTCGCACGCCGTCCGAAACGAGGTCGAAGGCATTTCTTCGCAGGACGGGACCCCGAGCCTGTACTTCCATGAAGGACCGCGCGGCGAGCACGCAGCCTGGGATTCGCGCTGCTTCGACTACGGCAAGCCGCAGGTCCTGCATTTCCTCCTCTCGAATTGCCGATTCTGGATGGACGAGTTTCGGGTGGACGGCTTCCGATTCGACGGCGTTACGAGCATGCTCTACCTGGACCACGGTTTGAGCCGTGTCTTCACGAGCTACGAGGACTACTTCGGAGCTGGCGTCGACGAGGATGCGCTGACCTATCTGACTCTCGCCAACGAGCTCATCCACGAGCTCGTGCCGGAGGCGGTGACGATCGCGGAGGACGTCTCTGGTTTTCCGGGGCTCGCCTTGCCGGTTGCTGAGGGCGGCGCGGGCTTCGACTACCGCTTTGCCATGGGCGTCGCCGACACTTGGATCGAGCTCACCAAAGATGTGCCCGACGAAAGCTGGTCGATGGGGGAGCTCTGGCACGAGCTGACCAACCGCCGCCGCGACGAGCCCACCATCAGCTACGCGGAGTCTCACGACCAAGCCTTGGTCGGGGACCAGACCCTGATCTTCCGCCTCCTCGGGTCACGCATGTACAATGGCATGCTGGTGACGAACGAAGATCTTTCGGTAGAGCGGGGGATCGCCCTTCACAAGATGATCCGCCTCGCCACCTTGGGAACCGCTGGCAACGGCTATCTCAACTTCATGGGCAACGAGTTCGGGCATCCCGAGTGGATTGACTTCCCGCGCGAAGGAAACGACTGGTCCTATATGCATGCGCGACGCCAGTGGCCGCTAGCCGACGACGAGGACCTTCGCTACCGGCACCTTGCACTGTTCGACCGAGACTTGATCAATCTGGCCCGAACCTACGGCATCCCAGATGGCGAAGATGAGTGCCTTCTTCACAGCGACGAAGAGAACAAAGTTTTGGCCTGGCTCCGCGGCGGGCTCGTGTTCGTCATGAACTTCCACCCAAGTCGCTCCTTTACCGACTACGGGATCCCGGCGGCGCCCGGCACGTACACAACCGTCCTCGATACCGACCGCCCTGCGTACGGAGGGTTCAGTCGACAGGCCGTCGACATCTCCCATCACACCATACCGGACCGAATTCAAAGGCACTCCCTGAGCCTCTACTTGCCGTCACGAACAGCCTTGGTGCTCGCGCCCGAGCGTTAGCGAGTTAGCCGGCTTGCCGCCTGGATTTTCGACGATCTTCTCGGCGCGACTCACACGCTCGAGCTCTTCTTCCTCTTCGGCCGCTGCGAAGGGTTGCGCGAGCTCGGACTCATGCCCTAGGCACTGCTGATTAGCAAAAAGCTCGCACGGCTTCGGCGGATGTCGGTAGGCTCGCGGCCGTGACGACGGGCCGAAGCGAAGATCGGGTACAGCTGACAGGCAGGGGAGCGGGCCCTCGGCGATGGCCTGGTCCGGCGGGCAGGAAATTCCTGCTCGTTTCTGGCCTAACCGCGCTCTACGCCGTCACGGCAAGCCGCGCGCTCCGGCCTCCCAACGCCTATTCGATCGGCCATTGGCTTCAGAGCTATGAGCACGGGTTCATCAAGCGGGGGCTTCTGGGCACGGCGCTCAGACCCTTGTTGCGCTCAGAAGGCCCAGAGCAGATTCGTGAGACGGTCGCGCTCGTGTCGTTCTCGGTCTTCGCGCTCTTCAGCCTGGCGATGCTTCTCGCTGCGGCGAAAACGCTACGCCGTGACAATCGCCTGGTCTCCTTGGCCCTCGCCGTCGTCTTCCTAGGCTCCCCGTTCGTCGTGTTTTCGGCTCACCTCAACGGCTATTTCGATCCGCTCATTGCGGCTCTGGCCGTCGTGGCTGTCTATCTTGCCTCGCGGGGCCGTTGGCTCGCAGCAGGTCTGCTGAGCTCGTTAGGCATCCTCGTTCACGAGATGTACGCCATTACGGGAATGCCGATGGTCGTGTTCTGCGCTGCGCTCCGGCTCGGTGAGCTCGACGCACGGGCTCGTTGGCGGCCGCTTCTCGAGCTTATGTTCGCGCCTACGCTGACTCTTGTCGCGGTCCTTCTATCGAGCCTTCTTCAAAGCGACGAGTTACTGCTCGCGATTCGCGAAGACATGGCCGCTCGCGGGGTCATCGACAAGTACTGGGTGGACATGAGCACCTACCACCTCGAGCATGGCTTCCTAGACAACCTCCGGGAGCAGCATCGCTGGGCTTGGGTACGCTTGAGTAAGAAGTCTTTGAACTTCGTAGTCTATCCGCCGCTGATCGCGTTGCTTTTGGGGACTTCGACGAGGCTCAAGCAGTTGGGACGCACGCGTTGGATTCCCCTCTACATCGCGTTCGCCCTGGGCCCTTGGCTCATGCACTGGTTTGCCTGGGACGCCGAGCGAATCGCGATTCTTCCAATCTTCACGGCATTTCTAGGATTCTTCGGCATATGTGTGTTGCCAGGAACGACGCGCGGCGCCCGACCGATACCTCGGTCGACCGTAGCGACGGTGCTGGTCGTTTGCACCATCGCGGCCTTTGCAAACGCCTGGACCAAGGTTCCGCTGATGGACGGACAGCGCGATGGCGAAGGTCCCTTTTCCATTGGTTTCGAGCCGGAACCCGAGCCGCTTCCCGCTACTCCCCAGTCACGACCTCGGCCGTGAACATCTTGTCGATGTCGAGATCCGAATACCCGGCTTCGGCCAGGATTTCACGGGTATGCTCGCCAGCGCGCGGCACCGGCAGGCGCAGTCCAAATCGGTGCCCGTCCATTTCGAGTGGCAGGGCTGGGAGCTTGGCTTCGTGCCCTTTGCGCTCGCCGTCGGTGACGGTGTATGGCAGCAGGCCGCCACTGGCATTCAGGTGCGGATCGTCGAACAGCTCGTCCGGCCGGGTGATTGGCGCGAACGGCAGGCCGCTCGCTTCTAGCTTGGCCATCAGCTGCGCCTTCGTGTAGCTCGCGAAGATTTGCTTGATCATCGGCAACAAGCGGTCCTTCTCCGCCGCGCGGCCATCGTTCGTCTTGAAGGACTGGTCCGCTGCCAAGTCGTCCAGGTCGAACGCGTCGCAGAGGATCTCCCACTGCTTGTCGCTCACGATTCCGACAAACACCAGATCGTCGTCCTTGGTCTCGAAGACCTGGTAGATCGCCCAAGCGGAGATACGGGCCGGCATCGGAGCGGCGGCTTGGCCAGTCACTGCGTACTGAGCCATGTGCTGACCGACGAGAAACACGGTGCTTTCGAAAAGCGATGCGATGACTTTCTGACCTTCACCCGTCTGCTTGCGTTGAAGCAAGGCCCCGAGAATGCCGAGTGCACCGAACATGCCGCCCTGTACGTCGATTACCGAGGCGCCTGCGCGCAGCGGTCTACCCGGCGGTCCAGTCATGTAAGCGAGCCCGCCCATCATCTGTGCGACTTCATCCATGGCCGTGCGTTCTTCATAGGGGCCCGCCAGAAAGCCTTTCTCCGAGCAGTAGATCAGGCCCTTGTTGCGCTCCTTGAGCGCCTCGTAGCCGAAGCCCAGCCGGTCCATCGTCCCCGGTCGAAAGTTCTCGACGACCACATCCGCCTTGTCGACGAGCCTGAGGACAGCGGCCTTGCCCTCAGCAGACTTTAGGTCCACGCAGAGCGAGCGTTTGTTCCGGTTGTACGCCGGAAAGTAGCCAGCACCGGATCCGGGCAAACCACGAGTCTTGTCTCCATTCGCGGGCTCGAGCTTGATCACGTCGGCGCCCATGTCGGCCAATATCAGGCCGACAGCGGGACCCATCACCATATGGGTGAACTCGACAACCTTTACACCCGCCAAGGGCAGCGACTGTTCGTTCTCCATCGTGGAGCCTAGGGTCGGTACTTCTTTTTGATGTTCACGGCGCCCTTCGGCAGCTTGGCGAGAAGCTTGCGATAGACGCGCCGCCTGGCCTTTTCGTTGGTGACACCGGCCATGGCCTCTTCGTAGCCCATGCTCTCGAACGAAGCGCGAGTCGTGTTGATCTCGCCGATCTTGTCGCCCAAGAAAGTGAAGACCTGCTGCAACTCGTCGACGTCGTCGGTGCGGCTGTACAGCAGAGGCGCGTTGTAGAACACGGCGAACATCATCGCGTCGCTCACCATCCGAGGCGTGGACTTGTCGTCGATCTTTGGAGACACCTCCAAGGGAAGTGTGATCTTGATGCCTGTTTCGGTGGCTTCCACGGTCCTCGTCTGCGTGAGCCCCATGACTTTCGAAACCAAAATGGCGCTGGCTGGCGGCGCCTCGGCTTCCGTGTCGCTTGGGGCGGGCTCAGTGGCAGGCTTTTCGGATTCCTCGAGAGCCGCTGCAGCCTCGCTTGGCGCTTCGCTGCTCGCCGCTTCCTTGCTTCCTTGACAGCCCAGCACCATGCACGCCCCGACCATGAGTGCAACAATCTTCATGAAACCCTTCACTCCGTACCTCCCGGCGACTTTTTCGCGAACCGCGCCTTGTCGACGACGCATGCTCCAATTCAACCTATCTTATCGCAGGCTTCTGTCGATGCCGTTGCTTTCGGGCCTCGTTTGGGCTTTTTTCGTCATCTCGACGGGCCTGTCCGGCTGCGCAGCGAGCGCGGCACAGACGACGAGCCCGCAAGAGATTGCCGTGGACGCGAGCCCCGCGGTCACCGCTGCCCCGACGCCCGTCGAAGCAACGGAGCCAGAGAAGGACGAGCCCAGCGTTCACCCGGGCATCAACGACCCCTATTTTCGGCCAGACGGGCCGGCTCGTTACACCAAAATCCTCGAAGCAGAAAGCCGCGAAATCGTCCAACGTCGCATGGACATCGTTGACGCGATTGGCCTTCGTGAGGGAATGGCAGTGGCAGATATCGGCGCTGGGACCGGTTTGCTCACCACGGAGATCGCAAAACGCGTGGGGGACAGCGGGCTGGTTTACGCAGTCGACATCGTGCCCGAGTTTCTCGACTTGATTCGCAGGCGCGTGGAGGAGGGCGGCCTGACCAACGTCAGCGTGATTCGAGGCGAGGAGAAGGCACCCGGTCTGCCTCCCGCCTCCCTCGATTTGGCCTTCATGTGCGACACCTATCATCACCTCGAGTTCCCCAAGGCCTACATGCGCTCGCTGCTCCAAGCCCTGCGGCCGGGCGCAATCCTCGTTTTGGTCGACATGAAGCGCGTGGATGGCGAGAGCAGTCCGGCCGTCCTGAGGCACGTTCGCGCGAGCGAGGCCGCGGTCATCGCGGAGATCGAGCAAGCCGGGTTCCGGCTCGAGTCCGAAACCGAGCTGCTCCGAGAGAACTACTACCTGCATTTTCGGCGTCCCTAGACGGGACGGGCCGCAGGGGTAGGCCATTGTGAGCTCCCACACAGATGGATGGTGTTCTTCGCGCCAATATCGGCTCGCGAATTGGTCGGATTCGGACCTTGGCGACCGCGAAATCATTGCATCTTCCAAGACGAATGGATCTTCGGTATATGGACCTACGCCCAAACCCGGAGAGTGTTTCACATGAGACGCGATTGGATCAATATGCGGAAGCGCTGGCTTGTGGCGCTTCTAGTTCTGCCGACGATGGCAATGACTTGCGAGCCGGTCGATCTCGTGCAGATGACGCTCGATCGAATTTCGCCGGATGGCGCCGTAGACCCTGCAAGTGTCGATCCGCCTGACCCCGCGGACCAGCCGACGGGTCGGTATCGAAGCATCGACGGGACTGGCAACCACGAATCGCATTTCCATCTCGGCGCTGCAGACACGACCCTTCGGCGGATGATGCCGGTGCACTACGACGACGGCGTCGCTTCGATGAGCGGCTCCACTCGCCCCTCCCCGCGCGCCGTCAGCAATGCGCTCTGCGCGGATTCGCAGCCGGGTCCAAACCCGCTGGGCGCAAGCGACTATCTGTGGCAGTGGGGGCAGTTCGTCGATCACGACATTGACCTGAGCGGCGAGCAGACGCCCGCAGAGCCTGCGGCGGTCGACGTTCCGATCGGAGATCCTTTCTTCGACCCGGCGAGCACCGGCACGATGACGATCGATTTCAACAGGTCAGGCTATCACCCCGGCACTGGGAACGATCCGGCATACCCGCGCCAGCATATGAACGAGATCACCCACTTCATCGATGCATCCAACGTGTACGGCTCCGACGATGTGCGTGCGGCAGCCTTGCGCACCAACGACGGCACCGGTCGATTGCTCGTGAGCGCAGGGGACTTGCTTCCATTCAACACGCCGGGCCTGCCCAATGCTGGCGGAACGGGCCCAGAGCTGTTTCTCGCTGGCGACGTGCGAGCGAATGAGCAAGTCGGTTTGACCGCGATGCACACGCTGTTCGTGCGCGAGCACAATCGGCTGGCCGCGGAGCTGGCAGCGGCGGACCCGTTGCTCACGGGCGAAGAGCTCTACCAAGAATCCCGGCGCGTCGTCGGCGCGCTCATGCAGGTGATTACGTACAACGAGTTCCTCCCTGCGCTGCTCGGACCGAACGCTTTGGACCCCTACCGCGGCTACATCTGGAGCGTTACGCCGGTCATCTGTAACGAGTTCTCGACGGCGATTTACCGGTTCGGGCATAGCGCCCTTAGCGCGAACCTCTTGCGGCTCGACGCAAGCCTCAATCCGATTCCGGACGGCAACCTGGCGCTTCGCGATGCCTTCTTCAACCCATCCCGAATCGTCGATGAAGGCGGCATCGAGCCACTTCTGCGTGGTCTCGCGACTCAAGCCTGCTCGACCATCGACACGGAGCTGGTCGACGACGTGCGGAATTTCCTCTTTGGGCCTCCTGGCGCCGGCGGTTTCGACCTGGCGTCGCTCAACATTCAACGCGGCCGTGATCACGGCCTGCCTAGCTACAACGAAGCGCGGCAGGCGATGGGGCTCACGACGCGTTCGAGCTTCGCGGAGGTCAACGGCGACCCGGCCGTGCAATCGCGCCTTGCCTCGGTGTACGCCGACGTCGACGAGATCGATCTCTGGGCGGGCACCCTTGCCGAGGAGCCGTTCAACGGCGGTCACGTGGGCGAGCTCGCGTTCTGGGTGATCAAGAGGCAATTCGAATCACTTCGTGAAGGCGATCGCTACTGGTACATGGCAGGTGGTTTTTCGGCTCAGGAGGTCGCTGATCTCGAGAGCACGACCCTTGCTGACGTCATCCGGCGCAATACGACCATCAGCGTCGAGATCAGCGACGACGTGTTCAACGTGAACTGACACGGCGGCGTAGCTCAGGCGGCTTTGCGATGGGTCCCCACGCGATGGCAGTCAATCGGGCGCTTCATTCCACGGCTTTTCGGTGCATACTGGGTGTCCAATATGCCCGAGCAGCGCGATTTCATAGTCCCCACGCTAGGCCCCTGTCAGTTCGAGTCACCGCTTCAGGCCGAGGGCCGGATGTTTGCCGACGAGTCGATTCGAGTCCGGGTGAAGCGTCATATTGGGGACGAGGCTGCCGATACCAACACGCTCTCCTTCGAGGAGGCGGGTCCACGCCGCAGGCTCTTCTTCAATCCAGCTGAGACCACCGCGGCGTTCGTGACCTGCGGAGGGCTCTCTCCCGGGCTCAACAACGTGATTCGATCTGGGTTCCTGGAGCTCACGCACAACTACGGAGTGAAGCGAGTCCTCGGGATCCGAAACGGCTACGCCGGATTGAACCCTGACTCGGGACTCGAGCCGACGTTCCTGACCGAACGTTCTGTCCAGAACATCCACCACTTGGGCGGAACGGTGCTCGGAAGCTCGCGCGGTTCGCAGGAGCCGGCGATCATGGTGGACTACATGGAAGCTCGGGAGATCGACATTCTGTTCTGCATCGGCGGCGACGGAACGCAGCGTGGCGCCCATAGCATTCAGGAAGAGATCGAAAGACGGGGGCTCGCTAAGTCGGTCGTCGGCATTCCCAAGACCATCGATAATGACGTGCCATACGTCGAGCTCAGCTTCGGCTACGTCACCGCACTCGGAGTTGCCAGCGAGGTGCTGCGCGGTGCGCACGTCGAAGCGGTCGGAGCGCCCAACGGAGTCGGGCTGGTGAAGCTCATGGGACGAGCAGCGGGATTCATCGCCGCCGGCGCGTCTATCGCCAGTCAAGAGGCCAACTTCGTTCTCGTCCCCGAGGTTAATTTCCCGCTCGAAGGAGAGGTCGGGCTGCTAGAGCTCTTGGAGCGTCGCATACTGACTCGTGGGCATGCGGTGATCGTCGTTGCGGAAGGAGCAGGCCAGCATCTCTTCGCCAACAAAGACGATGAGCGCGACGCCTCGGGCAACATTCGTTTCGAAGACATTGGAGTCTTCCTGCGCGACCGAATCAAGCGCTACTTCAAGGAGCGGAATCTCGAGCTCAACATGAAGTACATCGACCCGAGCTACGCGATCCGCAGTGTTCCGGCCAACGCATGGGATCGTATCCTCACCGACCGGATGGCGCGCGCGGCGGTCCATGCCGCCATGGCGGGCAAGACCGACGCCATGGTGGGCTACTGGAATCAAGAGATCATCTACGTGCCGATTTCGACTGCGGTGGCGGAGAAGAAAAGGATGTCGCTCGAGAGCGACCTGTGGAACGCCGTACTCGCCACCACAGGTCAGCCGAACTGGCGATAACGCGAACCACAGGAATCAATCGATGGCTCTGAACGCATGGGGCGAACTGATGACGACGGTGGGACTCGCCGTTCTCCTCTATGGGGAGTGGAAGGACCGGCCCGGACTGCGTGCGGTCGGCAAACCCATTGCTTCGCTGGGTTTCATCGTTGCCGCCATTGGCTTTGGCGCGTTCGAGTCGCACTACGGGAAGACCATCCTGGTCGGGCTGATTCTCGGCGCCATCGGCGACGTCTGTCTCCTGGGGTCGGCGAGGAAGTTCTTTATCGCAGGCCTCGTTTCGTTCCTGCTTGGCCATCTGGCATACTTCGTCGCGTTCGCGGGCCTTCCGATCAGCGCTGCGTCGGCGCTGATCGCGGCAGTGGGGATGGCAGCAGTGATGGGTCTGATCGCTCGCTGGGTGTTTCCCCATGCCCCCGACATGCGCGCTCCGATCGGCGCCTACATGCTCGTCATCTCCGCGATGTGCGTCGCTGCAATCGGTGCCGGTGGGGCCGGCGCCCCGTGGATGATTCCGGTCGGCGCCTTGTTGTTCACAGCGTCAGACATCGCGGTCGTGCGGGACCGATTCGTCTCCAAGGGTTTGTTGAACCGTCTTTGGGGCCTACCGCTCTACTACGCGGCGCAGTTGATCATCGCCTGGAGCATCATGGCTGTGAACGGCTAGCTGGCGCCTGGCGCCGCTGGGTCGGGATGCTATTTCCGGGCATGCACCTCGATGAAAATGGGCGAGCGCTGCGCTGTCCGCTGTGTGACTCTGACGCGCAGGATTCGATTGAGCCCTTCAATTCCTACGACATGGCGAGATGTCGCGACTGCTCCCTCGTGTACACCCTGCAGCGTCGGATACCGCCCGAGCAGTACGAGGAGGTGTACTCGGGCGAGGCGGACTACCTCGAGATGGTCCGGGTCGCAGAGAAGACAGCAAGCGGCGACTGGGGTTTCAGGCAACTGCGCTGGTTCAAGCGGAAGGCGATCCGCTGGATTGAAGCCGAGCGTCCCGGCAGCAGGCTGGTCGACATCGGAACGGGGCCAGGGACCTTCCTGCTGGTCGCCAAGCAACGTGGATTCAGCGTCAAGGGCGTGGAGCCCACCAAGCTAGCGGCAGAGAAGGCGCGCAGCCTGGGCGTCGAGATGTTCAACGGAATGATCCAGGACTTTGCCTCAAGCCAGGACGAGAAGTTCGACGTGGTGACTTCGTTCGAAGTCATCGAGCACGTGCCCGATTTCATGAGCATGTTGAGCTCGATCCGTTCCATCTTGAAGCCGAGCGGGATTTTCGTTTTCAGCGTTCCCAATCTCGACGATCCGTACTGCTTGCGACAAACCCTTCCCGTGAACATTCCGCCGTTACACATCAATTTCTTTCGGAGGCAGAGCATGCGTACGGCCTTGGAGAAGACGGGCTTCGCGCTGGACCGTTTCGCGACGCGACCGATCCCGGCTGCCAGCGTGCGCAACGAGTGGGGACTGCCGGGACTGATCTGGCGGGCCCCGATGCTCGGCCTGCTGAGTCTCGTTGGAAAGTCCGACGGAAACACTCTGCTTGGAATGGCGCGACCCCGGGCCTAAACTTTGCCGCGCCGCCCAGGGGTTCTCAGCATGACCGACTTCGATTCAAGCAGCGCCACGAGACCCGACCTCGCGATCTTCATTCCTTCGTACGCTGCGGGCGGAGCAGAGCGCGTTGCTCTCCTGATGGCCCAGGCCCTGGCGGACACTGGCATGAAGATCGATTTGGTCGTGTCCTGCGCCCACGGTGGGCTTCGCGACGCGGAGCTGCCTGGTGTGAACAAGGTCGAGCTTGGGGCCGTCAACGAGCTCCTCGCGACGCCGCGCTGGGTCCGCTACCTGAAGCGAGCTCGCCCGCGCTGCGCCATGTCTTTGATCCACACCGCGAACATCGCCTCGGGCATCGGCCGATACCTGGTGCCCGACGTTCCGGTCATCGTGAGTCAGCACTACGCTTTGCGCTGCGAGCCAGCGGCTCAGTGGTGGTTTCGACGCTGGCTGGGATTCGGGCCCGAGCGCTTCGCGTACCGGCACGTAGAGCGTGTGACGGGCTGCTCTCAAGGCGTGGCGGACGACGCCGCCGAGGTTTTCGATCTGCCGCCGCACAGAGTCCTGGCGCTTCCCAATCCTCGGCACAGTCGGGAATCGTCCCTCGAGCTCACGCCGGAGCAGGAACCGATGTTCGACAAGCCCGTCTTGCTAGCCGTTGGGCGCCTGACCCAGCAAAAAGACTTCGCGATGCTGCTGCGCGCGTTCGCGGACCTAGCGTCGAGACGCGACCTGCATCTGGTGATTCTCGGAGAGGGACCTGAGCGCGCGTCGCTGGAGGCGCAGGCTCGAGATCTGGGCCTGGCGGACCGGGTTTTCCTTGCGGGCTTCGTCGACAATGCCGAGGCCTTCATGCGCCGGGCTCGAATCTTCGTGATGTCGTCTCGCAACGAGGGCTTGCCAATGGTGCTCATCGAGGCCTTGGGGGCGGGAACCGCGATCGTATCGACGGACTGTCACTTCGGCCCGCGAGAGCTGCTCGACGGGGGGCGGCTCGGACGATTGACGCCGGTCGAGGATGCAAAGGCCTTTGCCGAGGCGATCGAGGCTGAGCTCGATGTGCCCGATCCGGGTCACGAGTCGCGGCGCGCCGAGCGTGCAGACTGGCTGCGGCGCTTCGATCAAGACGTGGTCACCAGCCAGTACGTCGACCTGGTTCGAGAGGTCATCGAGGAGTCTGCCGGCGCCCCACAGCCGAGCTGAGGGCGAGCGGGCAAGTCTCGAAGGCGCCCTCTTTTTGGGGATGGAGAGCCCCGCGCTCAGCGCCGCAGGACTCACCGGCTTCTATGCACGGGCCAGTAGTGGTATCGTCACGGCATGGCCACCGTAGCGCAGCTCTTGGAGCAAAAGGGCCACGACATCCAAGCCGTGGCTCCCGATGACACCGTCTACGAGGCGATCAAACGCATGGCCGATCTCGACATCGGCGCCTTGGTTGTGCTCGAAGATGACAAGGTGATCGGCTTGATCACCGAGCGCGACTACGCGCGCAACGTGTTCCTCCTAGGCAAGGCGTCCCCGACTACTCCCGTTCGCGAGGCCATGGCCGATGATGTCCTTTCGGTCGGGCGCGAGGAGACGACACGCGGGTGCATGGCGATCATGACCGGCAAGCGAACGCGCCACCTGCTCGTCATGGAGAACGGGGAGCTTCTCGGTATCTTGTCGATTGGCGACCTGGTGCGCAGCATCGTCTCCGAGCAAGACATGACCATCGAGCAGCTCGAGCAGTACATCCAACGCGGCTGATTCATGGCGAAGAGCGGCAAAGCGTGGCTGGAGCAGTTCACGACGGAAGAGATTCGTGAGCTTCGTGCAATCCGCGACCATCGCGCCTTGCTCACCCTGCTGGTGAACTACGGGCTGGTGGCTGCGTCGATGGCACTGGTTGCGTACCTACCCAATATCTTCACCGTCATCTTGGCGCTGTTCATCATCGGGGCGCGACAGCTCGGGTTCGCCGTCGTCATGCACGAGAGCGCACACCATACGCTTTTCAAGAACCGCAAGCTCAACGACTTCGTCGGCAACTGGTTAGCGGGCTACCCGGTCTATCTGAGCGCGGACATGTACCGGGCACATCATCTCGAGCATCACGCCAAGACTTGGACGGAAGCAGATCCGGACCTTCCCTTGGCGAAGGGGTTTCCGGTTTCTAAAGCGAGCATGGGGCGCAAGGTGATGCGAGACCTGCTCGGGATCACGGGACTCAAGCAGCTTGTCGGTACCAGCTACCTCGCGATCAAGGTGATTCGCGGCGAGCAGGTCGATTCCGGGACCCTACCGATGCGCATGACGCGCGGGCCAGCGATTCGCATGCTCGTCGGCACGCTGCTGACGAACCTGCTGCTCTTTGCTCTGCTGTGGTCGTTCGGGCATCCGATGCTCTACCTCCTCTGGTTTGGTGCCTGGATGACGACGAACAACCTCGTCGCACGAATCCGTTCGATCGCCGAGCACGCCGTCGTTCCTGACCCAGGCGACCCGATTGGTCAGACGCGAACGGTCCTTGCGGGTTGGCTGGAGCGGCTATTCATCGCGCCCAACGGCGTGCAGTATCACCTGGAGCATCACCTGTTGATGACCGTCCCCCATTACAATCTCCCGAAATTTCACGTGATGATGCGGGACCGCGGCCTGCTCGAAGGGGCGTGTATCGCCGACAACTACGCTCAGGTCTTGAGGGTAGCCGTCGTGTGAGAGCTCGAAGCCAGCCGCGTCAGCTCAGCGTGGCGACGAGTGCTGTGATCGCCAGAGTCAGAGCAACGTAGGTTCCGGCAACCCGCTGGTGTGACCAGCCCGACTGATTCAGGCGTTGGTAGATGTGGGACTTGTGGGCCTCGAAGATGTTCTCGCGCTTGAGGAGTCGGCGCGTGAGCGTGAAAACAGCATCTCCGAGTACTGGTGCGGTCACCGATCCGGCCCACCACATCGTGCTTGCGTCGGGCGCACGGAGAAGAGCCAGGGCAACGGCGGCGCCTAGGACAGTGCTGCCCGAGTCTCCCATGAAGATCTTCGCTGGCGGCCAGTTCCAGAAGAGGAACGCGACGAGCGCCGCGACGAGAAGCCACCAACCCGGCTGGTGCAAGTAGAGCGCAAAGAACGCGAGTTGGACAGCGCAACTGCCTCCGACGATCCCGTCGAGGCCGTCCATGAAGTTGTAGAAGTTGATCAGAGCCGTGATCGCGATGACGCTGAGCAGAGGTGTCAGCCAGGCTGTGCCAAAGCTTCCCAGCATCGCATCGAACCCGGCAAACGCACCAAAGAGGTACACGGCGAGACCCGCGGCGATCAGTTGAACAAGGTATCGCGCGCGCGCCGAGAGGCCACGCGCGTCGTCGATGGTGCCCACGAGCCAGAGCGGCAGGAGCACCAAGATCGCTCCCTGCAAGAGCGACGGAGCGCCGCCCGTTTGGCCGGGGGTGACGGCGACGGCGATCCCAGCCGTGACCAAGAACGCGGCCACGAAGGCTATGCCCCCGCCTCGTGGCGTGGGCTGCGTGTGCGAGCTCCGCTGATTCGGCACGTCGATGAATCGCGCGGAGAAACGCCGCAAGACGATCCGAATCCCAATCCAGCTCAGCGCAAATGACAGCAGTGAGAGAAGCGCCCAAGTCATGAGGCCGCCATCATGCGTCGCAGGCCCTCATCGACGCCAATGGGCGGAGTCCAACCGAGCTTGGCTCGAAGCGGTTCGATGTCTACGTAAAGCGAAGATACGAGCCTTCGAAGGCTAGGGCTGCTCAGGGGCAACGCCTTGCCAGTCGCAGCGGTGAACGCGTCGGCTCCGCGTGCGAGGCCGTGGAGCAGAGGCATGGGGACGGAGAGCAGCCGCGTTCGGCTTCCGGCCAGCGCAGCAATCCGTCGAATGAGCTCGGGCGTGGACAAGTCCTGGCCGTCGGCGACCAGGAACGTGGCGTCGGCCGCGCCGGAGTGGCTGAGCACGATCGTGGTGGCCTTGGCGAGATTCTCCACGAAGGTGAAGCTGCGGCGATTTGTAATGGCCCCGAGGGGAAGGGGCAGGCCGCGTTTCACTAGCGCAACCAGTCGCTCCATGTTGCCCGGGTTGCCTGGCCCGTAGACTAGCGTCGGGCGGAGAATCGTCCAACTCATGGCTGTTCCGCGGCTCAGCTCGATGAGCGCGCGCTCCGCAGCAAGCTTGCTTCGTCCGTATGGGGTTTCGGGCGCGCAAGGAGTGTCGAGGGTGACGAGGCGGTCCGACGCTGCGGTCACCGCTCCGATGGAGCTCATCAGGACGAACTGTCGTACGCCGGCTTCAAGGGACTGCTCGACCAGACGCGCCGTGCCACGCGCGTTGACTCGCATGAATGCTTCGGATTGGTCAGCTCTCTCGTCCAGTAGATGGGCGCGCGCGGCAAGGTGAATGACCGCATCGACGCCCTCCAAGGCCTCGCGCCAATCGGTTCCCTCGTCGATGTCGCCAAGCACCGAGATCCGCTGTGCGCCCGATTCCGTCACCTTGACCAAGCGAGCCTGCGAGTCGATGTGGCGCAAGGGGAGGGTGAGCGAGTGCCCAGCGTCATGGAGTACCGGGAGCAGGTGCCTGCCGACAAAGCCCGTCGCGCCGGTAACTAGAACCCTCATGCGAAGCTCACGCCGAGCTCGCGGTAGACTTTCTCCAGGCGCGCAAAGACGAACCGCTCGTCGAACGTGGTCAGGACCCGCTCGCGCCCAGCTTTCCCAAAGCGTGTGGAAAGCTCGGGGTCATTGAGAATTCGGGCGATCGCACGGGCCAGTGCTCCGCTGTCCTCCGTCGGAACGAGTAGGCCCGTGACCTGGTCCGCCACCGCTTCTCGGCAACCGCGAATTTGAGTTGCTACGACCGGGAGCTCCATGGCCATCGCTTCGAGAACCGAACGCGGCAGCCCTTCGCGATACGAGGGGAGGACGAACATATCCAGGAGTCCGAGCAAGTCCTGCACGTCGTCCCGAAACCCGGCGAACGTCACGTGCCCGTCGAGGTCTTCGTCGCCGATGAAGTCGACGAGCCGGTCTTGAAAATCGTCGCGTTCGGTCGAGAGCTGCCCTCCGATTACGATCAAATGCGCTTGGGGGAAATCGTCGCGGAGCAGCGACATGGCCTCGACGAGCTCGCCGAACCCTTTCTCTTCGGTGATGCGCCCGGTGATGCCGAGCATCGGTCCGTGTCCTTCGGGAACGCCGAGCTCCCGCCGCAGTCGCGCACGATTCTCCTCGTCGACTGTGTTCGGGTCGAATCGCCTCAAATCGATGCCGTTGCCGAGGTAGCGGATCTTCTCGGCCGAGCCCAGTCCGGTCGTCACGGCTGTATCGAAGTCTTCCTGGCTTTGGACGAGGATGCGGTCGGTGATCTGCGCAACGGATTTCTCGATGCCGTGATAGAGCGCGTACTTCTGGCGCGGCATGTTGTCGTGGAAGTAGAAACCGTGCGCCGTGTAGACAATCCTTTCGACGCCGGCGAGCTTCGCGGCCACGCGGCCCAAGACCGACGCCACCGGTGCGTGCGTGTGCACGAGGTCGTATTTCCCGGCGCGCATCAACTTGCCGAGCTCGAGTACGCTCTTGGAGTTCGGGCCGGGCGAGATCTTGCGGTCGATTTGGATCTCGTGGATGGTGTACCCGCGGTCGCGCAGCTTGGCGACGCGCGGATCGGGCGAGCAGGCCGCCTCGACCGTCAGCCCGCGACCCCTCAGGTAGTCGATCTGCGGCAACAGCAGGGTCTCGAGTCCAAAAGCCACCGCGCAGACGTGGAGCACCTTCATGACGCGCCGAAGTCTAGCAGCCCACCTGGAGAACGGGCACAAACCGTCGTAAGCTAGCCCCAACCGATGCAAGAAGGATTGGCAACAGCGCTCCTCTGGCTCCTGTTCGGCGGCAGTCACGTCGTCCTTTCGAGCCAGCCGCTTCGAAAACGCCTTGTCGCTCGCCTCGGCGAGGCCGGCTTCATCTTCGTCTATTCGGTCGTCGCCATCGTGACCTTTGCCGCGCTGGTTCACTATGTTGCGCTGCATCGCCTTGCCGGGCCGCAGGCATCGCTGCTGGTGACGATTCCGCCGGTCCGTGGTGCGCTGATCGGGCTTTCGGTGTTCGGCTTCACGCTCTTTGTCACCGCGGTGCTGGTCTACCCGCGGCTTCCCATGGCGACCTTTCGCCATAGGGTCATGCCCGCGCGTGGTGTTCAGCAAGTCACTCGGCATCCGTTCTTCTCCGGCATCGCAATCTGGGCGGCCGCGCATGCGTTCCTCGCTCCATCGACAGTGACATTTGTCTTTTTCGTCGGTGTGGTCGTGCTCTCGTTCGTTGGCGGCCTGCACCAGGACCGTCGACTCATTGCCGAGCTGGGCGAGCCCTACCGGACGTACGTTGCGGCGACCTCGTTTTGGCCGTTCGTTGCGGTCGCGACCAGGCGGCAGAAGATCAATTGGCGAGAGCAACCCTGGTTCGGCTACGGCATTGGCATTGGAGTCAGTCTCGGGCTCTACGATGTGCACGCCGACATCTTCAATCGCGGTGGCGCCTACGTGATCGGGGTGGTTAGCGCCGGCTCGATCATCGCGCTCTTGAACTCGCGCGCGCGCGCGCGGCGTCCCCAGAAAGACTCCTGAGGTGTTCGTCGACTATCTCGATTACGATGGGCTAGGTCTCGCAGAGCTCGTCGCGAACGGTGACGTTCACCCGAGCGAAGTTCTCGAGGCCGCCATTCGCCGCGCCGAGGAGCTCAATCCGAAGCTCAATGCGATCGTTACACCTCTGTACGACTATGCGCGCGGCCGAGCGCTAGAAGAGCTTTCGGGGCTGTTCGCGGGGGTGCCCTTTCTCCTCAAGGACGTCCATCACGCCCTGAAGGGCACGCCGATGAGCAACGGAAGCCGGCTTCACCAGGGAGAGCTATCGGGGCACACCGCCGAGATCGTCCGGCGTTTTCTCGATGCTGGTGTCGTCATCTTCGGCAAGACCAACACTCCGGAATACAAGCTCTCGGTCTTCACCATGCCGAAGGCCTGGGGGGCCACCCGCAACCCATGGGACCTGAGCCGCTCGGCGGGGGGCTCGAGCGGAGGCTCCGCGGCAGCCGTAGCCGCGGGCATCGTCCCGATGGCATCCGCCACCGATGAGGGGGGCTCCATTCGGATGCCGGCCTCGGCATGCGGCGTGTTCGGCCTCAAGCCGAGCCGCGGACGCAATCCAATCGGGCCGGACTTCAGCTGGGAGTACGAAGGCCAGTCGACCTCCCACATCGTGAGCCGAACGGTCCGCGACACGGCGGCGATGCTCGACGCTACGGCGGGCCCGGAGCCCGGCTCGCCATACGTGGCACCCGGCCCGACCGGCTTTCTGGCCGCTCTCGATGCCGATCTGGGCCAATTGCGTGTCGGTATGTCGACAGCGACCCAGGTCTTCGGCGTCCCGATGGACCCCCCCTGTGTCGAGGCGGTGCGCACGACAGGCCGTCTTTTGCAGGAATTGGGGCATATCGTCGAGGAAGTCTCGCTTCCCTTCGACGAGTGGGAGGTGCTCCGAGCATCCATCATCCTAGGAGCGGCCAATACGGCCGCTGTAGTCTCCGATCTGGAGGCGAGATACGGTCGCGCGAGGGTCCGCAGCTCGCTAGAGGAGGTTCCCCTGCTCCTCGCCGCCGTGGGCCGGGCGCTCCCGGCCGAGCAGGTCGGTGAATCCCGGCTGCTGGGTCGGCGGGTCGGTCGAGCTCTGTCGAGCTTCCACACTGACTATGATCTGCTCCTGACACCCACCATGGGACGGCTTCCGGTGCCTCTCGAAGAGGCCGCGCCGACGGCCGGGGAGCGGCGGCTCCTTCGCACTCTGGTTTCGCCCGCAATCTCGCCTCTCTTTAGGGTCCCGCTGCTTCGGGAGCGGGTCATGGAGGCTCAGATGGAGGCCTTCTCGCGGCAAGTCCTCCACCGGACGATGGTCGCCAACCTGACCGGGGCGCCGGCAATGTCGGTGCCACTGCAGCGAAGCGACGAGGGCTTGCCCCTGGGCGTGCAGTTCCTGGGGCCGTTCGGAGACGAGGCGAGGATGCTGAGGCTCGCCGCGCAACTCGAACAGGCCAATCCTTGGCCGCTGTGCCGATGAACGCGTCTCAGCCGAAGCTCATGTAGAGGAGCCGCCCGGCGACGTAGAGAACGAGGACCGCTGTGAGTCGTTTAACCACGCGGCCTGATAGAGCGTGTGTGCTGAGTCGGCTTCCGATTTGACCGCCGACGAAGACAGCGATGCCTAGCCAAACGTAGTCCAGCAGCCCTCCGAGGTACGCGGCCGTACTGTGTTTCGTGGCCTGCCCGGCGAGCCCGGCGATGGAGTTGACCATGATGAACAAGCTCGAGGTTGCGGCGATGCGTTTCGGATCGCCAAGCCGAAGCAGATGCAATGCGGGCGAAAGAAAGATCCCTCCGCCGACTCCGACCATCCCAGACAGGAAGCCGATCGCCGCGCCGATGGGCAAGCCCAAGGTCCAACGGCGCAAGGCTGTGCCGCCGCGAGCCCCCCTTGGTTCTGGAGGTTGAAACCACATTGCTAGGCCGGCCGCTAGCAGAGAAAGGCCGAGCAACATGACGAAGGTGTCTCGCTCTATCGGAACGCTTCCACCGAACCAGGCCATGGGAATCGAGAGCGCAACGAACGGAAGCGCGAAGCCGAGAAGCAGGTCGCCCGAGCGTCGGTATTGCCAGACGCCGCCAGAGACGACGATCAGATTGCACGCCAGCGCGATAGACGGAAGAATGCGGTAGTCGGTGTCGGCGAGGACCAGTAGCGCGTTGTAAGTGGAGCCGCCGCCGAAGCCGACAGACGCGTAGAGCAGCGCAGTCACCAAGAAGAGCAGCGCGAGCATCGGCATTCAGCGCTTGGTACGTCACACGGCGATTCGGTGCAACGACGGAGTTAGTTGCTGCGGCGCTCGGCACAGCGAGCACTGGCTGTCGCCACCGCGACGGGTCGCAGGTCCCCTGGTATCCGTCCGCCAAAGCAATTGGTGACGATTGCGACGCCAAGCTCGCGCTCTGGGTCGGCCCATGCGCCCGAGCCGCCGAAGCCGAAGTGACCAAAAGCGTGCGGATTCGGGAGGCCGATGTCGAAATGGCGCTGGGCAAGCGAGACGCGCAAGCCGAGGGACACCGGCCGCATGTAGCCGACCTTGAAACGAAGCGGGAAGGGGATCACTCGGCCGATGCTCGGGTTCTGATCTTCGGTCGCTTCGGCGAGGGCCCTTGCTGAAAGGAGCCGGACGCCGTTGAGCACACCTCCGCGGCTTAGAGCGCCATAGAGCCGCGCTAAGGAGCGGGCGTTGAACACGCCGTTGCCCGATGGAATCACCGAAGTGAGCCAGCGAGGATCTCCGAGCACGTCGCCGAGCCCAGGAGGAATCATCGCGTCGATGAACTGACCGACCGATGAGTGCCATCGAGCGGTACTCGATGCCGTTCGGCGAACCTGAGCGCGAACGCCACGAGGCCGCCCTTGCAGGACCTTGCGGGGAATCTTCGGGATGAGGAACTCGGCAACCCGATGAAGCTCGCTTTCGGGCAGTCCCATGTAAAGGCCGTCGAGACCGAGTGGGTCGGCCAGGTTCTCTTTGAGCAGCTCGGGGAAGCTCTTGCCGGTCACCCGCTGGAGCAATTCACCGATAATCCATCCCCCGGTCCAGGCGTGGTAACCGAAATCGGTGTCGGGCGTGTGTACCGGCCACATGTCTTCAACTACGCGAACCATGTGATCCCAGTCGAACATCTCTTCGGAGGAGTCGATGATGCGGGCAATCGAATAGAGTCCAGCGCGGTGCGAAGCCGCCTGTCTGATCGTGATGGCGCCCTTGCCGTTCTTGCCGAACTCGGGCCAGTAGCTTGCAACCGGCGCCTCGAGGTCCAGTAGGCCTCGGTCGACCGTTTGGTGGAGCAGGGTTGCCATGACGCCCTTCCCAGTCGACATGCTCAGGGCCAGGGTTTCCGGTTCAAAAGGTGAGCCGTGCCGATCACGCGTGCCCGCTGAGAGGTCCGCGACGAGCTCTCCGCGGTGATACACGGCAATCGCCACGCCGCCAGGGCCGCGGGCGGGGGTGCATCGGCGCACGGTGTCCCGCAGAGAACGAAAATCGGGGTGGCTGTATCCGCGAATCTGCATGTGCTTAGGCGATGACCTCGATGTCTCGGAGAAACTGCAACGATCGATCGGTCACGCGCCCCTTGTCGAAGTAGAGAATGTGCCCGCCGCAACTCCAGTATACCTCCGGCCGGCCGAAGTGCTCCCAGAGCGCCTCGGTGTGTACCGCAGGGATGATCCCATCGCTGCCGCTCGCCACCAGGAGCACGCGCTCCTTTGGAATGTTCAAGCTGTGCGACAGTGGAGTGAAGGGTGCGAGTATTTTTCGGAGCTCGCGGATCATCATCGCGGGCTCTTCGAGCGCTTCTTCGAAGAACGAGCGCGTCGGCCAGCTCATGACCAGGTCGGCGATACTCACCACCGGCGCAACGCTCACGATGAAGTCGGTTCGCGGCTCGAGGCAGGCCATCATCGAAGCGTGAAAGCCGCCCCAGCTGTAGCCCATGATGCCAACCTTCGGTGCACCGCGCTTCACGATGTGATCGATGAGAATGCGCAGGTCCATCACGCCCTGCGCGCAGGCCTCACTCAGTCGCCAGAGCGAAGGCTGAATGATCGCTGTCCCATGGTAAGCCGCCGATTTCGGCATTCGCCCGCCGTGCAAAGGCAGGTTCATGAACACCACGTCGAGGCCGGCATCGTAGAATTTCTGCGCCGAAAACCACATCTTGTTGATTCGATAATCCGGTGCGGAGAAGCCATGCAGAAAGATCACGACCGGCCGGGGCCCGTTCTTGTGGAACCAGCCACGCGACTCGACCCGGTCGTTTGGCTCGAGCGCGGCGTACTCATCGCGGAAGCGAGGGTCGAGCGTCTGGAACGGGCTGTAGAAGTCGATGCTCGTCAGGGCCGCGCTTTTCGGATCCCAGGAGCGGCGTCTCGTCGCACGCTCGACGACCGAATGCCCTTCGGGGGGCAACTCGAATGCGGAATCCGGATCGCCGAGGAAGCGAGGCTGAGAGTAGAACGCATGGTAGTCGATGTATTCCTGCAGCGTCGTGTCCGAGAGGTGCGGATGGATCTTGCGCTTGTACGGCACGGACATCGCCGTGGCCGCGAGACGGTCGAGGCCGTACGCTAGCTTGCCAATCAGAGGGCAGTCGTCGCTGCTTTTCCTGAGAAAAGAGTGGCCGGAAAAGTCCGGGCACAGGCTATCGATCCAAGCGGTGCTGCCCACCCCGGCTGGGGTGCTTGGGAAGGTGTTGCCGTGGGCGTACTGAAATGCGTTCACGAAACCTCTCTGTGAGCATGGGGCCGAGCGCGGCAACCGAATGCAAGACGAGTGCCGTTCACAGGGCTTACCGTTTCAGCATGAAAATGAGCGAGCTGTGCTGGGCCGGCGCGCAGAAACTGCGCGGCCCCGGTCAGAGGGCGCAGTGATTGCGCGTTTTGTGCTTCCGTGATCGACGCGAGCCGGAGCAAGCTCGGGTAGAATCCCCACGATGTCCGAAGCTTCACCGCCGCAACCATTCGAAACCATCGACGCGCTACTCGCGGAGTTTCGCGAGCACGTCGCACCCCACAAGCTCGCCTACTACCAGCAAATGGGTTTGCAGATGGTCATGGGGAAGCGTCAAGGCATCTGGTTTGAGGATGCTTACACCGGGCTTCGACTCATCAACTGTCATTGCAACGGCGGCGTCTTCAGTCTCGGGCATTGCAATCCTCGAGTTACGGGCGCGCTTGCAGCCGCGTTGGGGAAGCTCGACATCGGGAATCACCATTTCGTTTCGGGCCAGCGCGCTCAGCTCGCCGCGCGACTTTCTGCAACGCTCGACGACGCGCTTCCTCGGGTCGTGTTCGGCGTCTCGGGCGGCGAGGCGATCGACCTTGCGCTCAAGGCGGCGCGTGGAGCGACCGGTCGCGGCGAGATCATTTCGGTCGAAGGCGGATATCACGGGCACACCGGCCTGGCGCTCGCGGCCGGTGACCCGCAGTTTAGGGACCCGTTTGGTCCGAATCTTCCGGGCTTCGCGCAGGTTCCATTCAACGATCTGAGCGCGATGGAAGACGCGATCGACGATGACACCGCCGCTGTGATTCTCGAAGCGATCCCCGCAACCCTGGGCATGCCGATTCCGGCACCCGGCTACTTCAGCTCCGTTCGGAAGCTTTGCGACGAACGAGGAGCTCTGATGCTCGTCGACGAGGTGCAAACCGGGCTAGGGCGCACCGGGCGTTGGTGGGGAGTCCAACACGAAGAAGTGACTCCGGATGCAATCATCACCGGCAAGGGGCTTTCGGGGGGCATCTATCCGATCACGGCAACACTCATGACGCGCGACATGCACGAGGTCCTCGACTCACAAGCCAATCCCTTCCTTCATATCTCGACTTTCGGCGGAGCGGAGCTCGGCTGTGTCGCCGCCCAGTGCGTGCTCGACATCGTCGGAGAGCCTGGTTTCCTCGACCGCGTTAGCGCCCTGTCGGAGCGGTTCGCTGAGGCATTCGAGCCCTTGCCGTTCGAGCTTCGGCGCAGGGGCCTCTTCATGGGATTGCGCTTTTCGAGCGAGATGGAGGCGCTGGGCGCGCTTCTGCGCATCATGCAGCAAGGCGTCTTCTGTTTCCCCGCGGGGAACGACCGGAGCGTGCTTCAGTTTCTGCCGCCACTGATCCTGACAGACGACGAAGCGGAGGACCTGAGCGCTCGGATGACGAAGGCCTTCGCCTGATGGAACTCGTCAGTCGAACCGAAATCGAGGCGTTGGAGAGGAAGCTCGACGAAGCAGTGCGAACCGAGCACACCGAAGAGCTCGAGGTCATCGGCTACGGTGAGATCACCATTGCAGTCAAGCTCTCGACGCCTGGCGGCGATTTCGTTTGCAAGCGGCTCGCGCCGATATCGTCTCGCGCCGTCGCCGATCGATGGGCAAGCCTGATCGCATCCTACATCGAGCAGCTCAGCGCCTGTGGGATTGATGTCGTCGAGACCGATGTGCCGGTCTTGGAGAGCTCCACGGGCCATGTGCTCTACTGCGTTCAACCGCTGCTGGCGTCTGAAGCGCTCGGTCCTAACTTCCTCAGTGGCAAGAGTGCGGAAGAAGCGGTTCCGTACGTTCGTCGAATCTTCGAACAGATCCGTGACTCCGTCACGCCGTCGCTTGCGCCGGATGGCCAGCTTTCCAACTGGGCTATCGAAGGCGAACGCCTGCGATATCTCGACGTCGGGACTCCGTTTCTTCGAGACGAGGACGGAAACGACTTGTGCGAGTTCAAGGAAGTGACCCAGGCGCTGCCTGCGCCGGTGCGCCTCGTGGTCAATCGCTTTGTCCTCCGAGGGATCCTCAACAACTATCACTCGCCGCGGGGACAGGCGATGGACTTCCTCGGAAACCTGATCAAGGAAGGGCTGGGCGAGATCTTTCCGTCGTTGATCCCGCTGGCCAACGAGGTGTTCGACCTTTCGCCGGGGATCAGCGAGAAAGACGTGCGAGCGCACTACAAAAGCGACGCCCAAACCTACGCCTTGTTGCAGGGAGCCCGCCGCGCCGACCGCTGGTTCTGTCGCAAGGTGCTACGCAAACCATACCCCTACCTGCTCCCACCGCGCATCGAACGCTTCGGCTAGGGCTTCGGAACCAACCATGCGCGTCACGGGCACAGTCAGATGAATCGACGGGAGTTTGCGCAGTGGTGGGCGCAAGCCTGGTCCAACCGAGACGTCGACGCAGTCGTCTCACGCTTCGCAGACGATGTCCGCTTCGTGAGCCCGAGGGCTGCGGAAGTCACCGGGAACCCAGTGGTCGTTGGGCGTGAGGCGTTGCGCGACTACTGGCAGCGTGCGGTTGGAGCAGTCGAGTCGATCGTCTTCGAGGTCGATCAGGTGCTGGAAGACGCAGGGGGCAAGCACATCGTGATCGTGTACACCTCCAACATCGACGGCCTCCAAAGGCGCGCCTGCGAGTTCATGCAATTCGACGACGAAGAGAAGATCACATCTGCAGAGGCCATGCACGGCTGCCAGCTACCCTAGACGGCTGCCCGTTCGAAAACTCGATTCCGTGCAAGCGCAGTGCTAGAGAAGCCTTCGATGACCGCGCTATGCCGGTGGCAGCATCAAGCTGGGGTTTCTCGTCGGCACCCGACACTCTGAGCTTCCGCTACAGTCACCTCACCGTAGATGGTCAAACCGCCAACGGCCACTGCACCAGCACGATCACCGAGCTCCCGGACGGACGCTTGGAGTGCCACGAAAGTTGGCAATGGGAGAGCCGACCCGGCACCGGAAATAGCACCATCCGGGAGTGCCCATCAGACCGAGTGCGAGTACAATCGCAGCAGCAGCCACCCCATGGCGCGGTATCGCCGAAGCCGCCGTGCATCCGACTTGCGCCGAGCCGTTCGACGTAACCCCGTGTCGCGTTCCCCCGCGCCCCGGTACGTCTAGAACGGTCGAAAAATCGCCAGCGTGATGATCAGTACTGCGAGGATCGCAATGGCCCAGGCGAGCTTTGCGAAGAGCTTTGGCGAGACCTCTTGGCCCTCGGCCCAACGACGCAGCTTGCCGGTGAGCACGCCGGTTGCCCCGGCCAGCGCTAGTAAGAGCGCCAGCTTCGCGTGCATCCAACCTTGCTTTGCGTACACCTCCGCAAAGCTTGGGACCAATGTTCCAATGCCGCCGGCGAAGGCGACCAGCATTGCCGGCGTCGTCACCCGTACAGTCACCTTGCGGAGCGCTTGTGCAATGCCGCTTTCCCGTGGTGTTGCGGCCGACGCGGCGATCGCAACTGCAACCGCGGTGCCGATCCAAAATGTGATGCCCAGAAAATGAAGGTACCGAAAGACGATGATGCTCATTGCGTGCTCCTCAGCGGGACGGAGTCTAACTGCCATAGACCAGTGGCACAAAGACACATCGACAAAGCTCCTCTGTTTCGATCTTGCCCCCGCGCTTGCGCGAGGTCTGCAGTGACTGGCCCAATCTGCCGCCCACTGGAATGACGAGCCGGCCGCCTTCTTTGAGCTGCTCGACCAAAGCTGGGGGGATCTCTTCGGCCGCCGCTGCAACGACGATGGCATCGTAGGGGGCACCCTCGGGCCATCCTTTGCGTCCGTCCGCGCAAAGGATCTCGACGTTGTCGATGCCCAAGGAGTCGATGACCTGCCGGGCATTGCGGACCAGCTCGGGGATGATCTCGATCGCGTAGACCTTTTTGGCCAGCTTCGAAAGAACCGCCGCCTGGTAGCCGGATCCCGCACCAATTTCGAGGACGGTTTCGTCCCCCGCGAGCCGCAGGGCCTCGACCGACATCGCTACCATGAGCGGCTGGGAGATCGTCTGCCCATGCGAAAGAGGCAGAGCGCAGTCCGCGTACGCGTCGCGTTTGTGGGATTCGGGAACGAAGGCCTCCCGCGGCACTTCGCCCATCGCTGCTAGAACCCGGCTGTCCCCGATTCCGCGACGCCGAAGCTGTCGCTCCACCATGTTGGCGCGCTCTTTCCCCGGCTCCATTGCGCCCCTAGATAGCACCCAAATACCCAGCGCGACAGGGCCGACTTTTGGGGCTAGAGTCGGTCATTCGCAACCGAGGAAATGACATGGCTAAGACCAACCCAGGCAACTTTTTCGAGGATTTCGAAGTCGGCGCGGAGCTCGTGCACGCAGTACCCAGGACCATCACGGAAGGCGAAGCGGCGGTCTACATCGGGCTGACAGGTTCGCGCTACCCACTGCACTGTTCGGCGGAGTTCGCTCGATCGCTGGGCCACCCACGCGAGACGATCAACGACCTGCTCACCTTCCACATCGTGTTCGGCAAGACGGTCAACGATGTCTCGCTCAATGCGGTGGCGAACCTCGGCTACGCCGGGGTGAGGTTTCTTGCGCCAGTCTACCCGGGAGACACCATGCGTTCGGTCTCCGAAGTCGTCGGCAAGAAGGAAAACAGCAACGGCAAGACCGGTGTCGTATGGGTCAAGACCGTTGGCACCAATCAGCACGGCAAGCCCGTGCTCGAGTACTACCGCTGGGTGATGGTTCATAAGCGAGACCCGTCCACGCCGACAGGCGCAGCCGACAGTCCGGCGATGCCCAAGGAGGTCGCGCCGGCTGATCTCGTCGTTCCAGCCAATCTCGATCTGAGCGCATACCAAGACTGGCCGTCGGGCGGCAGCGCCTACTTCGAAGACTACGAGGCGGGCGAAAAGATCGACCACGTCGATGGCATGACGATCGAGGAAGCGGAGCACGCGACCGCGACACGCCTGTACCAGAACACTGCCAAGGTTCACTTCGATGCGGTCCAAACAAAAAGCACTCGTTTCGGTCGCCGTTTGATGTATGGCGGTCACGTCATTAGCGTGGCGCGCTCGCTCTCCTTCAACGGAATGGAGAAGGTCCTCGGAATCCTTGCCTGGAACGGCGGCGCACATGCGAACCCCACGTTCGCGGGCGACACCATCTACGCCTATAGCGAGGTTCTCGGCAAAGCCGATATCCCCGGCCGTAGCGATTGCGGGGCGCTTCGGGTCAGGCTGGTGGGGCTAAAGGACGTTCGGGCGACCGACGCCGGGTTCCCCCTCAAGGTCTCCAAAGACGGTCGGGAGGTGTATCACAAGGATGTTGTATTAGACTTGGATTACTGGCTGCTCGTCCCACGACGAAACCGGTGACGGAGGTGTCGAGAATTTGCCCTTGATTCGACTTGGCTTTGCCGGCTTGCTTGCGATGACCGTGACGGTCGGCTGCGGGGGTGACGGACCGTCGGGCGGGACTGCCGGCAACGCAGGCACGGGCGGAACCGCGGGCACGGGCGGCACAGACGGCGGCGTTGACGCTGGCCTTGCCTGCGACCAGCTACCGGCGCCCGGGGGAGAGCTTGGCGGGCAGTGCCGTGGTGAGGCTTTCGAATGCAACGGGGATCTGATCTGTCTGGCGGAGCAAACGGTCGCGGTAGGGGGCTCGAGTGACCCGATTCGGGACTATCCGCCCGGAGCAAACACGACATTCGAGGTTTACGATTTCCCTGCAGACTACTGCACGGCAGCACTTCCACCGTCTTCGCCTTCAACGGACTGCACCACGGCAAATACGGAGGCCTGCCTTCAGCAATGCGGCGTTTGCGTCCCGGCTTTTTCCGACGCCGACATCTGCCTACGAGCTTGTCGCGCCGAAGCGGACAGCAACAGCACCTGTCGCGACGGCTACTTGTGCGATCTTCTGTTTGAAGTTTGCGACAGCGGCTGCGCCTCGGACGACGAATGCCGTGTTTTTCGCGAGGACACGAACGGGAACGGCGCGCTCGATCCCTGGGATCCCGTGATGATGACCGGCGATCGACTCGTGTACGACCTCCAATCGACGAGCTTCTGCAGCTCAGTGACGCACCGCTGCGAGCACCCCGGCGCGCCCGGGGCGGAAGCCGGAATCGAGTGCGCGCAAGACCAGCAATGCGAGGCACGCGGCACTTGTATCGACGAAGCGTTCTTCGGATTTCCGGCCGGCTACTGTTCGAAGATTCGCTGTGACATCGACCCCTGTGCAGGAGACGGCATCTGCGCTTCCCTCGGGCTAGGGGTTCCGCTCTGCGCCTCCCGCTGTCAGGTTGGCTCGGGGGCGACGCCGGGTGACCCGGGCACATACCTCGGCAACACCCAGGGATGCCGCGAGGGGTACACCTGCTTCTGGGGTGGAATCGAAGACGACCCCTTGGGCGCTTGCGTGCCAGGCCTGTTCAATGATGTGACCGTCAACAACATAGGCTCCGACTGCACCAGCGCGAGCGAGTGTTACTCGCCATTCGGTCAAGGGGCCTGCGGCGACGCGGATTTGGTCTGCTCGCTCATCGGGGAGGAGCCCGGTGCGTGCGAGGTTGGTTTCGGCTGTACGGTATTCGACTGCGCTGCCCCCGGGATGCCCCCCGACGTCTGCGGCGATGACAACGAATGCGTCCGGACGACCGCCGGGCTCTCCCTGTGCGTCGCGAAGTGCTCCGCAGCCGAGAACTGCCTCGCCGGAGCCGCGTGCGGCGATTTGGATGGGGACCCCGTGACCCTCGACACGGTTTGCCTGCCTTTCTGCCTGGAAGACAGCGAATGCCGGGCAGGGGAAACCTGCAATGATCTCGGCGAATGCACGGCCGGCCTCTGACCGCTTGCGTAGGCCTCGGCCATCCCCTACACCCGACGGCTCAGGAGTAATTCATGTACTTGAACATCGTGAACAGCGGCCGGAACCGCAAGCGCAACAAGGCCGCGCGCCGCAATGCAAAGCGTAAGGCGAAGAATCGTCGTCGCGTCAATCGCATGCACGGGCGCAAGCTGAGCCGCCGTCTCTGAGCCCGGCCTCCATGGATGCGAAGGTCATCTACGTCGTCAGCGACTCGACCGGCGAAACAGCCGAACGGGTAACCCGGGCCACACTCCTTCAGTTCCCCGATCACGGCGTCCGACTGAAGATCGAACGGCGCCAGCGCGACCAGCGCGGCCTAACGGCCATCTTGGAGCAAGCGGCCGCCGACCAGGCGATGGTTGTATTCACGCTGGTGCGGCCGGAGCTGCGCGACCACTTCAATGAGCAGGCGACCAGGCTCGACGTCCGTCACGTCGATGTGATCGGATCGCTGATCAGCCAAATCGGCCACTACCTCGAAGCCGACCCGGTGAACATACCGACGGCTGAGATGCCGCTGTCCAAGGAGTACTTTCGCCGAGTCGAAGCGATCGAGTTCGCCGTCAAGAGCGACGACGGCAAGGAACCGCGCAACCTCCATAAGGCCGACCTGGTACTGGTCGGCGTGAGCCGCACGAGCAAGACACCCCTATCGACCTATCTGGCAGGCCGCGGGCTCAAAGTGGCCAACGTGCCGCTCGTGCTGGGCGTAGACCCGCCCAAAGAGTTGTATCAGTTGCCGGGCGTTCGGGTCGTGGGCCTCACCATCGACGTCGACCAGTTGATGTACATCCGCCAGCAGCGCCTGCAGCAGCTCGGCATGCCCCCCGACGCGAACTACGGCCTCCGGGACCACGTCAAAGCCGAGCTCGAGTACGCGCACGGCATTCTGCGCAACAACCCCGATTGGATGGTCGTCGATGTGACGAACTGTGCCATTGAGGAGACGGCGACCATCATCCTCGAGGCCCTGAAGACTCGCGAGGCGATCACGAGATTGACCCGGCCGCCTCCCGGCCTGCTCTAGGCGTTATTCTTCGGCGCCGCTCCGTACTGACTGGCGAGTGCGGTGTAGAACTGTGCGAGGATTCCGTCCGCGACCCGGAGGCGGCGGCTGAGCTCGCGCGCAATGTTCATGATGAAGAGCGCGTAGTCTTTGACGTCTCGCCGGTAGAGGAGGTTCTCGACATGCTCGGCTGTCACCGAGAGCACCAAGGTAGGCGCAACTGCGCGCACACTTGCCGAACGTGGCTGAACGTCGATGATCGACATCTCGCCGAACCAGTCGCTCGGGCCGAGCACCGCGACTCGAACGTCGCCCCCGGACACGCCCTTCTTGATGACCTCGAGCTCGCCGGCGATGACTACGAACATCTGCGTCGACATATCGCCCTCTTCGACGACCATGTCGCCGGCTTCGACTCGGGTCGTCGGCAGCGACGAGGCCAGGGTTTCGAGCGTCTCCTTGCTCAGTCCGCCGAACAGACCGATGTCGGCCAGATGTTCCGAATTGAGCTTGGGCGTGGGTGGTCGACTCATGTCTCAATCATACGCGAACCGGGCGCCCGCGTCATGATCGCGGCCAACTAGGGTCGCGGGTCTTCGCCCAGCACTACGTTGTCGATTAGGCGGGTTGATCCCAGGTGCGCAGCAACCGCAACCAACAGTCGGCTCGGCGAGGGCGGCGCAGCCGTCAGGGTTTCGGGATCGACGGCAGCAACGTAGTCCAGGCGATCGAAGACCGGTCGAACCGATTCCTCCGCGAGAGCCCGGAGCGCGCCCGAGTCGCGTTCACCCCGCTCCCATGCGTCGTGCGCTCGACGAAGCCCCGACACGATGCCGAGTGCGCGCTCGCGGTCCGGGGCGCTGAGGTAACGATTGCGGGAGGAGAGGGCGAGACCATCGCGCTCTCGAATGATTGGGCAGCCGACGAGCTCGATCGGCATGTCCAGATCCTCGGCCATTCGACAAAGAGCCTTCCATTGCTGGTAGTCCTTGCGTCCGAACATCGCCGTACACGGACCAGTGAGATTGAAGAGCTTCGCTACAACCGTGGTCACGCCGTCGAAATGCGTTGGGCGGAACTCGCCTTCGAGCGGTCTGACTATTTCTTTCACCGAAACCTCGGTTTGAAAATGCTCTGGGTACATCGAGCTCAGCTCGGGCGCGAAGACGAGATCGACTCCGCGCTGACGACAAGCGGCGAGATCCGATTCGAAAGTTCGTGGGTAGCGTTCCAGATCCTCTCCGGGCGCAAATTGAAGAGGGTTGACGAAAATGGTCAGCGCGATGAAGTCGGCGCGCGACTTGGCTTCATCGATCAAAGAGAAGTGACCGTCGTGGAGCGCGCCCATAGTAGGCACGAGCCCCACACGTTGCTGAACGGCGCGCGCATCTTCGCAGGCCCGCCGGAACTCGGCAGGCTTGCGTACGACTTCGCTCATCCCTTGGGCCCGTAGCTTGGGCGCAGGTGTTGAACGAGGCTGAGCCCGGACGCGGACGCTTCGTCCTTCTTCACGTTGCCGAAGCTGTATTCCTTGCTCGGGAAGACCCCGGCGCGGACCTCGTCGCTGTAGCGTCGGGCAGCGGCCACGCCTTGTTCGAAGAACTCGGCGTATCGCTTCACGAACTTGGGCTTGAGCTCAGGTGTCAGGCCCAGCAGGTCGTAACAGACGAGAACTTGTCCATCGCAGTGCGGACCAGCTCCGATGCCAATCGTCGGGATCTGCACTTCCTCGGTGATGCGCTGAGCGAGGTCGGTCGGAATGCCCTCGAGCACGAGCGCGTAGGCTCCAGCCTCCGCGACCGCTTTCGCATCGATCAGAACTCGCGCGGCCGTCTCCTCGGTCTTGCCTTGCACACGGAATCCGCCCATCGCGTGCACGCTTTGGGGGGTGAGACCCACGTGCGCCATGACCGGAATGCCAGCCCGAACGATACGCTCGATGGTAGGCGCCGCGTCGAGCCCGCCTTCGAGCTTGACCGACTGTGCGCCGCCTTCTGACAAGAAGCGTCCGGCGTTGCGAAGTGCTTGCTCGGCGCTCAGCTGCCAACTGAGAAAGGGCATGTCTCCCACGATGTGCGCGCGCCGCGCGCCTCGTGCGACCGCGCGGCAGTGATAGATCACCTCATCGACCGTCACCGGCAGAGTCGAATCCAGCCCTTGCACGACCATGCCCAGTGAATCGCCCACCAGCAGGACGTCGATCCCCGCTTCGTCAAATAGGCGCGCGAAGGTGGCATCGTAGGCGGTCACCATGGTGATTCGGGTGCCGTCAGTCTTCATCTTGCGAAGACGAGGCACCGTCACGGGCCGCTCAACGGAGGCGTGTCCTCGGGTCATGGGTTTGCTTCGCTTTGGTCGCGGCCAGGTAGATTCCCGGTCCACGCCGCTACGCCCGATAAATATAGCACCGATTTCGAATGCGTCATCGGTTAGGAAAGGGCGCAGAATCGCCAGGCTAGCCCCTAGGTGTGCAACAAGGCCGTGATCTTTTCGCCCAGCTCGGCTTCGCCGTCGCCGAGGAGCGCCTCGGCGCGCGTGAGCATCCGTCGAGCTTCGTCTTGAAGGTCCAGGGCCTGGAGGAGCCTTCCAGCTTCGTAATGATAGAGCGCGTGTCGATCCCTGTCGCTGCCCTGACTGAGCGCCCGATAGAGGTCCGCCGCGCGATCCAGTCGGCCCTCGGCCTCGTAGAGCTTGGCCAGCGTGGTGGCCGTCGTCGGCGGGAAGTCCGTGATCTGGTGATGTGTAAAGAACTCCACCACTTGATTGAGAAAGCTGCGTGCATCGCCAGGTTTCCCAGCGAGCTCGGACGCGAGCCCCAGCTCTTCGAGCAGCCGCCAATCCGTGCCTGATGTCTCGCTGAGCTCGAGCGAGGTGTGCAGCACTTCGAGGGCTTCCGCGCCGTGCCCCTTGCTTCGCAGGAACGCCCCCATGGCGAGGTAGGGCCGGTAGTCTTCGGGGAGCGCATGCACCGCGCCTTGGAAGTAGCCCATCGCTTCCTCGAACCGCTCGGCTTCATCCGCGAGGCGGGCCAGTGCAAGATTGGCGGCCAACTTCGTCTCACCACCTTCATCATCGGGGAGGGCGCCCAAGAAGCTCTTCAGCGCTTCTTTGCCCCCTTCGACATCGTCGCTGAGCAGGCGGGCGCGCCCGACCTCGAGCCAGAGGTATCGCGGCTTCTGCGCCTCAGCGAGCACCGCTTCGAGTTGGGTTCGAGCCTGGCTGAACTCCTCCCGCTGCATCGAGAGCAGCCCCTCGATCAGGGCGTCGCCGTAGCTCTCGTATTCGTCGGCCTGAGCTTCCTGCCACTGGCCCATCAGGAGCGCGATTCGCTCTTCATCGGTCATTTCGGCAGTGGAAGCCTGTTCCTGTGCCTCCTTCGCCTCGAGTCCATCGAGCAATGCCCTCGCTTGGTCCCGGAGCGCGTCGTCGCCGGCGACTTCCAAGGCGCCTTCGAGCTCCTGTTCGGCCAGCTCGATCGAGCCCTGCTCGAGGTAGGCCTTCGCTTCTTCGATTCGCTGCCGCGCAATCCCATCGGTGCAGAGTCGAATCTTATTGGCTGAGCCCCAAAGCCGCGCCTTCGGGAGATGCCGCCAGAGCCTTGTCGTACACGAGCTTGGCCGGGCCGTATTCGCCATTGGCATAGAGCGCGTCGGCTTTCTTCTCGAGCGCCTCCGGGTCAGCTGAAAACAATTTTCTGAAGAAGCTCATGACTCACTGAAATTGCTTGGAACGCCGCTTGGCTGCCTGCTTGAGCGGGCCCGGAATCCCCCGGCTCCGCGACAAGGCCTGGAGGTCGTTTCGACGAAGGTGATTGAGAAAGGTCATTGAAATGGCGATCGGTGTCTTTGGGTTGTTGCAAAGGTGGCGCTTGAGCTCGTAACTCTGCAACCACTCGCGCTTCCTGCCGATGTAACGCAACACATCCTCGGAGACCTCGCGGCTTTGCGCTGCGTTCTTAGCTTCGCTCTCGCTCATGGCAGGAGAGGCGATTGCCGACATGGAAACGACCCGGTTCGGGTCCCGCACGAGAATCGAGCGCGCCGCAGCGTTGCCGAGAAGAGCCAGCCGGATCTTCTCTCCGACACTCATGCCGCGAATCTTGGCCTGAAGCGGAACGAACTCCTCTTTGGTTTCCTCGGTTCCGTCGAACTTGTCGCGCGCGACCGCGTCCTGCTCGTCATCCTCTGCCAGCGCGGTTGCGAAGAGTTGGTCGCCTGGAAGAGGCTGCTCGCTCGGCTCGGGGATCAACTGGCCCTGAACGGCCCGCTTGAGCTCCTCGAACATCGGGATACCGGTCAGCTCTACCTCGTGCCGCGCGGCGAGCTCGATGAGGCGATCGGCCGTCGACATGCGAGTGTTGCGGTTCTTGTAAAGCGCCTCGATAATCTCGGGCGCTCCCAACAGCCGCTGCTGGTTGACGGAGATGATCTCGGTGATGCGCTCGGGGCAGTGCGCCGAGATTTTGGCGATGGTGGCGTCGGAGACCGAATGGTTCGACGCAAGGCGCGCCAGAACCTCTTCGTCGCTCGAGAATCGGAGCGCGATCTCGTGAAATACGGCCGGATGCAGGTCTTCATTGCAGGTCGGATACAGAACGTTTTCGGGCAAACCGTCGAGGGTGTCCCCCGCGGACTTGGACACGGTGGCGTCGGCGTCGGCGCTGAGCTGCACGAGCAGCATGACGAGGTCGCCGCCCTTGACCGGAACCATTCCGCGGGCAGCCATCATCTTTGCGGCCGCAGGTGCCTTGGGGTCCGCATAGCGGCGGAGCCGTTCAGGGACGGCGTCCAGTGGGATCGGTAACTGCGGGATGACGAGCATGGTCTATCGGCCGGCGAACTCGGGTTCCCGCTTCTGCAGAATGGCCGCGATGCCCTCTGCGGCATCCTCCGTGTCGAGGCTTGCCGCCTGAAGGCCCGCTTCCTCGAATGCCGCTTCGCGGATCTCCCAGCGAAGCCCGCGACGAATCGAGGCCTTCATTTGCTGAACGGCCCTCGGAGCCGACCGAGCGATCTCGCGGGCAAGCCCCATGGCGGTGGGCAGGACCTCTTCGGCTTGTACGGCGTGGGTCGCGAGGCCGATTTGCAGGGCCTCGCTGCCGCGGATCAGCTTTCCTGTGAAAAGCAGCTCAGAGGCCTGGGCAAGACCGACCAGCCTAGGGAGCAGGTAGCTGATGCCGAGTCCAGAATGGATGCCCAAGCGCGCGAAATTCGCGCCGTATTTCGCATCGACGTTTGCAACTCGGATGTCCGCGAGCAGGGTGAGCCCGAATCCGCCGCCGACGGTGTGCCCGTTCATGGCAGCGATCACCGGCACCTTCAGGTCCAGAACCTGCAGGAAGGGTTCGTACATCGCGAAGGAGGCATCCCTCGACGGCTTGCCGAGATCGCTCCGCTGCAGAGAGGAGCGAAGATCGGCCCCTGCGCTGAAGCAGCGGCCCGTTCCGGTGATGACCAGGCAGCGGATCTCCTTGTCGGCCAGCGCCTCGCCAATCGCCTCGGAAAACCCGTCCAGAAGCTCCGGAGTCATGGCGTTCCGCTGATCGGGACGGTTCAAGGTGACCATCCCGATCCGGTCCGCCGCCTCGTACAAGACCGCTCGCTCGCTCATATTGCCGGCACTCTAGCCGTACCCCGCCCCTCGGCAACCGCGGATTGTTGGCCGTTTTCTTGCCCGCTGGGAGCTGAACGGGTTAGCGGGACTCTATGCAGGAAACCAAGGTAGTTCGGCCGTTTCCGTTCTTTCGGGCCGGGGCGCGAGCAAGCCAACCCCAGTTGTCGAAACCGATTCTGGTGCTGGAAGACGTGTACAAGTTCTTCAGGCCTGACCAGCCGACCCTGCGAGGTGTCGATCTGAAGGTCGAGCGCGGGGAGTTTGTGTTCATCACCGGGCCGAGTGGCGCCGGTAAGAGCACGCTCCTGAAGTTGGTTTACAGAGAGATCACCGTCGACGAGGGGCGAGTCCTCTTCTGCGGTCGAGACATCTGTCGGCTGACCGAGAAGTCCATTCCGTTCTTGCGCCGCAACCTCGGCGTTGTGTTTCAGGATTTCCGTATCATCGACCACTGGACGGTCTTCGAGAACGTCGCCGTTGCTTTGGAGATCGTCTCGATGCCGAAGCGGCTCATCCGATCGCGGGTTGCCGAAGCGCTCGAGCGCGTGGGTCTAGCGGGTCGCGGTCCCGAGCTAATCACCAACCTCTCAGGTGGCGAGAAGCAGCGCGTCGCAGTGGCAAGGGCGATCGTTCCTGAGCCGGCGCTGATCCTAGCAGACGAGCCGACCGGAAACCTCGACCCGCATCTCGCCATCGACATCTTGACTCTCTTCGAAGAGATCAACTCGACCGGGACGACAGTGCTCTTTGCAACGCACGATCATTCCCTGATCTCCAAGCGGGACCACCGCTTGATTTCGATCGATGAAGGTCGGGTGTTGGAGGCGCAGCAGGGCCTCAAGCACTGGCCGGGCAGTGGCGTCCACACAATGGCAGGGTGAAACGATGGACCTGAAGAATGCAGTCGTAAGGGCGAGGCGCGGACTTCGCGAAGAACGGCGATTGTACGTCGTGGCGGTCACGAGCTTGGCTGTTGCGTTCATTTGTCTCGGCGCAACGCTGCTCGGCGTAACCAATCTCGACGCAGCCGCGACGCGCTGGGGGCAGAGTGGGCGCATCACCGTCTTCTTGAAGGACGGCGCGGACGCGCAGGACATCGCGCAGCTTCGGGTCGTGCTCGAAGGCCTGGCCGACGTGAACGAGGTGACGCACGTGACGCCGTCGCAGGCGCGCAGCTCGTTCCTCGAAGAGGCCGACGTCGGGGCGGACTTGAGCTCCCTACCTTCCGATGTGTTTCCGGCCTCGCTCGAGGTGACGCTCGTCAATGGTGTCACTCGCGACCGCAGCGAATCCATCGCGACCCGACTAGCGCAGTTCCGTGCGGTGAGCGACGTGGAAAGCTATGGGTCATGGTTCCAGAAGCTCGATCAGCTGCTCTGGGGCGCCCGCATGTTGGCTCTGGGCCTCGCCCTCCTGGTGATGTTCTGCGTGGTTGCCGTGATTGGCAACACGATCCGTTTGGCCGTCGCGCGGCGCCGCCAGGAGATCGAAGTCATGAAGCTCTGCGGAGCCACCAACGGATTCGTCCGCGGCCCATTCGTCTTGGAAGGGATGTTCCAGGGCTTTGCCTCGGCGCTCTTGGCCGTCCTGGCGCTGCTTTCCGGGTATCTCGCCCTACACGACTCCGTCGATTCGACCTTGGCTGCGCTGACCGGAAGTCGCGTGGTCTTCCTCGGCGCCTGGACGCTCGTGGCGCTCCTCGCGGGTGGCGCGCTGATCGGCGCGGTGGGCAGCGCAGTCTCGGTGCGTCGTTACCTCTCGGTGTGACATGAGAATCAAAAGCAGATTCTGGGTTTCGCTCTCGGCTGGGCTTCTGGCGCTGGTCGCAGGGGCCGCGGCGGAGCAGGATACCGGCATCGTCGGCCTCGCCGACGTAGCCGCGGTGGAAGGCAAGATCGCGGAGAACCTCGCCCGGGTCGAGCACGCACAGACTCGGCAGGCACAGATCGACACCGAGATCTCGGGCTTGGCCGACAAGCGCGAAGAGGCCGAAGGACGGCTGCACGAGCGCGCTCGTGCCCTGTACCGCATTCGGCGAGCTGGGATGCTGCCGGTGGCCGGAGGCTTCGATGCACTGATGGGTCATCTTGCCCGTGTGCAGCGTCTTTCGCGCATGGTGAAGAGTGACCTCGAAACGATGGACTTCCTCGGGGAGCGCGGCTCGGCGCTTCGGATCGAGAAGAACGAGCTCGCCGATGCTCTAAAGGAAGCGCAGTTGGCGTTGCACGCGCTCGAAGCCAAAAAGGTCGAGCTCGAGCACAGCAGTCGCAGCGCTTCTCTGTTTCAGGACACGCTCCGCGGCGAGCGTCGAGACGCTCCCCAGGAGCAGGCCAGCGTGAGCTACGGCCGGATTCGCGTCTCGGGTGACATGGATGACCTTGGCGACGGTTTCGCAGAGATGCGCGGCGAGTTGGCGCTACCGGTGCAGGGCTCGATGCGGATTGGCGAGAGCTCGCGCGAAGGCGCGTCGGGCCTGGAGTTCTATGGACGTCCCGGAGGCCCAGTTCGGGCTGCTGCAGATGGCAGGGTGGCCTTTGCTCGAAACTACGGCGCCTACGGTCTGATGGTCATCATCGACCACGGAAGCAGCTTCTACACTGTCTATGGCGGCCTTGGATCGACCGACGTCGAAGTGGGCGACTGGGTGGGGATGAGCACCCGGATTGCGACCCTTCAAAGCGGCGGACCCGACGCGATTCTCTTCTTCGAAGTGCGAAGGGGCACGCGGCCGCTCGACGCCCGCAGCTGGCTCGGTTTGTAGCGCTGCCCCCGTGCTAGGGTCCACCTGAGTGGAGGCACCATGAGCTATCGGGATTTCATCAACAATCTGTCGGTCACGCCATTCGGGGTCTGGCTCGTGAAGACCTTTGCCGCGCGGGTGGACCCCACGATCTACAAGCTCACCGGCGGTCGCTATACGAGCTCTGGGCCACTGACGATCCCACAGCTCACCTTGACCACGATTGGCCGGAAGTCAGGCAAGGAGCGCACGGTTCAACTCGGCTACACCGAGGACGGCGACGACGTGCTGATCGTCGCGAGCAACTTTGGAGGCACGCACCACCCGGCCTGGTCGTATAACCTCGACGCGAATCCGTCTGCGAAGATCCGCCTGGGCGCGGAGGACAAGGACGTCATCGCGACGCGCTTGACCGACTCGGAGAAGGCGATCCTCTGGCCGAGGATCGCCCAGACGATCCCACAGATGAAGACCTACGTGACGAAGACGGATCGAAACATCAAGGTTTACCGGCTGAGCAGCGGCTAGCCTAGGGCAGCTACGGCTACTGCCGCAACACGCTAGCTAGCGTGCGACAGCGCCGAAGGTTTCGGTGAAGGCCAGCAGGGCCTCCAGGTCGGCATCGCTGATCTTGTCCGGGCCGAAGGCAGGCATGTCGTCGCCGCCTGAGCGAACCTTCCAGCGCATTTCTGCGGGAGACTCGCCTTCGCCCGAGATCTTCGGGCCGTCGCCTTCCTCGCCGCCGGGGTGGCAGCCTTCGCAGAACTCCGCGTAGACGACTTGGCCGGTGGCGACGTCGGTGGATTCGAGCGGGAAGTCGAAGCTCGCCAGCGACAGTGCGGTGGTTCCCCCGGACTCCTTCGAGCAACCGAACGAGATTGCCAATAGACCGATCATCAAACCTAGGATCAGTTTCTTCCCCATCGTCTTACCTTTCCATTGGAACACCGCTACGCGCGCGGCGCTCCTTCATTCCCCTTACGTCGCAACTGTAGCAGTTTTTCGCCCTGAACCCGAAAAGCCTCCGTTTCGTTTTTCACAACGTCGCTGTGGCACGCCGCCTTTTCTCCGTCGACGACCGCGGTTTTCGTCTTGCCGGCCAGGCGGTGAATCTCGTCCGGCGAGAGATGACCGCGGCTTCGGAGGATCTCCTGCTGATCGGGCGTGAGGGCTGGCGACTTCACCACGCGATCCCGTTCAAAGCCGTCGGCTTTGCCCGATTCGAACTCGACGATCTCCTTCGAAATGCGCACGGAGCACCAGTCATGCCCGCACATCGCGCAGAAATCGGTGTCGACGTCCAGGTCCTCGTCGTGAAAGGCGCGCGCCGTGTCGCTGTCGAAGGCCAGATCGAAGTGCTTCTCCCAGTTGAGGGCCGCGCGTGCCCGTGTGAGGTCGTCGTCCCAGTCGCGAGAGCCTGGAATTCCGAGGGCGACGTCCGAGGCGTGGGCTGCGATCTTGTAGGCAATGCAACCCTGCTTGACGTCATCCCGTTTGGGTAGGCCTAGGTGCTCTTTGGGGGTCACGTAGCAGAGCATCGCGGCCCCGTGATAGCCGGCCGAGGTTGCGCCGATTGCGCTCGTGATGTGGTCGTAGCCGGGGAACACATCGGTCACGAGTGGGCCCAGCACGTAGAATGGCGCTCCGTGGCAACGCTGCCGCTGGAGCTTCATGTTGTACTCGATTTGATCGAAGGGGACGTGGCCCGGGCCTTCGACCATGACCTGGCAGCCCCGACGCCAGGCGCGTTCGGTGAGCTCCGCGAGGCGATCGAGCTCGCCGAGCTGCGCTTCGTCAGTGGCGTCGGCAAGGCCGCCGGGGCGGAGACCGTCGCCGAGAGAGAACGACACGTCGTATTCGCGCATCAGGTCGCAAATCGACTCGAAGTGGGTGTACATCGGGTTCTCTTCGCCATGGTGCAGCATCCATTTGGCAAGAAGCGAGCCGCCCCGCGAAACGATGCCGATCAAGCGCTTGCGAATGAACTTCAAGTGTTCGCGCGCGACGCCGGCGTGAATGGTGAAGTAGTCGACGCCCTGTTCCGCCTGATGGCGCAGGCTTTCGAGAATCACCTCGAGCGTGAGCTCTTCGATGCTGCGGCCGATGATCATCGAGTAGATGGGCACGGTTCCGATCGGCACGCGCGAGCTTCGGATGATCGCTTCGCGTGTGGCGTCGAGGTCGCCGCCGGTCGAAAGGTCCATCACCGTGTCGGCCCCCCAGCGCTCGGCCCAGCGAAGCTTCTCGACCTCTTCGTCGGTGCCCGAAGAAACGGGCGAGGCCCCCATGTTTGCGTTGACCTTCGTGAGGCCGGCCCGACCGATGCACATCGGGTTTAGTTGGTAGCCGAGATGGACCTTGTTGGCGGGGATGATCATTCGACCCGCCCCGACCTCGTCCCGCACCTGCTCTGCACTGAGGTGTGCTTCCCGCTCGGCCACGCGCTCCATCTCCGGTGTCACAATTCCAAGCCGCGCGTGTTCGAGCTGGGTGATGGGCACGAAGCCGGCAGGCGCCTCCCATCGGCCGTTCTCGAATCGCCAATCCTCGGGCATGAAATCCCAGGCTGTTTTGGCGCTGGGCTGCGGCATCCCCGGGGTGTCCGGCGAAGAGAAGGTTAGGGGGCCGCCGATGTCCGGAGCATTCGCGAAAGAGCCCGGTGTCGTGCCCGCTCGCCCAGTCGACGGGTTGTTTGCGCCTCGCAAAGGTATTTTGAAATCGGTCATCACGCTTCTCCTGCAGGGAAGAAGCCGATGGTTCGCTTCCCTACGCCGGTCCAAACCGGATCAGGTTCGACGGGTTCTTCTCAGCCATTGTGGCGCCCCGAGCAAGGGCGACTCTAGCACGGCAACAGGTGCGCAGCTATCCTCGGCCACTCCGGCCTCAGGAAGACCATGAACGCGACGCCCCTCTATCGTTCTCGCCCGTCCGGCTTCGACATTCAGCCGGCATCACAGCCCGAGGCCCGGAAGGTCGCGGACTGCATCTACCTCTCCGAAGGGCTCTCTAACTCGTATCTAATCACCACCCCGGAAGGGCGCGTGGTGGTCAACACCGGGATGGGGTTCGAAGCGCCCGTTCACAAACGGAACTACGATGCCGTGGACGACAGCCCGATCCGCTACATCTTGCTCACGCAAGGCCACGTCGACCACGTTGGAGGTGTCGACCTGATGCGCGGCGACGCGACTCAGGTCGTGGCGCACGCAAACAACGCCGCCCATCAGGCAGACGATGCGCGCATTGCGTCGTTTCGAGCGTCGCGGAGTGCGTTTGCATTTGCCGATGCGATTACACGTGCGTGGAAGTACATCCAAGAGCAGGTCGGAGGCGGCATCCCTGCGCAGTCGCGGCCGACCCCCGACATCACCTTCGAACAACGTTGCGAGCTGGAGCTGGGCGGGCTTCGGATGGAGCTCATTTGGACCCCAGGTGGCGAAACGACCGACTCGATTGTGATTTGGTTGCCCGAGCAAGGGGTCTGTTTCACCGGCAACCTCTTCAGCGCGCTGTTCGGACATTTTCCAAACCTGGTGACGGTTCGTGGTGATCGCTATCGTGAGGCGCTGGGCTTCATCGACTCGCTGGAGAAGGTGCTCGCCCTAGAACCGGATCTGCTGCTGCCTGGGCATCACGGTCCGATCGTGGGCAAGGAGACGGTTCGCGAGGAGCTGACACGGCTCCGCGATGCGGTTCGATACGTTCATGACGAAACCGTGCGCGGCATGAACCAGGGCAAGGACGTCCACAGCCTCATGCAGGAGATTCAGCTTCCCCCAGAGCTCGATGTCGGCGAGGGCTACGGCAAGGTCTCCTGGAGCGTGCGCGCGATTTGGGAGAACTATGCGGGCTGGTTCCACCACCGCTCGACGACGGAGCTGTATGCGGTGCCCGCCGAACGGGTGCACGGCGACTTGGTCGAGCTTGCAGGGGGAGCCGATTCTGTGGCGCAGCGCGCCCAAGAGAAGTTGATCTCTGGGAAGCCGCTCGAGGCAATTCACCTCGCCGAGGCTGCGCTCCATGCATCGCCAAGCAACCAGGCTGCGCTCGAAGTCATGATCCGAGCGCACGAGCGGCTCGAAGAGCAAAGCGAGAATTTCTGGTTGACCCAGTGGCTTCGCAAGCAGCTCTCGAGTCTGCGCTCGACCCTCGAGTCCGGCAAGGGCGGGGAAGGACAATGACCGACCGACCCGGCGACATTCACATCGACGACCTTGGGGCGCCGGTGCTGACGCCGATGCAGAAGATGGTGACCGAGGGCTTTGCAGGTGCCGATGTCCGCTTCACCGAGGAAGCCGTGCTGCAGGAGGCCCGCAAGCGAACGGGGCTCTCGGACTTCGGATCAGACGATTTCCGCGAGCGCTTGTCGGTCTGGTGCCAGGCGGTCGACGAGGATGACGAGCTCGGTCCAATGGGGCAGGTGCGCTTCTTTGGGGACATGGTGCGCTACGCTGCCAACCGCCTTCGCTTTCATGACTTGCTCCGGCGACACCAGCAGATTCTCGACATCGAGATTCGCAAGCCAATCATCATTGCGGGTCTTCCCCGCTCCGGTACGACGCACTTGCTGAACTTGATTGCGGCGGACAGGCGTCTTCGCTCGCTTCCATACTGGGAAAGCCTGGAGCCGATCCCCGATCCGAGCGTCACACCAGGACCCAAAGAGCAAGACCTACGCTATTTGAACTGCGCCGGGGAGCATCAGATGCTCGGTCAGGTCGCCCCCCTGCTCAGGAACATGCACGACCTAGCCCCGGACCACGTGCACGAAGAAATCGAGGTCGCGAATCTCGATTTCTCGTCTTACCAGCCCGAGTGGCTGGCGGTGGTTCCTCGTTGGCGGGACTACTACTACGCTCACGATCAGCGCCCGCACTACGAGTACATGAAGAACGTGCTCAAGGCGCTGCAGTGGCTGCGAGGTCCCGATCGCTGGGTTCTCAAGTCGCCGCAGCATTTGGAGCAGCTTGGGCCTCTCATCGAGACCTTCCCAGACGCGACCGTCGTGCTCACACATCGAGACCCGGTGGCCGTGGTGGCCTCCGCGATTACGATGCTCACGTACGGGGACCGGCTGCGGCGCAAGCGCGTAGATCCGCCGGCCGTAGCTGCGTACTGGAGCGACCGGGTCGAGCGCCTGTTGCGCGCCTGTGTGCGGGATCGGGAGCTGCTTGCTGAAGCACAGAGCATCGACGTGCTTTTCCATGAATTCATGGCGGACGACGTCGCGATGGTGGAGCGTATCTACGAGGTTGCCGACCTCGAAATGACCGAAGAGGCACGGGCCGAGCTCGGTCGCTACATGGTCGAGAATCCGCGCGGGAAGCACGGCCGTATCTTGTACGACCTGCAGGGCGATTTCGGCGTCGATCCGGAAGCGCTTCGCAAACGCTTTGATTTCTACTACGAACGGTTTCCTATCAAGGCGGAGAGATGAACAAGCAGGTCAAGATCTACGGACCCGGCAAGGTTCGAGTCGACGATGCGTCAAACCCGGAGCCCGGTCCGCGTGATGCGGTCGTGCGCGTCGCGGCTTGCGGCATCTGTGGGACCGACGTTCGGTATGTTCGCATGGGTGGTCTCGGCCGTCATATGCCGCTCGGACATGAGCTCTCGGGAGTCATCGAATCGATAGGCGCCGAGGTGTCCGATTTCGCGCCTGGCATGCGGGTCGTTCTCAACCCCACAGCATCAGCGAACATGATCGGCAATGGCGGAGCCGAGGGTGGCTTCACCCGGGAGCTGCTCGTTCGCAACGCAGCCGATGGCGGATGCCTGTTTCCGATTCCCGACGAGCTGCCGATGCACCTCGCTGCACTCGCGGAGCCACTCGGCGTCGGAATGAACGCGGTCGACCGCGCCGAGGTCTCGCCGAACGACAAAGTTGCCGTCTTTGGCGCGGGCCCAATCGGGCTCGCGGCAATTGCGACCTTGCGAGATCGCGGCGTCGCCGATGTCGTTGCCGTCGACCTTTCTCCGAGACGGCTCGAACTGGCGCGTGCGCTCGGTGCGCGAGCGACCATCAAGGTGTCGGAGGAGGACCCCTGGGTCGAGCTCAAGAAGCTTCATGGCGAAGTTCCGTTGATGGGAGCGCCGATGGCGGGTACCGATGCGTACATCGAGGCCTCCGGCGCGGGCAAAGTGATCACGGACGTCTTGCAGAACGCCAAAGCCGAGTCGCGACTCACCGTGGTCGCGCTTCACGAGCAGCCGGTCAACGTCAGCTTTCTATGGGTGATGATGAAGCAGATGACGATCCGGGGCGCGATGGAGTATCCAGCCGACTACAGCGAGGCGGTGGACCTTCTGACCCGCTGGGACTTCTCGCCGATGATCACCCATCGTTTCCCACTCGAACGAATCAGCGAAGGCATCGATGTGGCCAGTGATCCAAACGCCGGCGGCAAAGTCATGATCGATATCGACCCAGAGGTGAACTAGTGAGCAACCTGGCAAACTTCGATTTCTCTGGCGCCCGGGTTCTGGTGACCGGGGGCTCCAACGGCATCGGTGCGGCGATCTCGAAAGCCTTCGCTGATGCGGGAGCGGAAGTCCTGATCACCGGGACGCGCGCCTCGGCGGCCGAGTACGAGGGGGATTTGTCCGCGTACGAGTACCGGCAGCTAGAGCTCAGCGACAAGGCAGCGATCGAAGCACTGGCCGGCTCGCTCGAGCGCTTGGACGTCCTGGTGAACAACGCCGGATGCAACTTCCCGGGCGGCAAGCACGAATCGGTGCCGGATGTCTTCGAAGAGTCGGTCGGCATCAATCTTTTTGGCGCGTACAGGCTTTCGATCGGTTGCAGAGAGAAGTTGCGGACCAGTGAGCTCGAGGGCGGGGCTAGCGTGGTCAACCTGGCCTCGATGGGCGCGTTTCACGCCGTTCCCATCGTACCCGGCTACGGCGCGGCCAAGGCGGGCACGGTGCAGATGACCAAGACTCTGGCCGCTACCTGGGCCGCGGACGGCATTCGCGTCAACGCCATCGCCCCCGGTCTCATCGAAAGCAACATGACCAAGCTCATGAAGGGCGTGGAGCCGCTCGAGAAGCCCTTCATCGAGCGCACACCGCTCGGCCGCTGGGGCGTACCGGATGACATCGCACCCGTCGTGCTCTTCCTCGCCAGCTCGTCTGCGCGTTTCATGACTGGGCAAACGATTTCGGTCGATGGGGGCTACTCGATCACCTAGAGCGTTCCACAGCTTCCATGCACAAGCCCGAGCCCATCGATGCTGCCCTCAGGTACGGGACGTTCCCCGTGGTGTTCGGCGCTGCGCTCGGGCTCGGAGTTTACGGCATCGACCGGGGCTGGAACCCCGTCTTCACTGCGATGGGAATCACGGGCGCCGTCGTCCTCATACTGCTGATCCTCGAGCGCGTTCACCCCTACCAGGAGCAATGGCAGCACGGGCACGGCGACATCCGGACCGACCTCATCCACAACCTGGTGAACTTCTGGATTCCGGAGGTCTACACGATTGCATTCGTCGGTGGCCTGACGGTCGCGGCGGCTTGGCTTTCGACTGCGCTCGGCACGGAGCTTTGGCCGTCGCGGTGGCCCCTGCTTGCCCAGCTGCTGCTCGCTCTCGTGATCGGTGAGCTCGGTACTTATTGGATTCATCGCCTCATGCACGAGTGGCCCTTGTTGTGGCGCGTGCATGCAGCGCACCACAGCGCGCCGCGACTCTACTGGCTCAACGCAGGGCGCTTTCACCCAATCGACTTGTTCGCGCAGCAGTTCTTGGCTCTGACGCCCTTGATTCTTCTCGGCGCGGACACGCGGATCATTGCGCTGCACACGCTCTTCACCGCGGTCCACGGCATGTTCCAGCACGCCAACCTCGACATCCGGCTAGGGCCTCTCAACTGGATCTTCAGCATGGCGGAGCTCCACCGCTGGCATCACTCCAAGCACCTCGAGGAGGCGAACACGAACTACGGGGCCAATCTCATATGGTGCGATATTGTGTTCCGTTCTCGGTTCTTGCCGAGCGACCGCGAGCCACCGACGGAGATCGGGATCGCGAGTTTGCCAGACTTTCCAGGGGGATATTGGGCACAGTTGCGCTCACCCTTCCGCTGGAAAGAGATCGAAGAGACGGCACGCGCAAATTAAGCGCGTTCAGGAGTTTGGGCGTCGCCTCCTTATCGGCTACAGACGAGGGATGGGGTGTAGGCGAGTCTGGGGTTGCCTTGTGGCGCTCTTCTTGATCAGCTGTGGAGGTGACGCTGCGACTCTGTCGGGTCCAGCGTTGCAGCCGCGGCCCGAGGTGCAGACCTGCTTGCCCGACGTCACGGACGGGATGCCCGCCCGTCTTTCGGATACCGGCTGCTTCGCTGATCTCAAGTCGTTCGAGCCTGGACCGGATCTCATCCCCTACGAAGTGAACTCCGCTCTATGGACCGATGGCGCGTTCAAGCCGCGATACATGGTCGTCCCGAACCCCGAGCAGATCGAGATCACCATGAACGGCTCCTGGCAGTATCCCAACGGGAGCGTTCTCATCAAGGTCTTTGGATTCGAGTTCGTCGCTGGCGATCCTGAGAGCCGCCGCGCGGTCGAGACGCGGTTCATGGTGCGAAGCGAAGGGCGCTGGGACTACTACACCTATCAATGGAACGACGAAGGGACCGAGGGCGAGCTTCTCGAAGAGCGCAAGACGGTCGACTACACGATTCAAGGAAAGACCGGACCCGAGGTCATCGAGTATCTCTTCCCGGAGCTCGATGACTGCGTCACCTGCCACTTCCAACCTCACAACGAGGTGCTTGGCCCCAAGACATCTCAGATCAATCGCAGCCGCAACTACGACGGCGTGATCGCGAACCAGCTCGTCGCGATGGCGGAGATCGACCTGTTGGCCAAAGTCTTCGGCGACGATGAGATCGTGCCCAGCACCGAGCCCAGGATGGCGAATCCGCAACTCGGCGAGGGGAGCCTCGAGGACCAGGCTCGCGCATACCTCGACGCCAACTGCGGTCACTGCCATCGTCCAAGCGCTTACGCGAGCTCCGCAGACCACGGCCTGGACTTGCGCTACGAGGTGTCCCTCGAAGATAGCGGGCTCTGCGAGCCAATGAGGTACTTCCCCGAGTGGGCGGGCACGCCTCGTGTGGCGCCTGGCGATCCACAGGGCTCCGGGATACTGAAGCGATTCGTCCTCGACGACGCCCAGCGAATGCCTTCGATCGGCACAGCGCTTGTCGATCCGTTCGGTACGCAGCTGCTCAGCAGGTGGATTGCGCAGCTCCGTAGCTGTCCGTAGATCGCGGCACTCTCGCCGGCATGCTATGGCAGGCGCGATGACGCGCTACGATCCCGCGACGATTGAGCCCAAGTGGCAGGCTTTCTGGGAGAAAGACGACACGTTCCGCACCCCAGAGTGCGGCGACCGTCCCAAGACATACATCCTGGACATGTTTCCGTATCCGTCTGGATCGGGTCTGCATGTCGGACATCCAGAGGGCTACACGGCGACCGACATCATGGCGCGCTATCGTCGCGCAGGCGGCTACGACGTGCTTCATCCGATGGGCTGGGATGCCTTCGGTCTGCCCGCGGAGCAGCACGCGATCCTCACCGGGACCCATCCGCGCGACACGACGTCCAAGAACATCGCGACCTTCAAACGCCAACTCAAGATGCTCGGCTTCAGCTATGACTGGGCGCGGGAAATCGACACGACGTCACCCGACTACGTCCGTTGGACGCAGTGGATCTTTCTGAAGCTTTTCGAGCGAGGCCTCGCTTACCAGAGCGAGATTCCGGTCAACTGGTGCGCGGCGCTCGGCACGGTGCTCGCCAACGAAGAGGTGATCAACGGCCTGAGCGAACGGGGAGGGCACCCCGTGGAGCGCCTCCCGCTTCGGCAGTGGGTGCTGCGGATCACGGCGTACGCGGACAGGCTCCTCGCCGACCTGGAGGGTGTCGAGTGGCCGAACAGCACCCGCATCATGCAGCAGGAATGGATCGGCCGCTCGGAAGGAGCCGAGGTGAGGTTCGATGTCGTTGGGCATGACGCGAGCATCGAAGTGTTCACCACGCGTCCCGATACGCTTTTCGGCGCGACCTTCATGGTGCTCGCGCCGGAGCATCCGCTGGTCGCCCGGGTCACGACGAATGAACGGCGTGGCGAAGTCGAAGCATACGTCGAGCAAGCCAAGAGCAAGAGCGAGCGAGACCGCCAGGCGAACAAGGAGAAGACTGGCGTGTTCACCGGCGGCCTGGCAGTCAATCCTGTAAACGGCGCCGAGGTGCCGGTCTACATCGCAGACTACGTGCTCTGGGGCTACGGCACGGGCGCAATCATGGCGGTGCCCGCCCACGATGAGCGCGACTTCGACTTCGCGACGGTGCATGGCATTCCGATCGTCGAGGTCGTGAGCAAGACGGGCAAGCCAAGCGATTCTCCCTTGAGAGAAGCCATGGTCGAGCAGGGCGTCGGAGTGAATTCCGGGAAGTACGACGGCCTGAAGACCGCAGAGTTCAACAAGCGCGTTACCGAAGACCTCGAGGCAGCGGGCAAGGGAAGCGCCCGCGTCGAGTACAAGCTTCGTGACTGGAATTTCTCGAGGCAGCGGTACTGGGGCGAGCCGATTCCGATCTACTTTCCGGTCGAGACCGACGGCGATCCAAGCACGGGTGCAGACTTCCGGATCCGGTATGATCAGCCCCTGGCGGTAGACGAGAGCGAGCTGCCTCTGCGATTGCCCGAGCTCGACGATTACAAGCCTGGTGAGGACCCTGCCGGGGTTCTCGCGCGCGCGCGAGATTGGCGCTTCTTCCAGAAGGACGGCGCGTGGTTTGCGCGGGAAACCAACACGATGCCGCAGTGGGCAGGTTCCTGCTGGTACTACCTACGCTTCATCGATCCCGACAACGCCGACGCGCTTTGCTCGCCAGAGCTCGCGAAGCAGTGGCTTCCGGTCGACCTCTATGTTGGCGGGGCTGAACACGCGGTCTTGCATCTCCTGTACGCGCGCTTTTGGCACAAGGTGCTCTACGACGCGGGCGTCGTTCCTACGAAGGAACCGTTCAAAAAGCTGGTGCACCAGGGAATGATTCTCGGTGAAGGCGGCCAGAAGATGAGTAAGTCGCGGGGCAATGTCGTGAACCCGGACGACATCGTGCGCGAGTTTGGCGCGGACTCGATGCGCATCTACGAGATGTTCATGGGCCCGCTCGAAGCGACGAAGCCATGGAGCACCAGCTCGATCGCCGGGGTGCGCCGTTTCCTCGACCGCGTCTTCACGGTCACCTTGCGCGTCGACCGCAACGCCAAGGCCGACGACGCACTCACGCGGCTCCTCCATCAGACGATTCGGAAAGTGACCGAAGACATCGAGGGGATGCGATTCAATACCGCGATCAGCGCGATGATGGTGCTCAGTAACGAGCTCATGAAGCTCGATGAAGTGCCTGCCGAAGCGATCGAAGTGCTCGCCAAGCTCCTACACCCCTTTGCCCCGCACCTCGGCGAAGAGCTCTGGGAGATGTTGGGCCGCAGCCCGAGCATCCAGAAGGAACCCTGGCCAAGCTACGACCCGGCCCTCTGCGAAGCAGACGAAGTCGAAGTCCCGGTCCAAATCAACGGAAAAGTCCGCGGCCGCATCACCCTCCCCAAAAACGCCAGCGAAGCCCAGGCCCTAGCCGCCGCAACACAAGCCCTGTCCCAGCAGCTGGCCGACAAACCCCTCCGAAAAACCATCTGGGTACCCAACAAAATCCTAAACCTAATCCTCTAGGGGACACTCTCTACCCCTCCAAGACCACGAAATCATTCGAATCCCCCGGCAAGGATCGCAGCGACGATCGAGCCCCGCTTCAGCCGGCTGCACGAGAGCGGTTCGGCCGAGTCGGAGCGCCCCCTTTCCGAGAGGGTGGGTCTTTCCGAATCTCATCCCAGTTGTCGCGATCGCGGCATTCGGAAATCCAGTCGCGGTAAACCGCCTCCCGCTCGGCGGGTTCGGGACCAAGGCGAAGGTACCAGTCGGTCGGAGACCAGAGCTTCTCGAGACCTGGAGTTAGACACGAGAGTCCCGAATGAATGCGATGGGTCGACCAAGCGTAGTCGTTGCCGTCTTCGACGAGGTGGGCTCTCACGGGATTGAGGTCAATGTACGCGGTTACGATCGCGAGCTGAGCCTCAGATTTCATCGGTTTCGAGTAGTATCGCTGCTCGAAGAGCTTCCCGGTCGTTCCGTATCTTCGATTGCGAACTTGAGCATACCTCTGGGCGACCCGCTTCACGAATCGCTCGAAAGAGTCACTCTTGAATGGAGTCGCGAGAAGATGAACGTGATTCGGCATGAGACAGAGCGCGTGTGCGCTGACGTTTGAACGCTCGACATCAGCGCATATCAGTCTGATGAAGAGGAGATAGTCGCGAGGATACGAGAACAGCCGACGACGGTTGTTGCCTCGCAAGACGATGTGATGCGGGACTCCTTCGAAGACCTGGCGGGCGGTTCTTGGCACGCCCGTTTCATCGGTCGAGAATGGAACCGAGTTCGTGATGAATGACCCGCTGCGATCTTTGCTGGAGATCCGCTGTGGTTCCGGGGTCTTAGGAGGGTAGAGAGTGTCCCCGTTAGCGGGCGGCGCCTCGTTTTAGTTCGGTTAGGACTAGTTTGGCGACTGACTTGAGGGTTTCGAAGACGCCTTCTCCTGTGGTGGCGACGGCGTTGAAGTCGGGGACGTTGCTGGGGTTTAGGAGGGCTCGGAGCTCTTCGACCGGCGAGACGTTGGGCATGTCTCGCTTGTTGTACTGAATGACGTAGGGGAGGTTGTCCAGATTGTAGCCTTGCTCCGCCAGATTGGTCCGCAGGTTGTCCATCGACTCGGTGTTTGCCTCGGATCGGAGCATCTGGGAGTCCGCCACGAACACCACACCATCGACGCCCTTCAGAATCAGCTTTCGGCTCGCATCATAGAAGACCTGGCCGGGAACCGTGTACAGGTGGAAACGCGTCTTGAATCCCCGAATCTCGCCGATTTCCAGCGGCAGGAAGTCGAAGAAAAGCGTGCGCTCGGTCTCGGTCGCGAGCGAGATCATCTTGCCTTTCGCATCCGGGTTGGTGCGATTGTAGATGTACTGAAGGTTGGTCGTTTTGCCGCAGAGACCGGGACCGTAGTACACGATCTTGCAGTTGATCTCGCGCGACAAGTAGTTGATGAAAGACATCCCCCTAAGCCTCTCCTAGTCAGTCGTTGAACAAGTTGTCGATGTCGTCATCGGTTATCTCGGCAAATGGTGAGCTCTGAAAAGGATCCTCTGCTTTAGCCATGACCATCTCGAAGATTCGGCTCAGGTTCTCAGTGGCCCGTTTCACACGCAGTCTCACCAGCCCCAAGCTTGTCCGATTGTCGAAGATGACCACAAGAATCACGCGACCGCTGACGACTTGGATGTGAACGTTCTGCCGAACCCCCTCGTGGTACTGGGTCGCGAACTCCTGCTCCCGCAGCAGCTGCGCAATGCCTCCCGTCGCCGCGATGGTACCCGCAGTGAGCGACGCTAGGGAAGTCGTATCGAGATCTCCGGTATCACCCGAGGCGCTGATTAGCTGGCCGTTCTTGTCGATGACGAAAACAACGCGCGCATTCGCATCCTGGACCAGCCTGTTGGTCACGGCCTGGACCTGGGCAAACTCCTCCTCGTACATCACCATCTGGGGGCTTGCCATGTTCTGAGCCGTGCTCCTTCGCCTTCTTCAGTGCTATGGGTTCCTAGCAGAGCGCTAGTCACCGGTAAAGATTTCCGGCCCCACCACTTCCAGCATAACAAGCCGTCACTATAGGCAAAATCGATGCTTCGTTTTCTCTATCGCGCGATCAGGAACCTCCTGTGCGTGCCACTCCTACCATTGTGGGCGATCGCCCGTTGGCTATGGGGACCGAAGGGGCGCTGGGTTGTGATTCGGCTGAAACCAAGGCTCGTAGAGGCCCGTCAGCCCTTGCCCTGGCTCCGGAGGCTGCTCGACGCCGGCGCGCTTCGGCGTACTTCTTCCCTGGCCGCGGTTCGTAGGCTTGCTGATTATGTGATCAGGGATTCCCGAATCCAAGGGGTCGCGATTGTCTTGCCCCCCCTTCAAGCAGGCTGGTCCGTCTGCGCTGGGCTGCGCGAGCAGGTCCTCCGTCTCAGAGACGAAGGGAAGAGCACCGTGGTGCTGCTCCCTCGAGGAGGCGGTCATCGCGAGCTCTACGTTGCGTCCGCCGCTGAGCGCGTCTACCTCGCGCCACAGGCGACGGTTACGCTGTTCGGCCTTTCCGCGCAGTCGCACTACCTCAAGCCGATGCTCGATCGGATCGGTGTCGAGGTCGAGCCATTCGCTCGAAAGGAATACAAGACCGCCGCCGAACGGCTGAGTCGCGAATCGATGAGCGAGCCGCAACGCGAGCAGGTCCAAGCTTTGATCGACGGACACAGTGAAGCTTTGCTCAATGCGCTCTCCCAACGCACCGGCGCGTCAGCAGATGAAACCCGGGCTCTGTTCGACACGGCGGTCTTCCGAGGCCCCGATGCCATCAACGCGCGCCTCGTCGACGGGCTCGCGTACGAAGACGAGCTGCCGGACAAGCTCGGACTAGATGGCGACAAGAAAAAGAAGAAGAGCATCGTCGAAGCCGACCGCTATCTCGCCTTCAAACAAGCCAAACTCTTTCGGCCATTGCGTCGGGAACCATACATCGCGGTTGTCTCCATCAAAGGCGCGATCTCGGAGTCCGGCGCCCCGAGCGGCCGCAGGGCTTCAATCGTGGCGGCACTTCGGCATGCGCGTCGCGACCGACGGGCGCTCGGCGTCTTGCTCTGGGTCGACTCTCCGGGAGGCTCTGCCGAGGCCTCCGACTTGATCCACCGCGAAGTCGTCCGGGTCCGGGAAAAGAAACCGGTTGTCGCGTACTTCGGCGAGGTTGCCGCCAGCGGCGGGTACTACGTCGCAGCCCACGCCAACGCCATCGTCGCCCAGCCACTCGGCCTCACGGGCTCGATTGGCGTTGTCTCGGCGCGCCTGCTCGCCTCGCAGCTCCTCGACCGAGTCGGCATTCGCACCGAGGTCCTCCGAACCGGACCTCACGCTGACATTCACTCGCCTCACCGCCCCCTGACCGACGAAGAGCGCAGCCTCATGAACCGCGAGCTCGATGCCTTCTACGACTCCTTCGTAGCGCTGGTCGCCGACGGGCGAGGGCGCCCGGTCGAAGAAATCGAGCCCTTGGCCCGCGGCAGGGTCTGGTTGGCAGCCGATGCCCACCGCCTCGGCCTCGTCGACGAGCTGGGTGGCATGGACCGCGCCCTCGGGCGCCTCAAAGAGACAATCGACGCGCCAGCGCGCCTCCTCGAGCGGCTGCGCCCGATGGTGCTCGCCAGCTACCGCCTGGAGCCCCCTCCGCCCGCCGCTCTGCTCCGCCTCGACGGCTCGGTCTTCGAAGGCCTACGAGACCTGGCTTTGCTGCTCTCGGAGAGCCCTGCGGTTCTCTACCACGCGATTTCCATCCCCAGGATACGCTGAGCCTCCGAAATTACGCTTTCCCCCGAGGGTCGTTTATCGTGGGGGAGCGGGGAGGGACCGATGAAGGCAAAGCACATAGCGCTGGCCCTATGGCTCGGGGTCGTCCTCGGCTGCGGGGGCTCTCAGAAGCCGAAAGCCGGTCCGTTGCCCGAGGGAGCGACCTTCTATGGGGTCTGGCAGTCACCACAGTACGGGAACATGCATCTGTGCCAGAGCGGCAAGCAGGTGGTCGGCGACTACGTGAAGAACGAGCGCGCCGGACGAATCCAGGGCGACATCGAAGGCGACCTGCTGCTCTTCCAGTGGGAAGACCGTCGGGAGCTCGTGGTGGGCAAGCCACAGATTCGCCGCGGCCGCGGTTACTTCCACATCGAAATCGGCGAGGATGGTGACCAGTACATCAAGGGCGAATGGGGCATGGACGACGATGTTTCAGGGGGCGGACCCTGGAACGCGGTCAAGCTTCGCAGAGGCCAGCCCGATCGATGCACCGGCGTCGACGAGCCCATCTCGCTCGAAGAGAAGACGCACCCCTGGGACGAAGAAGACTAGGCGGCCGATTCCGCGGATGCGGAACAGAACACGACGGAGCAGCTCTTACGACGTTCAGCGCTGAGGCGGACACAGAGCTCCGCAAGATTGTCGTCGTAGTCCACCACAAAGCCTGCAGTCGCTTTGCCAGCATCGTTGTACGCACAGCCATCGATAGCGACCCATCGACCCTGCCAGCTTGGATTCCCGCAGACGTCTTCCCAGGCCACCAGGTCGGATTCCGTTTCGGAATCCTCCAGCCCTCGGAAGTTGATGAATGAGTTTCGTCGCTGTTCAGTCATGGTGCATTCTCCGGAGGACCCTCTGCATCAGCATCGAATCTCTCGAAGTCGGGCGAGTTTCCATCGCCTCCAGGGGACACGCAAGCGGAATCAGAAAGTTGTGTACGCCCGGTTCGCAGGTCAAGGGCTAAGCCAAAAATAGGAGTCATATCTGGTGGTTAGCCGGTTTTCGCCCTGTGCCTGACGTAGATTCGTGCAAGCGCGTTGAATCTTTGCAGTGGCCCAGGGTTGGCTGTGATGCGATCCCATCGCAGGGCCGCCCACAGTTTTGCCGTTTGGCGGTACGCGGCTCAGCCGGCGAGGGCGTCGAGCAGCTGATCGAGGTCGTCGCGAGTGTGGAGCTCGGTGACGGCGATCAGGAGGTCCTTGCGCCACTCTTCGCGGAAGCGGCCGAGGTCGATTCCGCCGATGATGCGGCGCTCGAGCAGACGGTCGAGGACTTCGCTGGCGTCGGGGCCCTTACTTCGGACGACGAGCTCGTTGAAGACCGGCGCTCGGTACGGAACCTCGAAGCCGTCGAGCTTCTCGACCGCCGTCCGGACGTAGCTTGCCGCGTTTAGGCAGCGCTGCCCGGCCTCTTGGAAGCCTTGCCGTCCGAGCATGGCCGTGCGCATCGCCATGGCCAGCGCGATCAGGCCGTGGTTGGTGCAGATGTTCGAGGTCGCCTTCTCGCGGCGGATGTGCTGCTCGCGGGTCGACAGGGTGAGTACGTAGCCCGGCTGGCCGTCCATATCGACGGTGCGCCCGACGAGGCGGCCGGGCATCTGCCGGACGAAGGCCTGCGATGCCCCGAAGAGGCCGACCCCGGGCCCGCCATATTGAGGCGGCACGGCGAGCGCCTGCCCTTCGCCAACGCAAATGTCGGCGCCGCACGCACCAGGCGGCCGAAGGACCGAAAGCGCGTAGGGTTCTGCGGTCGCGGTCACCAGAAGCGCCTTGTGGCTGTCGGCGAGGGCTCGGGCGGCATCCAAATCCTCAACGCAGCCGAAGAAGTTCGGATAACCGACCACCACTGCAGCTGTTTTGTCGGTGATCAGGCCCTTGGCTGCATCCCAGTCGGTCCGGCCGTCGGCGCCGATGGGAGCGAGCGTGATCGTCGTTTCCGTGTCGAGGCCCTGCACGTAGCTACGAATCGTCTCGATGTACTCCGGGTGTAGCGCGTCGCTCAGCAGCAAGTGGCTGCGGCGCTTGATCCGCCGAGCCATTAGGACAGCCTCCGCCGCGCCGCTGGCTCCGTCGTACATCGACGCATTGGCCACGTCGGTGCCAAAGAGTTCGCAGACGATGGTCTGGAACTCGAAAATCGCCTGAAGAGTGCCTTGGGAGAGCTCAGCCTGGTAAGGCGTGTATGCGGTGTAGAACTCGCTTCGCTGCAAGAGCTGGTCGACCGCTGGCGGGACGTGATGCCGGTACATGCCTCCCCCGAGGAACGAGAGCATGCTCGCGCCCGTGCTCGCCTGTGCCAGGGCCGTCAGGTGTTGCATGAGCCTTGGCTCGTCGAGCGCTGGTTCCAGGTCTAGCGCGCTGCTCAAGCGATAGGGCTCCGGAATGGCTGCGAAGAGGTCGTCGATCTGCGCCACGCCGACGCGGGCGAGCATGGCTCGAATCTCTTCCTCGGTGTGCGGGAGGTATCTCACGTTCGCCCCAGTCGCTCAGCCATCCAGGGTTCCGAGGTACTCCTCGTACTTCGCCGCATCCATCAGTCCCTCGAGCTCGCCTTGGTCCGAGGGGCGAATCGTAATCAGCCAGCCCTCTTTGTACGGGCCCTCGTTGACGAGCTCGGGACTCGATTCGAGGTCGGCGTTGACTTCGACAACCTCGCCACTCACGGGCGCAAAGAGCTCGCTCACGGTCTTGACCGACTCGATGTCACCAAAGCGTTCGTGAGCCTGAACGTCTTCCCCGGGAGCCGGCATGTCCACCAAGGTCACGTCGCCGAGCTGCTCGACCGCGTACGACGTGATTCCGACGCGAATTACGTCGTCCTCTATGCGCGCCCATTCGTGGTCGCGGGTGTACTGAAGGTCCCTTGGGTACGTCACTGGCATCACCTCTTGTAAAACGGGGTGGTCACTACCACGGCGTCGACCACCTTGCCACGGATCTCGATCCCCAGTTTGGTCCCCACCTTGGCGAGAGCCAGGGGCACATAGCCGAGACCGATGTTCCGTCCAACCGTCGGCCCTGGGCAGCCGCTGGTCACCTCTCCGACGCGATTCCCGTCAGCGACAATTGGGTAGCCATGACGGGCAATTCCGCGCCCTGTCATCTCGAATCCGACGAGCTTCCGTTTGAGGCCGGCGGCTTTGATGGTTCGCAGCGCGTCCCGCCCGATGAAGTCATGGGCATTGAGCTTTACCACCCAGCCCAGGCCGGCCTCGAAGGGGTGGGTCTCCTCGCTGATGTCGTTGCCGTAGAGTGCGAGTCGCGCTTCGAGCCGGAGGGTGTCGCGGGCGCCCAGGCCGACCGGTTCGAGTCCGTGGGTCTCGCCCGCTGCAAACAATGCCTTCCACAGCGTCACGGCGTCGTCGCTGGCGCAGAAAAGCTCGTAGCCGTCTTCACCGGTGTAGCCGGTGCGAGCGAGCCAGAGCTCGACGCCCGCCAAGTTGGCTCGGGTCACGTGAAAGTAAGGAAGTTCGAGCAGGTCCTGCGGCGCGCCCAGATCTCTCATGATGGTGACTGCGTTCGGTCCCTGCAGGGCGAGCAACGCCCAAGCATCCGACACGTCGTTCCAGGGGACCCCGAGGCCCAGGTTCTTTGCGAAGTGGGCTACGATTTTGTCGCGGTTGGATGCGTTACACACGACCAGGACCTTCTCCTCTTCCAATCGGTACACGATCAGGTCGTCGAGGATGTAGCCGGCTTCGTTACAGCAGGTGGTATAGAGCGCGCGCCCGACATCGAGCTTTGACACGTCGTTGGTGACGAGATGGTCCACGGCTGCGACGGCTTGCGGGCCTTCGACGATGATCTCGCCCATGTGGGAGACGTCGAAAAGGCCCGCGCGTTTGCGAACCGCTTCGTGCTCTTTCTTGATGCCCGCGTATTGAACGGGCATCCGCCAACCGGCGAAAGGAACGAGCCGGGCGCCAAGTGTTCGGTGCTCGTCGGTGAGGGAGGTTTCACGAAGTACTTGTGACAAGGTGTTCGGAGCTTACGGTCGCCCGGCATCTGCGCAACTGCCGGCGCCGCTGGTCGATATCGGCTTCGTGGCTTCGGGCGATACGCTTTGTCTCAGTCGCGCCGGGCGGCGCATTCGGTCTTTTCCGTTAGGGGATTCAGCGCTCGAGCTCGGCTCGCACCCAGACTGCGATATCGTCATCCATGCCACTGCGGTGCCCCCCCGGGCGAAGCTTTTTCATCCCCATGGGGGCACCGTTTATGTTTACGATCTGGACGAGCGACCAGGGCTAGGGTCGCGCGCGGTCATGCCGATCGGGCGGAAGCTGGCGGTCGGGGCGGGCTACTCGGTCGCTCGGCTCAAGGGGGAAGCGGTCCCATTGGAGCACAGGGGCACCGAGCTCATTTGCCGGCCGGGCGCCGAGCTCATTCGGCTTTCATTCGTCGAGGGGCATGGAGCAACGGCGCGCGCCTTTCGACTCGGGGAGGAGCCGCTCTCGCTCGGCAGCGCCTCCGATAACGCGATCGCGCTGTCCGACCGAGCGGTCAGTCAGTACCACTGCCGCATCGAGCCTTCATCGCAGGGTGTGTGCCTCCGTGACCTCGGCAGCACCAACGGCACCTGGGTTGACGGCCTTCGAATTCGCCGGCACCTGCTTCGGCCCGGAGCGGTGATTCGAGTCGGCCGCACGCAGCTTCGCGTGCTGGGGACAAACCGCGTCGACAGCTCTTGTTCTGGGCTCGTCGTCGAATCGACTCGGATGCTTTCCGTCATGGCCGAGGTCGATCGCTTTGCGGCCTTGCCCTGGCCCGTTCTGATTCGAGGCGAGACGGGCGTCGGCAAGGAGCACATCGCGCAGGCCCTGCACGAACGAGGCCCTCGAGCACGCGGTCCTTTTGTGCCCATCAACGGCGGTGGGCTTCCACGAGAGCTCATCGAGAGCGAGCTCTTTGGGCATGAGCGGGGTGCGTTCACAGGTGCGGTCCAGGCCCATCGGGGGGCGTTCGAGCAGGCGCACGGCGGCACGCTCTTCCTGGACGAGGTGGCCGAGCTCGCGCCGGACCTTCAAACTCGACTACTCCGTGTCCTCGAAACTTGGCAGGTCCGCCGTGTGGGCGGCGAGTCTACGCGCCGCGTAGACGTTCGATTGCTCTGCGCGACGCACCGAGACTTGCGCGCGATGGTGCACGAGGGGCGCTTTCGAGCTGACCTCTACTACCGAATCCACCGCTTGGTCGTCGACGTCCCCGCGCTGCGCTTCCGGCCCGATGACATCGAGCCCCTCGCGTCACATTTCATGCGTCTCATGGAGCCGGAGGTCGGCGCACGCCGCATCGCTCGGCAGGCCATCGAACGGCTCCACGAGCATCCCTGGCCGGGCAACGTCCGCGAGCTTCGAAATCTACTCGAGCTGGCCGCGATCGATTGCGATGGCGCCGTCATCGACCTTGCTTCGGTGGAACGTGCGCTGCGACGCAGCTCGGAGCCTTCGGTCCTTCGTCACTCAGCCAATTCGCTTAGAGAGACGCTCGAACAGTACGGGGGCAACCTCTCCGCAGCGGCACGCGCCTTGGGGATTCCTAGGTCGACACTGCGTGACCGGCTCAGCGCCGCGGAGGTCGGAGCCTAGGCCATTGTGCGGCGCGCTTCTTTCGCGCGCCGGAGGCGAAGCTCGAGCAGGTCCTGGGCGACTCCGACGATCCGTTTGAGGCCGGTGGACTTGGACTGACCAGAACGGCGAGGCCTGCAGGCGATCGTGACGACCGTCGTGGGGACGCCCGCGCCCAAGATTCGAATCGGAAACTCGAAGTTCAAGAAGAAGGTGTCCGGCACGAGCTGATCGGCGTCGAAGAGCGGCCGGCGGAAGAGGTAGGGGCCGTCGCTCCGCATGCGGACGCCGTGAACCAGGAAGATCAACGCGCGCACGCCCGCCGAGAGAATCTTGCGATGAAGCCCGTCGTCGCGGTGGTCGTAGACGCTGAACACGACCTCGCTTCGATCCCGGGCCGCTGCATCGCGCAGGGTACCAATGGCATCTGGTGCGATCTGTCCGTCCGCCGGCAGAAAGGTGACCCAGGTGCCCTTCGCCGCGCGCACTCCGGTCTTGAGTGCGGCCCCAATCCCGCGATTGCTTTCGTGACGAATGAGTTGATGAGGTGCGCCGGCTAGCGCCTTGGAGGCTTCGGCAGAAGTGCCGTCCGAAGAGCCGTCGTCTACGAAGACGATTTCGGCTGAAGTCTCGTTGCTCGAGAGCCAGTTGCGGAGCTCGAGCAATACCGGTGCGATGTTGGCCTCTTCGTTGAACGCGAAGATGATGACGCTGAGCTCGAGACCGCTCATCTCGGCCGTTCCCTGGTCACCCTGGCGGGCACCCCTGCGGCGACGGTATACGGTGGGACGTCCTTGCTGACGACGGCGCCCGCTCCAATCTGAGCGCCTTTGCCGACGCGGACGCCCGGAAGCACGATGGCGCCCACGCCGAGGTCGCAGTCATCTTCGATCACCACCGGACCGAGCTCGACCGGCGAGCTCAAGATCGGTATGTCGCGGCCTGCTTCGACATGAGACGAGGTGATGATGCGAACGCCGGGGCCGATGCCGACGCGGGCACCGATGTCGATGCCGCCGGCGCTGTGAAAAAACGCCTGCTGTCCGATCCACGTTTCGTCGCCGATGCGCATGAGGTTCTTGTAGTAGCCCTTGAGAATCGCTTGGTGGCCGACGTAGACGTTGTTGCCTAGCTCGATGTTCTCGGGGTGAAAGACCAGGACCCCTGCTTCGAAGATGCAGTCGGGGCCGCAGCGAGCGAACTGGTCGAACCGAAAAGAACCGTCGCCGTGACTGCGATGTCGCATCGCTCAAAGATTAGCAGGAGAGGCAGGCAAGGTCGCAAACTTCGGCTCAACCGGGCCCATGGCCTTGGACAGCTCGGCGAGGTTCCGCGCAAGCCCAGCTGCCCCCGTCGCTTCGGCGATGCTCGAGGCATAGTGCAGATTGCGCGCGGGGTGACCGAGAGCCACTGCGGGCTCGTAGAGAGGTGCGGGTCGGACCATGGGCTCGATTTGAGCGGGCACGCCCGAAAGACCGTCCTCGTCTACCCCGTCGAACCAGGGAACACCGGCCGGAACACCGGCCAGGAGCGTTGCGATGGCGACTCGCGGAAAGCCCTGTGAGTACAGGTCGTGTCCGCGGTCGAGGGTGACCAGGGCGATGAGGCCGTCGGTTCCTGGAGAGCCTGCTCGAAGCTCCGCAAGTGCGACGCTGGCGTAGCGCGCAAGCTCCGGCTCGTGCGCGGTGTCGGCGCAGCGTGAGCGAGCGTCGAGCAGCCATTCGCTGGGACAGGTCGGCAGGCCGATCCGATCGGCCAGGGCCTTGCGCGACACTTGAACCGGCCGGCCTGGGTTGGCGCGAAGAAATCGGCGCACCCTGGCATCCCGTCCGCCCGGACCGCGGAGCTCGAACTGCTCGAGGCCTGGATGGCGCCGGTAGAGATGCCTCCAAAACCATTCAGAGGAAGCGAGGCCGTGGGCCAGAAGAGTGACGTCGGGTCGGATACCCCGTTGCTCCTGGAGGTACCACATCGGGCCGATCCAATGATCACGCTCGACGATGAGAATCGCATTCGGCGGCGCATCGCGGAGCGCTTCGCGCCCGATGTCCCAAGTGAACGTGTCGCGGTGTCGACTGCGTTGGTATGGAGCTGGCGGCGCAACCATGACGAAGAGCAGAAGGGCGGCGAGAGCGACCGGGGTCCACGATTTCCGGTGCGCGCCCAGGTAAGCGAGTAGAAGTCCCACTCCGGAAGCCGCCAACCAGACGGGAATCGCAAGATAGCCGCGGTAGTCGAGGACGTCCGGTGCGAACACCCCGTTCCGGGCGATGAAAGCCACGAAGAAGATCCAGGTCGCGTTGAAGAAGAAGCGGCCGAGTCCACGCTTTCGCGCATAGAGCGAATACCCAGCGAACCCGGCAACCAGCAGGGCGAGAAGCCCGTCGTCGAGCGACCAGAAGAACAGCTCGACGAGGTGCCGCCCCCACTCTGACCAGGAGTCGACGCCTTTGGAGGCGAAGTCCGCAGCTGTGAAGTAGTGAATGATCGAGTCGGCGTCGGTCGGTGCGCCCCAGACCAGGGCGTCTGTCCTGCCCGCGACGATGAACACATACAGGTGAGTGCCCAGTCCGAGCAGTCCGCCGCCGATCAGCATTCCGAGCGCGCGTCGTGGGATCTCCTGGCGGGCGAGCCCCATCAGGACTCGTGGGGTCATAGCCAGGGTGACACCGAAGGCGCATACGACGTTGGCGCTTGCCGCGAGCCCCAAAGCAAGGCCGGTGGAGAAGTACGGTTGCGGCCGCTGGTCTTCATCGAGGACTGCGCTAGCGAATCGAGCCGCGGCCCAGAGCGCGAAGAAGATCGCGAGAGGGTAGACCTCGATCCGTGTGGCAGGTTCCCAGAGGGCTGGGTGCATCCCAAGGAGCGCAATACTCGGCGCGACGAGGCGAAGGTCGCCCTCGGGGCAGTTGCGGTCCGGTCGGACGAGAGCCTCGGCGAAACTCGTTGCGGGGATCACCGTCAGGGCGCCGAAGAGCGCGGAGAGCCCGTTCAAGGCAACCAGCGGGTCGACACCCGGCAGCCGACTGGCCAGCGCCCCGAGGAGCGTGTGTAGCGGTTGGCCGAACGGATGGCCGAGCCCGAGCTGCTCCGCGACCATCGCAAGCTCCGGGCTGTCGTACATCGACAGGCTCCTGCACATCGTCAGGACATAAAAAACGAAAAGCATGGCGGCCGATACGGCCGTGATGAGCCTGGATTGCACCGGGAGACCGAGGAGACGCTTAGTCACGGTCCTCTCCCGAAAGCGGAACCAAAAGATTGATGGCGCCACCGACCCCTGCGGTGAGCAACTGGACGGCCCAGAAGCTCAGGGAGCCAGCGATGGCACTCGATTTGGGAACGCCGACTGCTCCGTAGAGCGTGATGAATGCGGCCTCGCGAACGCCCGCCCCGCCGACCGTGAAGGGGAAAAACGCGGACGCGCCGATCAGGGGCATGGCGACCGCCGACTGCGCGAAGGTCACCGATGGCTCGAGCGAATGCATGATCGCGTGGCCCGCGACGATGGTAAGGAGATGAATCATCAGCGACAAAATGATGGCCCCGACAAAAGGCCCAATCGAAAAAAGGCGAGGGAGCGCCCGCAAGGGCTTGCCGAGCTTGTCGGGAAGAAACGGAGCAAGCCTTGGTGCGACCGCAATGCCGACCAAGGCGGCGGCAGCGGCCCCGAGACCAAGCGTGGCCCAGAGACCCACGTTCTGGATTCCGGGAATCGGTCGAATCAGATAGGCGCCCGCCGCCAGAACGAGCAGCGCCGAAACACCAACGACCCGCTCGATGAACACTACGGCCACGCCGCTAGTCGCGCTTGCCAGATCGAGGTCGCCGAACGCCTTGCGGCCTGCCACGCCGCGAATGACGTCGCCGCCGACGCCGCCCGGCGCGTAGGTGTTGTAGAAGTGGCCGACGAAGTACAGGTGGGCGACACGAGGCCAGGGTGGGATGTCGATCGCGCCGTAGGCTCGCAACAACAGGCGCCAGCGAACCATGCCGCAGCACAGTCCGAGCAGAACGACCGCGATGGCGGTGAGCCCAGCGCCGAGGGAGAGACGCTGAAACGCGTTCAAGACGTCGCGCGGATCGACGAGGCTCACCAAGTACGCGACCGCTCCGAACGTGACGGCGATTCGGCCCCACCTCAGGTAGCGGCGGCGTTTCTCGCCGCTCGCGCTGCGCGATCCCCCTTCGTCGAGCATCTCAGTCCCCAAAGCCTAGCGTGTCCTGGAGCTCCTTGAGCAGTTCTCGGGCGCCGTCCTCCACGATCCTCTGGAGGGACGGGAGGTAGTCTGAGACTCGAGCGGCCTGGTCCTCTTGCACCGCCAACGCCGGCCGGTGTCGAAGTGCGTCCCGGAGCCTGGCCGAAACGAACGCTGGGTCGGCGTAGTCGCTTGGCGCACCCCAAATGCTGAGTCGAGTCCGGAGCTTCGAGAACGCCCGCCCTTGGTCCTTCCAGTCCAGGAGCTCGCTGGCTTCGAGGTCGAGCGCCGCGAGGTACGCGTCGACGTGGCCCTGCTCCCGCACGAGCCAGCCATCGAGGAACAATTCGGTGCCGATGTGACCCACAGCTCGAGCGGTTCCGCGTCGCACGCCGGCATCGGTCAAGGCGTCGAGGGCCTGAGCGCAGGAGGAGAGAAAAACATTTGATCGATGAAACGCGTCGTCGGTCCGATGGTGCAGCTCGATTCCGCGTCGGATACCGGGATCGCGGACTTCCAACAAAGGGACGCCCAACATCGTCTCGAAGTCGGGCAACATGCTCCCAAGCAGGTGTCCCGCTCGGCGGTCGGCCCAGCTCGCAACGACTGCATGTCCGAAGAAGTTCAAAGCCCTAGTTCTCGTGCGATGCGGTCGAGGCTGCTCGGCTTGCGCAGCTCGGCGCTTTCGCTGCGCCAGCTTACACCGGGTTCGCTTCTAAACCAGGTTCGTTGCCGGCGCGCATAAATTCGCGTCGACTTCCGGATTCGACGGACTGTTTCTTCGAAAGGGACATCCTCGCGAATGTGTTCCAGGACCTCTCGGTATCCGACGCTTCCGAAGGGGCGAATCTGGTCTCCCCAGCGCTCGCGGAGCGAACGTACCTCGTCGACCCAGCCCGCTTCCAGCATCCGCCTGGCCCGGTCTTCGATGACTGCGCCGTGACCCTCGTGCTCCATTTCGAGCACGATGAGGAGCGCCCGGTACCTTGGTTGGCCGAGCGCGTGCTCCGCGCGGAGCGCGCCGAGTGGCATGCCGGTCTGTTCGTAGACCTCGAGGGCGCGCACGATTCGAAGGCTGTCGTTCGGATGAATCGCCTTGGCAGAAATCGGATCAACCTCGCCAAGGCGAGCGTGTAATGCGGGTCCACCATCTTTCATCGCCGCGTCTTCGAGACGCTTCCGGATCACCTGATCGACGGCTGGAACGTCGACCAGCCCGCGGATGAGAGCGCGTATCCAAAGCCCAGTGCCGCCCACGACAATCGGAAGGCGCCCGCGGCCTACGATGTCTCGAATCGCAGCGTCGCCAAGCGCGGCATAGGCCATGGCGTCGACTTCCTGGTTTGGGTGGAACACATCGATGAGATGGTGTTCGACTCCCCGGAGCTCAGCGGCGCTTGGCTTCGCAGATCCGATGTCGAAGCCGCGGTACACCTGCACGCTGTCGGCGCCGACCAGCTCGCCGCCGAGCTGACGCGCGATCTCGATCGCCGCGGCGGTCTTGCCCGTGGCGGTCGATCCGGCGATGACGAGGATCGGCTGAAGGAGCTCAGACAAGGGCGTTCTCCGAGCCCGAGGATGACAGGGGCACTCTTGCGAGAACGCAGGAACGATGGGCGTTCCGGCTTGGCCAGACATTCGCGACGATGTGCTTTGCGGCGGCTTCGTCGAGCGGTTTGCCGTTGGGGGTCGCGGCGCACTGAGCCATGGCGCGAAAGGCCGCAACCCGTGCTTCCTCGCCTCCATTTCGTAGGGCTGCGAGAGCCTCTTTGAAGAGCGCCGTGGCGCGGGCGTGGGCGAGCAGAGCGGGAACGGCCCGGACCACGTACGAACCCTCGCCGAGCTCCGACCAATCAAAGCCGAGGGCGCGTAGGGTTGGCTCGTGGCGTTTGAGCTCGGCTTCCGTAGAGGCCGCGAGCTCGAGTCGATCCGGAAAGAGCAGATTTTGATGCGAGAGCGTTCCAGCCTCGGCGGCTTCACGAACTGCGTCGAAGCAAACCAGCGCTTCGGAGAGCTCGCGATCGAGAAGCAGAATCTGATCCTCTGCCTCGCAAACAAGAACACGGTCACGAACCTGAGCGATCAGGCGAAGCCCGTTCGGGCTTCGCGCCTGGTAAGGTTCCGCCGGCTGCGCCACCCCAGCCGCAGTAGCGACCGCTGTCTTGCCGCTAGTCGTCGCATCAGCGTTGCGGATCGGTCCAGACGCTCCAATGCGCGCCTCCCAGTAGCCATCGCCGGCCGGGCCCACCGGAAGTCGAGCTGCGATCATTCGGGTCACGAGATCGACGAGCTGCGCAGGCCGTTTGAAGCGCACCTCGGTCTTCTGAGGATGCGCGTTGACGTCGACGTCTTCAGGGGCGAGTCGAAGCGAAACCAGACCCCGCGGATAGTGGCCGGGCCGCAATCGATCGCCGTATGCGAAAGCGATCGCCCGGGCGAGGCGACGGTCGCTGATGGGTCGTCCATTGACGAAGAGAAAGAGGTGTCGGGCTCCGGCCCGCGCGAGCTCGATGGGCCCGAGAACCGCATCGAGGACTAGCCCGTCTCGTTCCGCGTGGATGTCCTGGAGCGCGACGTCACCAAAGACCTGATACGCCCGCTCGAGGAGGCTCTTGACGGGGAGATACTGGCGCGCCGTCCGACCATCGGAGGTCACGAGCAGGCGCAGCTCGGGATGGCTCAATGCGATACGCTGACAAACCTCGAAGATGCGTGAAGTTTCGGTCTGACGTGCCCGAAGAAACTTCTTTCGCGCCGGAACGTTGTAGAAGAGGTCATTGACCTCGACGCTGGTCCCCGGTGGACATCCGAGTGGAGACACCTCGCGCAACTCGCCGCCTTCGACGACGATTCTGGTTCCTTCCAGCGCCTCCCTGAGCCGAGTCCGGATCGTCATTCTCGACACAGAGCCAATCGAGGGAAGGGCTTCTCCACGGAAGCCTAGGGTCGAGACCCGAACCAGATCGTCGAAACAGGCGATCTTGCTGGTGGCATGTCGTCGGATGCTGAGGGCTGCGTCCTCCGACGACATGCCAATCCCGTCGTCGGTCACTCGAACCTGACCGCGCCCTCCGTCTTCCACTGCCACGGTAATCGAGGCCGCCTGGGCGTCGATTGCGTTTTCCAGCAGCTCTTTGACGAGATTCGCGGGCCGCTCGATGACTTCGCCTGCGGCGATTTGGTCGATCAGCGCATCATCGAGCAATCGTACCGTAGAACCCACGGCCTGCGCCTATCAAAGCTGGTTTCGATTGGCAACGCGGGTTCACGATTTACGTGCCTTCGTTGACCCTCTGTTAATGGCGATGCTACCGTGAATTCAGGGGAGTTAATCGGGAATTCACCAATATGAAGGTATGTCCCGCCTGCAGAATTGATTACGGCGGCGGAGAGGTGTTCTGTCCGGTCGACGCGACGCGTCTAGTCACGACGTCGCAAATGAGCGTGAGCCCACTCGACCCGAACGATCCGCTGATCGGCAACGTGCTTGCCGGCCGCTATCTGGTGAAGAGCCGGATTGGCGAAGGCGGCATGGGTCTGGTCTACGAGGGCCTCCATCGCGACATCGACAAGCGGGTGGCTATCAAGGTTCTGCGGGATGACCTGTCGCGGCGGCCGGAAGTGGTGGCGCGCTTCCGGCAGGAAGCCAAGAGCGCATCGCGAATCGGCCATGAAAACATCGTCGACATTTTCGACTTTGGCGAGACCACGCATGGCTCGAGCTATTTCGTGATGGAGTACCTGGATGGCGAGGACCTTGGTAACGTCCTAGGCAAGAAGGCCACGATCGAGGCGGAACGCGCGTGCGACATCGTGCTCCAGTGTTGTCGCGCTCTTTGCGCCACGCATGCCAAGGGCATCGTGCACCGCGACATCAAGCCCGAGAATATCTTCTTGACGAAGCGTGATGGCGTCGAGGACTTCGTCAAAATCGTCGACTTCGGCATCGCGAAGATGAGCGACATCGAAACCGACGGCGCTCCAGGGCGCAAGCTCACCAAGACCGGGATGATTTTCGGCACGCCCGAATACATGTCACCCGAGCAAGCGGGGGGTAAAGACCTCGACCATCGGGTCGACGTGTACGCGCTCGGGATCATTCTCTACGAGTGTCTCGCGGGCCGCGTGCCGTTCGAAGGCGACACCTTCATGGGGATTCTCACGCAGCACTTGACGGCGGAGGCTCCGGGCATCGACCAGGTGAACCCCAACGCCAAGGTGAGCCCAGAGCTAGAGCTTGTGATTCGCAAGGCGCTCGCCAAGAGCCCGGACGACCGCTATCAGGACACCGAAGAGCTTGCTGAAGCCATCGTGTGCGCTCTCGATGGGCGCGTCAGCCGTGCAACTCGACGGACGCCACCGTCAGCGCTCGGTCTGCCATTGATGGACGACCTCGGCGCGGTTCCGCGGCGCAAGACCTCTCCCTGGGTCTGGGCGACCGCGGTTCTGGGTGCGGCGGGCGTCGTTGCCTGGCTTGCCCTAGGATCGCTTTCCGGCTCGGGAAGCGCAGCGGAGGCCAGCGGAGGTCCGGCCGAGCAGCTTCCGGTCGCAGAGACCGAGACCCTCTTCGTAGATGAGCCGATAGTCCCGGAGGTCGAGCCGGAGCCGATTTTTGTTGACCTGAACGTGGCGAGCGATCCACAAGGGGCGCGCGTCCTCTATGAGACCGGTTCACAGGCATGTGCCGCGACCCCGTGCACGCTACAGGTCGTGCCGGGAGCGCCCCTGGTGCTTCTTGCGAAGCTCGGTAAACGGAGGGGACGCATTGCGCTCACCCCGAGCCAAGATAAAACCGTTTTGATCGAGCTCCAGGCCCCGAAGAAGCCCAGCCACAAGCCGCGCAATGCGCAGGCTCCCAAGCCCAGGCGTCAGGCGCCAGCCCGCTCCTCGGACCTCAAGGTTCCCGAGTGGGCTCAGTGAGTGAAGCCGAGCACAAGACGCTAGCCGATCTCGACTGGGACCAGCTAGAGCGCGCCGTGGCGGACCGATGCAGGGGGCCGCTCGGCGAGGGCCTGTCTCTGGAGCTTGCGGACTCGTTCGAGCAGACCGAGTGTGCGCTAGCCGAATCCAAAGAAGCTTGGCAGCTGCTCGTTCGAAACGAGCCGCTTCCCTTGGATGGGATTTGCGAAATTGCGGCCTCGTTGCAGCACCTGGAGCGGGAAGGTGTTCTCGATGGGAGCGCCCTAAAAGACATACGCATGACGCTGCGCGCGTCGGCCGCGCTTCGTCGCTTTCTCAGTCAACGTAAGGACGGCGTTCCGAATCTCTATCGGATTTGCGCCATCGATCCGACGCTCGAGGGGCTCGAAGAAGAGCTTGGCCTGTCGATAGGCGATGACGGCACGATCCTCGATTCGGCAAGCGCCGAGCTGTCCCGTCTACGTCACGAGGCAGGCAATCTTCGCGGACGGATCATTCGGAAGCTCGAAGAGCTGATTCAGAAGCGAAGCGCAATCCTGCAAGACTCGTTCTTCACGATTCGCGAGGGCCGCTATGTGCTTCCCGTTCGCGCCGATGCGCACGAGCGTTTTCATGGCATCGTGCACGGATCGAGCGCGAGCGGGGCGACCATATTCGTCGAGCCTCGCGAGTTGGTCGAGCGCGGCAACCGCCTCAAGATGGCGCAGGCCGAGCTCGAGCGCGAAGAGCGGAGAATCCTTGCAGCGCTGTCGGACCTGGTGCGCCAGTACGTGCCGCAGCTCCGAGCCGCAGCCGAAGCGCTCGACCATGCCGACCTGCGAAGCGCCAGCGCAAAGCTCGCAATCGATCTGCGGGCAGAGTTCGTCGAGCTGACCAAGGAGCCACGAATTTCGTTGCGAAAGGCGCGGCATCCGCTGCTCGCCTTGAGCGGACTCGAGGTCGTCCCGAACGACATCGACCTCCGGGGAGGTGAAGCTCTGGTCATCTCGGGCCCCAACGCGGGCGGCAAGACAGTCGCGCTGAAGATGCTCGGACTGGCAGCGCTCATGACGCGAGCGGGGCTTGCCGTGCCGGTAGCGGAGGGCAGTGTCTGCGGGTTCTTCTCGCCCGTGCTCGCCGCGGTGGGCGATGAGCAGAGCCTTGCGCGCAGTCTCTCGACCTTCTCGGCCCACTTGGTCACTCTCAAGAGCGTGCTCGAACAGGCTGGTGAATCGGTGCTAGTCCTGCTCGACGAGCTTGCCGGTGCCACAGATCCCGAAGCCGGCGCTGCCCTGGCCTGCGCGATTGTGACGCGCTTGGTCGAGCGCGGGACGGCAGTCGCTGTGACGACACATTACGAGGCCTTGAAGGCGCTAGCAGCCGAGCGCGACGAGATGCACAACGCGGCCGTAGGTTTCGACTTCGATGAAATGGCGCCTACGTTCCGCCTGCGAATGGGCGTTCCCGGTGGCTCGAATGCGCTCGAAGTGGCCCGTCGGTTCGGCATTCCTGCCGACGTGATCGATGCGGCACGAAGCGCGCTGCCGGAGCATTCGCGAAGCTTCGAGACCCTCGTCGCAAAGTTGGACACGGCGACGAAAGCCGCACTCGAGGAGCAATCCGCGCTTCAGAACGAGCGCGCCGAGCTTTCCGAGGAGAGAGCGAAGGTCGACAAGCGACGCAAAGAGCTCAAGGCGCGCGACGCGAGAGCGCTCGGCAAGGAAGCGCAGAAGTTGGTCGATGAGCTCAGGGACGTTCACGGCCGGCTCGACCAGGCCAAAAAGGCACTTCGAGAGCGGTCCGAAGCCAAGTCGGTCGCCGCGGTTTCCGAGCTTCTGAGCGAGGCAGGTGCCGTCCTCGGCGAGATCGAGAGTCAACGTCGATCGCTCGAGCCTGAACCGGTCGAAACCTCGCAGACCCCGCTCGAATCGGTTCGGGTCGGCGATCGCGTCTGGGTCGAACGGCTTCGGAGCGTCGCAGACGTGGTCGAAGGGCCGGCTCGTGGGAAGGTCCGCGTCGCGGCAGGCATGATGAAGCTCTGGGTAGACCTGAGCGACCTCCGCGGTATCAAGCAGGTCTCCGCGCCAGCGGTGAGAGAACGGGCACCCGTGACCGGCACGCAGTTCAAGGTGAAGCGCGCTCTGCGAACAGGCGACAACACTCTCGATGTGCGTGGCCTTCGCGCGGAGGAAGCGGTTTCTCTGACTCAGGCCTTTCTGGACCGGATGTACGGCGCCGCCGAACAGAACGCGTTCATCGTGCACGGAGTGGGCAGCGGTGCGCTTCGGAGCGCCATCCACGAGCATCTCTCGCGGGACGCTGCCTACGTCGAGGGTTTTCGCCAGGCGACCCAGGACGAAGGCGGCCCTCAGGTCACCGTCGTCTCACTGAAGTAGCGCCTCAGGCGCGCGCGCTTTGCGATTCCCCGCTCAGCATTCGGGGTTTCACGGCAAACTGCCACACCGCCAAGCCGACGCAGACCATCGCGAAGGAGGACCACTGCGCCGGAGTGAGCCCGCCGTACCGAACGTCGCCGCCCTCGAGCGGGGCAGCTCGCAGGAAGTCGAGAAAGAACCGAACCGGCGCGTATAGCAGCGGCAGAAGCACGCAATAGAAGCCGACAGGACGGCGCTTGCGGTGCTCGAGCCAAACGAAGAGCCCAATGATCAAGGCGGAGTAGATCACTTCGTACAGGCCGAGGTCGTGGCGCGGCTGATAGGGAGGGGCGCCAAAACGGTACTCGGAGACTGCCAACGCGAAGTCGGTGACCTTGCCCGGATGATCGTGCACGACGAAGCAGCCCATGCGTCCGAAGAGCCAGCCGACGGGCAAGCCAAAACAAACGGCGTTGGCGTAGGGCAGCAGGTCCATCTTCTTGCGGTACTTCCAGATGAAGCAGCCGAGAATGCCACCGAAGAACCCGCCATACGAGGAGAGCCCAAGCCAGGTCGAGAAGAGCAGGGAGGGATCGCGGACGATCTCCATGAAGGTCTCGCGCTCGTAGAAGAGGCCGTTCAGGAAGTAGCCTAGAATGAATCCAGTTACGACCGCGTAGGTCACTAGGTCGCCGGTGGCCACGGTGTCCAAGTCGTTGCGTTGTGCGAAACGTCCGGCGACCCAGGCGCCGAGGAGCACGCCGGTGGCGACCAGAACGCCGAAGGGCTGAATCGACAGGGTGTCGCCCAAGACCGGCAGTGAGAACGGTAGCGGGATGTCCCAGGACTCGAGACGAAACCAAGGAATGAACAGCTGGGCATGCATGGCCGCCGAGCCTAGCACCCACATCCTTGCATCGCTCCTAATCAGCCGCTAAGGCGTCCGCGAGGTGAAATCATGACCGAGATCATCGCCATAGGCGCAAGAGAGATTCTGGACTCCCGAGGCAATCCCACCGTCGAGGTCGACGTGGAATTGATGGGTGGCGCAACCGGCCGTGCCGCTGTTCCGTCCGGGGCATCGACGGGCGAGCACGAGGCGCTCGAGCTTCGTGATGGCGATGCCAGCCGCTATCTCGGCAAAGGCGTCTTGAAGGCCGTTGAGAATGTGGTGAACGAGATCGCGCCGCAGGTGATTGGCGCGGACGCGCTCGACCAGGCCGAGGTCGATCAGACCATGCTCGACTATGACGGCACGCCTTCGAAGGCGAAGCTTGGGGCGAACGCGATCCTCGGCGTTTCGATGGCGGTTGCCCGCGCTGCCGCAGCGGAGGTGGGGCTGCCTCTTTGGCGCTATCTCGGAGGCGTCCAGGCTCAGGTTCTGCCGACGCCCTTGATGAACATCATCAACGGCGGCGCGCACGCGGACAGTGGGCTCGAGATTCAAGAGTTCATGGTCGTTCCGCACGGCTTCGATTCGTTTTCGGACGCGCTTAGAGCAGGCGCCGAGACCTTTCACAATCTCAAGAAGATTCTCAAAGATGCCGGGCACGCGACCGGTGTCGGTGACGAAGGCGGTTTCGCACCGCACCTTGCGACCAACGAGGAGGCGCTCTCCTTCGTTGCGCGCGCGATCGAGGCCGCGGGGTACCGCCCCGGCGAAGAGATCTCGATAGCCCTCGACTGCGCGGCGAGCGAGTTCTACGACAAGAAGACGGGCGTCTACACCTTCGACAAGAAGCCGGTCGACGCGGCTGGCCTCGTCAAGATCTACGCGGACTACTGCTCGAAGTACCCGATCGTCAGCATCGAAGACGGAATGGACGAGAACGACTGGGACGGCTGGAAGATCCAGACCGAAACCCAAGGCGGTAGCGTGCAACTGGTCGGCGACGACCTCTTCGTCACGAACACCGAGCGAGTGCAGATGGGTATCGATCAGGGCGTCGCCAACGCGATTCTGATCAAGGTGAATCAGATTGGATCGGTCACCGAGACCCTCGACACCATTCGCCTGGGTGCCCTGAACGGCTACGCGTCGATCATCTCACATCGGAGCGGCGAGACTGCGGACACGTTCATCGCCGACCTCGCGGTCGCCACGAACGCCGGCCAGATCAAGACCGGGTCCGCATCGCGCTCCGAGCGAATCGCGAAGTACAACCAGCTGCTGCGTATCGAAGAGCAACTGGGCGATGCCGCGGTGTACGCTCGCAAGTCGACTTTCGCAGCCTGAGGGCCGACGGGGAGCTCAGCCGTTGGCCAAGCGCACGGCCGATTCGCTGTCGTACTGCCCTGCACGAAACGAGTAGTCGCTGAGGACTCGCCTCAGCGCCTGCACGTTCGTCCCGAACGGCTCGACGCGCAGCTCGGCCAGCATCCGATCCATCGACAGGAGTGCGCGGTGGCGGATTGGCTCGTAGGTAGTCAGCTTCGCAATCAGAGGACGGTCGTCAGCTGGCAGGGGCAGTCCCACCGTGGCGGAGGACGTCGCACGAACCCGGCCCTGCTGCGACGGCGAAACGGAGAACGAGGAGACGACCGCTTCCTGTTGATCGAGCGCGAGGATCGATGCGTCGAGGGCGTGCCCGCGGGGCTCGAGCGTCTCGAGCTCCTCGGGGATGGGTTCACCTGATGCGATTCGAAGCTGAAGCGCGACCAAGTCCAGGCGCGTGACCATTTCGATCAGGGTGTGATGTCGCGGAAGGCCGATCTTGACGTCCGAGACCCAGGAGAGGCTTGATGGGTCGATTTGAAACCGCACTTCGAGAAGCCCTGCGTAACGAAGCTCGGCCGCCAGGCGTCGAGCACTTTCGAAGAGCGCCATCCGAAACGCTTCACCATCGGTACGAAAGATGAGCTCGGGTGAGGGTGTCTCGTGAATCAGCGTGTGCGCGGAGCTCGAAAGGCTGCGGTCGCATTCGACGATGGCGATGGTTTCTCCATGGGAGTCTGCCGCCACCAAGACACCGATTTCGCGCGGCCGTGACGGGTTCTCGCGGTCCTGGACGGTTCGCACCTGCGCTCTCTCGGCTGCTGCCTGGATGGTGGCCTGGTCGGCGAGGGCGCCCAGCACGTCGAGGTCGGTACCCACCACGGCGACATCCGCCTTCTCGGCGGCGCTCGCGAGCTCGAACATCTCGGGCTGGCCCTGGTAGCCGAGGTGCGCCGCTTCGGCGCCCGCTTGCTCGAGGATTGCCGGCAACTGCTCGGTCGGGATGCCGTCGGCCTCTTCGAAGTCGACCTCGATGCTCTTGTCCGCGGCCTCGATGTGACGGCTCGCCTGCTCGTCCTTGGGAGCGACCACAATCGATTCGACGCCCAGTCGACGGCAGGTCCGCGCCACACGGGTCGCAGCTTCTCCGCGCCGGAGGATCAGTACTTTCTCGAACACGCCGGGAGCATAGCAACCGGCCCGCCTCGGGCACCCCGCCGCCCGACTTGACCGAGTCAGAGCTGGGAGCCAGTAGCCAAACGATGCCCGTATGGATTCGCTCGCGCGCCCTGCAACAGCGCCCCGTTCGTCACGCCGTTCTTCGTTGGCGCGCGGAGGTCATGCTTGATTCCCTTGGACTGCCCGATGCAGAGCTGTCGATTGTGCTCTGCGACGACCCGACCATCCGTGAGCTCAACCGCCAGTACCGAAAGATGAACAAGGCCACCGACGTCCTGGCCTTCCCCATGCAGGAGGGGCCTGGGCCAAGGGCGAAGCCCGAGCTTTTGGGCGACATCGTGATCTCCATCCCCACCGCCAGGCGTCAGGCGGCCGAGCACGATCGCCCAATCGTTCAGGAAGTGACGTTTTTGCTGGCGCACGGTCTGCTTCACCTCCTGGGCCATGACCACGTCAGCAAACGGGAGGAGCGCGAAATGACAGCGCGAACAGAGGAGCTCCTAGCCTCCGTGGAAGCCGCTCGTTAACCCCTCGGCCCTGTGGAAAACCCGCAGCGAACGCCCGAGATCAGGGCTCGTAACCTTCGCGTAACACTGCCGTTTTGGACGGTAAAGGAACGCAATTACATCGGATTTAGTCCTTCAAAGCGCGCTGTGGGAAATCGAGCGACTTGTCCCCGGACAGCTGTGGACCGCCTGTGGGTAAGCGCCTCTGCACATGGGATCCCGCTGTCAGTGGCCCCGTTCGGTCACCAGCTAGGATCGCTTAACCCCCAGAAATTTCTTTGCAATCACGCACAAAGACCCTTGTCAGCAAGGAAAACCCCAGGCATAGATGGCGCCGTACCTGTCTGGGGCTTTCTTTTGGGGGCCTTTTTGAACAAAAGGGGCAGGTCACAGAGTTAGGAGGGAACTATGGTAGCGGGCAAGCGAATGACAAAGGCCCAGATCATGAGCGAACTGGCCGACAAGAGCGGCCTGACCAAGAAGGAAATCACGAGTGTCTTCGGTGCACTGCAAGATCTCGTGAAGAAAGAGCTTGGTCGCCGTGGTCCGGGAGAGTTCGTCATTCCTGATATGATTAAGCTCAAAGTCCGTAAGATTCCGGCGAAACCCGCTCGGATGGGACGCAATCCGGCAACCGGCGAGGAGATGATGCTTCCGCCCAAGCCTGCGTCGAAGAAGATTCGCGCAACACCTCTCAAGAAGCTCAAGGACCTCGTCCTCTGAGTCACTGAGACGACGAATCGAGAAAAAGGGGCCTCAGGGCCCCTTTTTTGTTGGGCGGGTGCCTCTGCGGCCGCCAGCGGACGAGCTTCGCAGCCTTCCTTCCGCGTAACTCAGGATGAAGCGAATCTGGTCTGCGTCGAGCTTGAAGGAGACTTGGATTCGCTCCTCTTCGGGCGCGAAGTCCATCCGTCGCAGCGTCTTTCCAAAGCCAGCCAAGGACATGATCAGCTGTTGCGAATAGAAGGTAGCGACCTTCTTCCAGTAGACGGACGCCTGTGTTGCGAGCTCTTCGCTGGCGTACGTTGCCAGGACGGACACCGTCGCTTCGTCCGTTCCGGTTTCACGCACGGCGAGCCGAATACGGATCGGCACGTGCTTGATGTTGCCCCGCACGAAGCGGTGCAGGCCCTCGACCTCGAGAGAGATCGCTTCGTCCGGTCCCATCGACAGAAGTGCGTCCGGCCCACGCGCCGCGACGAGCCCCTCCTTCCTTGCGTCGCGAAGCTCGCGTGCCTTGGCCATGGCGAGGACACGCTCGAGGTCTTGTCGCCGGCTGATGCTGAAGTGCCGCGTGCTCAGGAGCGCGATGGTACGCGGGGTTTGATCGAGGTTGTGCCAAGGCGCCGTGGCAACTCCATATCGTTGCCGCCAACGCACGGCCTTGCCACGCGAGCCGGCGAGGCGTTTCACGCTCTTGCGGGCAAAGTTTTCATCGCGACGGTGCCTTCCGGCGAGCACCAGCTTTGAGCGCTCCAGGTTGGGTGTGGCGACGAGCAAACGATCGAGGTCGACGACGGGATCGATTCCAGAGCCCTGGAGCAAGAGCTGCCAATCGGGAACCCCGCGCAAAAAGGTCGTGACATCCGCGGCAAGAGGCGACTCCCGAACCCGTTTCAAATCCACGCGAAGAGCCAGCTGAGCGCCCGGCGGAATGCGGGAGGGGCCGGAAAGCGTCGAGGGAGCGACGAGCTCCGGTTCGGTGAGCGAGTCGGTGTCAGGATCAGTGCCAGTATCCGTGTCAGGGTCCGCGTCCGTCACGGGGTCGGGATCGGTGTTCGGGTTCAGGGGGACGCCAGCGTCGATGGTCGAGCGGTCCGAATCGCCCGCCTTCGGTGCAAGGTCTCCCCACCTCGGATCGGGCGAGCCCGTCGCTCTCGGCGGAGCCGCAGCCATTGCCATCTCGCCGGTGAGACCGAATTCCACTTCGGTGGGTAGCGTGAGCTCGAAGTCGAAGTCGTACTGGGCGGTGGCGCTTGCGAGATAGGCGAGGGCGGCTAGGTGGACCGAGAGGGAAGCCACGAGTCCGAACGTCGTGGAAAAAGCTTCGACGTGTTGACCCGTGCGCATCCTAGTGACAGTTCGTAGCAGACCGAGGCTGTGCAGCGCACACGACGACCACTGATGGACCCGGGGCGCGTTTTTTCAGGCGCTCTTGCGTTTCTCGTGCTTGCGTTGGCGGGTTGCAGCTTCGATGATCCGCTTGCGTTCCTCGACATCGAGATCCCCGAGAGGGCGCGCGATCTTGGACCGCCGCAGCGGATTTTCGCGAAGCGCTTTGTCACGCCAATTCGATCGGCACCCAGCTCGGAGGGTGCGCGTCTGGGCTATCTGCGCGCAGGGGCCCTGCTTCACTCGACTACGACCGAGCCCGTTGGCTACGAAGGTTGCGAAGAGGGCTGGTACGAGCTCGACACCGGCGGCTTCGCCTGCAGAGCGAGAGACATCATCGTGTTCTCGGGCGAACGACTCCCGGAGCTTCGAGCGCGGCAAGCCGACCGCGACGCGCCGATGCCCTACGAGTACGTGACCGTTAGACGAAAGACTCCGCTCTACAAGCGAATACCCAAAGCCGATGAGGTGTACCTGATCCCGCCGGAAGCTCCGGAACCCGTGGTCGAGACCGCGTCGCCCGAGGAGCCCGCCGCGCCGGATCCCGAGCAGAACATCACCAACCCACTAGTGCTTCGGATCCTCCGGCCGGGCTTCTATGTGAGCTTGGATCGGCGCTTCGAAAGAGATGGCGAGACCTACTGGCGCACCCAGCAAAACGGCTTTGTGCCGGCCGAGAACCTGCGTCGCAAGGAATGGAGCCAGTTCCGGGGACAGGTGTTGGGCACTGGAGCTTGGGAGCTCCCTGTGGCCGTGACCCGGCGCGAGCAGACGACCGCGTACCGGCTGAACGATCGCGGAAAGCTCAAGGCCATTCGTGAGGGCATCGAGAGTCGGTCCTGGCTTCCGGTACGGTCCCGCCGCCGCATCGACGGTAGCGTCTATCTGCAACTTGGAAACGGCCGGCTGGTGCGCGAGGCCGACGTGACGGTCATCGAGCCGCGCACGCCGCCGGAAGGAGTCGGAGAAGGGCAGCGCTGGATCGACGTCGACCTCAGCCGGCAGGTCTTGGTGGCGTATGACTGGAAACGGCCTCGCTACCTGACCCTCGTCTCGACGGGGCGTTCGAGGACCCCGACCCCGGAGCAGAGCTACCTCACCCCAAAGGGGCTGCATCGCATCCGTGGGAAGCATCTGACCTCCACGATGGACAACGATGAGCCGGGCGAACCACCGTACTCGCTCGAAGACGTACCCTACGTCATGTACTTCAAGGGCGCGTACGCCTTCCACAGCGCCTTCTGGCACGATCGCTTCGGCCGTCCGCGAAGCCACGGCTGCATCAACCTAGCGCCACACGATGCCAAATGGCTGTACAACTGGGCGGGACCGGACCTGCCCGATGTCTGGCACGGAGGCATGGCGACCGAGGAAAACCCGGGAACTTGGGTGTACGTCCACGGGGAGACCCCGTGACCGGCGGCCGCCGGTCTTGCGGGCCTACTTGGCCAACGCCCCTTTGACTGCCTTCAGCAGTTTCTGGCCAGCGGGGCCGACCTGCTTGGCGACGTTCTCCGGAACGCCCTTTTCCTTGTCCTTGAACTTCTGGAGCTCGGCTTTGCTCGGGTCGTGGATATCGTACCCGTAGCGGACGAGGTTCTTGATGAGAACCGGCTCCATCTTGCGGACTTGCTCACGGCCCCAGGTCGTGAGGTCGTAGGGGACGTTGAGGAGGACCTTCTGGATGTCTTCAGGAAGCGTGTCGAACCACTTCTTGGAGTACACGACGATGCCCGGTTGGTACGAGTGCTTCGAGAGGATCAGGTTGCGCTCCTCGTCGTCGAGGCCCTGGTACCAGGTCGTTGCCATTGCGAAGAGCGGCGTGTTGTCGAAGCCGTCGACGACGCCGGTCTGCAGACTGGTCATCGTGTTGGCGACGTCGATGGTCACCGGGCTTGCCCCAAGCGCTTTGTAGGCTTCGACGTGCGCGACGGCCTCTTGCGAGCGGTAGCGAATCCCCTTCATGTCGTCCGGACTCCGAATCGGGCGCCGGCTGAAGTAGGAGCGAAAACCGTTCTCGCCCCAGAGCGCGAAGACCAGCTTCTGCTTTGCGAGGATCGCGCGAACTTGCTTCAAGACCTCCGGGTCATCGAGGGCCTTGTCCGCCTGCTCGACCGTGTCGAACACGTAGGGCGCTTCGAGCACGTTCACCTCGCGAACGATGGAGCTCAGCCCACCGACCGAACCGGCGAAGCCTTGCTTGCTTCCCATTTGGGTCCGCCGAGCTAGGGAGCGCTCATTCGAGCCACCGAGGCGAAGCTTCACTTTCACCCGGCCGCCCGTCTCTTCTTCGACATACTTCTTCAGGCGCTTGAGCTGCAGGGCCCAAGGGCTGCCCGCGGGGACGACGGTCCCCATTTCCAAGACGTATTCCTGCGCCGATGCTGGAGCGGGTCCGGCAAACAGGAAGGAAAGGGCGCAAAACGCCGCAACACAGACAATGGACTTACGCATTGGATTCTCCTCGGGCTGGCCCTGTGGACGCTGTAGCGCTTGGGCCTATTCAGATCAGAAAATGTCGTCGATTTCGGCCATCAGCTTCGCGGCTTTCCGCTGCTCGCATTGGCTCTCGGGAACGATCTCTGGGATCACGTTGGGGTCACCCTCGATAACGTAGTTCACAAGCTCTTCGAAGAGCGGTCGGTTGTCCTCTTTGACCGCCCATTCTTCGGCCATGAGGATTCGCGTACCGTAGTAGTTTGGGTACTCGTCGATGGCAATGTTGAAGAACGAGGCCGCCTTCTTCATGTCGCCGCCAGCGAAACCGGGCGCCTTGGCGTAGAAGATGCCGAAGTATCGGTTGGGCCCACTGTAGAAGTAGTCTGGGTTGTTCGCGAGGCAGAACTCCATGATCTCGCGGATCTCGTCCTTGTACGAAAGAAGCGTTGCGAAGCTCTCGAGAGTGGCCCAGCGACCAAGATTGGAAGAGCGCCAGTAGAGCGCCGGCACCGCCGAAGCGTTGAGGACGCTGATGGCGTCTTCGATGCGCTCACCGGAAGCCATCTTCTCGGCGAAGGCGGGCGACATCGCCGACAAGGCGCGCTCGGCGGCGCGGGTGCCTTCTTCGTGCATGTCCTTGTAGGCCTCGGGGTTGTCCTCGTCGAAGCGAAGGTGACAATCCGAGTAGAAGTAAATCGCGTGCGTCAGCTCGTTGAGCGCGGTGACGTTTTGGGGATCGATTTCGGCAGCCTTGGTCCAGGCGTCGATCGCGGCTTTTGCTTGTGCGGGGTCGCCCCGGTTCGCCCAAGCGGCTTCGGCAGCAGACATCAGCTCGGCGACCTGCGCCCGAGCCGCGTCATCGAGCTGAACGGCACCCGCGCTGGTGTCCCAGGCGGACTCACGGGTCGATCCACAACTCGCAACCAAGGCCGCCATGCTTACAAGGGCAACCCAGTGCCCGATCTTCAACGAACGCATCATGCTTTCCTCCTGCTCCCGCGCCGATCCGGCGGGGCTACTGGCGGGGCATACCAAGATGCCTTTCACACTGTCAACGACGCAAAGCATCAAGCGGTCGGTTTGCTTGCGGGGGGTGGGGCGCTGTGGTAGGTGGCTGCCTGAAAATTTGGTTTGCCTCTCTTGGGTGGGCCGCCACGGCCCGCCCATTTTTCGTTTAGCGACCCAGAGCAGAAATTGACCCCGGCCACTGAACAGCTAGTCCACGCATTGGAGCAGTTAATCGACCCAATTTGCCGCGCCCACGGTGTAGATCTGGTCAACGTACGCTACCTGCGAGAGCCAAAGGGGGCAGTGATTCGGGTCATCATTGACCGCGAAGTGCCAGGCAAGGAGGTCGGCAGCGGTGTGTCCCTGGAAGATTGCACCGGCGTCAGCCGCGATATCTCCACCAGTCTGGACGTCCACGAGGACTTGCTTCCCTCCGGGGCGTTTCGGCTCGAAGTGAGCTCTCCGGGGCTCGAACGGCCGCTGGTGAAGCTCTCGGACTTCGAACGATTCTCGGGTCACGAGGTCAAATTGAAGACCCAATCTCCAATCGAACGGCAGCGTCGCTTTCGCGGAAAGCTGCTTCGGGTCGTCGATCAGAGCATCGAGCTCGATCAAGACGGCAAGATACTTTTGATTCCACACGCGGACATCGCTCAGGCGAACCTCGTGTACCGATTCTCGAACTAGGTGGGTAGATGGCAATGCAGCAAAGCGCGCTCTCGCTTCAGCATGTGATTGAACAGGTCAGCCAAGAAAAGGGCATCGACGCCAAGATTCTCGTGGAGGCGACCGAGCAGGCGATTCTCACGGCGGCGAAAAAGACCTTTGGTCCTGACCGCGAGCTCGAAGCGAGGTTCAACCCGGAATCCGGCGCGGTGGACCTGTTTCAATACATGACCGTCGTCGAGTCGGTAGAAAACAGCGAGCAGGAGATTTCGGTCGAAGAAGCGGAGACGCACGGCCTCGAAGCAGAAATCGGCGAGGAGCTCGGGTTTCAGATCTTCTACCTCCCTGAAGATCGGGACAAGGCACGCGAGCAGGATAAGCAATTCGGCGAGCTGCTGAGCCTCGAGCAGAGTCGAAGCCGATTTGGAAGAATCGCCGCGCAAACCGCAAAGCAGGTGATCATCCAGCGCGTTCGTGATGCTGAGCGCGAGCGGGTGTTCCTCGAGTACAAGAGCCGCCAAGGCGAGATCATCACCGGCGTGGTGCGCCGCTTCGAGCGTGGTTCAAACATCATCGTCGACCTGGGTCGCGGCGTCGAAGCCGTGCTGCCGCCGCGTGAGCAAACGCCGCGTGAGAGCTACCGCCCCGGCGATCGCATCGTAGCCCTCTTGAAGGATATCGACCGTGAGGCCCGTGGCCCGCAGATTATCCTTTCTCGCACCGACGTAGGGATTCTCGTGAAGCTCTTCGAAATGGAGGTTCCCGAGATCTACGAAGGTATCGTGCGCATCGTTGCCGCAGCCCGGGAGCCGGGCGCACGATCGAAGATCGCCGTAAGCAGCCGCGATTCGGATGTGGACCCTGTCGGCGCTTGCGTGGGCATGAAGGGCTCACGCGTACAGGCCGTGGTTCAGGAGCTTCGCGGCGAAAAGATCGACATCGTTCCCTGGGACCGCGACCCGGCCCGCTTTGTTTGTAACGCGATTGCTCCTGCCGAGGTCGTTCGCGTCGTCATCGACGAAGGCAACTCCAACATGGAGTTGGTCGTGCCGGATGCGAAGCTCTCCCTGGCGATTGGCCGCCGCGGCCAGAACGTGCGGCTCGCCTCTCAGCTCAGTGGCTGGAGACTCGACATCGTGAGCGAGTCTCGCTTCCAGCAGATCGAGGAAGAAGCAATGGAGGCGCTGTCGCGCCTGAGCACGGACGAAGAACTGTCACGATCGCTCTACCGCATGGGCTTCCGTAGCCTCGATGAGGTTGTCGAAGCCAGTGAAGGCGAGCTTGCATCCGTGCCGGGGGTCTCGGCAGACGATGTCGCGAAGCTTCGTGAGGACGCCGCGAGCGCGATGGAGGCGCTTCGCATAGAGCGCTTGGCAGCGATGTCGGAAGCGACCGAGGCGCCGAGCGAGCGCGACAAGCTGCTCCTGGTGCGTGGGGTCAACGCTCGCGTCGCGGACAAGCTCGAGCAGAACGGTTACACGTCGGTCGATGTCATCGTCGCCGAAGAGGACACCGATCGCCTTGCGATCAAGTCCGGGCTTGGCGCCGCAAGAGCGCAGGCGCTCAAAGCCGCGGTCGCCGAGTTCGTCGGGGCCGAGTGGCCGCCCGTCGAGGTGAAGATGCTGCAGAGCATCGCGGCCGCCCAAGCGGAGGCGGCGCGACTGGAAGCGGAGGCAGCGGCAGAGGCAGCGGCAGAGGCAGCGGCGGCGGCCGAGGCGGTGGCAGAGGCCGAAGCCGAGGCCGGCTCGGACACCGAGACGGGTTCCGAGATCAGGGTCGGCTCCGAGCCCGAGACGGGTTCCGAGACCGAGTCGTTCGAGGAGACCAAGTAGGGTAAGCGTCGATGCTGGGTGTCATGGGCAAGAGCGAACGAGACAAGCCGTCGACGCGGATGTGCGCCGGCTGCGGCAGTCGCACCGACCGGGAGGACCTCGTGCGCCTGGTAGTCGGGCCCACTGCGCCCTTTGTGGCCGTGGATCTCGGTCGGCGTCTTGGCGGCCGCGGGGTGTCTGTGCACCCAAGACGGGCCTGTATCCGCTCCGCTTCACTCCGGGGCGGCTTGGCTCGCGCGCTTCGAGGCGTGGCTCAAGTCGAGCCCGAAAGCATCGAACGCATGGTGGTCCAGCAATTCGAGCGGCGTGCCCTGGGTCTGCTGAGCTCGGCCCAGCGCACCCGCAGCCTCGCTCTCGGGGGGGACGCGGTTCGCTCTGCTCTGAAGGCAAGCAAGGGGAATCTACTGATCCGCGCAGAGGATTCGCGTGGTCGCGGGGATGAGCTCGCACATGCTGCAACGGCGCTTGGTTGCGCGACGGCGACTTGGGGGACAAAGGCGAGCTTGGGGGACGCATTCAGCCGTTCGGAGCTTGGCGTCGTCCTGGTGATGGATCGGGGTATCGCTCGAGCGGTCCTCGATTGCCTGTCGCACATAGAGGCCCTATCGGAGGATGGATGACTAAGGTTCGAGTCTACGAGGTCGCCCGAGAGTTGGGGGTCGAAAATCGCGACCTAATCCAGCGGATTGCGACCCTTGGGATCCAGGTGCGCAATCACATGAGCGTTCTGGATCCGGTCGAAGTGGACCGCATCAAACGATCGCTCGGTAAGGATCGAAGTGAGGCGATGGTCGAAGAACGAATTCGGCCGACCGTCGTGCGTCGTAAGCGTCGCAAGAAGACTGAGGAAGCAGAGCCGGTCGTGGCGCAAACGCCGGCGAGCGCTCAGCTCGAAGAGCCTTCGCTTGCCCACACACCGCCGCCCGCAGCGCCCACACCCATTCCGGAGCCCCAGCCGATGGTCGAGCCCGAGTCGGCCCCAAGCGAAGCGCCGGCGTTGGTCGCCGCCGAGCCGACTCCGGAGCCTGCCGCCGAGGCGCAGCGACCCCAGGAGCCGCCGCGTGCCGCACAGCAACCCGCTGCGCCGGAGAAGCCTTCCGAAGAGCCCGGCGAGCAAGGTCGCTTCTCTCATGATCCGCTGCCGCCCGGCGTCATGCGACGCGGCAAGGCCAAGGCGCCAAGCGCCACACCGCTTTCGGAAGGCGCGCGTCGCCGCATCGTAGCGGAGCATGCCGCGCAGCGTGAACAGCATGCGCCTCGGCGACGGGAGATTCGCGGGCGTTCCTCGATCGGTCCCACCGGCCGTCCACAGGGACGCCCCGGAAAGAAGCGTCTTCAGCCCGGTAAGAAGCCGAAGCAGACCGAGATTACGGTGCCAGGCGCAGCGAAGCGCCTGATTCGAATCGAAGACAACGTCCAGCTTCAAACGCTGGCACAGAAAATGAGCCTCAAGGCGACCGACGTCTTGATGAAGTTGATGGAGCTCGGGGTCTCAGGGGTTCACATCAACAGCACGCTAGATGCGGATACCGCTGCGGTCTTGGCCGGCGAGTTCAACTACGAGGTCGAGAACGTCGCTCTAAGCGAGGACCAAATCGTCGGCGATGCGCGCGGCGAGTTCGAAGACAAGGCCGATGACCGAGCGCACCGCCCTCCGGTCGTCACCGTCATGGGTCACGTCGACCACGGCAAGACCTCGCTCCTAGACAGGATTCGCGCGGCCGATGTCGTTGCTGGCGAAGCGGGCGGTATCACGCAGCACATTGGCGCGTATCGGGTCGACACCGACCGGGGCACCGTCGTATTCCTCGATACGCCGGGCCACGAGGCTTTCACGGCAATGCGTGCCCGCGGCGCTCAGGCAACTGATATAGTGATTCTGGTGGTTGCCGCCGACGATGGTGTCATGCCTCAAACCAGAGAGGCCGTGGCTCACGCTCAGGCAGCCAAGGTGCCGATCGTCGTCGCGGTCAACAAGATCGACAAACCAGAGGCAAATGCGGACACGGTTCGAAACGAGCTCGCGGCCCTGGGTCTGCAGCCCGAGGATTGGGGTGGGGACACGGTCTTCGTCCCATGCTCTGCCATCACCGGCGAAGGCGTCGATAGCCTACTCGAGAACGTTCTGCTTCAAGCGGAGCTTCTCGAGCTCACCGCAAATCCGAGCATTCCCGCCGAGGGCGTCGTGCTCGAGGCATACCTCGATCGCGGCCGAGGTCCCGTCGCCAACGTATTGATTAGAGACGGTTCTTTGGACGCAGGCGACTATGTAGTGGCCGGCGGCTCCTGGGGTCGCGTTCGCGCGATGACCGACGACCGCGGCAAGCAAATTCCGAGCGCGGGACCGGCCACGCCGGTCGAGGTGCTGGGTTTGGCGGAGCTTCCGGCAGCCGGCGACCTCTTCTACGAGGTGACGGACCAGCGCAAGGCCCAGCAGGTGGCAGGCGCGCGGAAGAAGCCAGGGACGGCGAGCGTTGCGCCGAGCGGTGGGCTTCGGGGCCTCGATCAGTTCCAGGCTCTGATGCAGAGCGGCGACGTCCAGGAGCTTCGGCTCGTGGTCAAGGCTGATGTCCAGGGATCGGTCGAAGCGCTCCAGGGATCGCTCACCGACCTGGCGACCGAGAAGGTCAAGGTCAACGTCATTCACACCGGCGTCGGGGGTATCACCGAGAACGACGTCATGCTCGCCAGCGCATCGCAGGCCATCGTCCTCGGCTTCAACGTGCGGCCCCAGGGCAAGGCCTCGTCCACCGCCAAGAAGGAAGGCGTCGAGATTCGGACCTACAGCGTCATCTACGAGGCCATCGACGAGGTCAAGTTGGCAATGAAGGGGCTCCTGGCCCCGAAGATCGTCCAAGAGGACCTCGGCAAGGCAGAGGTTCGGCAGACATTCGGCATTCCCAAGATCGGAACCATCGCGGGCTGCATGGTCCTCGAAGGAAAGATCAACCGCGGGGCCAAAGCCCGTCTCGTGCGTGACGGCGTCATCGTCTGGGAGGGGCCGATGGGCTCGCTCCGACGCTTCAAAGAGGACACCAAGGAAGTCCAGGCCGGCATGGAATGCGGCATCGGACTCCAGGGGTTCAACGACGTCAAGGAGCAAGACATCATCGAGTGCTATCAAGAGAAGCAGGTCGAGGCGACTCTCGAGTGAGCTGAGCGCCGAGAGGTCTGAACATGGTCGTTGGCGTTTGCCAGATTTCGCTTTCATTGCCAGGGGTGACCTCGCTGAAGGCCAAGCGCTCGATCGTGCGCAAGGTCCTCGACCGGACCTCCAATCGGTTCAATGTCGCAGCGGCCGAAGTCGGGCATCATGACGCGCATAGGCAATCCACGCTCGGTTTTGCGGTGGTTTCCACCGACCGGCGTCACGCCAATTCGATGCTCGACGCGATTGCGGATTTCATTGAGGGCTCGGCGGACACGCTGGTCTTGGATCGCTCGATCGAGTTGCTCTCTTTGGGCGAGCTCGGAGATGGGACGGGCTGAACCGATGGCGCAGAAAGGTTTTCGAAGGGCGGACCGCGTTTCTGAACGCATTCGAAGTGAGCTGATGGAGCTCCTTCTTCGTGGCAGCGTGCGCGACCCGGCCGCCAGGGACGTCGTGGTCTCCGCCGTGCGAATGACTGACGACCTGAGCATCGCCCGAGTCTACGTACGTGTGCTCGAAGAGATCGACGCCGACCGCCAGGAGCTCGTGGTGGCGGCGCTCCAGCGAGCCAGCGGGTTTCTTCGCCGAGAGATCGGACAGCGGCTTGAGCTTCGACACGTTCCGTCCTTGGAGTTCTACTGGGACGAGGTCGTGGACTCGGCGCTTCGCATCGAATCGATCTTGGAAGAAATACGCGAGGAGCCCGACTCCGGCTCGGAGGGTTCCAAGTGATGAAGGAGGTGCTCGAGATTGCGCGCGCTGGGGAGCGCTTCCTGGTGGCATGCCATCGCCGCCCCGATGCGGACTCGCTCGGTTCGGCGCTCGGGCTGATCAAGACCTTACGAGCGATTGGCAAGGAAGCGACGCTGTTCATGCCCGAAGCGATTCCGGACTCGCTCCTCTTCTTGATGGACGACGAGCAGGGCATCGCGGAGGTGCCTCCGGGTATGACTTTCGACGCGACCTGGGTGATGGACATCGCGGCCAAGGCACTGCTGCCTCCGGGGTTCCCGAGCCCCGAGGTCACCGGACCGGTCGTCATCGTCGACCACCACCATGCCCACGACGACGTCGGTGACATCGTGTATCGCGACACGGACGCCGCAGCCACGGGCGAGGTCGTCGTCAAGCTCATCGAAGGACTCGGCCTGGACTCGCTTCCCGAGGGGTCTGCTACTCCGATTTACGCCGCCATCCTTTCCGACACGGGCGGCTTTCGATACGCGACGACGAAGCCTGCCACTCTGCGCCTCGGGGCAAGACTCCTCGAAGAAGGCGCGGACCCATGGCATGTTGCGTATCAGTTGTTCGAGCGCTGGGAGCCCGCCCGACTCAAGTTGCTGTCGGCGATCATCGCAACCCTCGAGTTCGCGTTCGACGGTCGGGTCGCGATCATGCGTGTGACCCGCGAGATGCTCGCGGCCATCGGCGCCAACGACGACATGGTCGAAGGCATGGTGAACTACGCTCGGCGGGTCGAAGGCGCCGAGATCGGTGCCTTGCTCTGGGAGTGGCCCGTTCATGACGCAGCCGGCGAGCGACTGCAGACCAAGATAAGCCTACGCTCGCGCGGCGATGCCGACGTGTCGAAGATTGCCGCTGCCCTCAATGGCGGGGGACATCGGGCCGCGGCCGCGACCCAGCTCGACGTTTCGATCGACGAGGCTGAGGCGCTGCTGCGAGACGAGCTCGCCAAGTATTTCGGATGAACGGCGTCCTGATCGTCGACAAGCCGGCGGGATGCACATCCCACGATGTCGTGCAGCGCGTTCGCAAGGCGATTGGGCAGCGGTCCGTGGGTCACGCGGGGACGCTCGACCCACTTGCGACCGGTGTTCTGGTCGTCGCGCTGGGGGAGGGGACGAAGCTCGTTTCGCATCTTCAACGAGATGACAAGCGCTACGAGGTGAGCATCGCCCTCGGAGCAGAAACCGATTCGCTCGATGCAGATGGTGAGATCGTCCGGACGGCCGAGGTGCCAGCACTCGATCGCGAAACCGTGGAGAAGGCGCTCGCGACGTTCATTGGGCGTCACCCACAAGAGGCGCCGAAGCTCAGCGCGATCAAAGTCGGGGGTACACCGCTTCACCGTCGGATGCGTCGCGGCGAGGAGGTCGAGGCCCCGGTGCGAGAGGTCGAGCTCTACTCGGGCAGCGTCACTGAGCTGAGTCAGGAGACGCTCGTCTTGAGTCTTCACTGTGGCAAGGGTTTCTACGTGCGTTCGCTAGCGCGCGACCTTGCCCGCTCCCTCGGGACCCTCGGTCACGTCAAACATCTGCGACGGACCGCCAGCGGCGCGTTCTCACTCGACTCGGCCCTCTACGGCGACCAGTTGACGGCGGAGGCGATCTCCGAGCGATTGATTCCCTTGAGGGAGGCCTGCAATGCGCTTCGGCGGGTCGAGCTCAGCGACGAAGGTGTTGCCCATGCCCGTCACGGCCGGCCGATCGGTCCGGAGGTCATTGCCGACGATGACTGGCGGGCCGCGTCGCCGGAGGAGTCACTGGCGCTGTTCGGGCCCGACGGCGAGCCGGTCGCCCTTGGACGGCGAGTCGATGGAGGCATTCGTGTCGTCCGTGGTTTCACCGCGACGGCCGCCGATGTGCTAAGTCGCTAGCGTGGAGCGCACGCGCTGCCTCATCGTCGGAGCCGGTGTCAGCGGCCTTGCTTTTGCCGATTGGCGGCGAGACGACGACTACTTGATCGTCGAAGCACAAGAGGAGATCGGAGGCCACTGTCGAACCGTCAAGCGCGACGGATTCGTCTGGGACTACTCGGGACACTTCTTCCATTTTCGACATCCGGAGATCGAGCAATACCTGATCGACCGAATGGGGCGTCAGGATGTCCTTCGTGTGCAGCGCGACAGTCGGATTTGGTACGCAGACCGTTACATCGATTTTCCGTTTCAGAAGAACATTCATCAGTTGCCCCGATCGGAGCACGAGCAGTGCCTACGAGACCTGCATGACCGCCCCGAAGAGAAGAGCGGCAACTTCAAAGACATGCTCTACGCTCGCTACGGCCGTGGTATCGCCGAGAAGTTTCTGATTCCGTACAACGAGAAGCTCTACGCCATGAACCTGGCAGCGCTCGACCCCGACGCGATGGGTCGCTTCTTTCCGCACGCCAGTGTGGAGGAAATCATCGAGAACGCCGACAGGCCCAGCGTCGATGGCTACAACGCGACGTTTACCTATCCGGAGGGCGGGGCGATTCAGTACATCCATGCGCTTGCCCAGGGCGTGCGCGGCGACAGGATTACGGTGAGCGAACGGGTGCTCGGCATCGACCTCGAGGCCAAAGTGGCCAAGACGAGCAGGCGGCAGATCGGCTACGACTTCTTGATCAGCACCGCTCCGCTGGTGTCGCTGCTCGACATGTGCGCGATTCGGTACGACTCAGCCGTATTCAGCCACAACAAAGTGCAGGTCTTCAACCTGGGCTTCGACAGCAAGGGCCCGCCCGGCGTCCATTGGATTTACTACCCGCAGCGAGAGCTGTCGTTCTATCGCGTGGGCTTCTACGACAACATTTTCGATTCGGAGCGGATGAGCTTGTATGTCGAGGTCGGCGTGCCCTGGGGCGTCGAGCTCTCCGAGGACGACCGCGGCGCATTGAAAGCGAAGGTGCTCACCGATCTCCAAAGCTGTGGAGTGCTCGACAATCAGACGCTGATCGCCTCGCACGACGTGCTCCTCGATCCCGCGTACGTTCACATCACCAGGAGGTCGGTCGCCGAAGCCGCGACCAGGCTAGCCCTGCTCGCTGCCCAAGACGTTCATTCAATCGGTCGCTACGGAGCCTGGACCTATTGCTCGATCGAAGACAACATCGTGGAGGCGCGGGCGCTGGCCGAACGCCTTGCCTAGCTCGCCGCCTGGCGAATCTTCACGCGAAATCGCGATCAGACGCCGATTCGCAGGACGTCTCGCCTTGCCAGTACGTCCAGCTGTCCGATAATCGGCAGATGTCGAGCACATCCAGCACGTGGCGCGCGATTGGCGCCGGTCTCCTATTCGTTCTCGCCCTTGGTCTCGCTTCTTGCACGAGCAAGAGCAAGACCGTGGAGAAGAAAGCTCCGGCCGCCGAAACGGCACCGGAGAAGGTCGTAGTTCCGCCAGCGCCGGCGGACTTCCCCGAGCTGAAGATTCCCGCGGACAACCCGCAGACTGCAGAGAAGATCGCCCTGGGGCAGCAACTCTTCTTCGATCCGCGCCTGAGCGTGGACGGCTCGCGCTCCTGTTACTCCTGCCATCAGAACGAGCACGGCAACGGTGGGGAGACCTCGCTTGCCGTCGGTGCGAAGGAGAAGCAGCTCAGCCGCCACAGCCCCGTGATCTGGAACACGGCCTATTTCGATGCGTTCTACTGGGATGGCCGATCAGGCAGCCTCGAGGCCCAGGTCAAGGGCGCCTGGGGCGGCGGCAACATGGGTGTCGGTGCGGAGAACCTCTCGGCGAAGGCAGCCGAGGTCGCGAAGATCAAAGGCTATGCGAAGCAGTTCAAGAAGGTGTTCCCCGAGGAAGGTGTGACACCGGACACGATCGCGAAGGCGATTTCGGCGTACGAACGAACCCTGATCTGCAACGACACCCCGTACGACAGCTACGCGAAGGGCGAACAGAGCGCGCTCAGCGATGAGCAGAAGAAAGGTTGGACGCTGTTCATGGGGAAGGCCCAATGCGCAGTGTGTCATGCACCTCCGCTCTTCTCGACTGCGATGGGAGCGCCAGGCGGGCTCTACTACAACGTCGGAATAGGTACGCCCGGTAAGGCGGACGACGACGTGGACGTCGGGCGCTTCAAAGTCACTGAGCAAGACGCCGACTGGGGCGCTTTCAAGGTTCCGTCCCTACGCAACGCTTCCAAGAGCGCCCCGTACTTCCACGATGGCTCGGTCTTCACCTTGGCGGAGGCGGTCAAAGTCATGGCCACCGGCGGCATCGACAACAAGAACAAGACGCCGCTCCTGTCCGATCGTGGGCTGAGCGATGATGAGCTGGCTGCGTTGACCGCGTTCCTCGGAGCTCTTGACTGCGGCGGGACTCTAGAACAGCCGAAGTTGCCGAAGTAGACGAAGCCCCGTATCGCGCCTTTTTCGGAGTCCCGGTATGCCCGTTCATCGTCGTTGCGGCCGGCGCAGAGCGGTCGCGCTGGTTCCGGTGGCGGGGTCAGTGTGACGTCGGGACGTAGCCGGCGATCATCATGTCGTTGACCTGATTGAGGGCCGCCTTCCAGGAGCGCTCTAGAGCCGGTGTCCAGCCAGAGCCGGACACCGCCGCAAGTGCCTCGAGCAGTGCCTCCGCGTAAGGCGGATACATCTCGGCCGGCGTCTCGTAAGAGAACTGATGTCGCGAGCCCATCGCGTGGACGTATTCGCCGAGCCATGGCTCCTGGTCGAGCATGTTGAGGACGGCCGCGAGCGTCTCGCTCATCATCCGCTGCTGGTTCGCACGGCTGTACGTGCCGAATAGCTCTTTGGCATCTGGAAGCCTCGCGAAGAGGCTCTCGTAGAGATGGTCGGTCAGCGCGGCCTCGTATTCGGACAGCTCGGCCAGGTGTTCCCTCAGCAGATCCTTGTCGATTTCCGGGGCCGATGCGTTCATGTTTTTGCTTTACAATGAATAAAGTAAGCGGCCAGCCGAAAGGGATCGGGACGGGGGCGCTTCTCCCGTCTGTTGCGCGGGTTCCGAGCCCGGAGCGTGGATTGGCTGCGTGCGGCGTCGCGGTTCCTGGTCGGGCGGGATGCGGCTCGCGCTCGTGACCTGGTTTGCGTTTCGGGATCGAGCCCTGGCTCACAAACGGGCTTGAGACTGGAGGCGCCGGTCAGGATCGAACTGACGAATGGAGATTTTGCAAACCTCTGCCTTACCACTTGGCTACGGCGCCGGGGCTGCATTCTGTAGCGCTTCTAACGGCGCTTGTCACGCAGCGTTTTCAGCTTAGCCGATGACCGGGGTGGCGCGCCAGAGGGGCCGTGGTAGGCAATCCCACATGACAATACAGGACTCGTTTGAGAGCCGGGTGACGACGCACGCCCGAGGCCGCCAGGTCGTCATTCATCGCCTGGACGCGCTGACACGCGCGGGCTTCAAGGGCATCGACACGCTCCCCTATTCGATTCGCGTTCTGCTGGAGAACTTACTGCGCTACGAGGACGGTAAGACCGTCACCCGCAAAGACATCGAGGCGGTCGCGAACTGGGATCCGGCGGCGGCGCCGAGCACTGAGATTGCGTTCCGTCCGTCTCGCGTTCTGCTTCAGGACTTCACCGGTGTTCCCGCGGTGGTGGACCTCGCTGCGATGCGCGACCAGTTCGCGAAGATGGGCGGCGATCCGAGTCGCATCAATCCGCTGCAACCCGCGGACCTGGTCATCGATCACTCGGTCCAAGTCGATTCATACGGATTGTTGCGCTCCTTCGAAGACAACGTGAAGCGCGAGTTCGAGCGCAACCAGGAGCGCTACCAGTTCCTCAAGTGGGGGCAGAGCGCTTTCGAGAACATGCGGGTCGTGCCGCCGGGCACCGGCATCGTTCACCAGGTCAACCTCGAATACCTGGCAAGCGTGGTCTTCACGCGCGAGGCCAACGGCCAGTGCATCGCGTATCCTGACAGCCTGGTCGGCACCGATTCGCACACGACGATGATCAATGGTCTCGGCGTGCTCGGCTGGGGCGTTGGCGGCATCGAGGCGGAAGCGGCCATGCTGGGCCAGCCGATCAGCATGCTCCTGCCACAGGTGATTGGATTCAAAATCACCGGAAAGCTCCCGGAAGGCGCCACTGCAACCGACGCTGTTCTCACGGTAACCCAGATGCTTCGCGCAAAGGGAGTGGTCGGAAAGTTCGTCGAATTCTACGGCGAGGGCATGGAGAATCTCGCGCTTCCGGACCGCGCCACGATAGCCAACATGGCGCCCGAGTACGGGGCGACGATGGGCTTTTTCCCCGTGGACAACGAAACGCTCGCGTACCTGCGTTTCAGCGGTCGCGACGAGGCGCATGTCGACGTCGTGGAGCGGGTTCTCAAGGAGCAAGGCCTCTTCCACACGGCGAGCGCGCCCGAGCCGCGATTCACCGACACGATCGGCCTCGACCTCGGCGATGTGGTGCCTTCGATTGCCGGACCCAAGCGTCCGCAGGACCGCATCCCGCTCAGTGAGTCAAAGCGCTCGTTTCATCATGTGCTCCAAGGCTTCGAGGCGTCTGCGGACAAGGGAGCGGAGGTCACCCGCGGAGAAGAAACCTTTACCGTCCAAAACGGCGCCGTCGTCATAGCAGCGATCACCAGCTGCACGAACACCTCCAATCCATCGGTTATGTTGGCGGCGGGCCTGGTGGCCAAGAAGGCCGTGGCGAAGGGGCTTCGGACTAAGCCATGGGTCAAGACGAGCCTGGCGCCGGGGTCGCAAGTCGTCACCGAGTATCTGAAGGAATCGGGTTTGATGGACGACCTGAACATCCTGCGCTTCAACCTGGTCGGCTATGGCTGCACGACCTGCATCGGGAACTCCGGCCCGCTCGATCCGGAGATCGCCGAGGCGGTCAAGGCCAACAACCTAGTCGTCACCTCCGCACTGAGCGGCAATCGGAACTTCGAAGGCCGGGTCAATCCTCTGACCCGCGCCAACTACCTGGCATCGCCGCCCCTGGTCGTCGCGTATGCACTGGCAGGCACGATGGATATCGACTTCGCGAACGAGCCGATCGGCCAAGACGTCGAAGGCGAAGACGTCTTCCTTCGCGACATCTGGCCTTCTCATCAAGAGGTCACCGACACGCTTCGCTCTTCGGTCACGAAGGAACAATTCGTGGAGCGATATGCGGTCGTGCTCGATGGCCCTCCGCAGTGGCGCGAGGTGAGCTTCGAGCAGTCCGATCGCTATGCCTGGGTCCCGGATTCGACCTATGTTCGCCTTCCGCCGTTCTTCGACGGCGTCGAACCCGGCGAGCCTGGCCCTCCAAAGGATATCGAGGGGGCGCGCGTGCTCTGCCTGCTTGGCGACTCGGTCACGACCGATCACATCTCGCCAGCGGGCGCCATTGCACTGGACGGACCCGCTGCGAAGTACCTGCAGGAGCACGGTGTGTCGCCGCGCGACTTCAACAGCTACGGAAGCCGACGCGGCAACCACGAAGTCATGATGCGTGGGACCTTTGCCAACATTCGTCTCCGTAACCTCTTGGCTCCTGGCACAGAGGGCGGCGTCACCCGCTACCTGCCGAGCAACGAACAGATGAGCATCTACGACGCTTCGATGAAGTACCAGTCCAGCGGCACGCCGCTCATCGTCATCGCCGGCAAGGAGTACGGGACGGGCTCGTCACGGGACTGGGCGGCCAAGGGCACGCTGCTCCTCGGCGTTCGCGCGGTCATCGCCGAGAGCTACGAGCGAATTCATCGTTCCAATCTCATTGGCATGGGTGTTCTTCCGCTGGAGTTCGAGGCGGGCCAGGGTCGAGAGGCGCTGGGGCTCAGCGGTGAAGAGACCTTCGCGATCTCGGGGATTTCCGAGGGTTTGGTGCCCGGTAAATCACTCGGGGTGAAGACCGACAAGGGCCAGTCGTTCACCGTGAAGGCCCGCATCGACACACCTCAGGAGGTCGAATACTTCCTGCACGGAGGCATTTTGCAGTACGTCTTGCGGCAGCTTGCCGCGCAAGGGTGAGCGACTGCCTAGGGCGTCATGTCACTGGTCTTCGTAATCTCGCCGCCCCGAGCCGGGTCGACGCTGCTTCAGCGCATGATGGGCGCGCACTCCGAGATCTTCACGCATCCGGAGCCACATCTGATTACGCCGATCGCGCACCTCGGCGTCTACGGCAACGTCGACAAGGCACCCTACGACCACATCAATGCCGCGGAGGCGACCAAGTCTTTCATCGAAGGCCTGCCGGGCGGGGAGCAGGACTATCTCGATGCGCTTCGCGCGTACACCGACACGCTCTATGGCCGGATGTTGTCGACCAGCGAAAGCAGCTACTTTCTCGACAAGACGCCCGCCAACGCGCTGGTGCTGCCGTTCTTGCAGCGCCTCTATCCGGACGCAAAGTACGTAGTGCTCACCAGGCACCCGCTTGCGGTCTTCAGCTCGTACGCGAATAGCTTTTTCGATGGTGACTGGCAGGGCGCCCATGCGTTCAACCCGATCCTCGAACGCTACGTGCCGCCGATGGCGTCGTTCCTGCGAGAGCGCCCGGTCCCTCTGTTGAACGTCACATACGAAGACCTCGTGACCGCCCCTGCGGCGCAGCTGGAGCGCATTTTCGCGTTCCTCGGGATCGAGAACGACCCGGACGCGGTGGAGTATGGCAAGGCCGGTCCTGCGAAGAAGGGCATGGGCGACCCGATCACCGTCGACGGTGAAGGCCGGCCAGTCGCAGACAAGATAGACAAATGGGCAGCGGAGCTCGCCCACGACTCCGAAAAGCGCGCTCTGGCCGAGCAAATGATCGGGCGGCTCGACCCCGTCGACCTGCAAGCCTGGCACTGGCCTCAGGACGCCCTTTGGGCCCCGATTGAGCTCGCGGGCGGCGCTGCGGCACCCAAACCGGCGCGGAACAGCTACACCCTGCAGCGCCGCGTCATGCTCGCGCTCAAAAAGGACATTCACAGCCGCCCTCACGGCAAGCTCGTCAAGCGTCTGAAGTACTACTGCGACGTGCTGCTCAGGGAGTAGGGCGCCGTCGAGCGACGATGACCTGAGACTCGGTGGCCGCGCTGATCGGTCCTCCGTCGAAATCACCCGTATGCGATTGCACCGCGAAGCCGTTGTAGTGCAGCAGCGCTTCGAGCTCGGCCGGGAAGAACTGCCGCTGGGTGAGCGGTGTGCAGAACGAGCGATCGGCGTCACCGGGATGCTCGAAGTCCATCAACACCGTCTCGATCTGACTGAGCGGGTCGTAGCGAAAGTACTCGCTGTAGCGATATCGATCTCCGTCGCGGGGATGAGGGACTTCGCCACCGCGATAGCGCTTCGATGGATCTCGAGCGAGGCTGACCGGGTCAGGAAGCAAGACGTCGAAGGCGAAGCGGCCCCTGGCCTCGAGGTGATGCCGCACCGTCGCGAAGCCTCGTTCGATTTCACGACGGGTGTAGAGGTGCATCCAGACATTGAACGGCGCGATCACCAGGGGGAACTTCCGGCGTAGGCGGAGGCGTTCGAGGGTGCCTTTTCGTAACTCGATGCGCTCTGTGGCGGCGCGGGGAAGGCTGTCGATTCGCTTGCGGGCCCGAGACAGCATCGGTTCCATGGGGTCCACGCCGACAATCTCGATGCCTGCCTTGGCGATGGCCAGCGCAACGCGGCCAGTTCCGACACCGAGCTCCAGAACGGGGCCTCCCGACTTCAGTGCAAGGTCGGTGTAGAAGCGAACGTCGTGTCGGCGGAGTCGATAGGCCTGGTCGTAGTACTGTCCGTCCTCGTAGTGCGCCTCTGATCCCGTCGCGCCTCGCGGTGGTTTTCGTCTAGCCACGTGCGACCGCCAAGTGCGCAGCGAGCTCGGCAAAGCCGCGGCCGCGGTCGCCATCGGTGACGTAGCGCGGTGGCGTGGAAAGACGATCCAAGTGCTCTCGGACATTCGCTACGCCAACGCTCTTCGGAAAACGGGCGAACGCGGCCTCGTCGTTGCCACTGTCGCCAACGAAGACCCAGCGCTCGATCTCTGCGGCTAGATCGATGTCGAGGACTTCGTGCAAGGCGCGGGCCACTCCTTGGGCTTTGTCCCAGGGTCCGGGAACGGCGTGCGCATGTACGGTAGAAACCGACGTGCGCGCGCCGAGCCGCTCGATGAGATCGAGCAGCGCGTCGATCTCCGCGCGCGGCAGCGACTGGGATTCTCCCACGTCGAAGGCGAGATCGCAGCGGCGATGGCGGTGATCGTTCGTGGTTTGCACATGGGGCATGGCCGAGGCGACCTTCTGGCGAATGGCGTTGAGCAGGTCCGCTTGCAGCTCGCGCTCGGCCTCGTTGCAGAAATAGCCCTCGTGCGCACCGGCCTCGTCGACCCAGGTCCAGCCCGCTCCATTTTCGCCGACGGCAATCCGGACCGGCCAGAGCCGGGCGAGCACGTCGGTCCAGCCCAGAGGCCGGCCAGTGACCGCTACCAGGTCGAAACCGGCGCCCGCCAGGCGGTGCATCGCGGCGTACGCACCAGGCTCGAGCACCCCATTTCGGGTGACGGTGTCGTCGATATCGAACACCAGGCCGCGAATACCAGCCGGATCCAGCTCTCGATAGCTCTCCATCAGGGGTCCCCATACCACAGCCCTGGACTTGCAGACCTCTTCCGGGCGGCGTACCGTGGAATCTAACGGAGGGGATTTCGTGCCCAATCTTGGATTCGGCGAGCTAGTCATCGTTTTTTTGATCGTGATGCTGATTTTCGGCGCCGGACGGCTGCCTCAAATCGGCGAAGGGCTCGGAAAAGCCATCCGAAACCTGAAGCGGGGCCTCAACACCGATGACGACATCGATGTGACCCCGACCGAGAATCAAGTCCCCAAGCAGGCCGCCTCCCGCGTGGAGGATGCTGAAGTCGTCGACAAGGTCGAGACGAAGTAGCCGTCAATCGCTTGGCGGCTCGGTTCGTCGCCGTTCGCATCTCGAGAATCGCCTTGCAGCTCAGCCGGACGATTGGGGCGAGCTCCGAGGATGTCGCTGCTTGCTTTAGCTCTTGTTTGCGCAGAAGAGGCGCAAGCAAGAGCGCCGTGTCGACTGGCGTATGGGGATTGCGAATGATGGCGTTCCGCGGACGGTAGCGGACGACCCATCGTCGATTGCGGTAGACCGTTTGCAGCACGTTCGGATCAATGGGACGCGCGGCGCAGATGCGGATGACGTGGTCTTCTGTGAGTGAGGGGTTGTCGAGGAGAATGCGAACGACGTCGGGATGCGGGTCGCGCACGACGCGTTGAATCAAGAAGGGGTCGTGTGTGCGCGCCAATGATTTTCGTTCGCCGAGCGTGAGCGGACGACCGCGCCCGAAGTCGGGAACGCGTCGACGGTCTTCCAGGGGTTCGTCTTCTTCGCTGGGCGGCATGACGAAGTCCGCGATCTGATGAAGCTCTGCGCGTCGAGCCGCTTTGCCGAGCGCGACCCGACGTGGTTCGATTCGCGGCTCGAAGAGCGCCCAGCCGAAGGCGAGGAACACGAGTTGCGCATCTGGCCCTCCAAGAGCGGCTCCCATGTGCGCATCGTGGAGCAGTTGCACAGCCTCGCGGTCCGACGAGGACAGGAGTCTCTCGCAGATCAATCCGACGCGCATGTCGATCTCGTCGAGCCGGGCCAGCCTTCGAAATAGCTGCCCGAACGATGTTGCCTGCTCCGCGGCCACAGTACCCCACTGACTAGCGTAATGAGGGCGTCCCAAAGCGCCAGCTTGACGCAGTGCGTCGCCGGGCTAGCCTGTGACCAGGCATGCCAGAGGTGGAACAGATTCGGGTCATCAAGCGCTATGCAAACCGCAAGCTCTACGACACCCGCGACAGCAGGTACGTGACGCTCGACCGTATCGCCGAGCTCGTCCGCAATGGCGAAGAGGTCAAGGTCCTCGACAACCGTACGAAGAACGACCTGACCAAAGTCACGCTCGCGCAGATCATCTATGAAGAGCAGAAGAGCGGAAATGCCACGGCCTGGTCGGTGCAGAGCCTCCGCGGCTTCATCCAGCAAGGGCGCCAGAAGTTCCTGACTTCACTCAAAGAAGGACCGGTCGGCAAGCTGGTCGGGCGAGCCGAGGAGCTTGGCGCCGAGGTCTACAACGCTGCCGACGATCGTGTTCGCGGCGTCCTCGAAAGCGCGGCGAACCACGTGAAGCAGCTTCAGGGCGAAGTGCTGCGGCTCCAGACTCGAATCGAGGAGCTAGAGGCGAAGCTCCGCCAGGGCTCCCAAAAGGACGAACCGCCTGATAACGTGGAATAATCCCTGGTACCAGGGGTTCTACGAGCAGGCATGCCCAGCAAATCCAAACAAGTAGAGGCTCAACGGCAGCTCTTCGAGACGGAGGCACGGCCTCATCTCGATACGCTCTATTCGGTGGCCTTGCGCCTGACCCGCTCCCCGGTGGATGCGGAGGACCTCGTGCAAGACACCCTGGTACGAGCGTATCGCTTCTATGAGCGCTTCGAGGCAGGGACCAACTTCAAGGCCTGGCTTCTGAGAATTCAGATGAACAGCTTCGTCAACCGCTACCGGCGGAAGAGTCGCGAGCGAGAGGTGTTTGAGGGCCCGATGGCGACGCCGGTCGGGGAGGGCGTGATGAGCCGCGCTACCATGCGTGGCTTGACCGACCCCGTGGGTGATGCGGAGCGGCGATTGATTGGGCAGGAGATCAACCGCGCCTTCGACGAGCTCTCCGACGATGCCCGCGCCATGGTCATGCTCGCTGACGTCGAAGAGCTTTCGTACAAAGAGATCTCCGACATCGTCGGCTGCCCGATCGGCACGGTGATGTCTCGGCTACACCGGGCCCGTAAGCAGCTCCAGGGCTCTCTTCAGAAGCACGCGGTCCAACTTGGCATCATCGACGAAGAAGACGGCGAATTTGAAAGTCCGATTCCGCTCGAAGCGTTTCGTTCGAGAAAGGCGGCGAAGCCATGAGTTGTAGGCTCGTGCGACGTCATCTCGGTGCATTCGTCGACGGCGAGCTCGATCCGGCATCGCAGATCGAGTTTGAACGCCACTTGGAGGCATGCCCGGGTTGTCAGGAGAACCTCGCGTTCGAACGCTCGTTGCGTCAGCTGACGCGTGAGTCGATCGGAGACGTTCACGCGCCCGAGCACCTCTGGGGCAGAACCCTGCATCGCTTCGACGAAATCGACGCCACCCGGGCGGAACGCAATTCGATCGAAGCGCGGCCGATGCACCTACGACACACCTGGCCCATCGCGACCGCCGCGGCGGCAGTGTTGATCATCGGTGGAGTGATGGGTCTGCCTGAAAGCACCCCGTACCAGGGTGCCGGGATGCTCCAAGACGTCATCAACCTGCATTCGCAGGCCTTGCCATCGGACGTCCAGGCCGAAGCGCCGCAGGAGGTCGTTCGCTACTTCCAGGGCAAGACCCCGTTTCCCGTGAGGCCGGCTCAGTTCGAGGAGCCCGGAATGAAATTCGTCGGCGCTCGCTACATCAGAGTCGGCACCCAACCGGCCGCCGCCCTCTACTACAACCACGGCGGCCGCCGCCTCACGCTGCTGGTCTTTCAGTCCCCGGAAATCATGCGGAACGCGCACCGCACACATGTCGGTGGCCGTGAACTCTACTATCACAATGTGGGCGGCAACGTAGTGACCATCCGTCAGCACGGCGGCGTGAACTACGCCTTTTTCGGAGACCTGGATCGCCCGGTGCTCTTCCAGCTTGCGGCCAACGCTCGCGTTGCCTACTGAGACGCTCGCGGAATCCCCAAATCGCGCGCTCTGCAACGTTGACAGAGCAAGGCCTGGGCCTCTATTCTTTTTCTGACAGAGGCGTAACTTTGCATGCGCTTGGGGGCTGGATTGGAAGCGCTCTCGTTCAGAGGACGAGAAGGCTGCTAACCTTGCCGCGGGATTCGAAGGGGAGACCAAATGTCGGAGGACAACATGTCGAGCGATTTGCCAAACAGGGGCGGGGAACCGACCGAGATCGACGACGAAATCGATGAGTTTGCTGAGACGGCCTTCGATGCGCTCTTGATGGGCGGCGAGACGAAGCAGCCCTCCGAGAGTCCCGAGTTCGCGGACGCTGTGGAATCTGTGGATGAGGGAACCGGCGAGTACGAGGACGTAGAGCTCGATGACGTGATCATGGTCTCCGACGTTCCGCCCGACGAGGTGTCGAGCGCAACGCTACCTCCTTCGGCGCCTCCGCCTGCGTCCGTCCGACCGGCAACCGCGCCGCCTGCGCCGAGTGAAGCGCCCGCGACTGGCCAAATCGAAGTAGCGCGATTGCGTTCCGAGATCTCGGGGCTCAAGGCAAAGCTCGCCGAGTCATCTGGTGGTGTTTCGAGTCGTCAGTTCCTCGATCTTCGCGAGGCGCTGAACACGAAGGACAAACAAATCCTCGAGCTCCGTGACCAGGTGAGCGGGCGAGACAAAGAAATCATCGACCTCAGGGATCAGTCGATCGGTCTCGAGCGCGCGCGCGCCGATTTCGACGAGAAGATCGCCGAGCTCGAGCACTCCTTGTCGAGCGCGCAGGAATCGATTGCGACTCTGACCGAGGACAAGGAGAGCGCCAACAAGCGATACGAAGATGTGAAGGCCCGCTTCGAGCGCGAGAATGCCAAGGTCGAAACCCTCGAGTCTGAGCTCGCGCAAGAGCGAGAAGCTCGGGTTGCCGATGTCGAAGCGCTCAAGGGCACGCAGGACGCCGAGATGGCCAGGCTCCGCGTGGCCCAGGAAGAGGCCATGGACCTGGCGAAGGCCGAGTCTGCGGCAGCGCTCGCCAATGCGCGAGAAGACCGCGAGGCCGCTCTGCACGCCGCGGCAAGCGAGAAAGAGACCGCGCTGGCCTCGCTTCGTTCGGAGCTCACCGATTCTCAGGCTGCCGCCCTCACGCAAGCCGCCGCGGCCGCCGAGGCCGCCAAGCAGGCTGCCCTGGCTTCGCTCAGCGAGGAGCTCGACCAGGCGGCTTCAAGCAAGATGGCCGAGGCCGAGGCCATGTGGCAGCGGAGCATGGAAGAGCGCGAAGCCGCACTTCAGAGCGAGAAGCAACTCGAGCTCGAGACGCGTGAGCAAGAGCATTCCAAGCAACTAGCGACCTTGGGCCGCAAGCTTGCGGATACCGAGACCGAGCTTTCAGGCGCGCGCGAGCGCGAGACGCTGAACGAAGAGCGGGCGATCGAGCTCGACGCCAAGCTCACCGAGACCAGCACCGAGCTGGAAGGGACCAAGACTCTGCTCATGGAGACGCAGGGGATTCGGGATCGCTTCCAAGATGAGCTCGGAGCCGTCAAAGAAGCGCGCGACGGGCTGCAAAGCGAGCTCGATGCCAGCCGCGCCAGAGTCGAGACTCTGGAGGGCAGCACGCGCGAGCTCGAGTCTCGCGTCGGCTCACTCGAGGCCATGAAGTCGCAGCTCGAATCGAAGCTGTCGATGGCCGTCGAGAAGATTGCGACCGACGACGAGCTCCTCAAGCGCGTGCGTAAGGCAATGGCGATCGGCCTGAGCTTGCTCGAAGAGCAGGAGAAGAACACCTACGGGAACGCTACCGACGAGATGGAACGCGTTTCCGAGGACGCCGAGTAGGCGCGGGCTGCGTCGACGCCAGACCGGGCGCGCTCGGCTTGTCGTCATGCTTCTCGATCGAGCGGACCAGCAAGCCGAGGTCGCGCTGCGCCAGTGGGGGCGGCGGAGCTTCGGCGATCATCGCAAGGAACGCCTCAGCGTTCGCCGGGCGCTCTGCGGGATCGGCGGCCAAGAGAGACTCAATGGCGTCGGCCATGGGCTCTGGGGTCTGGGGCGCTGCATCGCGCAAGTGCTCGTGTTGGCCAGTCCGGGCGCGATCGAGCGTCTGGATATCGCTGCCTCCGTCGAAGGGCCGGTACCCGGCTAGGCACTCGTAGAGCAGCACGCCGAGCGAGAACAGGTCCGAGCGCGCGCTGCACTCACGGCCTAGCGCATACTCCGGCGCCATGTACGGAATCTTTCCCTTGAGGGCGCCGCTCTGAATGCTGCCGGGCAGGTTCATGGCCTTGGCAATTCCAAAGTCAGCAAGCTTCACTTCACCTGCTCTGCTCAGAAGCACGTTCGAGGGTGACACGTCGCGATGAATGATCCCGAAGGCCTGACCGTCGTCGTCGGCGGTGTGCGCGAAACCGAGTGCCGAGCCAAGCGCTTGGGCGATGTAGGACGTGAGGCCGGTGCAGAGCGCTTCGCCTCGCCGGCGCAACTGACGCAGAGCCGCGCGAAGGTCCGTGCCCTCGATCAGCTCGAGCGTGAGATAGTGAGTGCCGTCCTGGTTGCCGAAGTCGAGCACGCGCGCGATGTGGCCGTGGTTGAGAAGCGCCGACATGCGAGCCTCTCGGCGAAACATCTCGACGAAGTCCGCCTCGTTCGCGAAGGTTGGCAGGATTCGCTTGAGGCAGACGCGCTGCTCGAAGTCCGCAGGCCCACGCCGAACCGCAACAAAGGTCTCGGCCATACCGCCGACGCCAAGCCGTTCGAGTAGCTCGTAGTCGCCGAAGTGTTCGAGGATCGTCGCTGGCATCAGCCGAACAAGATATCACAGAGAGGTGCTTGAGGGTCCATGCTCAGCGAAGCGCGCCTTCGAGTGCGCCGAGGCAGAGCTCGACGTGGTGCGGCGTGGCTGAGGCACCCATCAAGCCAATCCTCCAGGCCTTGCCTTTGAAGTCTCCGAGGCCGCCGCCGATTTCGAGTCCATGGTCGGCGAGGAGCTTCGCGCGCACCTGGCGGTCGTCGACGCCTTCGGGGATGCGAACCAGGCTGAGAGGAGGGAGGCGATCCGGTTCGGCGACCGGGAGCTCCAGTCCTAGGGCTTCGAGGCCTTGGCGAAGCGCCTCGGCTTGCTGACGGTGACGTGCGTACCTTGCGTCGAGGCCCTCTTCGAGGACGAGGCGGAGCGCTTCGTGGAGGGCGAAGATCATGTTGACCGGTGCGGTGTGGTGATAGACCCGTTCGCCCCCGAAGTAGAGGCCGAGCAGGTTCAAATCGAAGTACCAACTTCGGACAGGTGTCTTGCGCGTGGACAAGACGCCACGAGCACGCTCCGAAAACGAAACCGGTGACAGGCCCGGCGGGCATGAAAGACACTTCTGCGTGCCGGAGTACACCGCGTCGATGCCCATGTCATCGACGTCGACTGCGACACCAGCGAGCGAGGTGACCGCGTCGACCAGGAGCAGCGCGCTCACACGAATCCGCAATGGCGCGAAACGGACGGAGGTCTTGAAGCACACCGGTCGAGGTTTCCGCGTGTACGATCGCGAGCAGTTTGAATGAGCGATCCTTCGCCGCCTTCGCTACGTCTTCCGGATCGATCGCCTGACCCCAGGGTGCGTCGACCAGCGTGACCTCGGCGCCGCAACGCCGTGCGACCTCGGCCATGCGGCCGCCGAACACTCCGTTGCGGCAGATGAGCGCATGGTCCCCGGGCTCTAGGAGATTCACGAAGCAGGTCTCCATGCCCGCCGAGCCCGTGGCAGACATGGGAATCGTCAACGCGTTCTGTGTGCCAAACACACGCCGAAGCATGGCTTGCGTCTCATCGAGCACTTGGAGAAACAGCGGATCGAGATGTCCGATCGTAGGCCGCGAGAGCGCCTCCAACACAGGCGCCGGAACGTCCGAGGGCCCCGGGCCCCATCAAGACTCTTTGGGTCGAAATCATCCGGACACCATACAAGAGAAAACCCCTCGAAAAAGACCTTTCCGAGGGGTTCATCGTACGAAAGAAGGGACAGGCCCCTTTTCGAAAGACTAAGTGATGGTGACTAGTTCAGGCGGCGGTACACGCCCACCACGACACCGAGCACCTGGGTGGTGCGCCAGTCGTTCTTTGGAATGAGAATCGGCGCCATGGCCTTGTTGGCGGGCTGGAGGCGAACGTGCTCGCGCTCCGGGAAGTAGTACTTGCAGGTGGCCTCGTCGCCGACGAGAGCGATGATCACCTCGCCGCGGTTGGCGGTGAGCTGCTTGCGCACGAAGACGAAGTCGCCGTCGAAGATACCCGCCTCGATCATCGAATCGCCCGTAACACGAAGGCCGAAGACGTCGCGCTGGCCGCCGATGAGCATGCGGTCGATGTGCACGGTGTCCTCGGGGTGCTCAATCGCTTCGCTCAGGGCGCCCGCAGCAACTCGGCCGACGATGGGAATCGCGATGAGGTCGTCATTGGAGGCCGGCGGGCGGCTGCTCGGCCTGCCATCCGGGGTCTTCATCAGACGGAGGGTACGGGACTTCATGTCCTCGCGGGTCAGGTAGCCCTTTCGCTCGAGCGCCCGAAGGTGGTCGTTCACCCCGTTGGTGCTGCGAATGCCAAGATGGTTGCCGATTTCACGCAGGGTGGGTGGGTACCCCCTGGAGTGAATCGAGTCCGAAATGTACTCAAGCACCGCCTTTTGGCGCGCCGTTAGCTTATGCATGCTTTCCCCCGCTCGCATTTCTCACCGCCTTCTCTTTTGCTCTCGTTGCTGCACAAATGTCCCCTGCAATGTTGAGCAGGTGGGACAAAGGTACATATTGTCGCCATTCTTGTCAAAGAAGCGACGATCTGTGCAGGTCTGCTCAGGTGGACCCGCCCGGGCCGTCGTCCGCCGAGCCTGGTTCGCGGGGTTCTTCGCTGAGTGGAGGGTCGTTCCTGGATTTGCTGAGGGCCGTTGAAATCGCCTGGACCGGCGCGAAGCCGAGCAGGCCTTCGAGACCCTTGCCATCGGTCAGCCCGTGCCAGAACCCTTGGGCGATGGTGACGAGCTCCTCGCTGTCGATCTGCTCGAACGCTTGCAGCGCGTACTGGGCCGCGCCACCGAGCACGTCGAGCCCCAGGCCGGCTGCTGCGTAGCCGGGAACCGGGTGCAGCATCAGCTCGCGCGTCGCGAAAGCCATCGCCCAGTCGCCGGCTTGCCGGCCGCTGAGTAGAGCCTGCGCGGTCGAGAGCTCCATGAAGAACCCGAGGTGGATCGGGCCGAGCTCTCGTTCGACGGCCTTGGCGATCACACGGTGGTCACGCCGCCATGCGCCGCCCAGCGGACCGGCCCATTCCGAGATGGCTCCAGGCCCGGCGAACACATCGAGGTTGCCCCCGTTTCGTCGAAGTACCGCGCCAGTCCAGAGCTCGCCCTCCTGGAAGACCCCTAGCAGGACGCTCATCCCATCCGGCAAGAGGAAGTCGATCGCGGGTTTTGCCGCGGGTGCCGCCGCGAGCAGAAGGTCGGGGAGGGGGTTTGGCCAGACTCGAAGCCAGTTGCCACTGCCGAGCTCGCGTAGGACGTGCGCAAAGCGCATGACTCGCGTGACGAAGTCCCGGTCCGGGTCCAAGGGCTCGGCGAGATAGTCCCCGAGCTCAGGCATGGCGCGTTCTCGCATCACAATACATGCGCCCGCGGCCGACGCCTCGCAGAGCGCCCCGAGGTCGCTCAGGGGGGGAGCGTGCCGGGGTCGAGTGAGCCTTTGGCCGTATGAAAATAGGCCAGGGGTGCCCGATCCGCATCGACGAGCACGACGAGCACACCATCGGCGTCCTGGCGGTTCTCTCCCAGGAAGAGCGACAGCAGCCGATCCCACGAGGTTTCGTCGAAGCCGTAGAAGGCGAAGTCCTCGCTGATCACGGCGCGGACTCTAGCACGTTCGAGCTAGTCCAGGGTCCCTACTGCGGACGGGTAGGCGTCGACCATGAGATAGACCCGAAGGCTGTCCGGGACCGCGTCGACTTCGCGGAGGTCGACCGACACCGATTGCACGGTTCCGGTTCCGGGTGCCTTTGCCGTTCTCTCGGTGTAGTTGAGGCCGACTGGCGTGCCCGTCGCGGCATCGAGGAGGAGCAAGCCGAAGTTGTGCTCTTCGCTCCGTAACGCAGTGTCCGTCAGAGTCGCAGCGATGACGTCGCCTTGGCGCGAAAACCCCACGGTACCGATCCCCGGCGGCGCCGATTGAATACCGTCGCTGCCGAAGGCCCGAAACTCGGCGCCACCCACGGCGTCGAGCAGACCCGTCTCGCGATTGCAGAAGCCGAGCAGGTCCAAGAAGTCGCCGTAAAATGTGATCTCGTCGCAGATTGTCTTGGCGTTGAGCCAGGGGCTGTGCGCGGCGGTCCCTCGTGCATCAAGGGTGGTCGCGACACGGAAGAACTGAAACGGAAGCGGGAAGCCGTTGAACTCGATCGTGAAGCCCTCTTCGTTGATCATGGTCAGCAGCCCGTCGTCCCAGCGAAACACCAGTGGGAAGCGAACCTCGGAGCTCGGACTCACGACGGTGTTTCCTTGTCCGTCGAGGGTGCCTCCGACGCCCCAGGCGATGACCTGGTCACCGGCTCTTTCAACGAGGCCCATCACATAGTGAATCGAATCGAATCCGATTTGGTTGTAGCTCGGCAGGATGGTCGGTAGCGGTGCAGCGATCCGGTAGAGCTCGACGATGCCGGTGTCGTCACCCGGCGCATCAGCCACGATGAAGGGAAACGCGGTCTTGCTGCGGGCGCCGATGTTGAAGGTGAAGGTCTCGTTGAAGGAACCGCCGACTCCTTCTCGGAATTTGAAGCGCAGACCGTTGCGACTCGTGAGCTCGTCGAGATAGTTGCCCTTGACCTGAACCTCTATGGTTCCGCCGGCGTCGCCGACCCAGGGAGTGTTCGGGATGACGGTGATGTAGCGGCGGTCGCCCGACACGTCGGCGTCGATCGCCGTCCCGCTGTCCGTGGTGACATCGATGCTGTCTGACGCGATTGCAGTCAGCTTCGTGTTCCCGTTCTCGCGAACGAAGAGGGTGAAGGTGAGCGCCTGGTTCGCCGTGATCTCGCTGGGCGCTTCGATCTCGAGTCCGCCGAAGCTGCTGGTGAACACGAGGAAGACGCCGTCGGCAGGAAGCGGCTCGCCGGGGCCGCGGGTGCAACGCGCATCCTCGAGGTTCGGCCGCAGGCAGTAGTCGTAGGGGATGGCAAAGACCTCGCCGGTTTCGCCCGAGAGCACGACGAACTCCTTGCCGAGAGCCGGCGAGGAGTTGAGGTCGTCACGGTCGTCATCGATGAGCTGAATGGACCAGCGAAGGGAGCCGTTCGGATTCAGGACGAACATCTGACCCTCGCCCGAACCGACGTAGATGTTCCCGTCGCCGTCGATGGCGGGCGATGAGCGAATCGGCTCGCGTGTGTCGTAACCCCAGATGAACGAACCGTCTTCCGGGTTGATGGCGTAGATCGTGCCGTCGGCCGAGGGTTGGATGATCGTCCCGTCCGCCGCTTGCGCAGGGCTCGCGTAGATGTGGTCGCGCGCGCCGTAGCGCCACTGCTCCTCGCCGTCGCTTTGCCGAAGGCCGTTGAGGTAACCGTCGAAGCCGCCCACGGAAACGAGGCCCTCGGCAGAGGGGCCCGCCACCATCGGGCTGGCCGCGACCGTGCCGAGCGCAGCGAAGTTCCAGAGCTTGTCACCGGCCTCCGTGCCAATTCCGAATACGTTCTCCAACAAGGGGTAGTTGCTGCCCATGAATAGGCGCCCGGTTTCCGGATTCAGGGCCGGGAGCGACCAGGTCTGATCGCGCGTCACGAAGCACCAGTCGGCGGTGCCGCTGTCCCGATCGATCGCATAGGTGCAACGGTTGTCGTTCGGAGCGTACAGCGTGCCGTCCACGCCCATCGCGACGTTGCCTTCGAACCAGTTGATCAAAGCCTCGTGAAGCGAAGGCGGGTCCGCTTCGAAGGTCCATAGCTCCGTCCCGTCTTCGCGGTCGAGCGCGTAGAGCAAACCATCTCCCGAGCCAAAGTAGATGTGACCACGGTCGTCGAGAAGCGCGGAGGAGTCGACGACCTCGCCGGTGAGCACTTCCCAAACCTTGGCGCCGTTCTTGTCGAGCTTGTAGAAGACCCGGTCGCCGGAGCCGACGTAGACGTTGCTATCTCCGTCGATCACAGCCGTGGAGAAGATGCCTTTGCCAGTCTGAAAAACCCAGGGCTTAGCGCCGGTGTCGATCGGCAAGACGGGGCTTGTGCCTGTTTGCATTGCCGTGCGCCGAAACTTCGGCCAAGGGCTCGCGCTGTCCATCGGCACCGCGTACTCGAACTCTTCGACCTGTGTCCTTTTCTCCGCCGTGCTCTCGGAGCAAGCCAAGCCGACCGCGAGCAGGGAGCCAAGGATGAGTCCACGCAGCACCGCATTTGCCTTCATGACCCTCACCTTTTTCAGATGAAGGTGACGCTAGGCACGTGCTTCCGGGAGGTCAAGCCGCTGCGCAGCCCATTGCGCCGATATCACACCCAATCCTTGCGTCTCTCCAAACATCTCGTCTACAACGCGAGCGTGAGCTTCGTTTGGGTGGCGATTGGGGGAGCGGCTGGGACCTGTCTTCGGTACTGGGTTTCTTTGCTGCTCGGGCCCATCACTGCAGCGCAGGGTTTCCCTTGGGCGACGTTCACCGTCAATACGCTCGGTTCGCTCGGGCTCGGCCTGGTCTTCGTGCTCGCCGAGGGCCGGTCCTGGTTTGGGGCCGACCTGCGCCTTCTGCTCGGCACCGGCCTGATGGGCGGCTTCACGACCTATTCGGCGTTCAACCTCGAGAGTATTGGGCTCATGCAAAACGAGGCATGGGGCCGGGCTGCCCTCTACATGGCTGGCACCGTCCTGGTCTGCCTCGTTGCGGGTGCGCTGGGCTTGATCGTCGGGCGCGCGATTCGAGGATAGCTCAAGGCTCGGGCCTGCCGAGCAGCCAGACGCGCGCGCTGTGCCCGAGCGCGTAGACAGCACCGGACGCCGCGGCCAGGCCCCCAAGCCAGTAGCTCTCCTGTGAAAGCAAGATCGCGCCTGCGATGATCAGCGAACCGACTACCAGTCCGCTAAATGCGCGCCGGCCGAGACGGTCGGCCGCCGACTCCAGCTGCGTTTGTTGAGTGCGAACGGTGAAGGCGCCCTTGCGCAGGTCCTCGAGAATCTCTTCGACTTGCAGCGGCATCTCGGTGGTTGCGGCACCTAGGCGGCGCAGACCTCGGAGCGCATCCTGGGTCATGCGCTCGGGCGAATAGCGTTGCTGGAAGAGCGCCATGAAATAGGGGCGCACCTCTTCGAGTAAGTCGAGCTCCGGATAGATCTCTTTGCCGACGCCTTCGACCGTCATGATGCTCTTGCCCAGCATCAGAAACTCGGACGGAATCTCGACGCCGAACTTGCGCGAACCCATGACGAGGTCGCGGATCAAGGGGCCAATCTCGATTTCCTTCAGTCGCTTTCCGAGGTAGCGCTGTGCCAAGGTCGCAACCTCTGCGTCGTACGCGTCGCGGTTGATCTTGTGCGCCGGCCTGCCGATCGTGTAGAGCGCGTCCGCGATTCCGCTGTAGTCCTCGCGAACCGCGGCCAGCATCAACTCGATGGTGCGGTCGCGCATCTTGGGCGAGAGCCGGCCGACCATCCCGACGTCAACCATGCCGATCACCGGATCGTCGTCCGCGCCCAGAATAATGATGTTTCCCGGATGCGGATCGGCGTGGAAGAAGCCGTCTTCGAAAATCTGCTGAACGATGATCTCGACCGAACGCTTCGCCATCAGCTCGCCGCTGACTCCGGCGCGCTGGGCGGCATAGACCTTTCGGCCTTCGAGATACTCGAGCGTCAGCACCCGCTTTGCGCTGGCCCTTCGATAGACCTTGGGGAACTTGGCATGTGGATTGTGCTGGAAGTTATCCGTGAAGCGTTCGTGATTGTCCGCCTCGAGCGAGAAATCGAGCTCGGCGGCAACGGAGCGGTCGAATTCCTCGACCAGGCTGACCGGTCGATACAGATGCGACTCGGGCATCGAGCGCACGATGGCCTTGGCAAGCCAATAGAGAAGGTCGATATCCCGGGCCATCAGTGCCTGCACCTTCGGGCGCTGGACTTTGACGACGACATCCGGGGCTTCGGCTCCATCGCGGAGACGGGCTCTGTGCACTTGCGCGATTGAAGCAGAGGCGAGCGGCACCTCGTCGAACGATTCGTAGACCTCGGCGAGCTCACAGCCGAGCTCACGCTCGACCTGCGTACGGATCGCTTCGAAGGGCTCGGGGGCGACCTCGTCCTGCAGCTTCTTGAGCTCGACGAGGATGTCCTCCGGAATCAAGTCGGGGCGCGTCGACATGATTTGGCCGAGCTTCACAAACGAGGGCCCGAGGTCTTCCAAGACCTTTCGAAGGCGAATGCCGGCCGGCATCCGTCCGGCGTCATCGCGTTTGCGGCCCGGAATCAATGTGCTGAGTCCGGTCCGCTCAACGACTTCGCCAAAGCCATGCACCGCCAGAACGCCAGCGATTTGACGCAAACGCTCCAGATCGCGAACGGTGTTGAGAATCGAGGGCATGCGGCGGGCAGCCTAGCACTTAGGCCCTCGCGTGGCGGGGGGCGGGTGGGGCCTGCGTGCGCGGCGAGGCGACGGTGATTCGGCTCTTGCTCGAGGCTGGGGCGAACGCGACTACGGTCGAGACTCTGGGCCGAACCGCGGCTGATCGCGCGCACGGAGACGACAATTCGTGTGCAAGGCCATGAAGAACCTGCCCGAACGGCCGCTCGTTGGGACTTCCACTTTCGTATTTACGACTGTGAAACAATTCGGAAATAATCGGGGGGTACACCCATTCGCATCGGCGGTTCTCGTTGGGCTGCTTGAAGTTTCGGAGGTCCCATGAAGAAGGTGGAAGCCATAATTAAGCCTTTCAAGCTCGATGAGGTGAAGGATGCCCTCAATGAGGTTGGCATCAAAGGCATGACCGTAACGGAGGTCAAAGGGTTCGGCCGTACGGGCGGCAAGCGAGAGGTTTACCGGGGGTCCGCGTACGTGGTCGACTTCGTCCCTAAGGTGAAGGTGGAGATAGTCGTTCCCGATTCGCTGGTCGTTTCGGTGATCGAAGCGGTCGAGAACGCTGCGAAGACAGGTCGCATCGGTGACGGCAAGATCTTCGTTTCCCCAGTGGAAGAGGCCGTGCGAATCCGTACGGGCGAGCGCGGCGAAGCAGCGGTCTAACGCGAGCTCGGCAAGTACAAATGCCTCGTTGGGTTTGAATCCCAGCGGGGCATTCTTGCGTTCGAGATCCGAAAATCTGCGGGATTTCAGAAGTTTGTGGGGACGCAGAGGTTTGACGCGAGCTTGTTCAGTCAGATACCATTTCTGAACTGCACCGGTACATGGGGATGAGTGCTTCACGATTGGCCGCGCGAACGGTCCGTGTTCTACCGCGCAAGCGACTGAGCAAGGCGCTTGGCAGGCTTGCGTCGTCCAGGGCCCCTCAAGCTGTCGTGGACGCCGCGGTGGCCGCCTTCGTTCGGGTCTACGATGTCGATCTGAGCGAGGTGGAGATGCCCGACGGGGGCTTCCGCACCTTCGACGACTTCTTCACGCGAAGGCTTCTCCCAGGGTCGAGGCCGATCGACCCTGACCCGTCCGCGCTCGTGTCCCCAGCAGATGGGCGAATCGAGGATCTCGGTGCGATCACGGCTGAGGGCCAGCTCATCGTGAAGGGGCAGCCATACACGGCCGCCGCGCTCCTCGGCGATCCGGATGCGGCGCGGGCCTACGAGGGCGGCCACTACTTCATCGTCTACCTATCGCCGCGCGACTACCACCGAGTACACGCGCCGACCTGCGGAGACGTGCAGTGCATGCGGTACGTTCCGGGTACTTTGTTCCCTGTGAACCGAATTGGGACCGACTTTATCCCTCAGCTTTTCGCAAGGAACGAACGTCTTGCTATTGTGCAAGAGAGCGTTGCTCACGGAATTGTGACGACGATCATGGTGGGAGCGATCGGGGTGGGACGCATCGGCTTGAGCTTTGATGATGTGCAGACGAACCGGGGGGATACGCCGGGGCTGCGGAGCTACGCCGATTCGCCGATTCCGCGTGACCGAGGCGATGAGCTCGGCGTGTTTCACATGGGCTCGACCGCGATCGTGATGACGCCGCCCGGTTGCAAGCTCGATGTTCTGGCGCAGGCGGGTTCGTCGATTCGGATGGGCGAGGTCATGGCCAAAGGGGAACGCCCGTGAGCGGTGAGCCGGCCGATAAGGCAGAGGGGACTTCGTCCCGAGCTCCGAGAAGGCGGCGCGCGCTTCGAGTTCCGATCACCGACATTCCTCGCGCAAGCGTCCTCGAGAGCTCGCCACCGCGTCATAGCAACGGAAATGGTGCTGCCCACGATCTTTCAAATGTGCTCGAGCTCGATCCTCCGAGTGGGGTCACCTTTGCGGTGGAGCCCAGCGACGACCGCGAGCCCACCGAACCCTCGTTCATGACGATTCCCGATCCGTTCTTCGAAGAGGCCCCGGAATTCGAAGACGAAGACGTGTCGATGCCGTCGATCGACGTGCATTTCAGTGAGCCGCCCGCGGTCCGAACTTCCACCATGCCACCGGCTTCGGCACGTTACAGCGAGCCACCCGAGGAGCTCTTCCTCGACGACTCCGACGTGCTTTCGCGCAGCGACATCGATCCAGCGCTCAAGAGAAGCGCGGACATCGTAATCCCCATGACTAAGCCTCCGCCTCCGCCGGCGGATTCGAAGGAGTCGGGGTCGGCCGAGGTCGAGGCAGACGATGACGGACCCTGGCACGAGCATTTCTTTGGCGAGGCATACCTACGTACGGTTCGAACCTCGACGCCCAAGGAAGTTGCGGTCGAGTGTGGGGTCATCGAGCGTGCGCTGCGGATGCCCGTGGGGTCGCGTATTTTGGACGTGGGCTGCGGGCTTGGCGTGCAAACGGTCGAGCTCGCCTCACGGGGTTATCACCTGGTCGGTCTGGACATCTCGGCCACGATGGTCTCGCGAGCTTACGACGAAGCCGAAGACCGAGGCCTGCAAATCGACTTCATTCGCGGTGACATGCGCGAGATCAGCTTCGAGGAACCGTTCGACGCCATGCTCTGCTGGGGCACGACCTTCGGATACTTCAGCGAAGAGGAAAACGAGCTCACGATTCGGAAGTTCCACGAAGCGGTGCGCCCGAACGGCACGCTCCTGCTGGAGGTCGTCAACCGCGACTTCCTGATCGGTTCTCAGCCAAACCAGGTTTGGTTCGAGGTCGACGGGGCGGTGTGCATGGAAGAGACCGACTTCGACTACGCCACGTCACGGCTCCGCGTGAAACGGCGCGTGGCAAACCACAGCGGCCAACAGCACGATCGCCTCTATTCGATTCGCCTCTACGCGCTGCACGAGATCTGCGCACTGCTCGAGCGCAATGGCTTCCGCGTCGATGAGGTCAGCGGCCGGGAAGCCACTCTCGGGATCTTCTTCGGAATCCACTCACCGAAGATGATCATTCGCGCCGAACGTTTGCCCGGCTCGCTCAACGAAGAGACTGACACGCCGCCAGCACGCCCCTCCGTCCCGCTGGGGGCACTCAGACCCTCGGAGTATCCGCCGGCTTCCGCCGAAGGTGACTAGGCTCTTTCATTCCGAAGCGATGCCGTTCCCGGTGAGGACGTACTCCACGCGGCAGGGAAGCGAAAGGAACGGTCCGCCGACCGCGGCGACGGCTGGTGTACAGTCCGAGCCGGCCAGCGGAATGATCTCGGTAGACTGCGTGCCGCTGAGGAGGACCAGGGTCGGATCGATACCCGCATCGACGCCCGCATCGACGCCCGCATCGACGCCACCGTCGGCTTCGACTCCGGCATCGTCTGTGACTCCGCCGTCGTCTTCAACTCCGGCATCCGCCGCCGTCTCCATCTCGGGGGCGTCTACTTCGAACGTGAAGACGTCGCGCTGGGTGACCGAACAGCCAACGTAGCCGCGGAAACGATCGGGCTCGACCACCATCCAGCTCCGGCTCGTTTGAAACGTGTAGGTGTCGTCTTGCTGAATGCCGGCGAACGTCGAGCCGCCCCATTGGCGCCAGTAGGCCCTACCGTTCGATTCACTTCGCAGGTCGAACTTCAGACTCAGTGGATCGGGAGCAGGAATCGCCCGTCCGCAGCTCTGCTCGACCATCAGGCCAAGAGCTTGGAAACTGCCGACCAGCTCCCCGGGGGGCTCTTCTTCCTGGCCCCAACATCCACAAGCGAAGATGAGCAAGCTGAGCGAAATCCACCGCATGGACCCGAGGTAGCGGTTCAGGCGCGGGGGAGTCAAAAAACGCGGGTGATCCGGAGCCTCATCGGAGGATGGCTTGTCCCGTCGCGCCGTCTCGAAGCTTTCCCCTAGAAACGGATTTCGTAGCCGCAGCGGTAGCTGACCGGAGTGGTGACGGGCTTGCCGTCCTTGTCCAACGGGGGCTTCCAGCGCTCGCCTTGCAGAGTCCTGATGCAGGCCTTGCCGAAGTCGTAGCCGCCGGGATTTTCGGAGACGATTCGCACCTTGCTGGGCAAGCCGCTGGGTCCAATCAGCAGTCGGAGCACGGCATCGCCTTCGACGCCTTCTTGGCGAGCCTTTTTAGGATAGAGTTTTTCGAGTTTTTTCTTCAAACTAGGCGGAATTGGTTGCCTCGAGAGATCTCCCACATCGACGACCACGCCGATTCCAGTGCCGCCGAGGATGCCGCCTACGACCCCATCGCGGCTTCTGCCGGTAACCACCGCATCGGGTTTTCCGATCGGTCCTTCGCGGCTCTCCCCGGAACCGGGGTCCATCGCCCAGGACGAAGGCTCGTCACCCTCATTGGTGAGGACGATGTTGTCGAACGCCACTGGGGTCTCCGGTGCGGCGGCAGGCGGCTCTTCGGGCGCCTTGGGTGGCTCCTTTGGGGCACGCCAAGTCTTGGGCTTGGGCGGCGGCTTCACGGGCTCGGGCTCTGCGGGCTCCTCTGGCTCCGGGGCTTGCTCCTCGAGCGGCTCCTCGAGCTCGGGGGCGGGCGGTTCCTGCTCGACGATCGCGATCGCGACCGGGTCGAGCGGCTCGTCGGGGCCCCGCCCTGAACCGAGTTTGGGCGTCAGGCCGAGAAAGGCGGCGTGCATCGCGACTGCCACTACGAGCCATGCCGTGTCGAGCGCCCACGGGGCGAGATTCTCGAGAGGGTTGGACATCGGATCGGCAGCAGCGCCGTTCAGCGTCCGATCTCCTCGGGACGGACGTTGATCGCGAACTTGGTGATGCGCTCTTGGCGAAGAATGTCGATCACTTGAACGACCTTTGCATGGGCGATTCTGCCGTCGGCCGCGATCACGGCGCGAAGATCTTCGTCTCCCTCGCGTGCAGCCCGGACGCGGGTTCGAAGCTCATCGGTGGTAACGGGGATCGTATCGAGGAAGAGCTTGCCGTTCTGGTCGATCGATACGGCCAGCGTGGCAGGTGTCTGCTCGCCGGTTGCAGCCTTCGGAAGCTCCATTGGAATCGTCTTCGAAACGATGGCTGTCGCGGTGACCATCAATATGATCAACAAAACGAGCACAACGTCGACCAGAGGCGTGACGTTGATGTCTGTGATCAAGTCGTCGTCGTCGCCGGAGCGTGCGCCACCAGCCATCTTACGCGCTCCCCTTACGGCTGTTCCCCTTGAGGTAGGCCATCAAGTCGCGGCCGAGGGCATCGGCCCAGGTGAGGCGATACCGAATCAAGCGCTGGAAGTAGTTGAAGAAGGCGACCGCAGGCAGTGCGACGAGAAGGCCGATCGCGGTTGCGACCAGTGCTTCACCGACCTCGGTCATCAAGCCGCTGGTCACCTTGCCCGCGCTCTCGTCGAGGACGTGGAACGCTTTGATGACACCGATGACGGTTCCAAGGAGACCGACGAAAGGGGCGTTGTTGCCCACGGTTCCGAGGAACCCGAGATTCCGCTCCATCTGCGTGCGGGCGACCGCCGTCTCGCCGGCGAGCCGTTCTTCGACCGCATCGGGACCGTCGTCGACCACTTCGATGCCAGAATGGACGATCTTGGCCTGAAAGGAACGCGACTGAGCCAGCCGGTCACGGGCACCGGTCACGTCGTTCTTCGCGAGGTGCAGACGCAAGTCTTCTTGAAGGGCTCGCACATCATCGCGGGAGCTGAAGAAGTAGTACATGCGCTCGAAAATGATCGCCACGCCGATGATGGAGAGGAAAATCAGAAGCCACATGACCCAGGTCGCGCCGAGCATGGCGAAGGCGGTCAATCTCTCTTGAATGTCGATCATACTTTTCCTCGGTTAGAAGCGCGCTTTTAGCCGGTCTTGGGGGGTTGTGCATCCCGCTTGAGAATCTCCCGCACCAATATGGTCGCGTATGAGCCAGCGGGTAGGGTGAAATCGAGCTCCGCCGTATGGTCACTCACAGCCAGGTCCAGTTGTGGCACCGGGATGCGCACGAAACGCCGGGTTCCTGGGGCTACGCGCTTCCATTTGGCCAGCGTATCCAGGCTCAGGCCCGACTCCTCGAGCAGTGCCTCTTCGCGCTCCCGGGCCTCGCCCTCGGGCCAACGCATTTTGACGCCGAAGATCGGTCCGGTTGGGCTGATCTCCCAGGCGTCCGCGCGGGCCTGCGTGTCCTCGACGTCGGGCGCGACGAACAGACCTCCGGACTCGTGCTTTTTCACGAGCTCACCCGGGTAAACCTTCCCGAGCGTCGAGCTTTGTACCCGCTCGGCGACGCAGCGATTGAAGATCTCGGACTGCAGCGCGGACATTTGCATCTTGCGTTGGAAACCAGCACGGGGAGCGCGGGTCTCGCCGAGCACCCAACGTCGAGCGCGATCCGCATTGTCGCCTTCGCGTCCGAATCGCTGCTCGCCGTAGTAGTTGGGAAGGCCGTGGGTTTCAATTTCTGTCAACAGATGACGAAGCTCTTCTATTCTCGATGCGTCGATTTGCCGCAGGCGGATTCGAAACCGGTTTGCCCGAAGGTGACCGGTTCGGAGCTTCTGCGGATGAAACGCGGCGTCGAGAACCTGGATGCCTTCGAGCTCGACTTTCTGGAGCGCCTCGGGGGAAACGCCGAAGATGCTGATCCACTGCCGGGTGACCGCGTGCCTGTCTTTGAGGCCGGCCCAACCCGCCGCTTTGGGGTCCGCACCCAGGCCTTCGCAAAGCGCGCGGACCGCATCCTTCGTGGTCAAACCGCGTTTCTCGATGAAGGCAAAGACATGCTCACCGGCGCCGCTCGGCGGATAGGCGGGGATCTCTTCGACCTCGAAGTCCTCGGGGGTCGATCGGAACTCGGCTTCGATGGGAGCGATCGAGCTCGTTAGATAAGGGAGCGTCATGGCTGGGCGCTTCCTGTAGACCATCGAGGCGCGATTGGGTAGACAGCAGAGGTGAGCGCCAAGCCGTCGTCGCGAATCGAGCGCGCATTGGAGCGGCAACTCAGTGCCGGATGCGAAGCTGGTGTGTTCCCGGGAGCAAGCGCGTCCGTTGCGGTTTGGCAGGATGGCGCCTGGTCGTATCTCGACGCCGTGGCGGGTCTCCGTGCGGGGGGGGCGGGCCCCGTCCATCCGGACACCGTCTATGATTTGGCTTCCCTCACCAAGCCCTTGGTCGCGAGCACTGCCCTGCGATTGTATCAGGCGGGCGTTTTTGATCTCGGTGGGCGTATCGACGAGCTCATTCCCGAGGCCACGGGCCTGCCACTGGCCGAGCGCAGTTGGGAAGAGGTCTTGAGCCATCGTTCCGGATTGGAGGCCTGGGTGCCTTTCTACGAGAGGCTCCCCGTGGAGGCCGGCACCGACGCGGCGCGCGCTTGGATCTTGGCGGAGCTGCTTCCTCGTTGGGACGCGAGCAAGGTCGGCACCTCAGTGTACAGCGATCTCGGTTACATCCTGGCAGGGCTGGCCATGGGCCGTGCAGCGGGAAAGCCCTTGAACGAGATCGTCTCGGAGCGTGTGACGGTGGAGCTCGGGCTCGACGAGACGATCTTTTTCGGTGCGAGCCAGCCGAACGAGGACTGGCAGGGGCGCTGTGCGCCGACCGGATGGTCCCCTTGGAGGGCGAGAGCGCTGAGTGGCGAGGTGCATGATGACAACTGCGCTGCCCTCGGCGGCGTGGCCGGTCATGCGGGGATGTTCGGCTTGGCGAGGAGCGTCGCCACCTTCGGCGCAGCTTGCCTGGCGGCCTGGCACGGAAGGCGGGGCGCGTCTGAAGAGGAGATGATTCGGCACGCCACGGCACCGAGACCGGGGGGAACGCATCGACTCGGCTGGGATGGAAAGGCCGAGCAAGGAAGCGCTGCCGGCAGCTTGATCGACGCAGATGCATTCGGGCACCTGGGCTTTACTGGGACCTCGCTATGGTGCGACCCACGCCGGCAGCTCGTCATGGTGCTCCTGACCAATCGCGTGGCCGTCTCGGATGACAACGCAGCGATTCGTGCCTTTCGACCGGTCTTTCACGACGCGATCGTCAGCGCCTTCGACTGCCGCTAGCCTGCGAGCGCCCGAAGCCGGTCGAGTAGCTTCGAGTTGGTTTCATACGAGAGGGCGTTGCTGGAAGCTCGCGCCATCGCGCGCGGATCGCCCAGCAGGACGACGAGCTTCTTTGCGCGGGTCAAGGCCGTGTAGAGCAGGGCGCGATTGAGCAGCATGAAGTGAGCGTTGTGCAGAACGATGACTGCGGCCGGGAACTCGCTTCCCTGGACCTTGTGAACCGTGCAGGCGTAGGCGAGCGAAATTGCATCGAGCTCATCGGCCTTGTACTGAACTTCGCGTCCGTCGAAGCGCACATAGGTCACACCCCCTTCGATCCGCCGCACTTCGCCGAGGTCCCCGTTGTAGACTTCCTTCTCGTAGTCGTTCCGCAGCTGCATCACCTTGTCACCCCGTCGAAAAGAGCTGGGCATGGAGCTCTCCTGATTGCCCGGGTTGAACGCTTCTTGAAGAACTTCGTTCAGCTTGAACGTGCCGAGCGGTCCGCGCCGCATTGGAGTCATGACCTGCACGTCGGCGAGCGGATCGAAGCCGTAGGCTGCCGAGATCCGGCGGAGCGCTTGCACGAGACGCTCCGTGATTGTCTCAGGGTCGGTCGCCGAGATCAGGAACAAGTCCCCGTCGCCTTTCGTTCCAGTCGGCGTGGGCTCCGGCATCCCGCCTTCGAGCACCGCATGGGCTCCCCGAACGATCGCGCTCTGCTGCGCTTGCCGAAAGACCTCGTGAAGCCGAATCGTCTTGCAGACCCTGGAGGCGATCAAGTCGCGCAGCGGTTGACCGGGGCCGACAGGGGGAAGTTGATCGATGTCGCCGACCAGGACGAGCGTGGCGTTCTTGGGAATCGCGGCCAGCAGTTGCGAGGCCAGCCGGATGTCGAGCATCGAGGCTTCGTCGACCAGAATCAGATCGGCCTCCAGGGGCGAACGCGCATTGCGATTGAAGTGGCCGGTGGCGGGATTCCACTCCAGGAGTCGATGGATCGTCTTTGCCTCGATGCCAGCGGCTTCGGAGAGCCGCTTGGCCGCTCGTCCCGTGGGCGCACAAAGGGCGACCCGCCGTTCGAGGGCTGCGTGCGCCTGAACGATCGCTCGCACCGTCGTCGTCTTGCCGGTGCCCGGTCCGCCGGTGAGCACGAGCAGGTGAGTGCCGAGCGAGGCATCGACGGCGCTTCGTTGCATGTCACTGAGTGTGTGGTCGTAAGTCTTGACGGGTTGCTGTAACTTGGGGCGGTTGGCGAAGGCGGCCAATGCCTCGGCGACCAGGACCTCGGCGCGATGCAGGAGCGGTGGGTAAATCGCGTCCTTTTCGATTGTGACCAGCTCGCGCGCCCGTAGCAAGAGGAGAGCTTGGTCGAGTTGCTCGGCAGGAACGTCGAGTTGCTCGAGGCCGTTGCGAAGTTGATCCTGCGTTGCAAAGACATGACCTTCGTCGACGGCTTTCCCGATCAGATGCAAGATGCCGCCCTGTACCCGCCGGAGATCATCCCCGGCGATTCCAAGCGCTTCGGCGATCCGATCGGCTGTTCGGAAACCGATGCCTCGAATCTGCTCGGCGACGATGTACGGATCGTCCCGCACGACGCGAGGCGCATCGGCTCCGTACTTGCGAACGATTTCACGCGCCGTCGCCGGACCCATGCCGAGCGCGTGCAGAAAGCTCATCGTCTCGGCTTCGACCCGCCTCTGCCGAACCGCCTTTGCGATGGACTCGGCGCGCTGCTTGCCGATGCCCGGCACCTCGCGAAGTCGAGCCGACTGCGTAGCGATCACATCGAGCGTCTCCTGACCAAAGCGCTCGACGAGGCGGGCGGCCAATGCTGGGCCGATTCCGGGAATCAGTCCGGAGCCCAAATAGCGGGTGATACCGTGCTCGGTGGAGGGAATCGTCGGAGTGAACGAAGTCACCCGGAACCGCGCCCCGTAGACCGCATGCTGCGTCCATCGCCCGATCAGGCGCACATTTTCGCCGGGGGCGATCTGGCCAAGGTCCCCCACGGCCGTCTGCGGCGGGGAGGGCAAAGCCTCCTCTTCAGGGGCCAGCCGGATCACCGCGAACTTCCCGTCATCACTGCGGAAAAGCACGTCCTCGACGACGCCTTCGAGGACCTCTTCTGACTCTTTGGACCCCACGATGCCGAGGGAATCTACCAGTCTTGCGTTCGAATCGCCTTACTGTTGTGCTTTCTTCGGAAACATCCGTTAGTGTTTAACCCCGCACGGATTTGGATCGGAGGGTCATGAGTACCCGGCCACGGATGAGCGCCCCCATTGGAAGACTGAAGATTAGGACATCGGCTCGGAAGAGGGCTGCTTCCTCCATCGGGCGTGTTCAGGCGGCTGAGCCTCCTTGCGACGGGGAGCTGGTTGAACAGAGCGCTCCCCGACAAGACGATACCCTGCCGCGTTACTACCCCTTTGCACCGCGCATCGTCGACGACAGCGAGGACTGAGCCCGATCGCGACTTGATTGCGTAGCAAACGCGCGATTGGTAAGAGCGCTCGATGCCCCCAACTACGATCGCCATTCTTGGGGCCAAAGGGGGCGTTGGAACCTCCCTCTTCAGCGCCAACCTGGCGATCTACCTGGCCACGATAGGCAAGAGCGTCCTTGCGGTGGACGCGGACCCATCGGGGGCCGACCTTCACGCGATGCTTGGCATCGGGCCCCGGGTTGCACCGTACGTCGCTCCGACGCCTGCGTTCGGTATGGAGCCGACCCTAGCCAGCCTGGTGTCCACGCTCGACCATGATGCGGCGAACACGCTGCCGTTGCGTGACCCGGTCGATGGACCGATTCCGAGCCTGCGCTTGATGGACGGCGGCCTGAGCGAGCCCCATCGCGGCAGCGCGCGGCGCAGCTCTTTGCGAGAGCTCGAGAAGCGGCTCGCCAAACAAGAGGTGGATTTCGCGGTGGTCGATCTCGGCTCCGCGGCAACCGACGCGGCGATTCGATTCTGGTGCGCTGCGAGCCATCGTCTGGCGTTGACGATCCCGGAGCCGAATGCGGTGAGCGGCCTCTATCGCTTGGTTCGCAAGGCGTACGCTGCGATGGCCCTCGGGCGGATGACCGACGAGAGACAGCAAGCCGCCCTGCACACCGCGTTTGCGAGAGCTGGTCAGACGCCGGCGCCGTCTGACATCGCAGCCCTAGTGCGGCGCGAGTGGCCGGAGCTTGGTGAAGCCTTGCAAACTTGCATGAGCGAGATTGATTTTCCGTTCGTCGTGAACCAGGCCCGACTCCGTGCGGACCTCGAGCTTGGTGACCAGATCACCGTTGCCGCGCGAAGGCGGTATGGCGTTCACCTGAAGTACTTCGGCTACGTAGAACACGACGATGCGGTTCGAAGCTGTTCGAGAAAGCGCCGGCCGCTGCTCCTCGAGAGCCCGGGAAGCAGGGCGAGCCGCAACATCGAAAAGATCGCGCGGAGGCTCTTCGCTTCGAAGGAAGCGCGCAGAGACAGGGCGCCCTGGCGCGAGGTGCCTCCCAGCTCGCACCATGACGTGCTCGAGGTAGAGCGTGGCGCCACGGACGAAGAGATCCGGCGGGCCTACAAGCGCATGTGCGCCGTGTTCGACCCCGACAACCTCGTCACCTTCGGCCTCTTCGACGAGCCCGGCCTCGATACTGCCCGGAGCCGCATCGACGAGGCCTATGACGTTCTCCTCGACCCGGCCCGCCGCCGTCCCTACGAGATTTCTGTCTTCCCCGAAGCTGAAGAAACCAAGGCGAAAACCGAGCAGGAGCAAGTCCCGAGCGGCGAGCTCCCGCCTGCTCCGAGCATCACGCCGGACACCGAGTTCAGCGGGGCTCTGCTGCGGGCGGTTCGAGAGTCGCAGGGCACCAGTCTCGAGCAGATCAGCGAGCGAACCAAAGTCGGCACCAACTACCTGCGGTGCATCGAGGAAGATGACTACGAGCGCTTGCCGGCTGCGGTCTATGTGCGGGGCTTCGTCACCGAGTTCGCGAAATGTCTTCGGCTCGACTCCGAGCAGGTGAGCCAGAGCTATCTTCGGCGCTACCGAGCGCGCATGGACGAGAAGGGTGAAAGCGCATGAGTTCGTCGCAGTCGCCAATCATCTTGGCCTCCGCGTCGCCACGCCGCCGCGAGATCCTCTCGTCGCTCGGGATCGCGTTCGAGGTGCAGCCCAGTGGCGCGGACGAGAGCCGCCTGCAAATGGAGGATCATCTGGAGTTCGTGCGCGCCGCAGCGCTGGTCAAATTGGAGAGTGTCTTGTCCAACAGTGATCGCCTGGGTGCCCACGTCCTGGCGGCCGACACCATCGTGTGCGTTGGGAGCGAGCGATTGGGCAAGCCAGCCGATGAAACCGACGCAGTTCGAATGCTGGAGCTACTGGTCGGGCGTGCCCATGTGGTCCGAACCGCCATTGCGCTCGGGCGAGTCGGGGAGGGCGCGCTCGATGGGCGCGTCGTGGAGACCCGTGTCTGGTTCGCTCAGGCATCGCGCCAGCAATTGGAGCGCTACGTCGCAGCCGGGGAGAGCCTCGACAAGGCCGGCGCTTACGGGATTCAAGGCCTGGCGAGCGGCTTGGTGACGCGGCTCGAGGGATCGTACAGCAACGTCGTGGGTCTGCCGGCCGCGGAGCTGATTGCACTGCTCCTCGACTACGGTGCATTGGATCGATGGCCATGAGTCATGACGTCGCCGCTGCGATCGAACGTGTACAAGCGCGTATCGAGATAGCCTGTCGGCGTTCGGGCCGCGATCCGGGCTCGGTGCAGCTCGTATCGGTCTCCAAGGGGCATCCCGAAGAACTGATTCGGCTCGCCTACGACGCGGGAATGCGGGTCTTCGGCGAGAACTACGCCCAAGAGCTGGCAGCAAAGGCTGCGTCCCTCAATGACCTGTCCGATATCCGCTGGCGCTTCATCGGTCACCTTCAACGCAACAAGATCAAGCTCATCGAACGGGCCCGGGCCACCGTCGATACAGTCGACTCTCTGAGATTGGCGGAGGCGATTTCCGCGCGGGCCGCCGCGAAGGAGGCCACGGTCGAGATCCTGCTCCAGGTCAACATCGGCTCCGAGGCGCAGAAGTCCGGCTGTGCGCCCGAAGAGGTTCCCGCGCTGGTCGAATCCGTGCGCGCTTTGCCGAACGTGGATCTGCGAGGGCTCATGGCCGTGGCCCCGCACATCGAGGACGTCGAGGGTACGCGGCCGTTCTTCTCGGCGCTCCGGGAGCTCGCCGAGGCCAATGGCCTGCCAGAGCTTTCGATGGGGATGACGCACGACCTCGAGCAAGCGGTCGAAGAGGGCGCGACCATGCTTCGAATCGGCACGGCGATCTTCGGGCCGCGCCCAGTGATTGCGCCTTAGCTTCCGGCGTCCTCGCCGATTTTGCCGAGCTCGGCTGAACGCCGGGTGGCGGCACGGACCGCCCCAATGATCGCCTCGGCGAATCCTGCCGCGCTGAGCGCGTCCAAGCCTGCGCGCGTAGTCCCGCCGGGGCTCGTGACTCGCTGGCGCAAGACCTCAGGCGGCTCATTTTCGTCGCGCAGCAGGCGAGCGGCGCCAAAGACGGTTTGCGAAGCGAGTTGCAGCGAGGTCTCCTCGGGCAAGCCTTCACGCAGGCCCGCGTCTCGGAGCGCTTCGACCATCGCGAACACGTACGCGGGCCCGGAGCCGCTGAGGCCGGTCACTGCGTCGAGTTGCTCCTCGGGCACGCGAACCGAAATGCCGACGCTGCGGAAAAGAATCTCAGCGAGCTCGAGGTCCTCTTCGGTTGCGTTGCTGCCGGCCGCGATTGCCGTCGCCCCGGCTCCGACCAGCGCCGGGGTGTTGGGCATCGTTCGGACGACGCGCGCGCCATCAGGCAGAGCTCGTTCGATGAGCCTGGTTGGGATGCCAGCTGCAACCGAAATCAGAAGCGCGTCCGGCCCAATCGCAGCAGCGACTCCGGGAAGCAGTTGCGCGAATACCTGTGGCTTCGTCGCCAAGACGACGACATCCGCTGCCTGCACCGCTTCGGCATTGTCGCCGGTGATCCGGATGTCGAGCTCGTCTCTGAGGGAACGAAGCTTGGCTTCATCGGGGTCGGCCGCGATGATTTGCTCGGCGTCAACGGTGGCCGTGCCAACCAGCCCACGAATGAGGGCGCGTGCCATGTTGCCGCCACCGACGAATGCGATCCTATGTTGAACGGACATGCCGGGCGGCATACCACACAAGGCCCGTCGATGACACGCTGTAGCGAAACGCTAAGCGCAGGCCGCTTCGACTTCGTCGATCGCTTTTGGAATCCCATCGGTCAGCACGTCCGATCCCGCCTCGGTGACCAGGACATCGTCTTCGATTCGCACCCCTATGCCGCGCCAACGCTCGTCCAGATCCGCAGCGTCGGCCGCGATGTAGATGCCTGGTTCAACGGTCAGGACCAAGTCCGGCTCGAGCGGCCGGTGCGCCCCGGCTATGTAGTAGTGACCGACGTCGTGGACATCCATGCCGAGCCAGTGTGAGGTTCGGTGCATGTAGAATGGCTCATACTTCTTCTCTTCGATGAGAGAATCGAGGTCGCCTTCGAGCAAGCCGATGTCGACTAGGCCTTCGCTGATCGATCGAACCGCCACTTGGTGGACCTCTTCGAGCGTCACGCCGGGTTTCACGGCGTCGATGCTCGCCCTCTGCGCCCGGAGCACGATTTCGTAGATTGCGCGCTGCTCGGGGGAGAACTTGCCGCTCACCGGGAAGGTGCGCGTCACATCGCTGGCGTAGTAGTCGTACTCGCAACCAGCGTCGATCAGAAGCAGCTCACCCTCGCTGAAAACACGGTCGCCGGCCCTGTAGTGCAAAATGGTCGCGTTGGGCCCGGAGCCGACGATGCTCTCGTAGGCAGGGCGCTCGCTTCCGTGCTTGCGGAAGATGTGAAGCAGCTCGGCGTCGATCTCGTACTCGTGCATGCCGGGCCGGGCTAGCTTCATCGCGCGCAGATGAGCCTCCCTGGTGATCGCAGCCGCCTGCCGCATCGTTGCGACTTCGGCGCTGCTCTTGCGGAGCCGCATCTCGTGCAGGTGCACTGAAGAATCGATGATCGCCTCCGGCGCGGTCACACCACGACGGCCGCCGCTGCGGAGCAGATTCAGGCAGTCGAAGAGCTTGGCGTCGGCTTCGTCGTTCTGCGCAAGCCGGTAGTGGAGTCGTTCGACGTTGCCCAGGTAGTCCGGGAGCCTCTTCGGGAGCTCCTCGATGGGAAAGGCCACGTCGGCGCCGAAGTCCGCGACGGCGCCTTCGAGGCCGGCGCGGGGTCCGTCCCAGATCTCCCGTTCGCGCTTCCTCGGGCGGACGAAGAGAACCACCTGGTGCTCTTCATGTTGATTCGTCAGCAAGAGTAGGCTCTCGGGCTCGTCCAGGCCGCTGAGGTAGTAGAGGTCGCTGTCCTGCCGGTACGGGTGGCCGACGTCGCGGTTTCGCAGGGCGAGTGGCGCCGACGGAAATACTGCGACGCCGTCTCCCATTGCTTCGAGAAGCTGCTTGCGACGTGCTGCGAACTCCGACATCGCTCCAGCCTAGCAGCTACCCTCTGGGCTGCATCTCGCCGCTCCTGTAACGGTTCCAGTAGCTCGTCAGAGCGTCGCGGACTTTTCCGCTCAACAAGACCGCACCGAGGATGTTCGGGAACGACATGCCGAGGATCATCAGGTCCGAGAAATCGATCACGTTCCCGAGCTTCAAGACCGAGCCGAAGACGACGGCGACCAAGAAGATAATCTTGTAGAGAATCGAGAACTGAGCGCCGAAAAGGAAGGTCCAACAGCGCTCGCCGTAGTAGCTCCAAGAGATCATCGTCGAGAACGCAAAGAGGAAGACCGCGAGGCTGAGCACCTTGGGAAACCATGGAATCACGGTCGCGAAGGCCTTGGAAGTCATGAGCACGCCTTCGTTGCCGCCTTCCTCGTAAGCGCCCGTGATGACTACGACGAGCCCGGTCATCGTGCAGACCAGAATCGTATCGATGAATGGCTCGAGTAGGGCGACGATGCCCTCGCGAACGGGCTCGTCGGTCGCTGCAGCGGAGTGCGCGATAGACGCAGAGCCCACCCCGGCCTCGTTCGAGAAGGCCGCGCGTCGAAAGCCGGTGACCAGCACACCCAGCATTCCGCCGAAACCTGCCTGCGGATTGAATGCCTGGCCGACGATCTTGCCAAACGCCGGTCCGACCTGATCAAAGTTGGTGATGATGATGAACAGTCCAGCAACCAGGTAGATGCCGCACATCACCGGAACGATGAAGCCAGCGACCTGTCCGATGCGCCGGATCCCGCCGATGATGACGACGCCGACCAGAAAGGACAGAATCACGCCGTACGCCAGCGCACCCCAGCCCCCCTGGAAGAAGGGAAGCACATCGGCGACTTGTGCGTAGCTCTGGTTGGCCTGAAACATGTTGCCGCCGCCAAAGCTCCCGCCGATGCACATGACTGCGAACAGGACCGCAAGCACTCGACCGAGACGCGGCAAGCCGAGCTGATCGAGGCCGTACTGCAGATAGCGCATCGGTCCGCCCAGAATGTGCCCGTCCGCGCCCACTTCGCGATACATCTGGCCGAGCGTGCATTCGGTGAACTTCGACGACATGCCGAGAAAGCCGGCGACGATCATCCAGAAGATCGCACCCGGTCCGCCCACCGCGACCGCGACCGCAACCCCAGCGATGTTGCCGAGCCCGACCGTCGCCGAGAGCGCGGAGGAGAGCGCTTGGAAGTGCGTGACCTCACCGGGGTCGTCCGGGTCGTCGTAGCGGCCGGTTGTGACGATCCAGGCGTGCTTGAAGGCGCGGATGTTGATGAAGCCAAAGCGAAGGGTGAAGAAGACCGCCCCCGCAATCAGCCAGAAGACGATGAACGGAAGCTGTAGATCCGTGTCGTTCCCGTTGTCCCAGAAGATGAGATCGAAGAAGAGAACCTGTGCGATGGGGCCCACTACGATGGCGCCGAAGCCCTCGTCGACCGACCTCAGCACGCCCCCGATCCCTGTCTCTGGGACGGGCTCATCCTGGGCAAAAGCGAGGACCGGGCACAGACCCACCCATAAGGCGGCAATCGTTCTCAGGCGTTTCCCCATGCTTCGCGCGAACCATGGCACAACACAGCGATTCTCTCCAGTTTTATCCACAGCATAATATTCGTGTTTCAGTGAATTTCTGCGATACTGAGGGTCGTGAACCTTCTCCGTGCCGTCTCATTTGTGGTGGTTGCCGTGCTGTCCTTTCCGGCGATGGCTGGAGCCCAGTGTTCGACGGACGACCTCGACATGAACGGGGTGCCAGACGTCTGCCCGCCAGGCTCGAACTACATCGCAGGCACGGCCAACGGAGATTTCATCCTTGGAACCAACGGCGACGACTGCATCTTCACCTTCGGTGGGGACGATTTCATTCTGGGCCGGGGTGGCGATGACTACATCTGCGGCGGCGACGGCGGAGACACGGTTTTCGCTGGCGGGGGCGGCGACCAGGTGTTCGGCGAGGGTGGGAACGACCTGGTGAGCGGCGGCGGCGGCGATGACATCATCGACGGCGGGGACGGAAGCGACAACTTGTTCGGCTCGGGCGGGGACGACAACATCGACGGTGGCGACGGGGACGACAACATCAACGGCGGCAGCGGCGATGATGCGCTGAGCGGCGGCGGCGGCGATGACACCGTCGATGGCGGCGGTGGAACCAACAGCTGCGTGGATGAAGGCGGGGGGACCGTAGACAACTGCGCGACGATTACCTACGCGTCAGTCAGCAACTTCGACTTGCTTCGTACAAAGGACGGCCTAGCGGTGTCCTGGGAGACGAGCGCCGAAATCGGAGCGGTGGCATTCAGGCTCTGGCGCATCGAGCCCAGCGGCACCCTCGTCTGGGTCGGCGAAGTCGGCACCTCTGCAGAAGGCTCGCCACACGGCGCGAGCTACCTGCTGCAAGACGACACGGCGCCCGGCCATGGGCCCTTGAAATATCTCATCGAGGAGCGGACCGTGAACGGTGGCAGCGTGCGATACGGGCCCTTTGTTCGTTCGGTAGACAGTGCCGCGTTCATGAGTCCGCTTCCGGGAGCGGAGCCTGGTCGAAGTCGGGTGCCTCGTTCGGTCTCGCTTCGTCGGATGGTCCGGCCCCTGTCGAGCCGTTCCACATCGCCTCTGCGCCGCAAGAGTTTCTCTGCCCCTGTCGGTGCAGTGCTTGTGGTCGACGAGCCCGGCCTCATCGAAGTGACTGCCTCCTCGATTGCGGCGGCGCACGAAATCAGCGTGGATAGCGCCAGCGAGTTGATCCGAAGCGGAGGGTTGCATTTGCGCTTGGCTGGCGAGTCGGTCGCCTGGCGAGGCGTGGATGACGGAGCCGCGCTGCGTTTCGTTTCGAACGATGTGGTGACTGCGTTTGCCAATCAGCGACGCTACCTGCTGTCTATCGAAGATGGCGTGACGATGGAGACGCGGGCGCTATTTCAAGGCAACGAGCTCGAGCCGCATGCGTTTACGGAGACCCAGCGCTCCGAGGAGAATCTCTTCCCTGGTCCGAGCGGCGGGCCTGATCCGCGCCTGGATCTGTTCTTCTGGCACGCCTTGGCATCCGAGGGGCAAGCGAGCATTCCGCTGTCACTGCCGGGGCTGAGTGGATCGGCCGCCGCTGAGCTACGAGTGTACGTGCACGGCGCTACGGAGCACGCAAACCAGCCTCATCGAACAGAGCTTCATTGGAACGGCGAGAGCCTGGGCGTCTTCGACTTCGAGGGGCGTAGGCGCCACACGATCACGGTGCCGCTCACGGGCATTCAGGTGGGAGTCGAAAACGAGCTCCTGGTCGAACAGCATCTGGCTGGGGAAGCCCCCGCAGTGCTTTACGTCGATGCCATCGAAATCGACTACCCACGCCTAGCCGAAACCGACGGCCCCGCATTTCGCTTTGCGGGCGCGGAGGGCGGGGAGCACCTGGTCAGCGGTTTCGTCGCGGATGCAGTCGACCTGTACGATGTGAGCGACCCCTTGATGCCCAAGCACTACGGCGAGGCGCCGGTCGACGAGGCAGGGCGTTTGGGTTTCAGCGCCGCTGGGCAGGGGCTTCGGTTCCTCGCGGTCGCGCCGGATGGCATCTCCACGCCAGTCGCAGTCGTGTCGCACTTCGGGACGGGCTTGCGCTCGGAAACGCAGGAGGTGGACTACCTGATCATCGCTGCCTCTCATTTGCTCTCAGAGGCGCAGGCATTGGCCGACCTTCGCGAAGCGGACGGATACCGGGTTCTGCTCGTCGACATCGACGAAGTCTACTGGGCGTTTGCCGACGGTGAGCCTGACCCGCTGGCGATTCAGGACTTGCTCTCGTTCGCGTGGCATCATTGGGAATCGCCTCCCCGCTTTGCGGCGCTCGTGGGCAAGGGCAGCCTCGACTACCGCGACCTCATGGGACTGGGCGGCAACTGGCTGCCGGCTGCGCTTGCCTCGACCGACGGAGGCTTGTTCCCATCCGACTCGATGCTGGGCGATGTCATCGGTGACGATGGTGTGCCCGAGGTGGCCGTGGGGCGCTTGCCGGTCAGCAATGGCGAGGAGCTTGGCCGCATGATCGAGGCGATCGAAGCTTTCGAGGCGGCCCATGCGTCCGGCACCGCAGTGTTCGCGGCCGACGACTCCGCAGACAACGAGTTCGCGGCAGCGGTGCGCGGACTCACGGGGTGGACGCCTCCGGATCGCAGACTGGACATCGACCTAAACGTCGAGACGCTGCAAGACGCGCGCGACGGGCTTCTGTCGGCCTGGGAGGGATCGCTGAGCTGGCTCAGCTACGTGGGTCATGGCGGCCTGGACCGATTGGCCGTCGAAGGGTTGCTGACGTCCGAGGACGTTCCCGCGCTAACGCAAATGCAGAGCGCGCCCGTGGTCCTAGCCTGGACGTGCAACATCGTGCGCTCCGATATTCCGGGCTTCGTCTCACTCGGCGAACAGCTGGTGAGCGAAGGGACGAGCGCGGGCGTGTTCAGCGCAACCGGTTGGTCGAACCATACCGACAGCGACGAGCTGCGAGCGGCGTTCACCGCGGTCGCGTTTGGTTCGGATGCCGAGACGATCGGCGACGCCATGCTCTGGGCGCACCAGGCAGCGGAGGGAGCGCCGCTGGACATGCACCGCGTTTACATGCTCCTCGGCGACCCCGCTCTTCGACTTCGAGCACCCAAGGTGCAGCCCGGATCGGAGCCCGAACCCGAACCAGAGCTTCCGCCTGGCGACACCGGCGGCGAGCCGGTCGTTCCAGCTCGAACAGTCGACAACCCGCCTGCCTCGGCATCGGGCTGTGAGGTCTCTGCATCCGGATCGGCGCAAACCCCAACGGGGCTTGCGCTGATGCTCCTTTCTCTGGTGCTCGTCCTTCGACGTCGCGGACGCACCCGAGCACTCCGTCCCGGCCGATGGATCTCACCGCTCTGTGTGTTCGCGGTGCTCGCGATGCCATCCTTCGTGCAGGCACAGTGCTCGACTGCAGACCTCGACACGAACGGAGTGCCCGACGTTTGCCCGGCCGGATCGAACTACATCGAAGGGACGGCGAGCGGGGAGACCCTGCGGGGTACCAACGGACCAGACTGCATCTTCGGTTTCGGCGGGGACGACACCATTCGAGGCCGAGGCGGGGACGACTACATCTGCGCGGGTGACGGGGCCGACCAAGTCATCGGGGCAGCCGGCAACGACCAAATCTTCGGGGAGGGCGGCAACGACACACTCGGCGGCGGTAGCGACAACGACTTCATCGACGGCGGCGACGGAAATGATACGCTCAACGGCGTCGGGGGCGATGACACGCTCAATGGAGGGACAGGCGACGACGATCTCAACGGCGGCGCCGGAGCAGATGTGCTCAGCGGCGAAGACGGCGACGATACGCTCGACGGCAGCGGCGGAAACGATGCCCTCAGCGGCGGCGCAGGGACCGACACGCTCGACGGGGGCGGGGGAACGAACACCTGCGTCGAGGAAGTTCCAGGAAGCTCGGAAAGGCTGACCAACTGCGATGCAGTGACCTACGCGTCCATCGGGCGGCTCGATGTCATTCGAAGCTCGCGTGGACTGATGGTCGCATGGGACACGACGAGTGAGGTAGGAACGGTACTGTTCCGCTTGTGGCGTGTTCAGGCCGAGGGCGCTCTCGCCTTTGTGGGAGAGGTGCCCGCCGATGCGGACGGCTCTCCGCACGGCGCGCGATACTTCGTTCGGGACGATGGGGCTCCGGCCGGCGACAGCGTCGAGTATATCATCGAGGAGCGGACGGTCGCCGGGGGGAGCGTCCAGTACGGACCCTACAGGCGCTCTCCGATCTGGGTCGACCCTGAGGACCCGCGCTTGCAGCAGCGAACCAAGGTCCGCCGGGTGCCTCATCCGGTGGCGCTTCGCCGTCTTGCCCGCCCGCCAGTCGCGCGTCGGGCGCGATCGCTGACGCGAAAGAGCGTCGAAGCGCCTTCCGGCGTGGAGCTGCTGGTCGCCCAGGAGGGCCTCGTCGAAGTTTCTGCCGTGGCCATTGCGGAGGCGCTCGAAGTCAGCAGCGAAGGTGTAGCCGAGCTCATTCGTGCCGGCGGGCTCGAGCTTCGACTCCGCGGTGAATCCATCGCTTGGCACTCGCTCGGCGACGGCGCGGCGATTCGCTTCCTGGCGCCACAAATCCGCTCGCCTTTCTCCAGTCAACACCGATACCTCTTGCTGCCGCAGGGCGGCGTCAGAATGGAGTCGCGGGAGTTGGAACAAGTCCAGTCAGTCGAGGCACACAGTTTTGTTTCTACCAAGCGGTTCGAGGAGAACGTCTTCCCCGGGCCCTCGGGTGTGCCCGATCCCAGACAGGACCTGTTCTTCTGGCATGCCTTGTCCCTCGAGGCACAAGTGGAGATTCCCCTGTCCTTGCCCGCTCTCGAAGGCGAAACGGCGCGCGAGCTCCGTCTGTTCGTTCACGGCGCGACCGAACACCCAGAGCAGCCACACCGTGTCGAGCTTCTGTGGAATGGCCAGAGCCTCGGTGTCTTCGATTTCATGGGACGCAGGCGTCACGTGATTCGGGTTCCGCTCGATGGGAGGACGGCTGCAGCCGACAACGTGCTGATCGTGCAACAGCGCGTCGCGGGTGAAGCGCCACCGGTGCTCTACGTCGACGCGGTCGAGGTCGACTACCCTCGTTTCGCCGAAGCGGACGGGCCCTCATTCAGGTTCGCGGGCGCGGAGGACGGCGCCCAATCCGTGACGGGCCTTTCGTCCGAATCGGTGCTGCTGTACGACGTGAGCGACCCGGCTGCGCCGAAGCACTATGGCGAGGTCCAGCTGAGCGAACCGGGCAAGCTGAGCTTCTCGGCCGAAGGATCCGATCTTCATTTCCTAGTCGCGTCTCCGGATGGCGCTTCGGTTCCAAGCGAGATCAAACCGCACTTCGCAACGAGCCTTCGTTCCTCGAGCTTGGCTGTGGACTATCTGATCATCGCGGCGTCGCACCTGCTCGCAGACGCACAGGCACTCGCCGACTACCGCGAAGCCGATGGCTATCGCGTTCTCTTGGTCGATATCGACGATGTGTTTTGGGAGTTCGCCGACGGCGAGCCCGATCCTCTGGCGATTCGCGAGCTGCTCAAGTTCGCTCGACGCGAGTGGAACAGCGCGCCGCGCTTTGCGACCTTGGTAGGCAAGGGCAGCCTGGACTACCGCGACCTGATGGGCCTCGGCGGAAACTGGATTCCGCCCGCGCTGGCTCAGAGCGACGGAGGCTTGTTCCCGTCTGACTCCTCACTTGGCGACCTGGTCGGCTACGACGGTGTCCCCGAAGTTGCGATCGGGCGCTTGCCGATCAGCAGCGGTGAAGAGCTGGGCCGCATCATCGAAGCCATCGAAGCCTTCGAAGGCGGGCACCAGTCGATGGATGCCTTGTTCGCCGCCGATGACTCAGCAGGCGACGAGTTTGCTGCCGCGGCGCGCCTTCTCACGCGATGGGCGGCGCCCGAGCGCCGGCGGGAAATCGACTTGAACAACCAGAGCCTGGAAGAGGCACGCGACCGGCTGTTTGCCATGTGGCAGGGGGAGCTCGGCTGGCTCAGCTACGTCGGCCACGGCGGCCTCGACCGCCTGGCGGACGAAGGCCTGCTCCTACAGACGGACGTGACCGCGCTCGCCGCGAGGCCGAGCAGCCCGGTCGTCCTCGGATGGAGCTGCAATATCCTGCGCTTCGATATCCCGGGTTACTTCTCCCTCGGCGAGGAGCTGCTGATCCAAGGCGCCAGCGCAGCTGTGTTTAGCGCGACCGGCTGGTCGAATCATATCGATACGGACGCGCTTCGGACCGCGTTCACCGAAGCGGTCTTCGATTCCGACGCCGAGACCATCGGGGATGCCATGCTGCGCGGACATGTGGCCGCCAGAGGCGAGCCGGCGCAGCTACATCAGGTGTACATGCTCGCCGGCGATCCGGCGCTTCGTCTCCGCGTCGCCAAATCGGAGCCCGACCCCGAGCCCGATCCAGGCGTCGATCCACAGGCAGGCCTAGGAAGCGATGTACCACCTGACGCTCCGAGTGCTTCACTGGGCCCGTCTTCCGGCTGCGAAATCAAGCATCCGGGCACCAGTCAGGGACCCTTGGGGCCGGCGGCCATGCTTCTGGGTCTGGCAGTGCTGATCCGCCGCCGCCGCGCCTAGCGGACACGACGGAGCGACCTTCATTGACACCCCCTGAGGGTGATACTAAGCAACCTACTACCGGCGCAATCAGCCCCGTCTCGGAGTCCGCCCCTCTATGTTCTCGGCCTATTTACCGGTGTTCCTGATGCTCGGTGTCGCCTTGCTCGTCGCTGTCGGCGTTTTTGCGCTCACGACGGTCCTGGGGCCCAAGAACATGACGGCCGAGAAGGCCATCCCGTACGAGTCTGGCTCGGAGACAACCGGCGCCAGCCATATCCGTTTGAGCATCAAATTCTACCTCACGGCGATTCTGTTCGTGGTCTTCGACATCGAGGCGGTGTTTCTCTACCCATGGGCGAGCCTCTTCACCAGGCTCGGCTGGCTCGGCTTCGTCGAGATGGTTCTGTTTCTCGTCGTGCTCGGGGTGACTCTGGTCTACGCGTGGAAAAAGGGAGCGCTCGAATGGGAGAACTAAGGGTCATCGACGGGGGCGGCGAGGTCGCGGTCACGACGCGCCTGAGCGACTTGCTCCAATGGGCGCGAAAGTGGTCGCTTTTCCAGTATCCTTTCGTGACGGCCTGCTGCGGCATGGAGTTCATGGCGACGGCCGCTCCTCGCTATGACATCGCCCGATTCGGCGCCGAGGCACCGCGCTTCAGCCCACGGCAATCGGACGTGCTCTGGGTGGTCGGGACGATCAGCCAGCGACAGGGCCCGGTCGTGCGTCGCATCTGGGAGCAGATGGCCGACCCGAAGTGGGTCATCGCATTCGGAACCTGCGCTTCGTGCGGCGGCTTCTATGACAACTACACGACGATTCCCGGTGTCGACAAAGTCATCCCCGTGGACGTGTACATCCCCGGCTGCCCGCCTCGGCCCGAGGCCGTGCTCGACGCACTGATGCTCCTTCAAGACAAGATTCAGGCGAACGACCGCAAGCCCATCATCGTGCCGCCGCGGCTGGTTCCCGAGCGCGCGCCCGGCCGAACGGGGAAGGGCGAGTCATGAGTCAGGCGGTCGTCGACCGGCTCAGCGCGGAGTTTGGCGATCGCATCCTCGAGACGAGCGATGCGTTTGGCGACCACGAAGTGCGGGTCGCGGTCAAAGACTGGGTGGAGGTCGCGCAGTTCATGAAAGACGACGAAGCGCTCCAGATGGACCACTTCATCGACCTGACCGCAATCGACTACCCCGAGCGCGAATCGGCACGATTCGACGTCACGCTCACGATGCGCTCGTCGGGCAACAGCGCACGCATTCGAGTGCGTACACAGGTGAAGGACGGCGAAGAGCCGGGTACGCTCAGCGGAGTCTGGGCCGGCGCGAATTGGGCCGAGCGTGAGGTCTGGGACATGTTCGGGATCAAGTTCAAAGGCCACCCCGACATGCGCCGCATCCTTCTGTACGAAGAGTTCGTCGGGCATCCGCTTCGCAAAGACTATCCGATCGACAAGGCGCAGCCTCTGGTGCCGTACCGCGAGGTCAGCGAAATCGAAAAACTGCCGCCCTTCGGCATCGAAGAGGGCCAGCCCTTCGCGCGCATCGACTGGGAGTCGCGCCTGGCCGGCCGCGACCATCAAGTGTCTCCCTCCATCGGCGTGCAGCAAGGTCAGCGGCGAACGCTGAGCGACTCCGAAGCCGCCGAGCAGATCCAGGCGCGCATCGAGGCACGGATGGCGAAGGAAGCGGAGCAAGCGTCCGACAAAGCCTCTCAGGAAGGTTCAGGGGAGTAGATGGAACCCGCTGACGAACTGACGAATCAAGAGATCGCACTCGAGCTTTCCGAAGAGCCGATGCGTTTGAACATGGGGCCGTCACACCCAGCGATGCACGGCACCATTCGCATGGTCATTGATCTCGATGGCGAGAACCTCGTCAATCTCGACGTGCAGCCGGGCTACCTGCACCGCGGTTTCGAGAAGTCCTGCGAGCGCGGCACATGGGCCCAGGTCTTTCCCTACGCCGACCGCCTCAATTACGTTTCTCCGATGCTCAACAACGTCGGCTGGGCGCTCGCGGTCGAGAAGCTTCTCGACATCGAAGTGCCCGAACGTTGCCAGTACTACCGCGTCATCCTCGGAGAGCTCTCGCGCGTCGCCGATCATTTCACCTGCAACGGCGCTTCGGCGATGGAGCTCGGCGCGTTCACTCCGTTCCTCTGGCTGCTCAAGGTCCGCGACTGGGTTTGGGATATTCTCGAGCGCGAGACTGGCGCGCGGATGACCCACAGCTTCGGGCGCATCGGCGGCATGGCTGCGCCTCCGACAGCGAATTTCAAGGACGACGTGCTCCAACTGATTCCGGAGCTTCACAAGGTGGTCAAAGAGACCGAGATCATGCTCCTCCGGAACCGGATCTTCCTCGACCGCATGCAGGGCGTCGGCATCCTGACCAAGGAGCAGGCGCTGTCGTACGGGGTCACCGGACCTGTGGCGCGTTCCACGGGGATTGCCTACGACGTACGCAAGGATCATCCCTACCTGGTCTACGACCGTTTCGACTTCGACGTGCCGGTCGGCGAGGACGGCGACAACTGGGATCGCTTCATGGTGCGCCTCGAAGAAATTCGGCAGTCGATTCGAATCATGGAGCAGGCCATCGAGCAGATGCCCGACGACGGCCCGATCAACGTCGACGACCCACGAATCGTCTATCCGGACAAGGACTCGGTCTATACGACGATCGAAGGCACCATCGCCCACTTCAAGCTCGTCATGGAGGGGCTTCGCACGCCGAAGGGCGAGGTCTACAGCTTCACCGAGGGCGGCAACGGCGAGCTCGGCTTCCACATCGTTTCGGACGGCAGCGGCACGCCGTACCGAGTGCGCGTCCGACCGCCGTGCTGGTACAACCTCGCGGCTTCTCGCGAAATGCTCCTCGGCGGAATGATCGCCGACATCATCCCAACTTTCGGATCAGTCAACATGATCGGCGGCGAGTGTGACAGATGACCCGGCTTCACCGCGCCTGCCGGCTTACGTCCTCGCTCACTCCCTGCGAAATAGCTTCCGCCATTCCTCAGTCGCTCACTGTGGGCGCGCTCGGCATCTGCGGCAAATCCGGGTCATCTGCAATTGTGAGCGTTCCAAATGCCTAAGTTTACGTTAGACGGTAGAGAGATCAGCTTCGAGCCTGGCGAGACCGTCATGGAGGCGGCCTGGCGCGAGGGCATCGAGATTCCGCATTACTGCTGGCACCCGGGTCTGTCGATCGCGGCGAACTGCAGGATGTGCCTGGTGCACGTCGAGAGCGGCCGCCAGATGGCGATGCCCCAGCTCGTTTTCGACGAAGCCAAGGGCGAGTATGTTCCGGCCACCAAGCCCAAGCTTCAACCGGCCTGTCAGCTCGCGGCGGCTGAGGAGATGGTCGTTTCGTCGACGAACGACGAGGTCAAGAACGCTCAGGCATCGGTGCAGGAGTTCCTGCTCCTCAACCACCCGGTCGATTGTCCGATCTGCGATCAAGCAGGCGAGTGCAAGCTTCAGGACTACTACTACGAGCACCAGGGCACAGCGAAGCGCAAGCTCACCGAGCCGGTGCACAAACCCAAGGGTGTTCGCTTCGGACCGACCATCGTGTACGACGCCGAGCGTTGCATCATGTGCACGCGCTGCATTCGCGTCTGTGACGAGGTCGCCAAAGACCATGTGCTCGACATGCGGGAGCGTGGCAACCGCAACGAGATCGTCCTCGCGCCCGGCCGCGAGCTCGACCACAAGTACACCCTGATGACCGAGCACGTCTGCCCGGTGGGTGCGCTGACCAGCCAGGACTTCCGTTTCAAAGCGCGGGTCTGGTTCCTGAAGTCGGCCCCGAGCGTCTGCACGGGCTGCGCGACCGGCTGCAACAGCCACGCCGACTTCGACCCACGCAACGGCAAAATCTACCGCCTCCGTCCCCGCGACAACGAAGAGGTCAACAAGTTCTGGATGTGCGACGACGGCATGATGACGTACACGCGCCAGGACACCGACCGGCTTCTGATGTCGACGGAGGGGCGGGGCGAAGAGCGGATGCCGGTAGGAGAAGACGAGGCGCTCGTGCTCGCCGCCGAAAAGCTCAAGAGCGTCGATGGCGCCCAGCTCGCAGTGGTCCTCAGCGCTCAGCACAGCACCGAGGATAACCTCGCTCTCGCCAAGCTTGCCTCCGCGCTTGGCGCCAAGAGTCTCTACCTGGCCGCACTCGACGCATGGGAAGGGGACGACATTTTGCGCAGCGACGACCGTAACCCCAACCGCGCCGGCGCGACCCAGGCGGCAGGCGGGGCGGACTTGAAGTCGCTGGCTGAGCTCGCCGAGGACGTTCAAACCGGATCGGTACAGGCCGTGCTTGCTCTTGGCTGGGCCAGCGCCGAGAAGCTCGAAGAGCTCGCGCCCCTGGCCGGCTTGGACGCAGTCATCTCTCTCACGAGCCACGTGGGTGCGCTGCCGGCGGTCGCCTCGGTAGCCATTGCGGTGGCGGACACCTTCGAAATCGACGGCAGCTTCGTGAATGCCAAGGGCATGTCGCAGGCATTCGGGCCGGTCTTGCCTGCGCCCGCCGGCGTCGAGCCCGCCTGGAAGACGATTTCGGAGCTGGCTCGGAAGCTCGGCGAGGACCTTGGCTTCAAGGACCTGCGGGGCTTGCGCCAAGGCCTGCTCGATGCGGCGGAGGCGGCTCAATGACTACGACCTTCCTCGTCGTCTCATCGCTGGTGAAAGTGCTCGTCATCCTCTTGATCACCGTCGGTGGCTTCGCCCCGATTCTGATCTGGGCCGAGCGTCGCCAGAGCGCGATGATTCAGGACCGGCTCGGCCCCAGTCGCGCCGCCATCACACTGCCGGCCTCCGCCGTGTCTTTCATCGACCGCGCGCGCCTCCCCATCTGGCGCCTGGCTGCGCTGACCGGCATCGTCGCGATTGTCGCGCTGGTCGCGCTCACCTTCATCGCCATCAAAGGAAGCAACCCGCTTCCGATTTCGACCTCTGCCCTGACCTCCACCCTGGTCGGGTTTGGCGCGGCCTCCGTGCTGCTTCGCGCGGGGCACGGCGTGCACGGCATGATCGTCGGCAACGGCGGCAAAATCATGCTCCTCGGTCTGCTACACCCCTTGGCCGACGCCCTGAAGTTCATCTTCAAGGAAGACTTCGTTCCGCCCAAGGCCGACAAGCTTCTTTTCTCGGCGGGGCCGATCATCGCGCTCATCCCGGCCATTGCTGCCTTCGCGGTCATCCCCTTCGCGAGCACGCTGCATTGGGACTATCTCAACCAGGTGCTCCCGCGCACAGGCGAAATCGCTGGCCCCGCGGTTCCGATGCAAGTGGCAAGCATCAACGTCGGAATCCTCTTCATCTTCGCCATCGCGAGCACCGGCATCATCGGTGCTGCGATTTCGGGCTACGCATCGGACAACAAATACTCCTTGCTCGGCGGTATTCGCGCCGCCAGTCAGATGGTCAGCTACGAGGTCGTGCTAGGTCTCACCCTCGTCCCAGCTTTCATGCTCTACGCCTCGCTCCGCCTCGAGGACATGGCAATGTGGCAGTACGAGCATATGTGGGGGATCTTCGTTCCGCCCCTGACCCTCGCTGCCATCAATTTCTTCGTCGCCGCGATTGCCGAAACCAAGCGTGTTCCCTTCGACCTCCCCGAAGGCGAGAGTGAGCTCGTCGGCGGCTACCTGACCGAGTACTCGGGCATGAAGTTCGGCATGTTCTTCATGGGCGAGTTCGTCGAGGTAGTCTCCTTGGCCGCGTTGGCCTCGGTGATCTTCCTCGGGGGCTGGGACGTACCCTTCCTCTATCGCGATGGCTTCGAGTTTTCGCTGCCCTTCGTCGCGACTGGCTTCTCGGTGCCACTGGTTCACTGGCTCGTGGTAGCCATTCAGTTCGTCGTGTTCCTCTTCAAGATCATCATCTTGATTTGGTTCCAGCTGATGATCCGATGGTCGCTTCCGCGCTTCCGGTACGACCAGCTCATGTCGCTGTGCTGGAAGGGCCTCTTGCCCGTTTCTCTGCTCAACATCCTCGTGATCGGCGCCTTCATCCTCTCGGGCTGGCTCGACGGCTGGGTCGCTTTCTTCGAGAACATTTTCTGAGGTCCGCCATGACAGTCGAAGTCAAAGTCATCAAGAAGCCGGGACGAACTGTCGCAGAGCAGGTCTATCTCCCCGAGATCGCCAAAGGCCTCAGCTTTGCGATGGGCCGATTCTTCAAGAACACCTTCGGCCCGGCGGCCAAGAAGGAAATCGCCACGGTGAAGTATCCGGAAGAGACGGTCGAGTACCCTGAGCGCTTCCGTGGCATTCACCGCCTCACCCAGCGCACCGACGGATCGCCGCGCTGCGTAGCCTGCCTTTGCTGCAGCACCGCCTGCCCGGCGCAGTGCATCCACATCGAGCCGGCCGAGTACGAGTCCGACGACCCACGCTTCGGCTACGAGCGGTACCCAGCAGTGTTCACGATCGACGAGCTTCGCTGTATCTTCTGCGGCTACTGCGTCGAGGCCTGCCCCTGTGATGCGATTCGAATGGACACCGGTATGCACATGCCGCCATCGACCCATCGCGAGCACTTCATCTTCGACAAAGAAACCCTGCTTTCGATCCCAGGGCGCGACGGCTCATACCTGACCGCGAACCCTCGCCATGAGCCTGGCGACCCCAGCCACCCCGGCATCGATCGCGAACGCGGACACTAAGGATGCCCCAATCCCGCGCGGCCAGCCGGACGGCGATCATGGTCGCCGCCTACCGAGGCCGAGCCTCCGCTGCGCCTAGTCCAATCTGTGGCGACCCCTGGGCTCTGCGCCTCGCTGGGCCCGAGGGCGAAGCACTGTCACGTCGCTGGGACGAGCACTCGCCCTCGATGGAGCTCTGGATGGGGCTTCGAACTCGCTACATCGACGACTGCGTGAGACGAGCGCTCGATTGGGGGATGCGGCAGGTGGTGATCCTCGGTGCCGGCCTCGACACTCGTGCGGCCCGCCTAGGCCGTGAAGGCGTTCGCTTCTTCGAGGTCGACCAGCCCGCCAGCCAGGCTGACAAACGTGAGCGACTTTCTAGGTTTGATGGGTATCCACTAGATGCCGCAGCCTTTGTTCCTTGTGACTTCGAACAGGACGACTTCGTGCAGCTTCTCGAAAACGCCGGCCTCGACCGGGAGTCTCCAACCTGCTTCGTCTGGGAAGGCGTCGTCTACTACCTGCTCGAGAAGGCCGCCCGCTCGACCCTGACGCGCCTGGCCACCGAGCTCGACCCCGGCTCGCTCCTGGTCTTCGACTACCTCAACAGCAAGATGGCCAAGTCGAGCCCGCGCCTCCGCGAAGAGGACCGAGCGATGAAAGGGATCATCGATGAGTTGGGCGAACCCATGCAATTCGGCATCGACGACCCGACGCCCCTGATGGCCGAGTGCGGCTATCGTTTCCTCCGGACCGTGAGCTTCGACGAGCTGGCACTGGAGTACACAGGCAGTTACGCACGCGAGCGCTTCTTTCGCTTCCAGTCCATCGGGCTTGCAAGCGCATCGGAAAAGATGTCGCTGTGGTAGAGACGCGGCACATCGATGGTCGCGCCGCCACCTTCCGACACGACGCGGGCAGGGGGCCCGCCCTGATCTGCGTCCACGGCTCGGCCGACAATCACCATGTGTACGATCGCCTGCTCGACGCGATGCCCGATCGTGAGCGCTACGCCATCAACCTTCCCGGACGCGCGGGCACCGAGGGGGCTGCGCTCGAGAACGTAGCCGAGATGGAAGCGTTCCTCTCCCGCTTCATCGAAGCCGAAGTGCAGGGCCACTACCTGCTCATCGGCCATTCGCTCGGTGGAGGAGTCGCCATCGAGCATGCGCTCGCGTCCCGGTCTGAGCGGCTCAAAGGCATCGTGCTGTTGGCGACCGGCGCGCGCCTCCGTGTCCACCCCATGATCCTCCAGCTCTTCGAAGCAGGTCATCGCGTCCGGCGCCTCGATCGCACCGCTCCCGCCCGGCCTCTACGAGCAGGGCACGGACCCGCTTCTCATCGCCGACGCCGCGAAGTACCGCGAGCTCACCCCGATTGAAACCGGCGCGCTGCCGACTGGAGGGCCTGCGACAGCTTCAATCGGATGGAGGAGCTAGCGCACATCCAAGTCCCGGCCCTCATCGTCGCCGGCAGCAACGACGCCCTGACCCCGCCCAAGTACGCCCAGTACCTCGCCAGCCAGATCCCCCACAACGAGCTCTGCATCCTAGAAGGCGCCGGCCACATGCTAGTCACGGAACGCGTCGCTGAACTGGCAGACTGGATCGGGTCGCTCGCGTCTTGAGTTGCCGACGCAGTGGCGGGGACAGTGTCTGCTTCGGCGCCAAGGGCGGCGTCGGTGCTGGTGCCGCAGACGATGCTAGGATTCGCGCATGCGCGTAGCAAGTCGTCCTTCCCGTTTCACTCTGCCGCTCATCCTCGTCGTTGCTCTTGGCGCTTGCAAGAGTGAACCAGCCGCGAGCACGGGTGAGATCACCGTGGAGACACCGCTGCTGCACGCCGATGGAACCGTTGCCGCCCACGGATGGGCGCGCGGGCCGCTGATGCAATACGACCGCTCGCTCGTTCAAGCCGATCACCTGCCTGGCCTTCGAGAGTGGGAGTACTACGCGGTCTTCGCGCCGGACTTCGCAATCGGCCTCACCTTGGCAGACCTCGGCTTCCTGTCCTTCGCCATCCTCACTCTCGAAGACTACGCCACCGGCGACGTACACGACGCGATGCTGTTCGGCGACGCAGCCGGGCTCGACTTCCCGTCCACGCCTTTCGAGAACACGCTCTTCGAGTCGTCAGCCGGAAGCATCGAGTACCGGTTCGAGGAGGGGATGAGAACCATCACCGTCCTCGCGGGCGAGGAAGGTGGCGATGAACGGATGGAGGCGCACCTTCAGCTTTCCGACAGCCGCGCGACCCAAAGCATCGCGGTGGTTCACCGCTTCGAGGAGCCTGGGCAGTTCTTCTATGAGAACAAGCGCCTGAGCATGCCGGCTACTGGATCGGTTCAAGTCGGCGACGCGAGCTATACGCTTCCCGAGGGGCAATCATTCGCTGTCCTCGACTGGGGTCGCGGCGCATGGCCAGGGGAGGTGCGCTGGGAGTGGGGTCACTTCGCGGGATTGAACGACGGCCAGGTTGTCGGCATCAACATGGGAACCGTCAACGGTGACGACACACCCGGCACGGCCGACGCGGCCATCGTCGATGGCGTTCTGCACAAGCTAGGCCGCAGCGCTTGGGAGTACGACCTAGAGGATGTCATGGCTCCGTGGCGATTCAGCAGCGCGGACGGCAGCATCGACCTCACGCTCACCCCCGACTTCGACGACTCGACGACCCTGGACCTCGGCGCCGCTTACGTGCTCACTCGCTGGAAGGTGCACGGCGAGATCGAAGGGACGGTCCGGCTCGATGATGGCTCACAGCTACAGGTGCAGGGCATTCGCGGCGCTGCGGAGTACGTCGAGATCATGTGGTAGCCCTGCTGGGTTTCGCCGTCCCCCGTGAAAAATCTGCGCCAGCTCTGACGCCGCAGACTCACGCTCGAATGCGATTCGCACGACAAGCCTCCTGTGTCCGACTGGGGGGACCCTGCAAAGCAGATACGGATTCGGCCACGGCTTCGAAGGCGCCGTCGAGGACTTCTTCTGCCGCTTGCCGATCAATGAAGTCAGCGGCGCAGAGATACCAAGAGGGACGGGCAACTTCCGACCTACTCGTCCGATAGGGATGGCATGCAGTCATCCGCCGCACTACGGTGCCTTCCGTTCATGAGCGATATCGACTTGGTCTTGCGGGAGCGGTTTGGGCTTCCCGCCTTTCACCCCTGGCAGCGTGAAGCCATCGAGGAGCTCCTCGAAGGGCGGCAGCGGGTGTTGGTGATCGCGCCGACGGGCGGAGGCAAGTCGCTTTGCTACCAGCTTCCGGCTGCCGTGCTGAAAGGTACATCGATCGTCATTTCACCGCTGATCGCGCTCATGGAAGACCAGGTGCGGGCTCTGACCCAGCGTGGCGTTGCAGCAACCTATCTGGCATCGACACTCGACCCCGACGAGGTGAAGCGGCGCGAACGCGAGATCTTCGAGGGCCGCTACCAACTCGTGTACGTGGCCCCTGAGCGGCTCGAGTCGAACTGGCTGGTGGAAAGGCTTGCGGGGATTGAGCCGCCACTGCTCGCCATCGATGAAGCGCATTGCATTTCGCAGTGGGGTCACGATTTTCGGCCGTCGTATTTGAGGCTTGGTGAGGTGATCGAGCGCATGAAGCCCCCGCGGGTCATCGCTTGCACCGCCACCGCAACGCCAGTCGTCCGTCGGGAGATTCAAGCCCGTCTTGGTCTTTGCGCCGAGCAGAGCGCCGTCATCCTGCGCGGCTTCTCGCGCCCGAACCTTCATCTCTCCGTCGTCGAAAGCGACAGCTCCACGCAACGGCGCAAGCTCATGCTCGGCGCACTACGGGACGCGCTTGGCGATCCCGCGAGCCCCAGGGGGGGCGCCATCGTGTACGCGGCGACTCGGCGCAACACCGAAAAGGTCGCCGACGCCGTTGCCAAAGAAGGTTGGCGGGTAGCGGCCTATCACGCGGGGCTTAGCTCGGCGGTACGCGAGGAGGTCAACCGGCGCTTCGCGGATCGATCTCTGGACGCGGTCGTTGCCACCAATGCCTTCGGGATGGGAATCGATCGGGCGGACATTCGAACCGTCGTTCACGTTCAGGCGCCGGGCTCTGTCGAGGCCTACTATCAAGAAGTCGGGCGCGCGGGTCGCGACGGGCAGCCTGCCCATGGGCTTTTGCTCACCAGCTCGGGAGATCTGGCGCTCCGGCGTCGCTTGATCGGGTTCAGCGGCGTCCAAGATGCCGAGCACGTGCAACAGCAGTGGCGTCTCTTCCTCGACCTCATGCGATACGTCGAAGCGGGCAGCTGCAGACACGACTTCATTCTTCGCTACTTCGGCGACGAGCAAGAAACACTTGGCGGCTGCGGTCACTGCGACGTATGCGAGCGGCTCGAAGAGCGAGGCGAGGAGGGCGGTCCGCGGGCTGCGTCCGAAGAAGAGACCCTGCTGGTTCGCAAAGCTCTGTCCGGTGTTGCCCGCAATCAGGGGCGCGCAGGGCTCACCGCCGTTTCGGAGATGCTTCACGGCACCGACAACGAACGCTTACGTCGATTGGGGCTCACGGATCTCAGCACGCACGGCCTTCTCCAAGACCGTCCGAAACCCTGGGTACTCGCGCTTCTGAGGCGGCTGATCACGGCGGGCCTGGTCGACCTCAGCACGGGCGAGTTCCCCATTCCCCATCTCACCGCCCTTGGGGTCTCGACCATGAAGGGCGAAGAGCCGGTTCGGGTGCTCGCTCCACCTGAGGACGCCGGGCGAGCCCCATCGGCCAAAAAGGAACGTCGAACCACGATCCGCGAGCTCCCCGACGACGTCGACTCGTCGCTCTTCGAGAGCCTACGTGCGACCAGGCTCGATCTGGCGCGCAAGAAGGGCGTTCCCGCCTACGTCGTCTGCCACGACCGCACGCTCCTCGAAATCGCCGCCTACAAGCCTACGTCTATGGAGGCGCTGTCCCAGATCCACGGGATGGGACCGGCCCGCATCGAACGCTACGGCGAGCCCTTCTTGGACACCGTGAACTCCCACGCACCGTAGCCAACGACCTCGTCGCGGCTGCCCGCGGTGTCGCCCGAGCTACGCAGGTCCAAGGTTCGCGGGAGGAGCTCGCGTCGTCGAGCGGCCGCCAACAGCCCCTGCACGCCGACGCGCCCGCAGGCGTCTTCCCCGGCGATGCGCTCGGGTCGCATCGACTCGATGGCCGACGCAGTCGCCCTGTCCATCCGCTTGGCAGTGCTGTAATCGTGGTAGTGGCTCAGGTCCGAGCTGACGACGATGAGGGTTTCGTCTCCACCCCAGAGCGCTTCCAAGGCCTCTGCCACCTGCCCTGAGGACGCGCGGCCGACCGCAATCGGAAGTACGGCAAATGCGCCGAGCACCTCTTGTAGAAACGGAAGCTGAACCTCGAGCGAATGCTCCCATTGGTGTGCCTCGTCGAGGACTTCGACGAACGGGAGCTCGAGGGCTTGGCGACGCGCGGTCTCATCGATTGGCACGGCGCCCAGGGGCGTTTCGAAGGCCGTGTTGCTGGGAACGGCGAGGCCTTCGAAGAGCAGGTGGTGACTCGGCCCGATCAGCACGACACGCGAAACCAAGTCGCGGGCGCCTTCGAGCTCGACGAACGCGGTCGCGGCGACTGGTCCAGAGTACATGTAGCCCGCATGCGGTACGATCAGCGCCTTGGGCCAGGGATCGCGAACCGCAAAAGATTCGCGCGCCGCGTCGAGGAGCTCGCAAACCACGTTGCGCAGAGCGCCTGCGTCCGCTGGATAGAAAGCTCCCGCCACTGCAGCTGGTCGGACAGTCGCCACAGCACGAATCTGGACACACACGGGAACTTGTCAACGCGATTCGATCCGACTTGCAACCGGTCGCCCGGGTGCGCATCGTGTCTTTGATGGTTCATCCGCTCAGCTCGACGGTATCGACCGAGTACTGGCGCCGCCTCGAAGACGGCCGGCTCGTCTGTGAGCTCTGCCCCCGGGGCTGCAAGCTCAGCAAAGGGCAGCGCGGACTCTGCTTCGTGCGCGCCCGCGAAGACGACGAGATCGTGCTGACCAGTTACGCACGCTCGAGTGGATTCGCCGTCGATCCGATCGAGAAGAAGCCCCTCAACCACTTCCTGCCTGGAACGCCGGTGCTTTCGTTCGGCACGGCGGGCTGTAATCTGACGTGCAAGTTCTGTCAGAACTGGGACATCTCCAAATCTAGGCAGATGGACACCGTCGCCGAGGCCGCCGGACCTGATGACATCGTCGAGGCGGCGCAGCGGCTTGGCTGCCGTAGCGTGGCGTTCACCTACAACGATCCGGTCATCTTTCTAGAGTACGCGCGTGACGTGGCGGCGGCGTGCAAGGAGAGTGGCATTCACACGGTTGCCGTGACGGCGGGCTACATCAACCCGGAACCCAGGGCCGAGTTCTTCTCGTTCATCGACGCGGTCAACATCGATTTGAAGGCCTTCGACGACGATTTCTACCGGCGCATTGCCGGCGGCCGACTCGACACGGTGCTCGATACCTTGCGCTACTTGCGAAACGAGACCGATGTCTGGTTCGAGATTACCAACCTCGTGATTCCCGGACACAACGATGCAGCCGACCTCATCTCTCGAATGAGCGACTGGATCGTCAAAGAGCTAGGCCCCGACGTGCCTCTTCATTTCTCCGCGTTCCATCCGAGCTACAAGATGCAGAATGTGCCTCCAACTTCGCGAGCGACCCTGCGCCGGGCCAGGACCCTGGCCAAGGAAGCTGGCGTTCATCACGTCTACACCGGCAACGTTCATGACCCGGACGGCGACACCACGTTCTGCGCAGGCTGCGGGACGGCAGTGATCGTGCGCGATTGGTACGAGATTCTCGCCTGGAACCTAGAAGAGGGATCCTGCCCGGACTGCGGCACCCCTTGCGCCGGCCGCTTCGATCCGAGGCCCGGGTCCTGGGGCGCGCGACGCCTATCCGTCAAAATGGCGCCCGACGGAATCGCGCTCTGGTAGCTCGGCGCGCCTAGGCGGCGGATGCGGTGTCTTGCGGTACGGCGAGGATCCTTCCGAGGAAGTCGAGGACAGCTCGAATGCGCGCACTGTCGCGAAGATCCTTATGAACGGCTTGCCAAATCTGACGAGGCTCAGGCTCACCTTCGACTGGCACACGCACCAGATGTCGATCGTGATCCGCAACCAGGCAGGGAAGAAGGCCGATGCCGGTCCCTGCGACCGTGGCCGAGTAGGTGGCTGAGACGCTATCGGAACGTAGCGCGACCCGAGCGCCGTCCATGCGCGCTTCGATCCAATCGTTCTCGCGGCGGAATGGACGAACGTTGGCGAAAAGAATGAGCTGATGTCCCGTCAAAGAGTCCTTTGGAAGGCCGAAGCGATCGACATAGTCGAGGGACGCGTACAGACCGAGATGAATGAACGAGAGCCGTTTGATGATCAGGTCCTCTTGCGTGGGCCGAGCGAGACGAAGTGCGATGTCGGCCTCGCGCCTTGCGAGGTTCACTTCGAGGTTGGTGCAGTTGAGCTCGAGTTGGATCTCCGGATATCGCTCCCGGAAGCGACGAAGGTGAGGGGCGATGAACCTGGTCGTCAGCATCTCGGTGGCTGTCAGCCTCACCACGCCTTCGAGCTTCTGATCTTCACCCGCCACGTCGCGTTCGACGCCTAGGGCCTCGCGCTCGATTCGCTCGGCACGGGGAAGCAAGCGATGTCCCGCGTCCGTGAGCACGTACCCGTTCGGCGTTCGATCGAAGAGCCGGGCCCCGAGCTCCTCTTCGAGCTTCACCAATCGCCGTCCCACGGTCGTCGGGTCCAGCGATAATGCAGTCCCGGCTGCAGCTAGGGTCGAGTGCCTCTGCAGGGTCAGGAAGTACCGAACATCGTCCCAGTTGAACATGGCCTGCATCATCGCAGCGCAACGCGGTTCCGGCAACTGCAAAAGTGCGCCGTCCAGCTGCGCTACGCGGGCCCTCTAAGGCGCTAAGTCACTCATATGACAAATGAAAGGAGCCCAGCATGCAGCCCTTGAATCAAATCGAACGGAGCCCCTATCTCGAAGCACTAGAGAAGCAGAAAGAGGTGTTGGCCCAGCTGACCACCGCATTCGAAGCCAGTTGGAAACGCGCGGTCGACTCAGATTGGCGGATTGATCCCCAGATTTGCCCCGAGGAGGTCATGGCTGATTTGGCCTACGGACGGGACTGAGTAAGAACAATGACAAAAAAGAGTGAAAAATCAGCGACGCACAACAGCTGTGCCATAAAAATTTGTTAGCATAGGAATCAGGGACCTCGGAGGGAACCGATGATTCGACCTATGCGTATTTGGTTGGCGGCCTCAATCGCCATATTGATGACTCTTGCTGGCTGCGGTGGCGGCACCGAAGCCAACGGCAATGTGGCTCCAACAATCACGTCCACGCCATCGAGCAGCGCGACGGTGGGAGTTCCGTTCAACTACACCGTGACTGCCGACGGGATGACGCCAATTGGTTTTGGCCTGGTGTCCGGTCCGGCTGGTTTCACGGTCCACCCGACTACCGGCGTGGTGACCTGGACGCCGCAAGATGCGGGCACTGTTTCGGTCGAGATCACGGCCAGCAACCTCGCGGGGTCCGACACACAGTCCTTCGATGTGGAGGTCGAAGGACTGACGGGGCCAGAGTTCATTACCGAGCCTCCCACCGAGGCCACCGTGGCTGCGCCGTACGCCTATGACCCGGAAGTCGTCGCCAATGGCGCTGTCACCTGGAGCGCGACTGTCGCACCTGTAGGACTGACGATCGATGAAGACTCCGGTGCGGTTCGTTGGACGCCCGTTTCGGAGCAAGCCGGCGGACAGAGCGTTGCGATTCGTGCAACAGAGGTCGAAAGCGGGCTATTCAGCGATCAAGCTTTCACCGTCACCGTCGAAGACACCGGTGGTCCTGCGGTGATCACCTCGACACCGCCGGACCGCGTCTACGCGGGTGAAGTCTTCAGTTACGACGCAACGGCCTCGGGGGCTCCAACGATTCAATGGACAGTGGAGACCCCCTCCGCAGGCACGCCGGCAGCAGGCGTGACCATTTTGACAAACCCGCCGGAAGGGGAGGCGGTGAGCGTCGAATGGGATGCGGCAGGCGTTGCACCAGGTGACTACAGCATCGCACTGCAGGTCGACAACGGGCTCGGGAGCACGAACGTTCAGGAGTTCACGGTGACCGTGGATCCTCGTCCGCCAACTCCAGAAATCGATCTCGTCACCGTGCCGCCGCCCGCGAGCATCTTCGTCGGAACGGCATACAACTATGATGTTAATCTGACACCGCAAAGCGAGAGCGCGGGTGTGGTTTGGAGCCTCACGGGTGCGACGGTTCCCGCCGATTTGGCAGTCACAATCGACCCCGACACCGGCCAGGTGAGCTTCGCCGCAAGCGAGTCGAACGGTGAGATCGAGTACAGCTACACGGTTCGTGCAGAGAACGTCCTGGCCGAGGGTGATGAAGAGACCATCACCGTCGACGCGGTCTACCCGCCGGCGACACCAATCCTCAGCGTCACGCCCGGCACCGTGTTCACACTAGAGGTTGGAGCGGCTTTCCAGGGCGCCTCGGCAACGGCAACCGGCAATCCGACGCCGGCGCTGAGTATCTCCGGAACAGTTCCGGATTTTCTGGACTTCGATCCACTCACCGGTCTGCTCTCGGCATCAACGAGCAAGCCGGCACCGGAGAACTCCGACATCGGAGACCATTCATTCGACATCGTCGCCACCAACAGCGAGGGAACGGATAGCGAAACGATCGACATCACGGTCGTGGCCGCTCCCCCGAGCGTCGATTCGATCACGCCAGCCGCCGGCCGGCGTCAATCCGATGTTCCCGTCACCGTTCGCGGTGCTGGCTTTGTGGTTGCAGCTACCCCGGTGATCCGTTTGGTGCTTGGAGCGTACAGCGAGAGCCTCAGCACGACGTTCGTCGACGAGTCCACTCTAACGGCGACGGTGCCCGTTGACTTGGCCCGACCGTCCGGTGTGTACGACCTCGTTGTCGATCAGGGCTCGACGACGACGCTTGCAAAGCGTTTCACGGTGACCGAAGGAAACGGCACGACTCTGACTGGCAGCGTCGGTGTGGACATCACGCTGCTAGCCATCGACAGCCCGCACGTGATCACCGGGGACCTTCGGATCGAGAACGGGGCGACGCTGACCGTGGAGCCAGGCGCGGTCATCATGCTGGCCGGTGGAACCAATCGCCGGATCGACATCGGAACCGGAAGCGCTGGTGCCTTGGTGGCCAACGGTGGCCAGCCCGGTGTCGACGATCAGATCGTCTTCACGCGCTTTCAGGACATTGGCGGCCCGGTGCCAGGCGGCCACTATCGCGGCCTTCGATACGGCGCGAACATCATTTCGGCCTCGACCATTCTTCGGAACGCGGTCGTCGAGTTTGGCGGGCGGGTGAACACCGAGGCCAATCGTGGCGCGATTGAAGTCCTGGCGGGCTCCGCGCCGGTCATCGCCGACTCGATCATTCGGGAGAGCTTGAACTACGGCCTCTACGCACAGTCGGGCGCGGGCTCCGAGACTATCGACTGGTTCGACGGCAACCAACTGACAGCGAACGGACGGGCTCCGATCAACATTGGTTCGGACGAGGTTTCAACCCTGGGCCCGGACCTCGATGTCTTGGGCAACGGAGAAGACCGGGTCTTCGTGCGCGGCTCTCTGGTGAGTAGAACGAACGCCTCATGGGCGAACTACGGGGTCCCGTACTACCTGAGCAGCGACATCATCGTCCGCGGCGGGAGCACCATGACGATCGCTCCTGGAACGGAGATGCGCTTCGCTTCGGCCCGGCGACTCATCGTTTCCACGAACGGAGAGGACGCCACGCTGGTTGCATCCGGAACTCCGGAGGCGCCGATCCGAATGCTGGCAGAGAGCGGCACCTGGAACGGCATCTACCTCGATGACCGAATCCAAGCGGGCACGGTCCTGCGAAACGTTCGCGTCGAAGGCTACGGCTCGGCAGTGAACGGAGGCCTCCGAATCGACAATCCGAGCACTCCGGGTGCACGCATCGCGATCGTCGAGAATTGCCTTTTTCAGAGCGACGAGGCGGGCGCGACCGGTGTCTACGTTTCGGACGCCGCCCGATTGAGCTCGTTTCAGAACAACGTGCTCGACGTGGATGGCCTTTCGGTGAGCGCGAGGATGGCCGGCTTCGATGATGTCCTGGGCCCATCGAACACCTATGAAGCGCCTCTTCGCGTCCGCGGGGGCTCCATCACTGGTGCGGACATGGTTTGGCACAAGCCGCTCGCCAGCGACGCGTCGACACAGCCGATTCGGCCGACGAGCGGTCTCTCCATCACGGACGGTTCCCTGCAGATCCAAGCGGGCAACCGAATCGAGATGCCGCTCAATGGAGCGATCACCGCGACTAACAGCCAGCTGCTCGTCGATGGGACCGCGACCGAGCCTGTCGTCTTCGAGCCCGTTGCAGGCGCAGACTACTGGGGCCGCATTCGTCTCCGAGGCACCGGGAGCGGCGCGACTAGCATCAGCCACGCGGTGCTGCAGTCGGCGGGCGGAAGTCCGGTTTCAGGTGCAAGCACCAGCCGTGCGGCAATCACCATGGAGGCTTTCGAGGCTGTTCCGGCAACCCCGGCCATCTCCGATACTATGATTGTCGATAGCAACGGTTACGGCCTGACCTTCGCGGACACGACGCACTGCGCTGGCGCCTGCGACGACAACACCATTGCAGGCTCGCGCTTCTCCGCGGTTCGCATGTACGGCAACTTCGTCGGTCGCTTTGGCACGGGTAACGTCTTGGCTGGCAACAACACGACTGGGACATTTGGGCACGAAGGTTTCTGGGTGGTCGGTGACGTCGTCGATACGACGGCGAGCTGGCCGTCCAACGACGTCGCGTACCTGATGCAAGGCGACTTCGAGCTTCGCCAGTCGAGCCCAGTTGATCCGGTGCCGGTCTGGACCATCGAGCCGGGTAGCGAGCTTCGTTTTGCGAGCGACCGAAGGCTGCGGATAGGCGAGGGGAACGAGGGGGTCTTGGACGCCCAGGGTACCAGCGCCGCTCCAATCACCTTCACCAGCATGGACAGCGTGACGCCGGTCTTCTGGCGTGGAATCGACTTCAACCAGGGATCGGACGGATCGATTCTCGATCAGGTCGTCATCTCCTACGGTGGGCGCAGCGCGAACACCGGCAACGTCAACTTCAGGATCGGCTCGGTAGTCACGGTCGGCGCGGTCACGTTCACGCAGTCCGAGGACTACGCGGCGGTGATCTACGCCGGCTCTGCTCCGATGTTCATGGGCCCCTCGACCGATCGCTTGTACATGCTCAACGGTCAGGCATCCATTCCGGGTGCGGGCGACCCCGCGTTCGACTGCGTCCGTGACGCAACGGCCGGAACCTGCACTCAGATGTAGCCCGTCCCAAGCCGGGACCGGAGGTTGCGCGGCTAGATCTGCTCACCTAGGCTCCGGCCTTAGTGTCGGACGAGAAGGACATCTCACACAAGACTCTGGCGGTTCACGGTGGTGAACCGAGGACGTACCCGTACGACGCTCTGGTGGCGCCGATCACGCAAACCGCGACGTATTCGTTTGCCGACACCGCCGAGCTGATCTCGTATTTTGAGGGGCGAAAAGAGCGCGAGGAGTACGGTCGATACGGCAACCCCTCGGTACGCCTCGTCGAAGAGAAGGTCGCCGCGCTCGAACGTACGCAAGACGCGGCTGCCTTTGCCAGCGGAATGGCCGCGATGACCTCGACCATTCTGGCGCTCGTGAAGTCCGGCTCCCACGTGATTCTATTCGCCGACTGCTACCGCCGAACCCGCCAGTTCGTGACGACGTTTCTGGACCGCTTCGGCGTATCGAGCACCCTGATCCCGCCGGCGGACTTGGAAGCGTTGAGGGCAGCCATTCGACCCGAGACACGGCTGGTCATCGCCGAGGCTCCGACCAACCCGTACCAGACGGTTCCCGACCTTGAACGGCTCGCCGAGATTTGCCGCGAGAAGAAGGTCAAGACTCTCATCGACAGCACCTTCGCGACGCCGGTGAACTTCACGCCGGCGAGCTACGGGATCGACATCGTGGTGCACAGCGCGACGAAGTATCTAGCGGGCCACAACGACGTGCTTGGAGGCGTGGTGGCGGGGAAGGCGGGGACTGTCTCCCTGGTTCGAGACCTGAGAAGTGTCCTCGGCGCCTGCCTCGATCCTCACGCCGCCTATCTGGTCCACCGAGGCATGAAGACCCTGGCGCTTCGTGTCGAGCAGCAGAACGCATCCGCGCAGGCGCTTGCCGAGCGTTTGGAGCAGCACCCCAGGGTGCGCCAGGTCTGGTATCCGGGACTGCCCTCTCACCCGAACCACGAAACCGCCAAGCGGCTCATGACAGGCTTCGGGGGCGTGGTGACCTTCGAAGTCGACGCCGACCTAGAAGGCACCAGTCGCGTCATCGACGCCTGCCGAATCCCGCGAATCGCCCCGAGTCTGGGTGGGGTCGAGTCCCTGATCGAGCAGCCCGCGTTGATGAGCTACTTCGAGCTGAGCACCGAAGAGCGTGAGGCCATCGGCATCAGGAACAACCTCGTCCGCTACGCTGTAGGCATCGAAGACACCTCCGAGCTCATCGCCGATCTGGTCGCTGCGCTCGACCGCACGGCCTGATGCATCGCCCTTGACACTGCGATTCGGCTCACAAAACGGCGCTGCAACTCTTGCTTCTCACTGGGACCGCTCAGGACGCAGCCTGTGGATGAAGGGTGCAAGTGCGCGAAATTGCTGTTGACGCGCCTAGGCCCCTAGATATACTGGGCGGCCAATGGGGAAAGAATCGATGACGAAGTCGGAGCTCATCGACGCTGTAGCCCAGCGGACGAAGATCACCAAAAGCCGAGCTGAACAAGTTGTAAACTGCGTCTTCAATTCGATGACGTCAGCGCTCGAGCAGGGGGAGGGGATCGAAATCCGCGGCTTCGGTAGCTTCACGGTTCGTGAGTACAAATCGTACAGTGGGAGGAACCCGCGCACGGGGAGACCGGTGCCGGTTCCGAAGAAACGCCTGCCGTTCTTCAAGGTCGGGAAAGAGCTCAAAGAGCTCGTCAACGGCGGCATCGCCGACCCGGCCGAAGCCGGCGAATAGAGGCTGAAGATGAAACCCGAAGCGCAGCTCGCCGAGCTCAAGCGCGGTGCCGTCGATCTGCACGTCGAGTCTGAGCTTCTCGAACGCCTGAGCACCGGTCGGCCTCTCAAAATCAAAGCAGGTTTCGATCCGACGCGACCGGACTTGCATCTTGGGCACACCGTGCTCCTCAACAAGATGCGTCAGTTTCAGGATCTGGGGCACGACATCGTCTTCATCGTTGGTGACTTCACGGCGCAAATCGGCGACCCGTCTGGCCGGAGCAGCACCCGGCCGGTACCAACACGCGACGAAATCCTCGAAGGCGCGCGCAGCTACGCCGATCAGGCGTTCAAAATCCTCGATCGGCACCGCACACAGATCGTCTACAACGGCGAGTGGCTCGGCAAGATGGCCTTCGACGACGTCATCCGACTGGCGGGCAAGTACACGCTGGCGCGCATGATGGAGCGAGATGATTTCAAGCGACGCTGGGCGGAGCACCAGAGCATTTCGATTCACGAGCTCCTGTATCCCCTCGCGCAGGCATACGATTCGGTCGTTCTCGAATGCGATGTGGAGCTTGGCGGAACCGACCAGCTCTTCAACCTGCTCGTCGGTCGTGAAATCATGCGAGAGATGGGACAGCGCCCTCAAATCGTCATGACCACGCCGATTCTCGAAGGCATCAACGCGCGTTCCGAAGCTGGGAAGATCGTCGGTGCAAAGATGAGCAAATCGCTCGACAATTACGTTGGCGTGGCGGAGCCGCCCAGAGATCAGTTTGGCAAACTGATGAGCATCTCGGACGACTTGATGTGGCGCTACTACGAACTGCTCTCTTCCGAACCGACCCTCGAGATCGAACGGCGCAAACGAGCCTGCGCGGCCGGCGACATGAACCCGCGGGACGCAAAGATCGCGCTCGGCAAGGAGATCGTGACGCGCTACCACGACGCGGAGCAGTCCAGGGCGGCCGAAGCCGCTTGGCTTGCGCAGTTCTCTCAACGGCAAGTCCCTGACGACATGCCCGAACACGAAATTTCGCTCGAAGAGGATGCCGTCTGGATTCCCAGGCTCCTAAGCGACATTGGTCTGGTCAAAAGCTCGAGCGACGGCCGCCGCCGAATCCAACAAGGTGGCGTCGAAATCGACGGCGACCGCCTCACCGATCCCCAAGCCAAGCTCCCCAAAGGCCGGCGTTACATCATCAAAGCTGGCAAACGAAGCTGGGCCGCCGTCACCCTCAAATAGGGGACACTCTCCGGGTGTCCAACTCCCCGGAATCACTGGCTTCCCTCAGCAAAGATCGCAGCGACCTTTGGTGAAGCCAATCCCTATTGCCAGTGGCGCGCTGCGATCTTTGGCTGAGAAGCCAAGCAATTCTAGTGGTTTGGGAGGGTAGAGAGTGTCCCCTTGACTGGGTTTGTTTTACGTTGTAAATGTTTAGGGTGGCTCGGGCGGCTTTGACGGTGGAGGAGTTGGGTGCGTTTCGGGGGCGGGCTGTTGCTGCCGCGACGAAGCTCTTTGCCGAGCAAGGGTACGGGGGGGTGACGCTTCGGTCTCTGGCGAAGGAGCTCGGGGTGAGTCCGATGACGCCGTATCGGTACTTCGAGAACAAAGAAGAGCTTTTCGCGATGGTGCGGACGGAGGCGTTTCGACGCTTTGCCGACGTGCAACGGGATGCGATCGCCGCGATCGAGGACCCGGAGGACAGGTTGCGGGTACTGGGTAGGGCGTACGTGGGCTTCGCCCTCGATGAGCCTGACGCGTACCACACCATGTTCGACATCTTGCAGGCGCAGGCAGGAACCTATCCGGAGCTCGAAGCCGAGCAGGCGCGGGCCTTTTCCTATCTTTACTCGGCAGTGACGGCCGCAGTAGACGCTGGACTCATGCAGGGAGAGCCGCTGCTGCGGGCGCATGTGCTTTGGGCCCAGGTGCACGGGCTGGTCTCGCTGCATCTGGCGGGCAAGCTCTTGATGGGCTGCGCCTTGGACGATTTGATCTCATCGGTTTTCGAAAGGCCGGAAGCTGCGCCATGAAGCGCGCGTAGGAGAGTGATATGCGGATTGGAACATCATACAAGCAGCACCCGGGCCTCGCCGAGCACTGGGATGCCATCGTCATCGGTTCGGGCATCGGTGGTCTGGCAACGGCCGCTACGCTTTCTAAGCTCGCGGGCAAACGCGTGCTCGTTCTCGAACGGCACTATACGGCCGGCGGCTTCACGCACACGTTTCGCAGGCCGGGCTACGAATGGGACGTGGGTGTCCACTACGTCGGCGACGTGTCGCATCCGCGCGCGAGCTCGCGGCGCATGTTCGACTTCCTCACCGACGGCCAGCTCGAGTGGTCAGACCTGGGTGACGTCTACGACCGGATCATTCTGGGGGAGAATTCCTACGACCTCGTCAAGGGCTTCGAGAACTACCGCGCGCAGATGCACGAGTACTTCCCGCAGGAAAAAGAAGCGATCAACCGGTATCTAGAGAAGGTAATTGCAACCGTGAAGAAGGCGCAGATGTTCTTCGCGGAAAAGGCGATGCCTCCGTTCGTCTCCACATTGTTCGGTGGATTGATGCGCCGGGGCGTCACCAAAGAAGGTTTGCGCACCACCCGTGAGGTGCTCGAGGAGATCACGCAAAACCAAGAGCTCATCGCGGTGCTCACAGGACAGTTTGGCGACTACGGCTTGGTTCCGTCCGAGAGCAGCTTCTTCATTCACTCGATGGTCGTGGCCCACTACTTTCGTGGCGCGGCGTATCCGGTTGGAGGCTCGTCTCGAATCGCCGAAACCATCCTCCCAGTGATCGAACGCTCGGGCGGAGAGATCGTCACCAATGCAGAGGTGACCGAGATCCTCATCCAGAACGAAGGAGCGGTGGGCGTCAAGCTCGCCGATGGGCGTGAGCTCCGCGCCCCCGTCGTCATCAGCGACGCCGGCGTCATCAACACCTTCGAGCGCCTGGTTCCATCCGAGCTGTCAAAGTCCATCGGGTTCGCCGAAAAAGCCCGAGAGCTTGGTACCTCGGTCGCACACCTCTCGCTATACGTCGGCCTCAAAGGCAGCACCGAAGAGCTCGAGCTAGAAAAGACCAACCTCTGGGTTTACCCGGACAACAAACACGATGAGAACTTCAAGCGTTTCCAGGCCGACGTGAACGCGCCGTTTCCACTGGTCTACCTCTCGTTTCCCTCAGCCAAGGATCCGGATTTCGACCGGCGGTATCCGGGGCACTCGACGATCGAAGCCATCACGATGGGCTCGTACGAATCGTTCGCGCGCTGGGAGAACAGCTCCTGGAAGAAGCGGGGGGCCGAGTACGACGAGCTCAAGGCAAGCCTCTCGGAGCGCTTGCTGGACGTCATCTACAAGCACGCGCCGGCAACCCGCGGTAAGGTCGAGATCGCCGAGCTTTCGACGCCGCTTTCGACACAGAACTTCGCAGCCCATCCAAAGGGCGCAATCTACGGACTAAATCACGACGCGCGCCGATACGAGCAGCGCTGGCTCCGCCCGCGGACGCCGATCAAGGGGCTCTTCCTCACCGGCGCCGACATCGTGTCCGCTGGCGTAGTTGGCGCGATGATGGGCGGCCTGATCTGCAGCTCCGCGGTGCTCAAGGGCAATGTCCTCGGGCAGGTACTCAAGCAGCAGACGCAATCGTTGCGCGACAAAGTCCCCGCTCCGCACAAACCTGCGCCCGCCTAGTCGCGCATTCGTCTCGCGGAGCGCATCTGATTCAGTATGCTAGGCGGGCTATGACGCCACTCGATCTCGAGCATCCGGTCTGGGAGCAGGTCTACATGGTCGCTCCGCTCACCATCGTTGGGACACGAGAGCCCGACGGAACCTACGACCTGGCACCGAAGCACTTGGCCATCCCGATGAGCTGGGAAGACCACTATGGCTTCGTGTGCACACCATCACACGCGACGTACGCAAACGTGCAGCGAGAAGGATGCTTCACAGTGAGCTTCCCGAGGCCCGATCAAATCGTGCTCACCAGCCTGGCTGCTGCGCCACGCTGCGACGACGATCACAAGCACGCTCTGCGAGCCATTCCGACGGTTCCAGCGACCAAGGTCGAGGGAGTGTTGCTCGATCACGCGTACATGCACTTCGAGTGCGAGCTCGAACGAATCATCGACGGTCTCGGAGCCAACAGCCTGATCATCGGACGAATCGTGGCGGCCGCAGCGGCAGAAGACAGCATTCGAGACGAGGACCGAGATCCCCAAGAGATGATCGCCCACTCGCCGATGCTCGCCTATGTGCATCCAGGGCGCTTCGCGGAGATCGTGCAAACCAACACCTTCCCGTACCACGTCGGCTTCAAGCGCTGAGGCCGAGACGATGCCTCAAGACTTATCGAAACGAATCCTCGACCACCTGGACAGCCGTCGCGCTGCGATGGCTGATCTCCTGGAGCGATTGGTCCTTTGTGAATCCCCCTCGGGGGATCGAGCGTCGCTCCTACGCGTGATGGACTTGCTCTCAGAAGCGTTCTCCGAGCGCCGTTTTCGCCCACGCATCATCCCCGGAAAACAGAGCGGCGGGATGCTCTTGGCGATGCCCAATGCACGTCTACGACATCGTCCGCACCAGCTCCTGCTCGGTCACTGCGATACGGTCTGGCCGATCGGGACGCTCGAGACCATGCCGGCCAAGACCGAAGACGGCACTTTTTGGGGGCCGGGCTCCTACGACATGAAAGCCGGGCTCGCCCAGGGCCTCTTTGCCATCGAAGCGCTTGCAGCGGCGGGTGCCGAGGCGCTGGCCGTGACGCCCGTTTTCTTCATCAACTCTGACGAGGAGATCGGAAGTCACGAATCGACTCGGGTGATTCGACGTTTTGCGCGCAACGCCGATCGTTGCTTCGTCCTCGAGCCCTCCCTCGGACCAGAGGGAGACTTGAAGACCGCGCGCAAGGGAGTGGGCAGCTTCACCATCACCGTGCGGGGCAAGGCCGCGCATGCTGGGCTCGATCCTGGTAAGGGCGCAAGCGCGATCCTCGAGCTCTCGCTGGTCATCCAGAAGCTCTTCGCGCTCAACGACCCCGAAAGAGGGGTCACGGTCAACGTGGGTACGATCGACGGTGGCCTCAGCGCAAATGTCGTCGCACCCGAGAGCAAAGCGTCGGTCGACGTCCGCGTTCCAACCATCGAAGACGCAAAGCGCCTCGAAGAAACCATTCACGGGATCAGGGCTCAGACCCCGGGAACCGAGGTCGAGATCGAGGGCTCGGTGCGACGGCCGCCGATGGAGCGAACCCCGCGCAACCAGCGCCTCTGGCAGCTCGCGCGTCGCGGCGCCGAAGAGCTGGGCATCGAGATTGACCAAGCGGCTGCCGGTGGAGGCTCGGACGGCAACACGACCAGCCAGTTCGCGCCCACCCTCGACGGTCTCGGCGCGGTCGGCGCCGGCGCCCATGCGATCAACGAGCACTTGCTGCTCGACAAGATGGTCGAACGCTCCGCGCTCCTCGCAAGGCTGCTCTCGTTCCCGCCGCTCGACGAGGTGATGCCGTCGCCTGACTAGAGACCTGCGACGCCGATCACTGCGTCCCGCGACGGTCGATCGGCATCGACCTGCTCGAGCAGCGCGTCGGCAGGACACTGCGATGCCTCTAGGAGCGCGCGCAAGGGACGCAAAAGAACGGTTTCGTCCTCGCCCGCCTCGTTCAAGTCGCCGATTCTCCGAAGCCCCGCCTCCGCGAGCTCCAGCACTTCTCCGGCCCAGTCGATCGCCTCACGATTCATGAACTTGGTGCGAACGCCGTGGCGGGCGAGCGCATCGCGTTGACGTTGGACCTCGGGGAACGACCAGCGATCGACCAAGCTCTCGAGTCCACGAAAGCTGTCGTCGTCGTAGAGAAGTCCCTTCCAGAGCGCGGGCAGGGCAAACAGCATGTCCGGGCGTTGCACGTCCGCACCTCGACACTCGAGCGTGTTCTTGAGCCGGGCCTCGGGGAAGAGCGTGCTCAGATGAACCACCCAGTCTTCATAGTTCGCCCTGATCCCCTGGAAGCCTTCGTCCATGAACGAGCGGAACGTCTGGCCGGTGTTGTAGTAGGCCTTGCCGTGACGCTTCACGAGAAACATCGGAACGTCTAGCGCCCAGTCGATGTACTCGAGGTAGGTCGGATGGTCTTTCCAGGCGAATGGCAGAAGCCCTGAACGGTCCGGGTCCATGTGAAGCCAGGCCAGCGCGCGAGTCGAGCGATAGCCGCTCCGCCTTCCGTCTGCCCAGGGACTGTTGGCGAACATGGCCGTGACGATCGGCTGCGCGCGCAAGCTCGCACGTAGTTTGCGCATGGCGTCTTCTTCGGACGCGTAGTCGAGGTTGGCCTGGACGGTGCAGGTCTTCGTCATCATGTCGCCTGCCATCGTGCCGCGCGTCGGCATGTATTCGCGCATGACGGCATAGCGCATCTTCGGCACCCAGCCGAGCTGCTCGACCGAAGCAAACGGATGGCAGCCAAGCCCGAGCCAGATGAGGCCGAGGTCATCGATGACCGGTTGGAGGTCGGCCCAGTGCGCATCGGACTCAGCCTTGCCGTCGTGCACGGTGCGGTAAGGCGCGCCGGACAGCTCGATTTGAGAGCCCGGCTCCAGCGTCACCGAGGCATCCTCGCGACGAAGGGCGATGATCGGTCCAGTCTCGGTCTCGCGAACCGGCTCCCAGCCGTGCTCCGCGATCAGTTGCTCGAAGATCGCGACGACGCTGACCGCACCCTCGTAGGGCAGGTGCACGCCGTCGGTCTTTCGCACTGCAATACGCTCCGCCTCCGTACCGATCCGCCAACGCTCCCGCGGCTTCTCCGCGTCGTGGAAAAGCACGAGCAAGTCATCCATCCCGCGAAGCGGGGCATCGGGTTTCGGCAACGTGTCCTCTGAGCTCAACCTTGGGGCGCGGGACCCTACCACGAAGCTCAGCCCCACGCCGCTAGGACAGGCGCCGGGGCGCAGTTCGCGGTTGCACGAGCGGCCCGGACGTGGTGGAACAGGCCCGTGGATCGACTGCTCGACCTTCTTCGCGAACGTGGTTTTCGCCGCGGCCAATTCGTCCTCAGCTCCGGCAAAGAGAGCGACTTCTTCATCGACTGCAAGCCCGCAGTGCTTCTCGCCGAAGGACACGTGCTGGTGGGTAGGGCATTGCTCGAACGAATCCGAGACCTGTTCGGCGGGGTTTGTGCGGTCGCCGGTGTGGAGCTCGGGGGCTGTCCCTTGGCGTCCGCCGTTGCCTGCGCGTCCTGGGCAGATGGCGATCCGATCGACGCTGTCTACATTCGGAAGTCCAGCAAGGCCCACGGAACCCGAAAGTTGCTCGAAGGCGCCGACCGACTGAGACCACGCGCCACGATAGTCATCGTCGAAGACACCGTGACCACCGGCGGCTCCACGCTTCGCGCGGTGCAAGCGGTTCGCGACGCAGGCTTCGAGGTCGCGGGCGTCATCGCCGTGGTGGACCGTCTCGAAGGAGGCGCCGCAGCCATCCGCGACGCTGGTGTCACCTTCAGCACGATCTACGACCGGACCGATTTCATGGGGGATGCGTGAGGCGTCTCACGTTCACATTGCTGGTCCTGGCAGCCCTCGGCTCCTCGAGCTGCAAGCCGCAGCAGATCTCGATGCAGCCCGGGGCGCGCACCTTCACCCCCGATTCGTACGTCCGCGTCTGGGAGGCTTGGACACGCAACCAAGAGTCCTTCGCCTGGAAGGAGCTGGCCCACGAGATTTTCGTCTCCGCTACCTTCGAGTCTTGGGAGTTCCGCTGGGCCTACGTGGTTCGGTACGCCTACGACTACAGCCTCGAGCCCGAAGCGCGGGACGAAATGCTCCAGGCCAGCCTCGCGAGCTCCCGCCAGGAGCATCGCTTCTTCGTGACCCTGTCGGGCATGGACTTCAAAGAATCCAATCTGGCCGGCAAGACCTCCGCTTGGCGGGTCCTGTTGATCGATCCGGAGGGGAACCAGACCGTCCCGGTCCTCATGGAGCGTGTGAGGCGCCCCACAGCCGTCGACCGGGTCTACTTTCCCCAGGTTAATCCCTACAGGCAGACCTTTCGCCTTACGTTTCCCGCGGTCGACGCCGACGGGCGCAAAACCATCCCCGACGGCGCCGAGTCGATCATCCTGCGCTTCACGGGCGCCCGGGGCAGGGCAGACCTCCGCTGGCAGCTCCGTGCCTCCCAGAGCGGTTGAAGAAGGTTTGACAGGCTCGATCCCGGCTCGCTATGCTTCGGTGGTCTCGTAAGCCTTCGTAACAAATGGGGAAACGGGCCGCGTGGGGAGGTTCCGAATGATTGTGCGCCACAGGGGGTGGGCTGCTGTAGTTCTAATTGCAGCCCTAGGTTTGGGTTGTCACGCCGCTGACGATGATCCGGCAGGACAAGCTGGTGAGCTTTCCGATCCGGTTCGGCGAGAGAACGCCATCTTCAATCTCAAGGGGATCTACACCGAAACGCTTGCCGCAAACGGAGGTGATCGAAATAGCGCCGACGTGAAAGCCGTTGCCGACCTGATCGTCGGACCGCTCACGCAGGCCTATCTCGACTATCCCGAAGACAGGATCAACGGGCTTGCGATTCTGGATCTTCTGCACGAGATGCAGGATCCACGCAGCCTTCCCGCACTGACTGAAGCGCTGAATTGGCGCACGGAGGTGTCGGAGGATCACGCGATTCGCGCCGCGCAGACGATCCAAGCCATGAACATTCCGCCGGGCGAGCGCCCCGAGGTCATCGAGGCGCTCGCGCGTTCGCTGGAGCGAATCACGGACGCGCGGCCCGAAGACAACAAGATGCGCATCTCGATGATTCGCGCGCTCGGCTCGCTCAAGGACAAGGGCGCAACCGCAATCCTCACGAACATCGCCACCAAGCAAGACGAGAAGCAAAACTTCTTGATCAATCGCTTGGCCGCTCAGCAGCTCGGTGAGCTGCGGGACCCGGCCGCGATTCCCTCGCTGATCAAGTGCCTCTTCCTCTTTGCACCAAACCGTCCGGATCTTCGCATGAACGACGTGGCCGCCGAGGCGCTGATCCTGATCGGCCGCCCCTCGCTGCAGCCGCTGCTCGGGGTGCTCGCCGGCAACGATGACACGGCCAACGCAATCGCAAAGCAATACATCAGTGCAGTTCAAGCCCGCCGGCCCGACCTAGCCAACAAGATGACCCTCCGGCAAGTGACCGGGGGTGAGGCGAGCTTTGCGCTCGGCGCGCTGGGCTTCTCCGAAGCCTTGGAGCCTCTCCTTCGAGAGGCCGCTTCCTCGGATACGGGTCGCAAGCTGAACGCGGCCATTGCACTGGTCCGGATCGATGTTCCGGCCGCGCAGAAGGACCGGGTGCGCTCCACCTTGAAGAAGGTCTACGGCGAGCTGCCCAAGGGCTACCAGGGCATTGCCATGCGTGGACAGCTGCTCGCCGCCATCGCGCATACCTATGACGCCGAGATGATGCCGTTCATCTACGAGCAGGTCGTCGACACCAAGGCCAATCCGGAGCTCCGGCTCATCGCCGTTCAGAACTACGCGCTGCTCGCCAACAAAGACGAGGCCGCGAAGCTCACGCAGGCCTTCGCCAGGGAGCAGCCCTCCGAGGCTGGGGGCTACAGGGAGAAGTTCGAAGAGCGCAAGCCGCTCCTCGACCTTGCGAACGAGTGCGACACGAACGTCGACTGCTGGGTCTCCAAGGCCGCAAGTGCCGACAACGCAACGGCTCGCAAGGGAGCCTACATGCTCGGGCGATACGCAACTGGCAAAGGCAAGGCTATCGATGCCCTGGTGGGTAAGCTCGGCAGCGATGACCTCGGCGTCCGTCTCTCCGCGCTGATGGCGCTCGATCGCATTGCGGACAAGGGCAGCTCGGCAGCGGTCGCGAAGATCGACGAGCTACGGAACCGCGAGGAGGGCCAGTCGGTCTGGACCCGCTTCCGCGTGGAAGCCTTGCCCATTCAGGCGCGTCTTCGCAGCCGCGGCCCCAGCGCCAGCTAGAACGCCCCCCGGGTGAAGCCTGATGCGCAGCACTCTCATCGCCATCGTCGTTGGAGCCACCACGCTTGCCGGATGCCAACCTGAGGTCCACCAAGCGACGGCAGGCCAGGTCGACACTCGCCGCGTCGCGAACTTGGTCGCGCGCGTAGGTGGCGTTTCGATCGGCGCCGCCGAGGTCGAGGGCCTCATGCAAGTCGAAGACCTCAGCGCGGAGGCTGCTCTTCAGCAGCTGATCGACGAGGAGCTCCTGGCCCAAGAAGCCGCACGCCTTGGATTCAGCGTCGAGCCTGAAGCAGAGCGTGGCATCGAGCGGATGATGGTCCGTGCGATGCTTCACGACATGGAAAAAGAGCACACGCCGGAGCTGGTTTCGGACGAGGAGCTGCGGGAGGACTACGCTCGTTTCGAGGACAGGTTCAGGATCCCGGAACGCCGCCGCTCCTGGCACATCCTGGTGAAGGACAGCGGGGAGGAGGCACAGGCTATCGCCGGGTCGATCCTGCGGGAGCTGCATCGGGCGGACGATCCTCGCACCGTCTTCGAGCGCTACGCGCAGGGCGCGGCCGAGGGCACCGAGCTCGAGGTGCTGGCTGAGGATTTGCCCGCCGTCACCGAGAAAGCCTCTCTCCAAAAATCTTATAGAAACGCGATCTTCGCTGCGAAAACCGAAGGACCGCTGAAGGATCTCGTCCAAACATCGTATGGCTGGCACGCGATCGTCGTCGCCGAAATTCTCCCGGCCGAGCAGCGAAGCATGGCCGAAGTGGAGGACGAAACCCGCGTCAGAATCAGTCAGGCCAAGCGCGCCGCCACGCTCGTCCAAACGGTCCAGTCACTCAAGGCCGAAGGCCTGGTCAGCTACGATGAGCGGGGCGTCGAGCGGCTTCTGTCGATGGAGAGGCTCCCCGAGCGCGCGAACTAATCGCGATGCCGCGGATTTGCTGCGGCATCCATGCATTGACTAGCATGGGGCTTCGATGGGGGAGCGAACAGGTCAGCGATTTGGCGCGTACACGATGGGCGCTCACGTGGCCGACGGCTCCATGGGGGCCATCTACGAGGCGCGTCACGAGGAGACCGCGCAGCGCGTGGCCATCAAGGTTCTCCACCCCAAGGTCGCGCGCAACGCAGTCGCGGTAGAGCGTTTCAGGCGGGAGTACGAAACCGCCAAGTCGCTTCGTCACGCCCACATCATCGAGGTGCTGGATTTCGGCGAAACCGCCGACGGTGCCGAGTTCATGACGATGGAGTTCCTCGAGGGAGAGGAACTGAGCTTGCTGCTTGCGCGAGAGGGCGCGCTGCGACCGGCGCGCACGGTCCGCATCGTTTGCCAGCTCGCGATCGCGCTTCATCATGCGCACGCAGACGGAGTCATCCACCGCGACCTCAAGCCCGACAACATCTTCGTCTGCAAGGGTTCGAACGGCGACGAGATTCGCATTCTCGACTTTGGCTCCGTGAAGCTTCAGCTCGAAACCGGTCCCAAGCTCACCATGCTCGGCACGACGCTGGGATCGCCGTACTACATGTCCCCGGAGCAGGCGATGGGGAAGCTCGACGTCGATCCGCGAACCGATGTATTCGCGCTCGCTGCAATCATGCACGAGCTCGCGACCGGCGAAGTCGCTTTTGCCGCGGACGACATCGCAGAGATCCTGCGGAAGATCATCAGCGAGGATCCACCTCCTGTCAGCACCTCGAATCCCGACTATCCCTGGGCCTTCGACGCGGTCGTCACAAAGGGTTTGCGCAAGGACAAGCTCCAGCGATTCGGAAGCAGCATCGAGCTTGCACAGAGCATGCTGACTGCGCTGGGCCTCGACCCCGATGTAGAAGGCTGGGCGCGGCGTTCGGTCGAGGAGATCGAGCGCGCAATCGGGGACGCGCCCCCGACTACTGCTGTGGACACCCCGTCTCCGCTGCCGTTCGCGACTAGCGTCCCTCCTGCGCTCCCCACGCGCAAGCATCGGGGCGCCACGCTGGCGATTGCCTTCAGCGTCGTCGCTGCGCTGATGCTCGGTGCCTGGTTCCTCTTGCGCTCTTGAAGGTCAGTCGACCGCTTGCAGCAGGCCGTCGCGTACCATGTACACCTGCGGCGGGTGCGCCGGTGTCCGCTCGGGTGAGAAGGAACCGACCGAGGTCACCGGCGTCAACGACGAGCCGTTCCTCAGAGCCTCGGTGAGCGCCTCGCGCGTTTGATTGCCTTGGCGCAGCGTTGCCGAGATCAGGCGATAGGCATCATAGCCATACGCGGAGAACATTTGAGGCGGCGTGCCATATCTGGTTTCATACGCCGTACGAAAATGCTGATTGAGGCTCGCCTCGGACGCCTCGTAAAACGGCAGCGCGACGCGCGCGCCCTGAAGATAGCGTTGTGCGCGACCAAGGAGCTTGGACGACCAGCTGGGGCTTGGCAGAAGGAAGTGAACTCGACGCGTGACATGTTCAGGCAGCGTATTTCCAGTAGTGGTACTCCATGCGCCTTCGGCCGCGAACGTGGGCGCAATCAGCGCGACCTGATCGGCAACATCGGCCAACAAAATGGCGTCGCAGCTCGTATCGAGCACCGTGCGGACGAAGTCGACGAAGGACTTGGTACCCGGGGGATAGGCCACGCCCTCGCAGTAGACACCTCCGGCCGCCGCGACTTCCTGGTCGAAGAGCCGCTCCATCGTTCGGCCGTAGCCGTGATCGGGGTAGAGGACGACGAACCTCGAGAGACCGGCGGCGCGCGCCTTACCCACCAACTCCGCCAGCTCGTCCCGCGGACTGTAGAGGAATCGAAACACCTGTTCGCCGGCACTGGTGACATCTTCGGATGCCGAAAAGCTCAGCAGCGGCACAGCCGCCCGGCCGGTGGATTGGGCGGCGGCCTCGGTGGTACGGCTGCCCACCGGACCGAGCACCGCAACCACGCGCTGGTCGCCAATGAGCGACTCGACCGCGGCGCTGGTCTGAGCGGCGTTGCCTGCGGTGTCCTCGACCACGAGCTCTGGCCCGCCTTCGTCGAGCGCCGCGAGCTGCATACCTTGAAGGAGCTGCCGTCCGACTTCGCGTCCCCGCCCGCTCAGCGGAAGGAGCGCCCCAACCACGTAAGGGTTGCCGTGCAGGAACTCGTCGGCGCGCGCGAGCAAGATGGTCACATCGGGATTCACGCCGGCATCGCTCGCACGCAGCGACCCAGCACCACGAGCGACCAGTTCCGGATCCTGGATTTGCAGGGCGTGCCGAAGCAGCCGCATCGAAGCCGACACCTGGGGAAGGGCAGCCGGCCGAAGCTCGTCGACCAAGGCGCTGGTTTCCTCGATGGTGAGCTTGTCGACCAGCAGCGCGACGGCCGCGTCCACGCGCTGTGGGTCGGGTGCGGGGCCGCCGCTCTCGAGAAGGGTATCGAAAACTCGCAAGCCGAGCGCAGCGCTGGTCGTCTGCTCTGCCGATATCACAGCGGTGTCCCAGAGCAGCGTCTGCTCCTCAGCCGAGAAGCGCTCAGCCGCAAGGGGCGCGAGGGTCTGCAGAGCCCGCTCGGGATCTCCCAGCTGCAGTTGGCACGAGCTCAAGTGAAGTGAGGCGCGAAGGGCGATCGCCTGGTCTGGGCTCTGCAGGGCCTGCTCGAAGTGAGGGATCGCGCTTTGGCATCGGCCGATGTCGGAGCTCAGCACGCCCAGCTCGAGGCGGGCTAAATCCGCTTCCGTGCTCCCCTGGTTGCCGATGATGAAGCTCTCATATGCGTCTTGCGCACCACGGATGTCTCCACTCGACGCAAGCGCACGCGCCCGCGCGATCTCGGAAGGCGGGGACTTTTCGAGGGGGCTCTCGACTTTCTTCGGTGTGCAGCCGATCAGGACGATCAGCAGCAAGCACGGCAACGAGCTTCTCAACATGCGGGCGCACGATACATGCCCCGCCGCCGCTCGTCACACCGCCGCGTCCCAGCAGCTTCCGAGCCTGGCGAACTCCTCTATAGACAGGGTTTCGCCGCGCCGACCCGGGTCGATGCCGGCCGCGCTCAAGACGCCTTCGGCCCGATCGCCATCAGCAAGCGCACGCAAGGCGTTGCGCAAAGTCTTGCGCCGCATCTGAAAGGCGGCCCGAACCACGCTCCGGAACGACTCGGTTTCTTCGGCCAAAGGGGTTTGGCGCGGCAGGAATCGCACGACAGCGCTCTCGACCTTCGGCGCTGGGTAGAACGAGCCCGGTCGCAATCGGCACAGGGTTTCGACCTCGAACGCGGCGCGCGTGAACACGGTCAGGGCCCCGTACTCCTTCGTTGCTGGCTGAGCGACAAGCCGATCCCGAACCTCTCGCTGGACCATCAAGATCGCACCATCGAGAACCGCGGCGTGCGCGATGACCCGACGAATGATCGCGCCGGTGGCCTGATAGGGAAGGTTTCCGGTCACAACGAGCTTCGAGCCGCATGCTTTTGAATGTGCGTCCAAATCGAGCTCGGCCGCATCGCCGCATCGGATCTCGAGTCGCTCCCAGTCGGCGAATTCCTCGCGCAGCACGTGAACCATGTCCCGGTCGAGCTCGACCGCAACAACGGTGGCGCCACGCTCGAGAAGTGCGTGAGTGAGTGCTCCGAGGCCCGGCCCGAGCTCGACGAGCTGCTCGCCCATGGCCAGCGCCGCATCCGCGATCTGGGCAATGGCGCCAGGCTGGATCAGAAAGTTCTGAGAAAACGACCGCTTGGGCTGCAGCTCGTATTTCCTAAGCAGATCCCTCACGTCGGGGGCGGGGCGCGGAGCCCCAGTCATTGGGTCAACTCTCCAAGATCATGGATGTTTTGGGAGGGAAACGACACGAGAGGCTCAGTTGTGGCACAGGCGTTGTCATGGGAGAAGGCGTTATTATATTGGTCCTACCCGTAGATTGACCTACGTTAATGGCAGAGGAACAAATGCTTCCAGGCTTCATCATCGACCAGATTCGTCAGCGTGAGGAAGAAGAGCAGGCCAAGCGCCAGATTCCTCAGATTCAGCTGCCCATGCCGATGCCAGAGGACTCGAAGGCGCCCGCGCCCAAAGAGGAGTCGAACCGGGGCGTCGTGATTATCGATCTGGGCTAGGAGCCGACTGGTAATCCGCTAGACTGCGGGTGTGTCAAATCGTGCCTTAGTGAGCCTAGATGCGTTGGACGCTTCGATTTGGGAGCAGGTCGAGCGGGGAGAGCTTGGGGAGGCATTTCGGCTGGTTTGGGAGGCCGAAGGGGCGCCGGAGCTGGCCGCCGAACGCCAGCGAACGCGCGCGGAGCTTCAGGCGTACTGCGGCAACGAAGATGCTGCCCTCGCCCTGATCGCCGAGCTCGAAGGTCCAAGCAGGCTCTGTTCGATGGTTCGTGCTCGGGTGGCGGCCTCTCGCGGAGACTGGGAGTCGGCTCTCGCTCATGCGCTCGAAGCGATGTCATCCTCGAGCGCCCGGTCGCGCGCCGCGCTGCTTGCAGCTCAGGCGAGCATCGAGCTCAACCGCCCCGAAGAAGCCAGCGGGCTGCTCGACCCAATCGTTGCTGACAGCCCGGTCCAGGCCCTGGGCGTCGCCGCCCTTCGTGCGCGGCTTCCAAGCGATGACCCCGCGGTCGCGCTGGCCACAATCGCAGAGCGCGCACAGGCGGAAGACGCCGCGCGCATCTGCGCCGAAGCATGGGCCGACCTGAGCGAGCTGCATCGCGCTCGCGGCGAGCCCGAGGAAATGCGGAAGGCGGCCGTGCGCGCGGTCGAGCTTTGGGACGACATGGCCACGTCCTTGCCACCGCCTCTTCGCGCTGGCTTCTGGTGCGTCGCCAAGCGACAAGCCATGCGCAAGCAGGCAAAGCGTCCAAAGGCCAGCACAAGTGCCTCGTCGAAGAACAACCTGGCTCCACTGCTTAGCAATCTTCGACGGCTCGCGAGTGAACGTGATCTCTCCAAGCTCCTATCGGTGATCACCGATGGCGCCGTGACGCTCAGCGGCGCCGAACGCGGATTCGTCTTGCTCGTCGATGAAAAGGGGGCTCTCGAAGCAAGAACGATTCGCGGCGCGCAGAACCAGCTGGGCGAGGAGACCGCTGCCTTCAGTCGTTCGATCGCCGAAACCGTTCTCATCGACGGCGACCCGGTGGTGACGGTCGACGCGACCCACGACGCCCGCGTGCAGGACTACATGTCGGTCCACCAGTTGATGCTCAAGTCGGTCGCCTGCCTTCCGATCGAGTCGCGAGGCCGGATCTGGGGCGTTCTGTATTTGGAGCACCGAAGCGCCAGCGGCCGGTTTTCGGGGACGGACCTCGCCTTGCTTCGGGCCTATGCCGACCAGGCAGCCATCGCGATTGAAACCTCGCACCTTTTGGAACGAGTCGAGGCACAGAAACGCGAGCTGGAGCGGGCGAACGTAGCGCTGCGGGACGCCAACGAGCAGCTCGAGCAGCGGCTCCACGGGCAAACGGAGGCACTGCAACGAACTAGGCGAGAGATCGCCTCGCTTCAGGCCTCGACCTCGGAAGGCGAGCGCTGGGGCCTCGTCGGCACGAGTGAAGGGATGCGCCGGGTTTACGATTTGCTGGACCGGCTTGCCGGCAACGAAGTGCCCGTGGTGGTGACCGGCGAGAGCGGCACGGGCAAGGAGCTCGTTGCCCGGGCGATCCATCGGGGCAGCGCTCGCTCTGAAGGGCCCTATGTTTCACTCAACTGCGGCGCCATTCCCGAAGGTATCCTCGAAAGCGAGCTCTTCGGACACGTGGCTGGTGCATTCACGGGCGCAACGTACGCACGCGATGGGGTCTTCCAGCAGGCACATGGAGGAACCCTCTTCATGGATGAAATCGCGGACATGTCGCCGCGCATGCAGCTCGACTTGCTTCGAGTGCTGCAGGAACGGCGGGTTCGTCCGGTTGGGGGCTCAGAGGAGAAAACGATCGAAGTCCGCCTCATCACCGCGTCGAACCGTCCGCTCTCCGAGCTGATCGACGAAGGCAAGCTCCGAGAAGACCTCTACTATCGACTGGCCGTGGTCGAGCTCGCCTTGCCGCCACTTCGCGAGCGACGCGCCGACATACCGTTGCTCTGCGATCATTTCCTTCGGCGCATTGCCAAAGAGCGTGGGGAGCCAAGAAAGCGACTGAGTCGAGACGCCCTGCAGCGGCTCTGTGCCCACGACTTCCCCGGGAACGTTCGCGAGCTCGAGCATCTCCTCGTCAACGCGACGGTATTCGCCGCTTCCGATTGCATCGAAGCGCAGGAGCTTGCGATTGAAACCGATCGCGTTTCGAGACCTTCGAGCTCGGAGCTTGGCAATTACGAGTCCTTCAAGGACGCCGAGCGCGACCGGATGCTAGCCACGCTCAATGCGCAGGGCTGGAACCGGGCGAAGGCAGCGCGCGCGCTTGGAATGGCTCGGCGGACTTTCTACCGCCGCCTCAAGGAGCACGGCATCGAGCTTCCAAGCGGGAAGGGCGGGGCTGACTAGGCGCTCGCGAGATCAGAGGCTAGCAGGCGACACCGTGCTCGAGACACCCGCATCATGCTGTTCCGGCTTTTCCCCGGGGGGCAGGTACAGCGGCGGGTCGCCGGGCCGCGCCCAATCCACCCAGTAGACCGCCTTGGTGCGAACATCGACATGTACGAAGCTGCTGCGAGGGTAGTAGCCCACCCCAACCTTGCTGAGTGTCAAACAGTAATCACGCAGGACTTCGTTCGGTATACCTTCGATTCGAATGTCGACGGCCTCGCCAGTCGAATGACGGCTCGCACCGCTATCGCTTCCCTCCGAGGAACGATAGGCGCTCACCACGACAATCGTCCGGCCGTTGAAATGGTCCGCGAGATCGGCGAGGAGGCGCATCAGGCGGACGTGTGGTCGTTTCACCTCGTCGTTTTCCCTATCGCGGAGCAATCGCCCCAGTCGTTGTCGCGCCTTCGGGTCGACTTTGCCGTTCTTGTCGAAAAGGTGGACGCGTAGGGTCTCCTGACTCGCCGGGCGTTCGAGAGTAACCAGTCCGCTCAAGATCGCATTGCGGGCCTTGCTGGCCTTGGCACTCGCGCTGTAACCGGGCAGCTCGAGCCGCTGGCCGACTCGAAGGGTGGACTCGGGTTTGAGACGATTGGCCTTCGCGAGAGCGGCGACACCCACCTTGTTCAGCTGCGCAATTCCCGTGAGAGTCTGTCCCGGGTAGACGTAGATCACGCCCTTGGGTGGAATTCGCAAGACCTGGCCGACGCGAAGACTCGAGGTCTTCTTGAGGCGGTTGGCCGCCGCGAGGTTCGTGACCGAGACCCGATATCGCTTGGCGATGGCTCCCAAGGTCTGACCTTGCTGCACGCTGTGCTTGCGCTGCGCCTGCGCAGGTGCGTGCAAAAGGAACACCAAAAACATCACAGCGACCGTGCGCCACACCCCATTGCTGCTCATCACGACCCGGCGAGTATTGACGAGTCCGAGGAGGGGGCAACTAAGCGACGCAGATCTCGGTTTTTTTGCCTTCGGCGACGAGCGTTGCGACCATGAATTCAGACACCTTCGCTCGTTGACATTCGGTGGGTTCGCGCGTCGAGCACAAGCAGTGCCTGACGATCGTGGACGTCAGTGTTCCGCTCACTAGGTTCACCTAATTTAGGTATAATTAGCATATAAATTCAGTGCTAAATTTTCCTAAGTTGCTTGACCCTAGGGTGGTTCGGTCATAGCCTGGTTGAGGAAGGGCGCGGTGTGCGTTGCTCCCTCAGCGAGTCAAATCATGACCTACGACCCAGAGGCAAACGAAGCGATGCAGAAGCCCAACACGGTGGGTGCGTCGGCCTCTGATGCGAGCGACCAAGAAGGGGCTGCCAAGCCCAAGGCGAACAAGAAAAGTGGCAACAAGCCAAACAATGTTCGCAAGATTCGAATCGAACGCATGATGTCCAAGGCTGAGTTGGCTCGACGCGCGAACCTATCGGTGTTGACGATTGATCGTGTCGAGAAGGGTTTTGGATGTCGGATGGACACAAAACGGAAGATTCTCGAAGCTTTGGGTCTGAGGCTCGCCGACCGGGTACGTGTGTTCGGCGAGGAGGAGTAGCGTGGCTACATGGCGTCTGAGGGGAAGAACTTAATCGGCGTCGACATCGGTTCGAGCGCGATTAAAGTCTGTGAAATCAAAGAGGGTCGCCGGGGGGCACGAACCATCACGAGGTTCGGTTATCATCCTCTTCCTGCCGAAACTATCGTTGATGGTCACATCATCAACTCCGGCGCTGTCGTCGAAGGGTTAGAGAAGCTCTTCGCCAGCAGCAAGCGCCGTAACGTCGCTCTTCGAGCCAGCGGGCACAGCGTAATCATCAAGAAGATCGCGATGCCCTTGATGACGGCCGCCGAGCTTCAGGAGCAGATCAACTGGGAAGCCGAACAGCATATCCCGTTCGACCTCGAGGAGGTCCACGTGGACTACGAAGTGCTCCACGAGCGGACCGACCACGGCCAGATGGACGTTTTGCTGGTTGCCGCAAAGAAGGAAGAAATCACCGATCTCACCAACCTGGCGATGGAAGCTCGACTTCGTCCCATGGTTGTCGACCTCGACGCATTCACGATTCAAAATGTCTTCGAAGCGGGCTACGGGAGCGCCGCGGCAGATGAAACCACGGTGCTGGTGCACTGCGGGGCCTCTACGACCACGGTGAACATCCTGGCGGATTCCACGACCGCCTTCACCCGCGACATCGCCAACGGTGGAAACTCGATCACCGAGGAGATTCAGCGGCAGCTCGGAATCGGGCGGGACGAAGCGGAATCGTACAAGTGCGGCGGGGACGGGCGGGGAATCGTGCCGCGAGAGGTTCCCGAGATCGTCAATCAGGCGGTGGAGCAGCTTGCGGGCGAGATTCAGCGCTCGCTCGATTTCTACTTGGCTACGAGCGGAGACCGCGAGCTGAATCGAATCTGTGTCTCTGGCGGGACGGCGAACATCCAATCGCTTCTCGATACCCTCCAAGACCGCGCTCAGGTCCCTGTCGAGGCGCTCGATCCGACGCGCGTGGCCGACGTGGACGAAAGAGCCGTTGCGGAGCTGCAAGGCCGAGCGTCGCAGGCGGTGGTCAGTATCGGCCTGGCTCTGCGCAAAGAGCGGGAGCGTAGCTAATGATTCGCATCAATCTGTTGCCGACCGACAGAAAGAAGCGCGCCCGGCGTGCGGCGCCTTCGCCTCTTCCTACCGGCGACCTCAGTCTCAGGACCTGGGGCGTCGTATACGGCGCCGCAATTGCCGCCTGGCTGGTCGTTCTCGGTATCCTCTACTTCGCGCAGAGCGGAGAGATGGAGACGATCGCCCAGGAGAACAAGACGCTGGAGGCGCGGCGAGACGAGCTCAAGAGCAAGACCAAGGGCTTGACCGAGGTCGAGGGGCGCCTGGAGAAAAGCCGGCGGCTCGAGAAAGTGGTTCAGGATCTCGAGCGCGCGCGACGCGGTCCGACGCGTGCCGTGATGGAGCTTTCCAGGGTGTTGAGCAGTCCGGGCGGGCCGACGATCAACCCTGCCGAGCTAGAGCGAATGCGCGAAGAAAACCCGCTGGCAGGGTTCAACGAATCCTGGGACGTGCGTCGGCTCTGGATCACTCGCTTCGAGGAAGTCGAGCGCGATTGCAAGATCATCGGGATGGGGCGTTCGAACGAAGATGTTGCCGAGTTCTTGCGTCGGCTGACCCTTAGCGAGATCTATGACGGCGTGACGCTGCAACGGACTCGCTCGGCCAAGGACTCGGACACCGGCCTCCAAATGGTGGGCTTCGATATTACCTGCAAGGTGAGGTACTGATGCCTAGTCTCGAAGATCGTTTCGTCGGGATACCGGGTTGGGGCAAGGCACTGGTCCTGGTCGCGGTGCTCGCCCTGATGGGTGGCGCTTACTACGCGTTGGTCTACAACAACATCACGAGCGAGGTTCAGCGAGGCCACCAGAAGCAAAAGCAGCTTCAGGACCAGATTCGCGAGGCGGAGCGGCGCGAGAAGCAGTATCTCGAGCTCACTCAGGAGCTCGCCAATCGGGAGGTCGCCGACCGGCAGAACCGGCGCATCCTTCCCGAGGAAGCAGAAATCGCGGCCTTCCTTCAGGATCTCAACCGTGTGGCGGAGCTCAGCGGCCTGACGATTCGACTGGTCGAGCCTCGCCCCGAGGTGCGCCAAGACCTGTACTCGAAGATTCCGGTCGTGCTCGCGCTGACCGGCCGATATCATCAGATGGGGAAGTTCTTCTACAACGTGAGCAAGCTGGATCGGGCGATCAGCCTCGAGAACATCCGGATGACCCAGCCCAAGCTGATGCCTTCCGGGGAGTTGCTCATCGACGTCGATGTCCGCGCGACCACCTACCGGCGTCCGCCAGCCGAAGAAGCGAAGTCCGGCAAAGGGAAGAAGTAGCCAGTCATGAGCTCTATGATTCGAGTTTTCGCAATCCTTCTTCTCGTCACCGGCCTGGCCGTGGCGGGCTGTGGAAGCAGTGAGGACGAATTCGGAAGCGGATTCGGACTAGGAAAGAGCGACAAGAAGGGCTCTGATGAAGCACAGACGGGCAAGGGAGACGCCGAAGCGGGTGCAAGCGAAGAGGATTCCGCCCCGATGGTGTACACCGATGAGGACTTCACTGAGCTAGACATCCAGAATCGCGATCCGTTCCGTTCGTATGCAAAGGCCTTTCAGGCCCAAGCGGCAGCTCCCGCGCAGCGTCGGGTTCTCTTGCCGAGCACCAGCTTGGACGAAATGAATCTGATCGCGATTGTGACGGGCATCGCCACGCCGCGAGCAATGCTCACAGACACCGCCAACGTCGGACATGTGATCCGCCGCGGTGACTACATTGGTCGCCCCGAGGTAGTACAGACCGGGGGTTCAGAGGGTATGCCAGTCACACTGAACTGGCGTGTGGATCGCATCCGTCCAGGTTCGGTCGTGCTGACCCGCGAAGATCCTACTGCGCCGGACAAGCCGCCGTTGACCCGCGTGATGCCGCTGCATGAAGGTGGCGAGGCGCCGCAGTTCACGGCGCCCTGATCGCGGAAAACTTTTCGCTGAGATAATCCGCCGTTTTCTTGCCCCCAGCCGCGCTGGCGTTCGATGATTAAGACCAGCTGGCAGAGGAGTCAGGAATGCGTATTCATTGGGGTCTTGCAATCGCCTTGGGAGCAACTTTCGCGTGGGTCAATCTGGCCCAGGCGGCAGGGCCAAAAATTGAGAGTGTCCGTATCAACGGCGCGCGCGACGAAGCACAGGTTTCGATCAACGGTGCGTTCAACGATCCGAAGTATGCGGTTCGCACGCGAGACGATGGTCGACTCATCATCATCGACGTCGACGATACGGCGCTACCGCCGGGCGGAATAGAGACGACTGGTAGCAACTCCTTGGTTGCGCGTACGGTTGCAAGCAACACCGCGCGCGGCGCTCGCATCGAGCTGACGCTCACCGGTAAGGCGACGTACCACGCGCGCGCTACGGCAAGCGGCATCACGGTGAAGCTTCGGCGCGGCGAAGGTGCGACGGCGTCCAAGGCCAACAAGGCGCCTGCGCCAAACGGGCCGCAAATCCAGGCTGTTCACTTGGAGCAGAAGGATGGGCGTGACCGTGTTGTCGTCTCGCTCGCCGGCGACCCGGAGTTCCGAGTATCCACCCGCGCAGGATCGCCGCCTCGACTCGAGGTGCTTGGCGCGCGCATCAATTCGGGCGCAAACCGCCGCATCGAAGCGCCTCGTGGCTCGCTGATCGGTTCGGTCGAGCTCGAGCAAAGGGGCGACCGCGCGGTGATCGAGGTTCACGGGTCGGAAGGATCGGCCGGAACTGCGATTCGCTCTGGCGACCACATCGTTTGGATGTTCTCTCCTACCCAGACCGACTCGCGGCCGCACACGCGGACCATCGCCAAGGAACGCGATTACGCGGCCGAGGTCGATGGCCCCGAGGTCGCGGGCTTCCTCAGCAAGATGCCGATGCAAGCAGGTGGCAAGTCCACCCGAAAGTACTCGGGACGTCGCATCGACCTCGACTTCAAGGACGCGGACATCCACAACATCCTGCGCCTACTCTCCGAAGTGGGTGGGGTGAATGTCGTCACCGCCGACAACGTCGGTGGCACGGTCACGATTCGAATGCGCGACGTGCCCTGGGATCAGGCGCTCGACGTCGTTCTGCAAGCCAAGTCCCTCGGTATGGTGCGTCAGGGCAACCTGCTTCGCGTTGCGCCGCTCTCTCAGCTCGAGCAGGAGCGCGAGGCGGCTATCGCTAGGCAGAAACAACAGCAGCAGCTCGCTCCACTCGAGACTCGCCTGGTGCCGGTGAGCTATGCGACGGCCACCAATCTGCAGCCGCGAGTTCGCGAGCTGCTCACGGATCGTGGCTCGGTCTCCGTCGACACGCGCACGAACATGCTGATCGTACGCGACATCGTGGGCCAGCTCGACGACGTGGAGGATCTGGTTCGGAGCCTGGACACCCAGACGCCACAGGTCTTGATCGAGTCGCGCATCGTCGAAGCGAGCAGCACTTACTCTCGTGACATCGGTATTCAGTGGGGTGGCAACGCCTTGATGAGCAGCGCGACCGGCAACCCGACCGGCCTTCGCTTCCCGTCCGACATCGGCATCGCAGGCGGTGTTCCGACCAGCGACGCGCCGACAGACGGCCTTTCGCCTTTCAATGGCACGTCGAGCACTCCGAACTTCGCCGTGAACTTGCCGGCCGTGACCGGTAACGGTGCAGGTGGTGCTCTCGGTTTGACCATGGGCAGCCTGAGCGGCGCCGTGAATCTCAATGTTCGCCTGAGCGCCGCAGAGGCAGCCGGATCGGTGCGCATCATCAGCTCTCCGCGCATCCTTACCTTGGACAACAACGAGGCGTCGATTTCGCAAGGTACTCTGATTCCGTTCTCGCAGGTCAGCGCGCAGGGCGTCAACACCGCCTTCCAGGAAGCGAAGCTCGAGCTGAACGTCACACCTCACGTGACCAGCGACGGCTCGGTCGCCATGGAAGTGAAGATCACGCGTAACGAGCCGGACTTCGGCCGAGTGGGTGCCAACGGCGATCCGACGATTCTCGAGCGAGAGGCGACAACCCAGCTTCTCGTCGACGATGGCGATACAGCCGTCATCGGGGGCATCTACACCCGAAACACGGGCCGCAACGTCGACCAGGTGCCGTTCTTTGGCGATATCCCGGTGCTCGGTGTGTTCTTCAAGCGCCGCCGCTTCCGCGAGGATCGCAACGAGCTACTCATCTTCCTCACACCGAGGATCGTGAACAGGGCGCTCGCGCTGCCGGAGTAGCCCCCGCAAGCAGGCCGCCGCCCGGGCTCGCCCGGGCTTCACCCAAGGGTTCGTGACTGGGAGCCGGGGGGCTCGTATGCTTCCTTCCGTGCGTATCTACCTGTCAGGGCCCATGGGGGCTGGGAAGTCGACTGTGGCTGCGTCTGTGGCCGAAGAGCTCGGGACCCGCTCGCTTGATCTGGATGCGAGGATCGAGGAGCTGGCCGGGCGCTCGATTCCCGACATCTTTTCCGAACGCGGGGAGGGCGCCTTCCGTGCTCTCGAGAAAGAGGCACTCAAGACCTTGCCTTCCGACGTCGCCGTCGTTTCGCTCGGTGGCGGAACGGCCGTCGACGATGAGACACGTCAGATGCTCCTGCGCGACGGGATTCTCGTTACACTGACCGCGGAGCCGGCAGTGCTCGCCGCTAGGGTTGGCACCGGTCAGGGACGTCCCTTGCTCGGAGTAGATCCTCTGCGCGACCTGCAGCGCATCCTCAAGGCCAGGGCTGCAGCCTATGCCGAAGCCCACGCTGTGATCGACACAGGCAACCTCGATCCCAAAGAGATTGCCGCCGAGATTGTGGCTGTGCGCAACCTGGCGCCGATCGTCGTGCCCCTGGGCCTTCGGACCTATCGGGTCGAGGTTGGGCGCGGTGCGCGTCACCGAGTCGGGATGCGCGCCAACGAGCACTCCGCGGGCGAAGCGGTACTGGTTTTCGACGGAGGCGAGGACCGCCCTTGGCCCATGGACGCCATTCGCGATCTCACCCTGGCAGGAAAACCTCCCATCGAAGTGCGGCTTGCAGGCGACGAAGCCCACAAGAACGTCGCCAGCGTGGAGCAGGTCTGGGACAAGGCGCTCGAAGCCGAAGTCGATCGACGCGCGATCATCATCGGTGTAGGGGGAGGCGTCATCGGTGACTTGACCGGTTTCGCGGCGTCGACCTTGTTGCGCGGCGTGGCCCTTGGACAGATTCCGACTACCTTGCTCGCCATGGTCGACAGCTCGGTGGGTGGCAAGACCGGATTCAACCGACCGCGCGGAAAGAATCTAGTCGGCACCTTCTATCAGCCGAAGTTCGTTCTCTGCGACGTGGAGACGCTCTCCACTCTGCCGAGCGAAGAACGAATTGCGGGTCTGGCGGAGGCCGTGAAGAGCGCCTGGCTCGACTCCGAGGAGTCCGTCGCCATGCTCGAACACGATGCTGAGGCTCTGATGGCAGGCGACGCCGAGGCGACGATTCGCGCGGTGCGAATGTCGATACGGTTGAAGTCGCGCATCGTTCATGAAGACGAGCACGAATCGGGCCGCCGCATGCTCCTGAATCTGGGCCACACCGTCGGCCATGGGCTCGAAGCTGCTAGCGAGTATCGAGGGATCCGGCACGGGGAGGGTGTGGCCCTCGGAATGATCGCCGCGATGCGGGTTGCCGCAGGGCTCGGGCGAGGACGGCATGAAGAAACCGAGCGCCTGACACGACTTCTCGCGAACTTGGGCTTGCCCACCGATCTAGATCCACGACTGAACAGGCGTGCGCTCGACTTCATCGGGTCGGACAAGAAGCGTCGCGGCGATAGAATTCACTTCGTAATTCCCAGGCTTCCGGGCCAAACCGAGATCGAGCTCCTGAGCCTGGACGAGGTTCGGGGCGCGCTCGCGCAATCCTGAACACCGGAAATTTGGCGGCTTGGTCCTAGGCTCGATACCATGGGAACACCCTTTGGAGGGGACTTATGAGTCGAATCATCCTCATGGCTATGGTGCTGGCGGTGACGGTTGCAGGGTGCAACCGCTTTCCCGACAACGGGCTGCAGATCACCTCGAATCTACTGCCGGACGACGCCTGTTTGGTGCAAGGCAACCAAGACCAGCGGCTTGCGCGCGGCCTCGTGGACACGAGTTATCGCATTGACGGCGTACCGCCGGACTATGTGGTCAATCTGGGTCTGACGAGTTACCTGGTCAGCAATGCGCTCGAGTTCCAGGGAGAGCAAGCGAACATCCAAGTCGACAACTTCGACATCACCATTCTTCTGCCGGACGGGTCCAAGCCGGACATTGGCCTGGACAACCCCTACCGGGTCACGACCAGCGCTGTCATTCCGGCGACCACGCCCGGAAGCGTGGGCACGACCGATGTAGGGCAGGCGACGGCCATTCCCGGAAATTACATCGACCCGCTGTTGGCGGTCTTGCCCGAGGAGCAGCGGTCCGTCGTGCTCGACATTCGGGCGGGCGGTACCACCTTCGGCGGCTTCAGTCAGCGCTCGGCGCCCTTTCGCTGGCCGGTTGATTTCTGCGACGGTTGCTTGCTCGCCTGTGAGTCAGAAGATCTCGCGGAGAGTTGCTTCCCCGGCCAAGACGTCTGGCCTTGGTGCCCCCCGCTCTAGCGCAGCGTGAAGAAATACGGCGGCACCAACGCGACCCGTTCTTCGGCAACGATGCGGAGCGTTTGGGCCCAGGGCAGCAGCGGCAGCGAACCAGCCAAGGGGTGCTGACGAAGCCAGAGCCCTTGAAGCGTTCGAGCGTCGTCTGCTCCATTGCCGCTCAGGAGCTCGTTGATCGCGTCGAGCATTCCCTTGGGTGCTGGCCAGAGCTCGACGGGCGCGTCGGGTGCGAGCCCAGCGGCCGCACGGGCTTTTTGAAGCGCTTCACTCAGTCCGCCCATTTCGTCGATCAGGCCTAGTTCCTTGCCGTCTTGGGCGGTCATCACGCGGCCCTCCGCTGCGGCCAAGACCGCTTCACGTTCCATCTCGCGGCCGGTGGCAACACGACTGATGAAGCGATCGTAGGTGTCGCGAAGCAGCGACTCGAACGCTTCTCGTTCGCTGGGGTTCAAGGGACGAACCGGCGTCGACCAGGCCGCGCGCTTACCGCGCTGCAAAATGAATGTGTTGACGCCGATGTCCTCGGCGAGCGCGGAGAAATTAAACTTGCCGCCCACGACGCCGATCGAGCCTACGAGGCTGTTGGGGTGAGCGAGGATCTCTTCGGCAGCGGACGCGATGTAGTAGCCACCGCTCGCTGCCATGTCTCCGACGCTCGCGATCAAGGGTTTCTGCTCTGCCAAATTGCGCGCCGCTTCCCACATCCGATCGCTCGCAAGCGCTGAGCCGCCTGGCGAGTTGATGCGCATCACGACGGCTTTCACGTTCTCGTCCTGTTCGAGCCGCTCCATCGCTCGCACGAAGGGGCCCGAGACCGCGTCGCCCCTCGAATCGGATTCCCCATCGGTGATGTTTCCGTTCACGAAGACCAAGGCGATTCGTTCGCCGCTGCTCTTCGGCTTCTCGCTTTCGCCGCTCAGCAATCCCAAGAACTGTCCCAAGGTGAGCTGCTCTTGTTTGGGCAGCATCCGCGTGCGGCGAACGGTTTCGACGGCAGCGGCCGTTTTGATTTCCTCGCGCGCCTCTCTGAGAAAGCCCACCGCGTCGACGAGGCCGGCTTCGACAGCGGCTCCCGAGCCGTACGGCCCCTGGTCGATCAAGGTCTGGGCTCGCTTCTCGTCGCCCTCGGTTCGGGACTTGGTCGCGTTGACCAATGCGCCTTGCAGGTCGTCGAGAATCGCATCCATCGACTGCTTGGCCTCCGGAGGCATGTCGTTTCGGATGAACATGTCCCCAGCGCCCTTGTAGCGGCCCATGTGGAGGATCTCGGCTTCGACGCCGACCTTCTCGAGCAGCGCGCGAGCGTAGATCATGACGGCGGCCGGGCCGATCAAGTCGAGTGTCCCCGCGGGCGTCATGCTGATTCGGTCACAGCTCGAAGCCAGCAAGAGGTAGCCGACGTTGTCGGCGGACTCGAAATGGCAATGGATTGGCCGATTCTCGGCCCGAAACCCGTCAAGTGCCTCGACGAGGTCGCCGACACTTCCCCACGCGCCCTGAAGCGGTCCGACCCGTACGAAGAGACCTTTGACGCGTTCGTCGTCGGTCGCTTCCCAGATTCGTTCCAGCACGTCGTGCAGGGTCGGCTTGGGTGGGGCGAAGGGGTCGTGCTCCGCGCCGTCGGGAAAGGCCTGCAAGAGGCGAAGTTCGCGAACCACGGGCTCGTCGGACTCTTCGGTTTTCTCGCTACAGGAGGCCGCGCTCAGGGAAGCGAGGACGGCGAGGAGGATGAGCGCAGTGCGGCGCCTGGGTTGCTTCATGGTGTTGTCGGTTCCGATTCCTGCGCAGGCTCGTCCGCGGTGGACGGCTCCGGTTTCGCGACGGGCTCGGGCGGCGGCTCGAGCTCCTCAGGAAGCTTTGCGCGTGGTTCCAATCGCTTGATCGCTGCAATGGCGGCGCCGGCATGAGTGCCCGACGGCCGCCGTTTCACATAAGTGTAGTACGCCGACACCGCGTCTTCATTTCGTTCGAGGCGCTCATAGGTTCTGCCGAGATTGAAGTAGCCGTCGGGGTGGCCTCGCTGCGCTGCAACGCGGAAGTAGCGTGCTGCGGAGATGTAGTCCTTCATGCCCGTCAAGACTCGACCCAGGCCGTCCATCGCGTCGGCAGAGCCAGGCTTCGCCTCCAAGGCGCTATCGAAGTAGGCGCGGGCGCGGGGGTATTGCTGGGCAGCAAGCTCGGCCCGACCTAGTCGCATATACGAGTCGTAGTCGCGCACCGGAGGCCGCCCATCGACAAAGGCATCACTGCCGGCAGCTTCAGCCAGTCGATCGTACTCGTCATACTTGGGCTTCTTCGGCGCACTGGGCTTTCGAGCCGGAGCCACTTTCGGGGCCAAGGTCGCTTTCGTCCACCACCTTATCGGCCTCGGCCACCTTCCCAGTCTCGCTCCCGCTCCCGGTCACTGACACCGCCGCTGCCGCTGCCGCTGTCTCTGCCCCTGTCTCTGCCGCTGCCGCTGTCTCTGCGACTGCCTCTGCCCCAGCATCCCCTTCAGCCCCAGCATCCGGCTCAACCCCAGCATCCGCCAGTGTCTCCGCCTCGACCGGAGCACCACGCAGCTCGACCAGGAGCTTCGTTGCCACAGGGTGTCCCGGATGCGCCTGCACGATCGTCTCCAACGGCTCCATCGCTTCTGAGTCGTTGCCGGCCGCCTTCTGCGTCCGAGCCAGCAACAGGAGATAGGGCACTCCGTCTGGTGCGAGCTCGACCGCGAGCTTCGCGCTTCGCAGGCCCTCCTCTAAGCCTTCGCCGGACTCGGCGGCGCTCAGATGGGCGTCGATGCGGAAGAACTCCGGAGTCCTGCTGAACGACATCGAGCGGACGTCTTCCAAGACGTCGCGGGCTTTGGGAAGATCCCCGTTCAGGCGGAGCGCATCGGCCTCCGCAAGCATTGCCTGCAAATCGCGCGGTTCGAGCTCACGCGCGCTCCGGGCGGTCGTCAGCGCGGCGGCGGTGAGCTTGTCGGTGCTATAGCTGGTCGCGCCATCATCGATTTGGGCTTGCGCGGCCAGGGCATAGGCGTTCGAGAGCTTCGATAGAATCTCGGTGTCACGGTCGCCGCCCGATTCGATGGCCCGACCGTAGGCTTCAATCCCGCTTGCATATGCCGCCGGGTGGCCCTCGGACAGGCTGGCGTCGCCGTTTGAGACGCTTGCCGCGATCAAAGCAGGGTCCCCAGCGATGCCGAGCAGGCGAGCGACACGGGGCCACTGCGCGAACAAGAGGGCAAGCCCTCCGACGAGGACGATCAAAATGAGCCAGCGCAGAGGGGATCCGCCGCGGCCAGGCAATCCGGGGATGTCGTCATCATCGTCGTAGAACGGCGGCGGCGGGCTGCTCGGGCGCGCCCCAGAAAGCGGACGCTCCTCGAACTCGGCCTCCTCGATCTCGTCTGCGGGCGGAGCATCGGAAATGACCGCCGCCCGGGCCGTGTCCGCCCCAGGATCGGCACCCCGGCCCGAAGCATAGGGAGACACGTCCTCCCCAAACTCCGCCACCGCCTCCGAATCCGCCTCTGCGGCTGTCCCTGCCCCTGTGTCTGTCCCTGCCGCTGTCCCTGCCGCTGACTCTGCCCCTGTCTCTGCCCCTGTCTCTGCCCCTGTCTCTGTCCCAGACAGCGGAGCCCCCACAGGAATCATCTTCTCCACCGGCATCACCCCGAGCAAAGTGGGCTGCCTGGGCCGTCTTCCGGGCGGCAAGCTCGACTCTTTCGAGGTTTCTGGAGGTGGTTCGGAGAGCGGCGGCTCAGACCCCGGTGGAACCGACGAGCTGCTCCCCGCCGGAGGAAGCGGGACGCCGGCGGCCTCGAAGAAAGTCTCGAGCTCGGGAATCGAACCCAGCGGCTTCCAGTTCTCGTCGCCTCTGGCGATCTGGTTCTCTGGCGTCAGCTCGCCCGAGGCGATGCGCCGTTGAAGCTCGCGAAGCGAGTCGATCATGTCGATCGAGTCGTCCTCCAACTTGAGGCGCCAGACGCTGGTCGTTCGGTCAGCGTCCGCTTCCGCCGTCGGGTACACCTTGAACACCTGCCCGCAATTGGTGCATTTGACGCTGGTTCCGCGCCCGGAAAGCAGTGTCTCGTCAAATTCGTATTCGGTGCCGCAGCGCTCGCAAGTAACGTCCATCAGTCTAGAAGCCCCCCAGGCTCTTGGGTGTGTGCGGTTGGTCGCCCTGTCAATTCGTTGCTAGGACAAGGCGCTCCATGCGTCAGGACCTGGCAGCGCTCATCGATCACACGCTTTTGAGGCCCGACGCGGTCGAGCCGGACTTCGTGCGTCTCTGCCACGAGGCCGTTCAGCACAGCTTTGCGACCGTCTGTGTCAACTCGTCCCACGTGGCGCTTTGTACCTCACTGCTGGCGGACTGCCAGCTCCCCATCGCTGCCACCGTAGGCTTTCCGCTGGGCGCGTCCAGCACGGCCGCAAAGACGGCCGAGGCGGCCCAGGCGCTGCTCGACGGTGCCTCCGAGATCGACATGGTCTGCCAGATCTCCGCGCTCAAGGAGGGCCGCAGGGAGCGCTTCATGGACGAGATCCGCAGGGTGGTCGAAGCGGCCGACGGGGCTCGGGTCAAGGTCATCCTGGAAACCTGCCTGCTGAGCGACGATGAGAAGCGCCGAGGTGCCCAATGGACGCTGGGAGCGGGGGCCGCCTTCGTGAAGACCTCGACGGGCTTCGGGAGCGGCGGAGCCAGCGAGGACGACCTGAGACTGCTCCGCGCGGAAGTCGGGCCCGATTTCGGCCTGAAGGCATCCGGCGGCATTCGCGACGCGGCGACCGCTGACAAGATGATCGCAGCAGGCGCTAGCCGGCTCGGGACGAGCGCAGGGGTAGCGATCGTGACAGAATCGGGAATCGAAAACAGGGGATACTGAGATGGCAGTTCAGCCGGTTACGGACGCAACTTTTGAAGCAGAGGTTCTTCGCTCGGAGCTCCCGGTCCTCGTGGACCTGCACGCGGACTGGTGTCAACCGTGCAAGCAGCTGGCGCCGATCGTCGCGCAAGTCGCCGACGAGCTTGCCGGCAAGATCAAGGTCGTCAGCGTCGATGTCGACCACAATCCAATGGTCGCGCAAACCTTCCGAGCACAGTCGATTCCGATGCTTCTCGTCATCGCCCAGGGCAGGGTGGCTGGGCAACACGTGGGTGTGCTCGACAAGCCCGGCGTGCTGCGTCTGCTCGAACCGGTGATGCCCCGCTCTGCAGCCGAGGTTCGCCCCGAGGAGCTGGCCGCATGGGTGGCGGAGGGCAAGGCAGTTCCAGTCGACATCCGCGATGAAGCTTCTTACGGCCGCTACCGCATCCCCTCGGCGATTCACATCGCAGCAAGCGAGTTGGCGAGCCGGGTCGAAGAGCTGCAGCCCTTCGACGGTCGCATTCGTGTGCTCTACGGTCGGAGCGAAGAGGCGAAGGACTGGGGCGAGAAGCTTCAGGCCGATGGTGTGCAGGTCGGTTTCCTCTCGGGTGGCTTTCTTCACTGGGAAGCGGACGGTTTCGAGGTCGAGCGCGGTTGAAGCGTTCGCTCCATGTCGTCGATGACTCCCGCGACCCGCCGATTTGGACGCCCGTGCTGCTCAGGATGGGGAGCCGGCTCGTTTCGATCGTCGATACCGAAAATGGAAAGGCGAGCCGCCGCTTTGCCGATGCACTCTCTGTGGCCGGCGCGACTCCACTCGACGACGAGGACGATGCAGAGCCCGACCTTCGTATTGTGATTCGCGGGGCGCCCGCTTCCGCGCAGGCACGCCTCCGTGCCGAGATTTTGGAAGAGGCTGCGGATCTGGTCCTCGGAGCCGCTCGCCCCGCGTTTGCAAGGCTCTTGGCATCGGCTTGCGCCTGTAGGGTGAACGACTAGGTTGCCGCCGGAACTTTGAGCCCGAAAGTGGAGAGGATGGCGGTAGTGCCCGAATACATTCCAGGCCTTGCCGGCGTTCCGGCAGCCCGTAGCAGCATTTGCTTGATCGACGGCTCCGTCGGGAAACTCCAGTACAGGGGCTACCCCATCGAGGTGCTCGCCGAGCAATGCTCGTACGAAGAAGTCGCCTACCTCCTCGTGTTCGGCCGCCTGCCGACGACCCAGCAGCTCGAGCAATTCCGCAATCAGATGATCGCCGAGCGGGGTCTCAAGTTCCGCATCATCGACCTACTCAAGACACTGCCCGAGAGCGGTGAGCCCATGGATGCTCTGACCGCAGCGGTCGCCGCGATGGGCATGTTTTACAAGGGCGACCACATCTCGGACCCCGAATTCCTTCGCCTCAGCGTGATCCGCTTGCTTGCGAAGGTTCCGACCATCGTCGCCGCCTGGGACCGGATTCGACGCGGAGACGACCCGATCAAGCCGAGTACCGAGCTCGGCCATGCGGCGAACTTTCTCTACATGCTCGAAGGACAGGTGCCGACCCGGCTGGCCGAAAAGGTCTTCGATGTGGCCTTGATTCTCCACGCCGAGCACTCGATGAACGCCTCCACCTTCACGGCGAGGGTCACTGGCTCGACGCTGACGGACCCCTACGCAGTCGTCGCGTCGGCCATCGGCAGCCTGGCCGGCCCGCTGCACGGCGGTGCCAACGAGCAGGTCTTGACCAGCTTGGATTCGATCTCCGATGCTTCTCCCAATGGTGTGCGACGCTGGGCCGAGGATCGGCTTGCCCGAAAAGAAAAGGTCATGGGCTTCGGTCACCGCGTCTACAAGGTCAAGGACCCGCGCGCGACGATTCTTCAAGGACTTGCAACCCAGCTGTTCGCCAAGTTCGGCAGCACGCCGGACTACGACGTGGCCGTCGAGCTCGAGCGCCAGATGGCCGAGCTTGTCGGGGGCAAGGGCATCTACCCCAACGTCGATTTCTACAGCGGCATCGTTTATCAGAAGCTCGGTATCCCGACGGATCTGTTCACGCCGATCTTTGCGATTTCGCGGGTGGCCGGCTGGATCGCACACTTGCTCGAACAGCTCGAAGGCAATCGGATCTTCCGTCCCAGCCAGATTTGGGTCGGCGAAGCTGACCGTGACTTCGTGCCGATAGACGATCGCGGCTAAGGCTTACAGTTCGGCAAGCGGCCGTCGACCAGGTCCACGTTCAAGCGAATGCGCTTGTTGGCCTTCGGGGTCATGTAAACCTTGCAGTCGGCGCCCACGATCACGGCCTCCGCAGGGTAGGCAATTCGCGCAAGCATCTTGAGCGCCTTTACGGGGCCCAGCACGAATGCCGCCGTGCTCAGGGCGTCGGCATAGATGCCCTCCGAAGTCATGATCGTCACCGAGAGTGACTTGTCGGCGGGAAGGCCCGTCTTGGTGTCGATGATGTGGTGCCAGCGCCTGCCCGCGCCATCGAACACGGCGTGCTCGTAGTCGCCCGAGGTCGAAAAGGAGGCGCTGGTCGACTCTAGCGCGGCGAAGTAGCTGCTCGGGTCGCGCGGATGCTGGATGCCCACACGCCAGGGTCGGCCGTCTCGTTCGCCGTGCACCTGCACCTGTCCGCCGCCAAAGATCATGTAGTTGTCGACCCCAGCGCCTCGGAGAATCGCGCCGGCTTGATCGAGTGCGTAGCCCTTGGCGATGCCTCCGGTTCCGATCGCCATCCCGCGTTTCTTCAGAAACACCGTCTTGTATTTCTTGCTCACGCGGATCTTCTCGTAGTCGATCAGCGCGAGTCGGGGCTTGAGCTCTTGAGCGCTTGGAATTTTGATCGAGTCCGGACGAAAATCGTACAGGCCCCAAAGGCTCGCCCAGGAAAGATCGAACGCGCCACGCGACCACATCGACACGTCCATGCCCGCATCGATGACCCGCAAGGCATCGGCGCCCACCTTCACGGGCTTGTTGCCGGCCAGGCTGTTGACTTTGGCGATGTCGCTGTCGTCGCGCCATTCGGAAAGAACCGTCTCCAGGCGCTCGATTTCTTCGAACGCGTGACGGATCGCCATCTCGGCGTTGGCGGGCGCCGAGTCGACCTGAATCCGAAACACCGTGCTCATCAAAGGACGGGTTCGCGATAGCAGAGCCGAGCCCTCGCCGATGGACGTAGTCTCGGGAGAAGACGGACGGGACGTCTCGCCCTTGTCTTGGCAACCGAATCCGAATGCGAGCAATGCGATCGCGGCGCACGCACGAGCTGGGCCCTTCGACACGGCGCCACTTTCGTCGCGAACCTGGCCTACGTCAACCCGGCTTGCGCTTTGACGCATGGTTGGTACTCCTGTGCTCATGCGGGCCATCTTCGGGGCGCAGTCGGGTCGCCTTCTGTTGGTACTGGCCTGCCTTTCAGTGTCACCGGCACCACGCGCCGCTGCGTTTGGCGATGCGACCGATGTGGAAATCGTATCTCTGAACATAGGCAAGGGCGACGCGGGCTCCCGAGGCGTGACGGAGCGCCTGGCCTGGGAGGTGCGCAAGCGCTCGAGCGTCGAACCCATCCTGGAGCCCGGACGAACGAGGCTCGACAAGGCCTCGCTGTTTCGAAGTCCCTTCGTGTACTGGCGCGGCCGCGAAGACTTTCCGCCGCTGAGCGAAGAAGCCATCGAAGGCTTGCGCAAGTACATTCACCGCGGTGGCTTCATTCTGATCGACGATGCGACTGCCGGCGCAGAGGCCTTCGACCGGGCCGTTCGCCGTGAGCTCCTTCGCGCCTTCCCAGCGATGCCACTGAAACCGATTTCGACCGAGCACACGATCTACCGCTCGTTCTATCTCATTCAAAGGCCGGTGGGCCGGGTGCGCGGGCCCGCGTTTCTCGAAGGCATCACTTACGGTGATCGCATTGCCATCGTCTACTCGCGTCACGACCTCGGGGGTGCGTTTCAACGCGACAAGCTCGGCGCCTGGAGTCAGGCGGTCGTTCCCGGCGGCGAGCGGCAGCGCGAACAGGCCATTCGTCTCGGGGTGAATCTAGTGATGTATGCGCTCTGCACCGACTACAAAGATGACCAGGTGCACGCGCCGTTCATCATGCGTCGCCGGGGCTCGGGCCTCTGAGGTTTGCCCGTGGCGGATTGGCATTGGCAACTAGGAATCTGGGGAGGGAACACGACGGCCTGGGTGCTCGGCCTCGCCCTATTTGCGCTCTGGCTCGTGGAGCTTCGGTCCATTCGCGGAGAGAGTGACCGGCGGCGGAAATTCGTCTTGGGCGCGCTCGGCGGGCTCGGCATCCTGGCGGTCTATCTGCTCGCCCTCCAGATCACCCTGGTACGCGAGACCTTCGAAGATGTCGCCGGGGGAACCGCAATTCTCCTCGACAACTCGCGAAGCATGACGCTCTCGGGCAACAGCGGTCCCCGCAGCGACGCGGTCCAAGCTCTGCTCGGCGATTGGCAAGACGACGACAGAGTCAGTCCGGTCGTATATCTGTTCGGCTCCAACGTTCGCGCCGCCGCCTGGAACGGGCTCGCGGAAGCTTACGAACCTTCCGACGACGAAACCAAGATCCGAAACGGGCTCAGCTACGTTCTCGAGAAAGGCGCCGAACGGGAGATTGGCTCCGTCGTCGTGATCACCGATGGCGCCGACCCGAGCTTCCGCGCCGAGACGATGGCGCTCGGCCACAACGCGCCGGCGATTCACAGCGTCGTCGTTGGCGGAGACGATCCGCTCGACGATCAGGCCATCGTCTCGCTGCGCGCCGACACGACGGCGTACGTAGGTGTGCCGGCGATTATCCGGGCGGACGTCCGCGCAGTCGGCAAGTTGCGCAGTGCCGAGCTTCGCGTGCAGCTCTGGCACGAGAGCCGGCTCGAACAGGAGGTCGTCGCGGCACTAGACGAAGCGGGGCGCGGCACCATAGCGTTCGAGGTGACTCCTCAGCGAACCGGGCGCTCCCTCTATCGACTATTGATCCCCGCCTCATCAAAAGACGAGGTGCCCCAGAACAACGACCGCGCGGCGCTCCTGCGGGTCGGAAGAGAACGGCTTCGCGCGCTGCTAGTCGCAGGGCGGCCCAGTTGGGACGTGCGATTTCTGCGGGACTTCCTCAAGCGCGACGGATCCGTCGACCTGGTTTCGTTCTTCATCTTGCGTGCGGCGGCGGACCTCACCGCCGCGCCGACCAACGAGCTCGCCTTGATTCCGTTTCCGACCGACGAGCTCTTCCGCGAGCATCTTGGAAGCTTCGATGTCGTGATCTTCCAGAACTTCGACTACGCGCCCTACGAGATGCAGAGCTACCTGCCACGCATCAAAGAGTACGTGCAGCGCGGCGGCTCGTTCGTGATGATCGGCGGCGACCGCTCCTTTGCCCAGGGAGGCTATGCGGGCACTGCCATCGAGGAGATACTGCCGGTCAAGCTCGGCGCTCCCGGACTGCTCAAGGGCAGCTACAGGGCGGAGGTGAGCAAGACGCTCGCCCGGCACCCCATCGTTGCACTGGGCCCGGACCCCGCGTTGACCAAGCAGACGTGGAGGGCGCTTCCCGCCTTGCACGGCGCCAACGTGGTGAGCTCGGTCAAGCAAGGTGCGCAGGTCCTGCTCAGCCACCCGCGGGCGCGCCTGCAGGGCGGTTCACGGCTTCCGATTCTGGTCGTCGGAGAGGCGGGAAGAGGGCGAGTGGCGGCGATGACGGCAGACGCATCGTGGCGCTGGCGCTTTGCTGCGGATGACAGCACCGTCGGCTCCGATGAGTACGAGCTCTTCTGGGACCGAATGATCCGCTGGCTCACGCACGATCCACTTCTCGAACCGGCCAGGATCTCGACCGACCGGGAACGCTATGGGCTTGGCGGCGAAATCGTCGTCTCTGGAAGGCTTCGTGACGAGAAGTACCGGCCGATGGAGAGGACTCGCGTCGAGCTTCAGTTTCAGCCGGCGGCGAACGACGATGCCGTGGCAGTTGTCGAGACCGACGAGGACGGACAGCTCCAGGCCACCGTCCGCGCACCGGCCGAGGCAGGTGCATACGAGATTGTCGCTTCGGTAGAAAAGCAGGACGTGGCGCGCGAGGTGTTCATCGTCGAAGAGAGCGGCGACGAGCTCGCGGATCTCGAAGCCTTGCCGGCCGAGCTCGAAGCGCTGGCGCAGAAGACTGGCGGGCGACTGTTCCTCGGCATCAAAGACGTGCCTCCGCTGTCCGAGCTCGCATCGACCACACGCCGTGCCGCCGGCCTGGTTTCCAGGCAGCCGCTTTCGAACCCATGGTTCATCTTTTCCACGGTGCTGCTGCTTGGCGCGACCTGGGTGCTGCGACGACGCTGGGGGCGCCGCTAGGTCATGCAGCCCACCAAGTTACGCGGCGCGCGCACGAACAACCTCCGTTCCATCGACCTCGATATCGAACCGGGGACATTTGTTGCGATCGTAGGACCTTCGGGCGCCGGCAAGTCGTCGCTGGCCTTCAAGACCCTCTATGCCGAGGGACAGCGCCGCTACGTCGAGAGCTTCAGCGCCTATGCGCGGCAGTTCCTGGAGCGGCTCTCACGACCGCCGGTCGACCAGCTCGACCCCGTCCCGGTAGGCATCGCCGTCGATCGACAGGCGCCTGTGCGCACGAGCCGCTCGACCGTTGGCACGATGACCGAGATCGCCGACTACGCGAAGCATCTGTGGGCGCATGCGGCCGAGCTGCATTGCCCGGGCTGCGGCGCCCTGGTGCACCGGGACGCGCCGACGCGGGCCGCCCAGAGCGTGATGAGCGAGGTCCCCGGCGAGAAGATCCTGGTAACCTATCCGGTCGCCGTGGCCGATGCGGAGCACTACATCGGAGTTCGCGAAGGCCTGCTGCGCGACGGCTACCGACGCGTCCGGGTCGACGGCAAGGTTCGCGAGCTCGAGCAGCTCCGACCGAGCGAGCTGATCAAGGGCCGAAGCACGCACCTCGACGTCATCGCGGACCGAACCGTGGCACGCCCCAGTGATCGGGCGCGCCTGGTCGAGGCCCTCGAGAACGCCATGCGCCGTGGCGCCGGCCGAGCCACGGTCTGGACAGCCGAGGGCAAGGATCTCGGTTTCTCAGAAGGTTTGCATTGCCCCAGCTGCGAGCGCTCCTTCCGACGCGCAACACCGGGGCTCTTCAGCTTCAACAGCCCGATCGGCGCCTGCGAAACCTGCCGTGGCTTCGGACGCACCATCGAGATCGATCTCGATCGGGTGATTCCCGACTACGACTTGTCACCCGACGAGGGCGCGATTCGCGCATGGCAGGGCAAGGCGACGAGCTGGGAACGCCGCGAGCTGAAGAAGAACGCAAAGAAGGCAGGCATTCCGCTCGGCAAGCCGCTGCGCGAATGGACCCCGGCAGAGCTCGCTTGGCTCATCGACGGCGACGATATCGGCTACCCCAAAGGTTGGTGGGGGATTCGTAGCTGGTTCAAGTGGATGGAATCGCGCGCATACAAGATGCATGTGCGCGTGTTTCTCTCTCGGTACCGAAAGTACGAAACCTGCGTCGACTGCAAGGGCACACGACTCAGGCCCGAAGCGCTCGCTTGGCACATCGACGGACTGAGCGTTCCGGAGCTCTATGCTCTCCCTGCATCCGACGCGCTTTCGTTCCTCGAAAAGCAGAAGGCGCGATTCACCGGCGACGCCGGTGCGGGTTTGCTCTGGCGCGAGGCCCTTGGGCGGCTGCGTGCACTGCACGATGTCGGCCTGGGCTATCTTTCCTTGGATCGCACCTCTCGAACGCTCTCGGGCGGCGAGACCCAGCGCGTCGCGCTGACCAGCGCGCTCGGGGCAACGCTCAACGGCGCCATGTTCGTGCTCGACGAACCGACGGTGGGCTTGCACCCCCGGGACGTGGAGCGGCTGCTGGGCGTGGTTCGCGCTCTGTCGAAGGACGAGAACGTCGCGGTCGTGGTGGAGCACGATCGGGAAATGATCCTTGGCGCCGATCGGGTGATCGAGCTGGGTCCGGGAGCCGGCGAGAATGGCGGACAGATCGTCTTCGACGGCACTCCAGCGGCACTCCGCAGGGCCAAGACGGCGACGGGCGCCGCACTCCGGGCGAACGGCCGCGTGAAGCGCAGGCGACGCGAAGCCAATGGCTGGATCGAGCTCCGGGGTGCATCCGGCCACAATCTGCGCTCGGTGGACGCTTCCTTTCCGCGAGGGGTCATGACCTGCGTGACCGGCGTCAGCGGCTCGGGGAAGAGCAGCTTGGTTCTCGAGACCTTGCTGCCCGCCGTTCAGCGCAAGCTCGGCCTCAAGGCCAGCGGGGCCCCGCTCGAGCACCAGAGCATCAAGGGCTTTGCCGCGCTCCATGGCGTCGTCGGCGTGGATCAAGCTCCGCTCGGCCGAACTTCGAGGGGCAACGCGGCGACATATTTGAAGATTTGGGAGGTGTTTCGAAAGCGCTTTACCCAGCAGCCCCTGGCCAAAGAGCGCGGGTACAAGCCTGGGTTCTTCTCCTTCAACGTCACAGGAGGACGCTGCGAGGCCTGCCGCGGCGACGGGGCCGAGACGGTCGAGATGCAGTTCTTGGCCGATGTGGTGTTTAGCTGTCCGGAGTGCCAGGGGCGCCGCTTCGTCGGTCCGGTTCTCGATGTCCGGTATATGGGACTCGACATCGCCGAGGTCCTGGAGCTAACCGCCCGTCAGGCAAGCGAGCGCTTCGCCGAGGACGCCCTGATCACCCGAGCGCTTCGGCCGATGTTGGATGTGGGGCTAGGGTACCTGCGCTTAGGCCAGCCGCTCAACACCCTGTCAGGCGGAGAGGCGCAACGCCTCAAGCTGGCCGAAGCGCTCCTTCGTGCCGCACCCGGCTCGCTTCTGGTGTTCGACGAGCCGACGGCCGGGCTTCACGCCAACGACGTCGAGCCGCTCATGAAGGTGCTCGACGACCTGGTCGAGCGAGGCGACACAGTCGTCGTCGTCGAGCACGACATGCAGGTGGCCGCCCATGCGGACCACGTCATCGACCTCGGGCCGGGGGCCGGCAGCGAAGGCGGCAAGCTCGTCGCAAGCGGCACCCCTGAGCAGGTGGCGAAGAAGAAGTCGTCACTGACGGCCCCGTACCTCGCTCGCACGCTCGGGAGCGGAGCAAAGACCAAGCCCGCCGGCCGAACCAAGAAGGGCAAGGCGCAGGGCACAGCGCTTCGAGAGATTCGAATTGCCGGGGCGCGCGAGCACAACCTCAAGAACGTCACCGTTCACATCCCGCGCGACGAGCTGGTCGTGCTGACGGGCCCGAGCGGCAGCGGGAAAAGCACCTTGGCTTTCGACGTGCTCTTCGCCGAAGGGCAGCGCCGCTATCTCGAAACGCTTTCGCCCTATGCGCGTCAATACATGCCCCAGCTCCCGCGGCCTGCGGTCGACCAAGTCGTCGGCGTGCCCCCAAGCGTCTCCCTCGAACAGCGCATGACCCGAGCCGGGGCCAACTCCACGGTCGCCACCGTCACCGAGGTCTCGCACTACCTGCGCTTGATTTGGGCACGCATTGGAGTCCTTCACTGTGTCGACTGCAAGGTGCCCATCGCGGCGAGGCCCGCTGCACAACTGACTCGGGATCTAGGGCGGCGCTTCGGTGCCAAGAAGGTGACGCTGCTCGCGCCGGTCGTGCGCGGCCGAAAGGGCATCCATCGAGAGCTGCTCAAAAAAGCGATGAAGGACGGCTTCACCGAGGCGCGCATCGACGGCGAGATCCAGCGGCTCGAGCCGGGAATGAAGCTCGACCGATATACCGAGCACGACGTGGAGCTGGTCGTTGGACGCGCACCGGCAAAGAGCCGGGACTTGCTCGAGCTGCTCGAGAAGGCCCTGAAGGTAGGCGACGGCGCCGCCTGGGCGATCGCTGCCAAGGAGCAGATGCAGCTTTCTAGCAAGCGTGCCTGTCCGAGCTGCGGCGTCGGCTATCCGGAGCTCGATCCACGTTTCTTCTCGTTCAACACCAGGCAGGGCCAGTGCCCTGCATGCGAGGGCCGGGGCGAGATCACGAAGAAGAGCTGGCGCGGGCGCCGGCGCAAGCGAGCTGTGGAAACAACTCTTTGCGATCAGTGCGAACAGACCCGCCTGTCGCCGCTGGCGCGCGGGGTCACCGTGGACGACATGTCGATCACCGCGCTCTTCGATCAGAGCGTCTCCGAGGTGATTGATACCCTGCGAGAGATCGAGCTCGAGGGCCGCGACGCCACCATCGCGAAGACGCCTCTGCACGAGGCGCTGCGCCGGCTTTCCTTTCTCGAGGAGGTCGGCCTCGGCTATCTGGGGCTCGGGCGCGCGGCAAACACGCTAAGCGGCGGCGAGATGCAACGCGTACGCTTGGCGGCGCAACTCGGTAGCGGCCTCACCGGTGTGCTCTATGTGCTCGACGAGCCCACCATCGGCCTGCATCCACGGGACACCGGACGCCTGCTTGGCGCGCTTCGCGGACTGGTCGACCGGGGCAACTCGGTGCTGGTCGTCGAGCACGACGCCGACACCATCCGTGCGGCCGACACGGTGATTGACGTTGGGCCGGGCGGCGGAAAACACGGCGGCCGCATTCTCTCCCAGGGCGCGTTGAAAGAGATGAAGGGCTCGGTCACGGCAGCGGCCCTCGAACGCCCTCCACATCTGCCCGCCAAGCGCCGCCAGACGCGCGATGTTTCCTGGTTGGAGCTCAGCGGGGTAAACCATCACAACATCCAAGACGTCGACGTGCGGTTCCCGCTCGAACGCTTCATCGCGGTTACGGGCGTCAGCGGTTCGGGCAAGAGCTCGTTGATTCGCGAGGTCTTGCTGCGCGCAACCCGAGAAGCGGTCGGCATGGTCAATGATCTGCCCGCTGGGGACTTCAGCAAGATCGCCGGCTTCGCTTCGTTGAAGCGCGCAATCGAGATCGACCAGAGCCCCATCGGACGCACGCCGCGCTCGGTGCCGGCAACCTATGTCGGCATCTGGAGCACCGTGCGCGAGCTCCTAGCCGGAACCGCCGAGGCGCGCGCGCGCGGCTACACCCCAAGCCGCTTCTCATTCAACGTCGAGGAAGGCCGCTGTCCGGAGTGCAAAGGGCAGGGCTCGATTCACGTGGAGATGGCCTTCCTCCCGAACGTCGACGTGCCATGCGAGTCCTGCAACGGGATGCGCTTCACGCCGGAGACGCTCTCGGTACGTTGGCAAGGCCTCAACGCCGGCGAGCTGCTCGAGCTCGAAGTCGCCGAAGCGGTCGAGGTCTTCTCACCTGTTCGAAAGGTTCGCGAGCCGCTCGAGCTTCTCGACCAGCTCGGCCTCGGCTACCTGCACCTCGGCCAGGCCTCCAACACGCTCAGCGGCGGAGAGGCGCAGCGCATCAAGCTCGTCTCCGAGCTGGCGGCGGGGCTGCATACCGGGCCGACTCTCTACGTGATGGACGAGCCGACGACCGGCCTACACCGCGACGACGTCGACCGCCTCCTCACCGTGCTCGACCGGCTGGTGGAACGAGGAGATACCGTTGCCGTCATCGAGCACCACCCCGACGTGATGCTCGCTGCAGACTGGATCGTCGACCTCGGCCCAGAAGGCGGCGTGCGTGGTGGGCGCGTCGTCGCGCAGGGAACCCCGGAGACGATTGCGAAGCGGAAGCGGAGTCACACTGGGGAAGTGTTGCGGCGGGAGATGGCGCGGGGGTAGGGGGCGGGGTCAGTGGCAGCGTCAGTGCCAGCCGCGAGCCCGAAGGGCGAAGCCCGGCGCGAAGCGCCGCCAAGCCCAAGCGAAGCGCAGGGTGCGGCAGGGAGGATTACGGGTGGGGGTGGGCGGGCGGTGTAACTAAACCATACCAGGCAACCCACCCAAGACCCGCTCCCCCAAACACCCGCGTCAGCGTCAGTGGCAGTGGCAGCGTCAGTGCCAGCGTCAGTGCCAGCGTCGGGCAGTGTCAGTGGCAGTGTCAGCGTTTACGACTGGGCTCTTGTGAGTCGACTTGGTCATCGTGATCCCCTTTTTTGCGAGTGCGTTGGGTCCTTGGGTGAACCCAACGCACTCGCAAAAAGGGAGATCACTCATGGGACTCATCGTTCAGCAAAGGGCGCTTCAGGCGGCGGGGGGGCTGCGGCAGGTGCTTCTGGAGGTTCGGAAGCGGGATAGGTCGCTCTTCGAGCAAATCCATCGGGCGATGAACAGCGTCGTTCTCAACATCGCTGAGGCCGACGGAAACGATGCCGGAACGGCGAAAGCGCGATTCGCAACGGCATGCGGATCGGCAAAGGAGGTGCGCGCGGGGCTTCAGCTCGCAGTCGCGTACGGATACATTCCGAACAGCAGAGCCAGCAAGGTCGACGTCGCCCTCGATGAAGTCTGCGCAATGTCCTGGATCTCCGGTCGCTAGCACCCGCGGCAGCGCGAGCCCGAAGGGCGAAGCCCGGCGCCAAAGGCGCCGCCAAGGCGAAGCCGCGGCAGGGAGGATTACGGGTGGGGGTGGGCGGGCGGTGTAACTAAACCATACCAGGCAACCTACCCAACACCCGCCCCCCAAGCACCCGCGGCAGCACAAGCCGCACGGTGACACCCGAACCGAACAGCGACGCTCGCTCGGGCCGCCCTTCTAACATCCGCGTCAGTGCCAGTGGCAGCGTCAGCAGCTCAGGCCTGGCCCGCAAGGGTCACCGCGCGGCAGCCCGTCCCCTCAGTGCGTTCCGAGCTCCTTAAGGTCCGGCCCCGCCCAGAGTGTCGTCGACAGCCTCGCTTGAAGGTCCGTTGCGGTGAGGCCGTGGCGAACCTCGCGGACGCGAACGCCTTGGCTGCTGAAGTCGAAGACTGCGAAGGGGCAAATCAGTCGCGTGAGTTGAATACCTGTTTCGCCTCGGGCGCAAACCAGCGAACCGAGTTGCTCGACGCCGCTCTGGCTCAAGCCGACGACCGGGCAAGTCAATGCGGACGGATCCGAATCGCTCAGCGCGCGCCCCTGTGGCGACACCGCGCTCACTTCGATGAACGCAATATCGGGGGGGTTCTGGGCAAGGCCTTCGCCGCGGAGATCGATCACGGTTCTTAGCGCTTGCGGCAGGCCGTCACCGAACCAGATCGCCTGCGTGGACTCGCACTCCTCCGCCGCGCGCGAGAGCAGGCGTTCGAGCCTAGCTGCGTGCTCTGGCGATGGCATCGGTGAACCGCCTGAACAAGTACCGCGAGTCGTGCGGCCCCGCAGCGGCCTCGGGGTGATACTGAACGCTGAACGCGCCGGTCTCGACGTGCTCGATCCCTTCGCAGGTGCCGTCGTTGAGGTGCAGGTGCGTGACCTCGCACTTGTTTTTGAGCGAGTCGACGTCGACGCAAAAGCCGTGGTTCTGGGTGGTCACCTCGATGCGGCCTGTCTGAAGGTCCTTGACGGGCTGGTTCAGACCGCGATGGCCGAACTTGAGCTTGTAGCTTTCACCGCCGAGCGCGAGGCTCATCAATTGATGGCCGAGGCAGATGCCGAAGATCGGACGCTGGCCTAGGAGCTCACGCACGGTGGCGATGCCGCCAGAGACAGCCGCCGGGTCGCCCGGGCCGTTCGACAGAAAGATGCCGTCCGGATTGAGCGCCAGCACCTCTTCAGCGCTGGCGGTCGCCGGAACGACCGAGACCTTGCAGCCCTCGTCGACGAGGCAGCGCAAGATGTTGAGCTTGACCCCGAAGTCCATCGCCACGACGTGCCAGGGACGGGCGCCTTCACGCTGCGCAGCCCAGGCGCCGCTGCCCTGGGTCCACTGGTAGATCTCCGCGGTCGTCACTTCGCCGGTGAGGTCCTGACCGGTCATGGGAGGCGCGGCTTTGGCACGGTCGTGCAGCGTTGCAGGGTCTTCGGTGCCGATGGCCCCCATCTGCGCGCCCTGGTCCCGGATGTGCCGTGTGAGTGTCCTCGTGTCGACACCCGTGATTCCGACGACACCCTGCGTCTTCAAATACTCGTCGAGCGACTCTTTGGTGCGCCAGTTGCTCTCGACGGCCGACAGCTCCCGCACGACGAAGCCACGCAGGGCAGGGCGCTTGGCCTCGCCGTCCTCGATCGTGATGCCCGTGTTGCCGATTTGCGGCGCCGTCATGGTGACAATCTGTCCGCAGTACGAAGGGTCGGTGAGCACTTCTTCGTAGCCGGTCATGCCGGTGGTAAACACCGCTTCACCGGTGGCCGCGCCTTCGGCGCCAAAGCTGAACCCTGAAAAGCGGGTTCCGTCTGCGAGTACCAGGTGTGCTTCTTTGGTCATGTTCCGAGCTCGTACACGATCTTGCCTCCGACGATGGTCATGACGGGCCTTCCCGTCAGCTCACGACCGAGCAGTGGCGTGTTGTGCGATTTGGAGCGTAGCGCTTCTTTGTCGAGAATCCATTGGGCAGCCGGGTCGAGGATGGTGACGTCTGCGCGCCGCCCGACTTTGAGCGAGCCGCCTTCGTAATCCGGGAGCAGCCGCGCGGGGGCGGTCGACAGGGTCTCGACCAGGCGCATGGGCTTGACGACTCCATCCCGAACGAGCTGAAACATCGAAGCGATCGCGGATTCGAGCCCGTTGATCCCCACCGAAGCAGCCTCGAACTCGCAGTCTTTCTCCAGGTCCGTGTGCGGGGCGTGGTCGGTCGCGATGCAATCGATGGTGCCATCGGCGAGCGCCTCTCGAAGCGCGTCCAGGTCTTCCGCTTCGCGGAGGGGAGGATTGACCTTGCAATAGGTGTCGTAGCTCAGGAGGCACTCGTCGGTGAAGAGCAGATGGTGTGGCGTGACCTCGGCCGACACCCGCAGGCCGCGCGACTTCGCCTCCCGAATCAGCCGAACCGCGCCGAGGCTCGAGATGTGAGCAACGTGGTAGCGGGCGCCCGTTGTCTCGGCGAGAATCAAGTCCCGGGCGACGATGATGTCTTCGGCTGCCCGCGGCCAGCCCCGAAGCCCGAGCTGAGTCGAACGAGCGCCTTCGTGCATCTGCGCACCTTCGGTGAGGTCGTGGTCTTCGCAGTGCTGACTCACCAGGAGGTCGAACGTCCGCGCGTACTCCATCGCGTGCCGCATCACCGAAGCGTTCATCACGCAAACGCCATCGTCGCTGACGCCCACGGCGCCTGCATCACGAAGGTCTGCCATCTCGGTGAGCTCGGCGCCTTTTTGGCCTTTGGTCACTGCACCGAAGGGCAACAGCCGCGTCCCGCCGTGCTCCTGTGCGCGGGCCATCATCATTTCGGTGATCGCGCGCGTGTCGTTCGTCGGCTTGGTGTTGGGCATCGGGCACACGGCCGTGAACCCGCCTGCTGCGGCGGCGTCCAGGCCGGAGGCGATGTCCTCTTTGTACTCCTGCCCGGGCTCGCGCAGATGAACGTGGAGGTCGATGAAGCCCGGACACACCCAGTGTTCCGATGCGTCCACGATGCGCACACCGTCGCTGGCCTCATAGCCGGCACCCGCGTCGCGACCGAGCTCCTTGATGCGCCCTGCTTCGATCACGAGATCGGCGGCTTCGTCGAGCCCCTGCGATGGATCGAGAACACGCCCGCCCCGCAGTACGATCAGCTGGGTCAGCATAGCGGTCCGCGCTTACGTGACGGACCCAGAGCAGTCAACCCGCTCAGCCGGCCCTGCGCTGAAGATCATCGTCGTCAGCCGCCGCCACCGTACCCACGGAGGAAGACATCTTGGACTCCGTCTTCTTTTCTTCGACGCGCTTCTTCATCGTCATGACCTTGCGGTACACCGAAGCGAAGTCTTTGTTGCGCGTGGCCATCGAGGGGGTGCCGCCGCGCAGGAGGGTTTGCAGGATGAACTCGAGAACTTGAATCTCGCCTTCGGAGAAACTGTTGCTGATGCGCATGCGCCCGATCTACCACCGGTCCAAGTGCATGACAATCAATGACGTGCGATGTAGGGCCACAACAAGTCATGTAGCTTCGAGATTTGGTGCCCAGTCCCCTAAGATTCTAAGCTTTCCCGACTTGGCTATATGCCTATCAACGATCGCAGCTTTCCGTTCGAATCACGCTGCACGGTTGACAAATGTGCTTGGCGCGAGTCAGCCGGCTAGCGGTCTGCGGCAGTCACGCGGACGATCTCATCGATCGTCGTGACCCCGTGGAGCACCTTGTTCAGGCCCGCACGACGCAGGGTGGCGACGCCGTCACGAATCATCTCGTCCTTCACTTCGGCGGTGGACCCGCCCTGAAGCACGATTTCGCGGAGCCGATCCTTGAACGGCATGACCTCATAGAGGGCGATTCGGCCCTTGTAGCCGGTGTCGTTGCAGACCCTGCAGCCCGTCCCTCGGAAGGCGACGGCCTCGGGGATTTCGTTTTCGTGGAAGCCCACGTCGATGAGCGCCTGCTCGTCGGTCGGCACCTGGACTTTGCACTCCTCGCAGATCTTGCGTGCGAGACGCTGAGCCACCACCAGGTTCACCGAAGCGGTGACCAGGAACGGCTCGACGCCCATGTTGAGCAAGCGTGTGACCGTGCTCGGCGCATCGTTGGTGTGGAGCGTCGACAAGACCAAGTGACCCGTCAAGGCTGCCTTGACCGCGATCTCGGCAGTTTCGAAGTCTCGAATCTCACCGACCATGATGATGTCGGGATCCTGACGAAGGAAAGACCTCAGTGCCGCGGCGAAATTCAGGCCGATGTCCTCGTGCATCTGCACCTGGTTGATACCCATGAGATTGAACTCGATGGGATCTTCGGCGGTGCTGAGGTTGGTTCCGACTTCGTTCAAATCCGACAAAGCCGAGTACAAAGTCGTCGTCTTGCCCGAACCGGTCGGCCCGGTGACCAAGACCATTCCGAAGGGCTGGTGAATCGCATCGCGAAAATCCGAGAGCGGCTTCTGCTCGAAACCCAGCTTGGTCATGTCGAGCTGCAGGTTCGACTTGTCGAGAAGACGAAGCACGATCTTCTCGCCCCATAGCGTCGGGACGGATGAGACTCGATAGTCCATCTCGCGGCCCTTGCCGAGCTTGAGCTTGATTCGCCCATCCTGGGGCAATCGGCGCTCTGCAATGTCCAGCGAGGACATGATCTTGAGACGGGATGCAATGGCGTTCTTGAGCTTGATCGGCGGCGTCATCTCCTCGTGGAGCACGCCGTCGACGCGGTACCGGACGCGAAGAACGCGCTCGTACGGCTCGACGTGAATATCAGAAGCGCCCTGCTTGATCGCGTTGAGGAGAATCGCGTTGCAGAGCCGAACGACCGGCGCGTCCTCGCTCGCTCGTTCGAGGTCGAGCAGATTGTCGTCATCGTCGGTCGTGGCGACTTCAATCTCGGACTCGTCGAAGCCCTCCATGATGTCGTCGTAGGAAATCTCCGGCTGCGCGTACGCTCTCTCGAGCGCTGCCAAGATGGCGCTTTCCGACGACACCACCGGCTCCACGTTGTAGCCGGTGAGGAACTTCACATCGTCGATCGCGTTCAGGTTGGAGGGGTCGGCCATCGCGACGATGAGAGAGCTGCCCGCGCGTGACACCGGGATGATCTTGTGGCGTTCGCAAACCTGCGGGCTGATCAGTTTCAAGATCTCGCGATCGATCTCGTACTCGGACAGGTCGATGGCCTGAACGCGATACTGCTCGCTAAGGAAGTCGGTGATCTCCTGATCGGAAATCGCGCCGAGGCGGGCCAGGGCGTAGCCCAGACTGACGTTCTCGTCTTTCTGCTGCTTCTGCGCTTCACGCAGTTGCTCGAGGCTGATTCTCTTCTCGCGTACGAGGAGCTCGCCAAGTCTGTTTCTGCTCATACCTGCTGTTTCCCCAACCCAGATCCAGTCTTAGTATATTTATTCACAAAAGTCCCGCAAACTCAAATGTAGGTCTGCGAACGGCCGCAAACGAGCCAGCTAAGTCGGGCGCTAGGAATATGAGAGCTAGCTTACCTTCGGAAAAGGCCCTTGGCGAAAAGACCGCTTTCCCGAGCATTTATCGGCTCTTTGTGGGAGCGCCCAGCAGGTCTTGGCTTGCCGTCGCTCGGCCTCCGCGGTACCGAGCGGAAGTGGCGAAGCCAAAAAAGCAAATCACCGCAGCCCCGAAGGACACGACCGAGGCGCTCGAGCAGATCGAGCAGCCCAAGCTGAACTGGAGGGTGCTGGGCCTGATCGGCCTGGCGCTCGCTGTGGTCTGGGTCATTGCGGGTATCCTGCAGCCCAGCATCGGCTATGTCGGCTTGATCGTAGCCGCAGTCCTCACCCTGATCGCGCTCGGCTTTCTGATTTGGATCTGGCGCCTCACCCGCAAGTCGGCCGACATCGCCGCCATTTTGAAGGGCGCGACCGACAAGGAGGGGCGCATCGCCGCGCTCGAGCAACTGCGAGCCCGGCAGGCTCCAGGCGGCAAAGACGCGCTCAACGCCATCGCCCAAGCCCAGCTCGTGGCACAGGAAGATCCTGCCGAAGCGATTCGCATTCTCGAGGGGATCGACATCGACAAGGCGCCGGCGATGGTTCAGGACGATGTCCGGGCCAACCTCGCGATGTTCTACTTGATGACCGGGCGCGCGCGCGACGCTCGCGAGCTCGCCAACGACATTCGGCTCGACCGCCAACCACAGGCCAAGGCCAAAGCGATGTATGCCGCGGTGGTCGCAGAGTCGTTCGCGCGAACGGGGAACGCCGATGAAGCGCGCAAGCTGCTCGAAACCTACGACGCAAAGGACAAAGAGTTCGGCCAGATTTCCGGAATGCTCTTTCGCGCCCAGGTCTATACCTACACCGCGACGAAGAAGGCCGGACGCGCTCGCGAGGCGATGGAGCAGCTTCTCGAAGTGGATCCGAACATGGTCGCCGCCTTCATTCAGAAGGGGACACGCCCCGAGCTCAGCCGCCTCGCCAAGCAGGTCCTCTCGGGCTCCGGCGCGCTACCCAAGCCGAAGATGCGTGTGCGTACGCGCTAGGGGCTCGTGAACTCTCGAACCTGGACCATCCGAGAAATCCTCGACTGGGCAACGAAGGACTTCGCCGGACGCGGGATCGAAAGCCCCCGGCTCGATGCAGAGCTCCTGGTCGCCAAGGCGCTCGGGACCGACCGTGTGGGGCTCTATCTCGATCTGAACCGACCCCTCATCGACGCAGAACGAAGCTCGATTCGTCCTCTGGTGGCCCGCCGCAGGGAACGGGAGCCCGTTGCATACATTCTGGGGCACCGGGATTTCTACGGCCGGCGCTTCAAGGTGACCCCGGATGTGCTGATCCCGCGCCCGGATACGGAAACGCTGGTAGACCATGCGCTCGAATGCATCCCCAAAGACGCGGCCTGCCGGGTGCTCGATGTGGGAACCGGCAGCGGAGCAATCGCGGTGAGCATTGCGGCGGAGCGGCCCTTGGCCACGGTCTCGGCGACCGATATCTCCGAGGCGGCGCTGAAGGTCGCGGCGGACAACGCGGAACGACTCGGGGTCGGAGACCGAATCCGGTTCGAGCGGGCGGACTTGCTGATCGGCGCTGCGCAATACGAGGTCATCGTTTCGAACCCGCCTTACATCGCGAAGTCGAACATGAGCTCTCTGCAAGCGGAGGTGCGAGACCATGAGCCGCGGAGCGCGCTCGAAGCCGGCGACGATGGGCTCGACGTCATTCGCGCCTTGCTGAGTGCCGCAGGGCCCTTCACCGAGAGCGGCGCACAGATGCTCATCGAAGTCGGCGCGGGGCAAGCGGCCTCCGTGGTCGATCTGGCTTCGACGAACGAGGTCTGGCAACGGGTCGCCGTGTACTCTGACCTGAACCGCATCGAGCGGGTCGTTCACCTGCGGCGAATCTGACGCAGCCAGAGCTCGAAAAACAGCAACACGATCACCAGCAGCAGCAGCAAGGGTGCGAGCGGTTGCTCGACACCGCTCGAAGCACCGGGCGTGACTGGCTCGAAGTCGCTCTGCACATCGGGGGCGCCTTTGGAAACCAGGTCGCTTTCAGCCGAGGGAGCGTCGACGACGAAGGCAAAGCGGGCGCCGACGACGCCGTTTACCAGCACGCGATAGGCGCCAATCTCGCCGGTCTCCCGAAACGCCACCCGGTCGGCTTCCGAGAGATCGATCGTGCGGCCGCTAGGCGTCACGACCTGGATGCGCTGACTTTGGGTCGACCCTGGGAGAGACACGGCCGCATAAGGTTCCACCGAATGCTCGGTCCGGCCCGCGAGCCGAAGCAGTGTGTCGAGCACGAAGGGCACGAAGACGGGCTGATAGGGCAGGTCCGTCCATGCATCGTCGATCGTCGTCGCCAGCATGGCCACGCGCCCGCTGCGATACCGGTGCTCCAACATCGCCGCTGCGCCATCGCTGAAGCGCGCCGTCACGACCGCGTCGAGAGACGCCTCCGCGATCGGAGTACGGCCACGCACCTTGGCCTGGCCGAGCTCGGGAAGGGTTTTGGAATCGAGCGACAGGGGACGCGCCTCCATGCGCGTCGCCGTGTACCGGCCGGGCAGAAGCTCGCTGAGCACGCTGCCGTATGCCCGCGGATTGACGCGATCGCCCGCCGTAATCCAAAGACTACCGCCACCGCCCACGTAGCGCTGGATCAGCGGAAGCCATTTTTCGTCGAGGGTGGCGTTTGCGAGCACGACCACGTCCGAGCGAATGATCGCACTTTCGGATAGGTCCTGGGCATCGAGAGTCTCTACGGCAAATGATCGGCCGATGCGCGGCGCAACGCCGAGCACATGACTCACAAACGCGGTCTCCCTCTTTCGCGGATCGGGGTGAGGATCCCCGTCGACGAGCAGGACGTGCACCGTGTCGGACCCAAGGAGAACGCCGCGCACATTGTCCGCGGGAAGCACGTCATCGGGGTCGAGTTGGAGCTCGACGACCGCGTCGGTCGCGCCCGGCGAGATCTCGAGCGAGGCCTCGCCGCCATCGCCGGTCGGCCGAACGGATGCCTTCTGCGTCTCCTGCCCTTTTTGACGCATCCGGAGCGTCTGCTGCGACCGCGTGGACGTGCCGCGAATCTGCACGTCGAGCCGCATGCCGTCGGCGGCGTTGCGCTCGCCGACCACTTCCACCGATGCGATGCGCCGATTGTCGGGATTGGGTGCCGAAACGGTTTCGAAGGCAACCCGAATTCCACGACTCGGCCAGTCACAGGTTTCGGCGCGTGTTCCTTCCGTGAAATCGGAAACGACTAGCAAGCGTCGGTCTCCGAGCTCGCTTTGCAACAAGAGCTCCACCGCCGCTTGAACCGCGTCACACATGGCGTCTCCGCGCGTCGAGCGCCCGTCAAACTCCCCGAACACCGTTTCGAGCATTTCGAGATCAGAGCGCCGGCGGACCCAAACGCGCGGGGACTTGCCCGACAGGACGACCGAGACCTCGGAACCCTCCGGGAGCTTGCGGATCTGTTCGGCCGCCAGTGCTGCCGCCCGTTCGATCAGGGTCTTGCCCTCGTAGACCGCAGACATCGATAGGGAGTCGTCGAACACGATCGCCAGCGCGTGCTGCCTGTCCAAGAGGCTCGATTGGACAACCCGATAAGGCGAGGCCGCGACGAGAACGAGCGCCGCGATCAGCAGGGCGCGGGTGATGAGCAGCAACATGTCTACGACGCGGAGCCGCGCAGCTCGCGTCGCATGGATTCGGTGCAGGAACGCGATGGTCGGCAGGGTTTGCTTTGGTAGCTTCTGTCGCCTCAGCAGGTGAGCAAGAATCGGAATCGAAACAGCGACGAGACCGGCGAGCGCCCACGGAAGACCAAAGCCCACGACTCAGCCCTCCCGCAAGAGCTGGAGCAGGGTGTGCTCGGGCGGAGTGTCGGTTCGCACGAGGAGATACCGTGCGCCCGCCGCGACCACACGACGCTGGCAGGACTCGACGAACGCGTCGATCGCTTCGATGTAGCGCCGCCGCAGGCCCTTCGGGTCGACTTCGACAGGCGACTCGCCTTCCAGCCCTTCGAAGTGCATCGGCTGCTCATAGGGAAGCTCCAGCTCGGCCGGGTCCATGACGTGAAGAACGATGGTTTGATGCCCTCGCGCCTGAATTCGAGCGACCGGATCGAGCGCCTCGTTCTCGAGATCGAGTAAATCGCTCGCGATGACCACGAGCCCCATGCGACCGGCATGCTCGATCAGCTTGTCGAGCGAGGCGTGAAGCCTGGTCTGCCCCGTGGACCGTGACGGCTCCGCCAGGGTGCGCATCAGGTATTCGAGGTGCGCCGGCCCGGAACGCGCCGGCAATTGATCGCGGATCTCTTCGTCGAAAGTGACGAGCGAAACGGCGTCGCCCTGGCGTGTCAGCAAATAGGCGATCGCGGCGAGAAGCGTCGCGGCGTGGTCGATCTTGCTGACCTCGCCGCTCCCCCAGTGCATCGATGGAGAGATGTCGAGCGCGAGGGTTCCGCGAAGTTGGGTTTCGTGCTCGAAGTGCTTGATCGTGTACCGGTCCGAGCGGGCATAGGCGCGCCAGTCGATCAAGCGCGGGTCATCTCCGGGCCGGTACGCCCGGTGCTCCTTGAAGATCGCACTGGCGCCGCGATGCGGGCTTCGGTGCATGCCGGCGAGCAGACCGTCGACCGTGCGCTTCGCCCGAAGCGTGAGCCCGGCCAAGCGTACCGCGAGCTCGGGTTCGAGCACGTGGGTCACGGCTCGATACTCTGCCTGATGCCTTCGATGACGTCGGCCGGCGTCACGCCTTCGGCTTCCGCGCGGAAGTTCATGACGAGACGGTGCTTGAGGATCGGTTCGAGCAGGGCGCGCACGTCTTCGAGCTCGGCCGCGTATCGGCCGTGGAGGACTGCGCGTGCCTTAGCCCCCAAAATCAGGCCCTGACTGGCCCGGGGACCGGCACCGAAGGCCACGTTCTTTCGGACTAGCTCCGATGCATGGCCCTCGTCGGGCCTCGAAGCCCTCACCAGGTTCACCGCGTGCTCGACGACGTGGTCAGCCGCAGGAACGCGGGGAACGAGGTCCTGAAAGCCAACGATGTCTTCGGCCGAAAGCACCGGCGTGAAGCTCGTCGGCATCGGCGCCGTCGTGCGCTTCACGATGTCGACCTCTTCGTTCGGGCTCGGGTAGCGAACGTCGATTTGGAAGAGGAATCGGTCGAGCTGAGCTTCGGGCAAGGGGTAGGTCCCCTCCTGCTCGATCGGATTCTGAGTGGCAAACACCAAGTACGGCTGCTCGAGCGCGTAGGTGTTGCCGCTTGCGGTAACTTGCCCTTCGGCCATCGATTGAAGGAGCGCGGCCTGGGTCTTGGGGGGGGCGCGGTTGATCTCGTCGGCGAGCAGAATGTTGGTGAAGACAGGGCCCGGAATGAATCGGAAGTGACGCTTGCCAGTCGTAGCGTCTTCTTCGAGAACGTCGGTGCCGGTGACGTCGCTAGGCATCAGGTCCGGCGTGAACTGGATGCGGTTCGAGTGAAGGGAGAGCGCATCGGCGAGCGTGGTGATGAGCAGCGTCTTGGCCAGCCCGGGCACGCCTACGAACAATCCGTGACCCCGCGCAAAGAGGGCGATCAGCAGCAGCTCGATCACGTCTTGTTGACCGACGATGCGCTGCTTGAGTCGAGAGACGATTTCGTCCCGCGCGCTCGCAAGTTCTTGCACACGCAGCACGTCGGAGGCGGCGCCGCTGGGCGGTGGTGGCGGAGTGCTACGTACGGGTTCAGTCACGGACACCTCTTAGCGCTTGGCGGCGAGAATTGCCACATCACTCCCGGATGCCTCCGAGCCTGGAGCAGACCGTGGCTTCGTGATCGGCCTGGGGGACGCCGAGCTTGGACAGGATGCAATGAGGCTGTGGATCGAAGGGGTTGTGGGCGATCGCCGCTTCGGCGACTTCCTGTGCGCGCTCGCGCATCGAGACTCGATACATCGCGGTCGCAAGACTCGATAGCGCCGGCGCATGCGTCGGGTACCGGTCGAGGGTGAGCATCAAAGGTGCGATCGCATCCTTGGGGCGACCACCCGCAATCGCTGAACGCGCGTAACGTGATGCGACCACCGGGTCGGCAGGCGCGGCCTCGTGCGCCTTGGCGTACTCGACCGATGCGGCGGCGGGGCGAGAATGAGTCCACAGGAGATCTCCGAGGCGAAGGTAGTTGCGCGCGCGGTCGAGCTCGACATCGGCTAACTCGTCTTGCTCCGTGGCCTCACCGCTGAGTCGACGGTGCAGCAAACGCGCCGGCACCGGTTTGGGCATCTTCGCAAGAGCCTTCTTCCAGTGCGACTCGAGACCCTTCCAGGATTGCCCGGCAACGCTGGCCAAGGCTCTCTTCGCGTCCTCTCCCTGGCTGATGAGGTAAATCGCTTGTTGAACCCCATCACGCCCGTACTCGCGGTAGTAGCTCTCCATGAACGAGGAGACCTGAGCGAAGGCGAGCGAGGCGGCCTCTTGGGACGGGAGAAGCGCAATGGACGGATGGAGCTGGTCAAAGCTGAGTAGCTGATTGGCCGCCGTGGCCTCGAAGAGCAGCTGGGCGGAAGCCGGGTCCTGCCGCAAGGCCGGTTCATCTCGTCGCCAACGCGTCTCGAGGAACTTCGCCAGGCCCTCCTGCAGCCAGACCGGCGCCTGATCGAGCGAAGCCTTGGTCAGCAGCAGATGAACGTACTCGTGCGAAATCGTGTCGAGCCAGGGATAGCCGTGCATCAATGCGGACGGCGACGCGATCATCAGCCGCCCCCACTTGCACAAGGCGATCGTGCCAGTGTTGCGAATGGCCTCGACCGGCAAGGTCGACACGCGCGACAAGGACTCCGCGTCCGGATAGATCTCGAGTCGAATCGGGCTGACCATCTTGACGCCGAGCTCGGCTTGCAGCGCCTCGCCGACCGCCTCGAGCGCATCGACCGCGTAGGGCACCAAAATCTCGTCGTCCCCGGGCGAGTACCGCACTTCGATGTTCCCGTGCTTGAACGTTTCGAAGTTCTTCGTCGTTTCGTAGGTATCGATGATCACGTCCGCCAGGCTGCCCAATTCTGCGGCGGCACCCGGTTTCTTTCGCAGCTCCGCAATACTCGTTGGCTGCCGCCTCGTAGTTGCCGGAGTAGAAGTCTGCGAGCACTTCGAGCTCGACCACGCGCGAAGTGCGGGGGTACTCGGCGAGATACTGGCGAAGCAAGACCTGAGCGGGAACGCCTTCGCCCGCGGTGAGCGACGCCTCGAGCAGCTCCAGGATGTCGGAGCTCTTCGCCTTCTCGGCGGGCACCGAGGTCGAAACGGAAGCGAGAAGGGCGAAGGCCGCGAACAGTGCAACACGCTTCATCGCAGCAGCCTCTCGTAGTAGTCGTCCACGGCCTGTCGATACCCATCGGGAGGCGTGCCATTCATCGCGTCGAGAACGCGGCGCCGCCAGGCGAGCTCGTCGGCTTTGGAACGGACAGCCGGAATTTCGACGCGCTCGGTCGCTCGCCCGCCTTGGGTCTGCTCTGTTCCGCCACCACCGACGGAGGGTTTGCTCTGGGACTCCATGTGCTGCCGTAGTCGCCGGAGTTGATCGGCGGCTGCCTCTTGTTGCTTGTTGGCGTCGAGCGGGTCCGCGTCCTGCAAGGACTGCGCAGCCCGTTGCATCGGCTGCTGGATCGCTTCGAGCTGCTCGGCGGCTTCTTCGGAAACCGGAACGCCCCCGACCTCCTCCCGAAGCCGGCGGGCGAGCTGACGCGTGGCTTCCTGGGCCTTGCTTTGCCGCTCCGCTTGTTTCTGCAGCTGCTCGCGCTCTTGCTCGGTGAGCGCAGCGGCGACATCGGGGACCGCTCCCCGCGCTGCGTCCCGTAAGTCCTGAGAACGCGCGGACACCTCTCGCGCCTTGGCCGCGGCGTCAGAGGTTTGCCCGTTCTTGCCGCGGAACATCGTGGCCGAGAGCTCGAGGTCTTTCGCGAGGGCGCTGGCGGCCTGCGCTAGCCGATTGGCCATCGACAATGCCTCACCGATGTCGCCTCCTTCGAGTGCCTTTTCGAAATCGCTCAAGCGCTCTTCGGCACGTCCCTTCAGGCCCGACTCATAAGGGCCGAGCGCCTCGTCGTTTACGCCGCCGAGGAGCTCCGAGACTTCCTCGGCGATCTCCTCGAGCTTGCCGCGGAGCTCGCTCGCCAGCGATGTCTCGTCTCTGGCCGCGCGATCGACCGCCTTCTCGCCCAGGCGGCGTGCCTTGTCGGCCAAGCGCTGCTGCTCGACCTCGAGGTCGCGAATCGTATCCATCGCTTTCATCAGTGCGCGCTCACGCGGGCCGAACCGCGCTTCGACGAGCGAATCTTCGCTCTGCGCAAGAGCCTGAGTCATCGCTTCGATCGTTTGATCCAGCTTTGTCAGAGCGGCTTCGGCTGCATCGAGGTCACCGCTGGCGAGCGCTTCGCGCAAGGACTGAAGGGCGTCGGTCGACTTGCTCGCCTGCTCGGACTGCTGGTTGACGAACTCGCCGGGCACGTATCGCATGGCCTGCCGAAGCTGGTCACGCAGGGCCTCGAGGCGACGCTCGGCGCGATCCAAGGCAGCCATCAGCGCCCGCTGCAGCTCCGGTGTCTGCCCGCGCCGCAGCTCACCGATGAGCGAGGCGATCTCGCGCCGCAGCTGTTGCATCTCGCGCGCGATCTCGGCCGCGTCGTTCAAGCGCGCCTCGCTGATCAGATCGGCCACGATGAGCGTGTCCTTCTCGAGCTCAGCCACAATCGTGCGGTCCTGGTTCTTTCGGAGCTTGCCTTGACCCCGGCTGCGGTATGAGGTCGCCTCCCGCTTGTGCGCTCGTTCAAGCCGCTTTCGCATATCGAGCAGCAGCGGGATCGTCCTCGGGCCGCTGTGGTCGCCGACGTGGGCGAGCAAGGCTTCGACGCCGTTGTAGGGAATGATCACCGCCGCGCGTCGCTCCAGAGCCTCCCGAAACGGATCGGGGACGGGCCGTTCGAGGCGAGTGGCCAAGGTGACGAGGAGCGCATCGAGTAGCTCCTCGAGCTCGACGATCCGATCTCGGCGTCTGGTGATTTCCGACGCGAGTGTGAGGGTGCGGACAGCCGAGCGCCCGACGCCTGGGCCGTCGACGCGGTTGCCATCCTTGGCTTCCAGCCAAACCGTCACCGCGTCCGCCGGAGCGAGGGCGAACTCCTCCAAGCGGAGCACGGACTCTCCGAAGAACTCCGTCTGCAGCTCCTCGGAAGGGGTCAAGATCGCTCGGCGGAGGTGCTCTCCATTGGGCAGCTTGATGATGAGGGTGAGCTCCTGCACGCCGTGGTCGTCGGTGGCACGGTGCTGCAAGTCGATGGGCTGCCGGGCTTCGACGACCAGGTCTTCCTGCGGAGCCACCATGGTGACCTGTGGCGGCTCGTCGAGCTGCACGCGGATCGAGCGAGAGCGATAGTCGACGCGACGTTCGCCACTCCTGGATTCGACGAAGATCTCCAAAGGACCGTCGGTATCGGCTACAAATGACGCGACAAACTGGTCGCCCACACGATCGGCCTGGACGTGACGACCCGGCAGCTCGAGCACGACACGCGCCGCTTCCCCGATAGGCGTGATCGTGTATTCGACCGAGGTTCCTCTGGGCACTGTCAGTCGATCGGCGTCTTCGACGCGCTCGTTGGCGCGGCCCATGTACTCGGGAAAGAGGAGCTCCGCGTCGGTCCTGGCAACGACCTGGCCCGTCTGCGGACCGGTAGCGTCTCCGGTCTCGGTGTGCAGAAGCGCATAGCGGCCGGCGGCTGCGCGATCGAAGCCCAGCGACCACCAGGCGAGCGCCGCAAGCACGAGAGTCGCCGCCAGTGCCGGCTGAACGAGCCAGCGCCAGGGAATGAATTTGCGCGCCGGCGAATCATCGAGCGCACGAAGCACATGCACTCTCTGCGCAATGACGAGCTCGCGCGAGAATGCGTTCTCGTCTTGAAGCTCGTACGCGCTCTGAAGCGGCGACAGCAGGGAAGGTTGCTCGGCCGCGACCAGGCCGAGCGCCCCATGCCCATGAAGCCCGCGGAGGGGCTGAATCGACCAGGCGACCGCAGCGGTCGTCATTGCGAACACCACGCCCCAGCCGATACAGAGCCAGACCAGGGGAGTCATGGGCCCGAGCACCCAGGCGACCAACACGAAGGAGGCGAGACCCACCGCAGCGGCGGCAGCCACAATCCGGAGCGCCAACACCGTAGCGGCAGCGACCCGAAGCCGTCGCCGATACTCGGCGAGTCTACCGCTGGTGGAGCTCACGCAGCGATCGTAGCGCCGGGGGAGGGGGGGGCGCCAGGGGGACAGTACAGGAGCTACAGCGGCAGGTTCAGCTTCAGTGACAGCGGTAGAGGCAGGGGCGCTGGCTGTACTGGCACTGCCGCTGGCGGTGGAGGGTGGGTGGCGGGTACAACTTGTGCTGCCGCGGGTGTTAGGGGGGCGGGTATTGGGCGGGTTGCCTGGTATGGCTCGGTTACATCGCCCCGTCCACCCCCACCGGTTCTGTATCACTCTCACGACGAGCCAGCAGGTCCTTACGCGGCACGCGCTTCCTTCGCCTCACGGCGCCTTAGCGCCAGGCCCTCGCCGTCAGGCTCGCTACGGGCCACGGTCTTGACGGGGCATGGAGGACTTCTCTTGTCGCGCCGTACGGATGGACACGCTCCGATCGGTAGTTAAACGAAAAAGCCGGAGCACGAATGCTCCGGCTTCTTCTGTGGTGAACCCGGCCGAGCTTAGAAGCCCATGCCGCCCATGCCACCGCCGTGGTCATGACCACCACCCGGCATCGGGGCGTCGTCCTTTGGGATCTCCGCGATGAGCGCCTCGGTGGTGAGCATCAGGCCCGCAACCGATGAGGCGTTCTGCAGTGCGCTGCGCACGACCTTGGTCGGGTCGATGACGCCGGCCTTGACCAGGTCGGTGTACTCCTCGGTCGCGGCGTTGAAGCCGTAGGCTCCCTTGCCGTTGCGAACTTCGTTCACGACGATCGAGCCTTCGAGACCCGCGTTGCCAGCGATCTGGCGAAGCGGCTCTTCGATGGCGCGAAGAAGGATGGCGGTGCCGACCTTCTGCTCGTCGCTCACGTCGAGCTTCTCGAGCGCCTTCTGGGCGCGGACCAGCGCAACACCGCCGCCGGGGACGATGCCCTCTTCGACAGCTGCACGAGTGGCGTGGAGCGCATCTTCGACGCGCGCCTTCTTCTCCTTCATCTCGACCTCGGTGGCTGCGCCAACCTTGATCACCGCGACGCCGCCCACGAGCTTCGCGAGACGCTCCTGCAGCTTCTCACGATCGTAGTCGCTGCTGGTGTCGTCGATCTGCTTGCGGATGGTCTCGATGCGGCCGGTGATGTCCTTCTTCTTGCCAGCGCCGTCGACAATGGTGGTGTTCTCCTTGTCGATCGTGACTCGCTTGGCGCGACCGAGGTCGTTCAGGGTCACGTTCTCGAGCTTGATGCCGAGGTCCTCGCTCACGACAGTGCCACCTGTCAGGATGGCGATGTCCTCGAGCATGGCCTTGCGACGGTCACCGAAGCCCGGCGCCTTGACGGCTGCGGTCTGCAGGGTGCCGCGAAGCTTGTTGACGACGAGTGTGGCAAGCGCCTCACCCTCGACATCTTCGGCAAGAATGATGAGTGGCTTCTGCTGACGAGCGATCGCCTCGAGCACCGGCAGAAGGTCCTTCATGTTCGAGATCTTCTTCTCGACGATGAGGATGTAGGGATCTTCGATCTCGGCGACCATGCGCTCCGGATCGGTCACGAAGTAGGGCGACAGGTAACCGCGGTCGAACTGCATGCCCTCGACGACATCGAGCTCCGTCTCGAGGCCCTTGGCCTCCTCGACGGTGATGACGCCTTCCTTGCCGACCTTCTCCATGGCACCGGCGATGATCTCACCGATGGTGCGGTCACCGTTGGCGCTGATCGTGCCGACCTGAGCGATCTCCTTGGGATCCTTGGTAGCCTTCGAGAGCGCCTGAAGCTCTTCGACGACGACCAACACGCCGGCGTCGATGCCGCGCTTGATCTCCATCGGGTTGTGACCCGCGGCGACCATCTTGGTGCCCTCACGGATGATCGCCTGGGCGAGCACCGTAGCGGTGGTGGTGCCGTCGCCAGCGACGTCGGAGGTCTTGGAAGCAACCTCGCGCACCATCTGGGCGCCCATGTTCTCGAACTTGTCAGCAAGCTCGATTTCCTTGGCCACCGTGACGCCGTCTTTGGTGACGGTCGGTGCGCCGAAGCTCTTTTCGATCACGACGTTGCGGCCCTTGGGACCCAGCGTGACTTTGACGGCATTCGCCAGGGCGTTCACGCCGGACAGAATGCGGTCGCGAGCAGCAGTATCGTAAATGATTTCTTTCGCAGCCATGTTTCTCAGTCTCCTATTCGATGATTCCGAGGATGTCGTCTTCACGAAGGATCAGGTGCTCCGCACCGTCGATCTTGACCTCCGTGCCGCCGTACTTGCCGAACAGGACGAGGTCGCCCTTCTTCACGGCAAGGGGCCGAACTTCGCCGCTATCGAGAATGCGTCCGGTGCCTACCGCGACTACCTTGGCCTCGATCGGCTTCTCCTTGGCGGTATCCGGAATGATGATCCCGCCTTTGGTTGTCTCTTCTTCCTTGACTCGCTTGACCAAGATGCGGTCATGCAATGGACGAATGGCCATTTTTCCTCCGTTTTCGGGCAGTTCGCTGCCCGCTAGCTTGATTGGCACTCGATGATAGAGAGTGCTGATGGGCGGGCAACCTAGTCATGAAAGATGCGGAGTCAAGCCATGTGCGGCGGCTTTTTCGGAGCGGAAGGGCGCCATATTTGCCGGGCGGGCGAACCCTGCTAGCCTCCGGCGCCTATGGCACGAGTCACGGTCGAAGACTGCTTGGAACACGAGGAAAACCGCTTTGCACTGGTCATCTTGGCCGCGCGGCGGACTCGCCAGCTCATCAAGGGCGCGCCGGCGCTGGTCCAGAGCAAGAACCGTCCGGTGGTGACCGCGCTCCGCGAAATTGCGGACAAAAAGGTCTACTTCGCCAGCTCGGTCCGGGGCGCGGTCGAAGAGTTCATCATCGAGACCAAAGCCAACGATCCGCAGGCCTGAGGGCGCCTCATCTTTGCAGGCCGAGAACGCCCCAGTTAGCCTGGTGTTGGGGTCATGGCTCGCATCAGTATCATCGGGCCAAGCGGGCGGCAGGAGCGTCAGCTCTTCCGCCATAACTCGCTCGGTCGGCATCCAAGGAACACCCACCAGGTTCTCGACCGGGTGGTCTCCAAGGAGCATTGCCGCATCGAGCTGATCGAGGAGCAGTTCGTCCTCAAGGATCTCGGCTCCCTCAACGGGACCTACATCAACGGCGAACGGGTCAATGGACAGCAGCCGCTGCAGCCAGGCGACGAGATCACCATTGGCTCGACGCGGATCATCTTCGACCCGCCCGAACGCCGAGCTTCGATGTCCTTCGACGCGCTGCTGAGTGACGAGCCTCGCGAGGCCACCAACCGGTTCAAGATCGGCGACACGGACCTCGGCCCGATCATCCGGGCCAAGGTTTCGGTGCTCGCCAACAAGACCTTCTTCGCCGAGGAGCTGGTTCACGACGATGCATCGTTACGCCGTGACTACGAAAAGCTCCGGGCGAGCTACGAGGTCACGCGCGCCATCGAGCTCGGCACCAGCATCACGGCGCTATGCAACAAGATCCTCGAGGTAGCGTTTCGGCTCGTCCCAGCGGACCGGGGCGTTGTGCTCCTGCACGACGATCAAAACATTCTCGAACCGGTTTCGGTGCGCACCGCCGAAGGCATCGACCCAAACCAAGAGGTCGTGGTCTCCAAGACGGTGCTGGACACGGTCGTTCGCGAGAAGGAGGCCGTGCTCTCTCACGACGCTTCGGCCGACGCGCGTTTCCAAAGCGCCCAGTCGGTGATCATGCAGGGCATTCGCTCGACGATGTGCGTCCCCTTGCTCCACGGCGACACGGTCTTGGGTGTCATGCTCCTCGACTCGAAGATCAACACGCATGCGTTCACCGAGAAGGATCTCGCGCTCTTCGAAACGGTGGCCAGCCAAGCGGCCATTGCGGTCCAGAACACTTTGTTTGCGAAGAGGATCGAGCAGGAAGCCGTCATGCGCGAGCGTTTTCGACGCCTCCTGTCGCCGGCCATTGCCGAGCAGGTTCTGTCCGGGGAGCTCGAAGTGACCAAGGGCGGCGAGCTTCGCGAAACGACCGTCTTGTTCGCAGACATTCGTGGCTTCACGAGCATGAGCGAATCCCACGAACCTCGTATCGTGGTGGACGCGCTCAACGAATACTTCGAACGCATGGTCGAGATCGTGTTCCGCCATGAAGGGACGCTCGACAAATTCATCGGGGACGAGATGATGGTTCTCTTCGGCTCGCCGGTGGCGCACGCGGACGACCCCGACCGTGCGGTTCGCGCAGCTCTCGAAATGCAAGCCGCGCTCCAAGACCTCAACCTGCGGCACCTGGAGCATGACCTGCCTCCGTTCGAGATCGGGATCGGCATCAACACGGGCGAGGTGGTGGCCGGATACATCGGCAGCAGCCAGGCGCTCGAGTACACCGTCATCGGCGACCCGGTGAACACCGGCGCGCGCCTATGCTCGCTGGCCAAGCCCGGACAGACATTGCTGAGTGAAGGCACCGTCGAAAAGCTCACCGGCGGCTTCGCGTTCCAAGAGCTGCCGGCAGAGAAAGTGAAGGGCAAGGCCCTGCCCATTCGCGTTTTCGAGCTGCTCGACTGCGCCGAGCTCGAGTAGCCAAGGCGGAGCTTGCCGCCCGGGGCAGATATGCGAAGCACCCAGCAGATGGCTCATCTGGACTTCGAAGCACCCCTGGTCGAGCTCGAGGAGCGGATCGCCGCCCTCAAGGCGCTGACCGAGGCCGGCGCTCCGGAGGCCGAGGCCATCGACGGCGAGATCGGCGCCCTGGAAGCGCAGGCCGAAGATCTGCAACGCAAGCTCTACGCCGACCTCGACGTCTGGAAGAAGGTCCAACTCAGCCGGCACCCCGATCGGCCGTACTTCCGAGACTACATCGCGCTCCTGTTCGAGGACTTCGTCGAGCTGCACGGTGACCGATTGTTCGGCGACGACCCTGCGATCATTTCTGGGTTCGCGCGCTTCGAGGCTGAAATCGTTGCCATCGTCGGACATCAGAAAGGCCGAACCGCCAAGGATAAGTCGCACCGGAACTTCGGCATGGCGCACCCGGAAGGCTATCGAAAGGCCGTCCGGGTCATGCAACTCGCCGAGCAGGCGGGCCGGCCCGTGCTCACTTTCATCGATACGCCGGGCGCTTACCCCGGGCTCGGAGCCGAAGAGCGGGGCCAAGCAGAGGCGATCGGCCGGGCGATCGAAGTGATGAGCGGGCTGCGTGTGCCCGTCCTGACCACGATCATCGGGGAGGGCGGCTCCGGAGGCGCTCTTGCGATCGGCGTGGCGAATCAGGTCCTCATGTTCGAGTACGCGACCTACAGCGTGATCACCCCGGAAGGCTGCGCGTCGATTCTCTGGCGTGACGGGACTCGGGCCGCCGAGGCCGCCGAGCAGCTGCGCTTGCTCGCGAACGACGCCAAGCGCCTGGGCGTCATCGATGAGGTCGTTCCGGAGCCCGCGGGCGGGGCGCACCGCAAGCCCGAGACGGCGGCCGAGTCTCTGCGAGAGCGCCTGAGTCACCATCTCGGGCGCTTGCGAGGCTTTTCGGGCGAGGAGCTGGTCAGGCAGCGATATGAGCGATTTCGAGCACTTGGCACCTGGAAGTAGGCCACGCCTTTTTTGACGTGAGTCCGCCGGGTTACCTACGATTCAGGTGCGGGATTATGCCGTGAAGACGCTCTTCGCAGTGGCTGGTGTGTCGGTACTGATCGGGTGCAGCTCGGTGGGAGCGCATAGTAATGTCCAAACCGCGGCCGAGCAGGCCCAGCGCGACGCCGAGCTCACCGCGCTTCGCGTGCAGATCGAAGACCAGGAACAAGAGCTTCGAACGGTTCGCGGCCAGCTCGCATTGGCGCGGGCCGAGGTGCAGGAGCTCAAGGGTGCCAAGGGCTTTGCGTCCGAACGCTCGAGGAAAGACTCGGGCAAGGGCGGGCTACCCTGGGCCAGGGATGGCGAGGGCGAGCTGCCGATGGAGCGCGTGCTTCGAGTCGATGGAGAGCTCGTCGACGAACGATTGCCGACCCAGGCCGAGGTGCCGGAGATTCCCGACTTCGTCGAGCCTGAGCCAGCGCAGGTCAGCAAGCGCGAAGAGGTCAGCGTCGAAGGATACCGCCGGGGCCTGAGCTTGGTCCGGGAGCAGAAGTTTGAGCAAGCCTTGATGGAGCTGGATGCGTTTTCATCTGAGCACCCGAGTCATCCGTATGCGGACAACGCGCTTTTTTGGTGCGGTGAGATTCACTACTTGCGCCACGAGTACGCGCGCGCGCTCGAGTACTTCAATCGAATCGAGAAGCTGCACCCCTGGGCGAACAAGGCCCCAGATGCGCTCTATCGCATCGGTCAAATCTATCTGAGACGCGGTGATACTGCTCGTGCTCAGGCTTACTTCGACAAAGTTAGGGAGCAGTTCCCGAATACCGCGGCGGCGCGGTTGGCGCTGCGGGAGGACGCATCATGAAGCTGGTGGGATGGACGAGCATGGTGGCTGTGCTGATAGCGGGCACGGCAATCGCACAGAGCGGCGAAGACCAAGGAAGCGAAGAGGCCCAAGTGCAGGTCCCTAGAGACGTGCCGCAAACGCACACGGTCAAAGAAGGCGACACGCTCTGGGACATTACGCAGACGTACTACGGGGATCCGTACCGATGGCCGCAGGTCTGGTCCTACAACCCCGAGATCACCAACCCGCACTGGATCTACCCGGAGGCGAACGTTCAGCTTCGCCCGGCTGACGGCAACGTGGTCGATACGGCGCCGAGCGGCTTTCAGCGGAGCAGGTACAAGCCGTCCACCGCCCACGCCGTCTACCAGGCGGAGTACGGCTTTCTCGAGGCCGACGCGCTCGAGGACGCTGGCTACGTCATCGGCGCCAATGAAGAGCACATGATGTTGGCCGAGTCCGACGTGGCTTACGTTCGGTTCGACAAGGGTGTCCAGCCGGAAATCGGCCGCGTGTACACGGTCTTTCGAAAGATCGAGAAGTCCGAGCGGGAGTCCTGGGAAAGAGGCGAGCTGATTCGCATCGTCGGCGCCCTCGAGCTGCAGGACTACGACGAGAAGCGTCAGTTGGGCCACGGGCTCGTCGTCAGGGCCCTCGAGGGCATCGAGCGAGGCTTTCGAATCGCGCCGACCGAACGCAACTTCTACTGGGTCGACGTCGTGCCCTCAGAGCAATCGCTTCGCGCCAGGGTCGTGGCCAGCCTGTATCCTCGCAAGCTCCCCTCGACCAATCAGGTCGTCTTCGTGAACGTGGGCGCAAAGCACGGGGTCGTCCTCGGGAATCGCTTCTACATCATTCGCCAGGGTGACGAGTGGCGCCGGAGCTCCGAGGGAAGCATCGGCCGCGAAGTCGAGACGACGGTGCCCTTGCCAAAGGAGCCGGCTCACTACCCCTGGGAGGTCGTGGCGATCGGACGGGCCGTCAATGTGCAGAGCGAGACGACCGCCATCCTGCTCGAGCGGGCCACGAGGGCCGTTCGGATGGGCGATCGCGCCGAATTGCGCAAAGGGGAATAGGCTCCTCTCGAAGGTCGTTGCTTCCATGCCCCACTTTGGTGGAGTATCGACATTGTATGGCTTCTGACGGCGACCGAGACGGCCAGGAGGCGCTGCGACTTCAGAACGTCGTGGAGCGTGAGAGGGCCAAGCTGCGCGCGCTTCAGGACATCAGCTCGGCGCTCGGCTCGACCCTCGACCTCGGCGAGCTGCTCGACATGATCCTCGACCGGATCTCCGAAGTCATCGAGGCTGACCGCTCGACTCTCTACTTGCTGGACGAGGAGACCGACGAGCTCTGGTCGAAGGTCGTCCAGGGCGACGAGGTTCACGAGATTCGCCTCAAGCCGGGTGAGGGGCTCGCAGGAGCAGTCGCAAGCACGGGTCGGCCGCTCAACATCAAGGACGCCTACCAAGACGTGCGCTTCGACGCGGCTTGGGACCGGGCAACGGGATACCGGACCCGGTCTACCTTGTGCGTGCCGATGAAGAACCAGCACGGCCGCACCATCGGCGTGGTGCAGGTGCTCAACAAGAACGAAGGGCATTTCACGGTCGGCGATGAGGCGCTGCTGACGGCGCTTGCAAGCCACGCTGCCGTGTCGATCGAAAACTCCAAGCTGTTCCTCTCGGTTGTCGGCAAGAACATCGAGCTGCTCGAAATCAAGGAGCAGCTCGAGAAGAAGATCCGCGAGCTCGACGTTCTGTTCGAGATCACCCAGGTTGCGGCCAGCGCGATGGAGCTCGATGACCTGTTGGCTGGTGTGCTCGCTCGGACGATGCGCGCGACCGACGCGGAGGCCGCTTCGATTCTCATCGCCGACGAGTACACCGGCGACCTCACGTTCCGCGCGGCGGTCGGAGGGGAGCCAGACCGCGTCAAGAAGATGAAGATCAAGGCGGGGCAGGGGATCTCGGGCTGGGTTGCCGAGAACGGCCGGCCTCAAATCGTCAACCAGGCCGAAGATGATCCGCGGCACTCGACTCACATCTCGGACGCAGTGGGTTATCATCCGAAGTCGGTGCTCTGCGTACCGTTGCGCTGGGACGATGGCGCGGGGGCTCTGCAGCTCCTCAACAAGTCGGGCGGCAGGGCGCCGTTCATCGACGACGACCTCAAAATGGCCACCGTCATTGCCGGGCATCTTTCGACTGCGATCGCCCAGGCGCAGTCTCGAGCGCAGAAAGCCCGGCAGGAGCGCCTGAGCACGCTGGGGCGCTTCCTTTCGAGCATGCTTCACGATTTGAAGACGCCGCTGACGGTGATCTCCGGCTACACGCAGATACTCGTCCAGGAGGGGGACGAGGACGAACGGCGGAAGCTCGCCGCCTCGGTCCGCCGTCAGGTTCAGCTCCTCACGACCATGATGGGCGAGACCTTGGCTTTTGCGAAGGGCGAACGGCGCATCTTGATTCGGCGTGTATACCTGCACAACTTCTTCGAGGACCTTGCCCAACAGCTCAAGCCCGACCTGGCCGAACGCGGCATCCGCCTCGAGCTCGCCCTGAGCGACCGCGGAATCGCGCACTTCGACGAAGAGAAGATGCAGCGCGTCTTTCACAACCTCGCGCGCAACGCAGCCGAGGCCATCGGCGAACGAGGCGGCGCGTGCCGTCTCGAAGTCGACCGCGCCGACGACGGCAGCCTGGTACTGACCTTCGCCGACGACGGCCCCGGCGTCTCCGAAGAGATTCGCGAGAAGTTGTTCGAGTCGTTTACGACCCACGGCAAGAAGGGCGGCACGGGCCTTGGCCTCGCCATCGTGCAGAGCATCGTGGAGGACCACGGCGGCACCGTGACGGTGGACAGCAAGCCCGGGCGGACCGCGTTTCAGATCGTGCTGCCGCAGCCGCAGCCGCGGAGTAGTACAAGGCCGGCGGCTGCGGAGTAGGCGCTCGCGTGGGGGCGGCGGGGTGGGGATGACGGGTCCGTCCGCCGCGTAGTGGTCTCTTTCGTCGCCGCGTTTGACGGCAGTGCCAGCGGCAGTGTCAGTGTCAGTGTCAGCGACTGGGCCAGCGGCAGTGTCAGCGACTGGGCTCTTGGGACGTGACTTGGTCATCGTGGTCTCCGTTTGTTGCGAGTGTTTAGGGTCCTTGGGGTGAACCCAAACCACTCGCAAAAAAGGGAGAGCACTCATGGCACTTATCATTCATCAAAGGGCGCTTGAGGCGGCAGGGGGCTTGCAGCAGGTGCTTCCGGAGGTTCGGAAGCGGGACAAGTCACTCTTCGATCAAATTCACCGAGCGATGAACAGCGTCGTTCTCAACATTGCCGAAGCCAATGGGAACGATGCGGGAACCGCGAAAGCGCGATTCGCAACGGCGTGCGGATCGGCGAAGGAGGTGCGCGCCGGGCTTCAGCTCGCGGTCGCGTACGGATACATTCCGAGCAGCAGAGTCACAAAGGTCGACATCGCCCTCGATGAAGTTTGCGCAATGTCCTGGAAGCTCTCCGGCCGCTAGCCCCCCGCCCCAACGCACCCGCGGCAGCACAAGCCGTACGTCGACGCCCGAGCCCCCCGAAATCGGAACCCAAGCCCACTCGGGCCATCAGAAACCCAACACCGGCAGTCAACAGCAAGGCCGACACCGCGATCCCGGCCCGCGGTCTCCGCGCAATTTTCGGAGAGGCGAGGAACTCGGTCCTACTCGAAGTGCAGGAACGGTCTGTCGCATATCTCTCCCTCCGGGATATCGAGCGATTTGAATTCCGAGCCTTCCACATCGAGCATCCGAGTGGAGATGGCCATGAGGATTGTGATCTTGCCGTCCGCGTCGTTCTCGAGGCGCCCCCTCACGTACTCCGTGATGTCGAGCGCATACTTGGTACCGGACACGTCGACCACCGCATCGCTCCCCAAGTCGAAGTCGTAGCCTGAGATGAGCTTCGGCACGCCGCCGTCCGGGCTGTCCTTGAATGCGTTGCCGGCCGACGTATCGTTCCGTGGCGCGTTAGTCCAGGTGATCGCGTCTTCTGCCAGGGTCGCGGGGTCCCAATCATCGTTGTCGTCGATGCCGTAGACGTCGACCGGTTGGGGACCCGACGAATTGAGAGGATCGCGGGGGCTCTCGATGTGGCGTATCAACGTGAGAACGAGCGATGCCTTCTCGAAGGTGCTGGGGGCGCGCGCGAGATTGAAGACGATGTAGATCTTGCGGGAGAAGCGCAGATCGACGACTGACTTGATCGTCAGGTTCGGCCTCTTGCCGTATGGGATGTTCTGATAGTCTTCTTCTGCGCTTGTCCCGCCGCGAACGAAGGCGTCAGCGATGGCTACCAGATCGCCGGGCTCGGAGCAGGAGCCTCGGAACTCCGTGGCCTGTGTAGTCGGACTTCCGCCTGTCCCGCCGGAGCCGCCACTTCCAACCGTGCCAGCGGAGCCGCCGTTACCGCCGTCGCCTCCCTCATCAATTTCACAGCCGACCCCGACGAAAGTACACAGTGCACAGACACATAAGAATGAGAATAGGTAGCGCATACGAACCTCCCGCTTCGACCCACACCAGCAATCATGGCCAAGATGTGTCGCCGGGCAGTGCCGGGCTATACGTAATTCTTTACTGAAGAGCCGATTGTGCACGCAGGTTCTGCGTTTGGGGCATGGGGGCGCAGCGGGGACGCGCCAACCCACGTTGTGAACAACAGGCTTCACTCGCGGTTGAGCGAGAGCGCACTGCAACCGCACTTGCGTGGCCAACCCATTCGCCAGCAACGGTTGTCGTTCATGAAGATTCCCGTTCGAGCGGGTTCGCAAGAGACGTGTGCGTGCTCGATCTCGAGTGACTCCAATCGCTAAAGACGCGAGCTCTGGACAAAGCGCGAGCCCGCAGGGCGAAGCCCGGCGCGAACGCGCCGCCAAGCCCAAGCGAAGCGCCCCAGGCCGCTGCGTGCAGGAGAGTGATACCAGAACTACGGGTGGGGGTGGGCGGGCGGTGTAATCAAACCATACCAGGCACCCCACCCAACACCCGCCCCCACCGCACCCGCGGCAGCACAAGCCGAACGGTGACGTCCCAGCCAAACAGTGACGCCCGCCCTCTTACTTAGCGCTTAGGTCCAGCGTGAGCGCTGAGAACCGTCGCTGCTCCCAAAGCATGAGGCCACGACATAAGCAAAACGGCGACCCACGGAAGAATCCGAAGGCCGCCGCGTAAGCCCCGGTTTACGCCGGGGCTTCTCTGTCATCGCGCTTGGTTACGCTGCCTAATCGAATTCGACTGTCAGGGTTCCCGCGATGTTGGTGTTCGCCACCGGCGAAGACGCCAGGACTCTCCAAGTGCCGCTCGCGTCCTCGAATCGACCTGTACCCCCAGAAATGACGCCCGTAAGGTCGGCTCCGGTCTGGACTCCATTCGTGCAGAGAAATTGACCTGCTTGGTCAACGAAGCCAGACAAGAGCGAGCCGTCGCTATAGACCTGGCCCCACTCAAAGCGCATAATTTCCCCTCCCTGAGGGAGTTCCTCAGGGCAACCCGAGCTTCCTTCGAACACAGTTTTGTAGACCAGCACCGCGCTGACATCGGCCTTGCCCGGCAGCCCCTTCGCAATCCCGCTCACGCCCATCGTCGTGTTACCGACGGGGTCCACGTTGCCTTCGGAGTCCTGCTCGACGTCAATGACAATGCCCTGCGCGAAGAGCTTCTGGTGGACTCCCGGTCGGTCGTGATGCCCCCGCCAGGCGTGTGCGTCTGGAACCGCGAAGACGGCTAACGCCAGCGCGGCTAGTGTTACGAAGATTCCTAATTTCATGATGATTCGCCCCATTTTTCCACACGGAACGAGGCGGCGTGCTTGTCGCCCTGCTTCCGGATCGCTGAACGTCTCGCATTTGCACCAACCGATCTATACGTAATTCTTCACTTGATTCGCCCGCGCAGACGTTGCGCGACGATCGCCGAGAAGGCGTCGCGAAAGCATTCTGCTTCTCACCGCTCGGCACCAGAGCGCGCAGAACTTGCGGCATACATAATTTCTTAGCGGCGGCCTTTGCGCGTTGGCATGAAGCAACAGGCTCTGCTCCTGCTCGACGAGAGCGCGAGCACGACGGTCACGCCATTACGAAGAAAGAGATAGGGCTGTCGATTTCTCTTGACGGATCTGGAGGGCCTTTTGATTTGGTTCTCGGATCGGCATGGGCTTTGGCGTTCGCGAGCCGTGCGGTGGTGTAAGTTGTTTGCTCCAGGTTTCTTTGATTCAAACTCTGAAACGCAGTCGTTGCGGACCGCAGATCGGAAGCTCGAGGCTCGAGCTTTGATTTGAGACCCCCATGTTAGGGTCAGGTTCATGAATGGATGTTCGTGTTCTGTGTGGAGCGGCTTCACATGTCTGCATGGATTGTCGTGACGGGCATCCGAGGTGGCCGTACGGCCTGTGGTTTTGCACGTGTTTTTGGATGATCTCAAATAGCGAAGTCCGATGCATTGGCCGCGACTAGTACGAGGCGAAGCTGGAGCAGGGGGTGGGGCGCATGGACAGGCGATGTCCATCGGGGTCCGGCGGCGCCCGAAGTGGCTGGCGCTGCACTGACACTGACACTGGCGCCGCGCTGACACTGACGCCGGCACTGACGCTGGCACCGCCACTGGCACTGACGCCGCCACTGACGCTGACACACCCTCGGCAGTCGAGCCCGAAGGGCGAAGCCCGGCGCGAAGCGCCGCCAAGCCCAAGCGAAGCGCAGGGTGCGGAGAGGATACGGTGGGGGTGGGCGGGCGGTGTAACCAAACCCCAACCCGCCAGTTGACCCAACAGCCGCCCCCGCTCAAGACTCCCCACCGTGACCAGCCATCCCCTGCTCGACGTTCACCCCTCTCGTGCCGAGCTCTATGAGGAGCTTCACAGCCGGCCTTCACCTCTGGTCGAGACGCCGTGCAGCATTAGTCACATTGCGGTTCAGGTGGCGCCGCGGGAGCGTGGGGAAGAGCATGCGCATTTGGCAGAGCTCTGCGCTCGATTTGAGGCGAGCCCGCCGCCGCAGAACGCTTCCTGCTTCTATCAAACCTTTCATGGGTTCGAGCTTCGCTGGGAAAGGCATACGGAGTTCTCGACTTATACGTTTATCCACAGGGTGATGGGTGACCCGCTGCGGCAGCCCGCTGCGTTGACGCACATCCCGGGCGACTGGCTCGGGACGATACCCGGTAGGGTGACGACGGCTCTGCATTTGGCGTTCAGCCGGGCTGATGGGACGCCCGATGCGGGGGCTCTCGAGGAGTACTTCGAGAAGCGGTCGCTTCGTGGCGGTCTGGTCCGGCAGGGGACGGCGTACCTCTACAGCAGCTTCCGGCTGTACTCTGATGACTTCGGCCGCATCGTGCTTCAGGCGCGGGATTTGACGCCTCTTCAGGCGGGACGGCTGGTGCAGCGTGTGCTCGAGGTGGAGACTTATCGTCTGATGGCGCTGCTTGGGCTTCCGGTCGCGCGAAAGATCGGCCCCGAAGTCACGGCGATGGAAGGTGAGCTTGCACGGATCAATCAGGAGCTTGCCGAGGAGCAAGACGAGCCCGGGCAACATGCCCTGCTGGGCCGGCTTTCGGACCTGGCGGCCAGGGTGGAGCGCCACCGCTCGGACACGACGTATCGGTTTGCGGCTACCAATGCCTACTACGACCTGGTCCGCGAACGCCTCGGCGAGCTTGGCGAAGAGAAGATCCCTGGCCTGCAACCGGTCCGGCTTTTCATCGAGCGGCGCTTGGCGCCTGGGATTCGCACATGCAACGCGATTCGCGATCGACTGGAGGGGCTTTCCGCCCGAATCGGACACGCCAGCGACCTGCTGCGCACGCGCATCGAGCTCGCGATCCAGGGACAGAACCGGGAGCTGTTGACGTCCTTGAACCGCCGCAGCGAGGTGCAGCTTCGCCTGCAGCAAGCGGTGGAGGGGATCTCGGTCGTCGCGATCACCTATTATCTGATGGGCCTGCTGGGCTACATCTACGAAGGCCTGGCCTACACCGGCCTGGCACTGAACAAGAAGATCGGCTTCGCCATCGCCGTGCCGCTCATCATGCTCGTGGTCTGGCGTGTCATCCACGGCGTCAAGCGCCGTGTGCAACTGGACGACTGAAGAAGCCCGTCCTAGGACGCGAAATCGCGTTCCGCCCGCTCTTGGTCTTCCTTGCAGCGGATGCAGAGCTCGGTCTCGGGACGCGCTTCGAGACGCTTGGCGCTGATCGGCTCTTCGCAGTCGTCGCAGATGCCGAACACTCCTTCGTCCATCTTTTTGAGGGCCTTTTCGATCTTCTGCAGGAACACGCGTTCGCGCCCGCGGAGGCGGAAGGTGAACGACTGCATGTACTCGCTCGACGCCAGGTCCATCTCGTCGGGGAGCTCCGAGGAGTCGAGGGTCATATCCTGGTCCATCGTCTCTCGCGCACGGCGGATGACGGCGTCACGTTTTTGTTCCAGGTCGGCGCGAAAGCGCTTGAGCTCGGTCTTGTTCATACGTCTGACCCCCCTTTGAGGGAGCGCGATAATAATGATCGCCGTCGCCGAGTCAAGAAGCGAACCGGCAAGAAACCGAAATTACGCAGGAAATTGTTAGTCCATGCCATCGAATGCAGAGCGGTCGGACCTCAGGCCGGGGCCCCAGAGGATCGCCTCGACCTGCTCGCCCCGAGACAGCTCCGCCTTGTCCGCGGGGAGAATCACCAAGGCGTTGATTCCCACGAAGGATGGCAGGGAGCCGGAGCCCTGCCGGTCGTGAAGCGCCACGACGAGCTCGTCTCCCTCGCGGCTGGCCACCGCGCGCGCGATCTCCACGCGACCCGGGCGGCGGCGATAGGAATCGCGCAGTCGCGCCATGACCGGCTGGGGGTGCGGCCGAGGGTCGCCGAGCATCTTGCGAAGGCATGGAGCGACCAGCACCTCGAAGGTGATCATGGCGCTGATCGGATTGCCAGGGAGGCCAATGACCGGCTTGCCTTCGTGTTGGGCGAACGCAAGCGGCTTGCCGGGCTTGATGCGGACTTTCCAGAAGCCAGGCTCGATGCCCACGTTCGCAAAGGCCTCGTGGACGAAGTCGTAGGCGCCAACCGACACGCCGCCCATGGTGATCACGACGTCGGCTTGCAGCGCCTTTCGGAGCGCGGCTTCGATCTCTGGCAAGTTGTCGCGGGCCGCCGGAAGGGCGACCGGGATGACGCCCAAGCTGCGCAGCATCTCGGTCAGCACGTAGACGTTGGAGTTGACGATGTCGCCTGGCTCGAGCTCTTCGCCGAGCGCGCGCAGCTCGTCGCCCGTCGAGAGCAGCGCGACCGTCGGTCGTTGATACACGTGCACGCGGTCGATGTTCTGGCTGGCGAGGAGTCCGAGCTCGCCAGGCCAGAGGCGGTCCCCCGGACGCAGAAGGATGGCGCCCGATGATACGTCGCTGCCTTGCGCGCGGACGTGCTTTGCCCTGGGCGAGGCTTCTGCAATCCGGACCCGGTCCCCGCGTTGCTCGGTGTCTTCTTGCATGACGACGGCGTCCGCGCCGACTGGCATGGGCGCCCCGGTGAAGATGCGGCAAGCGGCGCCCGGCTCGAGCGGCGAAGGAAGCGGGCCTCCGGCGCGGGATTCGCCACGCAGCAGGAGCTCGACGGGCTCGTCCTGGGCCGCGCCTTGCACGTCAGCCGCGCGGACCGCGTAACCGTCCATCGCGCTGTTGTCGAAGGGCGGCGAGTCGAATCGGGCCGTCACCTGGCGGGACAGATAGCGCCCGGACGCTTCGGTCAGATGCAGCTCTTCCTCTCCGAGCGGAGTGAACGCCGGCAACATCGAAGCTAGGGCCTCCGCGATCGATCGCATGCAACGCGGAGCCTAGCATGCCTTCGAGCGCCGACTGCTAGCTCGGACAGACGCAGTTGCGGCCCGCGCGCTTGGCCTCGTAGAGCTGCGTGTCGGCCGCGCGAACGAAGTCGAAGGCCCGCCAGTTCGGCTGAAGCTGTGCGATGCCGCAGGATATGGTGACGTCGATGTATTCGTCCTCGAAGATGAAGGTCTGGCCGTCGATGATCTTGCGAAGCTCGTCGGCGATGCGAACGCCACCTGCGAGGTCGGTCTCGGGCAAGATGAGCGCAATCTCCTCGCCTCCGTACCTCGCGATCACATCGTCAGGGCGGATACGGCTCTTCACGAGCTGCGCGACTTCTTTCAGCACGTAGTCCCCGGCCAAGTGCCCGAACTCGTCATTGACCAATTTGAAGTGGTCGATGTCGCAGATCACCATGCTCAGCGGACGGCCGTGCCGCGTTGCGCGCGACAGCTCCCGGTCGAGCTGCTCGACCAGGTAGCGCTTGTTGTGGATGCCCGTGAGGCCATCCATGATCGTCATTCGGTAGATCGTCTCGTGGTACTGCGACTCGAGGTCGGCGCCGCTGAGGAACTTCAGAATCGTATCGCCGATTTTGATCTGGTCGCCTCGGCAGAGCTGGCATATCTCTACGAGCTCGTCGTTGACATAGGTGCCGTTGGTCGAATGCAGGTCGACGAGCTGGTAGCCCCCGCTGCCAACCTCGATGCGCGCATGGCGACGCGAAATGCTGTCGCTGTGGAGCACGACGCTGTTCTCCATGCCGCGGCCGATTCTGATCTCGCCATCGGCCAAGGAGAAGCGCTTTCCCAGTTGCTTGCTGCTCGGCGCATAGATCACCACGAGGCAGTCGTGGCCTGACCCCGCCGTGATGTGAGGCTCCGAAAAGGGGGCAACCCTCGTCTTGATCTCGCTGTCCACGGTCTCTCACCAGGGTAGAGAGGGGTCAATCGGGCGTCAATGTCGCCTGATGAAGGTCATGTTGCGCTGATTGATCCAAACGTGTGCCAAGACCGGACCCCAGAGCACGCCGGTCAGCTCGAAGATCGAGCCAAAGAGCAGCCCCATGACGAACGCCCAGCCGGTCCAGGCGAAGAAAACCTTCCTGGGCCCCACGTGAAGGGCGCCGAAGATCAGCGAGGCAAAAAACAGGCCGAGGACGGGCTGGAGCGCGCCACGAAAGAAAAGCTCCTCACCGAGGCCGGAAGCGAGGGCGAGCACTGTGATCTGCTTCGAGGAGAGCGGGGCGACGATCTCCTTGAGCTCGGCATGAAGCTCGCGCGCCCAGGCGGTTCGTTTGACCAGGGGCGGGGTAGCAGCGACGACCAGGAGGGCCAAGGCCGAGCCGAGCGCCAGTGAAAGCCCCAGGCGCAGTGGATACGGTGCGGAAAGCCAAGACGCATCGAGAGACCAAGCAAGGCGCTGCCCGTCGAGCCAGGCCCAGGCCAGGGCGACCACAGCCAGCGGGACGTAAACGAACAGCGCGAGCTTGGTGATCGGTGTAGGCGTTGGCAAGGTCGAGCGGGATGTATCAAAGTGCCCTCCGAGCCGCAATGCAAGGGAAGCAGCGAATTGACAGGCCAACGCAGGGCGGAGTACTAGCCTGGGCCATACGCTCATGAGCGGACTGGCTGCAGAAGACGTCGCGAAGGTCCTCGTGGTCGACGACGAGGAAGTGATTCGGGAGATTCTCGCGGACTTCCTGACCATGGAGGGCTTCTATGTTCGCACGGCGGCGGACGGAAGCGACGCCCTGGTCGAGCTCTCGCGGGACCGGTTCGACCTGGTCCTGAGCGACCTCAAGATGCCGAACATGGGCGGCCTCGAGCTGCTCGGCGCGATTCGCAAGCACACGCCGCACGTCGTGACGATCATCATGACGGGCTTCGGGACAGTCGAGACCGCCATCGAAGCGATGAAGCAGGGCGCGTACGACTATGTCCTCAAGCCGTTCAAAGTAGAGGAGGTCGTCCACACGATTCGGCGCGGGCTCGAAAAGCAGCGGCTCGAGGCGGAGAACTTCCGGCTCAAGGAAGCGCTCTCGCTCTACAAGGTGAGCGAAGCCATCGCGGCAAGCCTCTCTTTGGAGCAGGTGGTGCATACCTTGACCCGAGCCGCCATCGACGAGGTGGACTCCGACTTGGTCACGGTGCTCCTGAGCGACGGCGGCGGAAGCTTCTACCGGCGAAACACCGAGCTCAATCCCAACTTCCGGCTGCGACGCGAACCCGACGCGCTGAGCATCGAGGCACTGGGCGAGCATTTTGCCCACGCTCCCGCGCTGCTCGAGCACGGAGAGCGCTGCTGGCGATATTTCGACGCCGTACAAGACGAGCCGTCACCACAGTCGCTGGCGGTGGCGCGCCTGAGCGCGCGCGGGGATACGATCGGATTTCTATGCGCGCTCAGCTACACCAAGGGCAAGCGCTTCGATGAGGGCCAGCGAAAGCTCCTGCACGCAACGGCCGACCGCGCCTCTGCCGCCATCGAAAATGCGCGCCTCTACGAAGACCTGCAAGCTACGTTCAAGCAGACCATTCGCGGGCTTGCGAGCGCGATCGACAAGATGGACCGCTACACCGCGGGACACTCGGCGCGCGTCGCGGCCTATGCGCAGATTCTCGCGATCAAGCTCGGACTCAGCGACGGTGACATCGAGATCGTTCGCCAGTCGGCGCTGATGCACGACATCGGCAAAATCGGCTGCGTGATGAACTTGAACAAGCCCGGCAAGCTCTCGCAGCTCGAATACGAGACCTTCAAGCAGCACCCGGAACACGGGCGGGACATCTTGCAGCCGATCGAGTTTTTGCATCCGCTCATTCCGGGAGTGCATCTGCACCACGAGCGATGGGATGGCGTCGGGTATCCGCTGGGGCTTCGGGGCAACGACGTACCCCTCGTCGCGCGCATCATCGCCGTGGCGGACACCTACGACGCCATGACGAGCGACCGTGCCTATCGAAAAGCGCTCCACCACGACATCGCGATCTCCGAAATCAATCGATGCGGCGGAAGCCAGTTCGACCCGGAGCTCGCGCACGGCTTTCTAGAGTCGCTCGAAGAGTTTCGCGACGAAGGAAGGTCGCTCGAGGAGTTCCCGGACGTGCGGGAAACCCGTTCGGGCATCATGGCACCACGGAGGTAACCGCCCCCTGCGGCGGCTCGGGCAGTGCAAACGCGGCGTTCCAGCGTCGGGAAGATGCGGGCGCGGACCAGCGTCGAGTCAGGGGCGCGCCGCTGCTCAATTTGAAAGTCGTGACGAGCGTCACGCTTGGGCGGCCCGTGACCCTGAGGGTACGCGGCACGACGGAGACCAGGGTCAGCGTCTGGGACGGTCCGATCGACGAGTCGATATGATCGAGCTCGCCGAAGCCCTCCGACGCGAGCCGTCGGATGGCCGTCTCGTCCTGAAAGGAGCGTGTGGTCGTGACGACGTGACCGTTCTCGTCCTTCCATTCGGTCGGGGCAGTGCCAAATTGCGGGGGATTGCCCAACTGGTCGCAAGCGCCGAGCAAGCACAGGGCCCCGATGAGCCAGACGCTGCTAGGTCGACTCACGGCTTCGCTCTCGCGCCACGTCTCGCTCGGTCGCAACGCCGGGCACGGGCAGCTGGACCTCGCCTTCTTCCTCTTTGGCCTGCCAAGGGTACTTGATGCGGTTGTGGTTCGCGTTGCAAAGGGTGTCGATGAGCGTGCTCTGAATGACCCGAAGGTTTTCCATCGTCAGTCCGCACTCGTCGAGCTGCCCCTGGCGCAACTTGACGTTCATCACGCGCTGCACGATGGCCTCGTATTTATCGCGACTGGGCTCGTCGACCGTCCGCGCGGCGGCTTCGATCGCGTCGATCAGCATCAGGATGGCTGTCTCTTTGGTGCGCGGCCGCATGCCCGGGTACCGGAACGCCGCATCTGAGAGGCCCTTGGGGTTCCCATCTTCCAAACACTTGTGCCAGAAGTATTCGATGACGCTCGTCCCATGATGGGTGTAGGCGAACTCGACGATGGGCTCGGGAATCCCTCCGTCACGAAGGATGCGAACGCCCTCGACCACGTGCGCCATGATCGCGTCTGCGCTCACGTCCGGCTCCAAGTCGGCGTGCGGCGAGGGCTCGCCGGAAACGAGGTTCTCGACGTAGTACTTCGGCTGAATCGTCTTGCCGAGATCGTGGTAGTAGGCCCCGACGCGGGTGAGCAAGGCGTCCGCTCCGACCGCGGCTGCTGCGCCTTCGGCCAGGTTGGCCATCGCTCGGGCATGCTGCCAGGACCCTGGCGCGTCGCGTGACATTTTGCGCAGCAGAGGGTGGTCGACGTCGGTCAGATCCTGGAGGCGGCTGCGTGTGACGACCCCGAGAGCCGCGGTGGCGACCCGCTGAAATGCAAGCGCGAGCACGCCCGAAATCATTCCGCCTGCGATGGTCGAAAGCAGCGTCGACTCGTTGAGCTTTGCCAGGTCGCCGATGACGTCGATTCCGTTGCCTTCAGACATCGCGACGACGAGCAAGGCCAGGGCTGCAAAAAGGCCCGCAGCCGTGCCGGCGACGAGCATGTGGGTTGCGTGCTTGCGATCGTAGAAGAAGACGACAACGCCGAGCGTGGTCGCGAGGTAGACGACGACGACGGGCATCGAGAATTCGAGGAACGATGCGCAGACGAGCGAGATGACCAGACCCGAAGCTGTCGCAGTGGCTCGGTTGAAGTAGAGCGCCGCCCACAAGGGCACCGTCGCCAAGGGCAGGACGAGCGGAGAAAGCCCGGTGAACAAGAGCAGCAGCTTTGCGGTCAGGCAGGTGGCTCCGACCAGGACGAGCAGGCCTGCCTGCGTTCGAAGCAAACCGCCGCGGCCGCCGGTGAACAAGCGCAAGTACGCGAGGAACATGTAGGCGATGAGGAAGAAGCTGATCCACACGCCCATCAGCGTGCGCTGCTCTGGCGGGCGACGTTCCCGCTCGAAGGCCCGAACCACGCGCTGTATCTCGGGATCGGTGACGACCTCGCCGCGCCGGATCACCAGCGGCTCGGGCAGGCCGCGACGATGACGGTTCAGAGCCTGCGGAAGATAGCTGGCCGGGATGCGCAGCGTGACCAGGGACGGGCGCGCCGGATCCACGCGAAGCGGCTCGAGGACGACCTCAACCTGGCTGGCAAGCGTCATGAGCGAGGCAAAGACCGCGCTCAGAATCAAGCCCGAAGTGCGACCAGCGATAAGCCGTGTGCGAAGCATCGTGTGCGAATCGTCCCGCCGAGACGAACCCTAGTGAGCTGCCTCGGGGGATTCAAGTACTTCGCCGCCTTCGCGCTTTGGCACGGGCGCCGGCTCGGCTGGATGCTTGCGGTCGTTCAGTCGCTTTCGAATCATCGTGTCCTTCACGCTGCGATCGAGCGCCGGGCCGCGTTCCAACGGCTTTGGCAGGCGATCTTCCCGAATCTGTAGTGGCTCGCTCGTCCCCAACATACCGTCGGCTGGCCCCTGGAACGCCAGGATACCGAATCGTCGCGGCACATGGAAATCCGCAATTCCCAAGGCGGACCATGCGGCGGCCTGCTGCCGATCCTTGCCGAGGTCCATCACATAGAAATTCGCGCGCCATTCGTCCCCGATCGCGGGTGGTGAAAAGGGTTTTCCATCCAGACTGAACGCCTGCCACGGGATCGCGATTTCGACGGCATAACCCGCGTCGGCCTCGCGATCGTCGATCTTTCCGCGCGGCGAGACGCCAACGCGAATCTTGCTGTCCCAGTCCACGTGGCCGAAGGGTTCGGGGAGGCGACGCGAATCGTACCGGGTGTCGAAGACCACGCCGCGCGGCGAGACCTGGATCTCGAAGTAGTTCCGTCCGTCGCCATCGGGGTCGATCATCAGCTCGACGCAATCCTGGGTCCACAGATGGTCGTCGTGGCGCCTGTGGCTCGCGCGCAGCAATGCGTCCTGTACGTCGACGCCGACGTAGAGGTAGCGCGCGTCCCAAAGGAGCTTCGCGGAAGCCTGGATGGGGGCGGCGGCGCCGTTTTTTGTTTCGACGAATGCGCGGCTGGTCTTGGCAAAGCCCCAAACCGGATCATCGAGCGAGCCGTCGAGCCTAGGGGGGCGCTTGGTTTGGACGAGCCCGAGCCTTGGCACGGCGTCGCTGTTGCGGGGCGCGTTTTCGGCTGCTGGGGTCGGGACGCTTGCCGCAACAGGGCGGTCCGCTCCTTTTGAACCGCCGACGCGAACCCGAAGACGCTGCTCATCGCGCCAGATGCCCAGGTAGATTTCGGCTGAGCTTCCGGTCCAATCCTCGGGCAGATGCAGGTCCTGTGGGTCCTGGATGTACTCGCCGCTTCGCCAGCGGTCTACGCCGTAGAGCCAGCGGAGCGTGCCGTTTCCGTCTTGGTTGAGCGTTCGCTCGCTGTCCGGGTCCTCGATGTGAGTGAACAGCTTCCAACCTTCTTCGAGCGGCTCGAGGGCCTGCCAGTACCAGGTGATGCGCATCGTCTCGCCCGGCCGCCATCGCGCCCGATCGATGTCGTAGCCGAGGAGCTTCACCTTGCCTTCGAAGTCGAAATCGAGGCGCCACTCGGGGGAGGGCGCGACCTTCGAGACGTACGCTGCGACCACTTGCCGCTGCGCCGGGGTCAAAGGCTCGACGTCACTCGTGCACGCTGCGATGGCGCCCAGGAGAAGAACGGCAGCGCCGCGCGTGAAGCTCATGGTGCTCGCGTTCATCGTCGCGACTTGCGGCGCGACTTTCTCTGCATCTTTCGTTTGGACTTCTTTTTGCTCTTGTCGATGACCCTGCGCGGCGCCTGTGGCCCGCCCGGACCCAAGCCGCCTTGTTCGGCCACCGCGGCTTCGAGCAAGGAGTCGGCCAGGTTCGCCATCATCGGGTTTCCTTCGAGCCCGCCTGTCTTCACGGCATCCCGAAGCCGATTGGCGGCGGCCATCTGCTTCATGCCGGGGATCTTCGAGAGCATGCCGGCCTGCGAGCCGATGCTGCCCATCATCTGTTTCATGAAGGCAAAGCGTTGGAGGATTTCGGCGACCTGCTTCTCGGTCGTGCCGGAGCCCTTGGCCACGCGCACCAGGCGGGTCGGATGCTTTTGGAAGAGCTCGGCCTTCGCGCGCTCCTGCCGGGTCATCGAGCTGACGATCGCTTTGATCTGGCCGATCTCGCGCTCATCGACTTGGAAGCCCTCGGGCATGCTGTCGGCAAAGAACGGAACCTTGTCGAGCAGGTCCTGAAGCGGCCCCATGTTCTGCAGGGTCTGAAGCTGCTCGAGGAAGTCATCGAGGGTGAACTGGCCGCGAAGCATGCGCTTGGCGTCCTGCTCGGCCTTCTTCTCGTCGACGACCTCCTCGAAGTCTTTCATCAGACCGACGACGTCGCCCATGCCGAGAATGCGGCTCGCCATGCCGTCGGCCCGGAACTCTTCGAGCCGATCGAGTGTCTCGCCCGTGCCTGCGAACTTGACCGCCGTCCCGGTGGCGTTCTTGATCGAAATCGCCGCACCGCCGCGCGCGTCGCCGTCGAGCTTGGTGAGGATGACGCCGCTCAGCCCGAGCAGATCGTGGAAGGACTTTGCCGTCTTGACCGAGTCCTGACCGATCATCGCGTCGACGACGAGGAACACGTTTTGCGGATCGACCGAGGTGCGAATGTCGTCGAGCTCTTTCATGAGCGCTTCGTCGATCGCGAGTCGACCTGCCGTGTCGTAGATGACCGTGTCGCACTTCAGCTTCTTGGCGTGCGCCAGGCCGCTCTTGCAGATCTCCAGCGGCAGCCCGCCGGGAATCGAGAAGACCGGCACGTTGATTTGCTCGCCCAGGACCTGAAGCTGCTCGATCGCGCCCGGACGCGCGACGTCTGCGGCAACGAGAAGCGGCTTTCGCGCATTGCTCGTTTCGAGCAGCAGCGCCAGCTTGGCCGCGCTGGTCGTCTTACCGGAACCCTGAAGGCCGACCATCATGATGCCGGTCGGCTTGGGCTTCTTGGCGAACTCCACCGGCTCGCCCTCGAAGGCCATCATCGACTCGAGCTCGTCCTGGCAGATCTTCACGAACTGCTCGGCCGGGCCGACCTTGACCTTACGCTTGGCGGACTTGGCAGCGGTCTCGACGACGGTGCCGATCGCCTTTTCTTTCACGCGCGCGAGGAAATCCTTGGTGACGCCGAACTCGACGTCGGCCTCGAGCAAGGACAGGCGCACGTCGCGCAGGGCCTGATCGATGTTCTCCTCGGTGAGCTCGGTGACTCCGGAGAGGCGATTGCGGGCGTTGCGAAAGCCCTTTGTGAGCGTCTCAAACATAAGGAAACTGTCCGGTGGCTGCGGCTCGGCGCGTAGCATGGGGCGAAGCGGGCACGCAACCTGGCTTCGCACCTTGACCTCTGGTTTCGCGCGTTGGATGGTGCCCCGGCGTGCCCGAAGAGCTGCCGAAGAAGGGAGATCCGGAGACGATCTACGTGATCGACATCAGCTCCTATGTGTTTCGCGCCTACCACGCCCTGCCGCCGCTTTCGAACAGCAAGGGTGAGCCCACCCACGCGGTTTCCGGGGTGGCCAGCATGCTGCTCAAGCTGCTTCGGGAGCGCGAGCCGCGCAGCGTGGTCGTCGCGATGGACTCCAAGGGGAAGTCGTTTCGAAAAGAACTGTACCCGGACTACAAGGCCAATCGCCCGCCGGCGCCGCCCGATCTGGAGCAGCAGATGCTGCGTGTCTACGAGATCGCCGAAGCCTGGGGCATGTCGCCGATCGGGGCGCCGGGCTTCGAGGCCGATGACGTCATCGCGACCCTGGTGACGCAGGCCCGCCGCGAGGGGCTTCGAGTCGTCATCGTGAGCGCCGACAAGGACCTGCTCCAGCTGGTGGGCCCCGACGTCGTCATGTACGACACGATGCGAGACAAAGTCTTTGGCGTCGAAGAGACCCGGGAGAAGATGGGCGTCGAGCCCGGCCAGGTGCGCGACCTCTTGGCGCTGATGGGCGACAGCTCGGACAACGTGCCGGGCGTTCCTTCGGTGGGACAGAAGACCGCGGCCAAGCTTCTCGATGAGTACGGAAGTCTGGACGGCATCTACGAGAACCTCGAGAGCATCACGCGCAAGGCGCTCAAGGCGAAGCTAGGCGAGCACCGGAAAAAGGCGCTCACCTCCCGCGAGCTGGTGACGCTTCGCCACGACGTGGCGATGGACCCGGACGTCGTCACTCGCCCATACACTGGCGGAAACACTGCGGCGCTACGCACGCTCTTCAGCGAGCTCGAGCTCACGCGCCTGCTTGCTCAGCTCGATCCAGCGCCGGTCATCGAAGGGCACTACGAGACGATCACGAGCGCGGAGGGCCTGCATCGGATCGCCGGCGCGATTCGTGAGGTCGGAAGCTTTGCCCTCTATACAATAATGGACATCGACGATCCGATCCGGGCAGAGCTCGTCGGCGTTGCGCTGAGCTGGGTGGACGGCGTCAGCGCGTACATTCCGCTCGGCCATCGCTACATCGGCGCGCCGGATCACTTGAGCTGGGAGGAAGCTGGGTCGGTGCTCACGCCGCTGCTGCACAACTCGCTCATCCCCAAGCTCACGCTCGCCAAACGCGAAAAGGCGTTCTGGGCGCGGCGCGGCGTCACCCTTCGGGGAGTGCGTTTTGATCCGTCCTTGGCGAGTTACCTGCTCGACCCCGGCCGACACGCGCATCGATTGGAGGATGTGGCGCGCCAAGAGCTCGATGGCGAGCTGAGCAGCGAACAGAGCGTCCGCGGGAAGGGCAAGAAGGCCCTGGCCTGGGACGAGCTCGAAGTGCAAGCCGTGGCGCAGTACGCCAACGAGCGTGCGGACTACACGTTCCGCCTGAGCGAGCTGCTGACCCCGCGCATGCATGAAGGGGAGTTCGAGCGGCTCTTCTACGAGGTGGAGCTGCCCCTGGCCGGCGTCCTCGCGACCATGGAGCTCACGGGGATTCGGGTCGACACGGGGCTGCTTGCGGAGCTCTCCAAGACGGCGGACAGCGAGCTCCAGAGCCTGCACGCGCGCTGTACCGAGCTGGCCGGCCACGACTTCAACGTCTCGTCCCCGCGGCAGCTCGAGACCATCCTTTTCGACGAGCTCGGCCTGCCCTCGAGCAAGAAGACCAAGACCGGGCGGTCGACCGACCACGGGGTGCTCGAAGAGCTCGCCCGGCTTCACCCGCTGCCTCAGGCGATTCTCGAATACCGATCGGTTTCAAAGCTCAAGAGCACGTATTTAGACGCTTTACCGCGGGAGGTGAATCCGGACACCGGGCGCATCCACACGCGCTACAACCAGCTGGTCGCGGCGACCGGGCGGCTCTCGTCGAGCGACCCGAACCTGCAGAACATCCCGATTCGCACCGAGATGGGGCGCCGGGTGCGGGACGCCTTCGTGCCGGCGGAGGGTTGGTCGATGCTGTCGGCCGACTACTCCCAGATCGAGCTCCGGGTGCTGGCCCACCTGAGCCGCGACCCCGCTTTGGTCGACGCCTTCTCGAGAGGCGATGACGTACACGTGCAGACCGCCTGCGCGCTCTTCGGCGTGAAGCCCGAGGAAGTGACCAAGCAGATGCGCGGCGAGGCCAAGACGGTGAACTTCGCGGTCATTTACGGCCAGAGCCAGTTCGCCCTGGCTCGCAACCTCAAGATCGAGCGGGGCGAGGCCCAGCGCTACATCGATGCGTTTTTCGATCAGTACGCCGGGGTCAAGTCGTTCCTCGACGAAGTCGTCGAACAGGCGCACGCCAACGGCCTGGTGACGACGCTGCTAGGCCGCCGCCGCTCGCTTCCGGACATCCGCAGCCAGAACAAGAACCTGCGCGCCGCAGCAGAGCGCATCGCCTGCAATACTCCGATTCAGGGGACCGCAGCGGACATCATGAAAGTCGCGATGGTAGACATTCAGCGCGACATCGAAAAGCAGGCCCTGCACAGCCGCATGGTGCTGACGGTTCACGACGAGCTGGTGTTCGAAGTGCCGCCGAAGGAGCGGGAAGCGCTCGAGGCGCTCGTCATCGACCGGATGCAGAACGCGGTGCCACTATCGGTGCCGCTGCCGGTGGACGCCGGCTGGGGCAACAGCTGGGGCGCCGCGCATTGAGGCTGCCGCCGGTGGCGGGCAGCTGGCGGTCGCAAGTTACTGGCTCACAAAGCCGAAATGCCGGAGTCCCTCTAAGACTCCTCGGGCATAGGGATGCTTCGCGAAATAGATTTTCTCGGCGATTCCCTGGGCCACGGCCTCGATCCCGAGGTCTTTTTTGAGCTCTTCATCGGCGTTGCCGACGACGATCACCCGAAAGCCGGTAAGCATGGCTGCGCGGTCGTTGCCCGAGTCGCCGGCGTAGACCAGGTGCTGCTCATCGACGCCGCTGTGGTCGTGCAGGTAGCGGACGGCGTAGTCCTTGGCGATACCGGCAGGGAGCACGTCGAGGAGGCCGCGGCCGCTGACGGGGTCGTGACTTGCGACGAGGTTCACCTGCGCGTTCGCTGCGTCGAGCCGCGCCTGAACGGTGTCGACGTACGGCTCGGGGCGGCCGCGGGTGTAGTAGCTGACCTTGAACTCGGCTTGCTTCTCCCGTTCTTGAAGATCGAGCCCTTCGATGGCGCCGATCGCCGCGCGGATGTCGACGCCACTGAGGCCACCGAAGGCCGCTCGCATCGCCTCGCGGTATGCTTCATCCGGCTCAAACCCGGCGTCGGTGCGTCGATACACGCTGGTTCCGACATCGCAGACGAACCAATCGGGCGAGGGCAGGCCGACCTCCGCGATTCCTTCCCGCGCAAGCGCCAGGTGGCGACCCGTGACGTAGGCGAGCATCAGGTTGACGCTATCGTCGACCACGTCTACGAACTGGGTGACCTCACGCAAGCGTTGAGAATCGCGTTCCAGGGGGATCAGTGTCCCATCCAAATCTGACGCAAGGAGTGAACGTGGTACGCTCATGGCTGCGTGAGCCTAGCGAGAACCGAGACCAACTGCACCCCGGAATACGTTAGCTGAGAGCCTGTGCATCGATTCCACAAACGACCGGTCATTTTTGGCGAGGTGCTGTTCGACCATTTCGCGGACGGCAGCCGTGTGCTCGGAGGCGCGCCGTTCAACGTCGCCTGGCATTTGCGGGGATTCAACTCGAATCCCTTGGTGATTAGCGCGGTTGGCGAGGACGACGAGGGCCGCGAAGTCATCGAGCGGATGACCAGCTGGGACCTGATGACCCACGGCGTGCAGGCGGACCCGGAGCGCCCGACCGGCCGGGTGACCGCGAGCTTCATCGACGGCGAAAACCATTACGAGATCGCGCCCGGGCAAGCCTGGGACTCGATCCGAGCAGAACCGGCGATCCGCGCCGCCTTCGAGGAGCCCATCGGCTTGCTGTATCACGGCTCGCTGGCGCTTCGCTCCGAGGACAGCTGGTCGACGCTGCGCAGGCTCCGCGACGAGGCCGATGCCCCCTCGTTCATCGACATCAATTTGCGGGACCCCTGGTGGACCCGAGACAAGGTCGATTGGTGTCTGTGGAATGGCAACTGGATCAAGCTCAGTGACAAGGAGCTCGCGGAGCTGACCTCCAAGCAAACCGCGACCTTCGAAGAGTGCCGCGACGCCGCCCTCGGGCTGGCACGCAAACACGGCAACGACGGCATCATCGTGACCCGCGGTGCCGAGGGAGCCTTGTCCGTCATTGGCGGTCAGACGACGTTCGAAGCGCACGCGAAACCGGCGAAGAATCTCATCGACACCGTCGGCGCGGGAGACGCGTTCAGCGCCGTGGTATGTCTCGGGATCCTGCAGCAATGGGATCAGCAGGTCACCCTGGACCGCGCGGCCGCGTTCGCGGCAGACCTTTGCGGAATCCGTGGCGCCACCACCACCGACTTCGCGCTCTACGAGCGGCACCTGACCGAATGGGCCAAGGACACGAGCGCCGGCACGATCAGAGCACCGGGGCCCGATGGTCTCTACGTCTTGTCGCTGACCGTCCACGGGCTGGTTCGCGCAACCGACATCGAGCTCGGGCGTGACGCCGACACCGGCGGACAGGTCTCGTACGTGGTGGACCAGGCGAGGGCGCTATCGGAACATCCGGACATCGAGCGCGTCGACGTCGTCACTCGCCAGATTTTCGACAAGCGCGTCGACGAGATTTACTCGAGGCCTTTCGAGCCGATCAGTCGCGGCGCCCAAATCGTCCGCATCCCCTTTGGCCCGCGGCGCTACCTTCGAAAAGAAACTCTCTGGCCGCACCTCGACAGCTTGATCGATCAGCTCATGCGCTATGTGCGTATGCAGGAACGCCCGCCGGACCTGATTCACGGACACTATGCCGACGCCGGCTATGTTGGTTCGCGTCTCGCGAAGCTCCTCGGTGTGCCCTTCGTCTTCACGGGGCACTCCCTGGGCCGGGTGAAGCAACTGCGTCTCCAATCCAAGGGCGAAGAAAGCGAACAGACCTACCGCTTCGTCCAACGCATCGAGGCCGAAGAGCGCACGCTCGAAAGCGCCGCGCTCGTCATCGCGAGCACGCGTCAAGAGGTCCGCGAGCAGTACGAGCTCTACGACCACTACCAGCCAGAGCGCATGCAAGTCATCCCGCCGGGCGTCGATCTCTCTCGGTTCTCGCCGCCCGCAGAGGACTGGGAGCGCCCGCACATCGCCGCCCAGCTCGACCGGTTTCTGAAGGACCCGAGCAAGCCGATGGTGCTGGCCTTGGCCCGCGCCGACGAGCGGAAGAACTTCGAAGGCCTGGTCCGTGCATTCGGGGAAACCGAAGGCCTTCGGGACATGGCCAACTTGATTATCGTCGCTGGCAACCGGGACGACATCAGCGAGATGGGCCCGGGCCCGCGCCGCGTCCTGACCCAGATCCTCACGCTCATCGATCGCTACGACCTCTACGGCACGGTGGCTTATCCCAAGCACCACGAGCCGAGCGACGTGCCCGAGCTCTTCAGGCTTGCCGCAAAGACCAGAGGCCTGTTCGTCAACCCTGCGCTGACCGAGCCCTTCGGCCTCACACTGCTCGAAGCTTCGGCCACTGGCTTGCCGCTGGTCGCCACCAACGATGGCGGTCCGACAGACATCATTGGGACCTGTAACAACGGCATCCTGGTCGACGCGCTCGATTCCAAGGCGATCGGCGAGGCGATGCGCGACGCCCTGAGCGACCCAGAGCGATGGACACGCTGGTCCGAGGACGGGCTCCGCGCGGCGCACGCGAACTACTCCTGGGGCAGCCATGCCAAGCGCTATGTGGAAGAGGCGCGGAAAGTCGTGAAGGACACGCGACACGTGCCCATCCGTCGGCGACGCAACAATCTCGCCGGCATGGACAGGCTACTGGTGACCGACGTCGATGACACATTGACCGGTGACGACGAAGCGATGGCGACGCTGATGGAGCGCTTGGAGAACACCGATGCCAAGGTCGGCTTCGGCATCGCGACGGGGCGGACCCTGGCCGAAGCCCTCGCGCTGATGGAGGAGCTCGAGATGCCGGTTCCGGATGTGCTGATCACAGCCGCAGGAAGCGAGCTCCACTACGGGACTCACCTGCTGCCCGACCGTTCTTGGGAGCGCCAGATTCGCTACCGTTGGGATCCGAACGAGGTGCACCGGGTGATTGGCGAGATTCCGGGCCTAGAACGCGTTCACCAGTCGGAAACGAAGTATCGGCTCCGCTATCGCCTCGACCCCAAGGTCGCTCCGGATCTCAAAGAAATTCGTCGCCGCGTTCGCCAAGAGGGGCTGCGGGTGACTACCATTCTGGATCATGAGATCTACCTGGACGTTCTCCCGATTCGCGCGTCCTGCGGATTCGCGATTCGCTTCTTTTGCTTCAAGTGGAACCTCGAGCCGCAGCGATTGCTCGTCGCCGGCGATTCAGGGAACGACTGGGACATGCTTTCGGGGGATACGCTCGGCGTGGTCGTGAGCAATCACACACCAGAGCTCGACAAGCTTCGCGGGCGACCGCGCGTTCACTTTGCCAAGAGCCCACACGCACGCGGAATCCTCGAGGGGATCGATTGGTACGATTTCCTAGGGGACATTAGAGTCCCCCCCGAGGAACAAGAATGATTCAGTCGCTCAACGAGCTGCTCCAGTCCCATCGCGAAACACTCTACTTGCTGATCAGACGACTGACGGGGCTCGACCGCCAGTTCCTTCTCTGGTCGGATCTCGTGCACGAGTACGAGCAGTTCGCCGACACCGAAGTCGGCGCGCCGCTTCGCGACACCAAAATGAAGACGATCATGCGGCACACTCAGGAGGCCGTGGTGACCGAGCACTTCATCTGTTTCGCCGTGCGCGAACGGGTGGGGCGTTGGCAGTACCTGCAGGTGCACAGCGAAGATATGCACAGCCGCGAGCTGAGCGTCACCGAGTACCTCGACGTCAAGGAGCGCGCCGCCGCCGGGATTCCGCCGGGTGACCGCTACGTGCTCGAGGTCGACCTCAGCCCTTTCGAGCGCGGCTTCCCGAAGCTCAAGGATCCTCGCAACATCGGGCGCGGGGTGGAGTTTCTGAACCGGCACCTTGCCGGGCGGCTCTTCATGGATGGCGGTCGCGGTCAGAAGCTGCTCTTCGACTTTTTGCAGGTCCACCAGATACGCGGGCAGCAGCTGATGCTCAACGGCACCCTTCGAGACGTGGACGAGCTGCGGGAGGCGCTCGACCAGGCCGTCACGGCTCTCGAGCCCCAACAAGAGGCGAGTGACGAGCTCAGCCGGGAGCTTCGACGCTTGGGCTTCGAGCCGGGTTGGGGCCGTACGCCGGCCCAGATTCGCGAAACGATGGAGCTGCTGCTCGACATCCTCGAGGCCCCGTCCCCGAGAATCCTCGAGAGCTTCCTGGCGCGCATGCCGATGATCTTCTCGATCGTCATCGTCTCGCCGCACGGCTACTTCGGGCAGTCCAATGTGCTCGGCAAGCCCGACACGGGCGGGCAGGTGGTCTACATCCTCGACCAGGTTCGCGCCCTGGAGCGCGAGATGCGCGAAACGATTCACAACCAGGGCCTCGACATCGAGCCGCAAATCGTCGTGCTCTCGCGTTTGATTCCGGAGGCGGACGGCACGACCTGTGACGAGCGCATCGAGCCGATCCTCGGCACGGAGCATGCGCGCATCCTGCGGGTTCCGTTTCGCGACTACCACAGCGGCGAGGTCATCCCTCAGTGGATTTCACGCTTCGAGGTCTGGCCGTACCTGGAGCGCTACGCCATCGATGCCGAAGGCGAGCTTCTGGTCGAGCTTGGCGGCGTGCGCCCCGATTTCGTCATCGGCAACTACTCGGACGGCAACCTGGTGGCGAGCGTCCTGGCGCATCGGCTCGGGGTCACGCAGTGCAACATCGCGCACGCCCTCGAAAAGACGAAGTACCTGCTCTCGGACCTGCACTGGCAGAGCCACGAGTCCGACCATCACTTCTCCGCACAGTTCACGGCCGACCTGATGACGATGAACACCGCGGACTTCATCATCACCAGCACCTATCAAGAGATCGCCGGGACGGCCGAGAGCGTAGGGCAATACGAGAGCTACAGCTCGTTTTCCATGCCGCGGCTCTACCGGGTGGTTTCGGGGATCGACTGTTTCGACCCGAAGTTCAACATCGTCTCGCCGGGTGCGGACTCGAGGGTGTTCTTCCCGTACTTCGAGGAGGCGCGTCGCCCCGAAGAGATCCGGAAGGAAATCGAAACGATGGTCTACGGCTCGCCGGACTGCGCGTACCGCGGCCTGCTGACCAACCAGGACAAGCCGCTGCTTTTCGCGATGTCGCGCCTGGATCGCATCAAGAACATGGCCGGCCTGGTCGAATGGTATGCGCAGAATGAAGAGCTGCGCGAGGTCGCGAACCTGGTCATCGTGGGCGGCCGGCTCCGCGCCGAAGAGTCGAACGACCGCGACGAGCGGGAGCAAATCGAGCGCACCCATTGGCTCTTCGACGAATGCAATCTCGAAGGCCAAGTCCGCTGGATCGAAATGCAGACCGACAAGAACAAGGTCAGCGAGCTCTACCGTTTCGTGGCCGACCAGCGAGGCGCCTTCGTGCAGCCAGCCCAGTTCGAGGCGTTCGGCCTCACCGTGATCGAGGCGATGAGCAGTGGGCTTCCGACCTTCGCAACCCGCTACGGCGGCCCGCTCGAGATCATCGAACACGGAAAGTCGGGCTTCCACATCGACCCGACCCAGGGCGCCGAAATCACGCAGCAGATGCTCGACTTCTTCCGAGCCTGCGAGAAGGACCCCAAGGTCTGGGAGGCGATTTCAAAAGGTGGCATCGAGCGGGTGGAAAAGCGCTACAACTGGGAGCTCTACGCCTCGACGCTCATGAAGCTGTCGCGCATCTACGGCTTCTGGCGCTACATTTCGTCGCTGGAGCGGGATGAGACGCGCAGGTACTTGGAGATGTTCTACGGGCTGTTGCTGAGGCCGTTGTCGAAGAGGGTGCTGGACACGTCGGGCCACTGAGCGCGGCGGTGCGATTAAGCCGGGGCGGTGGCCGTGGGGCCGTGACCGTGGCAGTGCCTCTCCGTTGCTCCCGCCGCCAAGACAGCAGGCGGCAGCGCGAGCCCGAAGGGCGAAGCCCGGCGCGAAAGGCGCCGGCAAGGCGGAGCGAAGCGAACGCCGCGCCAGGCACGCTGCTCACTCGCGTGAGAGTGATACCAGAACTACGGGTGGGGGCGGGCGATAGTGTGGGGGTGGTGGGGCGGGACCAACCAACCGCCGAGGGCGTCTAGGCGGGGCGGTGTAATCAAACCGTACCACGCACCCAACCCAACACCCCGCTTCAACACACCCGCGGCAGCACAAGCCACACGTCGCCACCCGCCCAACACCAACCCCGTCACGCCACCGTCACGACTTGCCCGTCGATCCCCGCAGCGCGGATGACGCCATCGTCTGTCAGTAACTCGATATGCAGCTCGCGCCCGGGACGGGGACGCTGGCCTTCCTGCTTCGCGATGCTGATTTCGACGCCGCCATCTGTCGGCACCGCCCGGTAAGTCGTCAGCAAATAGTCGCCCTGTGCATAACCGAAGCCGTCGCCTGCGTCCTCGTAGAGGCGTCCCTGCGCTCTGCCCGAGGCGTCCAAGGAGACGATGAGCGTCAGCGGGCCCTGGGTCGCCTCCTCGCTGGTTTGTCCGCCGGGACCTAGCGGGAGGATCGCGCCGTCCCGTAGATGAAGGATGGGGTTTGCGCTGCTCGCATCGGGGTCTTCTCCCGCGAGAGCGAAGCGGCGCCAGCGGCCCTTGGGCATTGCGAAGTCGTGAGATTCGTTTTCGAGGAGCTGGGGCTGCACGAGCACATCGCCGCCCAGGAGAAACGCGTGGTCCTCGTTGCGCAAGGAGGGGTCCGCCGAGTCGGCGAAGAAGAGCGGACGAGCGACAGGCAGGCCGGTGACCGAGGCTTCGTGGAAGAGGGTGTAGAGATAGGGCAGGAGCCGGTAGCGACGCGTCAGGGCGATGCGGGACTGCTCCTCGGCGACCTCGCCGAATGACCAGGGCTCTTGGTCGCCGTGCAAGGCGTTGTGAGTCCGGAAGAACGGCAGGAGCGCGCCCACGCCCATCCAGTGCGCAAAGAGCTCGGGAGAAGGGGTACCGGCGAATCCGCCGACGTCAGGCCCCGAGTAAGGCTGCCCGGACAGACCGAGGTTCAGGGCCATCGGCACCGACCAATGCAGGTGCTCCCAGGTGGCCACGTTATCGCCGGTCCAGGTCGCGGCGTAGCGCTGGCCGCCGAGGTAGCTCGAGCGCGTCAGAACGAAAGGGCGCCGCTCCGGCCGGGCTTCGCGCATGGCATCCCGTGTAGATTTGGACATCAAGAACCCGTAAACATTGTGGTATTGGGCGTGGCTTCCGGGGGCGATGTCGCCTCCGCCGCGATGCACGAGGTCTTCGGGCAGCTCGGCGCCAAGCGGCAGAATGGGCGAGGGCTCGTTGAGATCGACCCAGACGCCGTCCATGCCCCCCTCGAGAAACTCGCGCGTCAGGCGGGTCCACCAGGCTCGCGTCTCGGGGCGCGTGTAGTCGGGGAAGGCGGCGTCGCCGGGCCAGGTCCATTCGTGGTGCTCGCGGCCTTCGGCGTTGATCAGGAAGTGAGCTTCGGCGACGCCTTCGTCGTAGACCGCGTACCCCGCCTCGGCCTTGATCGCGGGGTCGAGGATCCAAACCGACTTGAAGCCGAGGCCGTGCAGGAAGTCGTTGGTGCCCTTGGGGTCGGGAAAGCCCTCCGCGTCGAAGGTGAATACCTTGTAGGCGTCCATGTAGTGGATATCGACCCAGATGACGTCGCAGGGGAGCTTGCGAGCCCGGAACTCCTCGGCGAGCTCGCGGACGCGCGCGTCTGGGTAGTACGAGAAGCGGCACTGGTGGTAGCCGAGCGTCCAGCGGGGTGGAAGCTCGATCCGGCCGGTTAGGTCGGAGAGGCGCTGGACTACGTGTTGCGGGGACGCGCCTTCGATGATGATGACGGGGAAGGGCTCCGAGCTCGTGAGACGGATTCCGTCACGGAGATCGATTTGCAGCCGGAAGGTCGTATCGGCGAGAACCCCGAACGCGCTCCCGTCGGAGCGCACGGCCAGGACCCAGGGGTGCGCGTGATAGAGGCTCTTCGACTTCTCATCGTAGTTGGGCGCCGGCTTCCCATCCGCTTCGAGGCGAAACGGCTGCTTGGCCCAGCACTCGGTGACGAAGCCATTGCGGAGCAGGGGCCCGGCGACCTCACCTGTGGCGTAGAGGCTGCTGCGGGGGTCGGTGGGGATGGTGGCGACGAAGGTGTTCGCGCTCGAATCGAAGTCTGGAGTCGTCGTCCACGAGTCGGGAACAGGACCGAGTGCGGGAAGAGGCTCAACGAGAGCGAAGGAGCGCGGGAGCGCTGCAGGGTCGGCGCCCGGGGGAACGAAGCGGGCGATGCCATCGGAAAGAAGCCCTGGTTCCTGATGCGTCGGCGCGGACATGAGCGGAGGTTAGCGCACAGGCGCCGCAGCTCACAGTGACTCTGACGCCGACGCTGACACTGACACTGACACTGACGCCGAGCTGGCACTGACGCTGGCACTGACGCTGACGCTGGCACTGACGCTGGCACTGACGCTAACCCTCGAACTGCCGCCCGTGGCCGAGTAGGCGCTCAGATGATAACCTGCGCGGATGCTTCGCGGATCCCATCTGCTCATCCTCTTGCTTCCGCTTTCGATCCTCTCCGCTCAGTGCGAACGGCAAGAATTGCCGACTGGGCCGCATTGCGACTGCGTGTGCAGCAACGAACGGGTGCCGGCCTGCTATCAGCGCCAGCGCGACGACTGCCCTCCCAATCCGGCCTGCACGAGTCACGAGGAATGCGAGGAGTTCTGTCAGTCGGATGCGCTTTGTGCTGAGAGCCAGCCGAAGTATGCGAGGTGCGATTTCGACCGCGATCAGAACACCGAAGTCTTTTGCGTCCAAATCCCGCAGTGCGGGGAGGTCACAGAGGCAGAGTGCCGAGAGCGCTTCGAGCCCTTCGGCTGCGAGTTCGAGTGGCTCTTCTACCGGCTTTGCGTCAGCCAAGAAGGCTGCGACAGCGCGTACTGCAACTACGTTCTCGAGGGCTGGGAATCCTGCGAGGCCAAAGAGGCTGAGGCGAGCGAGTGACTCGGCGGCAGCCTACTTGGATGTGCTTCGCAGTATCGCGCCTATCCTTGTCGAACGCGAAGGCGATCTTGACCCCGAGCGTGGAGACATCAGCGATTCTGCGATCGACGGGGTTCTGAGGACGCACAGCTGTGATCCGGCGACAGGCTGCGTCCACACGGATTCCTGTAGCGATGGCAACCCTTGCACTCACGAGATGCACCATCGCTTTTCCGAACCTGCTCATCGGTGAGTGCCAGAACGGCGTGTGTACGAACGTCCCTATCGTCCCTTGACGACTTTTCATTGGGGCAAATCCCTCAACGTAGAACAACGTCGAAACTATCGAGCTGTTTGCAGATCGCGGCGAGAGAGTTCGGATATTGACAAAATAGAACGTTGAGTTCATATATGAACTATGCTTCCCGAAGCTGACAGGAAGCCAGACCCGACGCCTCGGGGGATCGACCACGATGCGGTGAAGCGAGGGTTCTTTCGCATCATGGATGCGTGGCAGGTTCGGGACGCCGATGCTCAAGTGCTTCTCGGAAAGCCCAGTCGGACGACGTTTTACGCTTGGAAGAAGGGCGAGGGGGGAAAGCTTTCGCACGACACCTTGGAGCGGGTGAGCTACGTGCTGGGCATCTACAAAGGGCTGCAGCTGCTGTTTTCGAACCCCGGCCAAGCCGACGAATGGATGAAGAAACCAAACGCGGCCTTCGGGGGACGGTCTGCGCTCGAGCACGCCCTTGGGGGGCGTGTCGTCGACTTGGCTCAGGTGCGTCAGTACCTCGACTTCGTTCGTGGCTAGCGTGGCCGAGCAACCTCCAAAGCGTCGCGTTCGATGGGCGAGCAGCTATCGGGTCATCAATGCGCGCTTTCCGCCGATCGATCTTTTTGAGCGCATTGCCGACCCCGACGACTGGGAAAGCCTGATTGAGCTCGAGACGCTCACCAATCCCCGCGTGCGTCAGGAGGCCGGCGAAATCTCATTGGTGCCGCCGGACGAGCGCGTGAGCGGAGCGGGCGCCTCATGGGTGATGGCCCCGTTCACACACATCGGCTGGCCTTCGCGGTTTAGTGACGGAAGTTGGGGTGTCTACTATTGCGCCCAGTCCTTGGTGACCGCCGTGCATGAAAAGGCGCATCATGTTGGGCTCTTCTTTGCGCGAACCCAGGAGCCTCTGGGAACCAGCATGGAGCTGCGGGCGCTGGTCGCTGCGATCGATGCTCGCTTTCACGATGTTCGGGGTGGATTTGCGAAGGCCCACGATGCGGACGAGTACAGTGCGGCTCAGGCCTTGGCGCGCGAGCTCCGCGAGGCGGGATCGAACGGCATCGTCTATCGAAGCGTGCGGCACGAGGGCGGTGTTTGCCTGGCTGCGCTTCGGCCGAAAGCTGTGAATCTCCCGATCTCCGGACCGAACCTCCGATTTCATTTCGACGGCATGCGCGTCGACCGTTGGTTTCACTTTGGGGAGAGGGCTTGGCGGGGGTTGGGGCTTGCTTGAGCTTTCGACGGCGGCGGCATCGAAACCGATGCGGCTGTGCGGCCGGTGGTTTTCGCTCGTTTAGACCATCTTCGCGAAGCCCTTGCTGACGAGCTCTTGATTCAAGTAGCGGCCTTTTAGGAATGTGTGCTCGATGCCTCGGCTTGTTGAAGGCGTAGAAGAGGTGGGCGACGTAGCGGCGGTGGATGTCGTATTTGCGCGTGTTGACTACGACGGTGCGGGCAGTGGCGAGTTGTTCGCGGACGAAGCGGCGGCCTTGTTTGCCGAGGGTGGTGTCGCGGGGTGGGGCGTCGATGCGGGCGAGGCGAATGGATTGGCGGCGGATGACTTCGAAGCCTAGGTCGATGTCGAGCAGGACGGTGTCGGCGTCGATGACGTCGCGGACTTCGGCTTTGTAGAGGTAACTCGGGTCGCTGGGGCGGGGGATGGTGACCGGCTTGCCTTCGGAGGTGGCTTGGGCGCTTTGGTAGTGGTCGCTTTGGATGGCGACGTTGAGGCGTTTGACGGAGAGGGTATCGGTTGCGGCGAGCTGTTCGTAGAAGGTGCGCTCGGCTGGATCGCGTAGCTGCATGAGAATGCGGTAGTGGGCCCAGCTCAGGCCGTCGATGCTCGGGGGGCGGCGGTAGGTTTGGTAGAAGGTGACGGTGCGTTGGAGGGTGCGTGCACCGATGGCGAGGTCGGCGGAGAGGTCGGCGAGGATGGCGCTGTGGTAGTCGGCGCGCGTGTTGAGCTTTTCTTTGGCGATGCGCTTGCCGATGGCCCAGTAGCTGTTGACGAGGGCTTGGGCGGCAGCGCGTTCGGCGCTCTGTTTGCCCTCGCCGATGATGCGCTGGAGGTCGGCGAGGAGCTTCTTGTATTCGCGCTGGGTGACGAGGTCAGACATTGTCCACTGTGGACGAGATTAGCACTAATTACGCCAGTTTTGGGGCCCTCTGAGCCGAAATGGCCGAATGCGCAGCACGCCCCCCAAGACAGCAGGCGGCAGCGCGAGCCCACAGGGCGAAGCCCGGCGCAAAGCGCCGGCAAGGCAGAGCAAAGCGAATGCCGCGCCAGGGAGGATTACGGGTGGGGGTGGGCGGGGCGGTGTAATCAAGCCGTACCAGGCGCCCCACCCAACACCCGCCCCCCACAACACCCGCGGCAGCACAAGCCGTACGTCGCCACCCCTTCCCAAGCCCACCGACCCGCCAACCAGCACCCGCGGCAGCGCGAGCCCGCACCCGCTCCCAAGCCCTCCGCAACTGGCGCTGCTCCCACCCCTCACGTACTCTCCCGCGGATGAATTCGCCCCGCTCCGACGCACCCACCTGGACGCCCAACGTCGAAAACCCCTACCTGCACGGGCTCTACGGGCCGACGGTGCATGAGAGTTGCTCGTTCGACCTGCGAGGTGGAGGGGGAGCTGCCGAAGGACCTGTTTGGGGCCTACGTGCGCAATGGGCCGAACTCGGTGTTTCGAGCCGCGCAACGCGTACCACTGGTTCGATGGGGACGGGATGGTGCATGCGGTTTACTTCCGTGATGGGAAGGCCTCGTACCGAAGTCGGCTCGTGCCGACGGCAGGGCTTCGCAAAGAGGCGCGAGCGGGGCGCGCGCTTTGGAACGGCATCATGGGGCCGCTCAATGAAGCCGGGATGGACCTTCGGGCCAAGGACACGGCGAACACCGATGTCGTTTGGCACAACGGGAAGCTCTTTGCGCTTTGGTACCTTTGCGGGGAGCCGTACACGCTCGACCCCTTGACGCTCGAGCCGACTGGGGTGGACGACTTTGGCGGGAAGCGGCGGACGACGGTGTCGGCGCACCCCAAAGTCGACGAGCGGACCGGTGAGTTGGTTTGGTTCACGCTCGACGACTTCGAGCCGCCTTACATGACCTACGCGGTCAACGACCGGGACGGCAATCTCGTGCACCAGGTGCCCATCGACCTGCCGGGTGTTCGAGCGCCGCACGACATCACCATCACCGAGAACTATTCCATCCTTCACGACTTCCCGTTCTTTCAGGACGAAGAGGTGTTGAAGAAGCACGGGTTCCGGGTGGCGCGCTTTCATCGCGACTTGCCTTCGCGCTTTGGCGTGATTCCGCGGCGCGGGGGCAGCGACGAGGTGCGCTGGTTCGAGTTCGAGCCGGGCTATGTGCTTCACATGGTGAACGCTTGGGAAGAGGGCGACTGGATTGTGATGGACGGCTGCTTTCAGCCGGACCCGTCGATTCGGCGCAACCCCGAGGAGGGGCCGCTCGCTGCCATGCTCGCGTACCTGCGCATCCAGACGCACCTTCGGCGCTGGCGGATGAACTTGGTGACGGGCGAGTGCAAAGAAGAGCAGCTCGACGATTTGAACACCGAGTTTTGTTTGCCGGACACGCTGCTCTACGGACAAAAGACGCGGTACTCGTACCACCAGTACCTGCCGCGCGACATGCACACGGTCGAGTTTCGCGCGCTGGTGAAGTACGACCACGAGGATGGCTCTTGCTTGCGCTACGACTACCCGGATGGTTGGTTTGCAAGTGAGTCGCCGTTTGCGCCTGCTCTGGGCGGGGCGAGCGAAGACGACGGCTACGTGGTGACCATCATGATGAACACCGACGGCCGATCCGAGTCGTGGGTCTTCGACGCGAGGCAAATCGAGCGCGGCCCGGTGGCGCGGGTTCGCTTGCCGTCGCGCGTGCCGGCTGGCTTTCACGCGAAGTGGATCCCGGGCGCACGCATTTGGACCGAGGCCTGATCCGGCCGAACTCTGATTTCAGGAGCATGACGATGATGAACAAGCAGGTGCGGCTGGCATCCCGGCCCGATGGTCTCCCCAACGACAGCAACTGGTCTTTCGAGGAAGGGCCGGTTCCCAAGCCGGGGGAGGGCGAAGTGCTCGTGAAGATCAGCCACATCTCGCTCGACCCGGCGATGCGCGCCTGGATGAACGAGGGGGCGACTTACATCGACGACGTGAAGGTCGGTGATGTGATGCGGGCGAACACCGTCGGTGAAGTCATCGAGTCAAACAGCCCGAAGCTCAAAGCGGGGGACGCCGTGCAAGGCGTGCTCGGCGTCCAGCAGTACGCGGTGGCCAAGCCCAAGGAGCTGTTGAAAATCGACGCAAGCCTGGCGCCGATTCAAAGCTACCTCGGCGTGCTGGGCTGGCCCGGGATGACCGCCTACTTCGGCCTGCTCGACATCGGCAAGGCCAAGGAGGGCGACACTGTCGTGATTTCGGGTGCAGCGGGAGCGGTGGGCAGCGTCACCGGCCAGATTGCGAAAATCAAAGGCTGCCGCGTCATCGGCATTGCCGGCGGGCCGGAGAAGTGCGCCTACCTGGTCGACGAGCTCGGCTTCGACGGGGCCATCGACTACAAGAACGAGAACATCCGCGACCGCCTGGGCGTGCTGTGCCCGAAGCGCGTGGATGTGTTCTTCGACAACGTCGGCGGTGAAATCCTCGACGCGGTGCTGAGCAAAATCGCCATGCACGGCCGCGTCGTGATTTGCGGCGCCATCAGTCAGTACAATAACCCACGCTTCCGCGGCCCCAACAACTACATGGCGCTCCTGACCTACCGCGCCCGGATGGAAGGCTTCGTGGTGTTCGACTACGCGGCGAAGTGCGGCGAGGCCGCGGCCGAAATCGCAAAGTGGATGGCGGAGGGGAAGCTCAAGGCCAAAGAGCACGTCGTCGAAGGCATCGAGAACTTTCCGAGCGCGTTGCTGAGGCTGTTTACGGGCGAGAAGCTCGGGAAGCTGGTTCTGGAAGTCTAGGCCGGGGCGCGGAAAAAGGCGCGACACGGGGCTGCGCCGAACGGCTTGGCTGCCGCGGGGGTTTGGGGGCGGGGTGGTGGATTGGTGGCGTGGTCAGGTTTAATTACACCGCCCGCCCACCCCCACCCGTAATCCTCCCTGGCGCGGCGGTCGCTGCGCTTCGCCTTGCCGGCGCGTTCGCGCCGGGCTTCGCCCTGCGGGCTCGCGCTGCCGCGCATGCTGTCTTGCGGGTTGGTGGGCTTGGGAGCGGGCGTCGACTTACGGCTTGTGCTGCCGCGGGTGTGGTGGGGGCGGGGTGGTGGATTGGTGGCGTGGTCAGGTTTAATTACACCGCCCGCCCACCCCCACCCGTAATCCTCCCTGGCGCGGCATTCGCTGCGCTCTGCCTTGCCGGCGCTTTGCGCCGGGCTTCGCCCTGCGGGCTCGCGCTGCCGCCTGCTGTCTTGTGGCGCATTGCTGCGGTGTCGCGCCTTTTTCCGTGCCCCGTTACGGACACCCGTCTACGCAGACCCTAAACTCGCTTTCGCAAGCGGCTACGCAGGTTTTGTCCTTCATCTCGCAGTAGCCGTTGCACCTTGCCCAGCGGTCGTTGCACAGGGGGTTGCAGCCCGATTGCTGATATTCGCCGGGGGGCGGCCTTGGGTATTCGTGCTCGTAGGCGGGGAGGGGCTCGGGAGCGTCGTCGCCTGGAAGCGGGCGGGTGGTGCTGTCGATGGCGAGCTGTTCGAGGCGCATTTCGGCGTACCGGACGCGCTCGGGGGGCTCTGCGGAGCTACGCGCTTGGAGCCAATTGGCCCAGCATGCGCGGCGCTGATTGGGGCTCACCGCCGGGTCGTAGTCGGCGCCGTAGCACTGCTCGTATGCTTGCTCGCTTCTTTGGACTTGTTTAAGGCTGGGTCCGCATGCAATTGAAAGCAGCAAGGCAGATGCAAGGAGCCAACGAGCCATGAGCGCGGAAGGTACCACCGCCGACCAGACCCACCAAGCTCCCGTCACGGGCTGGGGCACCTTCGAAGCCAAGGGGCTCGGCACGCTCTGGCTCGCCTGGACGGACAAGGGCTTGCTTCACCTTTCGTTCGACCGTCTCGACCGCGAGCTTGCCGACGAGATGGCGGTGCCAAGCGTCTACACGGAGCCCTTGGGCCGCTACTTCGACGGCGAGCCGGAGGACTTTGCCGGCGTTCCGCTCGACCTCCGGGGCACCGAATTTCAGCTACGCGTCTGGGAGGCGCTGCGCAACATCCCCTGGGGGCAGGTGCGCACCTACGGAGGCGTCGCTCAAGAGATTCACTCGCCGCGTGCGATGCGCGCCGTGGGCCAGGCGAACCACGTGAATCCCGTCCCCGTCATCGTGCCCTGTCACCGCGTCGTCGAGGCGGGGCATCACCTCGGGGGCTACGGCGGCGGGCTCGACCGCAAGCAACTCTTGCTCGAGCTCGAAGGCGTGCGCTTGCACGAGGGCGTGGTGCAGCCCGGCCAGATGGAGCTCTTCTGAGCTAGCTGTACCGGGCGACCAGCAAGCAGGCAATCACGAGGGCGCCGGCGGCGAGGCTGATTTTGTCTTTCAAGGCAAAGAGCACCGGGTCGTCGTGCATCTGATTGCGCCCGGCGAGAAACCAGATGCGCATGATCCAGTAGACCAGAATCAGGCAGATACCCCAGAGGATTTCGGGCACGGAGTAGTACACGAACATGGCGGGGCTGTTGATGTAGAGCGCAAAGACGAGCACGGCGAGCAGGCCCGCCGAAGGCCCGGCCGAGGTGATGATGGGGATGTCGGCTTGGACGTAGTTGCGGCCCTTGAGAGATGCGTCGACTTCGCCTTGGACTTGGATGAGCTCGCTGTAGCGCTTCACGAACGCCAAGCTCGTGAAGAAGAAAATCGAAAATGCGAGCAACCAGGGCGAGAGCTTGACGTCGACCGCGGCACCGCCGGCGAACACTCGATAGGTGAAGAGCGAGGCCAAGGCGAGCACGTCGATAATCATCTGCTGCTTGAGGACGAAGCTGTAGGCCGTGGTCAGCGCCACGTAGCCCAGGAGCACCAGAACGAACTTGGGGTTCACGAAAACGGCGGCAAGAGCGATGGACAAGGCGAGGGCACCCAGGGAAAGCGCGACCCCCTCGGGAATCGAGAGCGTGCCCGCGGCAAGCGGCCTGTTGCGCTTGCTCCGGTGCTGACGGTCTGCAGGAAGGTCGACCAGGTCGTTCAATACGTAAATCGAGGAAGCGCAGAACGAGAATGAGATGAATGCCATGACGGCGGTTAGAACCAGGTTCAGGTTGTTGTACTGGTGCGAGAAGTACAGCGGGACGAAGAGCAGGATGTTCTTGGCCCACTGGTGGGGGCGAAGCTCCTTGACGGCAGCCCTGAGCTTTGCGGGCCGCTGCACCAAGACCGTGGCGCTTGGAACCATTTGCGCGGCGGCGCGCTGCGTGCTCGGGCTTGGGCAGACCATGCTGGCCTCGTTGGCGGCTTTCCAAACCGGCAGGTCGGCGGACGAGTCGCCCAGGTACTGAAAACCACCGGCGCCGAAGCGACCGGTCAGATACTCGGCCTTGCGGTGAGCCTTGAGGTTGCTGTGCCCGTCGCTTCCAATCGCTTCATCGAAGAGCCCCAGGTGCTCTGAAACCACATCGGCGGTCGCCTGGTCAGAGGCGGTGACGAGGAGCACCCGACGGCCCGCGGCGCGCGCCGCGCTGATTTCGTCGAGCACTTCATCCCGATAAGGAAGCGCGGCCGGGTCTACTGCTGCATTCTCGGCGAGGTACCGCTTGAGCTTGGGGCGCCCAGTGCTCAGAGCGGCGAGGGCGCCGAACAGCTTCCAAGGCCGGCTCTTGAGCAAGCCCATGAACCCCTCGGCCATCGTGTCGGTCGCCACCAGCGTGCCATCGAGGTCCACACAGAGCGGCCGCTGCGTTTGGCTGGGTGTCGAGTCTGTGGCCGCTGTGCTCAAAGTCCTATCTCAGAGGCTCTTCAGCGCCGCTTCCAAGCGCTCCCGCTTCTCCCGAAGCTCCAAGGCGTCCCGCCTCGACTTCTCGACCACGGCCTGTGGCGCGCGCTCGACGAAGCTTGGGTTGCTGAGCTTCTTTTCGACGACTTCGAGCTCTTTTTCAACCTTCTTGAGGTCGCGCTGCAGGCGGTCGCGCTCCTTTTCGACATCGATGACGCCTGGCACGGCGGCCCGAATCCCCGGATTCACGAAGACCGCGGCGTTCTCGAAGTGGGCGCTCGGGTCTTCGAGCTTGGCAGGGTCCGCCTCGAAGCAGAGCTCGCAGCGCGCCAGGCTCTCGATGGTCATCCGCTCGGCTTCGAGGACCGCGCGCTTGGCTTCGTCGTCTGTGTGCCAGTGAATCCGCGTCAGCTGACTCCGCGGGACGTCGTGCTCGGCGCGAATCGTGCGCACGCTTCCGACGAAGGCTTGGAGCGCCTCGAAGTCGCGCTCCGCATTCCGGTCGAGCTTGGCGTCGACCAGCGCCGTCGGAAACCGGCTGACCATGATGCTTGCAGGGGCGCCGTCCCACTTCGGAACCCGCTGCCAAATCTCCTCGGTGATGTGCGGCATCATCGGGTGCAGGGCTCGAAGCACGGTCTCGAGCGCATGCACCAGGGTCGCTTCGGTCTCCTGAACCAGCGCAGCATCCCCGCTGTCGAGGGCGGGCTTGCTGAGCTCGAGGAACCAGTCGCAGAACTCGTCCCAGACGAAGTGATAGAGCGCCCCGGACGCTTCATCGAGCCGGTACGCGTCCAGCCCTGACGATGCGACGTCGAGGGCCTGATAGAGGCGCGACAAAATCCAGCGATTCGCGAGCGCTTTGGGCTGCGGGCATTGCTGGGAAGCCTTTGTCGGAGAGCCCTCGAGACGCATCAGCGCGTAGCGGGAGGCATTCCAAAGTTTGTTGGCGAAGTTCCGGTAGCCCTCGATGCGCTTAATCGAAAGCGCGATGCGTCGGGACTGCGGCGAATAGCTGAGCAGGGTCATGCGCAGCGCGTCGGCCCCGTACGCGGCAAAGCCGTCCGGGTAGGTTGTTTTCAGGTACTTGATGCCGGACTTTTTGGCACCGGCCTTCTCGGCCTTGGCCAGCAGCTCTTCGCCGGTCGCTCCGTAAATGACATCGAGCGGATCGACGACGTTGCCCTTGACCTTGCTCATCTTCTCGCCGCGCTCGTCGGTCACCAGGCCGGCGAGCAGGACGCGAGTGAAGGGAACCTCGCCCATGAAGTGGAGGCCCATCATAATCATGCGCGCGACCCAGAAGAACAGAATGTCGTAGCCGGTCTCCATGTCCTGAGTCGGGTAGAAGCGCTCGAGGGCGACGGTCTTGTCGGGCCAGCCGAGCGTCGAGAACGGCCAGAGCCCCGAGCTGAACCAGGTGTCGAGCACGTCGTCGTCTTGGCGAATCGACGCACTGCCGCAGCTGCCACAGGCCGTCGCGTCTTCGCGCGACACCGTGATGTGCTCGCAGTCCTCGCAGTACCAGGCCGGAATCGGGTGCCCCCACCAGAGCTGCCGCGAAATGCACCAGTCTTGAATGTTGCGAAGCCAGTGGAAGTAGGTCTTGCTCCACTCGGGCGGCAGAATCTGAATCGTGCCGTCTTCGACCGCCTTGATGGCGGGCTCGGCGAGTGGCTTCATCCTCACGAACCACTGCGTCGAAATCATGGGCTCGACGATGCTCCCCGAACGCTGCGAGCGTGGCAGCGTCATCATGTGCTTTTTGCTCCCGCGGGCGAGACCACGATTGCCGAGCTCGATTTCGACGGCCTTTCGCGCCTCGAAGCGGTCGAGCCCTTGGAACTGGCCCGAGCTCTCGTTCATCGTGCCGTCGAGGTTGAAGATGTTGATTTCCTCGAGGCCGTGCCGCTTGCCCGTCGCAAAGTCGTTCGGGTCGTGTGCGGGCGTCACCTTCACGACGCCGGTGCCAAACTCGGGGTCGACGAGCTCCGCGTCGAGAATCACCGGAATCAAGCGGCCCACGAACGGGTGCCGCACGTACTTGCCGTGCAGGTGCCGGTAGCGCGCGTCGTCGGGATGAATCGCTACGGCTGTGTCGCCGAGCATCGTTTCGGGGCGTGTGGTCGACACCACCACCTCGCCGCCGCCGTCGGCCAGCGGATAGGCGAAGTCGAACATCGCGCCTTCGACGTTTTCCTCCTGCTCGACCTCGAGGTCCGAGAGCACGGTCTGCGACTCGACGTCCCAGTTGACCAGTCGCGTGTCGCGGTAAATGAGCCCCTCTTCGTATAGGCGCACGAAGGCCTCACGGACGGCCCGCACCATGTCCGGGTCCATCGTGAACTTGGTTCGCGGCCAGTCGCACGAAGCGCCCATCTTGCGGAGCTGCTGAAGAATCCGTCCGCCGGACTCCTCTTTCCACTGCCAGACCCGCTCGATGAACTTCTCGCGGCCCAGGTCGTAGCGGGTCAGCCCTTCGTTCTTCAGCTGCCGCTCGACCACGACCTGCGTGGCGATGCCTGCATGGTCGATGCCGGGCACCCAGAGCGTGTTGTAGCCCTGCATCCGCTTGTAGCGGCAGAGCACGTCCTCGAAGGTCGTCCGGCAGGCGTGCCCCATGTGGAGCGAACCGGTGACGTTGGGCGGCGGAATGGCGAGCGTGTATGTCTGCCGGTCGTCACCCGGCTCCTCGGAGGCTGCAAAGAACCCCGAGGTCTCCCAGAACTCATACCAACGCGACTCGCTTTCGGTGGGCGAGTACTGCTTGGGCATCTCGTCAGACTGTTCGCTCATCGGACCGACCGTGTGCGGTGAAACCGCGAGGCAGTCAAGCCTCAGTCGCCGATGAGACGGTGCAATTCCTCGCGAATCATCGCTTCTGCGAGATCAGGCACAACCTCCCAGACCACACGTTCGACGACTTCAGCCGACAGCTTGAGGACAGCTTCGACCTGGTCAGACGTAAGACCGAGCGTTTCGAGTCGCGCCACCACCGAATGGGAGAGGGCTTCGCTCGCACCTGCGGCCTGCAGCGGCGAGGATGGACGGGCGGAGGCGACGCGCGCGGGCGGCGCCGTGCCGAACTGGCTCGGCGGCGCGGACGAGGACTGTGGAGGCGCCGTGCCGAACTGGCTCGGCGGCGCGGACGAGGACTGTGGAGGCGCCGTGCCGAACTGGCTCGGCGGCGCGGACGAGACCTGCACGGCCGGGGCGGAGACGATCTTCGCGGGCGGCGATGAAGAACGAAGCGAAGCTGCGCTCCCGGGCGCAACAGAGACCTGCGCTCCACTGAGGGGCGTATGCCCGATGGGCCGCGCGGACTGAACCGGACTAACCGGCAAGGGCGGCGGCGTGGGCCGGTAGGAACGCTGAGCAACCGGCATCGGCGGCTTGGTCGCGGGGCGCGCGGCGGGGACCGACGGCATGTCGGAGATGGACATGACCTGGCCGGCGAGGCCGTTTGCCTTGTCGATGGCTTCCTGCGTGTCGAAGGGCTTGAGAATGTGGTCATCGGCGCCGACTTCCGAAGCACGGGCCACATCGAGCGGACGATGCTGGCTGGCCATGAGAATCACGGCGGTGCTTGAAAGCCCCGGGTTGGACTTCATCGCGCGAGTCACTTCGTATCCGTCGATTCCGGGCAGCGACGCATCGATGAACGCCACGTCCGGACCGAAGGCAGCCCCTTGTTCCAGTGCACGCTCGCCGCTTTCCACGACCAGCAACTCCGCGTCCTCACCAGCGAAAGTCATCTCCATGACCTTGCGCATGGTCACGCTGTCTTCGACGATTAAAACTCTCATCGACATCAAGCCCCATTCACCAAGATGTATGTCGCTGGCATACGCGATCGGTACCTGGGCGGTCAAGAAGGAGTGTATCCGGTTTGACGCCCATTGGAGCCGCCGGTAGGGAGCGCGGGTGTCGGACTCAGACCTACGTAGGCTCTATCGCGAGCGGGCCCCGAGAGCCCCCGAGGGTCGCTTTTCTCTCGAAGACCTGATCGCCGGATCAGGGCCCATTGAGCTGGACATCGGTTTTGGGCGCGGTTTGTCGCTGTTTGAGCGGAGGGCGGCCGCCCCGCAGAGCCGCATCATCGGCATCGAGGTCAAGACCAAGCTCGCCTACCAGGCCAGCGAGCGGCTCCAAAAACGCGGCATCGAAAAAGTGAAGATTCTCTGCGGGGATGCCCGCGAAATCTTGAAGCGAGCTGAGCCAGACAGATCGGTTCAGCGGGTCGCGCTGCACTTCCCGGACCCTTGGTGGAAGAAGCGCCACGACAAGCGGCGCGTCATCGGGGAGGCCCTGTTGACGGAGCTAGCCCGCCTGATGAAGCCCGGCGGCGAGCTCTTCATTCAAACCGACGTCGAGCACCGGGCGGAGCAGTACCTGGCCCAGCTTCGCAGCACGCCCGGCTTCACGCTCGCTTCGGCCACTGGCTACGTCGAGGCGAACCCGTTCGATGCGCGTTCAAATCGTGAGAAGCGCGCCATCGAGGACGGCTTGCCTGTGTGGCGAATCCTGGCGACGCGCGGCTAGCTAGCGAAGCGCGACGGTGTTGCAGACCCGCTGCATGTGCCGCCGCAGCTCTTCTTGGCGCTCTTCGAGCGTCTGGTCGGGCTCGTGGCCAGGGATGAAGTAGCCGAGGTCATCGACGATGTCGTAGAGTTCTTCGCCGCGTTCGAGGAGCTTGCAGTTGCGGTTTTGCAGCGCACGCACCAGTCGCGGGAGAGCTTCGAGGCTGTGGCGCTTGGTGTCGTGCATCAATACGATGCCACCGCGGTCGCCCGTATCCTGCTCCCGGCGGTCGAGGACCCGGAAGAACGTGCGAACCACGTCTTCGGGGGTATTTACCTCCAAATCGCCGGGGTAGAGCGCCCACATCACGCTGGTGTAGCCAAGGTCGCCAAGCAGCTGCTCGACCCGGTGCGACAAGGCGCCGCCGGGCGGGCGAATCAATCTCGGCGTCCGGCCGATGGCCCGCTCGAGCTTACGCTCGGTGATGGCGAGCTCGGCTCGAATCTCCTCGTTGCCAAGCAAGGGGAGCTGGCGGTGGGTCTCGGTGTGGTTGCCAACCAGGTGCCCCCTGCGAACGATGTCGCGGACAATCTCGGCATGCTCCCGCTCCCAGGGGTTGCCATTACCGAAGCTCTCGCTGGTCACGAAGAAAAGCGCTTTGATGCCGAGCTCGTCGAGCATGTCGAGAAGCCGCGGGGTCGTTCGGCGCGAGGGGCCGTCGTCGAAGGTGAAGAGAATGGCGCGGTGCTTGCTGCCGCCCTGAATCGTGAGCCCGCTCGGGAAGCGCAGACCGGTGATGTCTTGGTTGATGATGGGGACGACAGCCGCGACCTCCGGCCCGGGCTCGTGGTGGACCGGTTCGAGAATTGGAGAGGGGCGGATCGCGATCGGCTCGATGACCATCGGGGCGCGGCGCGTCTCGGACGCTCCGGCGAGGGAGCCTGCGCCGACGAGCGCGAGGACGCAGGCGCTCAGTCGAACCTTCCATGAGATCGAGGACATCTACTTTGGATCGTAGAGAAGCCCGGCTCGGAGAAGCGAGAAAGCCGCAGAACCTGGACAGGTCTGCAGTTGCAACGCTCAATGGCATCGAGTACCCCGTGCGCCCAATGAGCAAGACGTGATCGAAGTCCAACAACTCACGAAGCGGTACGGAAGCCGACTCGCAGTAGACAAGGTGTCGTTCCGGGTGGAACCAGGTGAGATCGTTGGCTTCCTGGGGCCGAACGGCGCGGGCAAAAGCACGACCCTCCGGATGCTGACCGGCTACCTGGCGCCCAGCTCGGGCGAGATTCAGATCGACGGAATCGACGCCGTGCAGAGCTCGATTCGAGCCCGAGAGCGAATGGGTTACATGCCCGAAGGGGTGCCTTTGTATCGGGAGATGCGCGTCCACGAGTACCTCCGCCATCGGGGCAAGCTCAAGGCGGTCCCAAACGTCACCGAGGCGGTCGACCGCTGCCTCGAGCTTGCAGGGGTCGCCGACGCGCGGACACGAATCGTCGGCCAGCTCTCGAAAGGCTACAGGCAGCGGGTGGGTCTGGCCGAGGCGCTCATCGCCGATCCACCGATCCTGATTCTCGACGAGCCCACCTCGGGGCTGGACCCGAATCAGGTCCGGCAGTTTCGCGAGCTCATCCGAGGCTTCGCCGGCAAAAAGACGGTGCTGCTTTCGACTCACATTCTCTCCGAGGTCGAAGCGGTTTGCGACCGGGTCATCATCATTCGAGAAGGCCAGAAGGTCGCCGACCTGGTACCCGGTGAGTCCGAGACCAGCCTCGAAGACGTGTTCGCCAATCTCACAGCGTCCGGCGCCGAAGAGAAAGCCTCATGAGGGGCGCATGGGTCGTCCTCAGGCGAGAGCTCGCCTCGTTCTTCGTCTCGCCGCTGGCCTACGTCGTGCTGACATCCTGGCTGGTGTGGAACGGCGTCTGGTTTTGGATGCTCTCCGAGTTCTACGCCCGCAACGCGGTCTCCTCTGGCGCATCGACCCCTTTGTCCGGGTTTTTCGGCGGAAGCGCGCTGTTCTTCATACCGCTTCTAGTTTTCGTGCCGGTGCTGACGATGCGCCTGGTCGCCGGCGAGAAGCAGGCCGGAACCATCGAGACCCTGATGACCGCACCGGTGTCCGAGGCCTCGGTCATTGTTGGCAAGTACGGCGCCTCGCTCCTGATCTGGTGCACGCTTTGGGCGCCAACCCTCATCTACGCCTGGATCATGAGCCAGCACGGTAGCGTCGACTGGGGCGCGGTGACCGCCAGCTACTTCGGCATCTTGTGCCTGGGCGCATACTTCATGGCCGTGGGTTTGCTCATGAGCGTGCTCGCACCGACGCAAATCGTGGCTGCCGTGCTCGCCTTCGTCACACTCGGCGTCCTGTTCACGGTGGGCATTGGCGAGTTCGTCCTCGACGGCACCGCGCGCGAGGTCTGCGCCTACGTGAGCATGCTGGGCCACATGCAGAGCTTCGCCAAGGGCGTGATTGACACCCGGTACCTGGTCTTCGACCTGTCGCTCGCAGTCCTGGCGGTTGGGCTCAGTATTGGCGCGCTCAAGGCGCGGAGGCACGGATGAGCGCGCAGCCCCGAACCCGCTTGAACCTCTTGCTCACGGCCGTGCTCGGCCTGCTGGTCGTGGTCCTGGTGAACTACATCTCATCGCGCCACTACAAGCGATGGGACTGGACGAGCCACGGCTTGTTCACGCTTTCAGTGCGCAGCCAGCAGGCCCTGAAAGAGCTCGACAAGGACGTGGAGGTCTATGTCTTCCTCGGGCGCGACGAGCAGGACTTCGCCGACGTGGAGACGCTGCTCGAGGAGTACAAGGCCGTCACCGACCGGATCAGCGTGGAATGGGTCGACCCGGACCGCGACCGCGCGCGCTATCAGGCGCTTGCGGACAAGTTCGGAATCGACAGCTGGCTCGCCGGGGACGTCACGCTTTCCCAGGTGCCGGTGGTGGTCACCAGCGGCGAGCGCAAGTGGAAAGTCGAGCGCCATCAGCTCATCGTCGAGGACTTCGAGACCTTCGAAGACGCCGACGGACACAAGCTCGACCTGCAATCCGAGCGCGCGCTCACCGGAGCGATCCTCGAGGTGACCACCGGCGAACCCAACAAGGTCTGCGTCGCGGCGGGTCACGGCGAATGGGAGATCGGAGCCTACGGCGAGCGTAGCTTCGATGCGGTAGCTCGCGAGCTCGAATGGGAGAAGATAGAAGTCGAGCCGTTCGAGATTCGGGCAGACGATGTACCGGACGCCTGTGACGCACTCTTCGTCATCAGCCCGCAGCGCCCGTTCTCCAAAGACGAGGTCGCCGTCATCGACCGCTACCTCGTGTCGGGCGGCAACGTGCTGCTTGCCTTCGACCCTGTGCTCAAGAAGGAAGTGCTCACCGGGACGGGCTTGGAGAGCTCGCTCGAAGCGCGCGGCATCGTCGTTGGCGCGGACCTCGTCATCGAGAACGACACAGCCCAGCAGCTGCCGGGCAACCCCGGCGACCTGTTCCTCGTGACGAACCTCGGAACCCATCGGCTCGTCGATACAATCCGGAAGCGCGGCGGGGGGATTCTCTTCGCGGTCGCCCGTTCGATTGACGTCGCAGATGGCAGCGACACCGAGGTGCTCTTTCGCACGAGCCCGGCAGCGGTAGCCGAAACGGACCTGGCGCGCGCGCTCGACCCGAATGCCAATGCAACCGCGACACCAGCGAGCGCGGTGCCCCTTGCGGTGGCCTGGGAGTACGTGCCGCCCCTCGGCGACGACCTGAAGCCGGTCAAGGCCGACGGCCCCACGCCGGGCCGCTTGCTCGTCATTGGCGACAGCGACTGGATGAGCTCCGAGCTGCTCGAGAACCCGCAGCTCTCGAACATCGACCTGCTTTCCTCATCGGTCGGCTGGCTCACCCAGCGCGAGGCCTTAATCAACATCGCGCCTCGCAAGACCAACGCCCGCGCCGTCATCATGAGCGACGCCGATCTGCAGAACCTCTTGTTCCGTGTCGTGGTTCTCTTGCCGCTGGCCGCGCTGATTGCCGGCTTTGGCGTTTGGTGGTCGAGGCGTTCATGAGCGGGCGCACGCCGGTCATCTTGCTCGTCGTGGCAGCCGTGTTGCTGGCCTACGTGATGGCATTCGAGCGCGGCGGCCCAGGGCGCAGGGAAATCGAGTCCCGCTCGGGCCTCTTGCTGGAGTCCGTCATTCGCGAGCGCATCACTCGAGTTCGCATCGCTTCTGGAGATGAGCGCATCGCGCTGCTGCGAACGGGCGAGGGCTTCGACGAGACCTGGACCCTCGAGGAGCCGAAGCAGGCGCCGGCCGACCCCGAGGTCATCGAGAACTACCTACGCGACTGGGAGTTCGCGATCCCGGTTCGGACACTGCAGAGCCCAAGCCCCGAGGACTTGCTGAGCTTCGGCATGGACCGGCCCAAGGCAGAGGTCAGCTTCGAAATGGGTCGCGCCAAGGTGCGCATTTCGCTCGGCGCGGGCACTCCGGTCGACGGCGGCGGCTACGTCCGAATCGATGACCAGCAGCAGATCTCGGTCGTCAGCAAGGACGTCGTCGCGCTCTTCGACCGCCGCGCGGACGCGTTCGAGCTCAAAGGCGACGCAGGCGCGCCGGACTTGTCCGACCTGCTCATCGCCGAGCCGGATGGCGGCGCGGCCACGCCCTGACTAGTTCGCCGAGCCCTTGGAGAGCGTCTCGTGCGACGCGTATTCAAGCAGACCGTTGCTGGTGTTGAAACCACCCGAGGAGATGAGCGTGAAGTGCCCCTTCACGCGAACCTTGTTGCCCACCGCCAGGCCTTTCGGCACCACGACGTCACCGGCAATGGTGGTCGTCTTGCGGCCGCGGCGAGCGCGCTGGAGCTGCTCCTGGTTGTCGGCGTAACCCACCACGAGCAATTGCTCGGCACGGTCGGTCTGGTCCGCAGTGTCGGCAATGAACATGTGCGGCGCGGCGACCTTCGGGCATTGTTCCTTCTTCCGCATCTTGCAGGCCGGCGGTTCGTAGATCTCGATGATGAACCCCGTCACCCCGAGGTCCATGTCGAGCAACTTGGTCGGACGCTGACGCAGGCCGTACACGCTGTACGACTCATCTTCGTAAGTCGTCGGAAATGGCGCCGGCGGTAGCGTCGGAACCTCCGGAAGGTTCGGGACGATTTTTGGCAGTTGTTCGACCTCTGCTTCGGGCTCCGAAGCGGACGTGATCTGTTCACAACCGGCGCTCAACAGCACCCCGGCCACAATCAGGCCTATTAGACGAGCTCCCATGTTTCCCCCTGTCCCAAACAAACTAACACGGGCGATTCACGAGCGACAATCTAGGGGGGTGCTTGGCGGCAGCCGCCGTCCTCGGCTGGGGGCTGTTCGAGCGCCATTTTCAGCGTGGGCGGAACGCCCTCGGTGCTTCGGAGCTGCTCAACGGTCGCGACCGCTTCGGGGCTTCCGAGGGCACGGAGCGCTTCAATCGCCCGGGCCGCGTTGTTCAGGTCCTCGGTCAGGGCATTGCTCGGGGCGGCCCGCATCACGACCAAGAACAGGGCTTCGGCCGCATCGCTGCGACAATGGGCGACGACGTACTCGATGGCGGCCTGGGTCACAGCGGGCCACTCGTCACGGGCGCGGAGCCTTCGGTGGATGCGCTCCCAGCCCTCGTCGTGCGAGGTCGCGCTGAGCACCCTTATCGCTGCCGCACGAACCTCGGACATCGAGTCGTCGACCGAGGCCACCACGACCGCGAGCGCCTCGCCTTCGCGCCGCAAGCTGCTCACCGCCGCGGCGCGAACCATGGGCCAAGTATCACGCCGGGCGAGGGTGGCACGCTCCAACATCGACCCGTCGTCGCCCGACAAGGCGGCCGCTGCGCTCGCGCGGACCCGGGGGTAGGGGTCCTTCAACGAAGCGCGGACATCCTCACGATGTCCACGTGCCGTCATCCCATCGACGGCCGCTTGGCGAAGCATCCATTCATCGGGCCCGTCGACTTGGCTCCGGAGCCAGTCATCGATCTCGGCGCTCGGGCCGGCCGCAGCGGCTGCGTGAAGCAGCCGCCAGGTCGAAGCGAAGTCCGTCGACTTCGGCGCCGCATACTCGATGAACGAAGTCAGCGTCGCTCGCTGCGCCTCCAAGCCGATGAGTCCGATGCCGGCACTCGCCACGGCCGAGACCGCGGGTGACGTAGCAAGCCAGCCGCGAAGCGCGTCGTTGGCATCTCCAACCGAACGCTGCACCGCCGTGCCGAGCGCCGCGCGAAGTCCGGGGCGATTGGATCCAGCCGGCTCTGCCATCGCAGCGAGCAGCCGCTTGATTGCGAAATCCGGCTCGGCGCGCGCCAGCACCGAGGCCGCCCGATCCCCTGCCTGCGGATCGGCAAGCAGCTCGACGAACGCTTTGCGTCCGCGCAGGCCGACTTGTCGCAGCGCCTCGAACGCACGGTCACGTAGGTCCTCGTCGTCCGAGCGAGCCGCCTCCGTCAGCGTATCGACCGCAGCGTCATGGTCTTTGGCAAGGCTCCGGAGCGGGCCGATCGCGCGCTTCTGCCCGAGCAGCGAAATCGTCGGCCAAGCGCTGCGGATCTGCTTCGCCGCGCGTTCGCCCCCCGCTTGAAGTAGGTAAACCGCAGCCGTGGCCCGATCGTGCTCCCCATCGAGCTCGGTCACCGCGTTCGCGATGGCCGCAGGGTCGGGCGCCGCAAAAGCCGTTCCGCCGAGGCCACCGAGCCACAGGAGCGTCGCTAGTGCAAGAGTGCTTCTGCGGTTCGTCGTTCCCACTCGATTACCGTTCCGTCCCGCAGCTCTAGCACGCGGTCCGCATGACGAAGGAAATCCTCGCGATGCGTCGCGACGATGACCAGGCCCCCTCGGTCGGCATGCTCGCGGCAAACCCGGATCACATTGCGCTCCTGCTCGTCGTCTAGCGCAGAGCTCGGCTCGTCCAGCAGCAACACCGGGGCAGCTCTGAACAGGGCGCGCGCCAAGGTGATGCGCTGCCGCTGACCGGTCGAAAGATCGGTGCCGCCTTCATGAAGCACGCCGTCGTAGCCTTGCGGCCGCGCCGAAATGAAGTCGTGCGCATCGACCCTCCGACAAACCTCCACGACCTTTTCACGATCCGGACGACTGCTGCCCAAGGCAACGTTGTTCAAGATGCTGTCGTGAAAGAGCGCCGGGTTCTGCGGCATCCAAGCCGTTGCAGCGCTGAGCGAATCTCGGGACGCGGCTAGACCGTCGAGCGCGATGCTCCCTGCGGACGCCGGGAGCACCCCCGCCAAAATCCCGAGCAAGGTCGACTTCCCAACACCACTGTCGCCGGTCATCGCGACGAGCTCTCCGGCCCGAAACGATGCGCTCGCGCCGCGGAGCACCGGGCGACCGTCGTAGTCGAACTGCAGACCGTCCAAGGCGAGCGACAGCAGCGGCTCGGTCCGCGCCCGGGCAGGCTCGGGCTGCTCGGACGGCAAGCCGAACAGCTCATCGAGCCGATCGAGCGAGGCCAGACCGGACCACCAGCCGAAAACAGCCTGAGCCAGCCCGTGCAAAGGCCGATACATCAGAAGCAGCGCGACCAGCACGGTTCCGGTGCTGGCCAGGTCGACCGAGCTTCGACTCGACCAGGCGAAGGCAAAGACCAGCGCCACCCCCAAGGCCCCTGCCAGCTCCACCATCGGCCCAGCCGCGGCGCTCCAGGTCTCTGCCGCAATCCCGCTCTGCTCCGAGTGCATCGCCCCCTCGTCTATCTTCCGAGCGACGGGTTTGACTGCGCCATACGCTCGAAGGACCGCCGCCCCGTCGATGGCCTCCGCCGTGCTGGCGACCACCGAGGACTCGGCAGCGAACAGCTCGCGCTGGAGCCTCCTCGCAGGGCGGGCCGCCAGGACGATGAGCAGGACCGCCAAAGGGAGCACCAGGAGCCCGGGGATGGCTAGTGCAGTATCCACCCTCAGGGCCACACTGGCTAGCGCAGTAGCCATCAGCACGCTCCGAATGCCCTGCCCGACACCCAAATGGAGCAAGGTCCGGACCCCATGCACCTCGACCTGGATCCGCGAAGCGAGCTCCCCCCGGGGCCAGGCGAGCAATTTCGACGGTTCCAGAGCCAGTACATGACCCAGCAATTTGCCCCGAAACTCGCGGATTACCCCCAGTTGGAGCCTGGCGGCAAGGTGCGTCCGCAGCGTCTCTGAGAGCGCTCTCAGGGCCCCGAGCCCCACCAGCAGCCAGACGATCTGGGCGACGCTCAGGCTCGGGATCGCAAGCGCGCCAGAGGAGGTCTCGGCCCCTAATTTGCCCTCGAAACTGCGGACGAGCGGACCGACCAGCCAGGCGTAGCCCGCGGTGGCCGCCGCCGAGAGCGCCATGGCGCAGACGGTTGCCAAGACGAGTGGCGTACGCGCCCGCAGCGATTGCAGCAGCTCGGTACGAGCACGATCCTCACTGGAATTCCTCCGCATAAACACGTCGAATACCCCTTCTCAACTCCGCTCACGGACCCATATACTCCGAGTTACTCCCACGACAAAATCCAGGCCGTCAGAGGGCGAAATCAAGGCCGCCGGGCATTCCGGCACGGCGTATGCATCACGTTTCAACACGAACGGTTGGTTCATGCCCGATGGAAGAGTTGGGCGGTTTCGAGTGTTCAGCCATTCATGCGGGGAGCCACACATTGCGGGCTCCACCGGAAGGCGAGAGGGAAAATGGCACGACAGGCAGCGACAACACAGACAACCCGAAAGAGCCAAGTGAGGGCCAAGGCATCCAAGCCAGCGCAGCGGCAGGCTGAGGCCGAGGTCAAGCAGCCCGCGCCAGCCCCGGTGACGCCAGCGGCCCAGGCCGTGCCGTCCGCCGAGCCTAGCAAGGAGCAGCTCGAGAAGGCGCGCGTCGAAAGCGAGAAGGCTCTCAAGGAGTTCGAGCGCCAAGGCGCTGGGGATTCGACCCTCACCCGGTACTTCCGGGAGATGATCGGCCATCGCGTGCTCACCCCCCAAGAGGAAATCGAAGCTGCCAAGCAGGTCGAGCGCCTCGAAATCGCTTACTGGGAGGCTCTGCTCAGCTACCCGACTTGCTTCGAGAGCGTCGCTGCGGTCATCGAAGCTCGCGTCCAGGATCAGCCGCTTCCCGAGCTCGCATCACTGCGTAAGCTCTGCAAGAGCTCCAAGGCCGACAAGCTCGGCAAGCGCCAGGAAGTCCGCTGGAACGATCTTTGTCTCCAGCTGTCCACCAAGATGCGCGAGCTCGATAGCGACCGTCTCTTCGTTCAGGAGTCAGACCGCGCGGTGCATCGCCTGGCCGGTGACTTCGCGGACGAGCGCGACATCGTCGGCGACCACGTCCGCGTGACCCCGACGTTCAAGCGCTACCTGCAGCACGTTCGCGGCGCGCAAAAAGCGCAGCAGCGAGCCAAGAACCGCTTCGTCGCCGCGAACCTGCGCTTGGTGGTTTCAATCGCCCGTCGCTACAACCGCGGCCGGCTTCCGCTGATCGACCTCATTCAAGAGGGCAACATCGGTCTCATGAAGGCCGTCGAGCGCTTCGACCACAACCGTGGCTACCGCTTCAGCACCTACGCTTCCTGGTGGATTCGCCACGCGATCAGCCGCGCGCTAGCCGACAAGGGCCGTGCGGTTCGTATCCCCGTGCACATGCTCGACACCTACAACCGCGTCGCGCGCGCGACCCAGGCCATCGCCACCCGCACCGGCATGGAGCCCACGCCCGAAGAGCTCGAGAAAGAGACCGGCATCGCTGCCGAGAAGCTCGAGAAGATCAAGGGCTACTGGGCCGAGACCCCGTTCTCGCTGGACCGTCCGGTCAACGACGAGGACGGCCGCAAGTTCATCGACTTCCTCGAAGAGGAAAACGTGCCGACGCCGTACGAGCAGCTCGTCTCCCGCAAGTGGAGCGACGAGGTGCGCCGGCTCCTCGACACGCTGACCCCCATGGAGGCCCGCATCCTCCGCTGGCGCTTCGGCCTCGACGACGAGGACGAGCTCACCCTCAAGGAAATCGGCGACAAGTACAACCTGTCCCGCGAACGAATCCGGCAGCTCCAAGAGCAGGCGCTGGGGAAGATTCGGCGACAGATCAAGGAGTGAGCTGAGCAGCTCGCACGACTGAGACGCCGGCTGGGAAACCCGCCGGCGTTTTTAATTCACGGTCACGGTCACGTCAGGTCACCGTCACGGTCCTACGGTCACGGTCCGCCGCCCGGTTTAATTACACCACCCGCCCACCCCCACCCGTAGTTTTGGTATCACTCTCACGCGAGTGAGCAGCGTGCCTGGCGGGGTTGGGGGCTAGCGCCCGGAGAGCCTCCACGACATCGCGCAAACCTCATCGAGCGCGATGTCGACCTCTGCGACCTTGGTTATTGGAAAGTATCCATACGCGACCGCGAGCTGAAGCCCTGCGCGCACTTCCTTGGCCGAACCACATGCGCTAGCGAACCGCGCTTTCGCGGTTCCAGGATCGTTTCCGTCGGCTTCTGCAATGTTGAGAACAACGCTGTTCATCGCCCGATGGATTTGGTCGAACAGCGACTTGTCCCGCTTCCGAACCACAGGAAGAACTTGCCGCAGCCCCCTTGCCGCCTGAAGCGCCCTTTGCTGAATGATGAGTCCCATGAGTGATCTCACTTTTTGCGAGTGCTTTGGGTTCACCCAAGGACCCAAAGCACTCGCAAAAAAGGAGATCACGATGACCAAGTTGAGTCAAAGGAGCACACGTCGCTGACACTGACGCTGACACTGACGCTGACACTGCCACTGGCGCTGCCGCGGATGTTGTGGGGGCACGGCGGCGAGGGCAGTTGCTGCGGGGTGTGAACCGCTTTCACACGGGTGGGGCGTGGGAGTCACGCGATTGCGGTGCGGAGCACATGCGCGGGGCGATTCCCCTAGAAATCGAGATGTCGCACCTTGGCACGGCACTTGCGCTGTTCACCGTTCGTCGGAAAGGATCGGTCTCGTGCGAATACTCAGTCTTACTGCTCTCGTCGCGACGCTCGTCGCTGCACCGTCGCCCACGACTGCGTCTGCCCAGTCGGATCCCATCGTCGTCTCGGGGTCTCAGTTCGGCGTGATGACCGCCTCACAAGCTGAGGCGCGCGTCGCCGAGCTCGAGGATGCCTACAGCAAGGTCAAAATGGCCGGGCCGCGCGCGGGGCTTGGGATCTCCGCCATTCTCATACCCGGCGGTGCTTTCATGTTGGGGACCGGGCTAGGCATTAGGAACTGGGAACAGACCTCCTTCTGCCCCCCGGATACGCCGCGCTGCCGGGATGCGAGTAGAGCGTGGACCGCGCTTGCCATCTCCGGGGCCATCGCGCTGGTAGCTGGCGCGACCGGCGTCGCCTTGTCGTCGCGGAAGCTCAGGCGACAGAAGATGGAGCGCGCACGCATCCAACGAGAAATCGACGAGCTCGAGCGATTGATGCCGTCGAACTGACAGCGACACTTGGCGCAAGCTAGCGCGTGGTCAAGCGACTTTCGACACGTCGAAGTCCGCAAACAACAGCACCGCGGGGTGCACCTTGAGCGCCTTGGCGAGCACGAGGGCGCGTTCGCGGTCTAGCTCGCGAGCGCCCGTTTCGAGGGCTGAGAGATTCGACTGCGCGATGCCCGTGAGCGCCGGAACGAGATCTCTCCGTGCCGTCTGCTGTCTTGGGGAGCGGGAGGGAGCGTCGCAGTTCGGCTTGTGCTGCCGCGGGTGCTGTCTTGCGAGTCGGTGGACGGGGGAGCGGGTGGCGACGTACGGCTTGTGCTGCCGCGGGTGTTTGGGGGGCGGATGTTGGGTGGGGTGCCTCGTATGGCTTGGTTACACCGCCCGCCCACCCCCACCCGTAATCCTCCCTGGCGCGGCGGTCGCTGCGCTCCGCCTTGCCGGCGCCTTTGGCGCCGGGCTTCGCCCTGCGGGCTCGCGCTGCCGCGGGTGCTGTCTTGCGAGTCGGTGGACGGGGGAGCGGGTGGCGACGTACGGCTTGTGCTGCCGCGGGTGTTTGGGGGGCGGATGTTGGGTGGGGTGCCTCGTATGGTTTGGTTACACCGCCCCGCCCACCCCCACCCGTAATCCTCCCTGGCGCGGCATTCGCTTCGCTCTGCCTTGCCGGCGCCTTTGGCGCCGGGCTTCGCCCTGCGGGCTCGCGCTGCCGCCTGCTGTCTGCCGCCGGCCTTAGCGCAGCTGCGACAAAATGAACGCGTAGTCCAAGGCCGTTTCCTTCAAATAGTCGTAGCGCCCAGACGACCCCCCGTGCCCGGCCTCCATGTTGATCTTGAACAGCAACGGATTCTCGTCGGTCTTGTGCGCCCGGAGCTTCGCCACGTACTTGGCCGGCTCCCAGTACATCACCTGGCTGTCGTTCAACGAGGTGCGCACCAGCATCGTCGGGTAGGGCTGCGCGCTGATGTTCGTATACGGGCAGTACGACTTGATCCGAAAGTACGCGTCCCGCTCATTAGGGTTCCCCCACTCTTCGTACTCCCCAACCGTCAGAGGGAGGCTGTCATCGAGCATGGTGTTCAAGACGTCGACGAAGGGAACGACCGACACGACGACGTTGAAAAGGTCCGGCCGGAGGTTACTGACTGCCCCCATGAGTAGGCCGCCCGCGCTGCCGCCCTGAATCGCGAGCTGGTCGCTGCTCGTGTAGCCCTTTGCAATCAAGTGCTCGGCGACCGCGATGAAGTCCGTAAACGAATTCATCTTGTGCTCCATGCGGCCCTGGTCGTGCCAAGGTTTGCCGAGCTCGCCGCCCCCTCGGATGTGGGCGATGGCGAAGGTCACGCCCCTGTCGAGCAGGCTCACGCGCGAATGCGAAAACCCGGTCGGATACGGATAGCCGTACGAGCCATAGCCAGCGAGCAACATCGGAGACGAGCCGTCCCTCGGCGTGCCCAACTTGTAGACGATGGAGATCGGGACCCGCGTTCCATCGGGCCCCCGGGCCCAGAGACGCTCCGATTGATACGCGGCGGGGTCATAGCCACCGAGCACCTCGAGCTGCTTGACCAGGCTCCGCGTTTTCGATGAAACGTCGTAGTCGAACACCGAGTCCGGCGTCGTCAGCGATTCGTAGCGAAATCGATAGCCGCTTGCCGAGAACTCCTCGTTGTGGCCCGGGTACAGGGCGTACACCGGCTCATCCATCTCGATGCGGTGAGATTTCCCATCGGCGAAGCTCGAAACCCGAATGAACGGGAGCCCCGTCTCACGCTCGAGAAGCACGTAGAAGCTTTCGAAGACGTCGAGCCCCTCGAGCATCACGTCATCGCGATGCGGGACCATTTCTTTCCAAGACGAGCGACCCGGATTTGCGACCGGCGCTCGGACGACGCGGAAGTTCCGGCCTCGGTCATTGGTCCGAATCAGGAAGTCGCCGCCGCGATGGGCCAGGTCGTACTCGTGGTCTTGCTCGCGCTCGGCGACCATTCGCCAGTCGCCCCGCGGCTCCGATGCCGGCAAAAACTGAATCTCACTGGTGGTGTGGCTGAACGCGCCCAGAAATACGTACTCGCCACTGCGGGAACGCCAGACGGCGACCCGGAATCGCTCATCGTCTTCTTCATAGACGAGCGCATCTTCATCGGTGGCGCCGAGCCGATGGCGCAAGACCCGGAAGGACCGCTTGGTCTCGTCGTCGACCGTGTAGAAAAACGTCCGGCTGTCGCTTGCCCAGGCGACCGACTTCACCTTCTCCATGCGCTCGGCAAGCATCTGCCCCGACTGCAGGTCCTTGATCTGAAGCGTGTAGTCGCGAAAGCCGGTCTCATCGAGGGACATGGCGAGGTAGCGTCCGTCGGGCGACACCTCGTAGACACCGAGTCCCAAAAACGGCCGTCCCTCGGCAAGCGCGTTCATGTCCAGCAGAACCTGCTCGCTCTCAGCCTTGGCGGGCTTGCGCCTGCAATGAGTCCGGTACTGCTTCCCCTCCTCGGTGCGGTGGTAGTACTCGAACTCGCCCTTGCGATAGGGCGCGCTCTGATCGGTCTCCTGAATGCGTCCGACGATCTCGTCGTAGAGCGTCTTTTGAAGCTCGACAGTCGGCGCCAACTGCGCATCGGCATACGCGTTCTCGGCCTGCAGATACGCGGTGACTTCCGCCTCGCCCTTCTCCCGAAGCCAGAAGTATTCGTCCACACGCGTATCGCCGTGCAGCGTGACGGAGTGAGCCTTGGTCGCGGCGACGGGTGGAGACATCGGGGGAGGCTGGGTGGAGGGGTTTGGGGTGGTTGCGCAGGCTGAGAGGAGAAGCAGAAGCAGGAGGCGGTGCATGTGCTGAGGGTGTAGCAGAGGGGGGGGAGGTGTCAGGGGTCGGGGGGCCGGGGGGCCGGGGGGCCGTGGCCGTAGGGCTGTGGCCGTAGTGCCGTGTCCGTGACAGCGTCAGTGCCAGCGTCAGCGTCAGTGTCAGCGTCAGTGCCAGCGTCAGTGCCAGCGTCAGTGCCAGCGTCAGTGTCAGTGCCAGTGCCAGTGCCAGCGCCGCTGCTAGGGGATCGGATCGGGCTGCATTGCGTAGTTCGCCAACGCTCTCACGATGTCATCTGCAAGTTGCCTCGCCTCGCCCTGCCTGCCGGCGATCCCGTTCGCCAGAAAGCTAAACGCGACCGAATGGCCCGGCTCTCCGAGGACATAGCCCGACAAGGCGATCACGTCTCTCAGCGTTCCCGTCTTTGCGCGCACCATTCTGGGGCGCGGCAGATCTTCGAGGCGGCTTTTGAGTGTTCCATCGGAGCCGGCGACGGCGAGGTGGGCGACGTACTCGGCTCGAATCGCCGGGTCGCGATACGCCGCGACCAGAGTCTGGGTCAGATGCTGCGGCGCAACTTGGTTTCCGTCGAAAAGACCCGAGCCGTTGACCATCACGAGCCCCTGCAGATCCACGCCCAGCTTCGCGAGCTCTTCGCGCACCACCGCGACACCGCCTGCCGAGGTTCCTGGCTTCTGTGCCTCGGCGCCCATGACCTTCAGCAACATCTCGGCTGTGAAGTTGTCGCTCCACTTGCCCACCGAATAGAGCATCTTGCTGAGCGGAGGCGACGCTACTTGCCCCAGGAGCTCCTGCGGCTCGGGTGCGGGCGCATGCTCGATGCGCATCGGTCCGCCCACTCCGGCTTTCTTCAGCGCTCGAGCAAAAAGGCTCGCTGCGTACGTTCGCGGATCGGGAACACGGCGTCGGTAGTACATGGTGCGGGCGCGTAGCGGAATCGCACCGTCGACCCGGACGGCCAGGTGCCCGTCCTCGGTGAGCTTGTGGTCGATCCGCGGGGTCGGAGGACCGCCCGCGCTGGTCACCGTGCGATTGTCGATCTGCACGTACTCATCGGCGAGCACACGCACGGTCGCCGGAGCATCGACTTCGGGTCCTGGGGCGATGTGCACCAGGTAGCTGTTGCGGTTCACGGAAAAAGCCGAGATGGCCGCGCGGAACGAGGCCGCTTCTTTCGGCTGCTGCTCGAACGCCGGGGGCAGGATCTGATCGTCGAAATAGCTGTCGTCGATGACGAGCCGATCGACCGTGTTCACCCCGCGCAAGCGAACGTTCTCGGCCAAGACCGCCAGCATCGCGTAAGCAAGACTCGGGTCGCCGGACGGCCGAACGACCAGCTGCGCGACCCGCCCATCGACGATGCTGCCCTCCACCCGGGTCGCCGTCTGGTAGTTGGGACCCAGGCGCCGCAGGGCCGCCGCGGAGGTCAGGAGCTTCTGATTGGACGCCGGATTCCGAGGGCGTTCGGGCCGATTGCGGTAGAGTTCCTCCCCATCGTGCAGTCGAACGACATGAATCCCAAGTCCATCGCCGAGCCCCGCCTGCCGGACGAGGCCGCCAATCGTCTGCGCAAGCGGCTCGGGCCCCTTCGCATGGGCGCCGGGGCTCTGCAGCAGCAGGCCTATGATCGCAAGACTGAGAAGCGACCGTTGCAACATCGTCGGCAGCCTAGCAGCGCCCTCGCGCTACTCCTAGTGATCGGCCTCGGCTGCAGCCGGCCGGCCGAGCACGATCCGGACGCCCTGGTCGTGATGCTCCCCCGGGACGCCGAGCAACTCGACCCGCGCTTCGTCGGCGACCCTTACGGTCTTCGGGTTTCGCGACTGATTTTTGCCTCCCTGGTCACGATCGATCCGCGGACCCTCGAAGTGATCCCCGACCTCGCAGAGTCGGTCGAGGCGCTGAGCCCGACGCAATTCAAAGTGCGGCTCCGCGAAGGCCTGCGCTTCAGCGACGGCAGCCCACTCGACGCCCAAGATGTCGTCGCGACCTTCGAAGGCGTCGTCGACCCTGCGCTCCGAAGCCGCTACGCCCACACCTACCGAAGGATCGCCGAGATGCGGGTCCCCGACCCCCGCACGATCGTATTCATCCTCGACGAACCCCACGCCACCTTCCTCACCGACCTCGAGCTCCCGATCGTGCGAAGCCAAGATGCCTTTCGGCGCATCGCCACACCCGAAGAGCCCATCCCGATCGGCGCCGGCCCATACCGACTGGTCAAACGTGAGCCCGGCGTGCTCGAGCTGCGCGCCAACCCTCACTGGCATCGGGGGACGCCGAAGCAGCCGAGCTTGCGAATGGTCGTGATCCGCGACGACAACACCAGGGCTTTGCGAATGCTGGCCGGGCAGGGCGACTTGGCCATCGCATCGATTCCGCCTCTGCTGCTTCCCCTTTTCGAGCAGGACGCGCGTTTCGAGACACGCAGCGCCCCCGGCATATCCACCCTCTATCTCGGCTTCCACACCCGCTCGCCCAAGCTCGATGACGTCGGTGTCCGACGCGCAATTGGCCACGCGATCAACCGAGAGCTTCTGGTGCAGGCCAAGTACAGCGGCTTTGCGCGCGTGACCGACAGCTGGATTCCAAACGGACACTGGGCGGCGCTGCCGGCCGCACCGCCGCTCGCATTCGACCCGGAGCAGGCACGGACGCTGCTCGACGAAGCCGGCTTTGTAGACCCCGAAGGCCCCGAACCGCGCATGCGACTGGTGCTCCGAACGACCTCGGAACGTTTTCGCCAATCGGTCGCCCGCGCCATCGCCGCGATGCTGCAGGACGTCGGCCTCGAGGTCGACGTGAGGCCCTCGGAAGCGGCGACGCTGATCTCCGACCTGAACCGCGGCAACTTCGAGATGACGCTGCTTCAGGTGCCCGAGGTGATCGAGCCCCACGTGCTGAGCTGGTTCTTCGACTCCTCCAGAATCCCCGGCCCGCAGAGTGAAGGCGCAAACCGTTGGCGCTACGAGAACCCGGAGCTCGACGGCCTCTTCACGCTTGGGAGAACGACGATCGATCGGGCGGAACGACGCGCCGCATACGAGCGGGTTCAGCGCATCCTGGCCCGCGATCTTCCCGTCTTGCCGCTCTGGCAACCCGACACCATCGCCGTGGTCCGCCGTGGTTCGAGCTTCGATGTGCCGCGAGACGGTCGCTTCGGTACGCTGGCGTTCTGAACGCGCGGTGATACCGTGAAGCGTGATCCTCCGAGACCCGGTGCACGGCTTAATCGCATTTGAAGGCATGGCGGAGCAGGTCGTTCGATCTTTGCTAGACACCCAAGAGGTGCAGCGGCTTCGTCGAGTGCGGCAGCTCGGGCTAGCCTCGCTCGTCTTTCCGGGCGCGGAACACACTCGCTTTTCGCACGCGGTCGGCACCGCTCACGTCATGCAGGCGCTTCTGCACCGAATCGACGCCTGCAGTGACGAGCTTCCCGCGGACCAACGCCTCGACGACGAGGCGAGGGCCGAGGCTCTTGCCGCGGCGCTTCTTCACGACCTGGGCCACGGGCCGTTCTCGCACCTCTTCGAGGAAGTGCTGCCCCATGCCAAGCACCACGAGGTCTGGACGCAGGAGATCCTGCTCGATCCCTCGACCGAAGTGCACCAGGCCTTGGAGTCGATTTCGGCGGGGATGGCCCAAAGGGTCAGCGGCCTGCTCAGCGGCAACTATCGGCTCGCTTACCTCAGCCAGAGTGTCAGCGGAACGCTGGACGTGGACCGCGCGGACTATCTGCTGCGCGACAGTCACATGACGGGCGTGCGCTACGGGCTCTACGACCTCGACTGGTTGCTTCAGGCCCTGAGCTTCGCCTGCGTCGACGGCCGGTGGGTCCTCGCCATTCAGGGCCGCAAGGGCTTGCCGCCGGCAGAGAGCTTCTTTCTCGGGCGGCACTTCATGTACCAGCAGGTCTATCATCACAAAGCCACGCGCGCGGCCGAGGCCCTGGTACGCGCCATCTTCATGCGGGTGAGCGAGCTCATCTTCGACGGCAACGCTCCCGATCCATTGCTCCCCGCATTTCGAGCAGCCGCGCTCGACGAATCACTGTCCCTCGACGAGTACCTTCGAATGGACGACGCCGAGCTGCTCAGCTGCCTGAGCGCCTGGGAGCGCGGCACCGATTCGACTCTGGCCGAGCTCAGCAAGCGACTTCGCTCCCGCGAGCTTCCGAAGACCGTTCCGCTTCCCGAAGGCCAGCCCGAGCGCTGGAAGGAGGCGGAGGCCAGGGCCGGGCAAATCGTCGCAGCCAGGGGCCTTCGCGCCGACCTGACGGTCCGCCTCGACATCGCCGACGACATTCCATACGAAGAGCCAAGCGATGGAAGCGCCGGCGGCATGTGGGTGACGCTCCGCCATCAGCCGCTGCAGCGCCTCGGAGACGCCTCGTTCCTCCTCGGCCAGCTCCGGAACAAGCGCATCGAGCATCCGCGTCTCATCTTCCCCGGCGAGTTCCGCGACGAGGTGCTATCGGCAATCCAGCACCTGCTCGATTGACACTCCGAGCGCCAAAGCAGGATTTGCGGTAAGGTCTGGGTTGACGGAACCGGTTGGGGGATGGCCAGGATTCTCATCGTCGATGATCAGGACAGCGCGCGCAGCATGCTCACCGAGATGCTGCAAGCGGACGACTACGACGTCGACCAGGCCCAGAGCGGCGAGGCGGCCTGCACCATGGTCGCGGAGACCAACTACGACCTCGTCATCACCGACCTGAGAATGGGCGAAGTGGGAGGCCTCGAAGTCCTGCAGCGCACGCGGGAAGCCTCTCCGCTGACGCACGTGATTGTCATGACCGCGTTCGGTACGGTCGAAGACGCAGTCGAAGCCATGCGATTCGGAGCGCACGACTTCGTTCAGAAGCCCTTCGTCGTAGACGAGCTGCTCACCAAGGTCGCCCGAGCAGCGCGGACGCGGAAGCTCGCCGCCGAGGACAGAGCCGTCGCTTCGGATTTCCGCGACCGATACAACTTCGGCAACATCATCGGCCAGTCCGCGGAGATTCGCGACATCCTGGGTCGCATCGTTCGCATCGCGCCCACCGACGCCACCGTTCTCATCACCGGCGAAAGCGGCACAGGCAAGGAGCTGGTCGCGCGCGCCATTCACGCGAACTCCTTGCGCGCCGAGCGGCCGTTCGTCTCGATCAACTGCGCCGCGCTGACCGAAACGCTTCTCGAGAGCGAGCTCTTTGGACACGTGCGCGGCGCGTTCACGGGCGCGGTACAAACACGAAAGGGGCTATTCGAAGAAGCCAACGGCGGCACGTTCTTCTTTGACGAAATCGCCGAAACCCCTCCTTCACTTCAGGCCAAGCTGCTCCGAGCGATTCAAGAGGGAGAAATCCGGCGCCTTGGCGACAACAGCTCGATCAACGTCGATGCGCGCATCATCGCGGCGACCAACCAGAACCTCAGAAACCGGATTGAGGAGAAGCTCTTTCGGGAAGATCTGTACTACCGCCTCAACGTTGCGCGCTTCGAGCTGCCGCCGCTGCGCGAGCGCAAAGAGGACATCCCACCGATCGTCGATACCTTCCTCGCGAAGTACGGCAAGAAGATGGGGCGCGAAGCCAAGCTCGGGCCCGGCGTCATGGATCATCTGCTCGGCTACGATTTCCCCGGAAACATTCGCGAGCTCGAAAACCTCATCGAGCAGGGCGTGGCGCTCGCGCAGGACGGGCAGGTTCATCTGTCCGACATTCTGCCCAATGCGAACAGCAACGGGAAAGGCCGAACGTCGAACCCGGGGCGTCAGTCGCTCGCCGATATCGTCAAAGACGTCGAGCGCGACGCGATCGTTCGCACGCTTCGTCACGTCGAGGGCAACAAGGAGCGTGCAGCCGAGCTTCTCGGGCTCAGCCCAACGACGCTCTGGCGCAAAATGAAGCGTCTGCGGCTCGAATGGCCCTGAGCTGAGCTACTGCGTTTCGGCCTCGCGAGCGGCTTCGATGTGCTCTTCGCGCTCCTGCGCCTTGTCGGCGATGCCCCGGAGCTTGTCCTTGACCGACGCCGGCACCTTGCTCACGCCTGCGTCCTGTTCGGGCGGCTTGGTGGCTTCGTGCACCTGGTCGCCGATCTTTTTGGTGATGCGCTCGGTCGCAGCACCTACCTCGCGACCGAGCTCCTTGGCCTCGTCGGTGCCGGCAACCCGCATCAGATGCTGAAAGGGCGTGCGATCGCCGAGCTTCACGAAAAAAAGCACGTAGGCCACGAACGCCAGAACCGCGCCCGTCCACACCAGCCTCATCGCTCGACGAATCATGCCTCTTCACGACGGATACCATAGCTCCGCATCTTCTTGTGAAGGTTGGTGCGCTCCACCCCGAGAATCGTCGCGGCTCGAGAGATGTTCCAGGCTACCTCGTCGAGCGTTTGCAGGATGTACTCCTTCTCCGCCCGGCTTCGATACTCCCTCAGAGTCAGCCGGTCGCCAGAGCCATCCAGGGTGGAAGGCATGTCCGATGGCGGGGACGATTCGCGCCGGGCGTCGCTGAGGACCCCTTCCTCCGGCAGATCATCGAGCGTAATTCGGTCACCGCTCAGGATCGCCATCCGCTCTACGACATTGCGCAGCTCCCGGACGTTCCCGGGCCAGGGGCGCTCGGTCAGAGCCTCGAGCACCTCCTCGTCGATCGGCTTTTCTCGAAGCCCGTTCTCGATCGAGAACTCGCGAAGAAAGCCCTTGGCCAGAAGGGGAACATCGGTCTTCCGGTCGCGCAGGGGCGGGCTGACGATCGGAACGACGTTGAGGCGGAAGAAGAGGTCTTCGCGGAACCGGCCGTCGCGAACCTCGAGCTCGAGGTCTTTGTTGGTCGCGGCGAGCACCCGCACATCGACCGCGATTGCTTTTTCGCCACCGACGCGCGAAATCTCCCCGCTCTGAAGCGCGCGGAGGACTTTCGCCTGCGCGCTCGCGCTCATGTCTCCGATCTCGTCCAGGAACAGGGTGCCGCCATTGGCGAGCTCGAACATGCCCTTCTTGCGGCCTTGCGCGCCGGTGAATGCGCCACGCTCGTAGCCGAAGAGCTCGCTTTCGATGAGCTCCGCGGGAATGGCCGCACAGTTCACTTTGATGAAGGGCTTGTCGGCGCGAGGGCTCAGCCGATGGATGGCGCGCGCGATCAGCTCCTTGCCCGTGCCGCTTTCCCCCGAGATCAAAACGCGACCGTTCGTCGGGGCGACCTTCTCGAGCTGCGCGAAGAGCCCGCGCAGGGCATCGCTCTCGCCGATCATCTCGTAGCGGTGCTCGACGTCGGCCCGGAGCTGCTCGACTTCGCGCTGTAGCTGCCAGGTCTTCAAGGCGTTGCGCACCGTGACCAGCACGCGGTCCCGATCGAGCGGCTTCTCGAAGAAATCCGTCGCGCCGAGCTGGACCGCCTGCACGGCCTCGGCGAGCGAGGCATGGCCGGACACCATCAGAACGGGAAGCTTTCTCGTCTCCGGCTGGCTGCGAATTTTTTGCAGCGCTTCGATGCCGCTCATCTTGGGGAGGCGAACGTCGAGGATGATGAGGTCGACCTCGCCAGTTTCGACAATTTCCAGGCACTGCTCAGCCGAAGACGCCTCGAGCGTGCTGAACCCGGAGCCCTCGAGCACCATCCGTAGAGTGCGCCGAATGTTCTTTTCATCGTCGACGACGAGGATGGTGGCAGCCATTCAGCATCGGTTTATATCACGCTAGACGATGGCCGACCCAAAGAGTGATACGGACGGCGCCCTAGAGCGCTTTCGAGCCTCGCTCGAAGCGGCCAAACCGCCCACGGGGGGCGTGCCGCTCGAAGGCCTGGTCGCCGAGCTCATGCCGCTGCTGCCTCTTTTGACGGAGCTCCCCGTGGAGAAGCGCGCAGGTGGCGACTTCGAGTCCTTTGAATTCCGTGAGTGCTTCACGGTGCTGACGCTGGTCGGCCGTCGCCTCGCATTGCTTGACCTCACCCCCACCTCGGCGGTTCGAGTCACGCGCCTCGCGCTGCGCTCCGTCGACAGTCCGGACGAGGCCCGCGTGGAAGAATTTGCTCAACGCGCCCTCGAGGCCTCGGTCGAGGGATTCGTTCTCGGGCGCGAAGAGAGAGTCGCCCAGCTCGCCAGAGACCGGGCCGCGAGGCCCCTGAGACCCCTGCGCATCGACGAATCGGCGTTCGCCCTCATCGTCTCGGGCGTACACGAGCCCTCGGTCCTGAGCGACAGCGTCGACGCGCTCGGACGAGCCATGCTCGACGCGGATGTGGAGCTGGCGATCGTCGACCTCAGCCAGCTTGGCGAGCCGAACCGAGAACGGGCCATCGCCCTGTTCGGGGCGGACGAGATCGCCAAAATGCTAGGCGGCCAATGCCTGTTCACCGGAGTCGATGCGCGCTGGAGGGCGGCCGCGGCCGATGCCCGCATTCCTCTCGGGGCCGTACAGATCGCGCCCAACTTGGCCGAAGCGCTCGCAAGCGCCCGGAATTTGGCCGAACAGGCCTCCGGAGCGCGCAAATCGAAGTGGCGGGCGCGCCTGAGCCGCCTCTTGCGCTGAACGCGGCTCAGCCTGGCGATCGCCCGGGTGCAAGTGAATGACAATGCAGAGCTTCTCGGCGATCACCCACAGCCACAAATGCCGCCGACCTTCATTGACCCAGCCGCTCGCGCTGCGGTATAAGCTCCGGGACCGCCGGATGGGCAATTTCGCCTCAGATGGTGGTCACTTAGAGGGGAATTGCGATGCGCAGGACAGTTGCGCTCTCAGTGGTAGCAGCGTGCATTTGGGTGGGGGGCGCCGTTGCTGCGGCACAGGCCGAGGGCAGCGAGCCGCCGGCCGCAGCCGAAGAGGCCGTGCCCAGCGCGTCCAGCAAGCCAATCGACGCGGGCACGTATGCGGTCCGCCTTCGTGATCTGGAGCAGCGGATCAACGAGCTGAAAGAACAGATCTTTCGCTCGAAGGCCAGGCTCTCGTTACTCGCTGAGACGGTGCTCGAAGGAGTCGTCGGTGGAGGCCAGTCGGTCATCGTTCACGAGAACCGGATGTCGCAGTCCTACAAGCTGGTCCGGGTGGTCTATGCGCTCGACGGCGCGCCGATCTTCACCAAGGCCGACGAAGAAGGCACGCTCGGCGATCAGAAAGAGTTCGAGGTCTACAACGGGAGCATCGTTCCCGGCGAGCACACGCTCACGGTGAACCTCGAGTATCGCGGCCACGGCTTCGGCGTCTTCGCGTACCTCAAGGGGTACCGCTTCAAGGTCCGTTCGACCTACACATTTGCGGTGCCCGAAGGCCGCGTCTCAACGGTCCACGTCGTGGGCTTCGAAAAGGGTGGTCCGACCACACCGCTCGAAGAGCGGCCGGCGGTCCGATACATCGAGCGGGTCGAGCGTCAGGTTCGACCCGACGCAAGCGGTGAGGGCGAACGGTAAATGCGACCTGGCGGCGCGACCGTATCGCCGCCCTCACCGATACTAGGCAGGGGGCGAGCGCAAGGGGTTTGGCTGGGTTTGATCCTAGTCATCGGCCTCGTTGCGTCCGTGGCGCCCAGTGCCTCTGCGCAGGATCTGACCTCGGCAAATCGCGAGCTTTCCGACCTCGAATCGGACGCGCAACGCCTGATGGCCGATCGAGTTCGACCTCGCGACCTCAAGAGCGCGACCTTCGTCGAGGAACGCCTCACCGACGGAGAGCTCTACCTGCGCCTCGAGGACTACCTCCGCGCAGCCATTCTCCTGACCGACATCGTCGAGCACTACCCGACCCATCGCGCCTATCCCGAGGCGCTATTCCTTCTCGGTGAGTCGCTGTTTTTTGCAGACGACTACTTGGGCGCGCGCCGGCGCTATTCCGAGGTGATCGACCGTAGCGGAGACCCGACCTTTGCCCCATATCTACAACCCTCGCTCAGCCGCCTGATTCAAATCGCGATCCACACGCGCGATTTCCGCGAGGTCGACAGCTACTTCTCGCGTCTCGAGGCTCTCCCATCCTCGACGCTCTCCATCACCACCGCCTACTTCCGCGCGAAGTATCTCTACAATCGCGCCATTCCGGTCGCCGATGTGCTCAATGCGCCAGTCAGCGCCGAGATTCGCGGAATTGACCAGGGCCGCCTCGAACAGGCCCGCAAAGGCTTCATCGCCATCCCGAGCGGCACCGAATTCTCTCTGCGCTCCAAGTATTTCGTCGGCACCATCCACACCCTGCGCGGCGAGTACACCGATGCCATCGCAGCCTTCCGCAGCGCCCTGGGCTACGAGCCTGCCAACGAGGAGGAGCGCAAGGTCATCGAGCTGACCTTTCTTGCGCTCGGCCGCGTCTACTACGAAACCGAGCAGCTCGAGCAGGCGGTCGAGGCGTACCGGGCCGTCGACCAGACCTCGACGAAATTCGACGAAGCGCTTTTCGAGCTCGCCTGGACCTACATTCGGATGGGCGACGCGATCCAAGCAGAGCGAGCGCTCGAAGTCCTCTCCGTCGCCGCTCCGGACAGCCCGCTCAATGCAGACGGCAAGGTCCTGCGGGGCGACCTCCTGGCGCGAAACGGCCGCTACGATGAAGCCGAAGTGGTGTTCGACGAGGTGCGCGCAACCTTCGGTCCCATCCGTGACGAGCTCGCCATGAAGCGAAGCCAGCACCCCGATCTTCACGAGTATTTCCGAATAGTTGTCCGCGAAAACCTAGACGACTTCGACATCGACGACTTCCTTCCGGAGGCTGCCCGACGTTGGATCGACCTGGAGGGCGACTACGAGCGGGCGCTCGAAATGCTCGCGGACCTGAGCGAGGCGAAGCAACTGGTCCGCGAGACGGACGAGCTGGCAGAGCGAATCAGGGCGGCTCTGAGCGCGCCCAACCGCATCAGCGTGTTTGCCGACCTCCGCAGGCAGAGCGAAAGGACGACGGGCCTTCGCAACAGGGCGGCACGGGCGCGCGGCACGCTCATCGAGGCGGAGGCCCAGGCCCGCGGCCAGCGGCCGGGCGAGCTCGAACAGATTGTGGCGCGGCGCCGAGCGGCCCAGGCCGAGCTGCTGAAGATGCCCACCGAAACCGAGGGCTTCGTCGACAGAGACCTCGAAAAGCTCGGCGAGTTCAGAGCTGCCGAACGTGACCTCCAGGGGCTGCGCATCGAGATTCTAGGCCTCGAAGCCCGCATCGTGGCTTCCAGGGCAGGCCTCCCAGCCGTCGATCCGCAGAAGGTCGATCGCAAGGCGCTGGCCGCGCAGCTCCTCGAGCACGAAGCCGAAATCAAGGCCTACGAACAGCAGCTCACTTGGATTCGACGTCGCCTCGAAGTCGGCCGGCTCCACGTCGGAGTAGGCGACAAGCGATACCAGGCGGACGACGTCAAGCGCAGCGAGTTCATCGACCTGGTCGGGCGAGAGCGCAAGCTCGCGGGGTCTGCCGGTCCTGAGTACGACGCTGCTTTCTCACGTGTGGCGGGGCTCGAGCGCCAGCTCGATCAACGCGACTCCGAAATCGCTGGCGTCGTCCGGCAACGCGTCTCCCAGATGCTCATCACGGTCGACGAAGAGACCGCAAACCTCGAGCGCTACCGCGCCGCACTCCGCTCACTCGAGGGGGAGACCGAAGACGTCGTCGGGGCGATTACCTACCTCAACTTCAACCGTGTGCACGACCGCTTCTACGACCTGGTCCTGCGCGCGGACGTCGGCAAGGTCGACGTCGCCTGGGCGCGGCGCGAGGATCACCGGGTTCGTATTGACACCCTGACTCGCGAGCGAGCCCGTGAGCTTCAGTCGCTCGACGACGAGTTCCGCGATGTGATGGACCAGCATCCGGGCGGCGGGGGCGAGCCATGATCAGGGGTCTTCAGCTCGCAGTGCTGTTCGCCGTCTGCTTCGCGGCCTGGGGAGCGCCACCTCCCGCTGCGGCGCAGGAGCCCGAAGAGGGGGAGACACCCTGGGCCGGCGCGACGGACGTCAACCTGCCCCCGTTCCTGCAAGACACCGGCAAACGCATCGTCGATGAACGCCCGCCGCCGACCGAGCAACAGCTCGAAGCGCTGCGGCAACTCGAAGAAGAAGTCGAGCGTTTCAGCGAGACCGGAGAGACGTTTCGTTCCACGGTCACCTCGCTCGTCCATCGGGAGTATCTCCAGCAAAGACGCGAGCGCGATCGCTGGTACAGCGAGCAACTCGAAGCAGAGGAGCGCGAGTTCGACGAGGCACGCGACGATTCGATTCGAGTCTTCGAAGAATTCCTTCGACGCTATCCGAGCCACCCCAAGTACACACCTGACGCCATGTTCCGTCTCGGCGAGCTCTACTTCGAGCGCAGCGCGGTCGCATTCCAAGATCTCTACGACCAAGCACAGGCTGCCCGCGAGGCTGGCGACTTGACCGCCGAAGACAAGCTGCCGAGCGCGCCGGACTTCTCGCCCACGGTCCTGCTCTACAAGTCCCTGGCCCGTGGGTTCCCCGACTACGAGCGCTCGGACGGCGTCTACTACCTCATCGGATACACCCTGAACGAGATGGGGCGCCCCGAGGAGGCGCTGGCTGCCTGGCTCGCCCTGGTCTGCGCCAATAGCTACGAGTACAACCCCGACTGGCGTCCGCCACCTGCCGATGCGTCGTTGGCGGCTCAGGCCAAGTACCCGGCCTTGACGCTCGATGGGCGCCCGCTCGGTGCATCGCCCGGCGGGGTCTTCATCGACGCCTACGAGCGCTGTCAGCCCATCACACCCGAGGCGCGCTTCGTCAGCGAGACCTGGTTCCGAATCGGCGAGTACCACTTCGATGATTTCGGCGGGAACAACGCCCTGGACCTTTCGATCGCCGCCTATGGCCGCATCCTGGAAAACAGCGAAGACCGCAACTACAACCTCGCGCTCTACAAAGTCGCCTGGGCCTACTATCGCGCAAGCCGCTACCCCGAAGCGATTCGACACTTCGGCAAGCTGGTCCAATGGTCGGACGACACGCGGAGCGAGACAGGCAAGGCCGGTTCCGAGCTTCGGCCCGAGGCCGTCGAGTACCTCGGCATCGCGTTCGCGTACGACGACTGGAACGAAAACCAGGTCCCCGACCCCGTCGAGGGCAGGCCCACGGGCATCGAGCGCATCCAAGATGCCTCGCTCCTTCCGCAGCAGAGGCCCTGGACACCGGAAGTCTACTTCCAACTGGGGCAGGTCTACTTCGATGAGGCCAAGTACCCCGAGGCGATCGCGGCTTGGCGCCTGGCGATCTCGAAGTGGCCGAACCACCACCGGACGCCCGAGGTTCTCAACCAAATCGCCAACGCCCATCAGATGCACAACGAGTTCGAGAACGCCATCGTCGCGCGTTCCGAGCTCACTCAGTACGTGCAGGGCAGCCCCTGGTGGAACGCCAACATGGACCGTCCCACCGAGCAGCGAGACGCAGAGCAGCTCGCCGAGAACGCGCTCATCGTCACTGCGATTCACCACCACCAAGCCGCTCAGCTCCTGCGTCAGCGCTGCGTTCAGGAGCGCAACGTGAAGCTCTGTCGCGATTCGCAGGCCGAATACGACTTGGCCGCCAGCGCGTATCGCAGCTACCTCGAACGCTACCCCAACAACCCCCAGGGCTACGAGCTTCACTACAACCTGGCCGACGCTCTGTACTGGTCGAAGAACTACGAGCAGGCCGCTACCGAGTACGCCGAGGTTCGAGACTCGAACGTGGACGACAGCTACCTGGCTGAATCCGCGCGGCGCGTGGTCGAATCTCTGAAGCGCATCGCCGATCGCGACGTCGAAGAGGGGCGCCTGGTCATTCGCGAACAAGCCCCGCTTCCGAGCGGCACGCCGCCTCGGGTTCAGCCCATCGCGATGCCCGAAACGGTGCAACGCCTCGCGCGCGCACGGGAAATCTACCTGAGCCGAGTGAGCCCCCAGCGCGATACCGAGGGCGTGCGCACCGCCTACGACTACAACAACGCGCTGCTCCTCTACTGGTACGGGTACTGGCCCGAGGCCGACAGCCGCTTCACGCGTATCTACGAGGAGCGCTGCGCGGGCGCAGAGGCCGACGCGACCGGCCAAATTGCCTGGGAGAATCTCCGGGCGATGGCGATGGCCAAGGAAGACAGCGACGAGATTCGCCGCCTTGCAACCGACATCCAGGAGCGGGGCTGCACCTTCTCGGCCGGCGCCGCAGCGATCGACTGCAGCCGAGCGTCCAACCGCGATAAGCCCATCTGTCGCGCAGGCGAAGACCTCAACGCGCTCGTCTACCAGGATGCCCTCGACGTCTACAAGCGAGCCGGCCAGGCGACGGGCACCGAAAGCGTCCGTCTGTACGAGCAGTCGGCCACGATGTTGCTAGCCGCGGTCAACAGCAACCCGAACGACCGACAGGCGCCGCTCGCGCTCGAGTATGCCGCCCTTGCCCTCGAGGCCACCAACCGCTTCGACTCTGCCGCGCAGCTCTACCAGCGCATCATCGACGAAGTCGGGCCCCGCCAAGCAGCAGACCCAGAGGAGCAGCAGAGCCTGGACGCGATCCTGGCCAACGCGCACTTCAAGCTCGCGTACACGGCGAGCCGCAACTTCGACTTCGACCGTGCGGTCGAGAACTACCGGGTGCTGGCTGATTCGCAGCGATTCGCCAAATCCAATGATCCCGGGGTTCAGAGCAAGCGCGCCGACGGCCTCGTCAACTCCGCCATCCTGCTCGAGCAACTCCAGCGCTATCCCGAGGCGACGACATACTACCGTCGCGTTTACAGCACCGTCGACGACGAGGCGACCAAGCGAAACGCCCTCTACCGAATCGCCGAGATGGCCTACAGGCAGCAACGATACCCGCAAGCCATCAACGGCATGCGTGAGTTCATCAAGGCGTACAGCGGCGACGGGGAGGCGGGCGACCTGCTGGTGCAGGCCTACTGGCGCATCGCCCAGTCGTGGAAGGCGCGCGGCCGTGCCGGAGACTACAGAGCCGCGCTCAACGACGTGACGACCGCATACGAGCGCACCGGGCAGCCCGCCGGCTCGGTCGCTGCAGGCTACGCTGCCGAGGCGCGCTTCATTCTGGTGGACGGCAAGCTCGCCAGCTTCGAGAGCTTCCAAATCAAGCCCGGCAGGCCCAAGACGGTCCAAGCGTACATCAACACCATCACCAAGCAGATGGGCGCCGGCTCCACCCAGGCCCAATCGGTCGCAAACGGCTACGAGCCGATCTTCGGGTACCGTCGCCCCCGCTGGACGATTGCCTCCTACGTGCGCCAGGGTCGTGCCTATGAAATCTTGGCCCGTTCGATCCTCAACACACCGGTCGTGATCCCATCCGATCTTCAACGGGTGCTCCGCAAGGCCGACGAGTACGAACGCGAAGAGTACCAACTCGACTTCGAGGACAAGGTTCGCCAGGTGCTCGACAGCCAGGTCCGTCCGGTCGAGTGCTTCGCGGTGGCGCGCTACGCCCTGGCCGCCCGCGCGAGCCGGGCCGGCAGCTTCGACGACCAGTACACCCGCATCGCCATCGATCGCCTCCAAGCCTACGGAGACGAGCGAATCGCCGAGTGCATCGCCGAGGCACAGGCCCGCGACGCCACGTTCCAGGGCTATAGCCCCGGTGAGTTCGCTCGCGCGCCAAGAGGCAAACCGCTCGAGATTCGACCCGGAATCGCCCCGCCTGCTATCAGCAAGGAGAACGACTGATGCGCATGCGGCCGAAGACTACTGTCCTGATCAGCGCGATGCTCCTGGCCTGCTACGGCTGCAAGGGCTCGCCGGCTGCCGACACGGCCGAGTTGGAGCCGAGCTCGGGCGGCGAGGCGCTGCAAGGCGCAGTGGAGCCGACTGAGGGCGATCCCGAACAGGCCGTCACCGAGGCGACAGCCGGCGGGGAAGAGCAGAGCCCATGGGGCGCGACGCAGGCGGAGCAGTGCCGCCGTCCAGATCGCCCGGCGATGTCCTCCAAAGCGAAGAGGGCCTTCGACAAAGGGCTGAGCGCCGCAGCCGCCGGAGACGGTGCAGCGGCCGAATCGCATTTTCGAGGCGCGCTCGATCGAGACCCCAACGCCTACGCAGCGCTCTACAATCTCGGCGTGCTGGCGGACCGTGCAGGCAAGGAAAGCGACGCCCGCAACTACTACCAGCGTGCGCTTGGCGTACTGCCCGACTACGAGCCGGCGGCCCGCGGTATCTCGACGATCCAAGTCCGCCGTGGCCAGGTGCAAGCGGCCGTGGCGACCGTGGAGCCTCTCGCCAATCAGTATCGCGCCAATCTCGAGATGCAGGCGCTCTATGCAGAGCTCCTGGTCGAAGCGAGGCGCTACGACGAAGCCTGGATGGCAGCCAGGCGCGCGCTCAAGTGTGACGAGCGATTCGTGCCGGCGCTGATAGCGCTCCAGAAGGCAAGCCGCGCGCAGGGTCGCAACGAGCTTGCCGATTCGATTCTCGACCAGGCGCTGCAAGTCGATCCGCAGGTCGCCGAGCTTCACTTCCTGGACGGCGAACGGCTCAAGACAGAGCCGGGGCGTCTTCGCGAAGCGATGACGGCCTACGAGCGCGCGGTTCAGCTGCGCCCGAGCTACGCAGAGGCGCGGATGGCGCTCGGTATCCAGCTCCTGGCCGGCGGTAACTACCCGGCCGCTCTCTCTCACTTCCAGGCTGCCGAGCGTCTCGTGCCCACGCTTCCGGCCGTGCACGTCAACCTCGGCGACGCATACCGGGCCAACAAGCAGTGGACAGAGGCCCAGGGCGCGTATCGGCGAGCCCTGCAGCTGCAGTCGAAACTACCCGAAGCACACTACGGCCTGGGCCTGCTCTTCCTTTCCGGCAGCAGATCAATTTCCCGGGCCTCGACGAGCTCACCGCGTACCAGAAGGCCGTCGACGAGTTCAACACCTACCGGAGCGAGATGGGGCCGCGACTGGCCAAGGACGACCAGTCGGCAGAGCACCTCCGCGACTTGGATCGACTCATCAAACGAACGCAACGCCGGCTCGAACGTGAACAGGGAGGCGCCTCATGAAACGCGCGACTTCAACATTGTTGCTCGCTCTGCTCTTGCTCGCCATGACGGCAAGCGTCGCGCTCGCCCAGGGCTCCAAAAAGCGCCAACCGCGCGTCATCCAGCTCGAAGAAATCGTCATCGAGGGACGGGTCCAGAAGCCCAACGCCTTCTACATTTTGAACCGTTCCAACTTGGGCTATGAAGTCCTCGAGCTGCGCACTAGCTTCATACGCAAAGTGGTCCGCAGCGTGCAGAAGGAGCCTTTCTGATGGCCCAGCCGCAGAGCCCGAGACAGGGAACCCGGCCTGGCGCAATGACGCAGGCCATGCAGGCCGTACCCGGGAAGCACTCCGGTTCCAAGGTCCTGCGCGTCGGCCTGTTTCGAGACAAGAAAATCGTCGAAGAACGGATCGTGCGGAAGCGCGAAACTGTCTCGATCGGCACGGCCGCAAAGAACCATCTCATCATCAAGTCGGGAACTCTGCCCGAAAAGCTCGAGTCGCGCTTCGAGCTCTTCCAGCTGGTTGGCGACGACTACATTCTGAACTTCACCGGCGAGATGGCGGGCAAAATCGCGCTCCCCGGCGGAGTGCAGAAGCTCGAGCACCTGCGAGACACCGGCGCGGCCCGGAACGCGGGGACCCACTACCAAATCAAGCTGGCCGACACCTCACGCGGCAACATCAAGATCGGCGACTTCACCGTCTTCTTCGAGTTCGTCTCGGCGCCGCCCATCACCCCAAAGCCGCAGCTCCCGGCCGCGGTGCAGCGCGGCTTCGTCAAGAACATCGACTGGACGTTCACGACCTGGGTCATTTTTTCGTACATGGTGTTCTTTGGTTTCATCATCTACATGGAGAACGCCGACTGGAAGGTCGACAAGGGCGTCCAAGAGGTGCCTGAAGCCCTGGCGCGCCTGATCTTCGAAGCTCCCATCGAACCGCCCACGGTCACAGAGGAGCTCATCGAAGAAGGCGAGGGCGAAGAAGAAAAAGAAGCCGAGGGCAAGGCGCCTGACGAAAAGCCAACCAAGGCCGCGGGCAAGGGCCCGACGGGACAGGAGCAAGCCGGCGCGAGCGCAGAGGGCCGAGCGCGGATCGCACAAGAGGCAGCCGCGCAGGCCGAAGCGATGCTGCTCGGTGCGCTTGGCGGCTCAGGCGGCGCGCTCGGGGATGTGCTCTCCGGCGGTGCGGTCACGGGCAATGCAGCTGATGTCCTCGCGCAGGCCTCGGGTGTAGGCGTGGCGACCAAGAGCGAGGCCGGCACGCTGCGGACGCGAAGCGGCGGCGGCAGCGGGCAAAAGGCGGGCCTGGGCTCGCTCAAAAAGGGCGAGGGCGCCGGCAAGGCTGCAAGCGAAGGCCAAGCGGTCAAAGAGCGTGAGGTTCGAGGCAACGTCGGCCTCAACCGCGGAGGCGACATCGGCGGCAGCGGCGAGTTCGATCAGGCCCTGGTTCAGCGGCAGATCAAACAGCGCCTCAAGTCGATCACCCGATGCTACGAATCCGAGCTCCGGAGAAATCCGAGCCTCTCGGGTAAGGTCACGGTCACCTTCACCATCCAGGAGCGAGGCAACGTCACAAACGCCAAGGCCAGCGAGAATACGACCGGCAGCCCGGCCGTCGCCGACTGTGTGACCAGAACCATCAGCCGCTTCCGATTCAACCCCGGGCCTGATGGGGGCAGCGTGACCTTCCGTTATCCCTTTGTTTTCCAGCCTCAGAATTAACTTCGGCATGAGTACACTTTTCCTGCTTAACTGTATTGTGGGTGCATTGACACGAGAATAGTGCGGCGTATAATCGCCGCAAGTTTAGGGGATTGTTGATGTTTAGACGGATGGGAACCGTGGTACAGGCGTTTTTGGCTGCTTTGCTGGTCGGAGCGAGCGTCGGCTACGCCGTGGCCCAGGAGGCCAGCGACTCGACGCTCGACGTCATCAAGGTCGAGCCGATCCGCGGCGGCACGGACAAAGCAGAGCTCTCACCGGCGGCTCAGGCCAAGGCGGCCCAGGCCGCCGTGCAAGGCGCGTCCGCCAGCTGCGACGCGCAGGCGCAGGCGCTTCAGAGTGCCAAGCGCGACAGCGACATCATTCGGGCCACCTGCCTGCAGGACAAGCTCGACCAGTGCAGCGCCAGCCTTCAGAGCATGAAGCGCCGCCAGTCTGCGCTGATCCAAGCGATTTCCTCGGGCGACTCCGGCAGCGCCAACCACGAGTACACCGTGATCGGCGTGCTCTCCCAGAAGTTCAAGGCCCTGGCCCAGGCAGCAAACCAGTGCGTGGGGCAAGACCTGTTCGACACCGGCGAGACTCAGGTCAGAGAAGAAGTCGACCTGTTCGCTCCGGACGAGAACCCTTCGGTGATCTTGGTCATGCCGGACTGGCCGATCCCATTTATCCCGCCACCAGTCAGCGGAGTGAGCTAACTAGCGAATTGGTGTTCGTATGGGCGGGGGGAACAAGGGATCATGCGCAGCTGCTCGAAGTTAGAGCTTGCTCTGGCTTTCGTGGCCGTCTTGGGCACGTCGTTGCTGAGCGCAACGGCAAGCGCGCAGGGTTTTGACCCCGACCGCGCTGCCCGCGAGGGCCCAGGCTTCAAGGTCGGACGCCTCGTCCTGCACCCCGGCGTCGCGGTTTCAGGCGGCTACGACTCCAACGTGTTCCTTCAGAACGAAGACGAATTGGATTCGTTCATTCTGCAGGTTCAGGGCTATCTCGACATCGCCACCGAAGGCGCCGTCCGCCAGCGCGAGGGCGACGCAAAGGCCGGCGAGCCCCAGAAAATCCAGTTTCGAGGCGGCATTGGCGCGAACTACTTTCACTACTTCACCGACCGCGTTCCCGACAACGTCGGCGCCGATGCACACGTCAATTTCTCCTACAACCCCTCCAAGGTCTTCAGCCTGGTCATCAACGACGTGTTTCGGCGGACCGTGCGACCGTTCTCCGATCCGAACACGCTGCAAGGCAGCACGATCAGCTACGGCCACAACATGAACACCGGAACGCTCGACCTGGTGGGCCGGAGCAAAAGCCAAGTGCTCGAAGGCTCGGTCGGCTACACCAACTCGCTCGAGTTCTTCGACGCGAACATCTACGGCTACGGCAACAACATGACCCATCGGGTCCCCGCCACCCTGAGCTGGCTGTTCTTCCCGACCTCGGCCCTGGTCTACGACGTTCGAGTACGCCAACCAGGACTTCGCGAACCCGGACGAGATTCTGACCTCGCCGACCTTGCTCTCCAAGAACAACCGGGTCTCCAACATGATCGGCTACAACGGCGCGATCACCGAACGCTTCTCGCTGACGGCGATGATCGGCTACGCCGCGGGCTTCTACAAAGTCGGAGAAGACTTCGATGACGTGATCGCCCGCGTCGACCTGCACTGGCAACCTCGGCCCACGATCTCACTTACGACTGGCTACGATCGTGACGTCCGCCCGTCTTTCATCGGCAACTTCGTACTGATCAACCGGCTCCACGCGGACACGGCGTTTACCCTTGCGGGGGCGCTGCAACTCGGCATCAGGGCCTGGGTTTCCTTCGACAAGTCGGGCCTGGCCCTGAGCCCCGATGGAACCCTGCTCGGGAACCAGCCAAACCGAAAAGACACGCGCGTGTACGCCGGAGTCTTCGGCGAGTATCGATTCAAACCCTGGCTCGCTCTGTTTGCCGAAGTCGGCTATCTGGCTGACTTCACGGAATTCCGGTACGTCGGTCTGGACCCGCTGCTCGATCCCGTGGCGAACTATCAGAGGTTTGAAGCATGGATTGGCGTTCGCGTCTTCTACTGATCAGCGCAGCGCTGTTTCTCGCATTTGGCGCATCGGCTTGTAGCAAGCGCGGAGTCCAGGTGACCGAGGTGCCACCGCCCGCAACCGACGACACCACGCTCGGCCCCGGGGACGTCTTCTCGGTGCGCGTCTACGGCGAGGACGCGATGACCGGGAGTCACCAGGTAGCGCCCGATGGCACCATCAACTTCCCGCTCCTCGGCGCAGTTCAAGTCGCCGGCCTCGAGCCAAGCGCAGTGGCGCAGAAACTCCAGTCCGAGCTCGTCGAGCGAGATTTCCTGCGCGCTCCACACGTCTCCGTGTACGTCGAACAGTACTCATCGAAGCGAGTCAGCGTCGTCGGCGCCGTGGCGAACCCGGGCACTTTCCCGCTCGAACCCGGGATGACGGTCGTCCAAGCGATCAGCATGGCCGGGGGCTTCTCCTCGCTGGCCGACCGCGACGCAACGATGCTGACCCGACGGATCGACGAAGAGATCATCCGCTACCGCGTTCCGGTAGACCGGGTGACCAAAGGTCAGGCAGCGGACATCGAAGTCGCCGCCGGGGACATCATCTTCGTCCCCGAGCGCATGTTCTAGCCGCTCAGAGGCTCCAGTAGCGCAGGTCGCTCCGGATCTCGTCGGGGCTCAGCAAGGACTTCACATCGATGAACACCCCTTGCTTGCGTACAGAGGCGACGATTCGGTCGAGCTCATCGAGGTACTGCCGGTGAGGAACCGCGAGAATCACCCCGTCGAGCTCGCTCAGTGCATCGAAGGGCCGAAGCTCGATGCCGTACTCGCGCTGCGCTTCTTCTGCGGACGCCATCGGGTCGTGAACCACCGGCTCGATGCCGTATTCGCGGAGCTCGTCGATGATGTCCGGCACTCGGCTGTTCCTCAAGTCCGGCACGTCCTCTTTGAAGGTCAGCCCGAGCACACCGATGCGCGCGCCCTTGATCGCATGGTCTCGCTCGCGAAGCAGCTTCACCATGCGTTGCGCGACGAACTTCCCCATGTCGTCGTTGATGCGTCGGCCCGCGAGGATGACCTCCGGATGGTAGCCGAGCGACTCGGCTTTCGCGGTCAGGTAGTAAGGGTCGACCCCGATGCAATGCCCTCCGACGAGCCCGGGCGTGAATCGCAGGAAGTTCCACTTCGTTCCGGCGGCTTCGAGCACGTCCCGGGTCGGGATGTCCAGGCGATCGAAGATCAGAGCCAGCTCGTTCATCAGCGCGATGTTGACGTCGCGCTGGGTGTTCTCGATGACCTTGGCCGCCTCGGCGACTTTGATCGAAGAGGCGCGGTGAACCCCCGCATCCACGACGGCCTCGTACGCGCGAGCTACGCGCTCCAAGCTCTCCGCATCTTCACCGGAAACCACTTTGATGATCTTTTCGAAGGTATGGAGCTTGTCGCCTGGGTTGATTCGCTCGGGCGAGTAGCCGAGCTTGAAATCTCGCGACTGGCGCAAGCCCGAAGCCTCCGCGAGGAGCGGGCCGCACTGCTCTTCAGTCACCCCCGGGTAGACGGTCGACTCGTAAACGACGACGGCCCCTGGCGCGAGCGCGCTGCCCACGATTCGCGTCGCAGAGCGCAGCGGCCCGAGATCGGGGCGGCGGTCCGAATCGATGGGCGTGGGGACCGCCACGACGAAGAACGTGCAACCGCGAAGGTCTGCCGGGTCGCAGCTGAGCTTCAGGCTGCTTTGCGCGAGCTCGGCGCTGGTCACCTCTCCGGTCCAGTCGTGCTGCTTGGCGAGCGCGGTCACTCGGGGCTCGGACACGTCAAAGCCGACCGTGTCTTTGAACTTCCGGGCAAAGGCCAGGGCAACGGGAAGCCCAACATACCCAAGCCCGACGACCGCGATCCGCTCGGTCACGGCGACCGCACTTCCTCGCGGAACCACTCGGCCGTGTCCGACAAACCGCGTTCCAAGGGGGTCGGCTCTCCGAGCACGGAGATCATGACAGCGGGGTCGAGAACCGATCGTTCCAAGTCACCTGGGCGGAATGCGCCGTCGCTGACGACAGCAGGCTGGCCCACGAGGCTCAGCAACTGCTCGCCAAGCGCTCGAGTCGAAGTCGCGACGCCGGTCGCAATGTTGATCGTGCGGCCATCGAGGGCGCCCTCGAACGCGGCAAGGTTCGCCCGAACCGAATCTCGCACGTAGACGTAGTCACGAACGCAGCCGTCGTCTCCCTCTTTTCGGCGAGCGTTGATCTGAATCGGCTCTCCCTGAAGCAGCCGCCGCAAGAAGATGGCGACGACACCCGCTTCGCCATGAGGGTTTTGCCTCGGCCCGTACACGTTGGCGTAACGAAGAATGGTGTAGCGCAGCCCCGAGGCCTGCCCATAGGCCTGAAGGTAGAGCTCGAAGCTCGCCTTGCTGCAGGCATAGGGGCTCAGGGGCAAGGCTGGCCAGCCCTCTGCGGCGACTTGCCCCTCGGGGACCTCGCCATACAGGGCGCCGCCCGTGCTCGAGAACACCAGCCGGCTCTTACAGTCGAGCGCGACCTCGGCCACATTGAGCGACCCCAGCACGTTGACCTCTGCGTCCAAGATCGGCTCGCGAACGCTGACCGACACGCTCGCCTGAGCCGCATGATGGCTGATCGCGTCCGGCCCGAACGCCAGCGCCACCTTGCGCAGGGCGTCGCGATTGCGGATGTCGATCTGTTCAAAACCCACGCCCGTAGGAACGTTCTCCGTCCGGCCTGAGCTCAGGTCGTCGACCACGAGCACCTCGTGGCCTGCCTCGAGTGCAGCTTCGGCAACATGGCTACCGATGAAGCCTGCGCCTCCAGTTACTAAAATCTTCAAGCTCTTCCCACGGGTTTGGACTCTCTGAACGATTGGCTGGCTCGGGCGGGAGGCTCGCTGTCCGGACTGCCGTCTCCGTACTCCGGCACGAGCTGCGCCAGGGCCTGGCGAATCGATGTTGGACTCGCAGTTTTGCAAAGCGCGCTGAGCGTGTCGAATTGGGCGCGAAGCGCGGGCAGATGCGGCGAATCGTAGGTGCCCGTGAAAATCTTCGGGTGGGTCGTCCGCTCGATGCCTTCGCTGGTATTCGAGAGCTCCTCGAACAACTTCTCGCCAGGCCGAATGCCCGTGAACCGGACCTCGATGTCCTTTTCGGGTTCGAGCCCACTGAGCCTGATGAGGTCATGAGCGAGATCGACGATGCGGACCGGCTGCCCCATGTCGAGGATGAACGTTTCGCCACCTTGGCTCAGGGCCGCCGCCTGCGTGACGAGCTGCACGGCTTCCGGGATGGTCATGAAGTAGCGGGTCATCTCGGGATGCGTCACCGTCACCGGGCCGCCCTCTTGAATCTGTTTTCGGAAGATCGGAATCACGCTCCCCGCCGAGCCGAGCACATTGCCGAAGCGCACCGTCGCGAAGTGGGTCGCGCTATGGGTCGACAAGGCCTGCACATATAGCTCCGCTGCCCGCTTGCTCGCCCCCATCACCGAGGTCGGGTTCACGGCCTTGTCGGTCGAAATCATGACGAAGCGCTCGACCGCGAGCTTGTCCGCCAAGTCGGCGACGATCTGCGTGCCGATCACGTTGTTCTTCACCGCCTCGACCGGGTTCCATTCCATCATGGGCACGTGCTTGTGGGCCGCCGCATGGAAGACGATCATCGGCCGGTAATCGCGGAAGACCTGCGTGACGCGCGGCACGTCGGTGATGTCGGCCACGCAGGGAACGACTTCCAAATCCCCGAAGCGCTTTGAGAGCTCGGAGTGAATCTCGAACAGGGCGTTCTCCGACTGCTCGACGAGCACGAGGCGGGAAGGGCGGTAGGCAGCCACTTGGCGGCACAGCTCCGAGCCGATGCTGCCGCCGGCTCCGGTGATCATGACCGGCTGCCCGCGAACCAGCTCGCTCACGATCCCAGTTTGAAGCTTCACCGGCTCGCGCCGCAGAAGGTCCTCGATGGCCACCTCGCGGATCCGCGAAAGGTTCACCCGGCCGCCCACGATTTCGTAGGCGCCTGGCACGATCTTCACCTTGAGGCCCGCGTCCTTGCAGCTCTCGGTGATTCGGCGAATCGCGGATCCGGACGCGTTTGAAATCGTGATGAGCGCCTGCTTGGCGCCGTGCCGTTCTGCGACCCGCAGCAGATCCTTGCTGGTGCCCTGAACCTTGATTCCGTGAATCACCGCGCCCTGCTTCACAGGGTCGTCATCGACGAACGCCACGGGGCGTATGCCGAGGTCGGGACGACGCGAGATCTCCTGCGCGATCAGGACCCCGCCCTGACCCGCGCCTACGAGCAAGGTCGGCACCCGGGGCTTCTTCTCGTGCTTGTGCTGCTTGGAGGCAAGCCGCTCGCCCAGCATCCTTCGAAGCGCCCGGACACCCGAGAGCCCGATGAAGGCCAAGACGAAATCGCCGAGCAAGACCCCGAGCGGAACGATGCCGTATCGCGCAAGCGGGAAGCGGTCGACCAGCAGCGGGCTCGCGAGCCGAAGAGCCACCAGCAAGGCCGTCGCCGAGGCAATCGCGGCGAAGATCCTCACCGCGTCGCGAAGGCTGATGTAGCGCCAGGAAAAGCGGGTGATCCCGAAGCCAGAAAGAAACGCGTACTGCAAGAGCACCACGTACGGCAGCACGATCATCAGCTGCTGAAACATCAGGCCCGGCACGTCCCAATCGAAACGGACGAGCATCGCCAAAAAGAACGCGAGCATCAGAACCGAGATGTCGATCAAGAACTGCGAAGTGCGGGTCCGAAGGCGGCTCATCGGGTTCGAGCCTCCAAGTTGGCTTCTCGGTACCAGTTCCAGAGCTCCTTGACCCCCTGCTCGACGGTCACGGTGGGCTCGTAGCCGAGCAGCTCCTTTGCGCGTTCGATGTTGGCGTAGGTGTACTCGATGTCAGCGTCAGGCATCGGCTGGTCGCTCAGGTTCGAACGCTTGCCCGCTTCCTCCTCGATGAGCCGCACGAAATCGGCAAGAAGGATCGGCGTACCCCGGCCGAGATTGATCACTTCATAGCCCAGTGGTCGATCCGCTGCGGCGAGCACACCCAGGACGATGTCGTCGACGTACGTCCAGTCCCGGTGCATCTGGCCGTTGTTGTACAGGGGCACCTCGCTGCCCTGGAAGATGTTGTCCAACACCTTGTAGGCCATCATGTCCGGGCGCCCGCGCCGGCCGTAGACGGTGAAGAATCGAAGCGCGGTGAAGTTCTGCCCGAACAGGTGAAAGTACGAGTAGCCGAGCAGCTCGGCGGCCCGTTTGCTCGCCGCGTAGGGAGCGAGAGGGCGGTCGGCGCGGTCGCTCTCGATGAAGGGAATCACCTTGGTCCGGCCGTAGACCGACGAGGTCGAAGCGAAGACGAAAGTAGGCTGCCCGTATCGCTTCGCAGCCTCGAGCAGGTTGAGCGTCCCGCCGAGGTTCACGTCCAGGTAGAGCTTCGGGTCTTCGATCGACGCTCGGACCCCGGCCATCGCGGCGAGGTGAATGATGGCGTCGAAGCGATGCTCGGCGAAGAGGGCGTCGATCCCGGCCTCGTCCCGAATGTCGGTCCGATGAAAGATGAACTTGCCGGGTTCGGGAGCCGTCGCCCGAACTTCGTCTAGGTTCGCCTGCTTACGAGCTGGGTCGTAGTAGTCGTTGAGGTTGTCTACCCCGACGACGGTATCCCCGCGGCCGAGCAAGGCGGTCGCCGTGTTGCTCCCGATGAAGCCAGCGGCCCCTGTCAGCAGGATCTTCTTCATCTCCCCCTCTTGCCTGGACATGATAAGCCCCAATCGACCCAAGTTGCTTGGTCCGATTGCGCAGTCGGGAATACCATATCCCGGTGCAAGCCATGCTTCTAGCAGCCGGACTCGGTACGCGCCTGCGGCCGCTCACCGAGTCTGCGCCCAAGCCGATCGTCCCCGTCGCCAATCGGCCGCTTGCGGCGTTTGCGATGGAACACCTGGCCCGAAGCGGCGTACGCAGCATCGTGGCCAACACCCATCCGCGGCCCGAGCTCGTGGAAGCCGCCCTTGCGGCCGCCTGTCCCAAAGGCGTCGATCTGCGGTTTTCTCGGGAAATGACCCTTCTTGGAACTGGCGGCGGGCTCCGAAAAGCCCGGGGATTGTTCGATGACTCACAAAGTTCCGTGATGGTCATGAACGGCGACACCCTCTTCGCCCCAGACCTCGGGCGGGCCTCTCAAGAGCACCTCTCCCGAGGCGCTGTTGCAACCATGATACTGCGCCGGACATCCGAGCCCGAGCGATTCGGCGCGATCGGAATCGACCAAGATGGCTGGGTTCGTAGCCTCCTGGGGACACCCGAGGACGAGCGGGTGAGCGAGTCCCTCATGTTCACCGGGGTTCACATCCTGTCCCCGGAGGCCTTTTCGCGAATGCCCGAGTGTGGCTGCGTCATCCGGAGCGCCTACCGGCACTGGGTCGACAGCGGCGCCCCAGTCCTCGGCGTCATCGACGAGTCCCCCTGGGGGGATCTCGGAACCGTATCGGAATACCACCGGCTGAACCTAGAGCTCGCCTCAGGCTCATTCGCCTGGCCTGGAATCGAGCCCCGAGACGGCTGCATCCTCCCAGCCACGTTCGAGCCAGGCGCGAACGTTCGCCAGAGCGTGATCGGCGCCGGGGTCCGCATCTCAGAAGGCGTCCACCTCGACCGCTGCGTCGTCTGGCCAGGCACCCTGGTCACCAAGTCGGCGACCAACGCAGTCCTCACAGCGGACCACCGCCTCCAGCTCGGCGGAGCTGACGCGATGTGATCCCAGATATGAAAGTGATCACCGACGCTTACACTAATTTACGAGAGTCAGCTTCCATTTCTCTCCAGTCGGTCTAATAATCCCGGCAAGCACTACGGATAGAACCCAGGAGGGTCCCGTTATGAAGCGAATTTCCTTTGGCCGAGTCTACGCCCATTGTGTGACGTCCGCGGAAGCCCTTGAACACGTCAAGCATTTGATCGCGAAAGGCGAGGGCGGATACATCGTGACGCCCAATGTCGATCACGTGGTCCAAGCGGAGCACTCGGACGCGCTGGTCGCCGCGTACGACATGGCTGACCTATCGCTGGTCGATGGGCAGCCATTGCTGTGGCTCTCGAGGCTCATGAACGATCCACTCCCCGAAAAGATCTCGGGGAGCGACTTCGTTCCATTGCTCATCGAAAGGGCGGCACGAGAAAGATGGCGCGTGTTCTTCCTCGGCGCCCAGGAGGGTGTCGGTGCAGAAGCGGGCAGGGTCATGTGCGCCAAGTACCCCGACTTGCAGATCGTCGGCATCGAATCTCCGGCCTTTGGATTCGAACACGACCCTCAGCACTGTGAGCGCATCGTGCAGAAGGCGGCCGAGGCTCGGGCGGACATCATCGTGGTGGCCCTCGGCTGTCCCAAGCAAGAGCTCCTGATGCACCGTTGGAAGACCGCCCTTGCGCCGGCGATCGCGATCGGCAGCGGCGCGGCACTCGACTTCATCGCTGGAAGTGCAAGGCGAGCTCCTGCTTGGATGTCCCGCAGCGGGCTCGAATGGCTCTATCGGCTGGCACAGCAACCGCGCACCCTTGCGCACCGGTATCTCGTGCGTGATCGTCAGATCTTTGCGATCGCATGGCGAACCTGGCTCGCCTCCGGCAGGGTTGCGCGTTTGTCCGTGGTCGCCGGAGCTGAGGCTCTTAATCCCGATCCCGAGAGTGCCCCGAATCCGGACGCGGACTCGAACCCGGCGGCGAAGGTGGCTTGAGACTCTGTCGCGGGATGATCCCCGTAGCCATGGGCTACACCCTGGTCTCCGAGATCAGACCAATTGCACGACCTCGGATTGCGTGAAGATCGCTGACGCCTGCAGTCGTAGCGCAGGCTCCGCGTACAGCTCCGGAGGCACAGAGATGTCGGCGAGATAGAGCTCCCCCACACGTGCGCGTACCGACTGCGCGCGTAGCCCTTCCTTTGGCAGCGCGAGGGTCATCGTGGCCGCAGCGTCAATCACCGGGTCGAAAGCAGCACCGCTGCTGCTGTCCACGCCAGAAGGCGCGTCGAGCGCTAGCACCGGGGCGGATTGACGATTCGCCCAGCGAATCATATCCGCCGCCGTCCCGTACGGTGCGCCTTTGAGGCTGTAACCGATGATCCCGTCCACGACGAGATCGAACTGCGCCTCCGCAGGCGGCGCTCCGATGCCGGAGGGAATGTTCATCGAGCGGGTGATGCGCAGTTGGTGTCCCGGTATGTCGGTGAAGTCTTCATGGCGCTTGGTCACAAACACCTCGACGCTTGCGCCCCAGTTCTTCAGCCGACGTGCGCAGACGAGGGCTCCCCCGCCGTTGCCGCCAACGCCAGCCAACACTGCCACACGCTTACCGCTTGGATCCTCAGAAAGGAATCGCGCGCGCCCGAGGTGCGCCAGGTTCCGTCCAGCGTTCTCCATCATCTGAATCAGCAAGATCTGGTAGTCCTCAATCATCGCCCGATCGACCTCGATCATTTGCTCTGTTGTGAGGAAGGGCACGCTTGCTGCTTTGATTTTTGGAAACATATCTTGCTCCTATCGGGGCCGGGCTGAAGTCTCTCAATTTCGTAAACTCAGCGGAAGCGCGTCCGAAACCGAGAAACTTCAGCCCGTCGCGCGGTGCCATCTTCAGCCTTCAGAACTTGCCGTTGTCGTTCTTCCATTCAGACGGTGCGGGGACGGCTTCGATCGTGTCCCAGTGCTCGACGAGCTTGCCCTCTGCGATGCGGAACAGGTCGTAGAACGACGAGTGCACCCCGGCGAGGAAGCCCTCGCTGACCGAGAGCACGAATGACCCCTCGGCGAGAACCCGATGGAGGCGCTCGTATTCAACGACGGGGCGGTCGCCGGTCACTGCTTCGAGCTCCGCCTTGAGCGCGCCGATTCCGTCCTCGAGCTCGGGGTGGTGCTGCGTGAACCGCTCCCTGTCGATGTAGTGATCCAATCGATCGATGCGACGATCGATCAGCACATCCTCGATGAATCCCCGAACGAGGCTTCGGTTCGCTTCGGTCCGACCGAGCTCGGCCGCTTCGGTGGGACCGTCGACCATGCTGTGGCCGGATGGGTTCGGCCCTCGTCTCGGTTGGATGTTGTCCCAATGTTCGACGGCCCGGTCCTCCTCGAAGCGGAAAACCTCGAAACCGATTCGCCGCGTGGAGAAGTCGTACTCGGTGTGCGCAAAGACATAGTCGCCATCGGCAAAGACACGCACGATGTTGACGCGCGGGGACGTCTTGGAGAGCCGTTTGAACAGTGCAGCCAAGCCCTCGCTACCCTCATGAGTTTGGGGATTGTGCTGAATGTATTTCTCCTGGTCGACGACCGCCACCGCGGCGGGATCGCCAGTCTCGATTGCTTTGAGCAGCGCGCAGATCTGTGCTTTTCGTACCGAGCTCATGTGCGACTCCGGGACTGCAGGCCCTCGAGAGGAGGCCAGATTCTATCAAGCCACACCCGTGCCGTCGCGCCCAGAACCCACTCACGGACACAAGAACCAAGAACCGCAAGAACCAAGAACCAACCAAGAACCAACCGACGTCGAGCACAACGACGGAGTTGGGTCGAGAAATTCTCTGTGATGTCGTGCGCTGGCGCCCGCCGCCGGCTGGCGCCGATCCGTCAGAGTCAGCGCTCCAAGTGCGCGGAAACACGGAGCACCCGTTTGGCATCGTTTTCGCTTCCCTGCATTCGGCATGACGCGACCCCGCATCGTGGATCCCGGCGCGACTTTGGCCTTGTCCCGGCGCACCACACGCCGCCACTTCTTGCTCAATCCCGACGAAGCCCGTCAAATCGAGCAATGCTACTGGTATTGCCTCGGTCATGCGGCGCAGCTCCACGGCGTGCTCGTGCATGCCGCCTGCCTCATGTCGACCCACGCGCACGAGGTCATCACCGACGTTCGGGGCGAATATCCGCGGTTCTTGGAGACGTTTCACCGCAATCTGGCCCTGTGCACCAAGGCCTACCGAGGATGGTCCGAGGAGGTGTTCAACAAGAAGAGCACTGGCGTCCATGCGCTGCTGACCGCCGATGCCATCCTCGAGTCGATCGCCTACCTCATTGCCAATCCGGTCGAGGCCCTGGCGGTCCGCTATGCCAAGGACTGGCCCGGGGCGCACACGCTCCCGGCGCACGTCGGCACGCGCGTCATCCGGGTGCAGCGGCCCGCCCACTATTTCGACCCCAACAATCCCAACTGGCCGGAGGTCATCGAGCTTCGACTCGAGATGCCCGTCACCCTCGAGCTCGACTATGGCCCCGAGCTCGCGCGGGAGCGCATCGCGGAGCGGGTGCGACAACGACGCCACCAGGCATGGAACAAGGCCAAGCGCACGGGCATTGCGTTTCCGGGGCCACGGCGGGTGGTCCGGCTCCCCCACACCAAACGAGCGAAGAGCTACGAAGCATTCGGAAGCCTCAACCCGCAGTTTGCTGCGGCCGGACATCGAGGCGCAGCAACCGAGGCGGTGAAACGACTCCGCGCCTTTCGTGCGCAATACGAAAAAGCCCTCGCGAGGTGGACCGCCGGAGACCGCAGCGCCTGCTTCCCCGTAGGCACTTGGTGGATGCGCGTGTGCCACGGGGCCCGATGCGGGCCCGGGCCGTAGCGCCTAGGCGCGCATGACCGAAGCGTTTGTTGGCTGTTCGGTGGGGCAGCGGCGCTGGGGTGCGTCTGCAGGGGGTGCTTCAGCGCAGCACGACCGCAATCGGTCGACCTCTGCACGCGCAATTCGTCGTGATGCGGGCTTCGAACGCTGCATCGACGTCTTCGAGTCCACCAATCTGGCCCGCAGCCAGGGCTTCCGTCTTTCGTCCTTCGCGTTGGAACAGCGCCAACCACGGTCGGATCTCCCGGAACACCGCCAACCACGGTCGGATCTCCTCGGTCCGTCTCACCATCTCCGTCCGTTGACCGTCAAGCTCAATTTATGTAAAGTTCTATATATATGGCAAAGGCTTTCTTAGCATTTGCTCTTGTGACGCTTCTCGCGGGCTGCGTCCTCGAGAACCAAGTCTTGGATCCCAGCACCCGCAGCTTGGACGGCGGCGCCGGCGGGGTCGGGGGCGCTGGTGGGATCGGCAGTGCCGGCGGGATCGGCGGCATGGGTGGCAGCGCTGGGGCCGGCGGTGGCTCCACGCCGGGAAGTCGAGAGACCTGCGAGACCTGCGTGAATGACAGCGACTGCAAGGACGAGGATCATCGCTGCGTCGAGATGAGTTACGGCAGCTCGCGCTTCCCCGACGAGGAGACCGGCTTCTGCCTGAAGATCGCCGTGCCGCTGTCGGAGGGATCGCCGCCCGAATACGACTGCGCAACCCCTTACGTGAAGGTGCTCCACAACCGTTCGACTCTCGCCGGTGATGACTCCCAAAGTTACTGCGGCATCCGCGAGGACTTCACGACCTGCGATGCCGTGCTCGTCTACGGAGACGCTCTCGACTGCTCGAAGGCGGGCAGCGATATCTGTCCCCGGGGCGGCTTCTGCGATTGGGTCAGAACCGAAGGCGAGCCATGGTCGCAGCTCTGCACCCATGCCTGTGACGACGCCTCCCAGTGTCAGGGGCCCGGCGGCGACAACTGCAATGAGCACTGCGGCTGGTGAGCCCCCGGCCCGGCGAGTTTGCGCGCGCGAGCAGCTCGCCTGCTGAGCGGAAACGTCGAGCCGATTGAAATCGTCCTCATCGATGCGGAACGAAACCGTGCGGGACTTTGGCTTCTCTGGGCGTCAGGTTCCGATGTGAGACGCCCTGGTGCTTGACGTGATCGCTCAATTCAACTGAGCCCCATCACCTTGGCGAGCACCACGGTGATGTTGTCCGGACCACCGGCTTCGTTCGCGCTCTCGATGAGCTTGTTCGCTGCGGTCTGCAGGTCTTGATGCGAGCCCACGATGCGCTGAATCTCGGCGTCGGAAACCGGGCCGCACAGTCCGTCGCTGCAGAGCACGTAGATGTCGCCGATTTCCGGCCGGTCGAGCACGGTGTCGACCTTGACGGTGGACTTCATGCCGAGCGCTCGAACGATGACGTTCTTGAGCGGGAAGTTCTCAATCTCCTCTTCGGAGAGGCGCTTCATCTTGATGTAGTCGTTGAGAAGCGAGTGGTCGCTCGTGAGCTGTTCCATCTTGTCGTCGCGGATCCGGTACACGCGGCTATCTCCAACGTGCCCGATCAGCACGCCGTCCTCGACGACGAGGATCCCGCAGACCGTCGTGCCCATGCTGTGCATGCGCGGATCTTTTTGTGCGGCTTCGTGGATGCGGAGATTCGCGAGCTTGATCCCCGTAATCAGACGGTTCTCTTCGTAGCCCCGCGCCTTGTCCATCTTGTACGGCCAAGTGGCTTCGGCATCGGCGCTGGTTGCGCGGAAGAACTCGCGAAGGGTGTCGATGGCCATGCCACTGGCGACTTCGCCCGAGGCGTGCCCGCCCATGCCGTCGGCCACCACATACAGGTTGTCCTCGTCGGCCAGCATGAAGCTGTCCTCGTTGTGGGTGCGCTTCATCCCCACATGGGTGTCCCCAATGGCCAAGACCCGAGCCCGTGACATCTTCCCCTTCGAATCCCCCTGGAATATGAGATTAGCGACCCGGCGACGGCCAAGTCAACGAAACCGGCCTATACTCGCCCCGAGGTGTCAAGCGAACCTGAAAACGAGCTCGCCTCGGTCATCGCCAGTGCGCAGGAGCTCGTCCGCTGGGAGCAGAGCCTCGGGGGCCAGGGTTTTCCAAGGTCAGAGCGCGTAGCACCACCTCCGGCGTCGATAGACGAGGTCCGGGCGTCAGAGGCCATTGAGGACTCCGAGGCCCGCCTGCAGGTCCTCGCCGAGCAAGCCGCCAACTGCTCTCGCTGCGAGCTGAGCAAGGGACGCAGCAAAAGCGTGTTTGCACGAGGGACATCGGACACCGACCTGGTCTTCGTCGGGGAGGGCCCCGGCTACCACGAGGATCAGGAAGGCCTGCCGTTCGTGGGTCGAGCCGGGCAGCTCCTCGACCGCATGATAGCCGCCATGGGCTACCCGCGCGACGGCGTCTACATCTGCAACGTGGTCAAGTGCCGCCCTCCGGAAAACCGCACGCCGCTCCCGAGCGAAGCCGCCGCATGCGCCCACTTTCTGATCCCTCAGCTCGAACTCGTGCAGCCGAAGGTGATCGTCGCGCTAGGCCGCTGCGCCGCAGAGAACCTCCAATGCGTTCCCCCGGCGGGCCGCTGGCGAGGCATCTGGGGAGAGTGGCGAGGCATCCCCGTCATGCCCACGTACCACCCCGCGTTCTTGCTAAGAAGCCCACAGTTCAAGAAGCCGGTCTGGGAAGACCTGCAAGCCGTGCTCGGCGTACTGAACCGAGAGCTCCCCAAGCGCGACCGCTAGAGGCGGAGGGCCGCGTCTGGTTACACCGCCCGCCCACCCCCACCCGTAGTCCTCGTATCACTCTCACGCGAGTGAGCAGCGTGCCTGACGCGGCGGGCGCTGCGCTTCGCCTTGCCGGCGCTTTTGCGCCGGGCTTCGCCCTTTGGGCTCGCGCTGTCGCTGGCGCTGGCGCTGGCGCCGGCGCACACTCCATCTCGAAATGAAGCCGATCATCAAAGCAATCGCCACTGCCGCAGTCGCCGTAGCCCTCCTCGCGGGCCTGCTACAGCACTTCGTCCCAACCCAGGCCGAAGCTCGAAGTTGCTACAGCTTTTGGGCGCAGGCTGACAGAATGGGCTCGCGCTACCGGCACACCGTCTACGTAGAAAACGACTGCGAATACTGGTTGCAGTGCTCCCTTTGGACCGACGTCGATCCGCAACCTCCCAAGATGCTCAGCGTAGGACCGGGGATGACCGAGCACGCGGAGACCAACGGAAGCTCGCAGTATGACGATCCCCGCGCATTCGGGACTTGTCATCAGAAGTGAGCGCCCTGCTCAGTCGCCGCTGTACACGCAGCCCGAGGTGCAGGTTTCGCTCACCTCGACCTTGCTCAGGATGGGAAGCTCCGGCTTCAAATGCCGCCAGATCCAACGCGCGAGGACCTCACTGGTAGGATTTTCGAGGCCCTCGATCTCGTTCAGATAGTAGTGGTCCAGGCGACGCCGAATCGGTTCGCAAGCTTCGCGGATTTCGGCGAAGTCCACGACCCAGCCGAGCTCCGCATCGAGCTCACCCTCGACCGAGATCCGAACCCGATACGAGTGACCGTGCAAACGCTTGCACTTGTGTCCGTCGGGCACGTTCGGAAGCAGGTGAGCCGCTTCGAAGTTGAACTCTCTCCAGATCTCCATCCGGCCCGGATTCTGGCGATTGCAGAGAGACGGCGCCACCTCAAAAGAGCAGCGCTCCGATCGGACCGTCTGGGCTCCATCCGGTAGGGCGCGAGCTCGAAGCGCTCGAATTCGAAGGCTGGCGACACGGTACAGCCAACGAGAGTCCAGTCGCCGAGCGAACGCGCGGCTTGCCACTCGTGCGCTTCGACGATGATCTGGGGGCTCTGGCCGGACATGAGGTCCGCACCGAGAACGCGACGCTGCACGCCTTCACCTTCGACGCAGGTCGAGAGCTCGAGCGGAGCGCCAGCATAAAAATGCCAGATCTCAGCCGCGTCGACCCGATGCCAGTGCGAGCGCTCACCGGCTTGGAGCAGGTAGTAGATGGCGGTGCCTGCGCCGCGGCCGTTTCCTGCGTCGTGCCGCCAAGTCTCGGAGTAATGGCCGCCCTCAGGGTGGGGGAGGAGGTGGAGCAAGCGAATGATGTCGGTGGGGTTCACCGGAGGAGTGTAGGGCAACGTCAGTGTCAGCGTCAGTGCCAGCGTGAGCGTCAGTGCCAGCGTCAGTACACGGTCACGGTCACGGCCCTACGGCCCTGCGGACACGGACACGGCCCTCCGGCCACGGCCACGGCCCTCCTACACGGCCCCACCGTCACCGTCGCCGACAAACCCGAAAACGAAACGATCCCCCCCAAAGCTGAGCCCAATTGGGTCTCGCCCGCTCAACTCGCTATCCTTCAATCAGTAAGGTGGCGCACAACTTGGAACCTGATTTGGATACGCTCGAGCTTTGCTTGCGTGAAGGGATCGCCGGCAATGAACATGCCGATCCTCGCGAGGCGCTTGGGTGCTCCGCGGATACGGACGACAGCGAGGTTGCGCGCGCGCTGGTGCGGCTCGTTGCGGCGAACGACCTCGAGCAAATCGGGACGCAGAGCCTTCACCCCGATGCCGCTCGTCATCCCTCGGTGCGGCCGCCGACCGAGGTCCTGGCGGACCCATCGTTTCTAGGGCGCCTGAGCACCAGCGGGGATCAGGGGCTTTCGGTCGAACGGATCGATGACGTTCCCACGCTGCTGGCTGTGCTTCGGGCAGGATCACGGCGGCAACGTCGAGCCGCGCTCGGGCGGCTTCGCGAGCGGCTCGCGGACCGTCGCCTGCTCCACAGCGACGAAGTGCGAAAGGCGATTCAAACCATTTCGGAGCTACGGGACGTCGAGCTTGGCTTCGAGCTCGCCGAGCTGCGCGCGGAGCTACCGGGCGCCACCGGTCGCGCGGCGCGCCAGGAGCACGAGCAATGGAAGCGCTTGGCGCAGCAAACGCAATCCGAGGTTCGAGCCTTCTGGGACGGGCAATCGAACGTCGACGCGATCCGTGCGCTGCCAGGCGATCAGCGCGCCCTGCTGCTCATGCGCGTTTCGGAGCTTCCCGACGCGATGGTTCATCACATCACGGCCATCATCGAGGGGAGCGACGGCTGCGTGCCTCTGGAATCCCGGATTGGGCTCATTACCTCGCTTCGTTACGCACGAGATCCGCGCCTGGTTCCGGCCCTGGTGGCTGTGCTCGAGGCGGAGCGGGGAGAGCTGGTCGCGAGCGCGGCCCTGGTCCTCGGGGGCATCGACGACCCCAGGGTCCAGCCGGCCCTTGCCGAACGCTTCGAACGCAGCTTCGTCGCCGAAGAGCGCATCGCACTCGCGGGCGCCCTCGGGATGCACGGGGACTGCCGGGGCCTCGGCGAAGTGCGAAGCTCGCTCGATGAAGACCAGCCGCAGCTCCCGCTCCAGGCGCTCCAAGCGATGGGGAGCCTGGGCTCGCCGGAGCACACGGACCTGGTCGCCAAGTTTCTCGACCATGCCGACGCGAGTGTCGCGATCCAGGCCGCACGTACCTGTGCCCGCATCGGTGACGGCCGCGCGCTCGACGAGCTGACCGACCGGTACAACTCCACTTCCGTGCCTGCGCTCCGCGCAGCGATCGAGGATGCGCTTTCCGCCATCGCGGCGCGCATGGAGCTTCGCGGCGAAGAGGCCGTCGCAATCGACTGGTCCGAGGTCGGGGACAAGCCAGCCCCGCAAAAAGGCTCCAGGGACAGCGTGCCTGCGATCGTGCTCGGCTGGCGCGACTACTTCATGGCCCGGCTGTGGCTCTTGCTTGGACGAGTGACCTGGGCCATTGCGCGCTTCGAATCCTCGGCCGCCCGCCGTGACGATTGGGCGGTCCCGCTCATCGGCATCGGCATGGCGTTCGCGCGCCGCGAACAGTACGCCCTTGCGCTCCCGGCGTTTCGACGCGCCATCGAAGTCGACCGCCCCCGGATCGAACGCAATCCGATCCTGGTTCGCGCGATGGCAAAGTCGTTTTTGCATCGCGCCGAGCAAGTCGAAAGCGAAGGGCGCCAGGACGTAGCGCGGGGACTGGTCGGAGAAGTGCTTACCCTCGATCTGCGCCGGGCGCCGGGCACCGTTCGCTTCGAGCTGCAACGCAAACACGACGTCTTGAGGCGCGAGAAAGCAGGCGATGTCGACTCGGCTGCGTGACGCGGCGGTCCAGCACCTGCGCTCTCTCGGCACCGGGACGGGCGAAGGGGCGGTGCGACGCCTCACGATGGACGTGGAGGCCGAAGGCCGGGTCGAGATGGTCACGCTGAGCCTTCGCGACGGCGAGCTACAGTGCGTCTGCAGCGACGCGCGCAACGACGGTCCGCATGTATTGGCCGCTCTCAGGTTTGTCGCAGGCCTGGAGCAACGCGAAGATTCCTCGCCGCCCGGTCCGATCGCCTCCGCAGCCGGTCGCGCTGAGCAGAGTCCGGATCAGGAGCTCGCCTCGGCCCTCGACGACCTGCTCACCGCGATCACCCGCGTTGGCGTAGAGAAGGCCCAGTACGCGCCATCGGTCGACGCCGCGCTCGGGCGGGTCGTCAGCACGGCGCCGCAGCCCACACCGTCGGGCCTCGGCCGTTTCATAGGCCGCCTCCAGCACGAGCTCCGATCCGCAGAGCTCCATCGCGTGGCCCGGCTGCTGCAAGGCGCATCCGAGCTTGCCGACGCTCTGCGCGCACAAGCGCCAGGCCCAGAGCTTCAACAGCGCCTCAGCGCATGGCTCGGGACGCGCCCGGGCTCCCTGCCGCAGGTCGAGCTCCTCTACGATCGCACGATGATCGAAGTCGGCCGCGAATGGTTGTCGGGGACCGAGCGGGCCAGCCTCGAGCGCCGCTATCTGGTTGATGTCCGTTCGGGTCGAGTCTATCGGGAGGATCGCCCGCGCAACGCCAGCGCTTCGCTCGGCCCGTGCCCGCGTCTGGTTCAAGTGGGTTTGGCCGAGGTCGAAACCGGCCCCTCTCCGCAGCGGATTCGCGTGTTGCAGTACGAGGTTCGACCCGAGGTTCCTGCTGAAAGCTGGCAGCAGCTCCAACAGGTCGCCCTCCGGAGCTTCGCCGAGGTCACCGAAGGGTACCGGCAATCGGTGCAAGCGAGCCCCTCGCTGGCCGAGCCCTTCGCCCTGGTCGCGCCGTATCGGATCGAACGCAACGGCGTCTTCAAGGCCTTCGACGCCGAAGGCCGCCAGCTGGTTCTCAATCGTTCGGAACGGCGCGGCGCGGTGCTCGCGTTCTACGCCCTGCTTGCCCAAGGCGCCGAGCCGGCGTGGCTCGCTGGACGATTGACCGATACCGGAACCACCGTGTGTATCACCCCGTTCGCGTTTGGGACCAGGGACCTGAAGTACACGCGCCTGTGATTTTTCCTAACGGGACGGCGTGCGGCTGCTAACTTGCGCGCCTCGCTGCCGTAAGGGCTCTCGGCAGCAGGCGAACACGGTTTCATGTCATCCGATCCACAGCCACAGCCAATCCCAAGACGCTCGCTTCACGCGCGGCGACTTCCGCTAGCCGAGAGCCGTCACCAGCTCTCGCGGCTCAGCAGCCTTCCGATCGAACGCGACTTCCACCATGCGCTGAGCGGGGAAGGGCTCTGGCCGCTCCGGCCCACCGCGGTCGACATCCTTCAGATCAACGTGGGCAAGCTTTGCAACCAAACCTGCCGTCACTGCCACGTCGATGCGGGCCCCGATCGCACCGAGGTCATGTCTCGTGAAACCGCCGAATCCTGCGTCGAGGCCCTTCGACGCAACGCGATTCCGACGGTGGACATCACGGGCGGCGCTCCGGAGCTCAATCCCAGTTTCCGCTGGCTGGTCGAGCAGTGCGCTGCGCTCGGTCGGCACGTCATCAATCGCTGCAACCTGACGATTCTGCAAACCGGTGCGCACCGGGATTTGCCGGAGTTCTTTGCACGTCACGGTGTCGAGCTCGTTTGCTCGCTGCCGCACTACCAAGCCGGGTGCACCGACACGCAGCGCGGCGACGGCGTTTTCGATAAGAGCATTCGCGCGTTGCGGCGTCTCAACGAGCTCGGATACGGCGACGGCCGGTCAGGTCTTCGCCTGGTCCTGGTCACCAATCCGGTTGGCGCCGTGCTTCCTGCCGCCCAAGCCTGCTTGGAGCTGGAGTGGAAGCGCGAGATGAAGCGCCTGCACGACGTCTCCTTCGACTCGCTCTACACGATCACGAACATGCCGATCAGCCGCTACCTCGACTGGCTGCTCGAATCGGGCAATCTCGAAGGCTACATGCGGCGACTGATCGAATCGTTCAATCCGCAGGCCGCGCAGGGGCTCATGTGCCGCAACATGGTTTCCGTCGGCTGGGACGGGCGCCTACACGATTGCGACTTCAACCAGATGCTCGACATCCCAGTGGCGGACACGGCGCCCCAGCACATTCGCGACTTCGACCTCGGCAAGCTCGAGGCCCGGACAATTCAGACCAACCGGCACTGCTACGGCTGCACGGCCGGCTCCGGTTCGAGCTGCACCGGCGTGACCGATGGGTCACAATCTCCCGCATGAACGACGCCTTGGCGCCTACTCCGACCATCGACTGCGATCAGCCGGCCCTGATCTCTTTTGCCAAGGAGCAGGCGGGACCGAGCAACGATCCTCGCGAGCAAGCGGTCAAGCTCTACTACGCGGTCCGCGACGGCATTCGGTACGACCCCTACGCGCTCGTGCTGACCATCCCCGGCTTGAAAGCGAGCCGCACCTTGGAGCTCGGCCGGGCATGGTGTGTCCCGAAGGCGATTCTGCTCGCGGCTGCGTGCCGGGCCGTCGGAATCCCCGCGCGGCTGGGCTTTGCCGACGTCAGGAACCATCTCTCGACCGAACGCATGCGCCAGACGATGAAGACCGACGTCTTCTACTATCACGGCTACACCGCGATTGAGCTCGGCGGCAACTGGGTGAAGGCCACACCCGCGTTCAACATCGAGCTTTGCGACAAGTTCCGCATGTTGCCCTTGGAGTTCGATGGATACGAGGACTCGATCTACCACCCCTTCGATCTCGATGGCCATCAGCACATGGAATATCTGCGCTTCCATGGCGAGTTCGATGACCTGCCGTTCGACCAGATGATGAACAGCTTCGCGACGCACTATTCTCGAGAGATGTACGAAGGCCCGGTCGGCGATTTCGATCGCGATGTCGACGAAGAGACCCGCGACAAGGCGAGCTAGGCGCGACGCTCGTCACCGAGCTCGACCTGCGCCGGCGCATGGTCATTGCCCAAGTAGACGACTGCATCAGCGCGCCCGGGCATCTCTTCCCACGTGAATCGCGTCAAGCGTTCGAAGTGCATGACGAAGCGTCGGACCTCTGCCGGCGTCATCACCTGGGAGCCGCCCCCCGCAGCCCGCAGGCGCGCTTCCTGTTCTTCGCGCCAGGCGTAGACCTCGTCGAAGCCCGGCGGACGCAGCATCAGCAGCATGTCGAGCTCGGCAAAGAGCGCCTGATACTGGCCGCCAAGCTCGCGGTTCACGTACCAGCGCCAATCCCCCGTCGGGTCCTCCTCGCGCTCGAGCTCATTGACCGGCGCCTGGAGCTCGTCGGCTCGCTGCGGTCGCGCGCCCACGCACCAGCCCTCGAAAATCACCAAATCGCAGCGCCCCTCCCAGGGCGGCCAGTCGGCCACTCGGCAGCGCTCGTCCTTCGCCTTGTCGAACCTGGGCAAGGCGATCGGCCGGCCTTCCCGCAGGCAACGCAGCACCCGGATCCCCAAATCGACATCATGCGTCCCCGGCACACCGCGGGTCGCGAGCAAGGGATGAATCGTCTGCGCCCGCTGAAGGCGCTGGGCTCCGGTCAGATAAAGGTCATCGAGCGAAAGGATCGCCGCGCGTATCCCATGCACACGCCCGAGCAACTGCTGCAGCAGGCGAGCCAAGGTCGACTTCCCGGTCCCCTGCGCGCCATTGATCCCAAGGACCAGCATTCGATCTTCGACGTGATCGGCAACCCATGCGGTCATCGGCACATAGAAATCCGCAATCAAGGCATCCGACGGCCGCCCAATCCCCTCCGCCTCACACCAGGCTTCCACATCCGCACGTATGTCAGGAACCCCCGCATGAATGCTGCCACCAAAGGACCGAGGCCAAAGCATGAGCGCGGTTATATCACCACTCACGCCCCCGCCCCCACCACACCCGCGATTCAGATGGACACCGACACTGGCACCGACGCTGGCACTGGCGCTGGCACTGACGCTGTCACTGGCGCTGACTCTGCCCCTGAAGTAAACCTCCCCCCGATGCCCAGCCCCAAAATTCGCATCCTCGTCGCCAAGCCCGGTCTGGACGGCCACGACCGTGGCGCGAAAGTCGTGGCGCGCGCGCTTCGCGATGCCGGATTCGAAGTGGTCTACACCGGCCTGCACCAGACACCCGACATGATCGCGGTAGCCGCGGTGCAGGAAGATGTCGATGCGGTGGGGCTCTCGGTCATGTCGGGCGCGCACAACACCTTGTTTCCTGCGGTGATGGACGCGCTTGCGGCGCACGGCGCCAACGACATCATCGTCTTTGGCGGGGGAATCGTCCCGGAGGCCGATTTGGCTTCACTCCTGGCCAAGGGCGTCGGCGCCATTTTCACCCCTGGCGCGCCACTCGATGACATCGTCCAGTGGATTCACAGCAACGTGAAGCCCAGGTCTCTCGAGCTCTAGCGCGCGCTCGGCTCTACCGGGGCGGAAGGCCGTGCCCCGGAACGACCATGGTGCTCTTGTACTCCTCGTAGTCGAAGAGGTCGCTGTGCTCACTGTTGTGGCAGGGCAGGCAAGTGGACTCGGGCGGGTCGCGGACGATGCCCACCTTCTCCGGGTCCTTCACGTGCGCGGCCCCGGGCCCATGACAACTCTCGCAACCCACGTTGACCAGCGCGCCATCGAGGTTGTGAGTCACCGTCGATCCGCCTGGCTGCTCGTAGCCGGTGACGTGACACCCCACGCAATCCAGATTGAACTCCTTGCTCCGCTGCTGAAGCGTGAGATACGCCACGCCATGGGCGTGGCTGCGCCACCAGGCATACGCGGGTTGATGACAAGCGCTGCACGCAGCCGAGCCCACGTAAGCGATGTCGTCCGGTCCGAGTGGCTCTGGTTTGAGGTCCGCAAACGCAGCGCGATTGGCATCGTTGACGACCTTGTCATGCTTGCGCATCAACTCTTGCACCTGCGGGTCGCTCGGCGCTTTCTTGGGAAGCGGAATCCAGGTCGCGATCAGCGCATTGCCATCGGTTTGCGGCGCCGGCGCGTCCAGGGCCTGCCGTTGTTGCTGCAGGTCCGCCAAGCGCGCGCGTTGCGCATCGAGGTCAGCGGCTTCTACGTCGCCTGACTTCTCCCAGGCCGCGATCTTTTGCCCGAGGTCGGCGAGCTGTTCATCGAGCCGTCCAGCGTGTTCGGAACGCGACCAGGCGCTTCGGTCGACGAATGGTTCGCCTTCCTTCTTCCGGTACACATCGACGACGGTGAGCCCTTGGCCCTGCCGGCTCGCGTGCAGCAGCCAGGCTTGGCCAGCCTCTCGCGGAGCAACCGGATCATCCTCATCGAGCCCGCCCTGAATCACCAAGTCGACGCCGTCGATCGTACCGATGCGATTGGCGTCACGGCGCGATCCATGGACCAAGGCAATGGTCAAATCGGAGTCCGCCTGCGCCGCCGCGACCAGCGCCTTCACCGCGTCTCGGTCCGCGCCGGGACGCACCCCAATCACGGCGAGTCGAAGCGCACCAGCTTTCGCCCGCAGCAACTCGGCATCGCTCTTCATGGCAAGCCAGGGAAACCCGCTTGCCTCTTTCAAGGGGTCGAGGAGCTCCGAAGGCTGTGCGCGGTCGCTCGACCCCGGCAGAACAGCCGCGACCTTCAAGCCATCGAGAATCCCCACGAGCATCTTGGCGTTGCGACTCGCCTGGTCGACGCGCACCGGCTCGATCGCAGCGGTGTCGAAGAACGCGTCTCCGGCCAGCAAGAACACCATGGGGGCAGGCCCTTGCTGCAGGGCACGAATCTGAGCAGCGAGACGGTCGATGCCTCCAAGGGGGTCGCTGGTGCAGCCGCAAGGCTCGAGATAGCCCTTGAGGTCGGTGACCAGCGCGATCCGGACGCTGGGGGTCTGCGCCGCATTGGGGCCCTTGGGCTGGCCTCGGCTGCAGCCGAGGCTCATCAGGCTCAGGCCGAGTAGGGTAAGGAAGCATCGCATCCCATTGCTTCTAGCGCCCGAGCGCCAAGCCGCAAAAAGCCAGGTGGGCCCGCGGCTTGACGGCGAGGCAGGCTCTGACTAGCTTCCGGCGTCTTTTGGGTGGGCTCGACCCGCCGCTTACGAGGAATCCATGGTCAAGGTCCGACTGGCACGCGCCGGCGCCAAGAAGCGTCCCTACTATCACATCGTCGTCACCGATAAGGAAAAGCCCCGCGACGGGCGCTTTATCGAACAGATCGGCACGTACGACCCGAGCCGCCCCATCGAGGACGCCAGCGTCAACCAGGCCCGTCTCGACTACTGGGTAGGCGTAGGCGCCCAGGTCAGCGATCGCGTCCGCGACGTCGTCAAAGAGCAAAACAAGGCAGTGGCTGCTGCAGCCGCGGCTTCCTAAGTGAGCACCGAAGTGGCTGGAGACAAGCTGCAGGATCTGATCGCGTACATCGCGAGCTCGCTGGTCGACGACCCCGACGCCGTCGAGGTGAACGTGGTCGAAGAAGACCGCGCCGTCGTGTTCGAGCTCACCGTGGCCCCCGACGACCTCGGGAAGGTCATCGGCAAAGAAGGCCGCACCGCCCGCGCCATGCGCACGCTGCTGGCCGCCACCTCGGCGCGCCTTCGCAAGCGAGCCATCCTCGACATCCTCGAGTAACCCTCTGCCCCGGCGGGGTATGAAAGGCACCTGTTGAGCAAACGTGCCGAACCGGTTTCCTGGATTGAGCTGGGTGTCATCGCGCGGCCGCAGGGCGTGAAGGGCGAGGTCCGCGTACACGTCTTCAATTCCGACTCGACCCTGCTCCAAGAGCTGGCCGAGGTCTTTCTCATTGGCGAAGACGACGAAGAGCCCGCGCTAGTCGAAATTCTCTCCGCGCGACGCGGTCCGAAAGCATTGCTCATGCGATTGGAGGGCGTGAGCTCGCGGGAAGACGTCGAAGCGCTTCGTGGCTACATGCTTTGCATTCCGCGCGCCGCCCTGCCGGAGCTCGAGGACGGCGAATACTACCACGCAGACCTGATCGGACTCGAAGCGTTCGAAGGAAGCGAAGCGATCGGCAAAGTGATCGACGTCCTCGACTATCCGAGCGCCGAATGCTTGAAGATCGAACGCCCAGATGGTTTCCTCGAAGTGCCGATGCTCCCCAAGTGGCTCGACCGAGTCGACGTACCGGACGGCAAAGTGCACCTCAAAGACCTCGATGACATTCCGCTGCAGAAGAGTCGCTGATGCGATTTGAGATCGTCACGCTCTTTCCCGAGCTCTTCGATGTCTTGCGCAGCGGCCTGCTCGGAAAGGCCCAGGACGCCGGCACGATCTCGGTCCAGGCGATCACCCCGCGCGAGTTCACCAGCGATCGCCATCGAACTGTCGACGACTCCCCATACGGCGGCGGCAGCGGCATGGTCCTGATGCCGGGTCCGATCGCCGAGGCACTGGACCATCTCGACGAGGCGAGGGGAGGGAAGCCCACACACCGGGTTCTCCTCACCCCGCAAGGCGCGCGCTTCTCACAAGCGCACGCACGCCGCTTCTCCGAGCTCGATTCGCTGACTCTAGTCTGCGGCCGCTACGAGGGCTTCGACGACCGCATTCGCGGACTGGTCGACGAAGAGATTTCCCTGGGCGACTTCGTCTTGCTCGGCGGAGAGGCGGCGGCGTTGGCCGTGATCGAAGCGACCGCACGACTGTTGCCCGGCGTGCTGGGAAACGACGAGTCGGCCAGCGACGAATCCCACGCCGACGGCCTGCTCGAGTACCCGCAGTACACGCGGCCCGAAGAGTTCCGCGGCGAAAAGGTGCCCGACGTTTTACGCTCCGGAAACCACGCGGCCATCGCCCGCTGGAGGCGCAAGGAATCGCTCAGGCGAACGCTAAAACGGAGGCCGGACTTGCTGAAGACAGCGGAGCTGTCGGACGAGGATAGGGCGCTGCTAGAGGAGATACAGCAGGACCGCTAGCCGAACGCGGGCCCGTTCCCGTTCACTGACGCTGGCGCTGACGCCGACACTGACACTGGCGCTGACGCTGACGCTGACGCTGACGCTGGCACTGGCACTGGCACTGACACTGACACTGACACTGACACTGACACTGACACTGGCGCTGACGCTGGCACTGGCACTGGCACTGACACGGCCCTATGGCCCTACGGTCTCGGCCCCGGACTCGTTCACCGACACTGCTCCTGACGCCCACGGTAGCTCTGTGATAGACGTCCCCCCGTGCCCCCCGTCTACTGCGCACTCATCCACCACCCCGTCGTCGACCGGCGAGGCGAAGAGGTCACCACCTCCGTGACCAACCTCGATGTCCACGACATCGCCCGGAGCGCGCGCACCTATGGCCTGCGGGCCTACTTCGTCGTCAGCCCCATCGATGCCCAGCATCCGGTGGTCCAGAAGATCATCGATCATTGGACTTCGGGGGCGGGTACGAGCCGCTTTCCGGAGCGGGGAGAGGCCATTGCCCTGGTGCGACTCGCTCACTCTCTGGACGAAGCGATCGCCGCCATCGAGGCCGAAACGGGGGAAACACCCCGCCTTGTCGTGACTTCGGCCAAGGGCGGGCCCGACCGGAGCAGCTGCGCCGAGGAAGCCGAACGCCTGCGAACCGAATCACGGCCGACGCTCCTGCTGTTCGGCACCGGGCACGGCCTGAGCGACCGTGTTTTGAAGCGCGCGGACGTGTTTCTCGAACCGATTGAAGGGCCGAGCGAGTTCAATCACCTTTCGGTTCGTGCGGCAGTCGCCATCACCTTGGATCGACTTTTCGCTTTGAAATCCGCAGCGAACAACCCTGTTTGACCCAGTTTTGGCCCCGTGCTAACTCCGGGCTCCGTTTCGTAAGAGGCCTAGTGATGAGTGGAACCGTTCCTGAAATCGATGCGATTGAGAAGTCGCAAATGCGTGACCTCGCCCCGTTCCGCGTGGGCGACACGATCAACGTCCATTTCCGTATTCGGGAGGGCGAAAAGGAGCGTATCCAGGTCTTCAAGGGCGTGGTGATTCGCAAGACCCGCGGTGGCGCAGGCGCGACCTTCACGGTCCGCAAGATCTCCGGCGGTGTCGGCGTGGAGCGTATTTTCCCCCTTCACTCGCCACGCATCGAGAAGGTCGAGGTCGCCGCGCGCGGTCACGTCCGCCGCTCGCGCCTCTACTACCTCCGCGATCTCCGCGGCAAGAAGGCGCGTCTGCGGGAGCGCCAGCGACATAGCGACTGAGGTTGGGGAAGGGCAGCGTCAGGGGTGAGCTGCTTGCGTGGTTTGGTTTAGTTACACCGCCCGCCCGGGTTTGATTACACCGCCCGCCCACCCCCACCCGTAATCCTCCCTGCCGCGCGCTTCGCTTCGCTCGCGCTTGGCGGCGCGTTCGCGCCGGGCGTCGCCCTGCGGGCTCGCGCTGCCGCGGGTGCTGTGTTGCCGGTCGGTGGGCTTGGGAGCGGGTGGCGGCGTACGGCTTCTGCTGCCGCGGGTGTGTTGGGGCGTTGGGGTGAGTTGGCCGCGTGGTTTGGTTTAGTTACACCTCCCACCCACCCCCACCCGTAATCCTCCCTGGCGCGGCGTTCGCTTCGCTCCGCCTTGCCGGCGCATTCGCGCCGGGCTTCGCCCTGCGGGCTCGCGCTGCCGCGGGTGCTGTGTTGCGGGTCGGTGGACGGGCGGGCGGGCGTTACCGTTCGGCTTGTGCTGCCGCGGGTGGCTTGGTGGCTAGCGGCCGGAGAGTTTCCAGGACATGGCGCAGACTTCATCGAGGGCGATGTCGACCTTTGTGACTCTGGTCCTTTGAACGTATCCGTACGCGACTGCGAGCTGAAGGCCGGCGCGGACCTCCTTTGCCGAACCGCATGCTGTTGCGAATCGCGCTTTCGCGGTTCCAGGATCGTTTCCATCGGCTTCTGCAATGTTGAGAACGACGCTATTCATCGCTCGGTGAATTTGGTCGAAGAGCGACTTGTCCCGCTTCCGAACCTCCGGAAGCACCTGCCGCAGCCCCCCTGCCGCCTGAAGCGCCCTTTTCTGAATGATAAGTCCCATGAGTGATCTCCTTTTTTGCGAGTGCGTTGGGTTCACCCAAGGACCCAACGCACTCGCAAAAAAGGAGATCACGATGACCAAATCGAGTCACAAGAGCCCAGTCGTGAACGCTCCCACTGACGCTGCCGCTGACACTGACGCTGGCACGGTTTGGTCCGTGCGGGGGAGCGGGCGGCGGCGTACGGCTTGGGCTGCCGCGGGTGTGGTGGGGCGGTGGAGTGAGTTGGCTGCGTGGTTTGGTTTAGTTACACCGCCCGCCCACCCCCACCCGTAATCCTCCCTGCCGCGGCTTCGCCTTGGCGGCGCTTTGCGCCGGGCTTCGCCCTGCGGGCTCGCGCTACCGCGGGTGCTGTGTTGCGGGTCGGTGGGCTTGGGAGCGGGCGTCGACGTACGGCTTGGGCTGCCGCGGGTGCTGTGGGGCGGTGGAGTGAGTTGGCTGCGTGGTTTGGTTTAGTTACACCGCCCGCCCACCCCCACCCGTAATCCTCCCTGCCGCGGCTTCGCCTTGGCGGCGCTTTGCGCCGGGCTTCGCCCTGCGGGCTCGCGCTGCCGCGGGTGCTGTGTTGCGGGTCGGTGGGCTTGGGAGCGGGTGGCGGCGTACGGCTTGGGCTGCCGCGGGTGTGGTGGAGAGCGGGGGTTCAGGGCTCTCGAACTGTCAGCGTCGACTCTCGGAAACCGTTCGTCCCGGGCTCGTGTACCCAGAGGCGGCGTTCCCCGAGCTCTCCGTTCATCACGCTCACCACGATGTAGGCGCATGGCCACATGAGCTGCCCGTTGTTTGCGAAAGTCGCCGCGTCTTCGTCGGAGAAGTACGCGCCTGCATCGCAGTGCGAGTGGTAGATGACCTTCACGGGCCGGCCGTCGCTTTGCCCCTGCTCGAAGGTGCGCGCGGCGCGGAGCTCGTTGATCTTGAAATACATCTTCGAGGTGCGCGGGAACGTGACCGGGTCGAGCTTGTGGTATTTGTCCGCTTCGTTTTCCTCGCGCTGAAGAGCATCGAGAACGGCGGGTTGCTCGGCGGGGCCGAAGACGAATCCGCAGCTCTCGCTCGGATAGCATTCGAGCGCGTGCTGCTCGATCTCGTCCATCACCGCCTTGTCGATCTCGAGGTCTCCCGAGATCCAAGGAAACGACTCACCACTCATAGTGCTTCTCCCATCTCATCGGCGCGAAGTACCGGTCGCCCCGGTCGCATGCAATCGCAACGACGCAGCTCGCATCCTCGCGCTTGGCGACTTCGAGGGCGCCGGCCACGTTGGCGCCGGTCGAGTGCCCGACATGCAGGCCTTCTTGTGCAGCCAATCGATCGGACATGTCCCAGCCGGCATCGGTACCGACGGGAGAATCTCGTCGGGAACTTTGGGGTCGTAGATCTCCGGCACGAGCGAGCTCGCCATGTGCTTGAGGCCTTCGAGCCCGTGAAGCGCTTCGGCCGGCTCGACGGCGATGCACTGGACTTTGCGGCTGTGCTCGCGAAGGCGCCGCGTCGTTCCCATGCAGGTTCCGCTCGTTCCGAGCCCCGCCACGAAGTGCGTAATCTCCTCACCCACCTGGTCGATGATCTCCTGTCCGGTTCCGAGGTAGTGGGCACGCGGATTGGATGGATTCGAGTACTGATCGGGGTAGAAATAGCGATCCGGGTCTTCGGCCACCAGCTCGCGCACCTGTCGAATCGCTCCGTCTGAACCCTCCATCGGGTCGCTGTAGATGATCTCGGTGCCGAACGCCGTGCTGATGTCCTTGCGCGCTTGCGAGACGTTCGAGGGCATGACGAGCTGAATGCGGTAGCCCATGGCGGCGCCGAGCAAGCTGTACGCGACGCCGGTGTTGCCACTGGTCGCGTCGATCAGAATCTTGTCGCTGCGAAGCCGTCCGTCTTCGATCGCGTCGAGCATCATCTGACGGGCAGGGCGGTCCTTGACCGATCCGCCTGGGTTCGCGTACTCCAGCTTGAGATAGATCTTCGTGCCGGGCACGTCCTTCTCGAGCGAGCGCAAGCGCACCATCGGGGTATTGCCCACCGCCTCGACGATCGACTCCATCCTACGAAAACGCATCAGTCCTCGTCGCTCAATCTCAACTCGCTTGGAAGCTCGCGCGCGGCAGCGATCCCGAGCGCTTCCTTGATGTGCTCGACCGCCGCAAAGGCGCCCATGATCTCGGCTGCGGGCGCTGCGAGGGCGGGGGAGCCAGCAAAGCGCATGACCCCAGCCGTGCTTGGGACCCGGAGCACAGCCCCGCTTTGCTTCGCGGAGCAGCCGGCCCGTTGCAGATACTCGGCCGCCACAGCATATGCGTCCTCGTCGCCGTCCGCTCCGGGACGAAAACAGGCATCGAGCAGGCGCTCCTGGCCTGCCTCGCCGATTTCGCCGAGGAGAAGCTGGCGCGCGTACCGACGCCGTGCTGCGGCGTCGAGGCTCAACGCGAGGCCCCGCCCGCGATCGCCGGAACGATGCTTAGGGTGTCGCCTTCTTTGAGCGCTGTCTCGAGATTGTCGAGAAAGCGAATGTCCTCGTCGTTCGCGTAGATGTTCACGAAGCGGCGCACGCCCTTCTCGTCACAGAGGCGGTCCTTCATGCCCGGGTGATTGGCCTCGAGCTTTTCGATCACCTCGCTTACCGTGCCCCCGTCCACGGAGACTTCGTCTGCTCCGCCGGTCAAGGTCCGGAGTGGGGTTGGAATGCGTACCGTTACAGCCATTGTCGTTCCTTTCTGAGTCCCAACAGATGGGAGCATGCATCAGGCAGCGCAAGCCGCCGTGTACCGCTCCATCCGCAAGTCCTGAATCTCTCCTGTGCACAAAGGGCAGTCGCTTCGACGACGCACAAACGTCTTCCGAAGCGCGCCTTTGAGCGCGTCATAGTGCCAAAGCTCGCCCCCTGGGCGTTCACCCTGGAGCAAGCGACATACAAAAGCCGCTTCGAGGCCGCCGAGCACGCCGACGACCGGCCCGAGCACGCCCGCTTCGGCGCAGGTCTCGACGCGGTCGCCGGGAATGTCCTCGAAGAGGCAGCGAAGACAGGCCGACTCGGGGAGGGCGCAAAACGCCCAACCCGCCCAACGAACGGCGCCGGCCTGAACGGCCGGCAATCCTGAAAGATGCGCTGCGTCTGCGACCAGAAACTTCGTCGCGAGGTTGTCCGCTCCTTCGATGACCAAGTCGTGATCTTCCAAGAGCGCCATCGCGGTGCCCGGCACGAAGCGGCCTTCGACCGCGCGCACCGAAAGCCCCGGACAAATACCGCGAAGCACATTCGCCGCACGCTCGATCTTCGAATGCCCAACATCGTCTTTCGTGTAGAGCGTCTGCCGGTGCAAGTTGCTTTCGTCGACTCGGTCGTCGTCGACCACGGTGATGTGGGCAACGCCGCTCTGCGCGAGCAAGCGAAGCACGGGAGAGCCGAGGCCGCCTGCGCCGACGACCAGAACGCGATGCTGATCGCTCACTTGAAGTACTCCCCCAGGCTGAAGTAGCGCTCGCCGGTGTCGCATAGAATCGTAACGACTGTCTTGTCGGGCCCGAGCTGCTTGGCCACTTCGATCGCGGCCCAAACGTTTGCGCCAGCGCTGATGCCGAGAAGCAAACCTTCCCGCTTGGCGAGCGCGAGCTTGGTGTCCCAGGCGTCCTGGTCGCTCACGCCAATCACCTGGTCGACCACATCGGGGTGATAGTTGTCGGGAATGAAGCCCGCGTTCAGGCCTTGAATCTTCGTCGGACCTGGAGCGCCACCGATGAGCACTGGACTGGCGGCGGGCTCGACGGCGAACACGCGTGCTTCGGGATTGTGGGCTTTGAGCGCCTCGCCCACGCCGCTCACGGTTCCACCCGTGCCGACCGCTGCAACGAAGGCGTCGATCGTTTGCCCATCGAACGCGCGCAACAGCTCCGGTGCGGTCGTGCTGCCGTGCACGCCCGGATTGGCAGGATTCGAGAACTGCTCGGGCATGAACGCGCCGCGCTCTTCGACGATTCGACGCGCCGCTTCCATCGCGCCCTCCATGACGCGGTCGGGCTCGGTGAGAACGATTTCGACGCCGTACGCTTCGAGCAAGGCGCGCCGTTCGAGCGACATGCTTGCAGGCATCGTGAGCACGAGCTTGTATCCCTTGCGCGCGCAGACCAGCGCCAGCCCGATCCCAGTGTTGCCGCTGGTCGGCTCCACGATGGTGTCCCCGTGCTTGAGTCGCCCCTGGGCTTCGGCCGCTTCGATCATCGCGAGGCAGATGCGATCCTTGACCGAGCCACCTGGATTGAGGTGCTCGCACTTGCCCCAAATCGTCGCACCGCCTTCGGGTGAGAGATTGCGCAAGCGAACGACGGGCGTTTCGCCGACCAAATCGAGGACGCTATCGACAACGGCTGCGGACATCAGATCGAATACACGTAACGTCGAGGAGGCGCGCGGCGAACTCCGTGCGCATCGCCTCGATCACAGAGATCTTGGATCGTGACCGCGTCGAAGCACGCCTCGATGCTGTCGGAAAGCTCTGAAAAGACGGTTTCGGTCACGACGCGGCTGGTTTCGTCAGCGTCGCCATTCCCGTCGCTGCCTGCCAGCACGATCGGCCCTTCGAGGGCGCGCACGATGTCGCCGACCCGGATGTCGTCCGGGTCCATCGCAAGGGCATAGCCTCCACGCGGCCCGCGCTTGGAAGTCACGAGGCCGGCCCGCTTCAGATCTTGGAAAATCTGCTCGAGAAAGCGCGGGGGAATCGCCTGCCGATGCGAGATGTCTTTGATCTGCGTAGGCTTGCCACCGCTGTGAAAGGCGATGTCGAAGATGGCGCGGACGCCATATCGGCCCTTGTTCGAGAGTTTCACGCTGTGGGATCTATGTGTTCCCACATCGGTATTGTCAACAATGGTCTTCGCAATCCGACCGCTTCGCCCCAGATTAGGCTATTCGGCTGGCGCGATCGGGACTCGAGCAGCCGAGAATGCAGCCCGCTCGGCCTCAGAGACGCTTGGAAGGCCCTCACCGACGTGCAGGGCGGCCCGCTCGAGGATGGCCTCACAGAGGTCGCCGAAGTCGTAGCCGGCTCCAGCTGCGATTTTGGGCAGCAAGGAGGTCGGGGTCATGCCGGGGAGGGTGTTCACCTCGAGCACGTATTCATTCTCGTCCGAGGTCACCAGCAGGTCGACCCGGGTCGCCCCCGTGGCACCTACGGCGTGAACCGCGCGCTCCGCCAAATTCAGCACGCCCTGGTACCGGGTCGGTGAAAGCCGGGCCGGGAAGTGATATTCGCTCTGTCCCTGTTGGTACTTCGACTTGTAGTCGTAGAAGCCGCCCTTTGGCTCGATTTCAATCGCGCCGAGCGCGTTGCCGTCCAGCAACCCGACCGCGACCTCGCGACCGCGAATCAGGCGCTCGACCAGAATCCAGTCGTCGAAGCGAGCGGCGTCCTCGCAGCGCTCCTGAAGCTCGCTCAAGCTCTTGGCCGCTCCCGCGCCGACGCTAGAGCCACCGCTCCGGGGCTTGACGAAGCTCGGGAATCCAAAGGAGCTGTGAATCTGCTCGAGCCGGTCGAGGTCTTCGCGTCGCACCGCGTAGTAAGACGGCGTTGGCACGTTATAGAGGCGGAAGAGCTCTTTGCTCTTGAGCTTATCCATCGAAAGCGCGCTCGAAAGGACGCCCGAGCCCGTGTAGGGGATGCCCATCGTCTCGAGCAAGCCCTGGATGCAGCCATCCTCGCCGTAGGTGCCATGAAGGGCGATGACCGCGACGTCGATGGTGGTCTGCCGCAGGACCCGGTCGATGTCCCCGTCGACGAAGACCTTCTGAACCCGGTAACCACGGGCCTTGAGCGCCTCGAACATGGCTTCGCCAGTCTTGAGGGAAATTTCGCGCTCTGCGCTCACGCCCCCAAGCAGTATGCCGATGTCTTTGTCCTTCATTCGTATCTCCTCGAGGCGCTAGCTATGCGAAGAGCGGGCCAACCCCGCTTCACCCCAAAAACGCTGCGAGCGGTTTCATGTCTCGTGTCTCGCGTGCCACAGCCGCGACGCCCATCTGACACAAATGACCCCTGCCCATGCCCTTCCGGCTGTAACAGCGGCGATCGGCCAGAGCCAATTACCCGCAAGCCCGCCGTATGGGCTCGGGGGTTGGCAAAGTCAAATCCATAGGGATTAAGCCCCGTAATCAACTCCCGGGGAGTGTGGCTCGTCTCAGCGAAGGATATTTGTGACCTTTCGAGGTCCCGTTTCATTGCTTCGTCCCGGGCTCAGTGGTACCGACAGGGGACAAAGGGGTCCATTGACCCGCTAACCAATTTTACCAACCGCTTTTGTCCGGTCGGAGTGCGTACGAGCTTGGCTGATAGCCCTCAGGGCAACAGGACCTTGCGCGGGTGGAGCGAATCTCCGCTCCCCGTCGCAGCTGCTCACATCGCCCACCGGAGTGACAGGAACGAATACAAAAATGACATTCACGGAAGCAGCCGTGGAGGTTCTCCGATCAGTCGGAAAGCCCCTCCACTACAAGAAAATCACCGAAATCGCGATTGAGAAGAACCTTCTATCGCACGTCGGTAAAACCCCAGAAACTACGATGAGCTCGAGGCTCGCCACCATGGTCAAGAAGGACCGAGGCGACGCTCCGATTCTCAAGGTCAAGCCCGGCGTCTTCGCCCTGCGCGAGTTCCCCGAGGAGACCGTCGCGGAAGCGGAAAGCGAGGCGCCGCAGAGCGATGCCCCCGAGCCCGTTGGGCTAGAGGAAGGCGCGGAAGCGGCCCGCGAGGAGGGCCCCGAGGCTGAGGAAGAGCCGAGCATTGCGGTGCAAGACCTCCCAGGTGCTGATGTTTTCCCCGAGGAAGACGACGACGACGACCTGATTCTCGCCAACCTCGACGACGACTCGCGCGATGCCCGCAAGACCCGCAAGCGCCGGCCCCGCAGGCGTCGTGAACGCGACGCCGAGGGCGGAGAGAGGACCGATGCACGGCCCGAGCGCAGGCCGGCTGAGCGCCGACCGGCAGCCTCGGGCAGCCGCGCACGCAAGGCAGCTCCGGCGCCTGCCACCAGGGCCGCTGCCGCAGGCGAGCCCGTCGGCCGCGACCTTTCCGACGCCATTGAAACCGCCCTCCGAGGCGGAAGCCGCCGGGCCAGGTCGCTGGTCAAGGTCGCCGAAGCTCTGATCGACACTGGCCGGCTCTCCGGGACCCCGGCACTGCTGGCCCCGACCTTGGGCGCGGCGGTGAGGGGCGACAACGCCAAGCGCCGGGCGTCGGGCGGCCGGCCGAGGTTTCGCGAGACCGATGGGCTCGTCGCGCTTCTCGAATGGGACCTGCCAAGCGATGCGGTCAACGCCGAGCGCGACGCGGTGCGAGCCGCAGACCGGCAACGGCAAAGTGTCCGCCGGGCATTCATCAAGCGCTTGCGTGACCTTCCCGACGGCGCCTTGCTCGAGCTCCTCGCCACCTGGCTCAACGCGGTCGGCGTTCACTCACTTCGTGGCGTTCGCGCCGACGCAGGTGACTTCAGCCTCGCGGGCACATTGCGCCGAGGTCCCGAAGAAACCCCGCTGGCGATCACCATCTATCGCGGCAATCAGTCCATCAACAACGACGCTGTCGTCGCGCTCCGCGGCGGGCTTCATCATTTCGATCACGCACGCATCGGTTGGCTGATCACCCTGGGCCAAGTGCGCGAAGGCACGCTCGGTGAAGCACATGCCGAAGGCGCAGCACCTTGCGCAGTCTTCGACGGTGACGCGCTCGCGGTGTCGATGGAAGAAGTCGGAGTTGGCATTCAACGCGCATCGCTTCCCTTGGCCGTGCTCGACGTCGAGCTTCTCGACTCGCTTGGCGGCGGCTCAGCCCGCAGCACCCGCAGCTCCAGCAGCAGCGCGGCAGCCGCGACGAGCTCCGACGAAAACGGGGACTCGGATGGCAACAAGCGACGGCGCAGCAGGCGACGGGGCAGACGACGAGGCGGCCGCGACGAGGCCGGCGAAGAGGGCAGCCGGGACGAATCGCTGGAAGCCAGCACTGAGGCCAGTGAGCCGGCTGACAGTTCAGAGTCGCCCGCAGACGAGCCAATCAAACACAGAGCCGAATCCGAAATCACTTCGGAACCGACCGAAGATACTGAGAAAAAGCCTGCAGAGCCCGAACCGGCACCCGAAGCCGAGACCGAGTAGCTGTAGCCAAATAGATACGCCCGAGCCAGCTGCGGGTGGCGCAAGGTAAGCGCATGCCCTACCGTTTCGGCCTCTCAATGGTTATTGGGAGTGAGTCATGCGAATCGTATTATTGGTCATCGGCGTTGTTTTTCTTAGCGCGTGGCAGTCGCGAAGCGAAGCGGGTCCCTCGTTCAGTGAAGAACTGCCCGTGCCCGAAGCGGCAGCGGGCATCGACTACCGCATCGCGGTAGGTGACCATCCGACATCGCTTGCACTTGCGCGTGCCATCGATGCTCGCCTGATCGTCCGCGAGAGCAGGCAAGGCGAACCCATTCACGTACAGCATTGTCGCGTGAGCGACGGAGGATGCCGGGCGCGCATCGCCACCTTGTCACGCCTGATCACCGAGGCGAGCAACAGGGCGGGCGTCGACCCGTTCCTCACCGCGGGCATTGCCGTGCGAGAGTCGGGCCTCAACCCCTTGGCTGTCAGCCCGGTCGGCGCGCGCGGCGTCGTGCAACTCAATCCCAAGTACCGAGGCAAGACCGTGCCGTTCATCTACAACCAACGGTATCGAGAGAAGTGCGGCCGCCGACCCGGCGGATGTCAGCGCGAGGTTCTCGAGGCCGGGCTTGGTCTCTACGCCTGGGCGGTCAGCCGCTGCGGCGGAGATGTTCAGAAGGGCCTGGCCTGGTACAATTCGGGGCGCTGCGACAAGCAGAACGGCTACGCCTCCTCTGTCCTCCGTGAGCGTCGCCGCCTTCTTCGGCTCGCCAAGGCGACCGACCCCGGCCTTCAGGCCGTCTTCATCGACTAGCCCCCAGTTTTCTGGGAAACGATGAGCCGCTCGAAGGCCTGACCCATGGCCTCGCCGATGCGTTCAATGGCGTCCGACTGGGACCCCGGGTCGTTGGCACAGAGCACCCCGACCATGCGGGCGCCGACCCTGACCGGCACCACGATGACGTCGCGGCCCTGGCTGCCAAGGGCCGCCCGGAAGAGATGATCGGCTGCCGTGTGACCGTAGGCTCCGTGAAAGACCCTGCCGCTATGGAGGACTTCATTGAGCACCGAGGGGTTACTTGCCGGTACCCAGAGGCTTCGAATCCCGGCGCTCGTCACCTCGTCGCCGGCTCCGTCCAAACCGCGAAACACCCCTCGGCGAAGCGCGAGGAACGCGGCTCCGCGCGCGGTAGCCAAACAGGCCTGACAGGCCAAGTGCACCAATTCGTCGCGCGAGGCGACGCGACCAAGCTCAGAGAGGTGCGCGTCGATTGCGGAGTCCGACACCGACGGCGGGCGTACGCGTGGACGGACGAGCGCCGAGCGATGGCTGAGTCGGGCTCGACGTACTTGGAGTCGGCACGACCGGAGGCGGTGTGACCGGCGGAGGCGCGAACGCGTGCGGCTTCAACGTACCGGAGAGATTGGGCAGCGGAATGTGACTGGTATCGGGCGCGATCGGCATATCACGCTTCGTCGTGGAACGGCTCCAAGCCTGATCCCAAACAGGGCTCGCCGTCGAGGCGAGCTCCGAAAGCACAGCGTCGAACGCCGGTTGTGTTTCCTCGGTGCCAGTGCTGGGCTTCGAGTTGACGAGCGGGACTGCGTCAGTCGGCGTTCGCGAACGCGCACGCGACAAAGCGAGAGGGTCGGTGACCAGCGGCGCTCGCTCGGGCGGGTACGCGATCTCGAGCGCATCCAATAGATCAGAGAGCTTTGCCACCGTCGGTAGGATGCTGCCCCCGAGCAGGTCACTGAGCTTGGCTACGGACAGCTCGTCCGTTGGATCGGCCATGGCGACTATCGCGCCTGCCCGGCTCGGCCGCAGCGGCATCGCACAAAGCTCGCGCGCCACCGCTCCGGGCAAGCGCTGAACGAGATCGTCGTCGGCGCGGGCGAGCTCCTGGGCCCTGAGCATCGGGCCGTAGCCGAGATTGACGAAGAAGCCTGCCAAGCTGCGCTCGTCGAGGCCTTCGGCGACGAGGCTCTGCGCGACTCGACCCGAGGGGATGAGCGGATCACCGACATCACTTGCGCGGGCCTGAGCCTCGGTCACGAGGCCGGCGTCCACGAGCTGATCGACCAATCGCCCTGGCATACTCCCATCCCTAGCCAGGCTGGAAGCGTGCGGCAAGTGCGAGAGGCTGTTAGCATCGGTCCCCGATGGCTCGAGTGCTGCACATCGAGGACGATCCCAACAATCGGCGCCTCGTGCAAAAGCTGCTCGGAGCGGCTGGTCACGAGGTGATCGAGGCCGAAGGGGGCGTCGAAGGGATCCGGCTCGCACGCGAAATGGTGCCCGATCTGGTCCTGGTGGACATCAACATCCCGGACCTCGATGGCTACGAAGTGACCCTGCGTCTGCGCGGGATGCCGACCCTGCAGGAGGTGCCCATCGTGGCTATCACGGCCGAGGGGGACCGAGACTCGACCCTCGCGGTGGGCTGCGATGGCTTCATCGCCAAACCGATTTCCGCCGCGCATTTCGCCGAGACCATCGCGCGCTTCCTCGAAGGACATCGGGAATGGGCAGACGACGGCAGTGACCGTTTGCTGCGCGAGCGCACGCAAAAGATCGTCGAGCGACTCGAGAAGAAAATCGTAGAGCTCTCCGAAACCAATCAGCGCCTCGAAGACATCGCCCGGCTTCGCCGAGAGTTTCTCCAGAACGTGAGTCACGAGCTTGCAACGCCGATGACACCCGTGGTCGGCTACCTTCGACTCCTGCTCAACGAAGAGCTCGGCCCGCTCAGCGATCTGCAGCGCAAGTGTCTGGGGTCGATCGAGACTTCGACACAGCGACTTCGCTCCGTGGTCGACACCCTGCTCGATGTCAGCTCACTCGAAACCGGGCGAATGCACTACTACACGCGTCCATATGATTTTCGAGAAGTAGCAAGCAAGGCGCTCGATCAAATTCGCGCGAAGCTCGACGAGCGCGACGTCACACTGGTCGAGCGCATTCCAGACGAGCCGATGCCCGCTCAAGGAGATCCTGACAAGCTCATGCGCGCCATGGTGCACGTGCTCGACAACGCCTCGAAGTTCACCCCGACCGGCGGCGAAGTCGCGGTGGAAGTCCGGCCCGAAGGGGACGAGCACTTGCTCTTTGCAGTTTCAGACAGCGGCCCTGGGGTTCGTCCCGAGCACATCGCGCGCATCATGGAGCCTTTCTATCAAGTCGACGGCTCGGTGACGCGCGACCACGGCGGGGTTGGCCTGGGCCTGGCGTTTGCAAGGCGGGTCACCGAAGCGCTGGGCGGTGGTATCGAAATCTCGAGCCCACCCGCTGGCGAGGTCGCCGAACGCCAACTTGCAGGCACGCTCGTCGAGCTTCGGGTGGGACGGGTACCCGAACGCCCCGAGTTGACGGGGAAGTGATCTACCTCGACCACCATGCAGCGGCGCCGACGCCTGTTGCGGTCCGTCGCGCCATGGAAGAAGCCGCGGCGACGGCCTGGGCCAATCCCTCGAGCACCCACGCCGCGGGACGAGCCTCGCGACAGCTGCTCGAGGCTGCCAGGCAGAGCGTTGCCGAATCGATCGGCGCTCTGTCCGCGGACATCGTGCTGACCGGCGGCGGCACCGAGGCCTGCAACCTCGGGATTCGAGGGCTCGCCGCTGGCTGTTCCCGGGTCCTGACCAGCGAGGTGGAGCACCCCGCAGTGGCGCAGAGCGTGCTCCGGCTCGAGCGGGACGGCTGTGAGCTCGTCCGCTTGGCCGTTCCGGCAGGTCGGCCGCCGGGCCCCGAAGAGCTGGCCCGGCAACTGCGCCCCGGAACGCTCGTTGCGATTCAGTGGGTCAATCACGAAACGGGGACCATCTTCCCGATCGAGCGCTATGCCGAAGCCTGCCGCAACCATCAGGCACGCTTGTTCGTCGACGGGACCCAGGCACTGGGCAAGCTGCCGATCGACGTCAGCGCCCTCGGTGCGGACGCCGTCGCCCTCGCTGCACAGAAGATAGGCGGTCCGGCCGGCGCCGGCGCCTGCTGGATTCGCCGGGGCCTCGACATCGAGCCCCTGCTCGACGGTGGCTCACAGGAACGGGGACGCCGTCCGGGAACTCCGGACACCGCGAGCATGGTCGGCTTCGGCGCTGCCTGCCGCCTCACCGGCACTCGCCTAAGCCAACAGCCACGCGTGACCAAGCTCCGAAACCTGATCGAGGCGCGCCTCATCGAGCTCGGCGGGGTCCTGAATGCAGGCGCTCCCCGGACCGGCACCGTCTCCAATCTCAGCTTCCGCCGCTGGCAGGGTCCTCTGCTGGCCGCCGCCCTCGACCTCGAGGGGGTCTGCCTTTCCACCGGCGCTGCCTGTTCGTCTGGGCTGCAGGAGCCATCCGCCGTGATTCGCGCGATGTATCCGGATGAGCAGTGGAGGGCTGGCTCGGCGGTTCGAATCAGTTTAGGTATCGAGACCCAGCAGGAGGATATCGACCTGGCCTGTGCAGCATTTGAGCGAGTCCTGAGCCGGCAGCCCGCCTAGAACCTCAAGCGAATTGAAACCGCCGGGAGCCTTGCTTCATTTGATTTCACGTTTTCGTCTGCAAACAACTGAAATGATAGCGTTTAATGATCGTGTGTCTTGAGTTACAAAGCTTTCCATTAAGTAGAACAACCCACGGTTGATCTGTTCAGTGCCGAGTCTCGATGTCTGAAGTGAAGAGAGTGTTGGTCGCGATGAGTGGCGGGGTGGACTCCTCGGTCGCCGCTGCCCTGTTGCACGAAGCGGGGCACGAGCTGGTGGGGGTGACCCTCCACCTCTGGGATGCCGACGGCGAGCAGCAGGTCGGCCGATGCTGCGCTCCCGAAGACCGGGACGACGCGCGCCGCACCTGCGAGCACCTGGGGATCCCGCACTACGTCCTCGATGAGCGGGATGCGTTTCGCAAGCACGTCGTCGCCCCCTTCGTCACAGAATACCAGGCGGGGCGCACACCGATCCCCTGCGTGAGCTGCAACCGCACCGTGAAGCTCACCTATCTGGCCGAGGTCGCCCGGCGCTTCGACGCGACCCACATCGCGACCGGGCACTACGCCCGACTAGCGCGAGCTGAGAACGGGCAGCTTCGTCTGCTCCGGGGCCGCGATGACGACAAGGATCAGAGCTATTTCCTCTTCGGCCTGCCCCAGTCGACACTCGAACGCTTGCTCTTTCCGCTCGGCGAGCTCCACAAGCCGGAGGTGCGTGACGCCGGAAGGCGGCTCGGCGTGCCCAACGCGGACAAACCGGAATCCCAGGAGCTCTGCTTCGTACCCGACGGCCGCGTCGGCGACTTCATCAACCGCGAGGGAAGCGCCACGCGGGCCGGCGACATCGTCGACCCCGAGGGCAGGGTGCTCGGCCGTCACCAGGGTGTGGCGAACTTCACCCGCGGGCAGAGGCGTGGTCTAGGCCTCGGCGGAGGCGGCACCCGCTACGTACTACGGATCGTCCCCGATACGGCGGAAGTCATCGTCGGCGACGAGTCTGAGCTCTACGAGCAGCGGCTCCGCGCCACCGACGCGCACTGGGTAGTGGACCGTCCCGTCGAACGGTTTCAGGGAGAGGTTCGCATTCGGTATCGGCATCGTGGCGCGCTTGCGGACGTCACGCCGAAGGGCGACGGCTTCGAGGTTCATTTCAACGAGCCGCAGCGCGCGATTACACCGGGCCAGGCGGCGGTGGTATACCGTGGCGACGAGGTGATTGGTGGCGGCTTCATTGCATGAGCGTTGCGCCTGCGTCCTGCGGGACCTGTCGATCCTTCTGATCCCCCTGTGCTTGCTCGCGACGGGCTGCGCAAAAGGGAGCGGCGAGGGGAGCGCGGTCGGTCAAGTCTGGGCGCCCGACTGCGGCCTCGATGGCCAGCCGTTCTCGTTGAACCCGGACTTCTTCGCGATGCAGCCGAGCACTTCGGTCGAGATCATCAGCATCGTCGTGCAGCGCGGGAGCGAATTGCAGAGCTACAGCGACGGCCTCTCGATCTTCATCCGTGATCCGCAGATGCTCAAGGAGACCATGCTGGGCACCGAAATCGAGCTCGGCGGCCTGGCGGCGCCCGTCGAGATGACGCTTTACCTCAACGCGACCTGCCCGGGGGTCTCTCGGATTCCAGTGTACTACGCGGCGGTCTCGGGAACGATCCGATTCGAAGAGCTCTACGTGCCCTGGCTAGCCAATGACACCAAGGAAACGGTAGCCATCTTCACGAACGTCGAGCTGCTCGACAACAAGGATCCGGAAACGCGCAGGGCCGTGCTCGATGGGGATTTCAGCTTCCTTTTCGAAGTCGGTAGGCCCCTGCAGTATTTCTAAACCTCATGTCTTCCAAGCGCTCTGAACGAGGCGAGGTTCGCGCGGTTGGCCGTGGCGGCGACGCGGTAGTCGAGACTTCGAACGGCCTGGTGCTGGTGCCCGGTGCCCTGCCCGGCGAGCTGGTCGAGCTTGCGCCGACGGCATCGAAGCGGGGGGCCGCTCGAGGGCGTCTGAGCAGAGTCCTTCGCGCCTCGGCTGAGCGACGGGAAGCCCCCTGTGCGGACGCGCATCGCTGCGGCGGCTGCCCCTTGATGATCGCCGGCCCTGAGCTTCAACGCGACATCAAGAAGCGCTTTCTTCGAGATGCCTGCCGCGAGCTACCAGGCGCCGAAGGGATGGAGATCGACTGGGTCTCCTCGCCGGCGGAGCTCGGATACCGACGGCGCGCACGGCTCGCATGGCATCGGGAGACCATCGGCTACCGTCAGCTGCACAGCAAACGGGTCACCGACATCGGCGAGTGCATCGTGCTCGTCCAACCCCTGCGCGAGGCCTGGAACGAGATTCGCGCTTGCCTGGCTCCGTTGCTGCGCGGCGGGGGAGAGATTCAGCTTCAGCTCACCCGGGCCGAGCGGGTCGTGGTCGACCTGCACGCCAACTGCGACCAGTCGCCCAAGCTCTTCGAGGCCTGCGAGTCGCTCTGCGCGCGTGCTGTGGTAGCCGGCGTCACCCTCAGGACGAGCGGCGACGGTCATCCTGCGAGCTGGGGCGAGACCCGTGTGGTGATTCAGGCAGGAGAGCTCGGCTTTCTCGAAGGCCCGGGCGGCGCGTTTTCGCAAGCCAACGATCAGGTCAACGCCAAGCTCGTCGAAGCCGTCGTTCGTCTTGCGGAGCCCGAGGGCATGCGGGTGCTCGAGCTCCATTGTGGAATCGGCAACTTCACCGTTGGGCTCGCCGCGCACGCTAGCGCTCTCATCGCCGTCGAACAGGATCCGCAGGCGGCGGAGGCCTGCCAGAGCAACTTGAAGCGATTGGGATTGAAGGCACGCGTCACCGTCGGAGATGCGAACGAGCCACCGAAAGGCCGCTACGACGTCGTCGTGCTCGATCCGCCGCGACAGGGCGCGAAAACCCTGTTCGAGCGCGATGTTCTGTTGCCCGGTCCAAAGCGGCTCGTGTACGTCTCCTGTGACACAGCGACCCTGGCCCGTGATCTTCGTCTCGCGACTGCCAAGGGCTACCGCATCGACCGTGTGATCGGATTCGACATGTTTCCGCAGACCGCCCACCTGGAGTCACTCGTTCGCCTGGTTCGCGACCAGGCGTGATGCGATGCGTTGCTCCGGCACGACGCCGGCGCTAGCGTCTGCGCGGATATGCGCTGCCCCTATTGTGGAACCCTAGAAAACCGCGTGATCGACTCCCGCCTCTCTCAGGCGGGCGAGGTCACGCGACGCCGGCGCGAGTGCGAGCATTGCGGCCGACGTTACACCACCTACGAGCGGGTGGAACAGACGCTGCCTCTCATCATCAAGAACGACGGGCGCCGACAACCCTACGACCGAGCCAAGTTGCTCGCTGGGCTGCGCCGGGCCTGCGTGAAACGCCCGGTCTCGGCCGAAGCGCTGGAGCGTTTCCTGCACCAAATCGAACGCTGGCTCGTCGATACTGGCGAGCAAGAGGTTGCTTCCACAGGGCTCGGTGAGCACGTCTTGCACGAGCTTCGAGCGCTAGACCCTGTTGCCTACGTTCGTTTCGCCAGCGTCTACCGCGACTTCCAGGGAGTCGACGAATTCGTCGACGAGCTAGCGAAGCTCAAGGACTGACATGTGGTCGGATTTCGAGCTTGGGGTGATGGAGCGAGCGCTCGAAGAAGCGAAGCGCGGACGTCCCAGTCCGAACCCCCACGTAGGTGCGGCCATCGTGCGCGACGGGAAGATCATCTCCGTCGGCCATCACGAGAAGGCCGGTCAGGCGCATGCCGAGGTCGACGCGATTCGGAACGCGGGCGGGTCGGTTCGAGGCGCGACCCTCTTCGTGACCTTGGAGCCCTGCAACCACCAGGGCCGGACCGCTCCATGCACCGAAGCGATTCTCGACGCCGGGATCGCTCGCGTCGTCATCGGTTGCCGCGACCCGGCCCCACATGTCGCCGGCGCCATCGAGCGCCTGAAGACCGCGGGCGTCGAGGTCGAGGTCGGATTGCTGCAAGCCGAATGCTCAAACCTCGTCGCCGACTTCGCCAAGCACATCCGAACCGGCCTTCCATTCGTCACGCTCAAGGCCGCCGTGACACTCGATGGGAAGATCGCCACGCGCAGCGGTGACTCCAAATGGATCACCGGGAAGCCGGCCCGGACCGAAGCCCACCGAATGCGTGATCAGAGCGACGCGGTTCTGGTCGGGGTGGGGACCGTGCTGAGCGACGACGCCAGGCTCACGGTTCGGCACGTCGAAGGCAGGGACCCGACCCGGGTCGTCCTCGATGCGAACCTGAGAACACCAGCTGGCGCCGCGGTTCTCGACCCGGGGCAGGAGTCGGAGGCTGACACCTTGATCTTCCATGCAAGCGACGCCGACGCTTCGCGCCGCGATGCTTTGGCGGGGCAGGGCGTCGAGCTGATCCCGGTGCCCCGGCACGCAAGGGGCGTGGACCTCGGCGAAGTTCTCGCACGACTCGGTGAACGGGGACTGGTCAGGCTGCTGGTCGAGGGAGGCGCGCATGTCCACGGCTCTTTCCTGGACCTCGGCCTGGCCGACCGCGCTGCGATCTTCATCGCGCCTCGCATCGTCGGGGACGCTTCGGCGCTCTCGTTCGCAGCGGGTTCGGGTGCCGAATCGATCGAAGGCGCCTGGCGCCTGGTGCGTACTGAGGTTCAAGCCCTGGGGTCCGACTGGTTGGTCTCCGGAGACTTCGAGAGGAAGCAGTAGATGTTCACAGGATTGATAGAGCAGCTCGGTACGATTACCGAGCTCGAGCGACGCGATGACGGGCTCAGCATTCGCATCGCATGCGCGCTGTACCCGTACCGGCTTGGCGAATCGATCGCCGTCAACGGAACCTGTCTCACCGTGAAGTCGTTCGACGAGGGGCAGTTCGAGGCCGACGCATCCCTCGAGACCCTCGACAAGACCAACCTCGACAGCCTCGAGAAAGGCGACCGGGTTCACCTCGAACGCGCACTCGCGCTCGGCGACCGATTGGGCGGCCATCTGGTGACTGGGCACGTCGACGGCGTCGGCTCGCTCATCTCACGGACGCCCGAAGGGGAGTACATCCGAGCGACTTTCGAGGTCCCCAAAGGGCTTGCTCCCTTTCTAGCGCCCAAGGGCTCGATCAGCGTCAACGGTGTCAGCCTCACGGTAAACGGGGTCGCAGGGAGCCGTTTTGACGTCATGTTGGTCCCGTACACTCTCGACGAGACGACCTTCGGACAAATGGCAGACGGCGCAAAGGTCAACCTCGAGGTCGACATTCTCGCCAAGTACGTAGCAAGCCTGATGGGCAAGCCCGGCGTGGACGCGCCCGGCAGCTGAGCATTTGCAGTGGTCCGCTGGAAGGGCGAGTGCTTTCGCGTCATGGTGGCGGCCATATGACGAGCGCGATCGAGCGGGTCGTCGCGGCGTTGGATGACATCCGCAAAGGCAAGATGGTCATCCTGGTCGACGACGAGGACCGCGAAAACGAAGGCGACGTGTGCATGGCTGCCGAAATGGCGAGCCCTGAGGCGATCAATTTCATGGCACGACACGCTCGAGGACTGATTTGTCTCAGTTTGACTGAGGACCGCATCCGTCAGCTCGACCTGCCTATGATGGTCGACGACAATCGCTCCTCGCGTTCGACGGCGTTTACGATCTCGATCGAAGCGCGCAAGGGCGTCACGACGGGCATCAGTGCGGGAGACAGGGCACAAACGATCTTGACCGCGGTCGGGGACGACGCTGGGCCAGCGGACCTTGTCAGCCCCGGTCACGTGTTCCCGCTCAAGGCGGTTCCGGGCGGCGTGCTGCAACGTACCGGGCACACCGAGGGCTCCGTCGATCTCTCTCGGCTCGCAGGGCTGAAACCTGCCAGCGTCATCTGCGAGATCATGAAAGACGACGGCACGATGGCTCGCTACCCGGATCTCGTCGCCTTCGCCGAACAGCACGAGCTGCGGCTGCTCACCATCGCCGACCTGATCCAGTACCGACTCGCACGCGAACGCCTGGTCACCAGAATTCGGCAGACGCCCGTCGAGATGCCAACCGGGCGCAAATGGACCGCTTCGGTGTACAAAGTTCAAGTCGGAGGCCAGGAGCAATTCATGGCGCTGAGCCTCGGGGAGATGCGCTCGGACCCCACGCTGGTGCGCGTGCATCGAGGGAGCGTCCTCGGGGACGCATTTCAGGTTCGCATGGGCGAGCGGGTGCACATTGCAGACTGCGTCGCTGCGATCGAGCGCGCGGGCAACGGCGTGATTCTGTTCTTGCCGGGGCATCCGGACCCCGAAACCGATCTAGCCTTTTACCTCGACGAGCCGCTTCCGCGATCGCCCGAGGAGCCCGGTGTGGTGCTCCGGGAGTACGGCTTCGGAGCCCAGGTGCTCTCGGACCTGGGGCTCAAGGAGTTGCGCCTGCTGACCAATCGACCGCGGCGCATCCCGAGCCTGGACGCCTATGGGCTCAACGTAGGCGAGCAGCTCATGGTCGCGCCGGGCGGCGAGCTCTCGCCCGCGCCGAAACACAAGATGGCAGATTCCAAATGAGCGAGGACCGCAACCAACCGCTGCTCGAGGTCAGAGCGCCGGCGGACGCGCGCTTTGCCGTGGTCTGGTCGCGCTTCAACCACGCGATTGTCGGCAAGCTCCTCGAAGGCGCCAAGGAATGCTTCTCCGAGTACGGCGTGCCGGACGAATCGGTCTACGTCGTGGAGGTACCGGGCGCCTGGGAGCTCCCGTACGCCGCGCAACAGCTCGCGTTGAGCTTGCGCTTCGACGCCGTCGTTGCGCTCGGTGCGGTAATTCGCGGAGGCACACCGCACTTCGACTACGTCTGTGAAGGCACCGCCCTCGGCCTCGGCCGCGTGACGCTCGACACGGGCGTTCCGGTGATCTTCGGCGTTCTCACGACCGACGATCAAGCCCAGGCATTGGATCGCGCCGGTGGCGTGCACGGCAACAAGGGCCGCGACGCGGCACTGACCGCAATCGAAATGGCCAATTTGGATCGAAAGCTTGCGGACGATGGGATCACGACGAAAAGGCCGTGAAGCCGCGCTTCGCATCCTGTACTTCATGGATGTGTCGGGCGTGAGCGGCACGCAGGCGATCCGCTCGTACTGGGGTCACCTCAGCAATGACGAGGCGCCCAGCGAAGACGTCGACTTTGCGAACAAACTGGTCCGCGCCTACGCCGACCACAGAGATGAGGTGAACGAAATCATTCGTTCATCGAGTCACCACTGGCGCATCGAACGCATGCCGATCGTCGATCGCAACGTACTTCGCGTCGCGATTGTGGAGCTTCGCGAAATGGGAGACATTCCCAAACGAGTGACGCTGAACGAAGCCGTAGAGCTCGCCAAGCGTTTCGGCTCGGAGGGGAGCGGCTCGTTCGTCAACGGCGTTCTCGATCGCATCGCGACCGAGCTCGGCAAATCGTGATCGCGTACGATTTCGTCTCCGCTGCGCCACGAAGCTTGGACGAGCTTCAGGCCGAGCTCATCGTTCTGCCGTTCTTCTCCGACGAACGCCCCCTAGCCGGCGCCGCTGGCCTCATCGACTGGCGACTCTGCGGAGCGCTCTCGAGAAAGCTCATGGCGGGTTACCTCGACGGAAGCTTCGGCGAAAAAGCTCTGCTCACCAACCCGGGGAAGCTCAAGTCCGAAGGGCTACTGCTCGTCGGCCTCGGCGATAGCTCCGCATTCGACCGGAGCGTTGCCGACAAAGCGTGCGCACTGATCGCAGAGGCCCTGCGTGAAGCCAAGGTGTCGAACGCAGCGCTGGCCCTGCCTGGACGGAGCCTGGGTCTGCTGTCGGCGCACGAAGCGATGCAGCTCTGGCTCGCCGCAAGCCCAGGCGACAGCCAGCTCGAGGAGCTGAGTATCATCGAGCTCGCCCATGAACATCGTACCCTCGACTCACTCTTCGACGGCCTACGACGACAGGCCGAGTCTCCGCTCGACTAGCGCCGCGACGAACGACGCTTGGCTTTTTTGGCCGGCGCCCTGCCGCGCTTCTTCGCGGCCGTCTTCTTCTTCGGGGCCCTACCACGTTTCTTCGTCGCGGCCTTCCTCTTGGGAGCGGCGCGCTTCTTCGTCGCGGCCTTCTTCTTCGGGGCCGCGCGTCTTCTTCTTCGCAGCGCGCACCTTCGTCGCCTTCTTCGGGGCGGCGCGCTTCTTCGTCGCGGCCTTCTTCTTCGGGGCCGCGCGCTTCTTCGTCGCGGCCTTCTTCTTCTGGGCCGCGCGCTTCTTCGTCGCGGCCTTCTTCTTCGGGACCGCGCGCTTCTTCGTCGCAGCTTTCTTCTTGGTGGCCGGCCGCCTCTTTGCGGCAGCCTTCTTCTTCGCGGCAGCCTTCTTCTTCGCGGCAGCCTTCTTCTTCGCGGCGGCCTTCTTTTGGGCGGCGGCCTTCTTCTTTGCGGCGGCCTTCTTCTTCGCGGCGGCCTTCTTTTGGGCTGCGGCCTTCTTCTTGGCCTCCGCCTTCTTCTTAGCCTCGGCCTTCTTGCGCTTGATCTCGTCGGCCTTCTTCTTGGCCTCCGCCTTCTTGCGCGCAAGCTCAGCTTTCTTCATCGCCGCAGCCCGCTTTTTCTCGAGCGCGATTCTCTTCTTCTCCGCAGCGATGCGCCTGGCTTCGGCCTTCTGGATTTTCAGGGCCTCGGCCTTCTTCTTGGCTTCGATCGCCTTGCGGGCGGCCTCGGCCTTCAAGCGCTCAGCCTCGGCCTTCTTCTTGGAGTCGGCCTTCTTGCGAGCTGCCAGCTTGCGGGCCTTGGCCTGGGCGCGGGCGAGCTCCCGCAGATCGATCGTCTTGGTCTCAATGCGCTTGCGCGTCTTCTTTGGCTTCTCTTCGTCGTCGTCTTCGTCTTCGCTCGGCTCCTCGACTGGGGGCTTCGGCGCTGGGACGAACGGACGCCTCGGCCCGGGCCGGCTCGCTTTGATGCCGGAGAGCGGCAGATGCCCGGCCTTCTTGGCAGCCTTGTAGGCCGCTCGCATCGCGTCCGGTTCGCCGAAGTACTTCGCCATCGGCCCGAGATAAAGCGTGGTCCAGATCTTCTCGCAGGCCTGGGCAAGGCCCGGAGGAATCTTGCTATGGGTCACCTCGACCTTGGTGCCGCCGGCCACGGGTGCGAACGTGATGTCCACCTGCGAGTCGTTGGAGCCCTTGGGAAAATCCCGGGTTCGCCAGGTCATGGCAATGCGGCTACCGGTCACCAAATAGACATGGGTAGCATCGATGAAACCATCGTCTGCAATGACTCGACCGCCTACCCAGGGGTCCACCGTGGCCCGCGCTCCCGTAATAGCGGAATGATGGCGCTCGTCCATCCATGCGGAATAAATACGGTTTGGGCTCGCGGGTATCACGGACGAGACAGTAAATTCTTCCGTGTCCATCGTCCTTTGTTTCCTTGACTTGCTGGCCTGTATAAGTCCAGGAAACTCGTTTGAAAACCAGAAAAATTCTCAGGTCGCGCCCAGAGCTCGGCAATAATCGCGTTCTCTTCGCCTCTTCGGGTCAATTTTGAGCCTCGCTGGGCAGATCGTACCGCCTCTCTTGACCCCGCCTTCCGCCGTGCTTCGATGCGGGGCTTGATGGCAGAGCCAAGCCCCCGGCACCAATTCTGGATCGACCGTGGAGGGACTTTCACCGACTGCATCCACCGTGACCGGCTCAGCGGCGTCATCCGGGTCAGCAAGGTGCTCTCATCGGACCAGGCCCCACTCGAGGGCATCCGCTCACTGCTCGGCCTGCGGGCCGGCGATCCGATTCCCGCCGCCGAAGTCCGGATGGGAACGACCCTGGCGACCAACGCACTGCTCGAACGAGGTGGCTGTCCCACTGTCCTGGTAGCCGACGAGGGCCTCGGGGACCTGATCCGAATCGGGGATCAGACGCGACCCGAGCTGTTCGCGCTCGAGATCGAAAAGCCCGCGCCGCTTCCCGATACCGTGATCGAGGTGGGTGGACGGATGGCCGCCGACGGATCGATTCTACGATCCCTCGATCTCGAGGCAGTTCGCAAGGCACTCGAAGCGGCCCGCAAACGCGGCGCGCGATCGGTAGCCGTCTCACTGATGCACGCGTATCGCGACGGGGCGCTCGAGACCCAGGTCGCCGCACTCGCGAAAGAGCTCGGGTTCCCCCACGTCTCCCAATCGCACCTGATCTCCAACGAGCTCGGCCTGCTCGGCCGCACCGACACGACCACGGCCAATGCCTACCTGACTCCGCTGCTGACCGAGTACATGCTCGAGCTCGAAAAAGAGCTCGGTTCGGGACGCCTGCGCATGATGCAGAGCAACGGCGGGCTGGTCGATGCGTCGGGCTTCATCGGCCGCAACGCAGTGCTCTCCGGCCCGGCCGCGGGCGTAGTCGCGACGGGCGCCGTCGCCGACGAGCTGGGGATCTCGGAGGCCATCGGCTTCGACATGGGCGGCACCTCGACGGACGTGTCGCGCTATGCGGGTGAGGTGACACGGGTATTCGAAAGCCAAATCGGTGGCATTCGAATCCGCGCGCCGATGATCGAGCTCCACACCGTCGCTGCGGGCGGCGGCTCCATATGCAGGCTCGAAGCGAAGCGCATGCTCGTCGGACCACAGAGCGCAGGCGCCGACCCCGGACCTCTTTGCTACGGAAAACCGGGAGCCCAGGAGCTCACCCTCACCGACGTTTCGCTCTGCCTCGGCCGGATCGCAGCCGACCGCTTCCCATTCGCGCTGCATGAAGAAAGGCCGCGAAAGAAGCTCGAGGAAATCGCTGTGGCATTGCGTGCGACTGGCATCGTTCGAAACGCCGACGAGGTCGCGCAGGGATTCTTGCGCGTCGCAACGGAGAACATGGCGGCCGCGATTCAGAAGGTGTCGGTCGGCCGCGGCCACGACGTGCGCACGCACGGCATGGTGGTCTTCGGCGGCGCGGGCGGTCAGTACGCCTGCCTCATCGCCCGACGACTCGGCATTCGTACCTTGCTGTTTCATCCCTATGCCGGCGCTCTTTCGGCGTTCGGCATGGGAGTCGCCAACTTCGAGTGGCACGCAGAGCGCGACGCGGGCCGCGCGAGTCTGGACGATCCCTTGCCCGAGCAATGGAAACGGATCTTCTCGCGACTCGAAGCGTCGGGACGCGCGGCGCTCGAGCGCGACGCCGGAGCCGACGCCCAATGGCGGATCCGGCGCCAGGTCGCGCTTCGTTATCGTGGGACCGAAGCTACGCTCCCGGTCGACTGGGCGGACGCCGCGCGCATGCGCTCCGCGTTCGAGGCAGTCCATCGGCGCGAGTTTGGATACGCTCGGCCGGGCCAGCAGGTCGAAGCCGCCACCTTGCGGCTTTCGGTCGAGTTGAGAAGCCCCAAACCGGAGCTGCCCCCCGTCGAGTCTGGCCACGGCGAGCCTCTCCGCACGGCAAAGCTCTGGTCGGCCGGGAGACTGCGCGAAGCGCCGGTTTACCTGCGAGAGAGCCTCCCGGTCGACACCGAGGTCCCGGGACCCGCGCTGGTACTGGACCGCACCGGGACGGTCGTCGTGGACCTGGGCTTCGTAGCCGTTCGAACCAAGCACGACTACCTCGTCCTGCAAGATACGAAGCGCGGGCAGGGATCTGAAACCGCCAGCACCGGCGTCGACCCCGTGCTTCTCGAAGTGTTCCACAATCAGTTCAAGTCGATCGCCGAGCAAATGGGCGTGGTCCTGCAGCGCACGGCGATGAGCACCAACATCCGCGACCGCCTCGATTTCTCTTGCGCTGTATTCGACGCAGGCGGCGGCCTCGTCGCCAACGCGCCGCACATCCCGGTTCACCTCGGCGCGATGAGCGAATCGGTTCGCGCGGTCCTCGCCGCACACCCAGGCGCGAAGCCTGGCGACGTCTTTGCTACCAATGATCCGTCCGCGGGTGGTTCGCACCTGCCTGACATCACGGTCGTCACCCCCGTGCACGATGGCGACGGGACCCTCCGCTTCGTCGTCGCGTCGCGCGGGCACCACGCCGATGTAGGTGGCCTCACGCCCGGCTCCATGCCGCCGTCCTCGACGCGCCTCGAACAAGAGGGGGTGGTCTTGCGGAACATCGCGATCGTCGAAAACGGCGCCTTCCGGGAGCAGCTCCTGCGCGGCGTCTTGAACGGCGGCCCGTACCCAGCACGCAATCCTGATGAGAACGTAGCGGACATCCAGGCGCAGATCGCAGCGAACGAAAAAGGCATGCAACTCCTCGACGAGCTACTTGCGCGGTACGGCGTCGAAGTCGTCACGGCCTACATGCAGCACATCCAGGACAACGCCGCCGAGCTGACTACTCGGGCGATCGAAGGACTGGCCGACGGGGTGCACGAGTTCGAAGATCGACTGGATGGCGGCGCGCGCATTGCGGTTCGAGTCACGGTGCGCGGCGGCGCCATGGACATCGACTTCGAGGGCACCGACCCCGCACTCGACAACAATCTCAACGCGCCACGAGCGGTCACGATGGCGGCGATCCTCTACGTGCTCCGCGTGCTGGTCGGCAAACCGATCCCGCTCAACAGCGGTTGTATGCGGCCTGTCCGCGTTCGGATCCCCGAGGGCTCTCTGCTCAGCCCCGAACCCGACCGCGCGGTCGCCGCCGGCAACGTGGAAACGTCACAGCGCATCGTCGATGTCCTATTCGGCGCCCTCGGGCTGGCCGCCGCGAGCCAGGGAACGATGAACAACATCACCTTTGGCGACGATCGCTTCGCGTACTACGAGACCCTGGGCGGAGGTGCAGGTGCAACGGAGCGCCGCGGCGGCGCCTCGGCAGTGCATACCCACATGACGAACTCCAAGTGCACAGACCCGGAGGTTCTCGAAACCAGGTTTCCCATACGGATTCGCCGCTTCGAGATTCGGCGGGGCTCGGGCGGGGCAGGGGCCCGCGGCGGCGGCGACGGCTTGATCCGCGAGCTCGAGTTCCTCGCGCCCATGCGGGTTTCGGTGCTCTCCGAGCGGCGTGTGGTCCCGCCCTATGGTATGCGCGGCGGCGGTCCAGGTGCCCCAGGCATGAATCTACTGAACGGCAAGCAACTCCCGCACCGCCTTAGCGCGGAAGTGTCGCCTGGCGACGTTTTGCGAGTCGAAACGCCCGGTGGTGGTGGATGGGGTAAGCCGGGATGAACCTCCGAGACCTGTGGCGACGCGTCCAGCAGATCGTCTTCCACAACATTCTTCACCTCGATGACACGCCACATCGAATCGCCTGGGGCGTGTTCATCGGTACGATGATCGCGTTCACCCCAACGCTCGGTCTTCAGATCGTGCTGTATCTCCCGATCGCCGCGCTGCTAGGTGCCAACAAGATTTCGGGGATTCCAATCTTGTTCATCAGCAATCCGTTCACCGCGGTGCCGCTCTACTACACGACCTGGTCGGTCGGAGCAGCCGTTTTGCATCCCGAAAGAGAAGTCACGCGCGCCACGATCAAGACCTGGCTCGGAAACACGGGACGGGCCCTCAAAGACGGTGGTGCCGAGCGACTGCTGCAGAGCGAGTTCTGGGCGGACGCCGGGCGGCTCTTGGCAGGCACAGGCGGGGAGCTGTGGATGGGCGCGCTCGTCTGCGGCCTGATCGTCGGGGTTCCCCTGTATTTTCTGACGCGCTGGGGCATCAACGCGTTCCGGCATTTGCGGGAAGGGCGGCGGCTCCCGCACGGGCCGATGGACCCGAAGAGGAGCAAGTAGCCGACAGGCTGGCGAAGTAGCGGTGGTGGTGGCAGGCGTTTCCGCCAACCTGTCGGCTTGGGACTAAGCTTTCTTGGCGGATCCTTGGACGCGGTCGGCCAGCTCGCCCATGGACTCCGCGAGCGCGCTGATCACCTCGGAAGTGGACGAGAGGGTACTGGCGGCCGCGTCGATTGCGGTGCGCGTGACCCCCAGCCACAGCCCGGCCACCCTGCGCCCCAAGGTCACGGCGCCTTCGGCGGTCTTGCTGACCTGGTCGACGGCTGCGTTGACGTTCTCTTCGATGGTCGATTGAATGTTTTGCGGTTCAGTCATCGGCTTTCTCCTCGTTGGGTGTCGATGCTTGGGGCAGGACGTCCCTGCCCGTGATTAGTTTTCGGCCGGGATCGTCGAACAGAACCATGTAGGCCTCGGACCCGGCAGAGAGCTTGGCTCCGGTTACGCCACACTTGGCTTCGTGAACGAGGATGATCGGGGTTACTCCGATGGCGCCCGCGAGCGGATCGGGAGCAGGCGCTGGCCCCCCGCCTAGCTCGACGGCGGGCACTTCTTTGTCCTGGACGCCCGGGATCTTACTCAACTGCTCGGAAGACTTCCGCCGAAAGCGGTGCCGTTCGGAGGCGAGCAACTGAGCAACCTCGCGAAGCTCTCCCTCTGCCTTGGCGCCGACGACATCGATGGTGTCGAGCGCGTCCTCGAGCAGCGCCCGGACGAGATTGGACACGGGAACCCGCCAGGCGTTGGCGACCCGCTTGAGCTCCTGCTCAAGGACGGCCGGCACGCGAGTATGGAGCACCCGCTCTTTGCGTGCGTCCCTGCGGCTTTTATCGGCGTCCCGTTCGCTCATGACCCTTTTGTAACACGAAGTGACACAAACACAAGCGACCCCGTGTCACAATTCCGTAAAGGTTTGTAATTGTGGCGTTTTAACTCAACCTAGGTCGATTTGACCCAGGAAATCCAACTGTTACAGTCGCCGGCCGTGACCCGCACACCACGCTCCCGCCAGGCATTCGTCCTCTGCCTCGCCGCCATTGGCGTACTGACGGCCATGGATCTCGGCAGCAAGCACTGGGCGCTCGATCGGCTATCCCAGCCGTCCTCACGCGCCTCGGACCCCGCCTGCGAGCCGAACGAATACGGGCGAACTGGACCGCAGCGCTCCCAGCGCTCGCCCATCGTGCTGATCGACGGCCTGCTGGAGTTTCGCTACGCCGAGAACTGCGGCGCCGCCTTCGGCTTCATGCGTGACATGCCCAGCGCCGTACGTAAGGGCGTCTTCTACGTGGCCGCGGCGGGCGCCGTCGCCCTCCTTCTCTGGATGTTCATCACCGGCCGAGGGGGCAAGCTCTTCGCCATTAGCGTCCCGTTGATCGTGGCCGGGGCAGTTGGGAATTTCGTCGACCGCGTCAAGCTCGGCTACGTCGTCGACTTCGTGCGTTTCCACATCAACGATCGCTGGGCATACCCAACGTTCAACGTGGCCGACGCCTGGATCACGATCGGCGTTGCACTGATTTTGATCGAAGGCTTCATGGACGGGCGGCGCGAAAAGCGAGCCGCAGCCGAGCGCGCAGCGGCTCCGACCCGCTGAGTTGGCGTGCTAGAGTCCAGCTGAATGCTCCCAACGCTCGCCGAGATCTTGGGAGAACCGATTCCGGCCTACTTCACGTTCTTGCTGATCGGCTTCGCCTTCGCCACTTGGCTGGCGGCCCGCCTGGCAAAGAAGGACGGGCTCGACCCGAACACCTTCATCGACCTCGGTCTGTTCTCGGTCATCCTCGGCGTTTTGGGTGCCCGACTGCTGCACGTCTTGGTGGATGGCTACTTCTGGGACTACGTCCACCTTTGCACCGATCCAGCCCAGGTTGCCTGGGAGATCACCGTTGCACAGTGCGAACGGGCCGAGGGCATTTGGGACGCCAGCCGTGAAGTCTGTCAGCCGTCGAGACGCGACTGCTTTGCCTGGGCCGCGTTCTGGAGAGGAGGACTGACCTATTACGGCGGCCTCATCGCCGCTTCGGCGTTCGGCATCTGGTTTCTGAAGCGCGAAGGCGTCCCGATCTATCGAGGGATGGACATCGCTGCGATCGGCATCTCGCTCGGGCTGGTGTTCGGCCGGCTCGGCTGCTTTCTGGGCGGCTGCTGCTTCGGCACGCACACCGAGCAAGCGTTCGGCGTAACCTTCCCGCCATTCTCTCCCGCCAGCGAATCGCAATGGCGGGCAGGCCTGCTCCGGGCCCCACACCTGCCATCGCTGCCGGTCCACCCGACACAGCTCTACGAGGCCTTCGGATGCCTCGCCATCACGGGCTTTCTACTGTGCTGGCTTCGCCCGAAGAAGCGATTCGACGGCCAGGTCATGCTGGCGTTCATCGGACTCTACGCGGTGCTTCGATTCACCCTAGAGTTCTGGCGCGCCGACGAACGCGGCGAGTTCCTAGGCCTGAGCACCAGCCAACTCCTCGCCATCCCAGCGTTGCTACTCGTAGCGACTCTGTGGCGCCGCTGGCGCCGCGAGTAACCGGGGCGCGGAAAAAGGCGCGACATGGGGTTGCGTCGAACGGCTCGGCTTGTGCTGCCGCGGGTGTTTGGGGGGCGGGTATTGGGTGGGTTGGGTGGTACGGCTTGGTTACACCACCCCACCCACCCCCACCCGTAGTCCTCCCTGGCGCGGCGGTCGCTTTGCTCCGCCTTGCCGGCGCATTCGCGCCGGGCTTCCCCCTGCGGGCTCGCGCTGCCGCCTGCTGTGTTGGAACGTGGTTCTTGGTGTCTCCGCGTCCCGGTCAGGCCGGGTTGATGGCTAGGCCGAGCGGGTTGCCGTCGATCTCGGTGTCGTGCTCGCTTGCGGCTTCAGCGCCCCGGACGAATCCCGTCGCGAGCGTTTCGCTGGCAATCCGTTTGGCGTGCTCTTCGATCGCTGCGGCAAGCTCGCCGTCCGCGTCCCAGCTCACCTCGATGCGAGCCTCGTAGGCCAGGTCCATCGACTTTCGGGCGCGTTGGATTCGATTGATCACCTCGCGGGCCAAGCCTTCTCGGCGGAGGCTGTCGTCGACGCGGGTGTCGAGAACGACCACCTGCCCTGAGCCGGAAGCTGCGGCGAAGTCCTCGCGCGCGCTCAGCCGGACCTCGACCTCGCTCGGCGTGAGCTCGATCGGGCCGTTGGGAAGCTCGATGACGATCTTCTGCTTCTCCTCCATCTCGACGTACAGCGCCGAGCCATCGGCCTCGGCCAGCGCCTTTTTGCACGCCGGCACCTGCTTGCCGAGCTTCGGTCCGAGGACGCGGAAGTTCGGCACGAGCTGGAACTCGACGTACCTGTGCGGCTCCTGCGTGAAGCCGAGCTCGCGCACGTTCAGCTCCTCGCGAATCGCGCTGGCGAAACGGTCGATCCCACGCCGTTCGGCATCGTCGGCGACCACGACGATCGCTTCGGCCAGCGGCTGGCGTACCTTGAGCTTGTTCTCGTTTCGCACGCGCTGCCCGAGCGTGACCACGTTTCGGACTCGCTCCATCGTTTGCCGGAGCTCGTCGTCTACCCGCGATGCATCGAGTTCGGGAAACGAGGCCAGGTGCACTGACTCCGGCGCAGCAGGATCATCCCTGCGCACCAGGTTCTGGAACAAGGTCTCGGTCATGAAGGGAATGAACGGCGCGGCCAGTTTGGTGAGATCTACGAGCACCTCGTAGAGGGTGCTGAATGCGGCACGCTTGTCCTCTGTATCGTCCGAGGCCCAAAAGCGAGCCCGACTTCGGCGCACATACCAATTCGACAAGCCGTCGACGAAGCCGAGGAGGTGTCGCACCGCCATGTGGCTCTTGTAGTCGTCGAGCTCCTGACGCACCGCACGCACCGTGGCATCGAGCTCGGCGATCACCCAGCGATCCATATCGGGCCGCTCCCCGAGCGCAGGTCCCCCGGCCTCCGCCGTCCAACCGTCGATGTTCGCGTAGGTAACGAAGAAGCTGTAGACGTTCCAGATCTTCAGAAGGAACTCGCGGACCGCGTCGGTCGCCGCCTCGTCGAAGAAGCGAGTGTTCTGACCGGGCACCGTGCCGGCGTAGAGCGCCCAGCGGACCGCATCCGCGCCCACGCGATCCATGAGCACCAGCGGGTCGGTGTAGTTTTTGTCCCTCTTGCTGAGCTTCTTGCCCTTTTCGTCGGTCATCAGACCGAGGACGACGCAGTTCTTGAAGGGATGGGGAAGGGCGCGCTCCGGGAACATGAGCGAGCTGATCGTCATCAGGGAGTAGAACCAGCCACGCGTCTGATCGACCGCTTCGGTGATGAAATCCGCGGGGAAGTTTCGCTCGAAGCCCTCGGCGTTCTGCTGTGGGAAACCCCACTGTGCAAAGGGCATGCAACCGGAGTCGAACCAGCAGTCGATGACCTCGGGCACGCGCCGGTACACACCCGGCTCGCCTTCCTTGCTCCAGCTGACCTCGTCGATCCAGGGCTTGTGAACCATGAGGTGATCTTGAAGCGTCGGGTCGGCGGCCTTCGCTTCGTCGAAGTGAGCGAAGGCGTCGGGATTGCGTTCGCGAATCTCGGCGACCGAGCCGACCGCCTCTACGGCTCCGGTCTCATCATTCTTCCAAATCGGAAGCGGCGTGCCCCAGAAACGCTCGCGCGACAGCGCCCAGTCGACATTCCCCTCGAGGAACTGCCCCATGCGACCGCTCTTGATGTGCTCGGGCTCCCAGTGGACGCACTGGTTGTTCTCTTTGACGCGTCCGATCTCTTGCGTGGTCCGGATGAACCAGGACCGGCGCGCGTATTGGATGAGCGGGTCCTGCATCGCGCGCCAGCAGAATGGGTAGTCGTGCCGGTACACTTCTTCCTTGAACAGCACCCCGCGCGCGCGAAGGTTGCGAATGATGTCGCGGTCGGCCTCTTTGCAGAAGCGGCCGGCGAAATCGGTAACTTCCTCCGGGAAAGTGCCGTCGGGCTTCATGAGCTGCAGAAAGCCCATGCCTTTTTCCTTACAGACCCGGAAGTCATCCTCGCCAAAGGCGGGCGCCAAGTGGACCAGACCCGAGCCGCTGTCGAGCGAAACGAAGTCTGCATCGATGACCTGCCAGGCGGGACCGCCTTCGGGTTCGGCGTAGCGGAACGGTGGCTCGTAGCTCATGCCGACGAGCTCGGAGCCCTTGTGTGTCGCGACGACGTTGGCCTCGTCGCCCAGTACTTTGGCGACGAGCGCAGACGCTAGAATCAGCCGCTCCCCGTCTTCGAGCTCGACGGTCGCGTAGTCGGTCTTCGCCGAAACCGCGAGCGCGATGTTCGATGGAAGCGTCCAGGGCGTCGTCGTCCAGGCGAGAAAGGACGTGCGCTCCTGGCCGACGAGCGGAAAGCGGATCATCACCGAGGGGTCGTCGATCGTCTGATAGCCCTGACCCACCTCGCCGGCTGAAAGCGCCGTGCCACCCTGCGGCCACCACCAGACCACTTTGTAGCCCTGGTAGAGCAGCCCCTTGTTGAACATCTCCGAGAGCGCCCACCACACGCTCTCGACGTAGGACTTGTGGAAGGTCACGTAGGCGGAATCGAAGTCGACCCAGAAGCCAATCCGCTCCGTCATTTTCTGCCACTCACCGATGTACTTGAACACCGAGTCGATGCACTTGCGGCTGAACGCCTCGACCCCGTACTCCTCGATCGCCTCGCGACCGCTGATGCCGAGCTCCTTTTCGACTTCGACCTCGACCGGCAAGCCGTGCGTGTCCCAGCCCGCGCGGCGCGGCACGTAGTAGCCACACATCGTGCGGTAGCGGAGGAACACGTCCTTCATGACGCGCGTGAGCACGTGGCCCGGGTGCGGCATCCCATTGGCTGTCGGCGGCCCTTCGTAGAATACGAAGGACTGCTTGTCCTCGCCGCCTTCGAGGGTCTTTTCGAAAATGCGCGTGTTCTCCCAGAACGCGAGCTGCGTCGCATCGAGCTCGGGAAACGAAACCTGCGGGGAGACGGGGTCGAACATGGCCACGCGGCATACCACGCCAAGCCGCGATTTCCACTGGGAGCTGCTGGTTTGAGAAAGGGCGAGGCTCCTGATAGACCCCGCCCATGGCTGAGTTGATCGACGGGAAAGCGCTTGCCAAAGAAGTGCGGGCAGAGGTCAAGACCAGGGCGGAAGCCTTCAGGGCGACGCACAACCGAGCGCCGGGTTTGCATGTGGTGCTCGTTGGGGAAGACCCAGCCTCACAGGTCTACGTTCGCAACAAAGAGCGGGCCGCTGCCAGGGCCGGCATCGAAGGAAGGGTGCACCGGCTCCCCGCCGACACCTCCGAGGCCGATCTTCTCGCCCTGATCTTCGAGCTCAACGGGGACGACGACATCGACGGCATTCTGGTCCAACTACCACTCCCTGATCATCTCCACGACCAAACCGTCGTCGACGCCATCGACCCCGCGAAAGATGTCGACGGCCTGCACCCGTTCAACGCCGGGCTCCTGGTCGTCGGCCGCAAAGGCCTTCGCCCCTGCACCCCGACCGGCTGCATGAGGATGCTCGAACAGGTCGGCTGCGACCCCAAGGGCAAGCGCGCACTGGTCCTCGGACGCAGCACGCTCGTCGGCAAACCCATCGCCCTCATGCTCCTCGAGAAGCATGCCACCGTCACCATCGCCCACTCGCGCACCGAGGACCTTGCCGAACGAGTTCGCGAATCGGACATCGTAGTCGCGGCAGTAGGCCGCCCAAATCTGGTCGAGGGCGACTGGATCAAGGACGGCGCAGTCGTCATCGACGTAGGCATCAACCGCCTCGACGACGGCACCCTGACCGGCGACGTAGACTTCGAAGGCGCCAAGCAACGCGCGTCCCACATCACCCCGGTACCAGGCGGCGTCGGGCCGATGACGATCGCGATGTTGCTGAGCAATACCGTAGACGCGGCCGAAGCGCGCATTATGTAGACAAGGCCCGGGACGCGGAGACACCAAGAACCACGTCCCAACACAGCAGGCGGCAGTGCGAGCCCGAAGGGCGAAGCCCGGCGCGAAGCGCCGGCAAGGCGGAGCAAAGCGACCGCCGCGCCAGGGAGGACTACGGGTGGGGGTGGGTGGGGCGGTTTAACCAAACCGCGCCACGCACCCCATCCAAGACCCGCCCCCCCAACACCCGCGGCAGCACAGGCCGAGCCGTTCGACGCAACCCCGTGTCGCGCCTTTTTTCGCGCCCCGGTTAATCACGCCGACGTCTACGTCGTCAGCTTCTCGATGAGCCGGTCTAGCTCATCGAAGCTCGCGTAGTTGATTCGAACCTGTCCACGCTCTTTTCCGCTTTGTTGGATCTTCGTCGTCGAGCCAAGCGCGCGGGACAAACGCAACTCGAGGTCGCGCACGTTGCTGCTCTTGCCCGCTTTCTTCGCGGCCGCCCCGTCTCCCTCACCCCGCGCAATGCGCCGGGCCTGCCGCTCCGCTTCACGGACGCTCCAGCCCTTGGACACCGCGCTCCGGGCAAGCTTCTTCATGCTCGACACGCTAGGCGCCGAGAGCAGGGCGCGGCCGTGACCTTCGCTGAGCTGGCCGTCTTCGATGAGCTCCATCACATCCTTGGGGAGCTTCAAAAGCCGCAAGGCGTTGGCGACCGTCGAGCGCTCCTTGCCGACCTTGCTTGCGATCGATTCTTGCGTGTACCCGTAGTCGTCGACCAAACGCTGGAACGCGCGCGCGGTCTCGAGCGGGTTCAAATCTTCGCGCTGCAGATTCTCGACCAAGGCGGCCTCGAATGCGGCCTCGTCCCCGAGGTCGTGCACGAAGATCGGAACCTCTTTCAGTCCGGCCTGCTGAGCTGCGCGCCAACGCCGTTCGCCTGCGATGATCTCGAGGCCGCCGGAAGGTCGCTTGCGTACGAGAATCGGCTCGAGCACGCCGTGTTCTCGAATGGAGGCCGCAAGCTCGGCGAGCCCCTCGGCACCCATCCGGCCACGCGGCTGCATTCGGCCCGGGTGAAGGTCCTCGATCGCGGCGGTGTTCTTTGAGGAGCGTTCCGCGGCGGGCGGCGCCGCAGGAAGCAAGCCATCCAACCCGCGCCCCAAGCGTCTGCGCGCCACTAGGCCGCTACCTCCAGATCATCGAGCAGCTCGCGCGCCAGGTTCAAATAGGTGTAGGAACCCCGCGAGGAGGCATCGTACAAAATCACTGGTTTTCCGTGGGAAGGAGCTTCGGCCAGTCGTACGTTGCGCGGGATGATCGTCTCATAGACGTGGAAGTGACGCCGCACCTCGGCCGCCACTTCGTTGGCGAGGTTGTTGCGCGAATCAAACATCGTGAGCACCACACCGTGAATCTCGAGATGCTCGTTCACTGATGCGCGCACCCGCTCGATCGTTCCCACCAGCTGCGACAAACCTTCGAGCGCGTAGTACTCGCACTGAAGCGGAACGATCACCATGTCGGCGGCGGTCAAGGCGTTGATCGTCAACATGCCTAGCGAGGGCGGACAATCGATCACGATGAAGTCGTAGTCGTCGCGAACCGCGTCGAGCGCGTCGCGCAAACGCGTGGCGCTGTCGTCTGCTTGGAGCAGGTCACGCTCGGCGCCGACGAGGTCTTGGGTCGCGGCGATGACATGCATGTACGGCATGTCGGTTTCGTAGATGACATCAGCCGTTTCGACTTCGCCAAGCAGCAGCTCGTAGCTGCCCTCCAGGTCTTCATCGCCGGGGCTTATCCCGACGCCGGTGGACGCATTGCCCTGCGGATCGAGATCGACCAGAAGGACGCGCTGTTCAGCCACGGCAAGACTGGCGCCCAAGTTGACCGCCGTAGTCGTCTTGCCGACGCCGCCCTTCTGATTGGCAATCGCCACCACCCGACTCATGGACTGCGTCTACCAGCGCCGGTCCCTGGTTTCAATCTCGTCTGTTTTTTTGCCATCTCGATCGCCCTGGGTAGGGTGTGCTCAGATGTAGGACAAAGTAGTCATTTGCCATACCAATCCATGGCTGGCGAAGTGGCAAAAAGGGAGGGGACATGCGCCCTAGAGGACCTAAGAACTATCAAAACATGGCCGAGTTCGAGCGCGAGGAGTTGCGCCGGCACCACAAGGCCGGCTGGTCTCTGGACGATCTCTACTCTGAAGCCACCTTCGAGCCTGGCGAAGACGACTCGCTCAAGAACGACGAACCGCAGGAGCTCGATTTCGACTTCTAGCCGCGCGATGACAGCGCAGGAGCGTCAGTCGAACGGGCCGCCGCCGGGCTGCAGCGCGTGCTGCTCGTGGCCGTAGTCGGCGTCGTGCTGGGTCGGTCCGATGATGCCTTCAGCCATCGACCAGAGCAGGGCAAACGCGACTGCAAGGGTCCCGAGGCTCAGAAGGATGAGCTTGGGGCCCGTCCAAAACGCGTCTTCCTTTTCGGTGCGCGCGGCCATCGAATCGCTCATCGGGACGTTGTTGTACGTGTCTGACATGAAAAAAGCCCTCAAACCCCTCTAGCAGCCGCTATCTAGTGCCATCCCGCCGAGGGGTCAAACCCGTATCAAAAGGCCAGCGAGGTCGACAATTTGCAGCGGTGTCCTACAAGCGGTACGTCCATTCGCTTGAGGAATCCTTTGTCTGCCATTGAGCTCATGACCCCGCGCATGCTTCAGGACATGCGGCTTTCCTGCCAACTAGCCGCCGATTGCCTGACCGCCGTGGGCGAGGTGATCCGCCCTGGGCTCGCGACCAACGAGATCGACCGCTTCGTCCACGAGTACATCGTGGGGCGCGACGCGTATCCGTCCCCGCTGGACTACAAGGGCTTCCCCAAGAGCGTGTGCACCAGCGTCAACGACTGCGTTTGCCATGGCATCCCCAATGATCAGGTCCTCTCAGACGGGGACATCGTCAATGTCGATGTCACGACTTACTTTCCGAAAGAGCACGGCTACCACGGGGACACGAGTGTGACCTTCTACGTCGGCGAGCCCAGTGAAGAGGCGATTCTGGTCACGGAGACCGCCCGGCGTTGCCTCGAGCTCGGCATCGCCGAAGTGAAACACGGCAATCGGATCGGCGACATCGGCGCAGCGATTCAGGAGTACGCCGAAGGTAAGGGCTGCTCAGTGGTTCGCGACTATGTCGGCCACGGCGTCGGTCGCGAGTTTCACATGCCGCCGCAGATTCCGCACTTCGGCCGCCGCGGCAAGGACAAGCGCTTGAAAGCGGGCATGGTCTTCACCATCGAGCCCATGATCAACATCGGCGGCTACCAGACCGAGGTCATGGACGACGAGTGGACTGTGCTCACGATGGACCGCTCGCTGTCTGCGCAATTCGAGCACACCGTCTTGGTGACGCGCGACGGCGTCGAGGTCCTGACGACCCGCAAGGACATCGTCGTGAACAGCGAGGACAAGCCCTGGGCCGACATTGGTCCGCTTTCGTCGCCAGCGGCCTGGAACGCCAAACAAGAAAAAACGGGCTGACGACATCGTCGCCAGCCCGCATTTCAGGTCGTCCCTAGCTCGCTACGGGCAGGTTGCTACGTCAACGACGGTGAACACCTTCGCCTGGCTCGGGAAGGCCGTGGTCGGGAACTCCAACGGGCAGGGCTCGCTATTCGGGCCCGTTGCGCTGGGAGCTACGTTCGCGGTGATATCCACGTTGGCAAAAATGACGATGGGGTCGGCGCCCGGTACGAGCGCGTTGCCCCGAGCCGGGTTCCCCGCCGCATCGAACACGAGCGAAAATTCGTAGTTGGCCGTGAGGTTGGCGGTCTCTCCGCCCTCAGCAACTTGTGAATCGAATTCCACGACAACGAGTCCCTTCATAGGATCGATCGTCTCGCTCAACTCGGCGGCAATCCCGGCCACCAAGGCGTCCGGGAGCACTTCGGGCTCCGCCATGTTTTCGCCTCCCGCGGGCACGTCCGCCGTGAAGAGCTCACCCCATGCGTTGGGCGCCGTCGTCAGGAACATGACCGTCCCCAGCGGAGCCTGCAGCGAGAACACGCCACCGACGCCGCTTGTGGTCGATGCACCGCCGACAACTGAAACCGTGGCGCCTTGTAGTGGCGTCCCTTCGCCGTCATCAGCTGCGTACACGATTCCGCTGACGGTGGCCGTGCCAGCCCCGCCGGTACCGCCGCTGCCTGCCGTGCCGCCACCGCCGCCGTTATCGTCTTCACCACAGCCCACCAGGCCCGTGAACAAGCCCATACTCAAAATCAACCAAGCGTATTTCCGCATGTATCCCCCCATTTGAAGCGACCAGGGTAGCCAGAGCCGCGAGGCACCTACAAATTCGCTGCTATTTCGCCGCCCCCCCTGCACTAGCGCGGATCGGGACGGTCCGAGACGTACAGGTCTCCGCCGGCGCGTCGGACCGACAAACGTTGAAGGGACAGCCCCTGGCAAGGCCCGTCTACGCAATAGCCATCGAACAATCGATAAATCGCTCCGTGGGTCCCACAGATCAAATGCGCCCCGTCGTCGCTGAGCAGCTCGCCGGTGCCGCCGTCGAGCGGTACCGGCAGATGCCGACAGAGGTTGCGGTACGCGACGATGGTGCCGCTTTTGTCGCGCAGCAGCAGCGCCATCATCGGAATGCCGTCGTCGTCGAGGCCGAGCCGCGCGGTTCGCACTAGGCCTTCGCGCAGATCTTCTTCCCGGCAGACCCAGACTTCCATTGCCCTCAGTCCTTCCCAGGCTGCGTGTAGGCCGCTCGTGCGGGTACCGAAACGAGATCTCGCCCGGGCAGCCAAAGGCCGGTCAGCCAGCCACCGTACACGCAGCCCGTGTCGAGACCGACCGCATGGGGGTGGTTCTGATGGCCGCGCACAGCGTCGTGGCCGAAGACCACCAGACGGGGTCCTGGCCAGAGCGAGGCCCAAGGGGTCCCCTCGGTGTAGCTTCGGGACGCGGAACCGTCGTCTAGGATGCTCCGCATGTTCATCAGGTCGTACGGGTCCTGCTCTTCGAGCGGCAGGTCCGCCACGAGCCCGGCGTGCACGACCAGGGCGTTGTGCTCTGGCAGCTCGACCCAGAGCGGAAGGGCTGCGAGCCAGCGCCAGTCCTCCTCTTCGAGCTCCTCGGTCACCCGCTGGTGCGCCGGTCTCAATTTCGGAGCAGCGTCCCCGGCCTGGCGCGCATCCCACCATTTCAGGCAGTGCTGGTCGTGATTGCCGCGGACCGCCCGCGCGCCTAGCCGCCTGGCCAGCCGAATAACCCCGAGAGAATCCGGCCCCTTGGCGACCAAATCTCCGACGAGGACCAACTGATCACCCTCTTCCCAACCTGACTCCTCGAGCAAGTCCTCGAGCTCCTCGCGGCAGCCGTGGACGTCTCCTACGATGAGGGTTCGGACGCTCATATCCCGATCTTGGGCGCGGCGCGGGAAGATTCCAAGTTCGTGAGGCCTCTGAGGCGTTGACAGCGGGCGCAAACCGGCAATACACGCGTCTCCATGATCAAAGAAGGCAGCAAGGCTCCTGCGTTCAATCTGCCCTCATCCACGGGCGGCAAGCTGGCCCTCAAGGACCTCGCGGGCAAGTACGTCATCGTCTACTTCTACCCGCGCGACAACACGCCGGGCTGCACCACCGAAGCCAACGAGTTCAACGCGGCTCTGCGCAAGCTCAAGGCGCGCGACGCGGTCGTCGTTGGTGTCAGCAAGGATTCGATCGACTCTCATTGTAAGTTCGCTGACAAATACGATCTGAAGTTCCCGCTGCTCAGCGATCCCGACGGCAAGATGCTCGAGAAGTACGATGCCTGGGGCGAGAAGAACATGTACGGCAAGAAGTCGATGGGGATCATCCGCTCGACCGTGCTGATCGGACCCGACGGAAAGGTCATCAAGCACTTCCCGAAAGCCAAAGTGAAGGGGCACGTCGATGCGGTGATCGCAGCCCTGAACGAAGCCCGTAGCGATTGACACTGGGGAGAGTACCAGCGCATGGTTCCACAGCGATGAGCGAGCCCAGCCCCATGCCGGCGCCCGAGGCCCAAGATGCACCCGATGCGCTGGACCCGAACTTCCGGATTCAGCTCCCCAATTTCGAAGGGCCGCTAGACCTGCTGCTGCATCTGATCCGCAAGCACGAGCTGGACATCCTCGACCTGCCGATCTCCTTCATTACAGACAAATACCTGGAGTATCTGAGCCTGATGGGGGACTTGAACCTCGACGTCGCCTCGGAGTACCTGGTGATGGCGGCGACGCTCGCGCACATCAAGAGCAAGATGCTTCTGCCTCGTCCACCCGAGGATCAGGACGACGAGGAGCTCGAGGAGCTCGATCCCCGCGCCGAGCTGATTCGGCGCCTACTCGAGTACCAGAAGTACAAAACCGTCGCTTCCGATCTCGGTGAACGCGCGATCGCCGGCCGGGATGTGTTCCCGGGCGGAACCCCTGCGCCGAGGAGCAAGGAGGAGCCGCCACTTGCACAGGTGAGCGTCTTCAAGCTCCTCGACGCGCTCAGGAAGATCGCCGAACGCGTCAACGCGAGCATCTCGCTCGAGGTCGACGCCGAGCGGATGTCGATTCAGGACCGCATTCAGGACCTGGTCGATTTGCTTCGAGAGCGGCGCCGCTGCCGCTTCGACGAGCTCTTCGAAGACGTGAGCACCTCGTACGACCTGGTGGTCACGTTCCTCGCTTTGCTCGAGATGGCGAAGATGCGCTTGGCGAGCATCTATCAGACCGACCACGAAGAACCGATCTACCTCGAGTACACGCTGCTCGACGCCTCGGGCGAGGCTCTGGCACCCGACACGCTGCAGCAGCCCAGCAGCGACATCGTGGACGAGCCGATCGACTACGGCCTTGCGGTCGGGATTGACGAGGAACGAAGAGAGTCCGTCGTCGTGCCGGCCGGCACCTACGCATGCAATGAGGACGAGCAAGAGCCATGACCCAGACAGATGTGCAAACCAGCAACGGCGCCTCGGAAAACGGGGCGGGGGCCCCCATCGCCCCGACCCCTGAGTCGCTCAAGAACGTTCTTGAAAGTCTGATTTTCGTTTCGAGCAGCCCGGTCACCGCCAAGAGGCTCGCCCGGGCCGCGCGGGCGACCATCGCCGAGGTCCAACCTCTGCTCGACGAGCTCGTGGCCGATTACCAGCACCGTGGAGTGCACCTCTATTTCGTCGCAGGTGGCTATCAGTTCCGCTCGGCTCGTGAGAGCGCCGATTTCGTAAAGACCCTCGTCGCCCCAAAGCCCATTCGGCTCAGCCGCGCGCAGCTCGAGACGCTCGCCATCGTCGCGTACCGCCAACCGCTCACCCGGCCCGAGGTCGATGATGTGCGGGGCGTCGACTCCGGCTCCTCGCTCAAGATGCTCGCCGACCGCGGACTGGTGAAAATCCTCGGGCGCAAGGATGAGCCAGGCCGGCCGCTCGTGTACGGGACGACCCCGCTCTTCCTGGAGTTCTTCGGCTTGAGCGGCCTCAAAGACCTGCCGACGCTTCAGGAGTTCAGCGACCTGACAGACGAACACAAAGCCCTCTTCGAGGAAAAGATCGGCGAGTCGATCGACATCGCCTCCGCGGAGCTCGCCGCTGCGGAGGCCATGGAAGAGGCTGAGGAGGAGCTCCTGGCACAGGAGGAAGCTGCCCTAGCCGCGATGGAAGCCGCTGCAGACGCAGACCAGGACGAAGACGACGAGGACGACGAGGACCAGGAGGACGAGGAGGACGAGGAATGACCTTCCAGGAGCTCATCCTCGCGCTCGAACGGTTCTGGGCCGAGCGCGGCTGCCTCATCGTGCAGCCCTACAACTCGGAGGTCGGCGCGGGCACCTTCAATCCGCACACCTTCTTGCGGGCCATAGGCCCCGAGCCCTGGAACGTCGCCTACGTCGAGCCGAGCCGCCGACCGACAGACGGCCGCTACGGTGAGAACCCCAACCGTCTACAGCAGTTCCATCAGTACCAGGTCATCCTCAAACCGTCGCCGCTCGACATCCAGGAGCTCTACCTCGAGTCGCTTCGCGCCCTCGGCACCGACCCGCAGCATCACGACATCCGGTTCATCGAGGACGATTGGGAGTCACCAACGCTTGGCGCCTGGGGCCTGGGATGGCAGGTCTGGTTGGACGGCCTGGAGATCAGCCAGTTCACCTATTTTCAGCAGTGCGGTGGAATCGACTGCAAGCCCATCAGCGGGGAGCTGACCTACGGGCTCGAGCGCATCGCGATGTACCTGCAGGACGTCGACGATGTCTACGAGCTGCAATGGGCGCCGGGAATCCGCTACGGCGATATCTACAAGCGCGCCGAGTGGGAGTGGAGCACCTACAACTTCGAGCAGGCGGATACCGATCTGCAGAAGAGCCTCTTCGCGGAGTATGAAAAGCAAGTCGCCCAGTTGCTCGGTCTGAGCGAAAAGAAGGGGAAGGGCGGCGCCCTCGTTTTCGACCGCGAGCCCCTCGAACGCTTGGCGCTTCCCGCCTACGACGCGGTCATCAAGTGCAGCCACTACTTCAACGTGCTCGACGCCCGAGGCGCGATCAGTGTGACCGAGCGCCAACGGTACATCGGCCGTGTGAGAATCCTCGCAAGGGCGGTCGCCGAATCCTGGTACGCACAGCGGGAGGCCCTCGGCTTCCCGCTCCTCAAGACTTCGGCTGCGGCCGAATAGCGCGATTTGGGCTCTGCCCCGTTGCGCCCTAGGATCGGGTCTGGTAGCAACGCCACTCCATGTCATCCGAGTTTTTGCTGGAAATTGGGACTGAGGAGCTGCCGGCGTCCTTCGTCAGGCACGCGCTGCGCTCGATGAAAACGAGTGCGGCCGAGCTAGTGGGCCAGGCCCGTCTCGAGACCGACTCGCTGCAGATGGACACGCTGGGGACGCCACGACGCCTGGCGCTTCGGCTGCGCGGGCTCGCGGAGCGCCAGCCCGACCGCGACGAGACGATCATGGGGCCTCCTTGGAGCGCAGCCTTCGAAGCGGATGGCTCGGCCAAGAAGGCCGCGACTGGCTTTGCAAAAAAGCACCGTGTCGACGTCGAAGACCTGCGCAAACAGACCACCGACAAGGGCGACTACGTCAGCGTACGGGTACACGAAACCGGTCAGGCGACCCGCGAGGTGCTCGGCGAGATGCTGCCGCGCCTCTGTCAGCGGATCAGCTTCCCCAAGTCCATGCGCTGGGGTCCTGGCGAAATTGCATTCGGCAGGCCGATTCACTGGATCGTCTCCTTGCTCGGAAGCGAGGTCGTCGACTTCGAGTTCGCGGGCATAAGAGCTGGGCGCAAGACACGCGGACATCGCTTCCTCGCGCCCGATAGCTTCGACCTCGACCAGGCCAGCAGCTACGAATCCGCGCTTGAACGCGCTCATGTGATCGTGGACATACAAGTGCGCAAGGATCGCATGGTCGAAGGACTGCTTGCTTCGGCGAAGTCCCTCGGCGGTGTCCTCGAACCCGACGCTTTTCTCGCGGACGAATGCGTCTCGCTGGTCGAAGAGCCATTCACGGTGCCGGGCCAGTTCGACGAATCGTTTCTCGAGCTCCCTGATGCCGTCGTCATCTCGGTGATGCGAGATCATCAGCGGTACTTCGCCGTTCGAGCGTCCGAAGGTGGCGCGCTCCTTCCCTCCTATCTGAACGTGGTCAACACCGCCGAGGATCCCGAGACGATTGCCAAGGGCAACGACCGCGTCCTTCGCGCGCGTCTGGCCGACGGGCGCTTCTTCGTCGAAGAAGACCGCAAGGCCCCGCTCGCCGACCGGCTCACCAAGCTCGAATCGGTGGTCTTTCAGTCCAAGCTCGGCACGATGGGGGCCAAGGTTCGTCGCCTGCAGGCCAATGCCCGCGCGCTCGCAATGCGCTCGGGTGCGAACGCCGATGCCTGCGACGAGGCCGCACGCCTCTGCAAGGCGGACCTCGAAACGCTCATCGTGTACGAATTCCCCGAGCTCCAAGGCGAGATGGGCCGCTGGTACGCCTTGCGCGAAGGCATCGACCCAGCCGTCGCAGACGCGATTCGCGATCACTACCGGCCCCAGGGCGCAGACGACCAGGTTCCGGACCAAGTCATCGGCGCCATCGTCGCGGTCGCCGATCGCATCGACACCCTAGTCGGTTGTTTCGGCATCGGTCTGGTTCCGAGCGGCTCGGCCGATCCCTTCGCGCTTCGCCGCGCCGCGCTCGGCATCATTCGCATCGCGCTCGAAGGACCAATCGACGTCGACCTCCAGGCGCTCATCGCGCAGGCCTACCAGGCATATCGTGGCGATGCCAAGCTCGGAGCCGCAGAAGAAGTTCGCGCGTCGCTCGACGACTTCTTCCGCGGACGCATCCGAGCGATGCTCAAGGACTCCGCTGGTGGCGATGTCGTCGACGCGTGCCTCGGCGCCTGGGACGGCACCTCGTTGCGCGATCTGCGGAGCCGAATCGAAGCGGTGGCCGAGCTCGGTGCTGCGCCAGAGTTCGAATCCCTCGCGGTCGCGTTCAAGCGCGCGTTCAACATCACCAAGGAAAGCGCGCGAGGACCCATCGACTCCACGCTTCTCGAAGCCGGCGCGGAGACCACACTGGCCGAGCGCTTCGACACCGTGCGAGACCAAATCCGCGAGGCCACGGACGAGCGCCGCTATACAGACGCCATGAAGCTAGTCGCTACGGAGCTCGGCGCGCCCATCGATCGCTTCTTCGAGGAGGTGTTCGTGATGGTCGACGATGCCCGCGTTCGAGACAATCGCCTGCGATTGCTTGGAGAAATCGCAGACACCGTCAACGGTATTGCGCACTTCCACCAGCTTGGGACAAAGTTGCAGCGCCGTGACCCTTCTGTATCCGCTTGACGCAGAGCTCGGCTCGCGCGTCCGCCTGAGTCTTCTCGGAAAGAAGGCGGCCGGCCTCAACGAGATGACCGCGCTCGGGATCCCGGTGCCCCCAGGTTTCACGATCACGACCGAAGTGGGCCGGCACTACCGGGCGACTCGCACAGTTCCCGGCGGCCTCGAGACTGACGTCGAACAGGCCATTCGAGAGATCGAGACACGCCTTGGCAAGGGTTTTGGAGACCCGGACAACCCGCTGCTGCTTTCGATTCGCTCGGGCGCGGAGGTCTCCATGCCCGGCATGATGGACAGCGTTTTGAACGTCGGGCTGAGTGAACACACGCTCGGGGGGCTCGCGGCGCAGCGCGGGGACGAACGCTTCGCCCTCGATGCCTACCGGCGTGTGCTTCAGATGTACGGTTCGGTCGTCCGGGGCATCAGGGCGGACCGCTTCCAGTACTTGCTGAGCGATCTCAAGACCGAGCTCGGACAGCCTCGCATGCTGGACTCCGAGCTGTCGGCCTCTGAGCTGGAACGGCTGGTCGCATCGTACCTCTCGCTCATCGAGGAAGCATCCGGCTCGCCCTTTCCGCAAGGGGTGCAGACCCAGCTCTGGGACACGATCGGCGCCGTCTTCGCCTCCTGGGAGAACCCGCGCGCGGTTCGATACCGGCGCATGCAAGGGATCGACGACGTCATGGGCACCGCATGCACCGTGCAAGCGATGGTCTTCGGCAACACCGGCCCACGAAGCGGTTCGGGCGTAGCCTTCACCCGCAACCCGTCGAATGGAGAGCGCAAGCTCTATGGCGAGTTCCTGCCGAACGCCCAAGGCGAAGACGTGGTGGCTGGCCTTCGAACCCCTGTTGCGCTCACCGCGAGCGCAGCGGCGCCCGGCAAGGAGGCGTCTAGCCTCGAGCTCTCGCTGCCCGAGGCATTCGAGGCGATCTCCGCATATTGCGCGTCTCTCGAAAGCCACTTCGGCGACATGCAGGACATCGAGTTCACCATCGAAGACGGACAGCCGTACTTGCTGCAAACACGCAGCGCGAAGCGGACCGCGCATGCGGCGGTCCGCGTGGCGGTCGACATGGTGAGCGAAGGAGTGCTCAGCAAGAAGGAGGCCTTGCTCCGGGTGGACGCACGATCGCTCGAGCAGCTGCTCCGGGCGCGGCTTCCTTCCGAAACCGACTTGGCCCTCAAGGGGATCGAACCCTTCACTGTGGGCCTGCCCGCAAGCCCCGGCGCCGCGTCCGGCCGGATCGTCTTCGATGCCGACGAGGCGGTCCGTTGGGCCTTGGAGGGACAGGAGGTCATCTTGATTCGGCAGGAAACGAGCGCCGACGATATCCACGGCATGAAGGCCGCCAAGGGCGTCGTGACCGCTGCAGGGGGAATGACCTCGCATGCCGCAGTCGTTGCCCGTGGGCTCGGAAAGTGCTGCGTGGTGGGCTGCGGAGGACTTCAAATCGACTTCCGAGAGCGCACCGTGCGCCTCGATGGCTTCGAGTCGTCGGACGCGCTGCGTGAAGGCGACCTAGTCACCCTCGACGGCACGAGCGGCAAGGTTTTCGTCGGTGCGCTCGACTTGCTGGCCTCGACGACCGTCGAGGAGCTTGGGGAGCTGATGGCCTGGGCCGACGACGTTCGCCGCATGCGTGTGTACGCGGAAGCCGACACGCCGCAGGCTGCGCGTGCAGCGCTCAGCTACGGCGCTGAGGGCGTCGGGCTTTGCCGAACCGAGCGGATGTTCTTCTCGAAGGATCGCCTGTTCGCGATGCGATGCGCGCTGCTCGCAGTCGAAGACGAGCAACGCAGTGCGTGGCTCTCCGAGCTGGAGCGCGCACAACGCGACGACTTCGTCGAGATCTTCGAAGCGATGCAAGGTCGACCGGTGACGATTCGCCTGCTCGACAGAGCGCTCCAGGAGTTCCTTCCACAAGACGAGGAATCGCTGCTAGCAGTGGCCGACGCGCTCGACCTGGAGCTCCAAGAGGCGAGCCAGGCGGCCGCACGCCATCGAGAATCCAACCCGGCATTCGGACACCGCGGTGTCCGCGCAGGTCTGACCGTTCCGGGTCTCTACGATATGCAGCTCCGCGCCATGCTCTTCGCCGCGCTCGACTGTGTAGAACGGGGCTTGGGGGTCGAGCTCGAAGTTCTGATCCCCATGGTCGCCTTCGAGTCCGAGGTCGAAGCTCTGTGCGCGGCATTCGACCGCGCGCAGCAGCACATCTTCACCGCGCCGACGGACGCGTTCAAATGTCGGATCGGAGCGATGATCGAGCTGCCACGCGCGTGCCTGATCGCCGGAGAGCTAGCGCGGCACGTGGAGCTCTTCTCCTTCGGAGGGAACGACCTGACGCAAACCGCACTCGGGGTCAGCCGGGACGACGCCAGCCGATTCCTGCCCGCATACCGAAACGAGCTTGGACTGCTCGCCGGGGACCCGTTTACCCACCTGGACGAGAAGGTGGCCGAGCTCATCGGGATTGCGCTTCAACGCGGCAAGGCCGTCCGCCCGGACCTGCACGCTGGCCTCTGCGGGGACCAGGGGGGAAGCCCGGCATCCATCGAGATTTGCGAAAAGCTCGGGCTCGATTTCATCTCCGCGCCGCTCTCACAGCTCCCCGGGGCCCGTTTGGCGGCCGCCCAGGCCCGTCTTCGCTAGGAATTCAGGCCAAACGGCGATTTTCCGGCCCTCCGGGCCTTGATGCGAGGCCCCAGCCGTGTTGGAATGAACACGACTGGAATATTGCGACGTAGCTGTATGGGCGATACTACGAGAACCATAGCTGGCTCGGTCGGGGGCGTGAGCGCTTCGGGACCGGCGCGAGTGGTCGAAGGCCTGCTCGGTCAGACGATCGATCAGCGCTACCGCGTCGAATCTCTGCTCGGCGAAGGGGGCATGGGCCTCGTGTACAGGGTCACCCATACGCGACTCAACAAGCCGCTCGCGATGAAGGTCCTTCGACGCGAGAACACGGGCGACCCGGAAGTCTTGGCGAGGTTCCGGCGCGAGGCCGAGAGCGCCTCCAACATCGGTAACCAGCACATCATCGACATCAGCGATTTCGGCGAGCTGACGGACGGTTCGACGTACTTCATCATGGAGTGCCTCGACGGGTCCGACCTCATCGACGCCATCGACAGCGTCGACCGTATGCCCGAGGAACGCGCTATCAACATCGCCATCCAAGTCTGCCGCGCGCTCGGCGCCGCACATGACGCGGGGATCACGCATCGCGATCTCAAACCGGAGAACGTCTTTCTCATAAAGCGCGACGAAGTCGAGGATTTCGTAAAGGTCCTCGATTTCGGAATTGCAAAAGTCGCGCACGGCCCCAGTCGACTCACGCGCGCCGGTGAGGTGCTCGGTACGCCTCACTACATGTCACCTGAACAGTGCGAAGGCGCGGGCGTCGACCATAGAACCGACATCTACGCGCTCGGCGTCTTGCTCTACGAAATGGTAACGGGGCACGTTCCACACGACGCTGACACCATGATGGGCATCCTCACCAAGCACATGTACGAGGAACCGATCCCGCCCAGGGTGCGCGTGCCGCATGTCTCCGACGAGTTGGAGATGCTGATCATGCGCTGCCTCGAAAAGACGCCGGAGCGACGCTACCAGACGATGCAGGAGGTCTTGGACGATCTCGAGCTCGTGAAGGCCGGGCTCCAACCGGTCGGCCCGGACACCTGGACGCTACCACCGACCAGGCCGCCTCGGCCCTGGCGCCGAGGGGCTACGCCGATCTACCTCGGAGGGCTGGCGCTCGCGCTCCTGGTGCTCGTCGGGACGATCGCCATCGGCACCTTCAGGTCCTCGGAGCCAGAGACCGCAGGCAACCCGATTGTCGAAGCGCCAGCCGCGCCAAAGGCGCCTTCCCCAGTCTTGACCGGGACACGCCCAGCGCCGCTCCTCCCGCCTCCCTTGCCCTCTCCCTTGATCGGGGAGGGTGCGCGCCCCGAATCGAACGAAGCGAAGGCACTCGCATCGGCGTCGGATGCGCCCCAGCGCAAAGCCAAGCAGGCCGGGACCAAGCCGGTCAATCGCAAACCGCGACGTCGACAAAAAGCCGCGCCCGAGCGCGATCGGTCCATCCTCGATCCTTGGAACTGAGGCGCTCCACTGCCAGTTGCCCCGGCTAGGGCGAACGGCTAGGGTGCCGCCCCATGCGGTCGCGATTCGGCCCACAAAGCGCAGTCGTCGGTTTCGCTTTGGGGTTCTTGCTTATTTCCGGAACGGTCTCGACCGGCTGTGCCAGAACACCTGGCGAGTCGCTGCCCCCCGGGCTGATGTCCTTTCCCATCGCGATCGAGCTCTCGGTCGACCAGGATGCGGAGGGCAAGCCCAAATACGTGTACGTCACGAGTTCGAATTTCGGGCTCCAGTACAACTCGGGCAACGTCCAGTCCTACGATCTCGACAAAGCGATAGAGGCCATCGCGAGCGACTGTGTCGGTCCGGGCCTGCTCCAGAGCTGCCTTGAACTGGATTTCACCGGTGAGATCACGGACGAAAGTTGCGCCTGCGCTCCACGGGAGGACGACGAATGCGTCGCCACCGGCACCGGCGTGACCCCCGAGTGTCTCGCGCCCGACTTCCGCGGCGACATCAATGAAGTGCAGTGCCTTTGCAACCCGGTCTTCGACGAGGACGAGGGCTGCGTCGCCATCCCTGCTGACCGCTGCTCGGTCGTTCCTGCGGGCCTCCGATTTCGCGACCCGGGGGAGGCGGCACTTCGACTCATCCCGGTCGAAGGACTGATTCGCGGCGAAGTGGGGATCGGGTCCTTCTCCGATGGAATGGGCGTCTCGACCGACGGCCGGCGCATCTACGTGCCTGTCCGAAGCGACGCGAATCTGACCTTCATCGACGTCGATGAGGACGGGCGACTCCGCTGCGGCGGCGAATTCGGCGAGACGCATACCTGCACCGCCCCCTACCGCTCGGGTAGCGCCGAGCTGGTGAACCCGACCGTCAACATCAGCCTGCCGCCGGATCCGGTCGATGTCTACGTCGGTGACCTGGCCGCGGACTTCGCCGACGACCCGAGCGATCCGGCCTTTGCTGGCGACTACATCTTGATGGCGCACCGCGAGGGCATGGCGAGCATGTTCTTCGACCAGCTCCGCCCTGGCGGCCCCGAGCCGCAGAAGCGCCCGCGCCTGGCAGCCACCATTGACGAGCTGGCACCCGAACAGGTGACCATCGCCTATGAGCCTGGCGCCAAGCGCGCCTGGATTCCGAGCGCTGAGTTCCCCGTGATCATCCGCCTGGGCATCGGCATCGATGGGGACCCGACACAAAGCTATCTGTTCGACGCCGGAGAGCTGGTGGTGTCGGGACTCGACACCGGGAGGAGCAATCGGGACATCCGCTTCGATCCGCGCCCGGGGCGAAATCTAGCCTACATCGTTTCGCGCTCGCCCGAGGCCTTGCTGGTCGCCCGGAGCGATGTCGCGGGCGGAAACCTAAACATGATCGGGCAGATTCCAACCTGCCGAGATCCTTCGCGCGTGCAAATCGCCGAGGTCCGGGCGCGGGGAGACTCGGTGGTCCTCGCGTTCGTGAGCTGTTTCCTCGCGCGTAACGTGCAGGTCATCGACACCGACAAGTTCCAGGGGATCACGCTCTTGACCAACATCAGCGGCGCCTTCGAGTTCGTCATCGATGCGCCACGGCGCCTCATGTACGTCGCCGACTTCAGCACTTCGGTGCTCCGGGTCGCCGACCTGCAACCGATCATCGACTGCCTCGAATCGACGAGCGGGGAGACCGCCGAGGAGTGCGCACCGACGCTCCTTGGTCTCATCGGCCTTCCGCAGCCCGTATCGGAGCTGCCTCGATGACGCGCTTCATCGTCATTGCCTTTGCCTGCTGCGCGCTCGCCCTCGCGTCGTGCAGCAACAACGCGAACAACGTCGTCCTCTCGTCCTTGAATCGTTCGGCGAAGATGCAGTTTCTATGCGCAGACCTCGATTACACCAGCGGCAACGCGTTCGACCCCAAGGGCTTCCTGCCAGCCTCGATCTGCACGAGCGATGCCGAGTTTGCCACCGACGTGAACGCCCAGTTGCTTGGAGCGGTGACCCAGATCCAGACCGGCGAAGTCGCAGTCATCAACTTCACCCGCTCTGCCATCATCAACACCAACCCGACGATCCCCGGCGTCACCTCGTTGACCGTCGGCGAGCAGCCTACAGGCATTCAAATCTCGCCCTTTGATTCGGACTACACCTACGTCACCAGCTTCAGCCCGAAGACCCTGACGGCGATCGAATCACTCCGGCTCATCAGCCGCCAGGAGGATTCAGAAGACGCCGACGGGTCGGAGCGCGATCCGCGGCAGGTTCGCTTCGACGCTGGGCCGACGGACCTGGCCCTGCACGAAGTAGCGACCGTCACCACGACGACCGTGAGCGAAGACGACGACCGGATCACCGGGGCCACCTCGGACGTCTCCTATCGCTACCTCTACGCGGCGATCCCAGAGCTCGGACAGATCGCTCAGGTCCAAGTCATGATCGATTCGAACGGTGTGCAGACCCTGGGCGACCCCGTCATGCTGCGACTCGACACCTACGGCTGCCCGATCGAGCAAGTCACGCCTCCGGACTCCGACAAGACGGACTACCACCGGATTTGCCCGGAAGGCTTCCAGGACGACGACCCCGAAGCGCGAGTCGTCAAGACCGTCAAGACGACCCAACCTTGCTTCGAGGGTGCAACGCCGGGGCCGAGCCCGGTCTCCCTGACCGTCGACTACGGAAGCGATCACGGCAGCCGGTCCAGCACGGGGACGGGCCCTGCCTCGGACGACGTCTTGCTCGTGGCAGATGCCAATCAGCCGGTGATTCATCGCTTCGCGCTGGGCCGTGACGGTGCCACGCCCTTGGACCCCATCGTCACCGGGACACCGACCTCGGAAATCGATGTGACTCCCCTGGTCCCGGCCAGCTCTGATCGCGACGACACGGCCGCGACCCAACGTTACTTGTACGCCGTGAGCGCCGCCGACAGCAGCATCCTCGTCGTCGACTACACCGAGGACCCAGAAGGCACAGCGGACGAAGACAAGAGATTTGGCGCGGTGCTTCCCGTTCTCGCGGGCGTCTCGGCACGAGCCAACGAAGAGAACGTCGAATCGCGCCATCGAGTTCGCTTCGGGTTCTCCAATGTGCGCGCGATCGAAGTCGTGACGCCGTTCTACGAGCTCGAGGCCGATGGAAGCGACGGCAAGCGGGTGCCCGCAGACGATCTGTGCAGCTCGAGCTCGAGCGACACCAACGCCTTTGCTCTGGCGCAAGACGAAGCCAACATGCGCGGCGTCTTCCTGGCCGCGAGCCTTTCAGACGGCAGGATGGTCTTCCTAGACATCTACGACCTGAACGCGCCCTGCCGTGGCGGATCGGGCAACATCGCTTGCACTCTCGCGGAGACCGGACCGGACCGTTTCGCAAGCATCCGGCGGCACCGGCTTCGGTTCGGCCAAACGCCCTCCACGTTCATTTCGATCGACGGCAGCCCATCGTTTCAGTTCAATAGCGCGCCGGGTAGGCTAGACGAAACCAACGGCGAGGCGTCCAACTCCGACGGCCCGGGGCTGAAGTTCATCAACTGCCCCCCCTCGATGTTTGACCAGGAAGCGATGGGGAACGTGTCCTCGATGTTCGGCGTGTTCGGCGTGCCTTCATCGGGCTCGGACGCTGATACGCTGATTTGCGCTTCGTCGCAGGTCTGGAGCAGCTTCTCGGAGCAATGGAATGCAAGATGGGAAGGCTTGATTCCACAATCGGAGGGCGGACTCGGGCTCTTTGCAGACGAAAATTTCGATGGCGACCAACTGGGCAACTGGTTCCAAGCAGGCGACGTGCCCTTCTGCCGGGTCGGGGTCCTCGGCCCGCAAGACGCAGACGCAGACCTGGTGGAATCGTACCCGGGAGACCGCCTCCTCATCACGGGCGACTTGCCTCCGAGCACCCGCGATGAGCCTGACTGCCAGGACTTCGTGGACCTGAAGGAGGACATCGACGACCGTCCGGTCTGGTTCCCCATCCTCGGGGCGTTCAACAACGAGCTCGAGATCGGGCCGGCGCCAGGTGGCGCGGATTACACGCTCGAGGAGGTCCGAGACTGCTTCCCTCAGTTCACCGAGTATCAGATCCACACGCAGAGTGCCTACACGGTGACGGGCACCGCCTCTGGCTTCATCAACAGGGTCATTCCCGACGAGAACGGCGAGTGCATCCTCGATCCAAGCCGGCCGGTCGACCTACCGGACGACCCCGGTGATCCCAACGAACTGGTGGATGTGGATACCTACCTCGCGGGCCGCGCGTTCGAGGACAGGCAGTTCATCAATCCCCTCGTGAGCTTTCGCATCGGCCCGTTCCCGGCCGAAACCAACGTCACGGACACCACCATAGCCCTGCTGAACTTCAACATCCTCAATCAATTCACGCCACTGATTCTGCTCAACAACACGTCGCTGCGTTCGCTGCCCTCGTCTTTGCTCTTCTCCCCGTACCAAGACCAGCTCTACCTCGTGGACTTCGAAGCCGGTGTCCGGCGGATCCAGTTTTCTCCGCTTTTCATCGCGGACGGTTTTGAGTAGACCCGAACCATGGCTGTACGGGGGACGGCGCGAAAGAAGGACCATAGCCCGGTCATGCGCCAGTTCCTGCGCGCCAAGGGGCAGCATCCCGATGCGATCATCTTCTTTCGCCTCGGGGACTTCTACGAGATGTTCTACGAGGACGCGGTCCGAGCGGCAGCCATCCTCGACATCGCGCTGACGTCCCGAGGCACCGACCCGGACGGCAGCAAGATCCCCATGGCCGGCGTGCCGCACCACGCGGCCGCCGGGTACCTGGCCGGCTTGCTTCGCCACGGCGAGAAGGTCGCGATTTGTGAACAGATGGCCGAGTCATCGGCTGCGCGCGGCGTCGTTCCGCGCGAGGTGGTGCGGGTCGTCACGCCGGGGCTTTGCCTCGAGCCCGACGCCCTCGACGCGCGCTCCGAGAACTTCCTGGTCGCCGCCACACGCGATGGGGGCGTGGCCGCGCTAGAGCTGTCGACGGGCACGCTCCGCGCCTGCGTCGTCGAGCTCGGTCCGCAGTGGGTCGGCGAGCTCGTGCGCCTCGACCCGGCCGAGGTGCTCCTCGAATCTGGCGCATCGGAGCTCGAAGCGCTCTGCACGCAAAGCCTGCCCAAGGCGGCGCTTCGAAGCGTGGAGCTCGCTGCGCACTCCGAGCTCCTGCGCGAGCACCTCAGTGACGAGCAAGCCGCCGAGCTCTCGCGCCAAGCGCCCGCAGCCCGCGCCGCTTCGCTGGTGCTCGAGTATGCAAAGAAGCACCAGGCCGCTTCACAGATACACACGGCCACACTGTACGCAGCCGGCGACCGGCTGGTCCTCGACGACGCGGCCGTGCGCAACCTGGAGCTCGTCCGCACGCTGGACGGCGAGCGCCGCGGCTCAGTGCTTCATCTGCTCGATGAAACCAAAACGCCGATGGGTGCTCGTGCCCTTCGCTCGCGCCTACTCGAACCGCTGACCGACATCGAACGCATCCGGCGGCGCCACGACGCGGTAGAGCTATTTTTTGCCGACGCCCGTTCTCGCGACCAGGCTAGGGCGCAACTCGGCGAAATCGGCGACCTCGAACGCCTAGCGGTGCGCACCGCGGTGGGCTTGGCGACGCCAAGAGACCTGGGCGTGATCCGAAACAGCCTCGCCAGTGCCGAAGCGCTGCACAAGGAGCTCTCCACTCGTCCAGGCAGCGCGCTCGACGACTCGATGGCGTCGCTCGATGGCGCCGACCTGTGCACCGACGTGCTCGCCTCGCTCCAGGCCGCGCTGGTCGACGAGCCCCCGGCGATCGATAGGCAAGGCGGCATCTTTGCGGACGGGCATCTGGCGGAGCTCGACGAGCTTCGCAAGCTATCGACCACGGCCAAGGACATCGTGCTCGACCTGGAGCGTCGCGAGCGAAAGCGCACCGGTATCGGGTCGCTCAAGATCAAGTTCACCAGGGTCTTCGGCTACTACATCGAGATCAGCAAGTCCAAGCTCGATGCGGTGCCGGAGGACTACGTTCGCAAGCAAACAATCGCGAACGGAGAGCGTTTCATCACCGCCGAGCTCGCAGAGCTTCAGGATCGCATCCTTCACGCCGACGAACGGTCCCGCGCCCTCGAGTCCGCGGCGTTCGTCGGGCTGCGAACGGCGATTGGTGATCAGGCCCCGCGGCTTCATCGGCTCGCCCGCGTCATCGCCTCCATCGACACCAGCGCCGCCCTCGCGGAAGTCGCCCATTGCCGCGGCTATGTCCGCCCGGAGATCGACGGCAGCCGGGAGCTCCTTCTCGAAGACAGCCGACACCCGACCGTCGAATGCTACGCCGCCAAGGATGGCTTCGTGCCCAATACGATCGAGCTGAAACCCGAGGGCACCCGCTTTATGCTTCTGACCGGCCCGAACATGTCCGGGAAGTCGACCGCCATGCGCCAAGCGGCCCTGGCGGTCATCATGGCTCAGGCTGGCGGGTTCGTCGCCGCCAAGCGCGCCCGTATCGGTGTCGTCGATCGCGTCTACACCCGAGTCGGAGCCAGCGATCACCTCGCTCGCGGTCAGAGCACGTTCATGGTCGAAATGATGGAAGCCTCCGCGATCTTGCGCGGCGCGACCGAGCGATCGTTCGTCATCCTCGACGAGATCGGCCGGGGCACCAGCACGTACGACGGACTCGCAATCGCCTGGGCGATCGCCGAGCATCTTCACGATGCCACGCGTTGCCGGGCGATCTTCGCGACGCACTACCACGAGCTCTGCGAGCTTGCCGATCGCCTCGACAACGCCGCCAACTACAACGTCGCGGCAAAAGAGCACGATGACAGCATGGTTCTGCTCCATCAGCTGGTACCAGGCGGCTCGAATCGAAGTTATGGCCTGGCTGTTGCTAGGCTCGCAGGCGTTCCGCCAGTCGTGTTGGCGCGCGCAAAAACGAAGCTGAAGCAGCTCGAGGCCGGGGCCGAAGCGAGCGCCGTGCCCCAGATGCCCTTGTTCGAAGCCGCGCCGCCGCCCCGGTCCGAACTAGAGGCCACCCTCGAAGCGCTGGACATCGAACGCATGACCCCGGTCGACGCGCTGGTGACACTGGCCCGGCTTCGCGACCTCGCTCGCCACGACGACGATTAACGAAGCTCCGCCAACGGTATACCTTCCTCAGAGGGACTGTTACCATCGGCACCATGGATGATCGTCTCGGCCGGATCACCGCAGCGCTCGAAGAATCGGACCGGCAAATCGTGATCGCGCTGAATGCACGAGCGCGGGCGATTCGAGAGTACAAGCAACTTCGGCAAGATGCCCCGGACGAACCAGTTCGGCTCCCGAAGAAGGCCGCGATCATCGAAAGCGCGCGCGCCCAGGCCGAGGAGTTCCCAGAGTCGAGCATCGAGCCGGTGTTTCGAGAGATCTTGTCCGCATGCGCCCAGATGGTCACGCCGGATGTGGTCGCGTACTTCGGCACGCCAGGCGACCTTGCCCACGCAGCGGCGCGTGGCTATTTCGGTCACGCACCGAGCTTCCGCCCCAGCGAATCGGTCTCCGCGGTCCTCGAAGCGGTGCGCAATGGCCACGCGACCTTCGGCGTGGTTCCGCTCGAAACATCGACCGACGGAGCCATTACCGCAACGCTGAAGGGCTTCGTGGAGACCGACGCCAAGCTCTGCGCGGAGCGAGTTGCACCGCTGCGCTACCAGCTATTTTCACAATCCGGCGACGCGGCCCAGGTGATCAAAATCTACGGCGCCGCGACAGCCATCGCAGCATGCGAGCGGCGACTGCGCTTGCGCTACCCGGACGCTATTCTCGTCGACGTTCAATCCGGCGAGGCAGCAGCCCTGTTTGCAAGTGGCGACGATCAGTCCGCAGCCCTCGGCTCGGCGCTGCTCAAGGAGCTCCACGGCCTCGAGCTCATCGAAGACCGGCTAGAGGACGACTCCGAGGTGGTCACTCGCTTTGGCATCATCGGCAATCGACTCCCGTCGCGCACCGGCAAAGACCGCACCTTTTTGGCCGTGGCACCTGGCGACGAGCCCGGCGCCCTCCATCACGCGCTCAAGCCCCTTGCGGACCGGGACATCAACCTCACCCGCATCGAGTCGCGCTCGTTGACCGGGACCCAGTGGCGCCACGTCTTCTTCCTCGAGATGGACGGGCACATCACCGACCGCGCCATCCTGACTGCGGTAGAGGAGCTGCGCCGCATCGCCCCTTATGCCAAGGTCATCGGAAGCTATCCCCGTTTGAGCTGACCGACCCCCATGAGCGACCTCGCGGCACCCCACATCCTCGCGCTGACGGCGTACGAGCCCGGCAAACCCGAAGAGGAGCTTCGACGCGAGCTCGGCCTCGAGGACATCGTGAAGCTCGCCTCGAACGAGAACCCGTACGGCCCTTCGCCCAAGGCGGTCGAAGCCTTGTCCAGCGAAACCCTTCGCTTGGAGCGCTACCCCGACCCGAGAGGACACGATCTGCGCGAAGCGCTCGCCGCACATCATGGCGTGCCTTCGGAGCAACTCTGCCTCGGCAACGGCTCGAACGAGCTGATCGATTTGATCTGCCGAGTCTTTGCGAGCCGTGGTGAGCACGCGGTCTTCGGCCACCCTTCGTTTCCCTGCTACCGAATCGCTGCGATCGCACAGGAGTTGAGCTTCACGGCAGTCCCGCTCCGCGAGGCCCTGCATTGGAACGTCGATGATCTACTCGCCGCGGTCACTCCTGAAACCAAGCTTCTCTTCGTCTCCAACCCCAACAACCCAACCGGCAGCTACATCCCCAAAGCCGAGCTCGAGCGGCTCCTGCGTTCCCTGCCGGAGCGCGTGCTCGCGCTAGTCGACGAAGCCTACGTCGAGTACGCGGACGCGGAGGACTTCAGCCCGGCCACCGACCTTCGCGACACCCGCGAGAGGCTCGGGATTCTTCGAACCTTCTCCAAAGCGTATGGGCTCGCGGCGCTCCGCGTCGGCTATGTCATTGGAACGCCGGAGCTGGTCAACCACCTCAATCGTCTGCGGGCACCGTTCAACGTCGGCACCCTGGGCCAGCTCGCCGCCAAAGCCGCCCTCGGAGACCAGGCGCACCTGCGCGCTGCTGTCGAAGCCACGGTTCGGGACCGCCACGAGCTCATCGACGCGCTGCTGGCAGCGGGACTCCGCGTCGCGCCGAGTCAGGCCAACTTCGTCCTGCTCGACGTCGTGAAGCCGGGCAGGGCGGTCTACGAAGCCTTGCTCGGCGAAGGTGTCATCGTGCGCCCGATGCCTGCACCCCTACAATCCTGGATCCGCATCACGGTCGGCAAGCCCGAAGAGAACGCGCGCTTTCTCCATTCGCTAGCGCGCGTGCTAAGGGAGTCGCGTGTCTAGCGGAGCCAAGAAGCGATACCGCGTTTGCCGTTCGGGGCCGCTCCGCGGCAGCGTCCGGGTGCCCGGCGACAAGTCGATCGGCCATCGGAGTCTGATCTTCGGCGCACTGGGCCGCGGCAAGTCCCGCATCACCGGCTTGTCCGAGGGCTTGGACAACGCGGCGACGCGCCAGGCGTTCCGCTCCATGGGTGTGGCCGTCGAGACCACGGATGAAGCCACCACGGTTCACGGCGTCGGCCTCCACGGCCTCCGAATGCCGAGCGACGTGGTCGACTGCGGCAACTCGGGTACGACGATGCGGCTGCTGGCGGGCTTGCTCAGCGGGCAACGCTTCGGTGCGCGCATGGTCGGCGACGAATCTCTGACGCGGCGCCCGATGGGTCGGGTCATCAAGCCGCTGCGGGCACGAGGCGCGCACATCGCCGGCAGCCCAGGCGCAAAGCCGGACGAGCTCTACCCACCGATTTCGATCGCACCGCTGGTGGAAGGCGAGACTTTGCAGGGCATCGAGTACGCCATGCCGGTCGCCAGCGCGCAGGTGAAAAGCGCCCTTTTGCTCAGCGGCCTCTACGCGGGCGCCCCGACCGCCATCGAGGAGCCGGTCCTGTCGCGCGACCACACCGAGCGCATGATGCTGGCGCTCGGCGTCCCGCTGCGAACCCTAGGAGCGGGGGTGGTTCTGAACCCGAACTTCGACTGGTCCGGAGGTTGGGACCCGTTCGAATGGCATGTGCCGGGTGATCCATCGAGCGCCGCGTTTCCATTGATCGCGGCGGCCATGGTGCCGGGAAGCCAGGTCAGCGTCGCCGATGTGTGCGTGAACCCGACCCGAACAGGCCTCTTCGATTGGCTGCGCTTGCTTGGCGCCAATGTCTCCCATCGCCCGAGCGGACATGGCGCAGGCGATGAGCCAATGGCCGAGATCAGCGTCGCCCACAGCACCGTCCGAGGCTCGGTCGCGGGTGGTGAGCTGATCGTCCGCATGATCGACGAAGTCCCCGCGGTCTGCGCCTTGGCCGCCGTCAGCAAGGGGCAAACCGAGATACGCGACGCCAGCGAGCTTCGGGTCAAAGAGAGCGACCGCATCGCCACGATGGCCCAGGTCCTCGGCGCCTTCGGCGTTCCCTGTGAGGAGCTGCCCGACGGCCTGATCATCACCGGGGGCGCCGCGCTGCAGGGCGCCCGGATCGACACCCGTGGCGACCACCGGATCGCCATGTCTGCTGCCTTGCTGGGACTGCTGGCCGAGGGCGAGTCGGTGATCGACGGAGCCGAGGCGGTCGACACCAGCTTTCCGGGCTTCGTGTCGCTGATGCGATCACTCGGAGCGGACATCACGGAGGAGACCCTATGACTCGACCGCGCCCTGTGATCGCGATCGACGGACCGGCCGGCGTCGGAAAGAGCACTACGGCACGCGTTCTCGCTCAGCGCCTCGGCTACACCCTGGTCGACACCGGCGCCCTCTATCGCGGCGTGGCGCTCGCCGCCCGTGACCGGGGCGTCTCCTGGGCCGACGAAGCCGGCGTCGCGGCGGTCGCAGTTGAGGCGGAGCTCGGCTTTGCCTCGCAAGACGATGGAACGCCTCGGCTTCTGCTGGACGGCCAAGACCGGGCGGACGAGATTCGGACCCCCGAGATGTCGGCTGCCGCAAGCCAAGTGAGCGCCTATCCCGGTGTCCGCAGGGCCCTGCTCGACATGCAGCGCGATCTAGGCCGGGAGGGTGGGGTCGTGCTCGAGGGACGCGATATCGGCACGGTCGTCTTCCCGGACGCCGAAGTGAAGCTCTTCCTGACCGCCTCCGCCGAGGAACGCGCCCGCCGTCGCGTGCTCGACCTCCGAAACCGGGGCGCCGAGGCGGATTACGACGAGATACTCGCCAAAATCCGCTCTCGTGACGAGGCGGATTCGACCCGGGCCATCGCTCCTTTGCGGCCCGCTGAGGATGCCGTCATTCTCGACAGCACGAGCCTCGACCTCGAATCGGTTGTCCAACACGTGCTCGAGCTGGTCCAGTCCTGCAATTGACACCCCCAAATTCCCCTGCTACCCACGCACTCCCCTGCATTTCCGGGGGTCTTCGAAAGCACGGCCAGTTGTGCCGAGAGCTTGCGATCGCACCGGAAGCAGCGATTTATAAATGACCGAAACCACACAAATTCAAAACCCAAACCCCAAACCCGACAGCTTCGCCGCTCTTTTCGAAGCCGAGGCCACACGAACAGACGCACTGCGTGAAGGCGACATCGTCGCCGGGACGATCCTGAAAGTCGGCAAAGACACCGTCGTCGTCGACATCGGATACAAGTCCGAAGGCGTCATCTCGCTCCACGAGTTCATCAACGCAGAAGGCAACATCTCGGCGACCGCCGGCGATGCCGTCGACGTGCTGATCGAATCCAAGGAGAACGAGGACGGCCTCGTCATGCTCTCCAAGGAGAAAGCAGACAAGCTCAAGGTTTGGGACGAAATCAGCGCCGCATGCGAGCGCGACGAGCTCATCGAGGGCACGATCACCCAGCGCGTGAAGGGCGGCCTCGCCGTGACCATCCGCGGCGGCGTGAAGGCATTCCTTCCGGGCTCTCAGGTCGACCTCCGACCGGTCCGCAACCTGGATCGCCTCCTCGGCCAGACCTTCCAGTTCAAGGTCATCAAGTTCAACAAGAAGCGCGGCAACATCGTGCTCTCGCGACGCGTGCTTCTCGAGAAGGAGCGCGACCGCCTCAAGGAAGCCACCCTCGAGAACCTTCAAGAGGATCAGGTCGTCACCGGCACGATCAAGAACATCACCGAGTACGGTGCGTTCGTGGATCTCGGCGGCATCGATGGGCTTCTTCACATCACCGACATGAGCTGGGGCCGGGTCAATCACCCGTCCGAGGTCTTCGAGGTCGGCGACGAGGTCACCGTCAAAGTCCTCAAATACAACGCCGACACCGAGCGCGTGTCCCTGGGTCTCAAGCAGACCATGGAAGACCCGTGGAATGTCGCGACCGATCACTACGTCGCCGGCAAGAAGGTCAAGGGCAAGGTCGTGTCGCTCACCGACTACGGCGCCTTCATCGAGCTCGAGCAGGGCGTCGAGGGCCTCATCCACGTCAGCGAGATGACCTGGGCCAAGCCGAAGCATCCGTCGAAGGTGCTCGAGGTGGGCCAAGAGGTCGAGTGCGTCGTTCTCGACCTGGACGCGCAGAACAAGCGCATCAGCTTGGGCCTCAAGCAGCTCGAGCCCGACCCCTGGACGGTCTTCACGCAGAAGTACAACCCGGGCGACATCATTCAGGGTCGCGTTCGCTCCATCACCGACTACGGCGTCTTCGTCGGCATCGAGGATGGGGTCGACGGCATGGTCCACAAGTCCGACCTCAGCTGGACCCAGCGCATCAACAACCCGGCGGACATCTACCGCAAGGGCGACGAGGTCGAGGCGATCATCCTTTCGATCAACCACGACGACCGCAAGGTCAGCCTCGGCATCAAGCAGCTCTACGAAGATCCCTGGAGCTTCGTGCCGAAGCGCTACCCCGAAGGAACCGTCATCGAGGTTCGCTCGACCGGCGCCGACGAGTACGGCATTCACGTCGAGCTCGAGCGTGGCGTCGAGGGTGTGATTCCCCGCGGCGAGATCAGTGCCGACCTCAGCCAGGAGCCGACCGACATCGTCAAGACCGGCGACATCGTCAAAGCTCAGGTCATCCGACTCGACGACGACGACCGCACCATCACGCTCTCCCTCCGCGCCGCGGAGGGCCAGGACGTGAACCAGGTCGCACGCCCCGAAGCAGAGCAGAAGCGGGTCGCCCCGCGCAAGATCGGCCCAAGCCTCGGCGGCGCCCAAGCCACGCTCGGCGACGCCCTGAAGGACAAGCTCGGAGCGATCTCGCTAGCGCCCAGCCCCGAAGAGGAAGCCCCGGAGGCCGACGAGGCTTCGGCGGACGAGGCTTCGGCGGACGAGGCGGCGGAAGAAGAGACGAGCGAGTAGGGCGCTTGGGCCTGGGGCCAAGCTGACAGACGCGGGCCCGCTGCTCTTCAATGAGCCGGGCCCGAAGTCGTTTTGTTACACCTCCCGCCCACCCCCACCCGTAGTCCTCCCTGCCGCGCGCTTCGCCATGCTCGCGCTTGGCGGCGCTTTGCGCCGGGCTTCGCCCTTCGGGCTCGCGCTGCCGCGGGTGTTGTTTGGCCGGTCGATGGGCGGGGGTGCAGGTGGCGACGTTCGGCTTGTGCTGCCGCGGGTGTTTGGGGGGTGGTCGTGACCGGGAGGCAACGCCGGTGGCAGTGGCGGCGCCGTGGTACGCTGAGGAGCCGTGCCTTCGGTCCCTCGAGCTATTTGCCCCATCCTGCTCTCGGGGCTGTTGCTGACAGCGTGCAGCGATGACGGGTCGAGTCAGCGTTTCGCCGGCAACACGACCGTCCGCTTCGTGGCTCCCATTCAGTTCACCGCTTGCGACGTAGAGTACGACATCTGCTGTGTGGAGTGCCCAGCCGAGGGGTATTCTCCCGATCCGATCTTCCCGTGCTCTCGAGATACCGACTGGGAACCGGGTGACGAATGGGCGCACTACATGGACTTGCCCCCAGAGGAATGCACGTTCACTGCGTTCATTGAACGTGGGGGAATCACCTGCGAAGGCTCCAAGACATTTCAAGTCGAAACCGCGGGACGGACGATGGTCGACATGACAGTCGACTGCTCGGAGTAGGCCCGCGCACCGGCGGACGCTGACGCTGACGCTGACGCTGACGCTGACGCTGACGCTGGCACTGGCACTGGCGGGGGTGCCTGCTGTTTTGGGGGCGAGTGGAGCGGGGTGTTGGGTGGGTTGCCTGGTATGGCTTGGTTACACCGCCCCGCCCACCCCCGCCCGTAATCCTCCCTGGCGCGGCGGTCGCTGCGCTCCGCCTTGCCGGCGCCTTTGGCGCCGGGCTTCGCCCTTCGGGCTCGCGCTGCCGCGGGTGTTGTTTGGCGGGTCGGTTCACCTGGGAGCGGGTGGCGACGTGCGGCCTGTGCTGGCGCTGACACTGACGCTGTCACTTTCACTGTCGCTGACGCTGACGCTGATGTCTACGTAGGGAGGGACCCGGCGCGGCGCGACATGGGGATGCAGCGACGTAGCGAGTGACAATCTCGGTGCCAGCGTGGGGGCGGCGGGGTGGGGATGTAGGGTCCACACTCCCACGAAACACCTTTCGTTCGTCAACGTGACCAGCCGGAAGCACGGACCCGCGCTCCCCACCCCGCCGCCCCCACGCGAGCGCCTAAGTCGAGCCGTTCGACGCAACCCCGTGTCGCGCTCTTCCGCGCCCCGGTGATCTACCGTACGCTAACCACGACCGCGGTAATATTGTCCCGCCCGCCACGGGAGTTCGCCACGTCGATGAATCTTTCGGCCGCGCCCTTGGGACCGATGTCGATCACGTCGGGGATCTCGCCTTCTTGCAGGTAGCCGTGGAGCCCGTCCGAGCAGAGCAGGTACGCGTCCGCGGGCTGCACCTCGAAGAAGCCGGTGTCGACCTGAACGTATTCGCGACTTCCAACCGCACGAGTGATCACGTTGCGGTGTGGTGACCGGGCCGCTTCGGCTTCGGTGATGATCCCCTGCTTCAACTGCCAGGCGACGAGGGTGTGATCCTCGGTGAGCGGCTGGGCGGCGCGATTGCGGATCAAATAGATCCGGCTGTCACCGACCTGGGCGGTGATGCCGTAGTCGCCGCACATTGCGAGAACCGACAAAGTCGTGCCCATGCCCTGCTGTTCGGGATCATGCTGGGCCAAGCCGAACACCATGTACGTCGCGGCTTGCACCGCGCTCTCGACAATTCGGATGGCCCGCCGAAGCGATTCCTCGCTGGTGTCGCCCTGAGCGACGCGATCGAGCGGTTCATGGCCTCGGCGGACCATGCCGTACACCGTATCGACGGCTTCCTGGCTCGCGATCTCGCCGGCCGCGTGGCCGCCCATCCCGTCCGCGACGACGTACAAGCCAAGCTCGTCGTCAACCATGAACGCGTCTTCGTTCAACTTCCGGCGCTGTCCGACGTCGGTCAGTCCCGCACTATGATATTGCAACCCATCCCCGTTCATTGTTGGCGACCGCAAGGCGGCGCGCGCGTTCCCAGGTTAGCGAAAAAGGGCAGCCTCCACCAAGAAGAGCGTTGAAATCGGGCTTGGCGAGCGCCTGCGGCACTGACAAGCAAGTGCCGGCTGCTAAGCTCGGGCCGCATGAACCAGCCCGAATCGACCCAAGAACTGCAATCCGCCTGGGAAGCGCTGCTCAAACGGCGGGCTCAGCTGGGCTCGGACCCCAAGCTTGCCGAGCTCGGCCTCGGCCTGATTCGGGAAATGGGCAATGGCAGCGCCCAACGGGAACTGCTCCGAGAGCTGGCCCAGGCCTGGACGACGGACTGGCGCCTGAGCGTCGGCGCGGCCTCGCTGCTCATCGAACAGGCGGGCAGGCGCGGTATGGACGAGCCGCCGCTCAGCGAAGACGGACCAGCGGTCTGGGCCGCCACCGCCCTTCGCCAAACCTTGGACGCCCTCGGGGACGCAGATCGCCAAGACCCCGATGTGGCGGGCAACATCCACGCGATGCTGGGGAACGCGTTGCGGTTCTGCGGCCCGGGCAAGGACGCCGAAGCGCAGGAATCGTTCACGCGCGCGATCGAGCTCGACCCGGAGCGGGGAGAGTGGTGGTACGACGCGGGCCTTCTCGACAAGTGGCGCGGCCGGTTCGACGAGGGCTACGCCGCGAACGAGCAGGCCAAGATGCGGCTGGGTCCCCAGCGACCGGTGCTCTGGAATCTCGCGATTTGTGCGACAGCGCTTGGCAAAGCCGAAGAAGCGGTGGAGACCTGGGAACAAATCGGTGTTCCTGCGCGCGTGGATCTCTCGCGCGGCATGCCCTACGTGGCCGGTCTGCCACCTATGCTCTTGCGGGTGCTTTCGCGGACCCCTTCCACCGACGCGACCTCCCAGCTTCCCGACAAGGCGGTCGGTTTCGAGCTGGTGTGGATCGCGCCGCTGAGCCCCTGCCACGGCGTGGTGCAATCCCCGACCTTTCGTGATGCGCCCATCGACTACGGCGACCTGGTGCTCTGGGATGGAGCCCCGGTCGCGGCGCACAAGACTTCGGAAGAAGAAGCCGTCCCGGTCTTCCCCTTGCTCGAGATCCTGCGCCCAGGCGACGAGCGCCGATGGCCCTTCGTTGCGCTCGAACGAGAGCCAGGCGCCGTTCAGGACCTCGAGGAGGCGCTTCCCGAGGGCGTCCGCGTGTTCATTCAGCAGGAACGGGTCGAGCACCATTGCGCGGCCTGCGAGGCGGGAGAGCCGCACGAGCACGAGCACGGGGAGGGGGCGGGGTCAGGGCCAGTGCCAGCGTCAGCGTCAGCGTCAGCGTCAGCGTCAGCGTCAGCGGATGCTTCGGTGTCTCTGGTTCGTGGGAAGGTGATTGTTCCCTTCGCCTTGAACCTTTCCGAGTTCCGCGAGGCCTGGGAAAGCGCCGCGAAGGCTCGGGCAATGTCGGTTTCGCTTCCCGCGCTCTACGAAGCGCTCGGTGATTCCAAACAGGCCGGGCAGGAGCATCAGGCCTGGCGCGGGATCGAAGGGAAGGCTCTGCGCCAGAAGGCGCGACCGTGAGCAAAGGCGGTCGCGGGCTTCTTCCCTCGGAGCAGTACGACTTCGAGGGGCTTGCGCGTCTCGATGAAGCGACCGCACAGGAGCGCCGCCAGCTCGTGTTCTTGGTCCTGTCCGGGCTGTTCTTGGGAACGCTTGCGATGCTCAACATCCTCGGCGTCACGCGCTTCATCGACTTGAGCTTTCAGTTGCCCGGAACGAGCCTCACCATCCCCATGCCGCTCGCAGTCGGCGTCCTTCCGTACCCGGTCACCTTTCTGTGCACCGACTTCATCTCAGAGCTCTACGGACGCCACCGAGCCAACCAGGTCGTCTGGATGGGCCTCGCGCTCAACCTCTGGGTCATGCTCATCTTCTGGGTCGGCGGCGCGCTTCCCGGCTTCGAGCCGGCGGACCAACCGCAATCGGGGATCTTCTTCGAGGTGCGGCGTCTTGCGTTCAGCGCGGTGACCGCATCGATGATCGCGTACCTCGCCGCGCAGTTCATCGACGTACAGGTATTCCACTTCTGGAAACGCCTCACCCAGGGCCGCCACCTCTGGCTCCGAAACAACGGCTCGACGCTGGTCAGTCAGCTGGTCGACACCGTCGCGGTGATCCTGATTACGCACTTCCTCGCGAATGGCATCCCGGTCGACGAAGCCGCCCCCATCTGGCCGCAGCTCCTCACCTTCATCGCCGCCGGCTACACCTTCAAGCTCACGGTAGCGCTCCTCGACACCGTGCCTTTCTACCTGGGCGCAAAACACCTAGGGCGATACTTACGAATCCACCCAGTACACGGCACCGTCTCCGAGCAACCACAGGAGCGCTGACACCGACACCGACACCGGCACTGGCGCTGGCGCTGGCACTGCCTTCCACGCCACCCGCGGCAGCGCGAGCCCGAAGGGCGAAGCCCGGCGCGAACGCGCCGGCAAGGCGGAGCGCAGCAACCGCCGCGCCAGGCACGCTGCTCACTCGCGTGAGAGTGATACCAGAACTACGGGTGGGGGTGGGCGGGCGGTGTAATCAAACCCCACCACGCACCCAGTCCAACACCCCGCCCCCCAAACACCCGCGGCAGCACAAGCCGAACAGTGACGCCCGAGCCAAACACTGGCGCTGGCGCCGACACTCGCACTGGCACGCCCCCCAAGACATGCGCGGCAGCGCGAGCCCGAAGGGCGAAGCCCGGCGCAAAGCGCCGCCAAGCGCGAGCGAAGCGAAGCGCGCGGTAGGGAGGATTACGGGGGCGGGCGGGCGGTGTAACTAAAGCACACCACCCAACCAGCTCAGCAACCAGCCCCCAAACACCCGCGGCGGCGCTAGGCGCGCGGTCCGGCGGTTTTGCGGTTCGGGGGCTCGCTACTACTCTTCGGCAGCCTCTTCGGCCTCGACCTCGACCTCAATCTCAACCTCAGCCTCGGCAGCCGCGGCCTCTTCAGCCTCTGCCGCGGCTTCCTCGGCCTCTTCGACTTCGATCTCGGCCGCCACTTCCTGCGCGGCTGCTTGCTCACGGACGGCGCGTTCGAGTGCCTGCTCGCCCGAAGACGAGAGGAATGCGAGCCAGACCGAAAGCGCCATGAACGTGAACGCGAACCCAGCGGTCAGTCGGGTCAGCAGGTTGCCTGCGCCCGCGCCGCCGAAAATCTGCTGGCTCGCGCCGCCACCGAATGCCGAACCGAGCCCGCCGCCTTTGCCGGACTGCAGAAGCACGACGAGGATGAGGAACAGGCACACGAAGACGTAGATGATCGAAATGAAGGTATACATGAACTCAGCTCTCTGCCCGGCGAACGCCGGCATCGATAATCGGGATGAAGTTCTCCGGAGTCAGCGACGCGCCGCCAACGAGGGCGCCGTCCACATCGGGCTGGGAGAGCAGCTCGTCCGCGTTGCTGGGCTTCACGCTGCCACCATACAGAATGCGAACCGAATCCGCCCAGGATTTGCCCTTGAGCTCGGCCAGGCGGGCGCGAATAGCGCTGTGCACCTCTTGAGCGTCCTCGGCCTTGGCCGTGCGGCCGGTCCCAATCGCCCAAATCGGCTCGTAGGCCACGACCAGCGGCGCCAGGGCCACGGCGTCGAAGCCTTCAGTCGCCGCTTCGATCTGCCCGAGGACGACCTCGAGGGTCTTGCCCGCCTCGCGTTGTTCGAGGGTCTCTCCGCAGCAAAGGATCGGAACGACCTTGTGAACCAGCAGAGCACCGACTTTCTTGCGCACGCCCTCGTCGGTTTCGCCGAAGAACTGACGCCGCTCCGAGTGCCCGATGATGCAATAGCCGCAGCCCGCGTCGAGCAAGAGCGTGGGGCTCAGCTCGCCTGTCCAGGCGCCTGAGTCTTCCCAGTGCGTGTTCTGTGCCGCGAGACCCACCGCGGACCCTTGGAGGGTCTGCTTCACCGAGGTCAACGAGGTCGCGACGGGACCGACGACCACGTCGCAGCCCAGCCCGGCTCCGACATGCGCGGCAATCGCGCCTGCCAATGCCTGAGACTCGGCGAGGGTGTTGTGCAGCTTCCAGTTGCCCGCAATGAGCGGTGTGCGGTTCGTCATGGTCTGAGGGCCTCCACGCCCGGCAGAGGGCGGCCCTCTAAATACTCCAACGAAGCGCCGCCGCCAGTGGACACGTGATCAAAGCGGCTGGCCAGATTGGCCTGTTTCACCGCGGCAACGCTGTCGCCTCCACCCACCACGCTGAACCCGGGACAATCCGCGGCTGCACGCGCCACGGCCAGGGAGCCCTCGGCAAAAGCCGGGTTCTCGAAGAGGCCCATCGGCCCGTTCCAGAATACGGCCATCGCGCGACGGAGACGCTCCCGGTAGAGCCGTTCGGTCGCCGGACCGATGTCGAGCGCCATGGCATCCGCGGGGATCGCGTCGATGCCCACCACCTGCGCGACGGTCGAGTCAACGGAGTCGGCAATCCGGACGTCGACTGGCAAGAGGAGATCCACTTTGCTCTCCTCCGCCGCGGCCATCAGACTGCGAGCCAAGGCGAGCTTGTCGTTCTCGCAAAGGCTCTTGCCGACACTGAGCCCACGCGCCGCGAGGAAGGTGTTCGCCATTGCACCGCCGACGAGAAGCGCATCAACCTTGCCGAGCAGCGCTTCCATGACGCCGATCTTGTCGCTGACCTTCGCGCCACCGAGGATGGCGACGTACGGTCGAGGTGTGTCGGTGCGCAGCTTGTCGAGCACCTCGAGCTCACGCTGAAGCAAGAAGCCCGCAGCGCGGTCCTCGATGAGACGGGGAAGGGCGCTCACTGAGGCATGCGCCCGGTGCGCAGCACCGAAGGCGTCGTTCACGTACGCGGTGCAACTGCCACCGAGCTCGCGCGCGAAGTCCACGTCGTTGCTCTTTTCCTCTGGGTGGAATCGCAGGTTCTCGAGCAGAGCCACTTGACCGTCGCGAAGGTCTTGGACGACCTTGCGCGCCCCATCTCCGATGCAGTCGTCGGTGAGATGCACCTCGCCCACGTCGAGCAGCTCCGCCAAGCGAATGGCAACCGGCTCGAGCGAAAGCCCGGGTACGACCTTGCCCTTCGGCCGACCGAGATGCGAAGCCAACACCACGCGTGCGCCCTGGTCGAGCGCATACCGAATCGTCGGCAGGGCGGCGCGAATTCGCGTGTCGTCTGTCACCTGGCCGTCCTTCAACGGAACGTTGAAGTCGACTCGAATGAACGTAGCAACGCTTTCGAGGTTCAGCTCCTCGATCGAACGAATGGACTCGGACACAGGCTCAGCTCGCGCTCGAGACGATCCGCACCAAGTCGAGCATGCGGTTCGAGAAGCCCCACTCGTTGTCGTACCAGCTCTGCACCTCGACGAGGTCTCCGCCGACCACATCGGTCTGCGCTGCATCGCAAATCGACGAATGGGGATTGCCCAGGAAGTCCATCGAGACGAGCGGCGTTTCTTCGAACTGGAGGATGCCCTTGAGCGGGCCCTCCGCTGCTGCCTTGAGCGCCGCGTTGACCGAGTTTCGGTCGGTGTTCTTCGCGACCTGCGCGGTGAGGCAGGTGAGCGAAACATTGGGCGTCGGCACGCGAATCGCGGTCCCGGAGAGCTTGCCCTTGAGCTCCGGCAAGACGAGGCCAATGGCAGTTGCAGCGCCGGTCGAGGTGGGAATCATCGAGAGCGCAGCCGCGCGCGCACGTCGCTTGTCGGAGTGCGGCTGGTCGAGCAGACCCTGGTCGTTCGTGTACGCGTGCACCGTAACCATGTGGCCCTTCACGATGCCGAAGGTGTCGTTCAACACCTTGACGAGCGGCGCCAAGCAGTTGGTCGTGCACGATGCACAGCTGATCACGCGGTCGGTTTTCGGGTTGAACTCGTCGCTGTTGATGCCGACGACGAAGGTGCCGTCGATTTCACCCTTGCCAGGCGCGCTGATGATCACGCGCTCTGCGCCAGCCTTCAAATGCGCCGACGCGGCTTCTTTGGTACGAAAGATACCGGTGCACTCGAGAACTACCTCGGCGCCGAGCTCTTTCCACTTGAGCTTGGACGGGTCACGCTCGGCCGACACCGGAATGCGCTGGTCACCGATCCAAATCGCGCCTTCCTCGGCCCTGACCGGGTGCGAGAAATGACGGTGCACCGAGTCCCACTCGAGGAGATGGGCCAGCATATCCGCGCTCGTCAGGTCGTTGATTCCGACGATCTCCACGTCTCCGCGCTCAGCAACGATTCGAGCGACGCAGCGTCCAATGCGTCCGAAGCCATTGATTCCGATTTTCGTAGCCATTGTTCGTTCGACTCCCTCCCAGCCGACTCCCCGTCCAAATGGGTTGCCAGCGAGGCGCGGACAGTAGCGCGCAAGACGAAAGGGTCAAGGAGCCAAACTCGCGAATAAAATGCGGTTTTGGGCGAAGTCGGCGCGATCCGAGATCGTTACTCGGCTGCCTCTTGGGCGTCACGAAGCTCAGTGGTCACCAGCTCGAGAACCGCGTTGGTGAACGCGACGATGTCCGAGCGGCTATGACCGCTGTTGCGTAGCTCGCGGTAGACCGACTTCGCAATGATCCGAACGCCGCGGTTATCGACCCCGGTCTTCGGGTTCTGTGATCTTGTGGCCCCCATGGTCCAGAGCATGATGCAGTTTGCGTGCCAGTTGTAGAAAACAGCGAAAGCAAGGGTTTCGGGGTCCGTTTTACACCGGAATTTACAAGGAAGAGCCGCCCTTGCCACACCTGAGTCCAAAAAGCTCACACCTGGCCTCAAGTGCGCAATACAGTTCGCATTTGAACGCCAAGCGCGTAGACACGTGCGCACGTAACCTATCGAGAAGACCGGGATTTCGGCTGGCCGGCCGACTTTCGCTCAGCCTGGCTCGAGCGCATCGCGGAGCTCGTCGAGCGCGTGCCGATGCAGCCGGCTGGCCCAGGACTTGGAGATGCCCAGCTCCTGCGCCATCTGGTCGATCGAGCGGCCCTCGAAGTAGAACCCCCGGACGAGGACGCGCTGCCTGGGCGAGAGCCTCGGAAGCGCCTCGAGGAGCCTCGAAACGCTCTCGTTCTTGAGAAGCGCCGCCTCCGGGCTTTCGTCCCCGAAGCTGCCTTGGAGCACCGTCGCTGTGCTGAGACTGGCGCTCATGCGCGTGAAAGCCTTGTCGAGTGAGGTGGGCGCCGCGGTGGGTGTGACCCGGGCGGAGGACTGCAAGCGTTCGTGTGCGCGCCTTGGCAGGTCGGCCATCTTGCGGACCCCGTCGAGCATGGCGCCCCGAACGCGGTAATAGGCGAAGGTCTGAAACCGGACCCCGCGGCCCGGGTCGAACCGGTGATGGGCCTCGAGAAGGCCGCCGAAACCGAAGGCGATCAGATCCTCAAGATCGCCCCGAAGCGAGAGCTCGCGGCGGAGGCGGTTGGCCAGGCCGTGGACCATCTTTTCGTGACGCGCGATGAGTTCCGTTCCCTGCATGGCTACTCCTGAACGGACTTTCTTTACCCAAGTGGGTGAATGAAGTCAAATAGAATACGTTTCCCTACACAAGGAGTCCTGGTCGAATTTGCCGCTCTGCGGTATACCGGCGCGGTGAGACGGGCACGCCCAGGCATCGCGAGCGCAGATCGGCCGCGTTTGGGCTCGTTCGCTAGCCTTCTCGACCAGATCCTGCGCGACGAGAAGGCGCTCGACGGCCTGGCCTTTGCGTACGCAGAGCTCTCAGTCCAGGAACGCCATGCGCTAGTCGGTGCGGTGCTTCAGGACGCCGGCGACCCGACCCAGGCCCTGGCCGCGCTTCTCGCGGTCGAGGACGACCCTCGGGCCCAGCAGCGGCTGGCGGGCTTGATCAGCCGGCACGGCCGGATCGAGCAGTCGGCGTCCCTCGAAGGCAGCGAAGCCCAGGGGGAGGCGCGGCTTCTCCAGTCTCTTCCTCGCCTCGAACCCGAGTCGCTTCGAATCACTTGGAAAGACGGCAAAATCGAGAGCATCGAGATCGAACCTCGAAATGGGCTCAAAACCGACGGTCCCGGAACAACGGTGCCGGTGCCTCAGGCTGTCGAAACCCTAGCGCCGCTCCTGTGGCGGCACATCCGTTCGGGCGGCGAACTCCCCGAGGGCGTGGAGCGATTCGCTGGGTTCTTCTCTCGTTAGCGGTGGCCGTTGCCGTTGCCTAGCAGGGCGCCTTCGAACTTCGTCGTTTCCATCAGCGAGCCATCCTCGGCGTCGCGGCGGACCATGAAGAAGTGCCGGGTCACCGAGTTGTTGTCCTCGCGGGCGACGACCATGATCGAGTTCATCCCCGGGTGCACTGGAATCTCCGCATCGAACGCGAGCTCCTTCGGATTGGCGCTGCCCTGGTTTGATTCGTAGTAGACCTTGTGCCGGCTCGTAGAAATGTAGAGGTCGCGCACTCGCTGCCCATCGGTTGCCTTACCTTGAAGTCGGAAGACATCGTCGCGCGTGACGTAACTATCGAGCTTGGCGATCTCGATTTGCGGCGAGGCGTTTCTGGTAACCCACGAGATTGGCGGCTCCTTGGAGACCTGCCCCTCGCTCGGTGAAATCCCGCCAAGGGCCACCCAGCCCGGGCGACCGGCTCCGAGGTTCACGCGCGCGTACTCTCCGCTCGTCGCGGTGTGCAGCGCACGGAACGAGCCTTGCACGGTTCCAATCACCGGGGCGTTGGCATCAGGCCGCTCGAGAATCTGCGCGCCAGGGCTCAGGCTCACAACCAGCTTCGCAGCCAAGGGCTTCACCGGGCCGGCTTCCTCGTAGATCGGTATCTCGAGCTTCTGCCCCACCGTCGGGCCGAGCTCCGTGTCCGAGGCAGCGAACAGAAGTGCCGCCTTGTCCTCCTGGAAGTCGGGAAGCACTTGGAACGAGAAGGGGACGACCCATTGGTCGCCCGCGGACAGCGAGTCGCGCCGGAATCGGCCGTCGTGAAGCAGCACGCCGGAGCCGCTCTTGTTTTGCAGATTGGCCTGCAGCTCGAAGCTGTCGACGTCGCTGATGTTCTTGACGGTGAAGTACAAGGTGACCTGCTCACCGCGCTGGACCCGGCCGTCCCCGTTGCCGTTGATGTTGTCCGCCACCTGCAAGCCGTACGCGAAGCGCGGCTGGGGCAGAGCGAGAATCACTGTCCGAACTTCGAAAGGCTCGGGGACGTGCCCGTGTGCCTCTTCGAACTCGACCAGAAGCGCGTCCGCACGATCCGTCATGCTGCGCGGGATGCGGCAAACGCGTTTCTCGTCTTCGGTCAAACAGCCGCCGAGCGTAGTGGTCCAGGAGCGGGTTTCGCCTGGCGCGAGCTTGCCAAAGACCAGCTCTCGACGGTCAAACCAAGGGTTGTCGCTGCTCGTCGTCGCGCGAAGCTGATGCAAGGGGCGCTTTCCTTGGTTGGTCACTTCGACGCGAAGCGACAAGGCGTCGCCCGCTTGGGCAGGCTTATCGCCGGCGCTCGTCGTTGCCGTAACGCGAACCTCGCTCGGGCCTTCATCCGCGCCTACGCTCCAGTCGATGCCGAGCTTCTTGAGGTCACGAACGACCTTCTCTGTTTCCTGTTTCTGAACCCGCTCGATGATCGGCTGCGAATCGCGCAGCATGTGCAAACGCTTCGGCGATTTCGCGTTGAGCACGAGGTTTTTCGAGAACTGAATCAGGAAGGCCTCCTGGTCTTCGTTCTCCTCTTCGCCGGGCTCCGCCTCGGCCAGTCGGTTGCGCACCTCCGCGTTTAGGTAGTAGCCCATGACCACGGACGGACGCTGGGAATCGGTAGCGCTCGCGTGAGTGAGGTGAGACTCCAGGTCCGACTCACGGAAGATGTCGTCGACCTTGAGGTCCATGTTCTCTTTGTCGACGGTCATCGGGCTGATCGCGATGTCGGGAACGATGCCCACGCCTTGAATCGAAACGTCCCCAGGGGTCAGGTACTGAGCCACCGTGAGCTTCAGCGCCGATGCGTCTTGCAGTTGGTAGAGCACCTGTACGGAGCCCTTGCCAAAGCTCTGCTCGCCGATGATGAGCGCGCGGTCGTGGTTCTTGAGGGCGCCGGCGACAATCTCGCTTGCAGATGCGCTGTGGCCGTTGATGAGGAGCACGATGGGGTAGCGCGGCTCGGTGCCTCTTGCCTCGGCGAACTCCTCGGTGCGCTCCCGCGGGTCCTGAGAAGAGGTGGTGACGATCGGACCTTCATCGAGGAACGTGTCCGCGACCTGCACGGCCTGATCGAGAAGGCCACCCGGGTTGTTGCGCAGATCGAGCACCAGGCCGACCATGCGCTTCTTGTGCAGGCTCGCGAGCGCCCGACGAAGATGGGCCTCTGTGTTGCCCTGGAAGTTCTTGATTTGGATGTAGCCGACGTTGTCGCGGAGCATTCTGTGCTCTACCGAGCCGATCTCGATGACTGCTCGGGTGAGCTCCACACGTCGCGGGGCAGACCACGCGCCGGCTTTGTTCTCACGGCGAGTGAAGATGGTGACCTTTGAGCCCGGCCGCCCTCGAAGTCGCGTGACCGCACCGCTCAGCGGCATGTTCAGCGTCGACTCTTCGTTGATTTTCACGATCCGGTCGCCGCGCTGGAGCCCGGCCTTGAACGCCGGCGTTCCCTCCATCGGCTTGATCACGGTGAGGTGGCCGTCGCGAATGGAGATGACGATGCCGAGGCCGCCAAACTCGCCGCGTGTGCTCGTCTGCATCTCGGCGAAGAGGTCGGGGGTGAGCAGGATCGTGTGAGGGTCGAGCGTCTTGAGCATCCCGTTGACGGCGCTGTACTCCACGTCGCTGAGCTCGATGTCTTCTTCGTTCTTGAGCTCTTCCTGCAGGAAGGCGAACACCTCACGGAAGCGTCCCGCGAGCTCCCAGGGGCTCGACACGTCCTTAACTGCGAACTCGCTCTGCCGGCTGTTGACCTGGACCTTCAGGGTCTCGGCGCCTTCTTGGTAGTGCACCAGGACCGGGGCTACATCCTTCTGGATGGCGTCGAGGCCGGCCAGCATCATGCGCTGGTGGTCGATTCGCTTGGGGTCGACGTAGTCGTCGTTCACCTGGTGAATGACTCGATTCATCACCTGCAGCTTGGTCAGGTCCCAGGGCGTCTTCTGACGCGCGGCCTGCGCCCGAGGCGAGGTGTCGATGTCGATTTGCAGGCCGTTTTGAATCGGCCAGCCAAAGGAGATGGTGAACGCCGCGAGGACGACCACCAAACCAAGTAAGGGCTTCCAGAGTCTTGTCATTCGTTTATGGAGGGGGCAGAGGGCAGGCCTTCGAGTGTAGCCTTGTTGGTCTTCTAGGCCAATTGCGTTGGATCCTCCATAAGGTTATCGAAGCAAGGTGCCACACCGAATCCTCCGCCAGCAGATCCCAACGCCGGTGCTCGACATCTGTAAGGAGCTTCGCAATGCCGGGGAGCGCGCCTGGATTGTGGGTGGCTGCGTCCGGGATACGCTGCGTGGGCAGGCGGTCAACGACTGGGACGTGGCGACCACGGCACTGCCCGAAAAGGTGCAAAAGGTCTTCAGGAGGGTGATTCCGACCGGGATCGATCACGGAACGGTGACGGTCCTTTGGAAGGGCACCGCCTATGAAGTGACGACGCTCCGCGGGGAGGGCGCCTATACGGACGGCCGGCGGCCCGACACCGTGGTCTTCGTCGAGGACATCGATCGGGACCTGGCAAGGCGCGATTTCACCGTTAATGCCATCGCCTACGACCCGGTCGACGGGCATGTGGCCGATCCTTTCGATGGCCTGGCCGACATGCGCCGCAAGGTCCTGCGCGCCGTGGGCGTGCCGAGCGAGCGCTTCCAAGAGGACGGGCTTCGGATTTTGCGCGGTGCCCGCTTCGTCGCGACGCTCGACTTCGAGCTCGAAAAAGACACCGAGGCGGCCTTTCGGGGGGCGCTCGACACCTTTCGAAAGGTGAGCCCCGAGCGTGTGCGCGAAGAGTGGCTGAAGGCGATGAAGGCGCGCGCGCCATCACGGGCATTCGAAGTGATGCGCCGCACCGGCATCCTCGAGGTCACCTATCCCGAGCTTCTCGAGCAAGTCGGCTGCGAACAGAACCAATGGCACGCCTATGACGTCTGGGGTCACACGATGCGCGTGCTCGACGAGTCGGCGCCGGCCCCGGTCGAACGAATCGCCGCGCTGCTCCATGACGTGGCCAAGCCGCGCACGCGCGCGATGTCGGACAAGACCGGCGACTGGACGTTCTACCATCACGAAAAGGTTGGCGCCGATATGGCGGAACGCTGGCTGCGCGACTACCGCTTCTCGAATCACGAACGCGACCTCGTGGTCGGCCTCATTCGGCATCACTTGATTTGCTACACGAGCGAATGGACCGACGCGGCGGTGCGGCGGTTCATCAAGCGCGTGGGCTCGGGGAACATCGAGCCATTGTTGCGACTGGGCGAAGCGGATGCGCTCGGCAAAGGACGCAACGTCGAAGAAGAGCTCGAAGCGCTCAAAGAGCTGCGCGGCCGAATCGACAAGACGATCGAAGAAGGCAACGCACTCACGACCCAGGACCTCGCGGTTGGCGGGAAGGATGTGATCGAGCATCTGGAGGGCGGCGCCGGTCCGGTCGTCGGAGAGATTCTGCGGACACTGCTAGATCGGGTGATCGAGGATCCGTCGCTCAATACCCGGGATAAGTTGATGCCGATGGTGGCGGAGCTGGCCAAGCAGGGGGTGTGACGGGGGGCGGTTTTTTGGACTGGGCGGGGTGGTTCGGTAGCTTGGGCTCCGATGAAGCTCCTGGCCGCCATCTTGATGACCTTCGCGCTCCTCTCGCCGGCCCGCAGCCAAGCGAAGGAGACCGCGGACTTTCGCCACAGCTATGAACAGGTCTGGGGTGCCGCGATTCGGCTCATCCGCGTGGACCAGGACTATCCGATCAAGGACCGCGACCAGGAGATCGGTTACTTCCTCTTCGACTACCGCGACGACGGCAGGACGTACCCAGGCAGTGTCGAGCTCGTCCGAATCGAGGACCAGGGCGGCGGCCCCATCCGCGCGGTCATCCAAATCCCGGCGATGCCGAGCTACATCGAGCGCATGCTCCTCGACAAGCTCAAGAAGAAGCTGACGAAGGAGTACGGCGAGCCCCTGCCGCCGAAGAAGCCGGAAGAAGAACCGGCGCCTCCGAGCGACGAGGAGGACTAGCCCAGGTTACGGAATCGGGTCTGCGACCGACTGCTCGAAGCAATAGAGGTGCAGGCTGTCGATGATGCAAGTGTGGTTACTGCCAGCGGACCAACCTCTGCCCACGCTGGTGGTTATTCCTGCCGCCGAAACGGCGACGGAGCCGCCAGCCGATCCGTCGTTGGTGGTCAGACCGAGGCAGCCGTTGTTGATGTGAACGCGTCCGTCGAGGTCGGTGTTCGTCCAGGCTCGGCAACCGGTCGGCGGGGTAGTGGGCCCGCAAGCATTTGCTCCACTCGGCGCGAGCATATTGCCGAACTCATCAATCCCGATGTTGTTGTCGAGATAGCCTTCGCCACTGGGCGGTGGGTCCATGGTCATACGGGCCCAGCTCGAGGAGACCTGCGTCCCGTCGAGCATGCGATACGGAATCGCGGACTTCTCGAATCGTTTGAGCGGGGATGTACAGCGATCGGAGGTCCAGGACATCCAGTAGCCGCCAAGGCCTGCCGCTTCTGCGATGTCCGCGCAGGTCTGGTCTGCGCCGCGGGGTCCGCGGAGCGCAGCGTCAGACTGGAAGCTGCTGAGGAACACCAGTCCTGAAGGCGTGCATACCTGATCGACGCAAACTTCCATCGCACCGCAGGAGACTTCGCCACAGACTCGGTTCGTCGAAGCGCCAGCGAATTGGGCGCCGCCGTCTGGAATACAGGCGCCGCCGGTTCCACCGGATCCAGCCATACCGCCAGCGCCGGCCGTGCCAGCCGTGCCGCCGGTGCCAGCCATGCCGCCGGTGCCAGCTATGCCGCCCATGCCGCCGGATCCAGCCGTACCGCCGCCGGTGCCCGCCGTACCGCCCATGCCACCGGATCCAGCCGTACCGCCGCCAGTGCCAGCCGTACCGCCTGCGCCAGCCGCGCCGCCAGTGCCAGCCGTACCGCCCATGCCACCGGATCCAGCCGTACCGCCGCCGGTGCCAGCCGTGCCGCCCATGCCACCGGATCCAGCCGTACCGCCTGCGCCAGCCGATCCGCCCGCACCAGCCGCACCGCCAGTGCCAGCCGTACCGCCTGCGCCAGCCGATCCGCCCGCACCAGCCGCACCGCCAGTACCAGCCGTACCGCCTGCGCCAGCCGATCCGCCCGCGCCGCCCGTGCCGCCGCCGTCGACACAGATGATGTCGACCGTGTGGTCGCAGGTGCAGTAGTCAAAGCCGTCGTCGGAGACGGTGACCGTGATCGTTTGCTCGCCGACTTCTTGACAGGTGTATGTCGTCTCTCGCGAGCTTGGGTCGGCAAACGTGCCGCCGGTTCCGGACCAGCGATACTCGATGGGGTCACCCTCGATGTCGTGAGCCATGGCAAACACGTCGATCTGGTTTCCGACGGAAGTCTGCAGGGGCGACACGACGACCTTAACCAGGTCGGTGCAGAAGTTGAGAGTTCCGTTGACTCGGACGCCGCCGAGCTCCTGGCCGCGCTTGCAGTTGAGCATCACCGCGACCTCGGTGACGAGCCCCACCGACACACTGAAGTTCGCCGAGCCCGAACAAGACGTGTCGCCGTCGTCTGCGGTAGCCGTCATCATGATGGTGTAGGGGCCGCCTCCGGGGATGCCGTAGATTTCGACGGACGCCGTCGACCCAGGAGCGCTGGTGTTGATCGTTCCCATCATCGGCGCCATCTCGCCACCGATGATCGAGTAGCTGACTTCTTCGATCTGTGTTCCATCGGAGAGCTCGAGCTGAAGCTCTAGGCCGCCAGTGCTGCTCGTGTCAGCGGCGCAGCCTGCGAACGCTAGGGCACCAAGTAGCCAGCAAGCGAGCCGGCGCGTACGAATCCATGTGGGCATCGGGACTCCTAGGGGGGGCGCCGACGGTAACACAGGTCATCTGCAGTCCGATCGAGGTTTTTTCCGGACCCAGGGACTTTGTGAGAGGGATTACAGAAGCCCCCAGACTCGGTCCCGAACCAAACATCGCCACCCACTCCCCCGCCCACCAACCCGCCCAACAGCACCCCCGCGAGCCCAAAGGGCGAAGCCCGGCGCGAACGCGCCGGCAAGGCAAAGCGAAGCGCATGCCGCGCAAGGCACGCTGCTCACTCGCGTGAGAGTGATACCAGAACTACGGGTGGGGGTGGGCGGGCGGTGTAAACAAGCCGCACCGCCCAACCGACTCATCGACCGCCCCCCACAACACCCGCGGCAGCACAAGCCGTACACCGACACCGGCACCGGCACCGACGCTGACGCTGACGCTGACACGGACACGGCCCTACGGCCCTACGGACACGGCCCTACGGCCACGGCCCCACGGCCACTGCCCACCCCCCTCACTCCCCCTGCGCCTCCCCCGTCATCGGCACAAACCTCACCGGGATCACCGTCTCCTGCCGAAACCCTTCCTCCGTGCGCGTCACCTTTAATAGGCTCTGGTAGCGCTTGCCGACCGGGATAATCAAACGCCCCCCGACCCGGAGCTGCTGCTTCAAGGGCTCTGGAATCGTCGGCGGCGCGGCGGTGACGAGGATGGCGTCAAAGGGCGCGTGCTCGGGCCAGCCTGCGTATCCGTCCCCGTGCCGGACCTCGACGTTCTTTGAATAGCCGAGCGCCGCAAGTGTCGCCTTGGCTCGCTTTGCCAGCGGCTCGATGATTTCGATCGAGAAGAGCTTCACGCCCATCTGCGCAAGCACGGCGGCTTGATAGCCGGAGCCCGTCCCGATTTCGAGGACCTGGTCACCGGGCTTCACTCGGGCAAGCTCGGTCATGAGCGCGACGATGTAGGGCTGGCTGATCGTTTGCCCTTCGCCAATGGGAAGCGGCCGGTCGTCGTAGGCATGAGCGAGCTGAGACTGCGGCACGAAGCGGTGCCGGGGCACCTCGCGCATCGCCTGAAGGACCCGAGCGTCACGAACTCCGCGGGCTTCGATCTGCCGGCTCACCATGTGGAGCCGCTCCGGCTCTCGCGCAGCAGGGTCCGAGGGGACCGCGCGCGCCGGCCCCGACTTCTGACTACAGGCAGCCAGCACCAGCAAAGCGACCCATGAGGCTCGTCTCATATCCCTCAAAATACCACGGAAACGAAGATCGTCCGGTGCCGGTTGCCCCCCTGGAACCCGCGGCTATCCTTCGGCGCCCAATGAGCCTGGTCGTACAGAAATATGGTGGCACCAGCGTCGGTTCGCTCGAACGGATCCGCATGGTCGCGGACCGCGTCGCGGAGACCTATCGGGAGGGCCATCAGGTCATCGTCGTGGTGAGCGCGATGGCAGGAGAGACCGACCGTCTACTGACGATGGGCTGGGAGCTTTCGGACGGGCCCGCCGAGCGGGAGATGGATGTGCTCGTGTCGAGCGGCGAGCAGGTGAGCGCTGCCTTGCTCGCGATTCAGCTCAACGAGCTGGGGGTTCCGGCTCGTTCCTTGCTTGGACACCAGGCACGCATCCTGACCGACAACGTGCACCGCAAAGCCCGCATTCGCTCGATCGATGGACCCGGACTGCGCTCCTCGCTCGAAACGGGCAACGTCCTCGTCGTCGCGGGCTTTCAGGGCACCGACGCGTACGGCAACATCACGACCCTCGGGCGCGGCGGCTCCGACACCTCTGCGGTTGCGATCGCCGCAGCGGTCGACGCCGACGTCTGCGAAATCTGCACCGACGTCGACGGCGTATACACCACCGACCCGGGCATCTGCCCGAACGCGCGCAAGCTCAAGTGCATTAGCTACGAGGAGATGCTCGAGCTCTCCTCACAAGGGGCCAAGGTCCTACAGATTCGTTCGGTGGAGCTTGCGATGAAGCACCGGATGACGCTGCATGTGCGCTCGAGTTTCTCGAAAGAGGAGGGAACGATCGTGACCGACGAAGAACACCTGCTCGAAAAAGTCATCGTCGCCGGAGTCGCGGCGGACAAAAAGACAGTGAAGCTCACCGTGAGAGCGCTGCCCGATCACCCCGGCGTCGTCGCGAGCGTGTTCGAGCCTCTGGCGGACGCCAACATCTCGGTGGATATGATCATCCAGAACGTCTCGAAAGAGGGCCAGACGGACTTGACCTTCACCGTCAGCCACGAAGATGCCGAACGCGCCGAAAGCATCGCGAAGGAGCTCGTCGCGAACGTGGGCGCCGAAGACGTCGTGCGCGATGACGCGGTGGCCAAGGTGTCGATCGTGGGCGTCGGGATGCGGAACCACGCCGGCATCGCCGCGCGGATGTTTCGTCTGCTGGCCGACAACGCCATCAATATCCAAGCGATTAGCACCAGCGAAATCAAAACCTCCTGCCTCATCAAAAAAGAACATGCGGACCGAGCCGTCGCCGTACTTCACGACGGTTTCGAGCTCGGCAAGCCGCCCGGCTAGCGACGACGCAACGAACCCAAGAACCGGCCGATGGAAGGCCGTGGCAACAGCATCGCGCGCCCCATCGATTCGAGCAGCGGCCTTCGTCGTGTTAGCGCTCGCCTGTAGCGCCATCGCCTCGAACCGGCCGCTGCAGATCAGGCAGCGCCCCTATGACCCCGCGGCGCAGCTCGAGTCAGTCGAGGTCGAAGCGAACACCGACTCGCACAGCCGCGGTGATGATGAACGGGTCGAGAGGGCTGTGCGCATTGGTGGCAACCCAGTAGCCGCGCACGTCCGCGCCCACGAGCCAGCGCGGATTGATCAGGAAGTCGACGCCCAGTAGCGCGTGCAGGGCGAAGTCTCCGCGGCTTCGCCGATCGCGAACCGTCAGCAGGCCGTCGACGCCAGCTCCGATCAAAGGGACGAAGCGGACGATGTCGAGGGCGTAGACGGTCTCGATGCCGAGCATGCCGAGGTGGACGGCTCGCTCGTTCGGAAAGACGTTGTAGCTGAGGAGCCCTTGAATGCTCCAAGAGTCGCCGAGGCCTCCGCCCGCGCTCAGGCCAACGTCGACGCCGTTGCGGGGAAGGGTGTCGCTTCCGGGATTGCCCGCGTAGCCGACCCCGAGTCCGAGGGTGGCTTGCTTTTCGTATGCCCCGGCTGTCGAAGGAGGCCAGGCCAGCAACAGGGCGAGGCTCCCGATGATCCACACGAGGCAACGCACAGCGAGCCCTCTAGCACGGTGGTCGCGCCCGGCACGAGGCTACGTTGACTGGACAAGGGCCACGTGTATAGTTCCGACGCGATTCGCCGGGTTTTCCCGGTCTTTTGGAGGAACCCTTGGCCAACGACCCTGCCGAAAACGAAAAACACGCGCCACTCACTGCGGGCCAGCGACTCGCCGCTCAGCAGGCGGCCAAGGCCGCTCGCAAAGCCGCCCAGAAGGGCCGCGACGCCGAGCTGGTGGAAGAGAAGGCGCTCGCACAGGCCGCTGTGGCCAAGGACTGGTTGGCCGACAACCTGAAGCCGCTCGGGCTCATGGCCGGCGGAGTGCTTCTGCTGGCCGCCCTTGGGATCGGCTGGTCTACCGTGACCCGCGGTCAGAACGCCACGGCGGGCGAGGAGCTCGCGGCTGTGCTCGAAGGCGGGGCGGACGATCCCGCGGCCCTTGCGACCGCCTACGCGGCGGTCGCCGATGCGCACGCCAAGACGCCTGCGGCGGCATGGGCGCGAATCGGGGAGGGCAAGGCGCTCTTCACCGAGGGCAACTGGGAGCAGGCCCGGGCCGCCTATCAGGCCGCACTCGACGCCAGCGACGATGAGCCGGTTCGCTGGGCCGCGCTCGAGGGCATCAGCTACTCGCTCGAAGCGGAGAAGTCGTACGACCAGGCGCTCGAACAGCTCGAGGCTCTCCGAGAGCTGGACCGGAGCATCGCTCCCATCGCCGGGTACCACCAAGGGCGGATCCTGGCCGCGCAGGGCAAGCTCGAGGAAGCCAAGACCAAGTTCGACTGGGTCCTGAACGAGCTCAAGGAGGCCGACGCTCCGCTGTTGCCGTACACGCAGGAACAGACCGAGGCGCGCCTAGCCGTGATCGACCCGAACCTCGCACCCGCCGCCGGCGCCGATCCGCGCCAGGCCGAGGAGCTGATTCGGCAAATGAACCAGATGCTCCAGCGACAGCCACCGCAAGAGTAAGCCTGCAATCGATGCGCATACGCTTCGCCGCCGCACTCGCCGTCGCCCTCTCGTTCCTCGCGGTTCCGGGATGCGGAGCCGCGGGTACGCCGGCGACCAACGCCGACAACTTTGGCTGGGTCGAGCAGAACAGATCCTACGCGCGTCCCGGCGAGGGAGGCTTCAACGTTCGTTGGTCCAAGCAGCTCACCGATCGCTTCGAAGCGCGCTACCTCCCGGTTCAGCTGAGCTCGGCGGAGTTCGATGCGAAGCGAAAGCGCGTGTTCATCGGGACCAGCGAAGGGAACATGTTCGCCTTCGATCTGAACGGACGGCGCTTGTTCTTCTACGACGCGGGCGCGCAGATCGAGTCCAAGCCTGCGGTCGACGGACCGAGCGGTGAGCTGTACTTCCCATCGGTCGACGGAACCGTGCATGCGCTCACCGAGAGCGGCCAATCCAAGTGGCGGACCAAGCTCATCGGTACAGTGCGGACCCAGCCCGTGCTCACGACCGATGCACTGTATGTGGTGGGCGAGAACGACACGATCACCGCGCTTGCGCGAGACGACGGCCGCATCCTCTGGACCTATGCGAAGGAACCTGTCGAGGAGATCACCATCGCGGGGCACGCCGGCATGCTGCTCGAGGACGGGCGCCTGTACGCAGCGTTCACCGATGGCGCCGTGGCCGCGATCAATCCGGTTGACGGGCGGCTGTTCTGGGAGATCGAAACCTCAAGCGATATCGAGCTTCGGCCGGGCAACGTGCCGCAATTCCTCGATGTCGACACGACCCCCGTGATGCTGAAAGGCACGCTGTACGTCGCGTCGTTCACCGCCGGCCTCTACGCTCTCGATGCTACGAGCGGTACCGTGGAATGGCGTGACGCCGAGTTCACGGGCGTCACCGGGCTCGCTGCGGCGGGGCGGATGCTGGTCATCGCGTCCGCGCGGCGGGGCTTGTCCCTGATGGACCTTCGGACGCGAAAAGTGCAGTGGGAAAAGGCCCCGGAGCGCGGCGCCCCCACAGCGCCGGTCGTGACTGAGACGGGCACCGTGATCTACGGCGAAACCCGTGGCTCGCTGCTTGCGCTCTCACTCTCCGACGGACGCGAAATCGCGCGAGCCGAAGGCGGAGCCGGCTTCTCCGCCGCACCCTCCGCGCTCGGAAGCTTCGGCGGCGCTCTCTCGAACGGCGGGCGGTTCCTGTGCCTGCGTATTAACTAGGGCCCGACCTCTAGTCGCCCTTGCCGGCAACCAGCGGATAGACGACGCCGCCGATCGCGCCGCCGATGATTGGCGCCACCCAGAACAGCCAGAGCTGCTGCAGCGCCCAGGGCTCGGCGAAGATAGCCACGCCGGTGCTGCGGGCAGGGTTGACCGACAGGTTGTCGACCGGGATGCCGATCAAGTGGATCAGCGTGAGGCAAAGGCCGATGGCCACGGGGGCGAGGGCGGCCGGTGCGCGCTTGTCGGTGGCGCCCAAAATGACGAACAGGAACGCAAACGTGAGAACGATTTCTGCCGTGAGGGCGGCAACCATCGAGTAGCCGCCGGGCGAGTGTTCCGCGAAGCCGTTGGATGCAAAGCCCCCGGCTTGGAAGCCATCCTGTCCCGAGGCGATGAAGTAGAGCACCGCCGCGCCTGCGATCCCGCCGAGCACCTGGGCGATGATGTACGGAACGAGCTCGGAGGCTGGGAAGCGTTTGCCGACGAAGAGACCGACGGAGACTGCCGGATTGAGGTGACAGCCGGAGATGTGCCCAATGGCGTAGGCCATGGTCAAAACGGTGAGACCGAATGCCAGTGCAACGCCGAGAAAGCCGATTCCTAGGTCCGGAAACCCGGCTGCCAGAACGGCGCTTCCGCACCCCCCAAATACGAGCCAGAACGTGCCGATGAACTCTGCTCCAACCTTGTTTCCAAGCGTCATGCTTCCTCCTCGCCCGATGCGCCGGGCCGCGCGGATACTCGCACCAAGCGACTATGCAGTAAACACTGCTCTGATGTTCCGGGTCGCGTTCCGATTGGTCAGTCCGATTCTCGGACTGCTAGCTTGTATGTGGGGTGGCGCGTTTCAGACTTCGATATCAGGCGACCAACCTCGAGCTTCGGCCCGGGGAAGAGTTCGCTATTGGTCGTAGCTCGGCGTGCAACCTCGCGGTTTCCGACGGAATGGTTTCCCGAAAGCACGCCTTGCTTCTGGTGGAACCGAAGACCGTCGTCCTCAAAGACCTGGGCAGCCGCAACGGCGTGGCCGTGAACGGGGTTCGAATCGAGGGCGAATGCCCATTGCAGCACATGGACCGTGTGTACATCGGCTCGCAGGAGCTGGTGCTCATCGACGCGGACAAGATGAACGAGCGCGCGACGACCGATCGTCACATCGCCTGCGAGGTCTGCGGGGCGATCAACGGGAGCGCCAAGCGCTTCTGCGGGGACTGTGGGGCTCGTCTCGATTCCGATGCCAGCGCGACCTGGAAAGAGCAGGACCGAGGAGCCAAGCTCAGCCCGAGTGTCGACGCGCCCAACCGTGAATGGGGCGCATCGGAGAACACGCATACGGCGCGGGCGCTCGACGTGCTTGGAAGCATCGCGTCTAAAGCAATCACCATGGGCCGATTCGACGAGGCCGAACGGATCCTGATCCCGCACCTCGATGCGCTTCTGGAGCGGGCTCTGCGAAACCGACCACTCAGCGATTCCAACAAGGATGACCCCGAAGCGATATTCACGACCGCGACCAGCTACGCGCTGCAACTGGCCGAGGGGCTCCTCGATAAAAAGTGGACAGACTGGGTTTTCCGCATTCATACGGCGACGGGCCGCTTGATGACCGCAGAAACCATCGAAGCGATGCACAACGTCGTGCGCCGACAAGAATACCACCGGCGCAAATACGTCCGCGCCTATCTTCAGACGGTGCAGACCAGGGCGCGAAGCGACTACAGCCCGTCCGAGCGTTTCCTGCTCGGGCGTCTCGATGGCCTCGCCGAGGTAATCCTGGCTCGCTAGGGCCCGCTGTGGCTGCAGAAGTTGCCGCTGCCACTTGCGATCCTCTAGGTTGAATGAGTATGGGGGAGAGTCGGGGGATCGTCCTTCGCTGGCTTTGTTCAGCGCTGTTGCTCTGTGGAGTTCTCCTCGCGGCGGGGCCTGCTGGCGCACAGAAGACGGCAGAAGATGCAGCCGCGCGCAAGCAATTCGAGCTTGGGCGCGTGGCCTTCGAAGGAACGAACTACGATGAGGCGCTGGTGCACTTTCGAAACGCGTATCGGCTGAGCCGGCGGGGACAGCTTCAGTACAACATCGGCATCACCGCCACCCGCTTGCAGCGCGATGAGGAAGCGCTGCACGCGTTCCGGGCCTATCTAGAGGAAGTAGAGAGACCGCCGCGTGAACAGGAAGTGCTCAAGCGCATTGCTGCGCTCGAGCGAGAGATCGAAGCGAGGAAAGAGGCGGCGCGACAGCTTGCGGCAGCCGCGGTCAGCTCCCAGGAGTCGATTCGAGATTCATCCGGCCGAAAGATTCCGACGTCCGCAATCGTTGGCTCATCGATATTGGGCGCCGTCGGCGTGGGCGGCATCGTGGCGATGAGCGTCGGCCTTGCGCAGAGCGGCAACTGCGTCGAGGAAATGGGCGGCGTCTGCGTGAGCGAAAAAGCCACGAGCGCGTGGACCTGGGTCTACGGCGGCGTCGGCCTCGCGGCCTTGGCGGGCAGCGTGACCTGGATCTTGATCGCGAAGAAGCGTTCCAAAGAGAAGCAGAGCACGACTTGGATGCTCACGCCGACGGGCGCAGTGGTGTCGGGGACCTTCTAGGTCAGCCGCCGCAGAAGCCGGCGCACTCGACTTTGTTCCACTCGTCCGAGCACTCGGCAGCGCCGTCGCAGGCGTGGGTGCAAAGGTACTGCGTCTTCTTACCGGAGGTTACCAGCTCTCGGCACAGTCCGCCTACAGGGCACTCATCGTCTCGGCCGTTCGGGCAGGGCAGCTCTCGCTGGAACGCAAGCACGGCAGGGCAGCTCGTGAGCTTTTCATAGAGACCGCAGTAGTCCTGGGTCTTGCCGCCGGAGACGCTTGCCCGGTTCAGTAGAGGGATGGCGAACGGGGGCGCGCAGTCGTAGCTGCCTGCGACCGTCCTGGGTTGTGCGATTTGCAGACAGAAGCCCGACAGCTCGTCGGGGAAGGTCTCGCCATAGTAGGTCATCTTCACGCAACGGTGATCGGGATCGGCGCAGTTGCTGTCGGCAAAACAGGTCTCGCAGCTGAGGCGGCTTGCCACGGCCAATGCCGTGCAGGTCAGGGTTTTGGGATGACAGCTCGTGCCGGGACAGCTCGTCTTCTCGGTCGCCGGTGTGCACTGGGGCTCCTTGATGAGCACTTCCCCCAAGCTGCCGCTGTCGGGGCGGACCACGGCAATACCGCCAGGCCGCAACGCGGAGAGACCGCTGTCGGGATCTGCGGCGCCGAGCTCCGTGTCTGACTCGGCCGTGTTCGATCCCGGTGATCGGCGCTGCAACTTCGAGCTCGACACCAGGCGTGCCGAGATCGGTTGGGGTCGCCTCTACTGCGCGATCGTCAACGCCGGGAAGGATGCCGTCACCTTCGAGACCGCCATTGCCTGGGCCCACCGACTGTACTTCGAAGGCGCAGCCGGAGCTCAGTGCGACGAGCAGCATGAAGATGATTCCAAAGCTCCTCTGGAAGCCCCTGCGTGTGAGATCAGCCACCACAGTAACCTCCGCATTCCGATGCTTCGCCGTACGGGCCTATGCATTGATTGTCCGCGGTGCACTCGTACGAGCAGCAGTTGACCGCCTTGCTCCCGCTGCCAAATCGCCGGCAGAAAGCGCCGACGGGGCATTCATCGTCCCGCCCGCCAGGGCACAGCTCTTGGTTCTGGAAGGAGCGCATGCCGTAACAAGTGGTGAGATCCTCGCGGATGCCGCAGTAACTTTGGATGTCACCGCCCGATAGGCTCGGCCGGTTGACGAGCACTGTCGTGAAGGGCGTTACACAGTTGCTATCGTCCGCGTCATCGAAGTCCAAGTCGTCTTCATCATCCTCGGGCACGGCGATTTGCATGCAGAACCCGATCTTCTCGTCGGGGAAGCGAACGCCCTGGTAGTCCATTTCGACGCAGCGGTGGTCGGGCTCCTCGCAGTCGCTGTCGCTCACGCAGGTCCAGCAGCCGGGGCGGCTTCCTCGCTTGAAGGTGCTGCACTGCATGGTCGCCGGGTCGCAGCTCGTGCCTGGGCAATCCGCCGCTTCGCTTGCGGGCGTGCAAGTGAGTGGTTGCACGACGACGTCGACCGGATCGTTGACTTCGACGATCTCCTCGAGGACCGGATCGTCGACCAGCGGCGCGTCGAGGACCGGGGTGTCGACCACGTCGTCGACGGTCGGGGTATCGACGCCAGCATCCGCTTCCGACCGACCTGGAGAGACTGCGTTGAATCGCGCGTCTAGTCCCGTGCCTTCGCTTGGTCCGTCACCTTCCAAGCCGCCATTGCCCGTGCCGACCGAATGCACTTCAAATGCGCATCCGGAGCTCAATGCCAAAATCGACAGGGCTATGAACAGCTTCTTCATGGGTGCTACCGAGAGACCTGACAGAACGAGGTGTCGGGGTTACAAACGGTGCCCGGCCAGCAGCCGGTCGGCTCCGCATCGGGCGCGCAGGGGATCTCCAGGGCGTTGATGAGATCGATCAGCCAGTCTTCGAGGTCGGAGTAATCCGAGAGTGAAGAGATGCCCGGATGGAACCACTCGAAGTCCGACCGCCAGTCGGAACCAGGGTGTGAGTGGGAACCGGGATCGGTCTGCCCTGCGGCGCCGCTCTCCCAGTCGTACTCGGGATCCCAGTCCAAGTTCGGCTCCCAATCGGCGCTGCGCTCGAGGTCTAGGCCGCGATCCAGCTCCAGAGGGCCGTCCATGCCGCTGTGTTCCGCGCCTGGGACGGCCCCCTCCGCGGCGGTGTCGCCGCCTGCTTGGGCGCTGCCGTCGACACCGTCCCCCTCGAGGCCGCCGTTGCCCGCGCCAGCGCCGGAGGCATCAAACGCACATCCGGAGGCAAAGGCCAAAAACACAATAATTAATGATAAATGTTCCATTCTGATCATATTTTTACACACACATGAGCATTGTGCCAGCCTTATTCGGGGGTGTGAAGAGGCACACGAAAACACAGCGTCAGCGCCACACAAGGACACCTCGATCAGCGCGCGCGAGCTCCGGCGCGAACCCCGATCAGCTGCCGCAGTAGCCGCCGCACTCGAGTGGTTTGCCCGCCTTGTCGACGCACTCCGCGGCGGCGGTGCAGGCGTAGGTGCAGCGGTACTCCCACTGGCCGGTCTTGTACTCGAGATAGCGACAGAGCCCGCCCGCAGGGCATTCGTCATCCCGACCGGCTGGGCAGGCGCCTTCTTGCTGCTGGACGAGCACTGCGTAGCAGGTCGTGAAATCCTCTCGGACTCCGCAATAGGTTTCGACCGCGCCGCCCGACAGACTGGGGCGATCGTAGAGCACGGCCACGTAGGGGCTCTCATCGTCGCAGCGATAGGGCGCGCCGATGAAGTCAGCCTCTGCGACGGGCAGGCAGAACCCGCTCTGTTCGTCTGGGAAACGTTCGCCCTGGAATCTCATCTCGGCGCAGCGATGATTCCAGCCCCAGCAGTCGCTGTCGCTGAAGCAGGTCTCGCAGGGGCCCCGGGAGTCCGCGTAGATCTCGCTGCACCGCAGCGTCGCGGGGTTGCAGCTCTTGCCGTCGCAGTCGTCGTCTTCCGTAGCCGGGGTGCAGTCGCCGATTTCGCCGGTTCCTCCGCTACCGGCCGTGCCTGCAGTCCCGCCTGTGCCGGCGCTTCCAGCGGCGCCACCGGTCCCCGCGCTCCCGCCGAGGCCCGCGCTTCCGCCGGTGCCCACGCCGCCATCGGTGCCGGCAACTCCACCCGTACCGGCGCCTCCGTCCAGGCTACGATTCCCCGGGCCCAGAGGCTGCGATTCGAGCACGCAGCCGGCGGCGAGCGTCAGAAAGCCCAGTAGCAGCGCTGCTTTTGCCATGAAAATGGATTTTTACAAAAATGTGGCAGACTGGCGAACCTCAATGACGAAGGCGTGAGCTAGCTCACGGTTGCCTCAGTCGGATACCGAAAGCTCGCGTCGGACGAGCCCATGTCAGTAGGATCTTTTCGGATGGAACGACGGCATAGGCTTGGCCTAGTGGGATTCGCGATCCTGCTCGTCGCGCTGTCATGGGCGGCGACCTGGCTTGGGCTGTCCGGAACCTGGGTCGGCGACGACTGGCACATGGTCCACAACTATCTCTACGGAGACTGGGCCGAGCTCGGGGCTGTCTTCAGGCGCAATGCGGCGAGCTATTTGTTCGTCGAAGACAAGGTCGGACCGTATCGACCGGCGACGATGGTGACGCTGATCGCGACGCATCTGCTGGCGCCAGAACCTTGGCTTCATCACGCGGTGAGTTGGCTGCTGCATGCGGCGACGAGCCTGCTTGTGTTTGCGTTGCTTCGCAGCCAGGCGCCCGCGGAATCAAATGGCCACGAGGAGACGAACGACATCGTAGCGGCCGGACTTGCAGCGCTGTTCTTTCTTCACCCCGTGCATGTCGAGTCGTACGTGTGGATCAACGGCCGTTCGGACTTGCTCGCAGGGTTCTGGCTCGTCGCTCTCGCGTTCTGGCTGACCCGGATGGATGCCGCGCCGCGCCGCGGGCTTGCACAGCTGTTCGTGCTTGGCTTCATCGCGTTTCTCGGCGCAAGCTCCAAATTGCCGTTCGCCATAGCCGCGGTGGCGGCCTGGCTTGCCTGGGCAATGCGGACGCGCGCAGCGCAGTCGCGAGTCGCCGGGAGCGCGATTGCAGGAGGAATCACGGTTCATCTGATCCTCCGAGCCGTGTTTGCACCCTTCCAAGGGCAACTCGGTACCTCGGAGAATGTCTTCTCTGATCCCGCGATCTGGTCGTCGGTTCCGAAGCTCGTGGGGAAGGGCACCGAGGCGCTTCTGAGCTTCCCTGCGGAGGCCATGCAGTCGCTCTCCTGGGTTCTATTCGGGCCATGGTCGACAGCGGACGGCACAGGCCTCGCGGCCACGGGGCTGGTTCTCGGATTTCTGACTTACCGCCGCGACTGGCCCGGGCTTGCGTATTCGGTGGGCGCGATGGCGACCTTGGCTCCCGTCGCGATCGTATCGGGCTCGTTCTGGATGGGCTTCGACCGCTACCTATACATGCCCTCGATTTTGGTGATTTTGACGCTGTGTCCCTACGTGGAATGGGCCGCGTCGCGCAGTCGAGCTTGGCGGATTGCGCTCGGCGCGCTGGGGCTTGGACTGCTCGCATACGCAGCGTTTCAGACGCACCAGGCAAGCCAAGCATACGCCGGCCAAGAAGCGTACGACCGTGCATTGATGCGCGACCACTTCGACGACCCGAGCATTCATTTCTATTTCGCTCGCGTCGCGGCTCGGAATGGCAACGACGACGAGCTGCGCGAACAACTCTCGTCGATGCCATCACCACCGTGGCCGAAACCGATCATCGTGCCGATGTACGACTTGGCAATGAAGGTGAACGACAGCGTGAAGACCACCGAGGCCGTCGATGCACTCGTGTCGACCGTCCGACGGGGCCCGCGCTGTGAAACCGTTCGCGCGCAGCTCAATGCTTGGGCTGAAAAAGCCACGGACCCGGTCGTTGCAAAGCGCATCGAAGAGCAGCTCGCCGTGCTGTCCTGCGACCGCTGAAACAGAAACGACCGGAAATCGCCTGAATCTCATCCCAGACAGAAAAGTTTACATAATATACGTTCTGCGAAGTTCGAACAAATTTGCGTTGTAGCGATGAATGTTCAGTAGTTTCATAGGTTTAGCATCAAAAAAGGTGAGCAAATCTATGCTTGTGCGCCCTACTGTGGGAACTTAACGTAGTTATAGGTTGTCAAAGGTTGTCATTGGACACGGCTGCATTAGAATGTCGATATGGGTGCACCAATCAAGATCTCCGACGAGCTTGTCGAAGCTGCGAAGGAAGCTGCGGCGAAGCGCTTCAGGAGTGTTCCGAAACAGATTGAGTATTGGGCTCATCTTGGCCGACAGCTTGAAGCGCGGCAGGCGCGTCGCTTGGAGGAGCTCGAGGCGGACCCTTACGCCGACCTGGACGCCTACTTGGTAGAACACGACGACGGTGGCGCCGAGCTCGTGCGCGAGCAACGAGACGCGGGAATACCGGTCTGGGGCTATGACGACAACGGCAAGCTCGTCTCGACGTGAGCAATCCAGATACGCCCGTCCTTCATCTGATTGTGGGTGTCAACGGCGGTGGGAAGACCACGTTCTACTACCGTCAACTCAAGCCGTATCTTGAGCGGAGGTTCGCGGAGCTTCCGTTCGTAAACGCTGATGAAATCCAGCGCACGCGCGGTCTGACGGTGGACCCACGGGACGCGTATCAAGCCGCGCGGATGGCAGCCGAGAGGCGCGCTGAACTCCTCGAACAGCGAAGGAGTTTCGTTGCGGAAACCGTGTTCTCTCATCCTTCGAAGATCGATCTGATCCGTGAGGCCCAGGCCCGCGGGTTTCGAGTGTTTCTCTATCACCTGCACGTCCGTACCCCTGAACTGGCGGTCAAGCGCGTCGAGACACGCGTTCTCCAAGGTGGTCACGATGTTCCGCCTCACAAGGTTGCGGAACGATTTCCCCGGACACTGACGCACGTGCGCGAAGCCGTCGGGCTTGTCGACCGGTGTTACGTGTATGACAACTCGGGAGTGGACAATCGGCGGTCTCTGGTCATGAGCATTAGAAAGGGACGACTGCGCGAGATTCACGGTCCCATTCCGACGTGGGCAAGAGAACTCTACGAAGATCAGCTACGGGATCCCAGGCGCAAAGCTTGAGCCTGGCGACCGTGAACCGGGGACCGCCCTGCCCTTCATTCTACCCTTTTCATTCAAGGTCGTTCGTCTGCACTGGTTTTGGGCAGACAGGTTTGCAAGTGCCACCAAATGCGCGCTCCGGACGCCAAAGATGCCCTGCTTTGCGAACTCAGAAATCTACCGGTCTGACGCTAAGCGGCGGACAACCGTCATTGCTGGGGGTAGGCGTTAGACGAGGCCACAAACAAAACGGCGACCCACGGAGTGATGGGAAGGCCGCTGTTCTGGTTTGGCAGCGAGGCTATTTCGGGGGCTGCACCTCAAACGCGCCCACGTCGCACATAATGCCGCCGAGGAGCGCCACACCGCTCACGCCTTGTCACCGCTGCTCAGTGCCGGAATCCAAGGCGGACCGAAGGCTTTCGATTTCGGGTTCGAGTCGCCGTCGCTCCCGCTTCGCCCGCTTCAGACGGACGCCGCTGAAGGCTAGCCCGCCGGTACCCACTGCGATCGTGGCCGAACCAACCCCGACGAGGGCGCCACCCGCTCGCTGATCTCCTCCGAAAAACTCCGACTGCATGACCACTCCTGCCATTAGAGCCGTAACGCCGCCAGTTATCACCAAGACCGACACCGCGACACCGGCACGCGGTTTCCTCACGTTGGCTTTCTGATAAGCCACCTCCAACTCCGCGAGGCGGCTCTGGAGCTCGCTCCGCTGCGCGACTTCGAGCTGGCCGGGTGAGACGACCACCGAATCGGTCTCGGTTTGAGCGCTAGCGGCTGGCGCGCCGAGGGCGAAGACGGCGGCGAATACCGCTGCCTCGAGAGATCCAATTACGTTCTGCATCATGACCTCCCTACGGCTGCACCTCGAACGAACCCACGTCGCATCCAGGTCCCGCGGGACGAGGCTGGCCGCGCTGGTCGGTCGTCAAAGGCTGACCGTCTGCGCCTATGCACATCGCCTCTGGGATCCAGTCGATGGCTTCGCTGCCGGGCAGGAGAGCATGGGTCATCGTCGGCCCACCGTTATCCTGTAGTGGCCCGAGAAGGAGCAGTGGAGCGGGAAGCGAGACCTGGTCAGCCGGGTGCGAAGTGAAGCACGTGTTGCCCGGACTCTCGATGTTGCCGCCGAGTGAATCGATGAGCGGTGGCCCCTGGCATTGGCCCTCGATGATCACGTTCCTCGCCGAGACCGACCCGCTATTCGAGACAATTGCCCCTCCGACAGGCGCCGTATTTCCGGAGACGGTAGTGCTCACGAGGGTCAGTGTCGCATTGTTCGTAACGCCGCCACCGGTCTCGCCCGCCTCATTGCCGGACACCGTCGCGTTGATCACGGTCATCGTTCCGCTGTTGCTAATGCCGCCAGATTCGCTTCCGGCGATGTTTCCGTCCACGGTGGTTCTAATCAGCGTCATCGTTGCCCCCGGTCGGTTCGTAACGCCGGCGCTGCTGCGGATCGCGGTATTGTTCGAGACGGTGGTGTCGATCACCTCGGCGAGGCCCAGATTCCTGAGGCCGCCCGACCATGCTCCGGCCGTGTTTTCGGACACCGTACAGTTCGTCACCGTCAACGTGCCGGTCGACTGATTGGCCAGACCACCGCCGCGATTGGCCGTGTTTCCTGTGACCGTGCTAGCGCTCAGCACGAGGGTTCCTTCGTTCAGAATGCCGCCGCCCGCTAGCACGTCCGCACCTCCGGTCACCGTGAAGCCGATGAGCCCAGCCTCCACGCCCGCGGCCACTGAGAACACCCGATGGCCTGTGTTTCCATCGACCGTGAGCCTACCCTCGCCATCGAGAAACACGCTGTTGTCGATGGCAATTTCCGCTTGCGTGACGACTGTCGTGGGGCTGCCACATGAAAGGTGTAAGGCCCGCCGCCCGCCGCGACAGCGTTGCGAATTCCTTGCTCGGTACATGGGAGCACCGAGCCCGTGAGCTCGCACGCTCCGGCCTGACAAGTGCCTCCGGCGCACGGCGTGGCGTCGGCAACGGTTGCATTGCAGCCCAGACCTGGTGTGCACGTGTCGACCGTGCAGTCGTTGAAGTCCTCCACGCAGTCAACCGGCGGGTGCTCACACGAACCATCGGCGCCGTTGCACACGTCCTCGGTGCATTCATTTTGGTCGTCGCAGTCGACCCCTTCGCACAACTCGCCGCCCAGCGTGAACGTGAGAGGCACACGGATCAAATCGCGGTTGAGCCAGTAATCCTCGTTCTCACGCGTGTAATACATATAGACGAACCGGCCCGGGCGTTCGAAGTTGGTGCTGGAGTCCTGATGGTCGATGATCGAGGGGTACCCAACTAGCGCCCGCTCTAGCAGGCCCGGTGTGTCCGGATTCGTCTCGCACGAGCTGAGCACCTTGACGATCAGCTGGAGCTCACTCCAGTGGACGAGGTCAGTCGAGAGTGAAAAGTGGATACCGCAAATGGGCTCCCCGGTTGCGAGGCCGATATGGACGCCCACCCACATGTACCGTTCCAGGTAGGTGTTGTACGTAAGGCTTGAGGTGTCACCGATCGTCGTCAGCGGTGGCCCCACAGGTTCGCACTCCGGCACATCACCGCCTGCGACATATGGGCTCGGCAGCGGCAATGTGAAACCGCTCCCATCCCAGGCCCGCCAGCTTGTCGGGTCATCGAGTGTGTTCGTGCGCATCGCGCACTGAAAGGCCACTTCGGACGACGCCCAGTCCATATGGCTGAATATCGTGTAGTAGTAGTCGTCCGGCCCGCGCACGATGTTGGTCGGAGTGAAGTAGCCCGTTGCGAACCAATCTTGGGTCGGTGTTTCGGGCGGAGGAGGAGTCCACACGGTGGGAGCGGGTGCAACGACGTGCGACGGAGGCGAGGGTTTGACGAACGTACGCGCATTGTCCGTCGATACCGCGTAGGTGATCGAGTTGTACCAGCAGTTGATTCCGTTGCAGGGGGGCGGCTCGGGCGGGTGGAACTCGTTGTGGATGAGAACGTGCCAGCTCGCGCCCTCCCGATAAGGCGACCAGAGCCACTCTTGGTTCTCGTAGGATTCCGGCGTCGGAAGATTCGCGGACACTAGTGCGGGCGGATCGCACACGCGCTGCAACGAATCGAAGTCGGCGCCGCGGCTTAGGTAGTAGGTTGGCGCATTGTTTGCGAAGAGGACGAGCTCTCCGTCTTCCGCTCGCACCAACTTGGCGGGACAATCGGGAAGATCGAAGTCCTCGCAGCGCTCGGCTGACCAGTCGAACACGACTTCCTTCGGACCAATCGCGACACTGACGGGAACGAAGTTGCAGACTCCCCCGTAGCATCCGCCCCTAATCCCCTCACACAAGGTTCCATCTGGCACTGCACGGTACACACACACCTGATCTGCCGGCATGCAGATGTCGTAGGTGCATGCGTTCCCATCGTCACAGGGGCAGTAATCGACACGATCAATGCTCACCGTGTAGGTCCACGCCTTGTTGTCCCCCCTAACGGCGACTTTGATCTCGCTGTGATCCGGCGCCAACGTCAGCGGAGCCACCCCGTTAGGGCCTAGAGAAATCGGGAGCGAGTCGTAGGTCACCTCGATGGTCGCCGTGGCGTCCTGCGCCTGAACGAGGAGGACAGCCGTGTCAGGGGGATCGACGGGCAGCTCTACCTTGTAGAGGATGCCGTCCGGATTGAAGTCGGAAATCACGTTCTGGCCATTGATGTCAGGAACGTAGAGCTCAAGCGTCGCGAGCTTTTGGTATTTCTCAAGGTCGCAGTAGTTGGTCTGCAACAGCATTGGGGACAGCACCGCTGCAAATAGAAACGTGGAAAGCAAGACGGAGCGTTTCATGATCGACCTCCCCATTCGCGCCGACTCGCGCCGGTCACATCAGCAAACTGGGTCGCCTTGGAACCTGTGGCTATACGTAATTCTTTAGCTATTTCGCGTACGCAAAGGTTGCGCCTCGAACGCCCGGATGGTGTTGCAAAAGCATTCTCGTTCTCAGCGTTCGCCACGAAAGCGCGCAGCATTTGCGCCAGATTTTCTGGCGGGTCGCAATCCTCAACTAACAGGCTTCACTCCTGGCTGAACGAGAGCGCGCTGCAACTGGACTTGCTGCCCCGATGCGGTCGTCGGCAGCTGTTGTCGCGCACGCCCAGAACTACGTTGTCCACTCGCGCATTTGTTGCGCGGACCAACACCGGACGACTGTCTTGCGCGCCAAGTTTGGCCAAAGAATTACGTATGGACGCCGCCCTTAAATGGGCGTTCGCTCCACTACCCCGCGCTTGTTGCAGTGAGACGCTTCAACAGCCGGCTCCGGACAAACCGATGCATAGACGCGATAGCAAGACCACCGATCTTTGTGACCTGCTCAGTACCGCGCTCCAAACTAGACGGTTTGCCCAAGCGCTTGAGCTCTACGAGCTGATTGAGAAACGCAAGCCGGATGAGCCCCGCTGGGCGCACCGCAAGGGGGACCTATTGCGTCGGTTGGGACGCAAGGCCGAGGCCGTGCTCGCATACGAGCGCGCTGTAAATCTCTACGTCGCCAGAGGCTTTGACGCGCGCGCTGCCGCTACGGCGAAGCTATTGTTGGCGATCGACCCGAGCAAGACCGAAGTGCTCGAGCGCTTGGATCCCGAGGCCGCGCGTGGCTTCTATCAAGAGAACCGCGATGCGAGCCAATCTCGCGTTCTTCATCCAGATTGAGCGGATCGGTTCTCGACCTTCACCGTGTTTGGGACAGTTGGACACGGGAGCAGCTCGCCGCGAAGCTCGATGAACTAGACTGAGTGCAGACCTGCCGAAGCCTCAAACGAATAAAGAATTACGTATAGACATCACCGCAATCGGTGGTTTGGTATGATGGCGAACCTCCTCAAGAATGGAAGTCAGCGCGCATGGCATCTTGGAAGAACAGTATCGTGATCCACGCGCCCAGCGATCGAGTGTTCGCGTATATGGACGACCCGATGAACTTGGTCGAATGGCTGCCGGGGATGTTCGAAGTTCGAAATGTGATTGGGACCGGCGCGGGGCAGCAGTACGAGTGGACGTACAAAATGGCAGGCCCTCTGCTCCGCGGGCAGAGCACAGTGATCGAGCACCATCCCAATGAACGCGCCGTGCATCAGAACATCGGAATGATCAGCGCAATTTGGGGATATACCGTCGAACCGCACCAAGAAGGGACGACACTGACCATCGATGTCGAGTACAGCATCCCCATTCCGGTGCTGGGCAAGCTGGCGGAGCACATCGCAATCAGGCGGAACAAACGCGAGTTCGACATGGCACTGACCAACGTCAAAGAGACGCTGGAAGGCTAGGCGAGTGAGACGCCGACAAAGCGAGGGGATCGCTGCCGGGTTTCTACGGCAACCCCACCATGGCTATTGGACCTGACATCGCCGCCGACTCCGGACGGCGCTCCCAGTACCCGTCTTTTCGAAGGGTCATCTTCATCGGGTATGCGTCATCCAGGAACTGCGCGAGCCCTGCGAAGAACGCGAGGTGGTCGTACGCATTCGGCCGCCGCACGCGAAGCTCGAGGCCGACCTCTGCGATGTGATCGGCTTCGAGAACACCTAGGGTCTCCCAGTTCTCTCGACGGTGTTTCTCCAGCCCCGGATACGCCTGATCTGCGTAGGCCGGCGGCAGGTTTCCGAAGAACGAACCGCTGACGGTCACCAGGCCATCGTTTGGGCCACCACCCTCCCCGGGATCGGTTCGATGGATATCCTTGTACTCCGGACGCAGCCACGGATGAACGACGTCGCGGCAGCCGGGATCGCCGGCGACGGCGTAGTAGCGGACGTTCGGGTCGTCCTCGATGATCCGGTTGAAGTGCTCGAGCATGAACTTGCGCGTGAGTGCCTTCACCGCGCGGTCTGTGTCCTGTTGCTCTCCCCGGATGAGGGCTGTGATGAGGTTGAGGGAACACATGAGGGCTTTCACGGCCTGTTTGTGTCCGGGAATGTCTTGCACGACAGCGTCGGCGATCACCGAGCCGAAGTGGGGTGTGGCGATGGTGGTGACGGAGGCGACGCGGGCGCCATAACCAAGCCCGAAGAGCGGTCCGACGGGCGACTCGTGTGGGCCGGTGAAGGGTGCGACGAGCACACGTGCATCGAGCCCACCCTGGCTATGGCCGACCAGGTGAACCTTCTCGGCTTTGGTCTTCACACGGATCTTCTCGATCGCGCTGAACCACTGCTTGGCGCGGTCGAGAGGGTCGTCGAACGGCTCCACTTGTGGCGCAAAGACCTGATAGCCCATCGCTCGGAGTTGCCGGCGCACATTGGTGAAGTACTCGAGCCAAACTTGCTTGCCTGGACCGAGCTCGCGGAATCCGGCGAAGCCGTGCATCAGGACAATGGGCGCACAAGCCGTTTCTTTGGGCCGGGGCTCAGCCTCGAACGTCTGAAAAGCCGACTTGAGTAAGGCGGCTCCGGCAAATGGCGCGGCGCCCAAAGCCGTGCCCGCAAATCTCAGCTCTTTCATCATGGCGACCCCCTTTCGCGTCTGCGAATTGTGCATGCGGCGTGCCAAGCGAAAACCCAATGCTTTCTCGAGTGGTGCCCCAACGAGGGGGCGAATCGAATGCGCGCGCGGGTTGTGAGACGCAACTCTGACGCGTGAGGTCTGGTGGAGATCTGACCGCCCGCCCGTCCTGACTCGCAGACAGACAACGGCCGCGGCCGGGGAAACGCGGCCGGGGATCACGGGTTCACGGCGAGTACTGGTACCCGCCGACACAGCTCTGCTCTAGCGTCGTCCGCACCGCAGAGCTCGCCCCGAGGAGCTCGAACGCGGTGTTGAAGGTGCCCTCGACGACATAGCTGACATCTGTGATGGGTGGGTTGGTCGAGATGTCGGTACCGATCACGGTGGCGCTGAACGCACCCTCCACCTGGACGAAGGTGCGGGCGTGAATCCCGTCGTCGGCGCCGTGGCCGAGAATGTCCCAGTTGAGGGGAAGTGAGCGGGTCGTGAGCTCGCACCCGGTGTAGACGAGACCGCCCGTCTCGTCGATCCCCACGTACTCGGGGCTCAGCATCGGCCCTCTGCTCAGACGAATGATCGCGGCGTTATCGGGAGTATTCAACCCGAACCGAGACTCGCTCCAGAAGTTCACCGTGTATCCGCCGGCGTCGGCTACGAACTGCGTGAGACCCTCGACGAAAGCGCCGACGTTGTTGAACGCGCTCCCGGGACCCGACAGCCAGTCGGTGTCGTCCCCGGTGAGGGTCTGGGTGCTCGAGGTCGGACCATTGATACTCAGGTTAGTGACTGACTGAGAGGCGAACCGATTCATGATGAGGCCGATGGGGTCGGGTTGTTGGTCTGCCGGAGCGAGCGTGTCGAGGAGCTCCGTCGCGCCGCCGACCTGTTGATAGATGGCAAATGCGCCTACGGTTCGAAGCAGCGACGGGCGCGTTCCGCCAACGTTGGGGGATGCGGGCCAGCCGTTTTCGGGGTCGGTGAGGAAGGCCTTGATCTCAGCGGCGGTGGCCCGAGGATTGATGGACTTCATCACTGCGGCCATGGAAGTGACGTAAGCAGTGGCGTAGGAGTTGCCGAAGTCCTCTCGGACGCTCGCCTCCGGAAAGGCCAGCAGGGCGACGTGCGTCGACGGCCCGGCGAGGTCTATGGGCTCTCCAAAGGCGCTGTGTCCGGCTCGGTTGTAGAGGCCCTGGCTGTCGACGCCGCCCACGGTGATGACGTTGGGCAAATCGATCCCGGCGGGAAAGTCGTTGGTGTAGGTGAGGCGGATGGGGTGGTTCATGGACGCGGCGACGAACAGCACATCGGAGTTTGTACGCAAAATGGTCTCCCACTGTTCACGAGCCTCAGCAAAGTCGGAAAGAAAGACCTCGCCGTCGCCGAGCTCCTCGCCGAAGCCGAAGCTCATGTTCATCACGTCAGGGCGGTGGGCCAGCATCAGCGCGAGGTTGGCCATGGATTGCGCGTGAGCGGCCTCGAACGTTCCCTGAACCTCGATGGCGCCCACCTTACCTACCACCAAGGACAACCGGTCCCCGAGGATGCGGGAGGCGACGCCGTTGATCTGCCCGTCGCCACTATCCGCGGCGATGAGTGCGGCAATATTGGTTCCGTGGATTCGGGGGCTGAAGTCGTCCACGGGATCGAACACCGCAGTGACGGTGACGTTGTCGAACTGATCACTGGTGAGAAAGATTCCGGTGTCGAGGACGCCCACCACGACCTCGGAGAGCTCGCCCGGCCCGAAGAGTTCATCAAACACGGGAACGGCCTGGAAGTAGTCGGTGGCGGCAAGGCCGATGCGCTTTTCGTTTCCGAAGTTTGCGTTGTCGTCTGCAGTGGGCTCGATCGGGGCGTGGCGGACGTGGCCGAGGAAGTTGAAGGCCACGTTCTCGATCCCCTCCGATGCCTCGATCACCGTTTGCGCCTCACGCAATCGCGCAAGCGCCTGGTCGGGGTCGGACGCCTCATTTTCTATCTCGAACTGGAAGAGGTTGATGACGGGGACTTGGCCCACACGGCTCGCGGTAATCCCCGCAGCGACGAGCGCGTCGACGGCGCCGTCAGCGGATTGTCGGGCCTCTTCGAAGCTGAGCTCGCCATCGAACATCGCCACGAGGTGATTGACCGGAATCTGCCAGTCACAGTCCTCGGTAGCGCCGGTCTGCGTCGTGCACTCCAGCGTTACCGTCTTTACGAACTGCTCTTCAACAGGCTGCACCGACACCTCGTACACAGGATCGGCTCCTCCGTTGCCAGCGTCCTCGTTGCCACCTCCGCATGCAGCAAAGCCCCCAATGGCGAGCACCACCGCAAACACAAATCCAACGAAGTACCGCATGACAACCTCCTGGCCTGGTCATAGTTAACCTGGGGTCGCCGAACCTCGTCGCGCTATACGTAAATCTTTCCCGAAGAGACGATTCCGGGCGCAGCTATTGCGTTGGGGGCGTGGGGGCGCAACGGGTGCGCGGTCCACGAGCGAAGAGCAACCACGTCCGTTTCGCGTGTACTTCAACGAAACTTGCGATGTGGCCACGTGAGACGGGCAAGGCCGTCACGCGAACGTCAATCGAGCTTGTCGTAAATTGGTTCGCGAAGCGTTGCGTTCATAGCCAGAACAAAGGCCCATTCAGGGCAGCGCCCCACGCCACGTATCGATTGGTTCTCCTGGATGGAAGGACGTTGAGCTCTTTCGCGGTGACCCCGAACTTCGATCTGACACTCCGGTAGTCGAGTCGATCCTTGTAGCGTGCCAGCATGCGTCACGCTGGCCCGCGTTCTGTGAGCGCGCGCCAAAGTCCGCCCACCAAGGCGTGTTCAGTCGTCAAGATCGGTCCTCTTTTCGCGACGCAATCTCGTCCCACTCTCCATGAGGTGGCACTCGCTGCAGAGAGCTCTCTTCCCGTCGACCACGATCTCTGCCACGTGTTCCCCGCAGGCTTCGCAAATGACAACGCTCGCCACATCCTTTGGCATCGCGGATTTCTTAGCACGCGATTTCTAAGCGTGCCTCGGATTCTGCGTCTGGTTCTCCGTTCGGCAATGAGAACAATTACGTATGTCAGAAACGGACATGCGACCGTAGATTGAATTGGTGGACGCTGCCGGCGGTCCTTTCCTCGAGGAAACCGTTGGCGTTGGTGCTGGTTCACACAATTGGGATCGCGCCCAACGTGCATCGCATCGTTGATCCTCGCTTCGACTGGGTGTGCCTCCTCAGAACCCCGTCGATGGCGCAATCGTTGGTGCTTCCGTACTCGGGGTCAAGCTAGCCTACCCCGATGCTTCACTTGCTGTACGTCCTGCTTGCGACCGCCAGATCACCGCAAAACGACTCCCGCATCTGAAGCCGTCGGCACGCATGTGAGGGGCCAAGTTCTGTCTGCTTGGTCGCCTTCGCCATCATCGCGGCTCACATCTCGCGACGGACAACGTTTTGAGGAACGACAACCAGCTCGCGCGAGTTGCGCCTTGCGCGGGACTCGTCCGGATCGCATACGCGTTTCGCGCAACCGGTCGAAGGAGTGGGTCTATGTCCGAGCCGAAGCTCTCGTTTTTTTCGCGTTTCCTGCTGGCTTTCGTGGCCTTTTGGCGCACGTTGTTCAATCGGGAGTTTGCCACCGGCGTGAAGCGTCTCAGCGCTGGAGCGGGCGCTGACGTCGAGGCGCCCCCCGCGCCCGCGTCGGAGTCACGCGTGCCGGGGTTGGTCGAGCCGGATACGGCTTCGGCGCTCCAGTTGCTGGGGCTCCTCCAACAGGAAGGGCGCTTCGTCGACTTCTTGCAGGAGGACGTTTCCGGCTACTCCGATCAAGACATTGGCGGCGCCGCGCGGGTGGTGCACGAAGGATGCAGACGCACGCTACGCGAGCACCTCGACGTCGTCCCGGTACGAACGGAAGCAGAGGGCTCGAGGCTCACCTTGAAAGAGGGATTCGATGCAGCCGAGGTGCGGCTCACCGGCAACGTCGTGGGCGAACCGCCTTTCACCGGAACGCTCGTTCATCGAGGTTGGCGCGTAGAAGAGGTACATCTGCCCAAGCTGGTCGAGGGCCACGAGGTGCGGGTGCTGGCTCCCGCCGAGGTCGAGCTGTGACAGAGCCGCGCTACTCCATCGGCATCGACCTCGGCACAACACATACGGTCGTCTCCTATGTCGATCTCGGCGAAAGCGATCGTGACGAGGTGGCTCGCAGCGATTTCGGAATCGAGCAGCTCGTGAGCGCCGGTGCCGTCGAAGCACGTCCGGTACTGCCGTCGTTCATCTATCTCCCCCATCCTGACGAGCTAGGCTCTGGGGATCGCGGCTTGCCTTGGAGCGACGAGCAGGGACTGGTAGTCGGCGAGCTGGCGCGCAGTCTCGGCGCCAAGACACCGATCCGCCTGGTGTCCAGCGCCAAGAGCTGGCTGTGTCATCCCGGCGTGGACCGGCGCGCACCCATTCTTCCGATGGATGCTCCGGAGGAGATCGAGCGGATTTCTCCGCTGTTGGCCTCCACTTGCTATCTCGAGCACGTCCGCGACGCTTGGAACCATCGCTTCCCCAATTCGCCGCTGGATGAGCAGGCGGTCACGCTCACCGTGCCCGCCTCGTTCGACCCGGCGGGGCGGGAGCTCACGGCGGAGGCCGCGACCACGGCGGGTCTCAGCAATCTGACGCTTCTCGAGGAGCCGCAGGCGGCGTTGTACAGCTGGATCGAAGCAACGGGCGGACAATGGCGTCAGCAGGTGCAGGTCGGCGACGTGATTCTCGTCGTGGACCTCGGCGGCGGGACGACGGATCTGTCACTCATCGCCGTGACCGAGCAGGCCGGCGCGCTGGAGCTGACCCGTATCGCCGTTGGCGACCACATTCTACTCGGCGGGGACAACATGGATCTCGCGCTCGCGCACGTCGTTCGGTCCAAGCTTTCGGCCGAGGGTAAGCAGCTCGATCTCTGGCAGCTGCAGGGACTGACCCACGGCTGTCGATCTGCGAAAGAGACCTTGCTCAGTGACGCCAGCGTGGAAGCCGTCCCCGTGGTGGTGCCGAGCAGAGGCGCACGTTTGATCGGCGGGACCCTGCGCGCCGAGCTCACCCGCGACGAGGTCGTCCGCACGTTGATCGAAGGATTTTTCCCGATTGTCGAGGCGTCCGCAAAACCGGCGTCCCGTGCTCGCGGCGCATTGACGAAGCTCGGGCTCCCCTACGCCCAAGATGCCGCCGTGACGCGGCACCTTGCAGGCTTTCTGAGTCGCCAGGTAGGCGCAACGGCGGATCTACCGGGCTTCGAGCCCACTGTTTCAGGCGCAGGCAACTCGTTTCTGCACCCTACTGCGATGCTGCTGAACGGCGGTGTGTTCAAGGCCAAGACCATCGCCGAGCGGACGCTGCAGGTTCTCAACGGTTGGTTGCAAGGTGAGAACGCCGCGCCGGCGCGCATTCTGGAGGGTGCGGATCTCGACCTCGCGGTCGCCCGCGGCGCGGCCTATTACGGTTATGTGCGCAAAGGTCGAGGCGTGCGGATTCGCGGGGGGACGGCCAAGGCGTACTACGTCGGTATCGAGAGCGCGATGCCGGCGGTGCCTGGGATGGAACCGCCCATCCAGATCATGTGTATCGCCCCCTTCGGCATGGAGGAGGGAACGGACGCGGCGTTGCCGCCCCAGGAGGTCGGGCTGGTCGTCGGAGAAACGGTGCGCTTTCGGTTTTTCGGCTCCTCGGTGCGTCGAGAGGACGAGGTCGGGTGGTCTTCCGAGGATTGGTCCCCCGAGGAGGTCGAAGAGCTCGAGGAGATCGAGGCGGAGCTGCCTGCCGAAGGTCGTAGGCCTGGCGAGGTCGTGCCGGTGCGGCTGCATGCCGCGGTGACCGAGGTCGGGACGCTGCGTTTGGAGGCGATCCCGACGAACGGTGACCAGGCTTGGAACGTAGAGTTTGATGTCCGCAGGGAGGCCTGATCATCGCACGCACGAACACGCCGCGTTATTTGATCGGCATCGATCTCGGCACGACGCACACGCTGCTGGCGTTCGCCGATACCAAGCGTGAAGGCGAACCAGACGTCGAGCTCTTCGAGATCGAACAGTTGGTCGCACCCGGAGAGGTGGCGCCGAGGCCATTGCTGCCCTCGCTGCGCTACCATCCCGCGTCGGCCGAGCTGTCCGAGGGTGACCTGCACCTTCCGTGGGCGTTCTCCGACCCGGCCGGCGTCCAGCCACTCGTGCTCGGCGATCTCGCGCGCGAGCTCGGCAGCCGCGTACCGGGTCGCTTGGTGGCCAGCGCCAAGAGCTGGCTCTCCCATGCGGCCGTCGACCGCACGGCTCCGCTTTTGCCTTGGGGGGGCGTCCAGGACGTCACCAAGGTCTCCCCCGCCCAGGCCAGTGCCAGCTACCTCTGCTACCTGAGGGATGCCTGGAATCACCGGTTTGGCGAGCACCGGCTCGAGCACCAAGAGGTCGTCTTGACGGTGCCTGCCTCGTTCGACGAATCGGCGCGGGCATTGACCGTAGAAGCGGCGCAGATGGCGGGTCTGCAAAGCTTTCGCCTGCTCGAGGAGCCGCAGGCCGCCTGTTATGACTGGATCCATCGCCATCGGGAATCGCTCGCCGACGCCCTACAGGACGTGCGGCTGTTGCTGGTGGTGGACGTCGGGGGCGGCACCACGGATCTGACCCTCATCCGCGTGAACGGCGACGAGGAAGAACCAACGCTGGAGCGTGTTGGCGTCGGCGACCATCTCATGCTGGGTGGCGACAACATGGACATGGCCATCGCTCACCTCATCGAGCGACGCATCGGTGGCGCGCGGCTCACGGCGGCCAAGCTCTCTCAGCTCCTGCAAGAGTGTCGGGCAGCGAAAGAGAGATTGCTCGCAAACGAGGCACCCGAAACGACCCACGTGACGCTCGTCGGCGGGGGCTCGCAGCTCGTCGGTGGCGCCCGCTCGGCCGAGCTCTCCCGGGACGAAGTCAACACGATGATCGTCGATGGTTTCTTCCCGAACGTCTCCGCGGATGAGCATCCCCACGGGCGCCGCAGTGCCATCGTCGAGTTCGGCCTGCCTTATGCCGCCGACGCCGCGATTACCCGGCACATTGGTGCCTTCCTCACCAAATACGCAGAGTCCTCGAATCGCTCCGTGGCTCCCGATGCCGTGCTGCTCAACGGCGGCGTGTTCAACAGCAAAACGCTGACCCGACGACTGCTCGATGTGATCGAGGGCTGGCGCGGCGCCCCCGTTCGAGAGTTGCGCAACCCCAATCCGATGGCTGCCGTTGCGCGAGGGGCGGTGTCCTATGCCCTTGCGCGGCGCGGCGATGTCCTGCGTATTGGAGGCGGCTCCGCACGTAGCTACTTTCTCGTCATGGAGGGAGAAGCGGACCGGCAGCAGGGCCTCTGTCTGCTTCCGCGCGGCGCCGTCGAAGGTGAGGAGGTTCTGCTCGAAGGACGCCACTTCTCCCTGCGTCTGGGTGAGCCGGTACAATTCCACCTCGTCTCGTCGACCAGCGATCGCAATCACAGCCCTGGGGACCTGATTGCGCTCAACGACGTGGATTTCCTTCACCTGCCACCCGTCGCCTCGGTCCTCAGCCGTGGGCAGGAGTCGGAAGAGGTCGTGGTGCAGCTCGGTCTGAACCTAAACGAGATCGGCACACTAGACATGAGCTGCGTTGCGGTGGATGGCTCCGAACGCCGCTGGCATCTCGCCTTTCAGCTACGCGGTCAGCCCGTAGCGCGAATCGACGAGGAAACGCACCCGCGCTTTGCGGAAGCCGCCGAGCTGATCGGGCGACTCTATGGCGGTCGCTCGAAATCCGTGGGCCCGAAGGAGATTCGCGGCCTGCGTAGCAGCCTCGAGCGCATCTTGGGATCCCGAGACACTTGGCAGACTCCTTTGCTGAGACAGCTGTTCGCCGAGCTTCTGCAACGGGCGCGCCGGCGCCGACGTACCGTCCATCACGAGCGCCTGTGGCTTAGTCTCGTGGGCTTCTCTTTGCGCCCGGGTTTCGGCTATCCGCTCGACGATTGGCGGGTGCGGCAGCTCTGGGACCTCTACGATCAGGGTATCCAGTACAACGATGATGCGCAGAACTGGGCGGAGTGGTGGACGTTGTGGCGCAGGGTGTCCGGAGGTCTAGACGAGTCGGCCCACGCCCGGCTTCTCGACGATGTGGCCGACGAGATGAAGCCGCCGAAAAGCAAATCCCGAACGTCGCCCAAAAGCCCGCGCCGCCGCAGCTACGACGACATGGTCCGCCTGGTCGGCTCTCTCGAACGTCTGCCGGCGGACCGAAAGACGAGTGTCGGCGAGGATCTCTTGGAACGGCTGAAGGACGGCCGTGAGCTCGACCAAACCTGGTGGGCGGTCGGCCGACTGGGTTCCCGCGTGCCTTTCGTCGGCAGCATTCACAACGTCGTCCCGAGAGAAGTGGCCGAGCGCTGGATCGGGGAGGCGTTGCGTCGGGACTGGAAAGTCAGTCAGACACTGCCATTTGCCACCGTGCTGTTGGCTCGCTCGAGCGGTGACCGAGAACGCGATGTACCTCCGGAGTTGCGCGCGTCGGTGGTCGAGCGCTTGCGGGTCCAGGGTGTCCCCGCACGGTGGGTCGAGATGGTGGAGGATGTGGTCGAGTTGGACGCTGCCGACGAGCAGAGAGCGTTTGGCGAATCACTTCCGCCAGGTTTGCGACTGATCGATTGACGCTACCACCTCAAGACACCCACGGACAGCCCGGCATTGACATCCTGTGCCTCCTCAGAACCTAGTCGACCGCACAATCGTTGACGTTTCCACGCTCGGGGTCAAGCTCGCCCTACCCCGATGATTGACTTGCTGTACGTCCTGCTCGTGGCCGCCAGATCGAGCCTCCGGCCGCAGAGCGAGCTCGCTTTCGAAAACCTCGCCTTGCGACAGCAGCTGGCCATTGTGAAGCGCAAGACCAAACGCCCCAAGTTGACCCACGCGGACCGCGCATTCCGGATCGCGCTCTGCGGCCTGTGGCCAGACTGGCAGAGCGCTCTCATCCTCGTGAAGCCTGAGACCGTCATCGGCTGGCATCGCAAGGGCTTCAAGCTTTACTGGAGCTGGCGGAGTCGAAACCAAGGCGGTCGTCCCCGGATCGACGCGGAGATCCGGACGCTCATGCTCTGCATGAACTGACTGACCAGAATCATTGAGAAATCCCCACAAAACCAAGGGGAACCTGTTTCCGGGTGTTGCGTCTCGTTTCTGGTTGTTTCGTGGTGTGTGGGAGAAATTGTGGGAGTGGGCACGCTGGGGTGAGCCTGCGTCACGATGCGCCCTGTCGTGTTAACACTGGTCCGAAATTCCGGGGGCAGGTCAAACCGAGCTGAGTCCTGTTGCGTGTGCGGACCGCCCGCCACTCAGCAATCCGTGAGTGTTATCCACGCCGTCGCAAATGCGCCGCCGTGACTCCAGAATGTTCCTGGACGCAGCAAGGCTGCCAATATGGGAGCGATGACTGGCAACGCTTCTGCCGAAGTCTCGAACAAGTAAAGAATTACGTACAGACATCGCCAGAACCGATGGTTTGGTATAGTGGGGGTTTTCTTCAAGAATGGAAGTCAGCGCGCATGGCCTCTTGGAAGAACAGCATCGTGATCCACGCGACCCCGGCCAGGGTATTCGCGTTTGTGGATGAGCCAGGGACCTTGCCCGATTGGCTGCCGAGCATGTTTGAAGTTCGGAATGTGATCGGGACCGGCGCGGGGCAGCAGTACGAGTGGACGTACAAAATGGCAGGGCTTCTGCTCCGCGGGCAGAGCACGGGGATCGAGCATGTTCCCGATGAACGCGCTGTGCATCAGAACATCGGAATGATCGGCGCAATTTGGGGATACACCGTCGAACCGCACCAAGAAGGGACGACACTGACCATCGATGTCGAGTACAGCATCCCCATTCCGGTGCTGGGCAAGCTGGCGGAGCACATCGCGATCAGGCGGAACAAACGCGAGTTCGACATGGCACTGACCAACGTCAAAGAGACGCTGGAAGGCTAGCCGAGTGAGACGCCGCCAAGGTGAGGGGATCGCTGCCGGGTTCCTACGGCAACCCCACCATGGCCATTGGACCTGACATCGCCGCCGACTCCGGACGGCGCTCCCAGTGCCCGTCTTTTCGAAGGGTCATCTTCATCGGGTACGCGTCGTCGAGGAACTGCGCGAGTCCTGCGAAGAACGCGAGGTGGTCGTATGCGTTCGGCCGCCGCACGCGAAGCTCGAGGCCGACCTCGGCGATGTGATCGGCTTCGATGACGCCGAGGATCTCCCAGCTGTCCCGACGATGCTTCTCGAGCCCTGGATAGACTTGATCTCGGTACTCAGGCGGGAGGTTTCCGAAGAAAGAGCCGGCGACTGTTACCAGACCGTCATTGGCCCCCCCACCGTCGGCGGGATCCCTTCGCAGTATGTCCTTGTACTCGGGACGAAGCCACGGATGAACCACGGTGCGGTAGCCTGGGTCTCCAGCGACGGCTTAGTAGCGCACGTTCGGATCGTCTTTGATGATCTTGTTGAAGTCGTTGAGCATGAACTCGCGAGTCAGCGCTTTGGAGGCGCGGTCCGTGTCTTGTTGGTCACCCCGAATAAGGGCGGTGATGACGTCGAGCGAGAACATCAGCGCCGCAACGGCCTGTTTGTGTCCCGGGATGTCTTTCACGATGGCATCCGCGATGACCGAGCCGAAGTGCGGCGTGGCGATTGTGGTGAGGGATTCGACGTGCTCTCCGTAGTTGAGTCCAAAGAGTGGCCCGACCTCTGTGTCGTGGGCGCCTTGGAATGGAGCCACGAGCACGCGGGCGTCGAGCCCACCCTGACTGTGACCGATGAGGTGCACCTTCTCGGCGCCGGTCTTCTTGCGGATCTTCTCGATGGCGCTGAACCATTGCTTGGCGCGGTCGAGGGGATCCTCGAACGGGGCGACCTGGGGCGCGAACACCTGATAGCCCATTGTCCGAAGCACATGGCGCACGTTGGTGAAGTACTCGAGCAACGGCCGTCTTTGGGGCCCTAGCTCTCGAAAACCGGCAAAGCCATGCATCAGCACGATGGGCTCGCACGATACCTTCCCGTGCGGCGCCTTCTCTTCCAAGGCTTGGAGCGCCGATTTCACCATCGCAGTCGCAGCAAACGGAGCCGTCCCGATCGCGGAGGCAGCGAATCTGAGTTCTTTTTTCACGGCGACCCACTCTCGCGCGTTTGAACGGTGCATACCTCAGGCCAATCAAGAAACCTTCGCGCTTTCGCGGACTGCACAAAGGCCAGGGGCGCATGGAATGCGCACACTGCTTGCCACGCGCAACTTTGACGCGCGAAGGTGGAGGACTGAAGGGCTGGCTGCCGTTACGCCGCTCCGGACGAGCATCGAGGTGGATCGAGAGAGGAACGGTCAGGAGAAGGCCCCGGCGCAGAACGACCGCAGGTGTTCACTCCTCAGGCTCTGGCTTCTCCTCGCGACGCAATCTCGTCCCACTCTCCATGAGGTGGCACTCGCTGCAGAGAGCTCTCTTGCCGTCGACCACGATCTCTGCCGCGTGTTCTCCGCAGGCTTCACAAATGACAACGCTCGCCTCGTCCTGTGCCATTGCGCATTTCTTAGCACGCGATTCCTGGGCGTGCCTCGGATTCGAAACTGAAGTCTGGAGCGCTCTGGGTCCGGCCGCCTGAATGGCGTTGGGGGTTGTACACACCATTGGAATTGCGTGCGACGCGCAGCGCATCGTAGATCTTGGCCTCGACACCAAGCGAAATCGAGGGCACCGACGCGATCATGTCAGGCATCGCCGACGAGCGAGAGCTCGGCACCTACGAGGAGCCCCAAGACCGCAATCAGGAGTTCTATGACTGAAGCGCCCTACGCAAGATTTGCGCGCGCTCTCGGCACCCGAGGAAAGAATTACGTATGGCCAGCTTCGGCGAGTGGCATCATTTTATGGCACTAGACCATGGCGAGGTCGGAAAGTGGTGGTGCGTATCTCGGGACGAGACCTCTGGGTATTTGCTTGCTGTGTCGCTATGATCAGTTGTGGCGATCCCGGGTATTCGTTCGGGCGTGCCGACGAGCGGATAGCCGATGTCGCGGAGGCGGCAGATCGCTACTGCGAGAGAGCGATGGAGTGCGCCCCTCGTGCGGTCGGTCGTGACGTCGACTTCTGTCGCATCAACATCATTGGGCAGAGCCTATCCCTCGACGAGAAGTGCCAACAAGCATTTAGGGCGGTCGTCGACTGTGCCGAACGTTCGCCGTGTATCGAGTTCCCAATCCTCTTGGACAGATTCGTGGGTGGCTGCTCGCACGAGGTCGAGGCTTTCAAAACCTGCGACCAGCCCGCGACGGGATCCGACAGGAGGAAACGGTGAGCGTGCGAGCACTGCTTGCCATTCTCGTGGCACTCCTACTTGTCCATGGGTGCGGCGTCGAAGGTCCAAACACGCGGCTTTACGGGGCGATCTACCAGATCTGTGAGCTGCGGGCGCGTTGCGAGCCGCTATGGAGTTCCGAGCCCGCGCGCGACAGTCTGGAAGCCTGTGTGGAAGATACGACGCTGTGGCTCGCGGCAATACACCACGTGTACGGTGCCGGCTGCATCGACGCCTATCTCGATCAGATCGACTGCCGCCTCGTCTACGACTGCGACTTCTCTCCTACGCGGTCATGCCCCGACGGCGGAGTGGAGTGTGAGCTCCGGTATCCGTGCGAGGAGCTCGTTCCCGCAGCTGAGCGCGCATGCGGGGGCTTCGCCTCAGAACCCGATCTTGGCATCGGGTCGGGTGAACTATGAGAGGAACGGAAATGCGAAAGGAAAGGAAGAGCGAAATGGGATCGCGGCCGAAGTGGATCTTCGTTGCGGCGCTCGCCGCTATCGTCTCCGCTCTGGCACTTCGAGGCTGTGGCAGCGACGGCAGTGGCGGCGACGGCAACGGCCTCCAGGAGCGTGACTTCCTGGTCGTGGTCGAAAGCTCATTGGCCGAGGCGCTTCAACCAAGCCTCGCTCGCTATGCGGAAAACATGCAGATCGCGAACATCGAGGTGTACGTCGAGCTCTTCGAGCCAGGCACGGTGGAGGAGCTCAGGCAACTGCTGTTCCAGTACATCGACGTTCAAGGCATCGAAGGCGCGCTTCTCATCGGTGACCTGCCTGCAGCGTGGTACGAGCAGACCGCGTTCGGCTACTACGAGCAGTTCCCGATCGACCTCTACCTGCAAGACCGCCATGCGATTTGGATCGATGAAGACGAGGATGGGAGGTTCGATGGACACTCCAACCTCCATTTGGACATCTACACCGCGCGCCTACACGGCACGACCGAGGAGCTCGTGAACTACTTCGCGCGGGCGTACTCCTATCGGTGGGACGGTCCATTGGTCGACGTGTCCGCGTTTATCTTCATCGATGACGACTGGTCCAGCGCTCGCACGGAGAAGGCATTTCATCTCGAGGAGCTGTACTCGAACGTGGACCTGCGAAAGGAGCCGTTTGAGACCACCGCAGAGGCGTACCTAGAGAAGATGACGGGAGACGGCGCAGAGTTCGTCTACCAGTGGATGCACGCATCGCCTCGTCTCGTGCAGTTCGAGCATCATCCTGAGGGTGGATCTGTAACGCAAACGAGAGTCATGCGCTCTCAAGTCCGCGAGCTCAACTTCAAGGGCTCGTTTTACAACCTCTTCAATTGTTCGGCCGCGAGATTCACCGAAGAAGGAAACCTCGCGCGCGACTATACCGTCGGAACCGACTACGGCCTAGCCGCCATTGGCTCGACCAAGACCGGCGCCGTCGCCCGGCCTCACATCTTTCACGGAAACCTCGTCATCGGCAGGCGCTGGGGCGAGGCCTATCAGATCTGGTACAACGAAGAAGGTTGGAAGAATGACGAATGGCACCTAGGCATCGTCATCATTGGCGACCCGCTGCTGAGGCTGACCGGCGACCTGTTCCCATGGGGCTACGGTGACAACACGTCAGCATGGACCCCCCCAGCGGAGGTCGAAGATATCGGAGAAACCATGGAGCGCATTGCCGAAGAAACCGAGCTCGGCACGTACGAAGAGTACCGGGAGAGAAATCCTCAGTTCTTCGACTGAGGGGCAGCTCTGCTCAGGCTGATATTCGGACCGGCGAAGCTCTGCGGTTCATAGTGGAAGGCGGAAGGGGCTCCCGGCGGCGTCGCAGGACGTCGACGCATTGCCCGAAGTGCTTGTTGTAGATCTTACGACCGCCCGAAACCGCGGCACGGCACATCCACGATGGGTGAATAAGGCCCGAGGTGATGGCGCGGTTGATCGCGCATCGGGAATAGCCCGCCGCGGCGATCGTCTGAGTCCGCTGTTGGTTCGGACACTCTCCTCAGGTCCGCGAAGCACAGGTCTCCATGACGGGGCGGGAGACCTGCACTTCATGGACCCCGAACACGAGAGCGAGGAACCCATGCACCCCACGAAGGAGAAGATCGCACTGCTGAACGACAAGGCTCGCAAAGGATTGCTGCCCGGATCGACGAAGATGATGCTGACGCGGATGGTGGCCGCCCTACCCAAGGAGACGCTTGCACACTTGCGTTGTGCGGTTGCCTCACTCGACGGCTTCACCGAGGACAACGACCCTTACCGGGAGCGCGACTTCGGAGCGATCGAGCTCGAGGGCGAGCGCTACTTCTGGAAGATCGACTACTACGATCGGTCGCTGCTTCGGAGAACCATGAATTCGACTGGGTCTGCCCCGCATGCGGGAGCGCTGACTGTGAGATGACCGCCTGGGTGCGCGTGAACTCGAACGAAATCTGCGAGGGCGAGGGCCCTGGGGAGCAGTATTGGTGTCCACGGTGCGAGGACCATCCTCGCCACTTGGTGCAGCGGCGGAACTTCGAGAATGGGCGCGGTGAGAGCAAGAATCCGCCGAATTCCTAGGCTTTGGCCGCCGAAATAGTGGATCCTCGCGACGTCCGCACGCTGGACCTCTTGGCCAAATGGCCCTATAGTGAGGCCAAATGACCAAGAGCTCAGCCCCTGCTTCGACACCGCCGTTTGATCCCTATGCCGAGATCCGGTCTTTGCTCGGCACGAAGCGAGCGACCGGGAACCGCTCCGCTGCGGATGTGCTTGCGGATGCGATTCGCAAGGGCCTGCCCCCTTCCGCGCTCGTCGAATTTTCGAAGAAGACGCAGATCTCCGAGGAAACGCTTGTCCGGTTGCTCACGGTCCCCGAGCGAACATGGCGGCGTAAACTCGCCCAAAGCAAACCCCTCACGCAATTGCAGTCCGACCGGCTTTACCGAATCGCGCAGATCGTTGCGCGGGCGACTGAGGTATTGGGTCACCGAGATCGTGCGGTGCGGTGGATGACCGAGGACAATCGCGCCCTTGGGGGCGCTCGTCCCCTCGAGCTCCTCGACACGGAGATCGGAGAGGCGCAAGTGCGGGATGTGTTGGGCCGGATTGACTACGGCCTCTTTTCCTAATGCGGGTCTATCGGCTGATCCGCGCCCCGTGGGTAAGCCAAGCGTTGACCGGCGAAGGCGCGCGTCGCTACGGAAGCCGATGGAACCCCAAGGGTGTTCCCATGGTCTATACCGCGTCGACCCTGTCGCTCGCTGCGTTGGAGGCATTGGTCCACTTCGCGGTCGAGACCTCACCCCTCGACTACGTCGCGCTCACCATTCGTGTGCCTGACCACGCCGTCGAGCGTGTTGACGCCAGTACACTTCCCGCCAACTGGAACGCGATGCCGGCACCTGCCACTTGTCAGGAACTTGGAGCGCGTTGGGCGGCCGAGGCCCGGAGTGTCGGCCTCGCGGTTCCTTCGGCGGTGGTCCCGTCTGAGGACAACATTCTGCTCAATCCGCTCCATCCCGACTTTGCGAAAGTCACCTTGGAAAAACAGGAGCCGTTCCTGTTTGATTCGCGGCTCCTCGAGAAGGATCGACGCTAGGGCTCGCGCCGCTTGCCCTGACCTCGAACGAGCGTCGAAACGTCGCATCCCTGGACGCGCTTCGGGGCGTCTTCCGTCTGCGTCAGTGCGGGGTTGTGCGTGCTCGGCACCGAACCCCGGTTTCCCTCCTTTTTTCTCCTGGTCCTGTGCCTCGGAAGTTCGCGTGAACGAGGCACTCGCCCATCTCAAACGGAGGAACCCCATGATTCGCACGATCACCCCACAAGCCGCTCGCCTTCTCGCGACTGCAGACGCCCTACGCGCCATGGAACAAAGCGACTACGACGGCGTGAGCTACGAGTGCTCCGAGGCCTTTGACGACCACCGCTTCGAGGGGCTCGGCGATGTGATTCTCCTCAACCCCGGGGTCGAAATCTCCGAAGACATCGTTCAGGCCTACGACGCCGCCTACCGGGAGACGTGGCAACGCGGTTAGTGCCCCCGCTCCGCGGGCTTCGGCCCGCGGAGCCTGCTGCGTCTCGGGCGTTCCGATTCGCTGCCGAGGCTCAGGGTCGCCTGCCTCCTGTGAAGCGCGGGCGAAGACCTCGAGATCGAAGCGCTTCACGTCATGCGTACGGCGCCTTTCCTCGCGCCGTGAGGCAGCTCTCCGCGGGGCACGAAAGTGCTGCCTCACGGCACGAGAAAGGAGAGCCACGATGCCCGACCCGAGCCCCCAAACCGACGAGGTTCATGTGATTCGCGAGGTTCATTTGAACTACAGTCAAGACCAGCCGGTCCGTGCGCCGCTGACGGACAAAGACGCGGCGGCGGCCTTCCTTCGCGGGGTCGTGAGTGACACCACCCGAGAGCACGCGGTGGCCATCTATCTCGACCCCAAGAACCGTCCGCTCGGTTGGCGAATCGTGTCGATCGGGACCGACGTGATGGCCCCGGTCAAGCCTCTCTTGGTCTTGCAGCCGGCGGTGTTGCTCGGAGCCAATGCGATGATCTTCGCGCACAACCACCCTTCGGGAGATCTCGAACCGAGCCCGGAAGACAAGAAGCTGGCCGAGACGCTTTGCCAGGCCTGCACGCTGCTGGGCCTGCGGCTTCTCGACAACCTCATTTGGACCGAGCTCGGGAGCACGAGCTACGGGCCGTACGCGCGATGACGGGGGTATGCGATGAAGAACCTCGGACAAGGCTTCGCTGTTCGACGAGCCCCAAGAATCGAAGCGCTGGCATCGTGTGCACGCTGCGCCCGCTTCGGGCCGTGGCGGCTGCTCGCTCGATACGGGACCCGTCCGATGGCGTGGCGAAGGCGGCGACCAAGAGACCAAGCGAGAGCTCGCCTATCGGCTGGCGCTCTGCTGGAACCTTGCGGAAGGCTGGCCGACCGAGGCCCTTGAAAAGGGGATCTTGCGATCGGTCGAAGATGCGCTCGTGGAGCTTCTCGCGCTCTTAGAGGTTCGGTCCGAGGATCTTCCTGACGACATTCGCGCGCTTGCGGAGCGGCTCTCGTGCCTGCTCGAGGAGCGCGATACGCACTACGATCTCACCGATGGTCGTCCTCATGACTGCGCGGCCTGTCTTGCGAAGCCCGCTCGTGCGAGCGAGTGAAATCGGAAAGCGCCGCAACCTCTGTGGTTATTCACGCTGGGGCAGCAAGTGCGGTTGTGCCGTGCTCTCGTTCGACCAGGAGCGAAGCCGACCCGCCACAAAACGCGGCGCAAAGTCTGCGCGCTTTGGTGCCGAATGGTGAGAATCAGAATGTTTTCGCAACGCCATGAGGGCGATCGTGGCGCAACCTCTGCGCGAGCGAATCAAGTAAAGAATTGCGTATAGCGACAGGCTCCACGGCGACCCCATGGTACCTAAGGCCCCTGCGGGTTGGGGAGGTTCTTATGCGAATTCTGCTCACATTCACGTGCGTGCTGGCGCTTGGCGTCATGGGGTGCATTGAAGACGACATCACGTATTGCGAAAGCGATTCGGACTGCCCAGACGACGGCGACGGTAACGAATGCACCTTCGGGCGCTGCCTCTTAGCTGGTTTTTGCGGCTACTTTGCTGTCGCGGACGGCGAGGCGTGCAGCGATGGTGTCTGCCTAAGACGGGCGTGCACTGCGCTGACCAGCGTAAGCGGTACGGTCGCCGTCATCGACGTCAACTCAGAATCACCGGCGGCGGATGCCGAGGTGTCCTGGTTCGGGACCTCGTTCGGTACGACCACGGATACGTTAGGGGAGTTCTCTCTGGAGCTGCCGTTCGGTACCGTTGTCCTGCACGCGTCAAGAGATGGCGCCTGGAGCGGCGTCGAGTTTGGAACCGTGTCGGACACTGGTCTGGTCAATCCCAATATTGAAATCGTTGCGGATGCACTGGTCGCCCAGATCGAGGGAGACCTCATGATGGATATCGACGAGGAGAAGGGGATAGTCAGCGTCGACTTCGGGCCAGCGTCCGCCGTAGTGGGAGGCGAGACTGTGTCCTCTCCTCTTCCGGATCCAGCGGATTTCGGGTTCACGAGCGACGCAGGCGGCAACTGGGTGATCTCGGAAGAGCTTCTTCCGGCAGGCTCACGGATTCTGTCATTCAGCGGTGTACGGCAGGGCAGTCCAGTGGGGCTCATCAACCCACAAGGCGTTGAGGGGGTCAACACTTGTGGCCTCGCCGAGAACCCCACGGTCACCGGCAGCCTACCCGTCCGGCCCAAGACGGTTACCCGTGTGCAGGCGTTGTGCGCGCTGATCCCGTAACCAAGGGTGTGACTGACTTCGAGCAACGTTGCGACGATGTGCGACGTGGGGGCGTTTGAGGTGCAGCTGGAACCGTAGTCCGTTCAGCAGACAAGAACGGCGACCTCCGGAACACTCCGTGGGTAGCCGTTGTTGTTTGTGAGACTCGCCCACTCGAATAACCGGGCTTACTTAGGGTCGAGCGGACTGATCGATCTCCACCTCACGTGTGCATCGGTCGGCATTACGGTGCGGCGCTCCGCCCCGAGCCTTTCTCGCAAGTCCTGCTCTGTCTAGCTGGCGACGTGTCTCCGATCCGCCTGTACCCGGCGGCGATCCCTCTGTGTTCCAGCCTAGCCGTGTTTCGCTCGGGTTCGCCATGCCTCCAAAGGCCTCCTCGGTGCGACCTGGTTTCTCCGTGGCCTACGGAGACAGCTCTCCTGCTTCGGTGAGAGAGCTGCCATTCACGGCACGCAACAAAGGAGAACACCATGAGCACCAAGAAGCACACCATCTACGTCATCAATACCGCCGACAACGGCAAGAGCTACTGGAACCGCGCCGGGGTCGCCTTCGAGAACAAGGACGGGAGCTTCACGTTGAAGCTCGACATCCTTCCTCAGACGAAGTTCCAGCTTCGCGAGGAACAGCCTCGCTAACGAGAAGCGGAGGCCGCCGACTAACGGCGGGCCCGCCGGCAACCAGGGCACCCTGCCCTGGTTGCCGCTTGCACGCACAGAAAACGCAAAAGGTGCGCCTGAAGTCGACCGTTTGGGAAAGAATTACGTATAGCGAGACGCGGTCCGGCGACCCCACATTACCTAGGAGCCCTTCGGGTCGGGGAGATTGTCATGCGGTATTTGCTCGGATTCATGTGCGTGCTGGCGCTCGGCGTCGTGGGCTGCAGCGAGCTGGGGTGTACTGATCGGGGCTGCTTTGCCGGAATAGAGGTTGCCCTCGTGCCGAGCGTCAGCTCCACATACGACGTCGAGCTTGTTCTGGATGGCGTCGTTGATGCGTTCACATGCATCAAGACCGAAGACGGATCGTGGGTCGGAGACTCGATGGAGGGTTTGCTGTGGTTTGGGTGCAGCGGCTCAGGGTTCCACCTAAACACAACTCCCGAAACGGTGGGGATTTCGATAGCTGCTCAAGATGGCAGCTCGACGGGCTCCGTGAGCGAGAGCCCAGACTACGTGTTTTATCAACCCAACGGGGCTAGGTGTGACGGAGCCTACGGGTGCGACCAAGCGGAGCTGACCGTACCGACGGAGTAGAACTTCAACGAGGCGGCCGACTGGCGGCTGCGAACCTCGTCCTGGCGGCACGATGTGCAACGCGGGTGCGCTTGAGCTGCAGCCATAGCCACGCACTCGCTGCGTCCCCACGACCCAAACGCAAAACCTGCGCGCACAATCGGCTTAGCAGTAAAGAATTACGTATAGCGCGGCGCTGTCCGGCGCCCCCACGTTGCCTAAGGCCCCTGCAGGTCGGGGAGGTTGCTATGCGATTTCTATTTACGTTCATATGTGTGCTCGCGCTCAGTGTCATGGGGTGCGAAACGACGAACGCAGATGGTGGCGGTGGCACAGGTGGCAGTGGTGGAACGGCTGGTGACGCGGTGGAGGCGGTGGCAGTGCGATCACACCGGGCTTATGGCTCGGCGGCAACCCGGCAAGCAACACCGACGGCTCCTCCTTCGACACCGGGTGGGCGATTTGTTTCTACGTGAACGAGGATGGAACGGCGCTTACGGCGAGCCCCGACTGCGACATTGATGGCGAGAACGACGAAACTTGGCCGCTCGAGCTGAGTTGGAAAGACGATGCCGGCTGGGGCCAAGGTGGTTGCGAGGTTACCCGGTGCGAGGGGCATGGCGTCGGAATCGAGGACAACGGCGTTCCCACGGGGACGACCCCCATTGAAGGGAATGCATTCGAGGCTGTAACCAGCGGTGACGGCGTTGTGGTTTCTGGTTCGTTCGACGGCGATACGGCTACTGGGACGGCGTGGTGGTCTTTCCATCCCGGCATGGGCTGCGGCGGGGATTGCGAACTCTCCGGTGGCTGGATGGCGCTACCAGCCGCGCAGTGGTACGGGCAGATGGAGGCATGCCAAAGCCACGAAGACTGCGACGACTTTAATCAATGCACCGAAGATCTGTGCAACGCCGAGGGCGTGTGCGAGTCCACGCCATACGAGGATGGCACGCCGTACGAGGATGGCCACCCGTGCGAACTGACCCGGGAGCACTATTTCCTCGGTGAGCAGCTCGGAGTCTGCGTCGACGGTAAATGCTGGGCTGAATGCAATCGGTTCAGCTGCATCGACGACAACGACTGCACCGAAGATGTGTGTGACGTGGTCTGCCGCAACGAACCTGACCCGGATGGAGCCGCATGCGAGGAAGGCGGCTCGTGCCAAAACGGGGTGTGTGTCGCGCAGCCTTAAGGCGGTGCATGCCACTCGTTGTCTTTGACCATAGAGGTCGCACGGCACCTCGACGGTTCACCCGGCGCCTCACCAACGCCGTCTGCTGCGACCTGTGGCGATCCTGGGACCTGAGCCTAAGTGCGATGTCGGTTCGTTTGAGGTGCAGCCAGGACTCTAGTCTGTCCGGCAAACAAGAACGGCGGCCTTCAGATCACTCCGAGGGTCGCCGTTTTGTTTGTGTGACATGGGGGCGTTTGAGGTGCAGCCGTAGCCCTCGAATAACCGGGCTTGCTCAGGGTCGAGCGGACTGATTGATCTCCACCTCACGTGGGCATCGATCGGCACTACGGGACGGAGCCCCGCCCCGAATCTGTCTCGCAAAGCCTGCTCTCCCTAACGGGTGAAATCGCTCTCACCCGCCCGTACATGGAGCCGACCAACGCCGGTTCAGCTTGGCCGTATTTCGCGAGGGTGTTGCCATGTCTTCGAACGTCTGCTCGGTGCACCCAGTGCTCTCCAAGCCAGGCGCTCCATCCCCCGCTTCACGCCCTCCACTCTCGCAACCGAGCGCCAGCGGAGCTGTCACAGCGGTTGCCGACATTCCACTTGCTTCGCGGTGAACGCGCCGGCCGTGGCCCGCGGAAACAGCTCTCCTGCTTCGGTGAGAGAGCTGCCATCCACGGCACACAACAAAGGAGAACACCATGAGCACCAAGAAGCACACCATCTACGTCATCAACACCAACGAAAGCGGCAAGAGCTACTGGAACCGCGCGGGGGTCGCCTTCGGGAACAGGGACGGGAGCTTCACGTTGAAGCTCGACATCCTTCCTCAGACGAAGTTCCAGCTTCGCGAGGAAAAGCCCTTCGCGAAGGAGGAGGCCGCCGAGTAGCGGCCGCCCCGCGGCAACCAGGGCGCCCTGCCCTGGTTGTCGAGTTGGGCTGCGACGCTGCAACGCAAACAAATCGAGACGCAAATGCTGCGCGGTTTTCAGCCTACCGGTGAAAAGGGCAATCCTTCTCAGGCGCCATCCGGACGATCGTCGCGCAACCTCTGCGCAAACGAAGAAAGGAAAGAATTACGTATAGCCCGGCACTGCCCGGCGACACACGTTGCCCATGATCCTTGGTGAGGGTCGAACCGGGAGGTTGTCGTGCGGTACTTGGTTGGCTTTGTGTGTGTGCTCGCAGCGTTGGCGGCTTCGCCTCTAAGCGCGAGCGCACAAGACGTTGAAGCAGACGCAAGCTCGGAGCCGAATCTACAGGAGCCCGCGCCTTCAGCCGAGCCAGCACCCGAAGGCCCTGCGTTAGAGCTGAAGTTGGGCGCTAACGGTGTGGACGTTGTGCCAAGCGCGCCGCGGTCAGGCGATGGGTACATTGTAGTGAGTGAGGAAATGGAACTTCGTGCGCGTGTGCCGAAAGCGCGTGGGTGGCTCATCGCCACGTCCGTGGTGACCGCCATCGGAGTGCCTCTTCTGGCGCTCGGCCTAACCTACGATCGGCGACAGCAACCATCGGAGGGCTTCGACTTGGACTTCACAGGAGTTGGCATGGCTTTCGCCGGTGGACTGATACTTATCGTCGGAGTCGTAGGGATGGCAGCGAGTGGCGCCGTGTTGGGCTCGAGCAAGCAAGAGCTGCGCGAGCTGCAGGGAACGCACTACCGGCGACCACGCAGAGTCCAATGGGACCTTGCACGGTCGCGACTCGTGTTCTGAGCACAACAACCAAGAGGTTTTCCATGCGGTACTTAGTTGGCTTCTTGATCCTATGCGAAATTGGGCTAGCCGTGTTCTCGCTCGGTTGCGGGCAGGATTGTACGCAAGCTGGCTGCTCCGACGAGGTGCGAGTCAGCCTAGCGCCCGAAATCGAAGTGAACTACGACGTAACTCTCATGTTGGATGGAGAAGCGGAAGCATTCGCATGTGTCCGTTACTACGACGACCTGCGTGAGGCCTGGCTCTGGAGGATGCAGCCGCCGTACGGCATTAGCAGCTGCGAGGGCAGAGGGTTTCTTTGGTCCTTTGGATTTAATGGCACTGGCATCGTGCCTGAGTCAGTGGAGATCTCCGTGACTGCGGAGAACGGGAGTTGGAACGGCTCACTAACCGCGAGCCCGACCTACCAAGTGGTCCAGCCCAACGGTCCTGATTGCCCGCCAACTTGCCGGTTTGCGCGCCTGACGATTGCGAACGACGTGAAGACGTTTGAGGTGCAGCCGTGAACGAGGCTGTGATGCGCTATCGGTTTGGAGTCATCTGGGTGCTGGTGCTGGGCCTCATCGGGTGCAGCGAGACGAGCCCCGACGTGTGCGAAGGCGTTGACTGCGACGACAATAACCAGTGCACCTACGACCTGTGCGACCCCGCGACGGGTACCTGCGAACACTTTGGCAACTGCGACTGCGTCGATTGCAACGACGACAACGAGTGCACCGACGATGCATGCGACTTGACGACCGGTATGTGTACCAACCGACCGTTTGACGACGGCACGGACTGCGGGGACGGCGCGGGGACCTGCCAAGCGGGCAGCTGCACGTTTGCTCGCACGGAACAGGGTATCCGTGATGCGATCGCGTTGAGCGGCGGCCCTTACGAAGCTCGAGCTCCGCAAGGAGACCCCACCGCCAAGTAGCGGCCGGCCCGCGGCAACCAGGGCGCCCTGCCCTGTTTGTCTGCGCGCACTGCGAGGCTGCAGCGCACAGAAATCGAGACGCAAAGGCTGCGCGATTTTCGGCCGAGCGGTGAAAACCGCAATAACGACGGGACGCGTTTGCGCCCACTTGCGCGCAAGGCGTGCGCGGCACGAAACGGTAAAGAATTACGTATAGTGACGAGTCCGGTGGCGACCCAAGTTGACGTGTGTGACCTGCCCGAATCGGGTGGGTGCAAGAGGGAGCTTGTGATGCGTTACTTGGTTACTGTCCTGTGCGCGCTCACGCTGTTGGTCGCTTTGCCTCAGAGAGTAGCCGCACAACCCGATCACGAAGGCCCTACGAGCGCTGCCTTGGTTGTCTATGCAAAGAGTCCCCTGCCGCCGCAGCTCATGTTGCGGGCGAGCTATTACCTATACCTCGATGCGGATGCGGACAATGGCGCCACGTCTGACCAGACCGAGCCCAATGCGGAGGAGCCCAAGAGCGCACAAGCGGATGGGGAAGTCGCAACCTCCGAGTCAAACCTAGAGGAACCTGTGTCCTCCCCCGCACCAGGGACTGAAGTACCTGACATCGACACCCTCAGTCAAAGAGCCATTGAGCATTACGAGATCCAGAGTGAGCAGAGTGGGAGACAAGGAGGCACCGGGGGGCGTAGTCGAGGCGCAAAAGCCGGTATCGCGGTCGGCGTAATACTGGGAGCTACGCTGATAGGTGTCGGAATCGGGGCTGCTGTCTGGTCTGCCAACTTCGAGCTTTGAGGTGCAGCGGCAGGAGGTTGTGATGCGTTACTTATTCGGATTTCTATGCGTCTGCGCCCTGGGTGTGGTTCCGCTGGTTGGGTGCAGTGACAAAGGCGGCGAAGGCGGTAGCGGTGGAACAGCCGGAAGTGGCGGTTCTGCCGGGAGCGGTGGGACCGGTGGCATGGGTGGTGGCGGAACAGGTGGCATGCCCGCGTGTCAGAGCCCGGAGGACTGCGACGACGCAAACGAATGCACCGGAAACGCATGCGCCGATGGCATGTGCGAGTACACCCCGCTTGCAGACGGCACCGCGTGTGACGAGAGCAACGACTGCACGATGGGCATGTGCGCCGATGGCGAGTGTGACACCGCGCCCGTCCAAGACGGCAACGCATGTGGCCGCGAAACGCCCGATGGCGGACCTAGGGGCGGCTGCTACGGGGGCCTGTGCAACTTTGTCCCGGTGAGCGTCACCTTCGGCGCCAAGGAGGTCGTGTTTGATTGGTCGGCAGATCGCTGCGAGGAGTTCGATATCCCCGATGGTCCCGCCAAGGCTGTGCGGGCGTCTGACGGGGAGATCGTCCTATTCGGCACGATGCATGAGACTGGTAACTATCTGAGCCGGGGCAACGATTTTGATAGCTTGGAGCATGATTGCGAGCACCCGGCGCATCGCTCCGCGAACCTTCCGACGCCGGAGTCCTACGAGAACAACGAATGGCTCTGGTCGCCCTATCGACTGGGTGAGAGCTGGCACGTGCTCATCCACAACGAATTTCACGACGCCACTTCCATCAACTGCTCGCCAACTTATCTCTGCTGGTACAACTCGATCACCTACGCGGTTTCGACGGACGGTGCCCACACCTTTGTGAAGCCCTCGCCTCCGGCACACGTTGTTGCACCCGCGCCACGGGTGTGGATTCCACCCGATACACCAGTTCAAGACTATCACGTCGAGGGCTACCACGAGCCCTCCAACATCGTCCTCGGGCCCGACGACTACTACTACGCCTTGATCGGTCTGAAGAGAATCTCCTTCGCCGCCGGGACCGATGAGCGTGGCGTATGCGCGATCCGTACGAAGACGCTTGACGATCCGGCAAGCTGGCGTGCTTGGGGTGGCAGTGGCTTCAGCCTGCTACTGACGAGCCCATACGCAGTAGTCGGTGACGTGCCCGATTGCGAGTTTCTGCCAGACGCAGGGGGGCAAGACGCCGGCACCCTTACCTACAACACCTATATCGACCGCTATATGCGTGTGCTCGGTTGGGCACAGACGGTCGACCCGCAGACTCTCATCTGCGGGTTCTACTTTTCGCTTTCGACCGACCTCATCCACTGGAGCGACATCCAGTTGCTCGCCCGGGCGGATATCGGTGTGAGCTGGGGCTGCGACACAGGCCCGGAGGGACCGCCGATCCTGGAGTCGGTTCATGCCCAATACCCATCGATCGTCGACCACGCGGATTCCACCACCAACTTCGAACGCCCAGGGCGTACACCATATCTCTACTACACGCGCCACAACGGAGGATATTGGCTCGATCGCGATCTGGTCCGTGTTCCACTGACGTTCACGCTCGAGGAATGAAGCATCGCAAGCTCGTTTGTCCAACACGGCGCACTCCCTTCGCCGACCTCCGAGCGAACGCAGAACCTGCGCGTCGCCGTATCGGATTCCGCGGCAAGAACCAGGCTTCCATCTGGCACGCCTGATGCATCTACGTAGCCGCACCTAGGGCGCACTGCGCCACAACCGGGGAGGTTGCCATGCGTTATTTATTCGGACTTCTATGTGTCTGCGCACTCGGCACGATTCCGCTCATCGGTTGCAGTGAGACGGGCGGCAACGGCGGAACGGGTGGTGATGGCGGTTCCGGCGGCGGCGGCATCGGTGGTGACGGGGGCACGGGTGGCTCGGAGCCATACGTATGGTGCGTGCAATACCCGCCGCAGTCCACGGACTTCTATGGCGTTTCGTTCACCGATGCCAACACCGGGACCGTCGTTGGCCAGAGCGGGACCATCTTGCGGACGACGGACGGTGGGGCGACCTGGGTGGCGCAGACCAGCGGCACCAGCGCCATCCTCTATGGCGTGTCGTTTACCGATGCGAATACCGGGACGGTCGTTGGCGGCACGACCATCTTGCGGACGACGGACGGTGGGGCGACGTGGGTGGCGCAGACCAGCGGTACCACGGACGATCTCCGGGGCGTGTCTGTTACCGATGCGAACACCGGGACGGCCGTGGGCCTCGGTGGCGACTTCGGCGCAATCTTGCGAACGACGGACGGTGGGGCGGCGTGGGTGGCGCAGACCAGCGGCACCACGGCCGGACTCCTTGGTGTGTCGTTTACCGATGCGAACATCGGAACGGTCGTCGGCGGTACGTCCATCTTGCGGACGACGGATGGGGGGCGACCTGGGTGCCGCAGACCAGCGGCACGACGAACAGTCTCTCCGGCGTGTCGCTTACCGATTCCAACACCGGGACAGCCGTAGGCACCGAGGGTACTATCTTGCGGACGACGGATGGTGGGGCGACCTGGGTGCCGCAGACCAGCGGCACCACTGCCTGGCTCATTGGCGTCTCGTTTGCCGATGCGAGCAATGGGGCAGCCGTGGGTGCCGGTGCCGGTCCCGAGGCTGGAACCACCTTGCGAACGACGGATGGCGGCGCGACGTGGGTGGCGCAAGATAGCGGCACCCGTAGCTGGCTCATTGGCGTGTCATTTACGGATGCGAACACCGGGACAGCTGTGGGCTTCGACGGGACCATCCTGCGGACGACAGACGTACGCAGGTACTCAAGCAGCTGCGATCCGTTCTGCGCGAGAATCGACTCGTGCTCCCTCACCGACCGGCTTCCACATTGTGCACAATCGTGTGGTTGCACTGTCAACGAAGGCGCGCAGATAAGCGCTGCATGTGAGACTGCCGTTTCCGATGTGAATGCGTGCGTCGTCGCCCTGTCGTCGTGTGAGCAGGTCGAGGCTTGGTTGGATAGGACTCCAGTCGATAGCTACCCCTGTAAGGCTGCCGACGATAACGTCATATCCACTTGCTAGTGAACGATTGCAGCGACCGGCTTGCCGAACGCGCCCCGCTGTCGGCTGTCGTTCCTCGTCGAGCGCTTCAGAATGGCTAGCTGCTGCCGCAAAGCGAGGTTCTGCAGAGCGAACTCGCCGACTAGGGAAAGCAGGCTTTGCAGGACAGGCCCGGCCCGGAGCTCCGTACTGCAAATCTATTTGTCGCACACGACGCACCCACTGCGCCCCCACGCCCCAAACGCAAAACGTGCGCGCACAATCGACTCTTCAGTAAAGATTTACGTATAGCCCGACACTGCCCGGCGACACACGTTACCCATGATCCATATGTCCGGGTCGGACCGGGAGGTTGTCATGCGATACTTAGTTGGCTTTGTGTTGGCGCTAGCGTTGCTGGCTTCGCCGCTACGCGCGAGCGCACAAGCCGTTGAGGAAGCCGTGCCGAAGGTTGCCTTGGCTATCCATACGCAGCATCGTCGGCCGCCGCAATTGATGTTGCGGGCGAGCTATTACCTATACCTCGATGGCGATGAGAAAGGCCGTTCGCGGGTTGAGCGGTGGCACCCTGAAGCTTTCGTCGACCCTTCCGAGCCCAAGCCGACGAGCACGCCAGAGGAACAAGGCGGGTTCAGTCCTCCTGTCTACGTTGACCCCGTTTCGGGCGCGCCCTTGGCGGTCCCCGAAGACCCGCAAGTGCCGATCGCGCCACTGAAGGAAGAACAAGAGCGTAAGAGGCGGCGGCGAATCGGCATCGGGGTTGGCGTCTCCGTTGCTGTCGTTGTTATTCTGGCTGTGGTCGGGGGCGTGGCGGCGGCGGGGCTTCGTGACTTGTGAGCCACGCCGAGAGACGGGCGGCATGCTGTGCGACGTGGGCGCGTTCGAACATCGGCCCGACGAGCCCTAGCGCTGGCGCGTAGCGCTCGGACAACCAGGGCGCCCTGCCCTGGTTGTCTGCCAGGGTCGAAGACCGCCTTGGCCCTTCTCCCAAGATCTTCACTCTGATACGATCGTCCACATGGATTTGTCGGACTGGGTCGAAGAAGCGGAGTCGCTCCAAAGAATGGACGGCTTATGGCCCGACACGGACGAAGTACGAGCTCGAGGCGTTCTCGAGGAAGCGGCATTGCAGGGCCCCGAGCCCCTCGCGCGCGCCGTCCGAGCGTTGCGCCGGGAGTTTCGTGAGACCGGCGTGCTGACACGGGACCGTAGCTTGGGTCCATTGCGGAACGCCTTTGCACGGCACTAGCAGCCGAGCTTGAAATCGTGGACAGCATCCCCTCCGAAGAGCTCGACGACGACGATGGGCATCCAACCAAGCAGGAGCTCGATCGCGTGCTCGGATTAGTCGAGGAGCGGCTTCGAAGCTCTACCTGACTAGCATGTCAGTCCATCTGGGTGCGGCGAGCGGCAAAGGTGCGCAGCCTAGCCACTCGAAGTGGCCATCAGCCACCGCCTCCGTCCGTGGTCCGCAAGATGGCCCCACCGACGCCGACGGCCGTCCCGGTGTTCGCGTCGGTAAACGACACGCCGTAGAGAAGGTTGGTGGTACCGCTGTCCTGCTCCATCCAGGTGGCGCCTCCATTGGTCGTCCGAAAGATGGTCCCGCCGGTGCCGACCACTGCCCCGGTGTTCGCGGCGGTAAATGACACGCCCCGGAGAGCAGCGTCGGTGCCGCTGTCCTGCGCGAACCACGTGGCGCCTCCGTCTGTCGTCCGCAAGATGATCCCGCGGTCGCCGACAACTGTTCCGGTGTTCGCATCGGTAAACGACACGCCCCGGAGGGCAGCGTCGGTGCCGCTGTCCTGCGCGAACCACGTGGCGCCTCCGTCGGTCGTCCGCAAGATGGTCCCGCCGGTGCCGACGACCGTCCCGGTGTTCGCATCGGTGAACGATACTCCGTTGAGCGAGTTGATGGTGGTGCCGCTGTCCTGCGCGACCCACGTCGCACCGCCGTCCGTCGTGCGCACGATTGTCCCGTTGCTGCCCACGGCCGTCCCGGTGTCCGTATCGGTAAACGACACGTCGGTGAGAGGCAGGGGGAACGTCCCGCTGTCCTGCGCGAGCCATGTCGCGCCCCCATCGGTCGTCCGAAGGATGACCCCAGAAGCGCCCACGACCGTTCCGGTGCTCGCATCCGCAAACGAAACGCCCCAGAGAAACTCGGTGGTGCCGCTGTCCTGCGCGACCCACGTCGCACCGCCGTCCGTCGTGCGCACGATCGTCCCGTTGCCGCCCACGGCCGCCCCGTTGTCTTCATCGGTGAACGACACGTCGAAAAGTGTGTCGACCGTGGCGCTGTTCGGCATCGTCCACGTCGCGCCTCCGTCGGTTGTCCACAAGATGACCCCGTAGGCGCCCCCGTAGGCGCCCACGGCCGTACCGATCTCCGGGCCGCTAAACGACACGCTCGCCAGCGAAGGCGATTCCTGAAAGGTCCATGTCGCGCCTCCGTCGATCGTCCGAAAGATGTAGCCCCCCTCGCTCACAATAATCCCATTGTTGGTGTCGACAAAGGATACGCCCAGAAGGATGCGGTCGCGTCGAGGGAGGAACTGTTCCACCCATGTCGCGCCCCCATCAGTCGTACGCAGAACGATTCCATTCTGGCCCACAACCGTTCCAGTACTTGCATCGGTGAAGAACACGTCAAAGAGATACCCGCGGGTACCGCTGTCCTGCGCGACCCAAGTCGCTCCCCCGTCCATAGTCCGCAAGATGGTTCCCCACTGACCGACCACGGTCCCGGTGTTCTGATCGGAAAACGACACAGCCTCTAGCCAGTCGGTGGAACCGCTGTCCTGCGCCACCCAAGTCGCGCCTCCGTCCGTGGTTCGCAGGATGGTCCCACCCGTCCCTACTGCCGTGCCAGTGTTCGCATCGGTGAAGAACACGTCAAAGAGATACCCGCGGGTACCGCTGTCCTGCGCGACCCAAGTCGCTCCCCCGTCCATAGTCCGCAAGATGGTTCCTTCAAAACCCACGGCCGTACCGGTGTTCGCATCGACGAACGACACGCCCCAGAGAAGCTCGGTTGTGCCGCTTTCCTGCACGACCCACGTCACTCCTCCATTCGTCGTGCGTAGAATCGTTCCTTCATCGCCCACGGCTGTTCCGGTATTGGGGTCGCTAAGCGATACGTCTGTGAGAGCGTTGCCGTTTGGAAGTGGGCTCTGCCAGAACCATCCCGATGGCTGACATGTGCCAGCCTGGCATGTGCCTCCGGTGCATGGAGACCCATCCTCTAGGGGCGTGCTCTCGCAACGCCCTGTGGACGGATTGCAGACGTCGTCGGTGCACTCGTTGTCGTCGTCACAGTCGACCCCTTCGCAGAGGTCGCCTCCGGGCTCGACACAGCGAACCGCGACGGTCCACGTGTCGATGCAGTGCACGAAATCGTCGTCGGAGACTTCGATCGTGATCGCCTCCTCGATGGTCTCGCCGCATGTAAACGTCGTCTCAGCCTTGCTGGGATCGGCAAAGGAGCCGCCCTCGGCGGTCCATCGGTACGCGACGCCGTCGCCTTCTTCGTCGCTCCCGGATGCGCGGACGTCGACGGTCGCTCCCCGGCTCGTTTGAAGTGGCGAGACGACCACCTTGTCGAGCTGAGCACAGACGTTGAGCGTACCGTCGACGCGTACCGATCCCAGGGCCGGCGGGCCTTTGCAGTGAAGTGTCACCATCACGCTCGTCGCACGGCCTGCCGCTACCGAAAACGTCGCCTCGCCTTCGCACGAGGTCTCGCCATCGATGGACGTCGCCGACATCGCGACCTGGTACTCGTCCCCCGCTGGAAGGCCAAAGAGCTCCACCGATGCAGTCGCCTGGGCGTCGCTCGTGTCAATCGTTCCACCAACGGGCGTGATCCCGTTCCCACCGATCTCGTAGTCGACCCGGTCAACTCGAGCGCCGCTCGTGAGCTCCAGATGGAGCTGCAGCGTGCTCGTTGCATTCGAGGGTCCGGCGTCAGTCCCGCAGGCGGACGCGAGCGTTCCGATTGCGACCCATGCCGAAAGCCAGCTTGGACGGTGAGATGGATGCATCGCCAATCTAGATACATCGAGTCACGATATGGAATCAACCCACAAAGGAGGGCGAGCGCGTTTGTCGCCGCTCCGCGAGCCACTTCACCACGGACCCGACGATTGTTGCGCCGCCCCGATCTCAACCAAGGGCCTCTCCTAGGAAGTCCGCTCCCGTTGAGCCGTTGGACTTCACTCGGTCGCAGCCGTCCACAGCAGCAACCGGTCCTTTCCGACTCAGCCCTGTCCCCATAGGGTTCGCCAACGCATTGAGTCGTCTTCTCGGTGCGACCTGGTTTCTCCGTGGCGGGCGCTCCCCTCCCCGCTCTCACGCCCTCCACCCTCGCAACCGAGCGCCAGCGGCGCTGTCACAGGGGTTGCCGATGTTCCGGTTGGTTCGCGGTGAGCGCGCCGGCTGTGGGCCGAGAAGACAGCTCTCCTGCTTCGGTGAGAGAGCTGCCATCCACGGCACACCAAAAAAGGAGAACACCATGAGCACCAAGAAGCACACCATCTACGTCATCAACACCGCCGACAACGGCAAGAGCTACTGGAACCGCGGGGGGGTCGCCTTCGAGAACAAGGACGGGAGCTTCACGTTCAAGCTCGACATCCTCCCTCAGACGAAGTTCCAGCTTCGCGAGGAAAAGCCCGTTACGAAAGCGGAGGCTGCCGAGTAACGGCCGGCCCGCGGCAACCAGGGGGCCCTGCCCTGGTTGTCGCTTGCACGCACAGAAAACGCAGCGCAAATGCTGCGCGCTTGTTCGTCCACCATACGAAACCGCAATCGTGACGGGACTTGTCGGCGTTCCCTTGAGTGCAAGGCGTGCGCGGCACGAAACGCTAAAGAATTACGTATAGCGACACCGCACATGCCGACTCACGTTCCCTTTGGAGTGTCCTCACTGTTCGGTCGCTCCAACCGGGGAGGTTGTGATGCGTTACTTATTCGGATTCTTATGTGTCTGCGCGATCGGGCTGGTGCCGCTGATTGGGTGCGGTGAGACGACGGGCGACGGCGGAGGCGGCGGCACAGCGGGCGATGGTGGAAACGGTGGTCCTGGCGGAATGGATGGCGTAGGTGGCACGGGGCCCACCGACCCATGCGACGACGTCGAGTGCAACGATGGCAGCGCTTGTACGACCCACACGTGCGAGGCGGATTGCACCGACGAGGACGGCGACAGTGTCGACGACGTGTGCCTCGCGATCTGCGTGTACACGGACTGGCCCAAGGACTTCCCATGCGATTGTGTGGGTTTTCGTTGCAACGCCTGCGACGGGTCCGGCAGCTGCGTCGGAGATGGAACTGGCGGCACAGGCGGCTCCGGTGGCACAACAGGTGACGTCTTTCCTTGCACGGCGGAAGGGATCCGCTCCGCCATCGTACAAGGTGGTGGTCGGCACACCTTTGATTGCGGTGGCCCGACGACGGTAACGACCGAAGCTGAGATCGTCATCAACAACGACGTCATCCTCGACGGCGAGGGGAACCTGACTGTGGATGGCGACCAGGATCACCGTGTGTTCTCGGTGCGCGAAGTCACGGCAGAGCTGCATGGTTTCACGGTGAGCGGCGGAAAGGTCGTTGGGGACGGCGGTGCCGGTATCTCCAACGCCGGGGAGTTAATGCTCGTGAACAGCATCCTCGTGGCGAATGTTGCCGAGGGAGAAGAGGCTTGCGGGGACTTCGGGTGTTTCCCCGTCGGGGGCGACGGCGCCGGCGTGTACAGCGGTGGACACTTGGTGCTGGTGAACAGCACGGTGTCGGGAAACATGGGAACAGTCGCCGGCGGCATTGCGAACGGCGGGACGTTGACACTGACCGACAGCACCGTTTCAGGGAACACGGGCGGTGGCATTGAAGGCGGGGTGTGGGTCGCACTCACGAACAGCACCGTCTCGGAGAACCTGGGCAGCGGGATTTCAGCAAATGGGATCGTTCAGGTGATGGATAGTACCGTCTCGGGGAATGCAGCCGGCGGCATCGTTGGCGGACCAGGGACGCTCATCGTCACGAACAGCACCGTGTCGGGCAACACCGCCGACGAAGCAGGGGGCGGCATACGCATCCATGGCGACTTCGAGACCGAAACCGAGGCCTTTGTGGTCAACAGCACCGTGTCCGGAAATGCTGCAAGCAACGGCAGCGGCATTGCTTGCTTTAGTGCGACCTTGACGCTGTTGAACAGCACTGTTCTCGACAGCATCCACGTGACGAGCGGGGACGCAACCGATCCTCCGGCGTCCTTCTTGACAGCTGCAAGCGTGATCGAGGGTGAGTGTACCCAAGAGGGCAGCGAAGTGACAAGGACGTCCCTCGGCTACAACCTCGAAAGCCCCGGCGACACGTGTGGCTTCGACCAAATAGGCGACAGGTCGGGCGTCACCGCAGAGCAGCTGAACCTTGGACCGCTTGCGGACAATGGCGGACCGACCATGACTCACGCGCTCGAAGCGGGCAGTGTCGCTATCGACCAGATTCCCGAAGCGGACTGCCAAGTCAGCGAGGACCAGCGCGGTCTGCCACGACCTGTAGTGGTCGTCGGACCTGAGTCGTGCGACGTGGGTTCGTTCGAGGTGCAGCCGGCACCATAGCCCATGAAGCAAACAAGAACGGCGACCTTCGGATAACTCCGTGGGTCGCCGTTTTGTTTGTGAGACTCAACCTCGAATATCCGGGCTTGCTCAGAATCGAGCGGACTGATCGATCCGCGACTCGTGTGGATCAATCGGCATGACGGTACGGAGCTCCGCCCGGTGCCTGTCTTGCGAAGCCCAATCGTCCGACCGGATGAAATCGCTCTGATCCGACCTTACGCGCCTGCGACCCCTCTCTGGCCCACCTTGGCCAAATTCCCCTCGGGCTTCGCGGTGCCTCCAAAGGTCTGCTCGGTGCGGCCAAGGTTCTCCAAGGCAGGCGCTTCATCCACCGCTCCACGCCCTCCGCTCTCGCAACCGTGCGCCGGCGGAGCTGTCACAGCGGTTGCTGATGTTCCAGTTGCTTCGCGGTGAGCGCGCCGGCCGTGGGCCGAGGAAACAGCTCTCCTGCTTCGGTGAGAGAGCTGCCATCCACGGCACACAACAAAGGAGAACACCATGAGCACCAAGAAGCACACCATCTACGTCATCAACGCCAGCGAAAGCGGCAAGAGCTACTGGAACCGCGCGGGGGTCGCCTTCGGCAACAGGGACGGGAGCTTCACGTTGAAGCTCGACATCCTTCCTCAGACGAAGTTCCAGCTTCGCGAGGAAAAGCCCTTCGCGAAGGACGAGGCCGCCGAGTAGCGGCCGGCCCGCGGCAACCAGGGCGCCCTGCCCTGGTTGCCGGGTTGGGCTGCGACGCTGCATCGCAAACAAATCGAGACGCAAAGGCTGCGCGGTTTACGGCGTGCCAGTGAAAAGAGCAACCGTTCCCAAGCACCGTCTCGGCGATCGTCGCGCAACCTCTGCGCGAGCGAGTGAAATAAAGATTTACGTATAGCGTCAGGTACTACGGCGACCCCACACTACCCATGACCGGACCGGGAGGTTGTCATGCGCTACCTATTCGGATTTCTGTGTGTCTGCGCGCTCGTGGTGATGCCCGTGGTCGGGTGCAGTGAAACGACGGGTGATGGTGGAAGCGGTGGTGACGCCGGGAGCGGCGGCACGGCTGGCTCTAGCGGCGCGGGCGGCGACGGTGGTACCGGTGGCGTCGGGGGTGGCGCGACGGGCGGCGCGGGTGGCGGCGGTGGCGAGGTGACGTGCCCTGGAGCCGTTGTCGGCGATCTTACATCGGCTCCCACTATTGAGATCACCGCGGCCAGCAATACCGGTGAACGGCGCATCGAAGGCGTTGCCGGCAACATCGACGCGCGCGAGATGCACGTGGTTCTGTGGGCCAAGACGGACTGGTGGGACGTTCAGCCCCTCGTCGAGGCGGCGATCACAGAAGTCTGTAGCGACGGGTCGTGGAGCAACTGGTCCCATGCTTGGGGCCGGATGGTGGCGCTGCTCGTGGACGATACCTATGTTCCAGGCGCGACCAGGACGTATCACCCGTCAACGGACGCCGGTGTGGTCGCGTGGGACGAGTGGCCCGAGAAATCCGCCGATCGAGTGGTGTCGTTTAGCGGATACCAGTGGCGTGTCAAAAGTGCCGAGGATTTCACGGCTGGGCCAGGTCCCAACTACTTCTCCGACGGCGACGAAGACGTGTGGGTTGACGCGAGCGGACTCCATCTCACCACCGTCCAGCGCGCAGAGAAGTGGTATTGCACTGAAGTCGTGCTCCAACAGTCGCTGGGCTACGGAACGTACGAGTTCCGTCTCGGCTCGCGCGTGGATAACCTGGACTATCGTGCCGTCCTCGGCGCGTTCGTGTACGAGTCGGAGGACCGCGAGATCGACATCGAGTTCTCCCGCATCCTTGCCGATCCGCGCAATGCCCAGTACGTGGTGCAACCTTGGTATCGGCAAGGCAACTTGAGCCGCTTCACGGTTCCGGCCCAAGCGCGGTCCAGTCACCGTTTTGTCTGGTCCGAGTCCAGCATCTCGTTTGCGAGCTGGGTCGGGGACGGGTCTTATCCCCCCCCCGCGGACGACTTGATCTATCAGTGGGACTACCAAGGCCCCGACATCCCACCGCCCGGCGCCGAACGCATGCGATTCAACCTGTGGCTGTTCGGCGGCGGGGCGCCCGACGGTGGGCAAGGTGACGAGGTCGTCGTCGAGTCGTTCTCTTTTCGGCCATAGACTGATTGGCGCGAAGAGCTTGTTTGACCTCGATGCGCCCCGGCGAAAAAGTCAAGGGAAGTAGGTCTGTTGCGTCACCCAGACCGCCGACCGCTTCCGGGATGCATGCTTGATGTCGCAAGAAGACAAGGAACAGGTCGCGTCCGAAGCGGCCGAGTCCGACTGCCGCCACAAGAAGTAGGAACGCTCGATGCAGACACCGGGCTGCCAGCGACCTGTGGCGAGCCTGAGACCTGAGCCCAAGTGCGACGTGGGTGCGTTTGAGCGACAGCCCGAGGACCTTTAGCGCTGAAGCTTTGCGCACGGACAACCAGGGCACCCTGCCCTCGTTGTCTGCCAGGGCTCTGGGAGTTTCGGTCTTCACCTGCGATCCCGGGTTTGATACCATCGTCGCTATGGATCTGGTGGAGTGGGTAGAAGAAGCGGAGTCGCTCTTGCGAAGCGATGGACTGTGGCCCGAACAGGACGAGGAGCGAGCTCGGGGCCTTCGGGAGCGAGACCTAGACGTCCGCGACCAAAGCGTCACCTCGAGGTGGTTGGCATCCGGGCGCTGCTAGGCGCCGGGGGTGGGCAGTGCGCCGTCTTGTGGCAGAAGTGGGGCATAGATGCCTGCGAGATTTGACCACGCCGTCGTGATCGTACCGAGCTTAGAGCGAGCTGTGCAGAGCTTCGAGCGACTGGGGTTCTGTGTCGTTCCGGGTGGACGCACGGGGCCGGTCCACAACGCGCTGATCCTCTTCAGCGACGGAACCTACATCGAGCTCACCACGAACCGCTTTTCGGTGGTTCGTCCCGTCTATCGCGCGCTCCACGCCGCCGGCCTGATGGGCCACGTGGCGGCAAAGAGGAAGGACATGCTGCATCGATTCCTCCCATTGATCGGAGCACGGCAAGGCGCGATCGACTGGTGCATCCGCGTCGACGACATTCGCGATGCCGTCCGTCGGCTTCGCGATGCGGGCATCGAAATGGTCGACGAAATGGAGTTCGACCGGGAGCGGCCGGATGGCAAAGTGGCCCGGTGGTTGCTGGCGGGGCCGCGAGACGTGCGTCTGCCGTTCTTGATCGAAGATCTAACGCCCGTGGAAATCCGCGTTCCGTTTCGCGATCTCTGCGCGCACCCCAATGGGGTCACAGCCATCCGTCGGCTGGTTCTTCCACACGAGGCCAAGGCGGCATTCGAGCACGCACTGGGACGGGTTCTTCGAGCTGAGCCGGGGTCAACGACGGACGAGTCTGCCCCGTTGGGTAGCGTGACGGTCGCAGGGTCGCGTCAAGAGGAAATGCCCGCGGGGCCGTACCGGCTCGAGCTCTTTCGGCCAGGCGGCAACGACGAGGATCTCGATCCAAACGAGACGTTCGGCGCGTCGATCAAGCTCGTTGGGATGTAGCGGAGCGCGTCGAGATTCGCTTGCTCTGCTGGCTCGACCGCTTCGCCCCATGGCTGACCAATTGGCTGTTCCTGCAGAGCCTGAACCAATCGCAGAAAGACGTGGGCTTTCAGTATGCGGCGAAACCACTTTGCAATGTCCGAGGGTCTGTCGCGCCTGCGATCGGATTCCTACTCGTAGATGTGATCGACGCGCCAAACCTGGTCGCAAAAGCGGCAAATGGCTGCTGCCAACCCAGAGCTTCGACGTGTTCGACCGGCCATGGTCTTGAATACGGGCCCTGAGTTGTCTTCGTCACACTGCAGGCAAGGGTTGAGCGAGCCGTCCTCCTGGTTGTACGTCGAGTCAAGCTCAGCAACGCAAATGCTCAGGCACTCGCGCGAGTCGTTTACGGCGTTGTAGGCCCAAATGCGTGCGCAAGGCGGCGTAAAGCCCACTGCGTCCTGAATGCAAGCGTCGAGCTCCTCCACCCTGCCTTGATTTTCGAGCGCGCACTGACGGACAGGGCCCGCTTGGTCGGGCGTCTCGGCATATGCCGCGAGGTCTTCCAGTGACGAGCACAAACCACAGGCAATACCGTGTGTAACAATGCCGCCCGCAAGTTCTGCTTCGCTGGAGCTCGCAAACGTCTCCAGACGATACGCCTGCGCGCCGGTCACCATGACCGCACAAACGGCCTCTTCATCGGGCTGCAAGTCCGGGGTTGTCAGGTAGGGGTCTTCCATCAAAACCGCGGGCGGGTTTTCAAGGGTCCAAAAACGCAGCTCAGCGAGCGAAGCCGCGTCCCAGATGCGTGGCACCCATGTCTGCTCACCTTCGATGCGCGCAAAACACACGTCGCTGCTCAACCCTGTGCTCTCATTGGGCGCTCCGTACAAACCCTCACAGCTTGAGTCAGGGAGTGGCGGCGCCGGGGGCGCAGCTGGAGAATCGTCTCCGCAGGAGACGAGAATCAGTGCGGCGAGGACGATGACTAGGCTCTGCTCGATCACAGGACGAGGCTAACCGTTCAGGCACACCGGTCCAAGGGCTATGTGCATTTCGTAGCGTCTGCTCGTGTCCAACGCCACGGTCGTCGTTGCGGATGTGGAGGGGATCAAGAATCCAGGCGCGAGGGCGCCTATCGTCTGGCGCTCTGCTGGAACCTTGCTGAAGGCTGGCCGACCGAGGCTCTTGCAAACGAGTGCCAGCGGCGCTACCACAGCGGTGGCGGACGCTTTGGTTGTTTCGCGATGAACGCGCCAGCCGTGGGCCGTGCTCTGCTTCTCAACAAAGCGGTCCAAGGCAATTGGGGCAGCGTGAGGTACGCACTGTGATCGTGACCTCATCCGCCGCTCTGATGTTGCGCTGATCTTGAACTTGCACTTCCATACAGTGGTGGTCGACGGGGTCTTCGTTCGAGAGGTGGACGCCACCTTCCTACGGTATCTATGCTCCGAAAGGACATAACAATTACGTATAGCGAAGGGTTTGGAGACAACCCAAGTTGCTCTGTGTGAGGGACCTGAAAGCGGGCCGGTCACAGGGGAGTCTCTGATGCGCTACTTATTGGCTCTTACGAGCGTCTTTGCGCTTGGGGCGGTTGTGCTCGTGTTCTGCGGCGACTCCGGCGAAAACTCATGCAAAGGTGTGCTGTGCGACGACGGGAACGAATGCACCGAAGACGCCTGCAATCCTGACGACGGGTCCTGCGACAGTACCGTCGTTGCCGATGACAGCGCCTGCGACTTCCACGGGCTACCGGGCCTTTGCATGTCCGGCGTATGCGAAGACGCGATGCTGTGCGAGGGCGTCGTCTGCGACGACACAAAGCAGTGCACCGAAGATGTCTGCGACCCTGCCAACGGTTCCTGTGTCTACACTCCGGTCGAGGACGACACCTCCTGCAACTTCAACGGGTTTCCCGGCGTATGTGCGTCCGGGGTGTGTCAAGATGCGATGCTTTGTGAGGGGGTCGTGTGCGATAACCCGTGTGCGATTGACGCACCGCCCTGCAATCCCTTCAACGGCACGTGTCCGCCCGCAACGGCGCTCGTAGCAGCTGGCTTAGTCTGCGACCTCGATACCATCGACGATGGGCTCTGCGATGGTGGTGGCAACTGTATCGAACCCCAGGGCGATCTCGAGCCCATTGGGATTTCTTTCGACACGAACAACTTCCTGCAGGTCGTGATCAAGAATCGGAGCGCTCAAACCGTCCCAGAAAATGTCGGGAATGTTCAAGTCTTCGTCGATGGACATGCCGTCGCAGACATCGGCCTCGATAGCCTTGTCGACGACTCGTACCGGCACCCCCATTCGATGCAGACGATTACCCTCGACTTGCGGATTGCTGGTGAGAATCGGCGCATCGGGGTCGCTGTAGATACCGGCAACGAGATTCTCGAAACCAATGAGGACCACAACCAATACACGCGCACCGTTACGCCGCCTGTCATTCCTGGGCCCGATCTGGTAGTGAGCGACCTTCGGATCGCAGAACCAACGGGTGTACTGCAGATCGAGCTACGAAACGACGGAACTGAGGACTGCTCGATCACCAGCGTGGCGCTCGAGATCCGCGTTAACGGGATTGTGATCGCCAACCTTACGCAGAACATCCCTGCGTTGAGCCGCGCAGGAGGAAGGACGCTGCTCTCTCCGACACCTTCGATCCCGATCAGCAGTGGAAGCAAGGTCGAGGTGACGCTGAGCACCGACGATCCGCGCGACGAGATCGACGATACGAATCAACACAGAACGGAGTTCTTGCCGTCCGATGCCCTTCTGGCTGAGTACAGCGCGCTCTTGGTGCACCCGAAGATAGTGAACAACCTGAAGTGGGAGAATGCCTCAGGTGTCGGCGGCCTGACGAACGCGCAAATGTCGGACCTGCTCGACGCTATCCATGGGCTCGAGGTCGGGCGGCCAATCTCTGCGCCGCTTCCTCCCGTGGAACCCGTTTTCCGGCTTACAGAAGGTACGGCCTGGCACATCTTCGTCGCTCATCTCGCGCACTCGCTTTGGGTGGAAAAGAACGGCCTCGTCGAGTGGAGGCTGATTGAAATGCTCGACGGCGAGGTGGCTTTGGTACTCGATGGACGGCAATGGTTCGACTACCTCTACGCCGAGGACCGATACAGCGCTCGATATGGCTGGGTCACGCCGTGGAATCCGACGGCGAGCTATGAGTTCCTGTCTAACTTCGAGATGATCAAGAGCAGTCAAGTCCATACAATCCATGCGTTGACCGACTGGATGCGTGCACGCTTGCATCACGGCGCGGGAGAAGATCCGCTCGAACAGTACGGTTACGAGGGGCATCCGCCGATTGAGCGCATTCTGTATGCCCTAGACGGACGAAAGCACGTCACGCCCGGATGTGGAAGCACGACAGGGCTCTATGTCGCGATGCTTCGCGCGATCAACATACCGACTGAGCTGGGATTGATCATCTTCGACGGATACTCTCATTGCCGGCCGATATTCCAGTCTGTCGATCGATCGATGACGCACAGCGACGATCCGTACAACGCGATCATGGTGAACTCGAGCAGGACCGTTCCTGTAAGTGAGCTCTTCTATACCAGCGCACAAATGCAGACTCTTTTCCTTTCACCCGTTCCGGATTGCGATGGCGCGATTTGCAATACCGTCAGCCAGCAGGCCCTCCACAACATGGTGCGACAGAAGATTGAACGATCGTTTGATCGCCGCGGCGATTACTTGTTTCGCAATTATCAGAAGTACGGCCCTGACTATCTTCGCGACGTGGTGCTGCATGGCATCCAGGTGGGTGGCGAGACGATTACGTATGCGTATCCGCTCTTCAGCGCGACCGAAAAAGAGGCCATGATTTTGGCGATCGAAGACTATCTGACCACGCTTGGCGGCGGCGATATCGAGGCTGGGAAGGCGATCGTATCGATTCGGGCAACCGCTTGGGACCAGGCGAAGAATTCCACCGACATGATTTTGAAGGAGAGCCAAGCGGACGAGGCAGAGTTTTGCGTGTGCCCCGAGTGCCCTTGAGCCAGCGGGCGTTCCGGCCTGTCCTTCCCGAAGACCTCGTCCCACGCTTCAATGAAAACGGAAAATTGGTTCCAACTTCGCGTCGTTTCGGTCACGAAAAGATAAAGAGATTCTGACTTCGGTCGGAGTCCCTTGATGCGTTGTGGCCAATATGAGTCACCCGCGTGCACCCTAGACCTCGCGCCCGTTCAGGTTCGCGCCACTTTACGAGTTGCGAGTACGAGGGCCTAACCGCAAGGATGGTTGGGATGATGAGGGGAACGACCTGGTTTGTGGGGCTGGCTTTGTCGCTTGTTCTTGGTTGTGGTGAAGCTGGCACCGGCTCGGCTGGTGTCGGCGGGAGTGGCGGGACTGCGGGTGTAGGCGGAACGGCCGGGAGCGGCGGGACAGCTGGGAGCGGCGGAACTGCGGGAAGCGGCGGAACCGGCGGCGGCCCCCCTGGCACGGTGCCGATGTTTGTCGCTCAGGGACACGCGGGCCGAACGATCATCTCCTGCGACGACGGACGAACCTGGGTCGCCGATCAGTCCGATCACGCAGGGGTCTACTGTATGCCGGACGGCAGCGCCGACTGCGATCACGACCCCGGCGCCGGTCGCGGGATCACCTGGGGCGATGGCTGGTTCTTTGCGAACTTTGGCTGGGGCGCGCCGGGGAGCGTGCGCCGGAGCCGCGACGGCGTGGCCTGGGAGACGGTCTACGCCGACAGCTACTTCGCTGGGATGGCGTTTGGGAACGGGCGGCTCGTAGCAGCAGATCGCTGGGGTGAATACTCGGACGACGACGGTGACAACTGGAGCGGCTTCGCCGACGTCGGGCTTCCCGGCGACACCACCGTTCGCGACACGGCCTTCGTTCCCTACGGCGGCGGCCGATTCATCATGTCGGCCGATGCCGGCGTTGTCGTCAGCAGCGATGGCAGCACGTGGACCAGCTCGAACGCCAGCGGATGCAGCGGGGGCGACTACCAAGGTCACGTCATTTACGGGAACGGAACCGTCGTGATGACTCCGTCCGGAGGCAACGTCTGCTATTCGACCGACGGCGGCCAGAACTGGAGCGCTGCCTCGGGCACCGGTCCCCTGCGCGCCAACGGAATCTGGAATGGCAGCGAGTTCATGGCTTGGGGCGTCGGCACGCTCTACCGGAGCAGCGACGGTCAGAGCTGGACGTCGACCCCGACGGTACCGGGCAACATCGACTTCGGGGTGACCGCGGTCAGTGACCAGGGCACCATCGTCGGCATCAGCAACGGCTGGGAGCAGAGCTACGCCGCGCAGCGCTTTTACCGAAGCGAGGACGGCGTGAACTGGGACGAGCTCCCGAGCAACGCCTACACGGGCGGCCACCCGATCCACGTCATCGCCTTCGGCTACGGCGCGCCGAGCGCTTCCTGTACCCCGTAAAGTCGACCACGGGGTTTACCCCTCTTCTGTCGGCGGGGTGTTCCTGAAGCGCGCTACCGCGTACTGCGCTTCTGCCTCTTCGAAACGTGGAAACTACAGCCCGTCCCCAGCGCCGATGGGGGCTGGGCCGGCGGGGTCGATTGGGAGAGGCAGGCCGCTCGGTACGGTCTGGGGGCGAATCGGGTTTCGCGTTTCGTCCCGCAGTGTTTTGTCGATGAATCGAGCGATTAGCTGAACGTCGTCTTCCGTAAATGGCATTGCGCCTTGCTCGAGCTCGTGGCGGATCGCGTCGAACATCGATTTGAACGAGCCGTTGTGGAAGTACGGTTCGGTGGACGCGAGATTTCTGAGCGTCGGCGTGCGGAACTTGGCTCGATCCTCGAGGAGCCCGGTGTGCTCCTCGAGCCCCTGGTCCACGATGCCCTCCACCTCGGGCACGTTCCGGTTCGCGAATGTCTCCGACTCGAACAGCGGCGGCGTGTGGCAGTCGTCGCAACCCATCTCGGCAAAGCGAAACATGCCCTCGACTTCGTCTTCGTTCATGAGCTCGTGGCGACCTTCGGCGTAGGCGTCGTAACTCGATCGATCGGAGATGAACGTTCGCTGAAAGGCTGCGATGGCCGAAGCCATGTTTTCGACGCTGACTCTAGGATCTTCTGGGAACGCGTCGGCGAAACGCACCACGTATTCAGGGATGCCCGAGAGCTCGCCGAGGACCGTCTCCTCGTCGGCCCCCATCTCGACCTCGCTAAACAGCGGAACGAGGGCCTGCTCTTCGAGCGAGTCTTCCCGGCCATCCCAGAGCAGACTGGAACGGAACGCGAGGTTGTAGAGCGCTTGCGAGTTGCGCCGTAACGTGTTCGGGCCTTTGCGCCGCGGTCCGGCATCGAGACCCGCGCTGTGCCCGATCGCGCGCGCGATGCCATCTCCCATGCCCCAGAGCTCGCTGTGACACGTTACACAGGCGGTCTGATCGTCGACCGAGAGGACCGGATCGAAGAACAACAAGCGGCCGAGCTCGATTCGCGCTTCAGGTACGTCGTTCATGATCTCCGGACGGTCGGGAAACGCGGTGACCGGCCATGGCGTGGGATCATTGGCTGATGCGGTCTCCGACGATCCCGCACAGCCAGCGGCGAGCCCGGCGAGGAGCAGCATCGCCGCCAAGTCCCAAGAGACGCGTGGTTCGAGATCCATATCCGCTCGGTGACTATGTACCACGATGGCCCGGGGCCCCACCAACGCCCTACCCGGCGTGTCGATTTCGGAACGCCGCCCGAAACGCAGATCTGGTTCTCACCCGGGATTGGCTTGTACGGGTAGCCGCTCGTGGCGGTATGGTCAGGGCACCGAGCCGGCCTGACAGCTCGGTGGACCGCCTAGCCGTGCTGACGCGCAGACTTGCTGCTCGGGGCAGTCCGCGATGTAGCTGCAGGTTCCGCCAGTCTCGACGCACTCCTTGCGGCCGTCGGGCCAAAGCGCCACGCACTCGACGCCGGACGCGCAATCGCTGTGGTTGGGCAGCGCCCAAACTCCGAGCACAATTCAACAGCGCAATCTCCATGCAGACTGCGATTTCATACCAACCCCCGCGATCAAGCTAGCGTTCTCCAGATAGCGGGTGCAAATCAGGCGTTGAGCGCTTGCAGAAAGCTCGCCTCGGCCTGGGCAAGGTCGGTAGGATCTTCGGGCATGGGACAGCCGTCGACGACACCCGCGCGGCCACAGTGGCTGGTATTCGCCGTGATCAGCTTCGTCGCACTTCTCGCGTCGATGCCTGGCCTGCTCGGCAGCTGGGTCGGGGACGATTTCCACATGCTGAGCAGCCGCTACTACGGTGAGTGGACGCACGTCTGGGATGTGTTCACGCGAAACGCTCGACACTATCAAGTCGCCGACGAGGTTCCGACCATGAGCGGGCCCTATCGTCCCGTGACCATGTTCACCTTGTTGCTGTCGCACGTGCTGGTTCCGAAGCCGTGGTTGCATCATCTGCTGAGCTGGCTGCTCCACATTGGCACCGGGGCGCTGCTCTACCTGGCCTTGCTCCGTCAAGCCTCGTCCGACGCTCGATCTTCCGCCCGCCCGGTCGCGCTGTTTCTGACAGCCATCTTCTTGTTACACCCAGTCGCGGTCGAGGTGTACGTGTGGATCAACGGTCGCTCGGACCTGATGGCCGGGTTCTTCCTAGCCGCTCTGGCCGCGGCCTTGCTTCGTCGTTGGAGCGATTGGCGCTGGCAGGCTCTCGCGATCGCACCGCTGGCCTTCCTCGGCGCTGGATCCAAGTTGCCATTCGTCGTAGCCGCCGTCGCTCTGTGGCTGGGCGTTGCTTTTCGGCTGCCCGATCGCCGCTTTCGCTGGACCGCCGGTGCTCCACTCTTCGCGGGCATCGGATTCTACTTATTCTTGCGCTGGATCTACGTTCCCTTCTTCGAGCGATTCGGAGCGGCTGAGAACATCTTGTTCGATGTTTCCGTTTGGGCCGAGGTGCCGCAGCTTCTTGCCATGAGCGCAGACGCTCTGCTCGCCTTCCGCGCCGAAGCGATGCAATCGCTCGCCTGGGAGCTTCACAAGCCGATGTCGGCTGGCGAGTGGGTCGGAGCCGCGGCACTGCTTGGCGCCGGGATTGGGCTGGCCTGGCGTCGAGATATCGGTGGCCTTGCGTACTTCATCGGCGCAGCGCTCACGATTGCCCCCTGCGTTGTCGTCTCGCAATCCATCTGGCTTGGCTTCGATCGATATCTCTACATGCCGTCGATTCTGCTCTTGCTGGCGGGCGCACCGTACGTGAGCTCCGCCGTCGACGCATGGTCTCAGCGCCGCGCTCTAGTCTGGGGCGTCGCTGCAGCCTTGCTGCTGGTGGCGGCGATCGGCACGAGGACGGCAAGCCTGGCCTATGTGAATCACAGCGCCTACGAGCACGCCATGCTCACCGACCACCCCGACGACCCGACGATCTTCTTTTACTACGCGAGAACATCGAGCGAAAGCGCTCAGCCCGAGCTCGCACGACAAGCTCTCGCGAAGATGCCAGGGCCGCCGTGGCCCGAAGCGCTGATCATGCCGGTGTTCGTCCTAAGCACGGCGCTCTCCGATGTTCGGACGCGTGACATCGCGATGGCCCATACGCTGGAATCTCACTCCAACAACCCCGTGCTTCGCGCACATGCGATGCGCTGGAAATACAACCGAGGCGAGGTCAGCGACGCGCTTGCCCTGGCCGTTTCCTTCGAGGCCGTCGATCCGCTTTGCCCCGAAGTTCGCCGACAGCTCGAGCTCTGGTCCCGACAATCCAACCTCGGGGCGACGCGCGACAGCATCGACGCCGCCGCGAATGAAATGCGCTGTGCAGGCGACCCCGACTAGGTTCCGTTTTGGGGGGCGAAGACGAACGGGAAGGTGAAGTTCAGGCTCTTGCCGGTTCGGCGGCTCGGGAAGCGGAGCTCGCTCACCACACGGGCAACGCAGCGCTCCACTCCGTTGTGGCCTGTCGTGTTTTCTACGACCCGCACGCCTTTGACGTAGCCTTTGCGCATCACCGCGAAGCGAACCGAGACTTTGCCTGCAAGCTCAGGCGCGTAGCGAAGCGCGGACTCGTAGCAGCGATTGATCTTGGGAAGGTCCCGGTGGATGTGCTGCCGAACGACAAAGGCGTCGATCCGGCCGTAAGCGCCCGCGTGACCCGGGCTCGGGGCGCCTGCGAGCAGCAGCGTTGCCAGCAGCGCCAAGACGATCGACTTCAAGCTCGCGGCAGACATCCTCCCGCAATACGCCGAGCCCCGATGGAGCACAAAAAAACGGCAGTTCCGCGCAAATCCACTCCAAATCCGGCGAGCGTTCCAAAGACCGTGATACAAGTTCGTCATGCCCCCAAAGCCCTCGGAAAGGTCCTGTTTGCAGCGCGGTCGCAAACGACTGCGGCGCCATGCCAATGCCGTCATCGGTGAAGGTTTTTTCGGAACTCTCTCGCGCCTCGGACGCCTGCATCCGCTCTCGAACCCCGCCAAGCATGGTGTGCAAGTGATCAGAGACGTCGAATACCTTCGCAGCGGCAATTCACGTCACAGGCTCGACATCTACCGACCTGCCGGCCGCGCAGGCACTCTCCCGATCGTCCTCTACATGCACGGCGGCGGTTTCAATCTCTTGTCGAAGAACACCCATTGGCTGATGGGGCTGGCATTCGCGCGCGCCGGCTACCTGGTGTTCAACGTCGACTACCGCCTGGCGCCCGAGAACCCCTACCCGGCGGCTGTGTCCGATGTCTGCGCAGCGCTGCAATGGGCATCCGAGAACGCCGAGGCTTACGGCGGGGACCTGAGCCGCCTGGTGTTCGCGGGCGAGTCCGCGGGCGGAAACCTGGCCACCGCGCTCACCATCTGTTGTTGTTACCGGCGCGCCGAGCCCTTCGCGCAGCGCGCGTTCGCGACAGGCTTGGTACCCACGGCGGTCGCTCCTGCCTGCGCACCGCTTCAGGTCACCAACCCGGAGCGATTGAACCGCAAGCGCAAGCTGCCTCGATGGGTGAACGACATTCTCGAAGGGATGAACGAGTTGTACGTCGGCGAGCTTCATGAACACGCGCCCGGCGAACTGGACCTCGCCGACCCCTTGCACGTGTTCGAACGACGCGAACGACCGGACCGTGCCCTTCCGGCGTTCTTCGTGCCCATTGGAACCCGCGACCCCTTGCTCGACGACACGCGCCGCCTCGACCGGGCGCTCAAGGCGATGGGCGTCGAATGCGAGGCCCGCTACTACGAAGGCGAGCTCCACGCGTTTCACGCGCTGGTTTGGCGACGCCAGGCGCGCCGATGCTGGCGCGAGCAGCTCTCGTTTTTGGCCCGCGCACTTCAACACCCGCGCGAGCCCCGGCATGAGTTCGTCGCGCAGGCCTGACGACCGCTAGCGCTTGCCGGTTCCGAGCAGGACGTCCATCAAGGGGCTGCCGTCGACCTTGGCGTCCTTGATCAGGGCATCGAGCAACTGCTTTCCAAAACGCGCGAGGTCGAGCAGCTCGCGGACGCGTTGTTCCTGAAACTGCGCCCGGCTTCGCTCTTCCGGGTCCTTGGCTTTGTCCTTCAAGAACTTGATCGCGTCTTCCATGATGTCGATCGCGTCGAGAACTTCGACCCGCTCGCGCTCGTTGAAGACGCGGGAGATCATTTTCCAGAAGTTGCCCTCGGCCGCATAGTGGTCGCGCCGCTCGCCTTGGAGCCAGACCTTCTTGACGACTCCCCAGCGCGTCAGCTCGTTGAGGGTCATCGACACCGCGCCGCTACTGAGCTGGAGCCGGTTTTGGATTTCGGGGGCGCTGAGCGGACGGTCGGACAGATACAGGCTCGCCCAGAGCCGGCCCATGTTGCGCTTGAACCCCCAGAACTCGATCAGGCGGCCAATCGAATCGCTGATCAGGACCTCGCTTTCCCAGCGCTCCTCCTCGTCTTGCGCCACGCTAGCGGCCTACCCCGAACCCCAAGGCTTGACCAGCCGCCCGCTCGCATGAAAGCTGCGGCGAATGGAACGACCAACGTTCGAGGCCATGCTCGAAGCAGCAGCCGGTGTGGAGCGCGACGGCGACGAGTACAGCGTCGCCGAGGACTACGGCTTGTCGGTGTACATCGGCGACCCGGGGCAAGCGATGGAGGTCGCCGAGGTGGCTGGGCTCAGGCTCCAGGCGGCATTCTGCGAGGTCACTTCCCGCGAGCATCACACCGTGTACTTCGTGGAGTACAGCAGCCTACACGGCCTCTGTGTTCGGCCGCCAAGCAGTGGCGGGGGCCGGCGCGCCGGCTTCAGCTAATCGAAGACCCAGCAGCCATCGCCTGCAAGTCTCGTGTCTGCCCGCGTGATTTGACGTAAGGTGTACCTGGGGGTTTGGGGACCGTGTCGGCGCGTATTCTTGTCTGTGATGATGAAGCCAGCTTGCGCGAGATGCTGCAGATCTTGCTGCGGCGCGAAGGCTATCGCGTAGACCTGGTCGACGGCGTGCACGCAGCCCGCGACCAACTCGGCAGCTCCGACCCCTACGACCTGGTGATCACCGATCTGGTGATGCCGGACGGCACGGGGATGGAGGTGCTCGACGCGGTTCGCTCGCGATCGGCCGATACCCAAACCTTGATGATCACCGCGTATGCGACGACCGGGCAGGCTGTCGAGGCCATGCGAAGAGGCGCGTACGACTACGTTCAGAAGCCGTTCAGGAATCACGAGCTCCTGGCGACCGTAGAAAAGGCCCTCGAGAAACACGACATCGTAGCGGAGAACCAGACTCTCCGCGAGCAGGTCAAGGCGCGTTGGACCGAGGGCCAGCTCATCGGCAAGAGCCCGGCGATGGACCGGCTTCGCGACCTGATCAAGCGGCTCGGCACCGCCACCACGAGCGTCTTGATCACCGGCGAAAGCGGCACTGGAAAAGAAATGGTCGCCCGGGCCCTGCACTTCCAAAGCACGCGCTCCGAACAGCCGTTCGTGGTGCTGAACTGCGGGGCAATCCCCGAGAACCTCATCGAGAGCGAGCTCTTCGGTCACCTCAAGGGCGCGTTCACGGGCGCCACTTCAGCCAAGGAAGGCCTGTTTCGTGCGGCCGATGGCGGGACCCTGTTTCTCGACGAAGTGGGTGAGCTGCCGCCTGCGCTGCAGGTCAAGCTGCTGAGGGTCTTGCAGGACCGAAAGGTGCGCCCGGTCGGTGGCAGCGGCGAGGTCGAAGTGGATGTTCGAGTCGTCGCCGCAACCAACCGCGACGTCGAATCCGAGGTCGACGCGGGCACCTTTCGCGAGGATCTCTTCTATCGGCTGAATGTGATTCGCATCGAGGTGCCACCGCTTCGGGATCGGGCCGAGGACATTCCCGTGCTCGCCGGCTACTTCCTTCAGAAGCATGCCGCGCTACAGGGCCGTCGCTTGGAGTTTTCGCCGGAAGCCATGCGCTGGATGGCTCAGCAGTCGTTTGCGGGCAATGTGCGCGAGCTCGAAAACATGGTCGAGCGCGGCGTGACGCTGGCCCTGGGCAATACGGTCGAACGAGAGGACCTCGGAGACACCCATCCCTCCAAGATGGCGGGAAATGCACCCCGAATCCCGGAGGGCCGCTTCGACTTGGACGAGTACCTGGGCCAGGTCGAAAAGGAGCTGCTGCTGCGCGCGCTCGACCAGGCCGGCGGGGTTCGAACCAAGGCCGCAGAGCTGCTCGGGATGAGCTTTCGGCAGTTCCGGTATCGTTTGGCAAAACACATTTCGCCCGAAGTGGGCGATGTGGCTGGCGATTGATATACTGCGGAACGGAGGATCTTCCTTGGCACGTCACCCGCGAAGCGCAGGCTTCACCACGATTGAGCTACTGGTCGGCGTTGCGATCGTCGGCATTTTAGCGGCCGTCGCGATCCCGTCGTTTAAGGGATACGTGCAGCGCGGCCGGGTCACCGAGGCGGTGAAGGTGCTCAACGAGATCAAGACCCGGCAGGAGGCCTACCGCAGCCGTTTCGGCAACTACGCTGCGGTGAATGGGACCGCCTGGGGCGCCTACACTCCGGCGAACATACCGGGATCGCAGCCAGTCGCCTGGCCGAGCTCGGCGGGCTGGGAAGAGCTTGGGCTGCGCTCGCCAGGGCTGGTGCGGTTTCGCTACGCGACCATCGCGGGCATGCCTGGCCAAGCCGCGCCAGCCAGCACGAACCTCCAGACCGACAGGAATTTTTGGTACGCCGCGCAGGCCCAAGGGGACCTCGACGACGACGGCGTCCCGTTCACGCTCGAGGTCTATTCGCAGTCGCGCAACATGTACAACAGCGCGGCAGGCTCAGGGGGATGGGAATGAAGCGGAAGCAGGGCTACACGATTACGGAGCTGATGATCACCGTGGTGATTATCGGTGTCTTGGCCACCTTGGCGATTCCGACCTTCACCGCGTACATCTACAAGGCTCGCGTGACCGAAGCGACGAACTTCCTCGGGCGGATCAAGCAACGTCAGGAGTCGTACCGGAACGAATTCGGCCAGTACTGCCCTATCGATGGCGACGATTTTGGCGGCGCCACCTGGAACCCAACCACCATCCCGGGTGAAGACCCAGTCGTTTGGGAGAGCACCGCCCTGTGGCGCCAGCTCGGCGCATCCCCGAACGCACCCATCCGCTTTCGCTACGCGACCATCGCTGGCTTCCCGGGAGACGCCCCCCCCGCCGACACCGGTATGGACGACGACGACCATTGGTTCGCGGCCCGGGCCGAGGGCGACTTGGACGGCGATACGGACACGTTCTACCTGGAAATCTACTCCCAAGCGGACCACATCTACAACAGTGCCAGCGGAATTGGCGGCTGGAAGTGACAAATTCCGTCACCTTCGGGTGACGAGAACTGTCCCTCGCTGCCCCACCCTGGCAAGCTAGAGTTCGGATTCGTCAATCATTTCCAGTCGACCGGGGGGTCCTGGAGAGTCGGCACGGCAGTTGCATTGTCTTAGGGCAACTCTGAATTATGCGGGCGCTGGGCCCGGGGGAAAAGGAACTGAATATGAACAAGCTACTGTCGAAGAAAGAGGGCTTCACCCTCATTGAGCTGATGATTGTCGTTGCGATCATCGGCATTCTTGCCGCAATCGCGATTCCGGCATTCATCAACTACGTGAAGCGTTCGAAGACGGCGGAAGCCAGCTCGAACCTCAAGACCATGTTCCAGGGCGCAGCCTCGTACTACGAGCAAGAGAACTGGACCGGTGGCGTTCCCGCCGTGGGTGCCGTCGTGGCAGCCTCGTCGCACTGCACCATCCCGGACGTCACTCCGGACAACCGCACCGACCGATGCCAAGCGCATCATCATTTGGGCCGACGAGACCGCTGCGGAGCGGCTACCAGGCGATGAACTTCGCACCGGCCGACGGTCTCTACTTCGCCTACACGCTGAACGCCGACCCTGACGCCAGCATCTGCGGCAACGGGTCCCGGGACCAGGACACTGTACACGTTCATCGCCAACGGTGACCTCGACGGCGACGCGCACCTTGTCCACCTTCAACCTCGAAGCGGGTTCGAACGACGACAACGTGCTCTACCGCGCACCTGGCATCCAGCAGATCAGCCCGCTCGAGTAATCTCGTTCGGATGACAACTGGAAGGGCCGCGGCACTCGTCGCGGCCTTTTCCGTTTAAGAGGAGGCCACGCGTGATTTTCGATATACTAGGCAGGTGAAAGCCATGGGTCGAATCATCGCCGTGGTGGCGACGGCGGGCGTGCTCGCGGGGGTTTGGTCGCTTCGCGGTCGCGCGATGGACCAGTACCTCGAAACGCAGACCTACGAGGACATCTACTACCTGCCGCCCCCACAGTGGTTGGAGGTGATGAGCTTGGGCCATCGACGGGCGCTCTCCGACTTGATTTGGCTTCGCGCCCTCATCTATTTCGGCGATGAGTTCGCAAACAAGGGTACGGTCAGGCACGTGTTCAATTACGGCGAGTCGATGCTGGCGCTCGACCCCGATTTCCGGCGGGTATACAGCTGGGTTGGCATGGCGGGCGTGTATACACCGACCGGCAGCTCGACCGAGGTCATGGAGCGCGCGATCGACGTGCTGCGCAGGGGCGCAGAGCGCTTCCCGAACGACGGCGATCTGGCCTGGGACACCGGGGCGACGATCACCTACGATCTTCTGCCCTACCTTCCAAAGGACGATCCGGACCGCGAGCGTCTCAAGGCCGAGGGACACGAGTATATGATGGCCGCCGCACGCCTTGGAGCCGGTCCTGACTGGCTGGTCATGACGAACGCGACCACGCTTCGAAAGCTGGGGCAGACCGATCGCGAGCTCCGGCATCTGGAAGAGATGTACGCGATGGTCCGCGACCCGAACGTGAAGGCTCAAATCGAGATCCGCCTCGCTATGCTACGTGACCAGGCCTATGCGGAAGCCTTTCGCAGCACGAACGAGGAGTTCGAGAGGCGGCGCGAAGAGGAATTCCCATACATGCCCTCGACGCTGTATTTCTTCGTCGCCGACCCGATTGAACCCGAGATCGGTCTCGAAGACCCGAGCTAGGCTCTTGCCAAACGGGCGGCTGGCTCGCACAGTCTCGCGGCCTTGCCTCGCGGTGGTCCGAGATTGAGCCTGATCGAAACGGCGCTGCTGCTGTGCATTTTTGCCATCGTGCTGGCCGTGTTCGTTCCGACATTCATTCGTCGCGTGCGAACCAACAAGATTAGCGAGGCCGCCGAGCTTCTCCAAGAGATGAGCGACCGGAGCGCGGCCTACTACGCGACATCCTGGGCGACGGGGAAACGCTTCTGTCTTCCACCGGGCGCGGGTCCGACCCCCGCTGCGCCCACGGTCGACTCGGCAGAGGTCGACTTCAGCGACGAGGAGCAAGGCGGCCATGCGAGCTGGGCGGCGCTTGGCTTCCAGCCGGACCGCCCGGTGCGCTTCAGCTACACATACGCCCCGAGCGATCACGGCTGCGACCTCAACGCGGATGACGAGGTGCACATCGTTTCGTTTCGAGCCGAGGGTGACCTCGACGCAGACGGCGTTCGATCGATTTTCGAACGGCGCGCGACCATCGATGCGAAGGGCTGGAAGCCCGCCGACACGCTACACGTTCACCAGCGGGTCGAGTGATGCCATCGTCGGGGCCTATTTGAAGCGTCCGGAGGCGATCTGGGCCTCGGCGTTCACCAACGCGGTCGTGATCTCCCCCGACGCCCGGCGCAGCGCAGGGGGCGTGCCGTCGCCAAAACGGTCGGGATGCAGGTCCCGAACGAGCTTCCGAAGCGCCAGGCGCGCATCGCGGCCTCCTGCGCCTTCGGGAAGGTCGAGAAGCGCGTGGGCGGAGGCGCGGCTGCGGAGCTCTCGTTGCTTTCGGAGCAACAATGGATAAGAGCCACCGGTCTTGGGGGAGGCTCCGCCGAGCAACTTGAGCATCCAGAGGAATCGATACCCGCTCAGGCCGCAGCCTGGAAGGGTCGCAAGCTCGTCGGCCGGGACCCCCCTGCGAAGTGCGAACAGGACGGCGGTTTCCTCGAAGCGCAGCTCGACCCCGGTGACCAGCGCCTCGCCGGCATCGGTGAGGTGATACTCGGTGTTTCCGAGCTGAGCTCGGACGCTCCGGGTGTCGACGCCCTTCACGGCAGCGCGCATGGTCTGAAGCGCTACGAGCCTAGCCTGCAGCGGCTCGCGCAGCGTCCAAGCGTTGGGCGCGGTGGCTGATTGCACGAGGCGCAGCACGAGGCCGCTCCACTTGCCGATCCGAAGGACCTCCACGAGCATCTGTCTATGCGAAACGGGGATGCGGCGATCGATGTTCGCGCCGACGAGCTTCCCGGAGTCGAAGGACATCGTCGCCCGACGCTCTTCACCCTGCACGTGCAAGGTGCCGCTTGCGCTTGCCCGGTCGAGACCGATCAAGACGCGGCAAACGGTCGTGGCGCTGGGAAGCGCTCGCATCCGAATCGAATATGCGATCGGCCGATCGTGGGCCAGTTTTCAGCGTGACGCGGCGTAGCGGGGGTCGCCGGGTCGCAAGGCAAGCGCGTTTCGGATTTGCGCGAACCTCGCCGACACCGAGGTGGGCGCAACGCCGTACCGGCGGGCGACCTCGGCTTGCGTGAAGCCAGGGCGCTGCTCGACGACGGCAATGGCGTACTCGAGCGCTGCCGCCAAGACCTCGGGCTTGGTGACTCGAAGCTCGCAGTGCGCCTGCATATCGGACCACAACTGCGTAGCGCGTTCTATCTCGTCGCAGGAGTAGCCGGCTTCGCCCATCTTGAGCTCCACCATTTCGGCGACGCTGTCGGTCGGCGGACGGCGCACGTTTGCCGCCGCGGCAGCCGTGTCGGTCGCACCGCGTTCAATCCAATCGAGGAGCCCGCGGTGATCGGGATTGCACGGCCCCTTCTCTTGCGCGAGCTCTGCGAGCTTCTGCGCTTCGTCGAGGTTACCGAGACGCGCCACGCAATGCGCAAGCGAGCCGATGATTTCGTCGTGCTCCGGCTCGAGCTCATACGCGCGCCGGAGATGCGGATAGGCGCCGCTCGGATTGTCGAGCGCCACGTCCATCAGGTGGCCGAGGTTGTGATGGTACCAGGGCGTCTGCGGAGCCAGGCTCGAGGCTTCACGATAGGAGCGAACCGCAACATGGTAGTTGCCGAGCAGCGCGTGACAAAGACCCATGAGCGCGTGGAGGATGTCGTCCTCGGCGCAGTAGCGCAGTACCCGCCGCAGATGCAGCGCAGCCTTCCAGGGGTTGTCTTCGAGATGAAGCTCGGCGAGGTGCCGATGCGCGAAGAGCGACGCCTCGCTCCCCTCGTCCGCGATGGACACCAACTCGGTGAGCAATCCTTCGGCGTGCTTGGACGACGCTTCGAGAGCTTCTTCAGCTTGCTCCCAAAGTTCTTCGACCATGATTGCCCCGCGGTCCATCTGCATTCGTATAGCTGGTCACTTTTTTGAACGCAAGACTCGTCACGCATGCGCAAGCGGTTCGAACGCAACGTTTACGGGCTGACGATGCGGGTATCACGCCTGTGCGGTCCGTTGACGACAGAGGTTCGGGCTCAGTTCAATGAAACTGCGCATCATGCGGGCTTGGGGTATGCTTCGGGGGCTCGACCGCTCATGGGTCGAGGGATTGCGAAACCACGATGCCTGAAGAATCCGACGAAAAGGCTTCCCAGTCTGCCGATCAAGGCGAACGAGAACGTCGCTGGTCTGAAGGTGTCCTTCGCGACACGCTTCGAAAAGCCGTCGAGAAGGGCATTGAAGCAGGCGTCGGTACGCTCCGAAGCGCCGATAGCGCCCTTCGCGGGGTCACGCAGGACGGCAAGCTCCCCAAAGAGCTCATCGGTTACGTCTTCGCTTCGGTCGACGAGACCAAGAACGCCATGGTTCGCACTGTCGCCAAAGAGGTGCGTGATTTCCTCGAAGCTACCGATATCGCAGGTGAGTTCTATCGGGCGCTCACCTCCTTGTCGTTCGAGGTGAAGACCGAAATCCGCTTCATTCCCAACGATGCCGGCGGTGTTCGACCCCAAGTCAAAGCGCGGGCGGTCCAGAAACGCAAACGGCGCAGCGGCGTGGTCGAGACCGAGCCGATCATCCCGCCAGACGACTTGGGCGGATCCTGAGCGAGATGCCCAAAGCCGGGACAGTGTACTTGGTGGGTGCCGGCCCCGGCGATCCGGAGCTGATTACAGCGCGTGGGCTCAGGCGGCTCCGCGAAGCGGATCTCGTTCTCTACGACGCCCTTGTGCATCCAGACCAGCTGAAAGCGGTGCGTAGCGACGCGGAGCTCGTCTTCGTCGGAAAGCGCGCGGGCCGGGTGAGCCAGCGGCAAGCCGAGATCAATCGGCAGCTCGTCGACGCGGCGCGCCAGGGTAAGACCGTCGTGCGGCTCAAGGGCGGTGATCCCTATCTGTTTGGGCGAGGCTCCGAAGAGGCAGAGCTGCTCGCTGCGGAGGGGATCTGTTTCGAAGTGGTTCCGGGCGTGCCCTCTCCGCTCGCGGCGACTGCCTACGCCGGCCTGTCCCTGACCCACCGCGCGCTCGCCTCGAGCGTGGCCTATGTGACCGCCAGCGAATCGGTCGAGAAAGACCGGACCGGTCACGACTGGTCAAAACTTGCGACGGCGACCCAGACGCTCGTCATCTTCATGGGCATGCGCAAGCTCGACTCCCTGATGAAGCTCTTGATCGAGCACGGCCGCCCCGTCGACACACCGGTGGCTGTCGTGCAATGGGCGTCCCTGCCACAGCAGCGCACTGTCGTGGGGACGCTCGCGGACATTCACCAGCGGGCGTCGGAGGCTGGGCTAGGCTTGCCGGCGCTCACCATCGTCGGCGAGGTCGTACACTTGCGAAGCAACCTTCGCTGGTTCGATACCAAACCTCTGTTCGGCAAACGCATCGTCGTGACGCGCGCGGTGCACCAGGCGGGTTCGCTCGCAGCGATGCTTCGGGACGAGGGTGCTCAGGCGATCTTGGCGCCGACCATTCGCATCGCAGACCCGAGCGACCCCGCTCCCCTACGCGATGTCGTCGGCCGTCTGAACCGCTACGATTGGATTCTCTTCACGAGCGGCAACACGGTTGAGAAGCTGCTCTCGTCGATCGATGAAGCGGGGCTCGACGCGAGGGCGTTCGCTGGCGCCAAGCTTTGCGCGATCGGTCCCAAGACACTGCAAGCACTGCGCGCGCGCGGACTCAGGGCAGACCTGGTTCCGCAAGACGCCCGCGCCGAAGGTGTGATCAGCGCCCTGCGACCCCATCTCAGCGAGCAGACCCGCATTCTGTTGCCGCGCGCCGAGGTGGCCCGTGAGCTCCTGCCCGATTCACTCCGAGACGCGGGCGCCGAAGTCGACGTGGTCACCGCGTACCGGAACCTCGCTCCGGAGCCCAAGGAGGTCGAACGCATTCGAAGCCTCGTCGACCCGGCGCAAAGCGATGCCGTCCTGTTCACCTCCTCGTCCACGGCGAAGAATCTGTTGGACTTGCTCGGGTCGGACGCGGCCGCCCGGCTGAACGCGCTCGATCTGTTTTCGATCGGCCCCATCACGACCCGCACCGCCGAGCGGCTGGGTCTCGGAATCGCGGCGACCTCAGACGAGCAAACGATCGAATCGCTGGTCGCGGCGGTGCGCTCGTACTATGCCGCAGGCGGAGATGCGGATGGCTAGGTTTGCATGGTGGATCGCCCTGGCGCTGCTCGGCGTGACCGGAGCTGGCTGTGGCGACCCTTGCGGCGCCGCGGAGGACCGGCCGGTGCCGCTCAGCGAGCTTCCCTGCAACGCGATGAGCTCAGACGGCGGCTGGGAGTCCCACCCCTTCCCCCCTATTTCCGAAGCGCGATGCTACTGGCTCGAGTTCCGGGGCTGCAGCAAGTATGAAATCGAGCACAGCCTCGGGCGCGTCCCCATCGAGGTCCTGGGCTACACCTCCTTCGACGCGAACGGCACCTTCTCCACCCTGGGCTCGGGCAACAGTTTCGTCGTCCAGGAAGTCACCGACTCCTCGGTGACGGTCCGGAACTCCCAGAACCAGTTGTTCTATCTGAGGCTCGCCCTCGACTGACCCACTAGCGCATCGCGGGGACCGGCCTTAGATTGCGGAAATGCTCCGGTTATCACGGACTGGGCTCGGTCGGAGAAAGCGCTAAAATAGAGAATGGCCGACAGGTTCGACAACGATGCCGGGACCATCACCGAGGTCAAACCGCAGAAGAAGCTCAAACGCCCACGGCTCTACCGGGTTCTGCTGCACAATGATGATTACACCACCAGGGAGTTTGTCGTTCACGTTCTGCACACGGTTTTTCACCTCGGAGAGCAAGACGCGATCCGTGTCATGCTTCACGTCCACCACAATGGAGTGGGCGTCGCAGGGGTGTTCACTCGTGAGGTCGCAGAAACCAAGATCCAAAGGGTCGAACGGCTGGCTCAGGAGCAGGAATTCCCTCTCCGCCTGACGATGGAGCCCGAAGAGGAGGAAGACGCGTAGACATGGCTGGCCCCGTCATCGACAAAGAACTTCAGGAGACGCTGCGCAAGGCGTTCGACAGAGCAGGCCTCATGCGCCACGAGTACGTGACGCTCGAGCACCTGCTTCTAGCCCTGACTGAGGACCCGAATGCCTCGAAGGCGCTGCGCGCCTGCGGAGCCGACCTTCGCCGCCTGCGCGGCAAGCTCGAAGAGTTCATGCGTGAACGCCTGTCGCGTGTCCCGGAGAACGCGGACGTGGAGCCTCGGCAGACTTTGGCCGTCGAGCGGGTTCTGCAGCGTGCAGCAATTCACGCGATCTCCTCGGAGATGAAGACCATCGACGGCAGCAACGTGCTCGTCCAGGTCCTCAAAGAAGAAGAGTCCTTCGCAGCCTTCGTGCTTCAGGACGCGGGAGTCACCTCGCTCGACCTCAAGCGTTTCATCGCGCACGGCGTGGGCACCGACATCGTTCCGGGGGAAAGCGAAAGCTACACCGACGCGGACTTCGAAGACGGCGACGAAGAGGCGGCACCGGGCCGCGACCCGCTAGAGGCCTTCGCGACCGATCTGATCGCCGAGGCCGCCGAAGGGCGTATCGACCCGCTGATAGGGCGCAACGAAGAGCTCGACCGCACCGTTCAGGTGCTATGCCGCCGCCGAAAGAACAATCCGGTGTTCGTGGGAGAGCCGGGCGTCGGCAAGACCGCCATCGCCGAGGGGCTCGCGCGGCGCATTTACGAAGGCAGCGTTCCGGAGATCCTAATCGACGCGCAGATCTACTCGCTCGACATGGGCGCCTTGCTCGCCGGGACGAAGTTCCGCGGGCAGTTCGAGGAGCGACTCAAGGCGGTGATGAAGCGCCTGCAGGAGATCGACAACGCGATCCTCTTCATCGACGAGATTCACACCATCGTGGGTGCGGGCGCAACGACCGGCAGCTCGATGGATGCGTCGAACATCCTCAAGCCTGCGCTGGCCTCCGGCAAGCTCCGCTGCCTGGGCTCGACGACCTACACCGACTTCAAGCACCTGGAGCGAGACCGTGCGCTCGCCCGGCGCTTCCAGAAGATCGAAGTTCACGAGCCGACCGTCGAAGACACAATCGAGATTCTCAAGGGTCTGCGCCCGTACTACGAAGAGCACCACGACGTGAAGTACGACGACGAGGCGCTCGAGGCGGCGGCACAACTCGCCCAAAAGCACATTCTCGAGCGCTTCTTGCCGGACAAGGCCATCGACGTCATCGACGAGGCCGGCTCGCTCGAGCGGATGCGCCCCAAAGCCGAGCGCACTCACAGGATCACGACCCTCGAGATCGAGCGAGTCGTGAGCAAGATGGCGCGCGTGCCGGTCGAGTCGGTCAGCGCCAAGGAGCGCGACCAGCTCAAGGAGCTCGGCCCCGAGCTTCGCAAAGTCATCTTCGGCCAAGACGACGCGGTCGACAAAGTCGTCAGTGCGATCACCCTGGCCCGGGCTGGGCTGCGCGCGGACCACAAGCCGATTGGCTCGTTCCTGTTCGCTGGACCAACGGGGGTTGGCAAGACCGAGCTCGCCCGGCAGCTCGCGCGCGTGATGGGCGTGGAGCTCTTGCGCTTCGATATGAGCGAGTACAGCGAGCGGCACTCGGTGTCGCGCCTGATCGGCGCGCCTCCCGGCTACGTCGGATTCGACCAGGGCGGCCTGCTCACCGACGCGGTTCGCAAGCACCCGCACGCCGTGGTCATTCTCGACGAGATCGAAAAAGCGCATGGGGAGCTCTTCAACATCCTCCTGCAGGTGATGGACCATGCCAAGCTCACCGACAACAACGGTCGCGAAGCGGACTTCCGTAACATCGTGCTGGTGATGACCACCAACGCCGGCGCATTCGAAGCGACCGAGAAGGTCGTCGGATTTGCCAGCGGCGAGACACCCAAGGACTTCGCGACCGGGCGCGCCCGGCAGGCGATGGAGCGCATCTTCACGCCCGAGTTCCGAAACCGCCTCGATTCGGTCGTGTACTTCAGCGGCCTCCCGAAGGAGGTCATCCGGCGGGTGGTCGACAAGGAGGTTGCCCTGCTCAGCGAGATGCTCGCCGAGAAGCAGGTGACCCTCGAGCTCAGCATGTCGGCGCGCGACTGGCTGGCGGAGCACGGCTACGACCCACAGATGGGTGCCAGACCGATGGCTCGGCTCGTCGAGCAGAAGCTCAAGAAGCCTCTCGCCGAAGCGATGGTCTTCGGCAGCCTCAAGGAGGGCGGCACCGCGATGGCCGATTCCGAGGACGGCGACCTGGTCCTTACCTTTCACGATACGAACGCGCCGCCGGCCGAAGCCTAGGCGCCGGGAATCCGCCATCGGGGCCGAGCTTGCGCTAGCCTACGGCGTCCGCTGATGCCTGTGTACCTACTCGACAAGGAGCTCTTCTTCCCCGCGCCCGAAGACGCGAACGAGGAAGGCATCGTCGCAGTGGGCGGGGACGTGTCGCCGAAACGGCTCCTGGTCGCCTACCGCAACGGCATCTTCCCTTGGCCGGCTCGGGGCTATCCCTTGCTCTGGTTTTCGCCCGATCCGCGATTCGCATTGGAACCCTCTCGGGCTCATGTGTCGCGGTCGTTGCGCAAGGTGATCCGCAAAGGGCAGCTTCGTGTGACTGCGGACAGCGCCTTTGCCGAGGTCATCACGGCCTGTGCGGCCACACGGCGACCGCACCAGCAGGGCACTTGGATCACCCGGGAGCTGCGCGACGGCTATCTTGGGCTTCACGAGCTTGGATACGCGCACAGCATCGAAGCCTGGCGCGACGATGAGCTCGTTGGCGGCCTCTATGGGGTGGCGCTCGGCCGCACCTTCGCTGGGGAGTCGATGTTTGCTTCGCAGGCCGACGCATCGAAGGTCGCCTTCACGACGCTGCTCGGTCATTTGGCGATGTGGGGCTTCCGCGTGGTCGACTGCCAGGTGCATACCGAGCATCTGGCGCGATTCGGCGCTACGATGTGGCCGCGCGACCGCTTTCTGTCCGAATGGCGTGCCGCGGTCGCCGAACCGAGTGTGCTTGCGCCATGGCAGCTCACGATGACGCCTCGGGAGGCGCTCGGACGACTAGAGCCTGAGGTATGATGCACCAGCCCAAGGCCGGTGGCCGGGCTTCAGTCCGCGGGGGTGCGGAAGATGATCGTCCCGAGGTCGGGGCCGAGGAGCGCGAGCGGGAAGACTCCGTAGACTTGGAGCTCGCCTTGGAGGCGCGCCGTTTCGCTGTAGCCCGCTGGTGATGCGGCAAGAGCTCTGGCGCGCGCAACCGGGTCACGGACCAGGGCATCGACCTCGGGTGGAGTGTCCCAGTTGAAGAGGCGGTCGCCCTTGTACAGGTACACCCAAACGGTCGCGCCCTCTTCTTTTTCGACGCGGAACTGGCGGCTTAGGCGCTGAGCCAGCCGCGAGAGGGGGATGCCCGCAAGGACTGCGCCGACGACTTTGCCGTCTCTCATCGAGGGCGCGGCAAAGAGGATCGACCAGGACGAGGGGGCGGTCGGGTCCTCGGCGAAGAACTCGCCGAGGCCGGTGGCTGCGGCCCCCCCGAGGGCCTGAGCGACGATGTCGAAGCGCGACTTGAAGTCCTGGCCTTTCATCCTGTCGGGGTCCCGGTCGCGCGCAATCACCACGCCGTCGAGGCCAACGGCCGCTAGAAACGACATTGGCGACGCGACGAATTCATCAATGCCTTTCTTGGGTTCCTGAAGAATTCTAGGGCTGATCGCAGTTGTGACTCGCGCTTGGACGGGTCGCTGACGGCAAAGCCGGGGCCGAGCTTGTCGGCGGCTTTGACGACGCCGGACTGGTGGTTGGAGAGGTCTTGCTCGACGAGCTGCTGGACGCGGGGGTAGTCGACCGCGCGGAGCTGAGTGCGGGTCTGCTCGACGGCGGCGGTGTTTTCGCAGGCGGCGAGGAGAGGGAGGAGGAGGAGTGCGAGCAGGAGCGGCATTGGGCGGAGTGTAGCAGGGTCCGGGGCCGTGACCGTGTCAGTACCCGTGCCAGTGCCAGTGCCAGCGTCAGGGCCAGTGCCAGCGTCAGGGCCAGTGCCAGCGTCAGTGCCAGCGTCAGTGCCAGCGCCAGTGTCGGTGTCGGTGCAGGAGAGCCGCGAGCATCAGGAGCATTGGCAGCCAGCCGCCCTGCTCTGCGCCGCCCACAGCGCAGCCGCTGCCGCCGCCTCCGGCTGCTTGGGGCTGCTCGTCAAACTGGGCGGTTGGGTTCCTGCGTTTGTTCACCGACCGGTAGCGATCTAGCAGCGCTGCCGCTCGCTCTTCGGGCGACACGCTTGGGTGGCTCGCCGGTAGGTTGTCGCGGATCTCGTCGAAGGCGACCCGTTTCACGGTGGGTTTGTCCGGGTACTGCGCGTCTGATGGGCTTTGCCAGCGCATGAAGATGCCTCCGTCGGGGTGGCCGGAGATGTCGAGCCAGTTGGGAACACCGGGGTCTGTGTGCGCGAGGACGTATCGAATGATGCCGTCGTCATCGGCGGTGGACTGGAACCAGTTGAGGGAGGTTTGTCGAGTTTGATAGTCGAATGATTCGATCCAGACGTTGCCGAGCTGAACGCCGCCGTGAACGACCAACGGTACCGGCGTTTCGACGATCAATGCCTCGTCCTCGCCGAGTGAGTACCGCCCTGCACTGCTGATCGCGGTTGGAACTCCGGCGCCGGCGATACCGAACGCACCGGGATCGGGCTCGTTGACGTCGTTGAGCGGCCAGCCGTCGCGCGCGTTCTGCATCGTCTGGGGAATCGTCGACAGCCGGAGGGAGAGCGCGGTCATGTCCGACACGAACTCAGAAGGGGTCAGGACTGGAACCGGGCCGCTCATGGGGCCCTCGACGACTTCGACTTGAACGCTGGCTTCGACCTCGTTGTTCCAGTCGTAGAAGCCGTTGCGAAGAATGAAACGCTGCGCACCCGGCTTGAGCTCCATCCAGTTTCCGTCATGGGGCGTCGCGCTGAGGATGATCTCGTAGTTCCCGTCGGCATCGACGACGAGGTCTTCGGAAGTCATGAATACCTCGCCGCCGAGCGGGTTGTCGAAGACCTGCATGCTGATGTAGGGGACCGTGCCGCGCTTGCCGTAGATTCGATAGCTGTACTCGGCGCTGATCGGCGCGACGTTGATGTACGTGAAGTCCGGATTGTCGAAACCGAGCTTGCAGACGACGCTTGGGCAGCGTGAGACATGCGGGTTGGCGACGTTGTGGTCGTCGGTCGCCGGAGCATTCTGCATCTCGATGAGACGAATGATGTGGCGGAGCCCTTCGGCCCGGTCGGTCCCGTCCTCGGAAGTTCGGCTGAGCACGAGCTCGCGGGAGGTCTGCAGCGCATCGAGGAAGCCCTGAAAGGCGGCGTCGCTGTCTTGGGCTTGGGTGGTCGGTGGCAGGATCAACGCGGCAAGGAAGAGAACAAGAAGCGGACGATGCATTCGGGGACCTCCGGAGGGGAGATCTATCGGGAGAGTCGCGAAAAGGCCAGCACCGGCACGGGCACCGACACTGACGCTGCTACACTCCCCCCATGTCCGAACCGACCCCCGCCCTCGGCACCCTGCCCTCGCGCTCGAGGAGGATCACATCTCTCGATCTCCACATGATGACGCGCGATGAAGTTGTCGCGCTCTATCGCGAGCTCGAAGCACCGCCCTTCGACGAGATGCACGGGGAGTTTGCTGCTCGCGTGCTCGACCAGGGGGACGCGCGTGGTTACTTGCTCAGTGCGTTCGTGTTGAACGTCCGGGGCCGCTGGCTCTGCAAGGCATTCGAGCCGAGCGGGCCGACGCACGGCCACGGGTACAACAGCTTCATGACGCCACAGGGAGTGAAACGCTCCGCTCGGATGCGAACGCGTCTTGGCCCGTCGAAGCTACCCGGGGACACCAAGGATGCGTTCCACCTGGAGTACGCGGAGCTCAACAACTTCCAACGCGGGGGGCCCGGCGGCGCGCTGCTTCACACGATGTTCGACGAGGTGCGGAAGATCTCGGACGGACTGTACCTGGGGATCGGCCGCACCGGGTTTACGGAGAAGGCGCGAGCGGAGTTGCATCCGTTCACGCTCGAGGGGCCGGTTGCGGCGTTCGTGACGCGCTGATGCGTCGACGTGGGGGGTCAGTGCCAGCGTCAGTGTCAGCACCCCCACACTGTCTCCTAACGCCGCCCGTAGGCCTGGTTTCACTCTCACGCGAGCGAGCAGCGTCCGTGACGCGCCCATCGAGCGGACTACTCGGTCGGTCGCTCCTTGGACTGCTCGGGAGGTGAGCGCTATACACAAACTTGTCAATAGCGGATTCGTACTCAGGAGTAGTAGTGCGCGCACAAGCGATAGCTAGTCAGGCCTCGACGCAGTCGAAATCACCGATCCCGATCGTTACTCGCCGGCCGAGCTGGGACTTCGCCGACTTGAAGGAGCACTTCTTCTTTGGGGGCAACGGCTTGAAGAGCGCATTCGTCGTCGCGCTTTCCGGTGCTTTCCCGCCCGGCGAAAAAGAGTTCATCCAGTCGGTGCGTTTGTTCATGGACCAGGTTCGGGACCCCAAGCTCATCGAGGACGTCAAAGCTTTCACGGCGCAAGAGGGGCAACACTCGCTTCAGCACAAGTTGTTGAACGAGGCGTTTGACCGGGTCGGTTACCTGGCAACTCGCGTGTCGCAGCAGTTCGAGGAGATCGAGCGGGAGTGGATCGACAAACGTTCGGACGCCGACCGTTTGGCCGCCACCGTGGTCATGGAGCACATCACCGCCGTGATGGCGCATTTCGCGCTCACTCGGCCCGAAGAGTTCGACCCACTCCCAGACTCAGTTCAGGAGCTGCTGCATTGGCATGCGATCGAGGAGATCGAGCACAAGTCGGTCGCCTTCGACGTGTACCAAGAGTGCGTGGGGGATCGGAACCGGCTTCGTCGCCAGTTGCTGCTTCACATGTTGCTGTTCCCGCTCGGCATTCGAGACTTTCAGCGCATGCTCTTGCAGGAGCTCGGCCACAAGCCGACGTGGAAGGAGCGCGCGGAAATGGCGAGGTACCTGATTGGCCCGCGCGGGCTCGTCGTGAGCGTGCTCCCCCGGTACTTGGCGCTCCTCAAGCCCGGCTTTCATCCCTGGGATATGGACGACTCCCAGCTCGTCGAGGAGTGGAAAGACCGCCTTCAAGCGGCCGTCGGCTAGGCTCGCGCGAGGGCGAATGCCGAGCGAATCACATGTCGATGTGCTTATCGTGGGGGCCGGAATCTCCGGCATCGGCGCGGCGTACCATCTGCAGGACAAGTGCCCGGGCAAGACGTACCTGATCCTCGAGCGCCGTCAGAGCTTGGGCGGAACCTGGGACTTGTTTCGCTACCCTGGGATTCGATCTGACTCGGACATGTACACGTTCGGCTACTCGTTTCGCCCGTGGACGCAGCCCGAGGTCGTCGCGAGCGGGGATGCCATCCTCGAGTACCTGCGCGAGACGGTCGATGCCTATGGCATTGGCGAGAAGATTCGGTACAGGCAGAACGTCATGCGCGCTAGCTGGTCGTCGCGCGATGCACGGTGGACAGTGGAAGCTCGCGACGAAAGCTCTGGAGAGGATGCGCGCGTCACCTGCAACTTCCTCTTCATGTGCGCCGGCTACTACGACTTCGACGAGGGATACACCCCCGGCTTCGAGGGCGTGGAGCGATTCGGCGGTCGCATCATTCATCCGCAGAACTGGACCGACGACGTCGCCTACCAAGATCAGCGAGTCGTGGTGATCGGGAGCGGCGCAACGGCCGTCACGCTCATTCCCGAGCTCGCCAAGAAGGCCGCGCACGTCACCATGTTGCAACGTTCGCCAAGCTACGTCGTGGCCAAGCCCGGACGGGATCGCATTGCGGAATGGCTCCGCAAGCACCTTCCGAAAAAGCATGCCTACGCGCTCACGCGCTGGAAGAACGTGCTCTACACGATGTTCATGTATTGGTTCTGCCGGGCGCGGCCGGAGCAGGCGAAGGCGCTGATCGTTGGAGAAGCTCGCAAGATGCTGGGAGACGACTATGACGTCGAAACGCACTTCACGCCGAGGTACGACCCTTGGGACCAGCGCGTGTGCCTCGCGCCCGACGGGGACTTCTTCCAAACGATCCGCTCGGGTCGCGCGTCCGTCGTGACGAGCGAAATCGATTGCTTCACCGAGAACGGAATTCGAACCAGCTCGGGAACGGAGCTCGAAGCGGACCTCATCGTTACCGCAACTGGACTCGAGCTGAGGTTCCTTGGGGGGCTGCAAGTGCGAGTGGATGGGCACGCCGTCAACCTTCCGGAAACGTTCGCTTACAAAGGGATGATGTGCAGCGAGGTCCCCAACATGGCGCTTTCGCTCGGCTACACGAACGCCTCGTGGACGCTGAAGTCCGACCTCACCGCCGAGTACGTCTGCCGGCTGCTCAATCACATGGACTCGCATGGCTACGCGTATTGCTATGCGCGCGCGAACAATCCGTCCATGCAAGCGGAGTCGATGCTGCCGCTCTCGGCCGGCTACATGGAGCGCGGCCGACATAGATTTCCCAAAGATGCTGCCTTGGCACCGTGGAAGCTCCACCAGAACTACGCGCTCGACCTGGTTGCGCTTCGATACGCTTCGCTCAAGGACGACGTCATGCAGTTCGAACGCTTAGCGGAACACCGCGCGTCCGATTCACGGCGAAAATTCTTCGCTTGATGCCCAGGTAGCCCCCCCCTAGCGTTCGTGCAGGTCCCAGCCGGGACCGAGACGAGGAGGGGACAGATGCTCGTATTCAACAAGGCCACTTTCGCGTTCTGCATCGCGGCAACCGTCGCGTTCTCGATCGCGTTGTCAGCCTGTGACTGCAATGGCGCTCTCAACTGCGGGATCGTCGATCCGCTGGTCTCCACCACGTTTCCATACAACGTTGCCGGAACTTACGAAGAGCGCGTCAACTGCTCTGAAGAGAACATGTGCGTGACCCAAGACGAAACGCAGATGATCGAGGTGACGGCGGATGCAGAAGACCCCACGCAATTTGCGGTTTCGAACCTCACCAACGGCGTGATGAGCGTCGGAACGCTTTGCCAGGAGCGCCTCGAGTGGGTCGGGGCGTCGGCCAGTATCACAGAGAACGGCATCTGGACCTTCGGTCGCGGCGCCAACACCTTCACCAGGGTTTCGCAGTACACCCATAACAATCCGGGCACTTCGGGCTCATGCACCGGCACTGGGACCAAGGTCGGCAATCCGGGCCCACCGGCGGCGGTTGGTACCTGCCCAACGGGAGCGGGCGGCGGCGGTGGAACTGGCGGATCGGGCGGGAGCGACTGTGTTCCATTTGCGACCGACGTGGGCGGGAGCGGCACGACTGCTGTCTACTGGGAAGAAGTCTACACCTGCGTCGACGGTCTAGGTGGCTGCGTTGAATCGCAGACGGCCGTCACACTCGCGTTGATTCAGGATGAATCGAGGATCGACTGGGAGATCGTGGACGGCGTCGGACAAGGCTCGGAGTACTCGGGCGAGCTGTGTGACACTTCGTTCGCCTGGACGTCGATACCGGGGACAGCTTCCGAGGACGGCTGCTGGGAGTTCACCGCCGACAGGTTCAACAAACGTTCATACGGATCCGGCTTCTTCTGTGTCGGCGCCGCTTCGAGAGGCGGAGGAACTACCCCGGGTCCGGTCCCAACCTGCGCCGAGCTCGCTCAAGTCGAGGTCGACTACACGGACTGCCCTCAGCCACCCCCGCAAAGTCCGATCGACTGACAACGGCATCGTGGCGCAACCTTTGCGCACGCGAAATAGCTAAAGAATTACGTATAGCCGCTGGTCTTGTGTCGACCCAGGTTGCTTGGTGCGACCGGCTCGAATCGGCTGGGTCGAACTGGGGAGTTTGTCATGCGCTATCTATTCGGATTCCTATGTGTCTGCGCCCTGGGCCTGGTGCCCTTGGTTGGTTGCGGCGAGACCCAGGGTGGCGGTGGTTCTGCCGGTACGGGCGGCCAAGGGGGCAGCGGGGGTTCGGCGGGGACGGGAGGCGCAGGCGATTCGGTTGCCATTGCCGGTCAGCTCTTCCTGCTGTCTTCGTCCGGACAGGGCGTTGAGCCAGCCGATGGTGCACGAGTCACGGCCAGCCTTGACCGGGACGGAGATGGTTCCATCGAAGACAATGAACGGGCCTCAGGCCTTGCGGACGAAGACGGCAAGTATTCCCTGAGAGCTCCGGCCGAGCTTGGCAGGACTACCGTTGTTGCGTTCGAAGAAGACGGATACGCGAAATTGATCCGGACGGTGAGAATCGAGTCGCTTGCGGATGTCGCTCTCGACGGAACCTTGACGGAGATGGAGGAGTTGGTGTGCGAGAACAGCCGGTGCCGGGACAACGCCGGCACGGTGTCCGTCACTGGCATCCCCATGGCTTCCGGCTACGCCAAGGTCTTCAATCCGGTGGCGGACGCGGATCGGTTTCCAGGTTCTTTTTCCGACGACCAAGGCAACATGCTGATCTCCGCGGTGTTCGGAGCATTCGAGCTCAGGAATGAAAGCGGCGATCTGATCGAGCAACTCGCGCCCGCTGAGCCGGCGACCATCACCATGCGTGTGCCCCGGGATACCTGGGAAGTGATTGTGGACATCATGCCCGGTGATGACCGGGTGACCGTGCCGATGTTCTACTTCGACGAGACCAACGGGGACTGGGTCATGGAGGGAACCGGGCAGATTCGGGACGCTGGCGGAGTGCTCATTGCCGAAGCGGACCTGGTCAGCATTCACGATGGTTCCTACTCGGGAGCTCTCTTTGCCGAAGCCGAGGTGACCCATTTCTCGTACTGGAACGTGGACTGGCCCCTGGAAGACAACACCTGCATGGGCGGGGTTGTGGTGGACGAAGACGGCAAGCCGATCAAAGGAGCCACTGGAACACTTCGGGGAGTGAATTTCACGGGCTACTCGCAACCATTCACGACCAAAGAAGATGGATCGTTCTGCGTGGATGCCCGCCGATCGGAGAAACCCGGCGAGGACCTGGACGGGAATGGCAGCAGCGGCGAAACCCTTTCCGCACTGTTGACCTTCCAGAACGGCGCTAAGACCTACCGCTTCGGTGAGACCGAGCTCACAACCGTTTCCGCGACATGTCCGAGCGGCTGCACGGTGATCGGGGAGCTGGAGCTGGTTCCGGCGAACGAGGTGCGGCCGGAGATCTGCAGTGTCGACGGAACAGTGCGCAAGGAAGGCGCGCCGGTTGCAAACGTCGTGGTTTTCGCCGAAGACGAGCTGCTCGATCCGGACGTGGCGGCGAGCGTTTGCGGGGAGGCCTGCATGCCGGCTGTTCTCAGCGACGGCAGCGGCGAGTTCGAGGCTTCCAACGCCTATGCGACCTTGCTGGCGGTGACCGCCGCCGTGACTGAGTCCGATGGTCTCGGCAGTTTCTTCTACGAGTCCCGCCGGAGCTTTCTCACGTGTCCGAGCGAGCCGATTGAGCTCAATCTCGAGCTGGGGTTCTGTTTCGTTCCACTCCCGGAAATCAGCTACGACGATGGCACTGGCCGGATTACATGGGACCCGCCCGTGGGCGCCCAGGCGCTGATCGTGTTGAGTCAGGTTACAGGACAACGCTGGAATCTGTACACGGACAGCAGCTTCGAACCCCCGGTCACGTACGGCCAGGTCCCAGCAGGCGCACAGCAAGCATGGCCCTTGAGTGGATCACCCGAACCGATCAGCTCGGGCGACCTGATTACCCTGACTCCGCCCAACGGACTCATCGAATACGAGGGCAAGATGTGCTTGTCTTCGACCAGCTACATGGTGCCTTGATCGAGTGCCAATCCTGCACCGGCACGGCAAGCGGCAACTCCTTCACCAGCTCACGTCACTGGCCACATTGGGGACACTCTCCCCCATCGCAACCACTCGATTTCACTCGCTTCCTGCGGCAAAGATCGCAACACCGCCTGAATCGAGGTGCTGCGATCTTTGCCGGAGAATCGCTGTGGAATCGGGTACTTGTCTACCCGGAGAGTGTCCCCTAGCCGCCGGAGCAGAAGTGTTCGTAGTCGATGTAGTCGGTGATTGTGGGGTGGTCGCCGCAGACTGGGCAGTCTTTGTTGCGGCGGAGCTTGAAGGTGCGGAACTGCATCTGTAGCGAGTCGTACTGGAGGAGGCGGCCTACCAATGGGTCGCCGCGCTCTAGGACGATTTTGACTGCTTCGGTGGCCTGCAGGGTGCCGATGGCGCCGGGGAGGACGCCTAGAACACCTGCCTCTGCGCAGGAGGGCGCGAGGTGCGGCGGGGGCGGCTCCGGGTAGAGGCAGCGGTAGCATGGCCCGTGACGGGGCCAGAACGTCGTGACCTGGCCGTCGAAGCGGAAGATGGAACCGTGCACGACCGGGATGTCTTTCCAGACGCTGGCATCGTTGACCAAGTAGCGCGTTGCGAAGTTGTCGAGGCCGTCGACGATGACGTCCCAGTCTTGGTCGAAGATTCGGTCGACGTTCTGGCGTGTGAGTCGCTCGTTGAACGGGATGACGTTGACGTCGGGGTTGAGGTTTTCGATGGTGCGCTTGCCGCTTTCGACTTTGGATTCGCCGACGCGATCGAGACCGTGAAGAACCTGACGTTGCAGGTTGGACTCGTCGACGGTGTCGCCATCGACGAGTCCGATGGTGCCGACGCCTGCTGCTGCGAGATAGAGCGCTGCGGGTGAACCGAGGCCGCCTGCGCCAAGAAGCAAGACGCGCCCCTGCAGCAACTTCGCTTGACCCTGCTCGCCAACCTCGGGCAACAAGAGATGGCGCGAGTAGCGGTTGAGCTGTGCGTCGGTGAACGCGAACGGCTGCGTGGTTGGGAAGCCCTGATCCTTCCACTGATTGAAACCGGGGTTCGCCGATTCGACGTTGCGGTAGCCGAGCTCCAGTAGAACCTTCGCGGCGAACGCGGAGCGAATGCCGGCCGCGCAAATGGTGACGATCTTCGCGTCCTTGTCGGGCAGCCTCGAACCCGACTGCATTTCGAGAAAGCCTCGCGGAATGTGGAGCGCTCCAGGGACGTGGCCTTGTCGCCACTCATCCTTTTCGCGAACATCGACTAGAATGACGCCTTCGCCCGAATCGAGGCGGTCCTTGAGGTCCTCGAGAGAGACCTGCCGGATGGCGGCCTTCACCTCTTGGAGCAAGTCAGCATATGTCTTTGCCATGCCCGCCACTATGTAACTCTAGCCCGTTTCGTCAAGGCTAACGGGGCCTTAGCTCCTATCCTGTGGTTTTCACATCGGTTTTGTCGGGTATTTGTTCTGAGCCGCTTGGCGCTAGGCTGCCGACGGGACGATTCCCTGGTCTTGCGCGTAGCCGGCCAGGGTCCTTTTGAGCCGCTTCCGGCCCCGATGAAGGCGGGACATGACGGTGCCGACCGGGCAGTCTAGGCGCGCGGCGGCGTCCTGATACGAGAGCTCGCCGAGATCGACGAGCTCGACGGCTTCGCGGAATTCCGGCTTGAGCGAGTGCAGCGCGGCGAGCACTTCGTCGCCGAATCCGTCCTGCGCGGGGCGCGCCCCAATCGCACCCAGGTTGCGCAGCTCTTCGAGGGCTTCTCGTTCGCGCTTCTTTTTTCGATAGTGGTTGATGTAGGTGTTGAACAGGATGCGCCGCGTCCAGGCGCGCGCGTTGGTGCCGGGGCTGAAGCTCGCGCGCGCTTGCCAGGCACGGGCCAGAGTCTCTTGGACGAGGTCGTCGGCGAGCGAGGTGCCCCGAGTCAATCGGAGGGCGGTGCGGGAAAGCTCCGGTACGCAGGGCAGGATTTCTTCTTTGTATTGTTGTTGGGTCTTCATCCAGTTGGTCTCCACCCGGGTTGCTTTGCAACGGGGATGCCACGTAGAAAAACCTAAACATTTCGGGCCGGGCGGGGGTGCCTAACCGTCAGCTTGTCCGCTTGATGACACGGTGTCGTGTCAAGCTGTCGACTGAGCGTCCGCTCAGGTTCGTTCAAGCGCGAAGGTGCTGGGCCAATATCGCGGGCACCGTGTCAGCGACTTCGGAGGCGATCAGGCCCCGGTCCCCGACCGCTGCCGCGTCGCCAGCCAGCGCGTGCAAGAGCACGCCGGCAATCGCTGCGTCGAGCGGCGCGAGGCTCATGCTGAGCGCGCCCACGATGCCGCTCAGCACGTCGCCCGTCCCTGCCACACCGAGCGCCGGCGTCCCTTCCGAGCAAACACGCAGCTCGCCCGCTCCGGCAACGATGCTCCGGGCACCTTTCAAGATCACGACCTGTCCGGACTGCTTCGCGAGCGCTTCGGCGGCGGCGTATCGATCGGCTTGAACGTCCGCGGTAGATTGCCCGAGCAGGCGCGCGGCTTCGCCTGGGTGGGGCGTGAGAATCCTCGGACCTGCGGCGCCCTCGAGTACAGCGAGCCCATCTTCGGCGAGGTTGCTGAGACCGTCCGCGTCGATGACGACGGGGAGCGGAGCGTGAAGCGCAACGGCCCCTGCCCACTCGCGTGCAAGCTCATCCAAGCCCATGCCCGGCCCGAGCACGAGCGCACGCTTGCCTTCGCAGAGCGATTGCACGGCAGCCTGGTCGGCTTGCTCGGGAAGGGCGGTAGTCATGAGCTCGATGACCTTCTCTTCGAGCGCGGCGCGTGAATCGTTGCGGGCGCCGATGGTCACGAGCCCTGCTCCGGCTCGAAACGCGGCACGACCTGCCAGCACGGCTGCGCCGGTTTTGCCCGGCGCGCCACCGATGACGAGCAGGTGTCCGTTGCTGCCCTTGTGGGCATCGTCTGCGCGCGGTGCGATCAGCGCGCTGAGGTCTTCGCTCGTCCAGAGGCTTGCGCCAGTAGAGGCGGTGATCGGGATACCGATGTCGGCGAGCAGCACCGCGCCTGCGTACTCGGCGCCCGGATACTGTTGAAGCCCTCGCTTCTGGCCGGCGAAGGTGATGGTCAGCGACGCATGAGGCGCGACGCCGAAGATCGCGCCGGTGTCCGCGTCGAGCCCGCTCGGAAGATCCAAAGACACCAGGGGCACCGGCGCCGCGTCCATCGCGGCAATCGCCTCGGCATAGCCGCCCGTGATCGGACGATCGAGACCGGTGCCAAAAAGGCCGTCGACAATCAGCGTCGCGTCTTCGAGATGACTGCTGATCGAGGGAGCGTCCGCCGGCGACACTTCTGCGGTTTCGATGCCGAGCGCACCGAGCAGAGCCCAGTTGACCTGTGCGTCACCCGCTAGGCGCGACGCGTCCCCGACCAGCAGCGCGAGCGGTCGATAGCCGAGCAGGGTCAGACGCCGCGCGATGACCCAGGCGTCGCCGCCATTTTGCCCGGGCCCGCCGAGCAGCACGACGCGGCCGAGGCGCTCGGCAAACAGGTCGCAGATCGCATCGGCAGCCCCGCGCCCGGCGTTCTCCATCAGCACCAGGCTGACGATGCCGAGGTCCTCCATCGCCGCGCGATCCACGTCGCGCGCCTCGTCGCGTGTAAAAAGCAGCTCCACGCTTGGATTATGCCTTTAATCGGCATTCGGCACACCCTATGCTGCGCTCATGGATGCGAAGCCCTCTTCCGAGTCGTTTACCGAAATGACCGAGCTCGTGCTGCCACAGCACACCAACGCGATCGGCACGGCGTTTGGCGGCGTCATCATGAGCTGGATCGACATCTGCAGCTCGATCGCTGCCATCCGGCACTGCGGACGGGTCTGCGTCACCGCGCGAGTCGATGCCCTCGAATTCAAGGCGCCGATCCGAGTCGGCGACGTGGTTCGGCTGACGGCTCGCCTGAACGCCGCCTTCACCAGCTCGATGGAGATCGCCGTCCGGGTCGAAGTTGAACACGCGACAACCGGGGTGCGGTCCCTGTGCGCCGACGCGCGCGCCACCTTCGTGAACCTCGGCGAGGATGCAAAGCCCTGCCCCGTGCCGCCGCTCTTGGCCGAGACCGAAGAGGACCGGCGAGTCGCTTCCGAAGCGGCCGAGCGACGCAAGGAACGCCGCGCAGCGGAGCGCAGGGCCCGAGCCGACCAGGCGCCGCTCTGAGCTGAGCCAGCCTGATGAAATTGATGGCAGGCGTCAGTTTCTGATGACGGCCGTCGTCATCTCCCGCTGATCGCAGGGTGCTCATCGCGAAATTGCAGCGTTTTTTGTCTGGCACGCGCCCTGCATTTGCTGCCGGACACGATGACCCACGCTTCTGCCGAACGCGCCGCTCCCATGGCGATGACCGAGATCGCGACTCAGGGCGTGGAGCCGACACCCAGACCGGAGGCCCGAATGGAGCGCGTCCCGAGCTCGGATGCAATCTCGGGAATCGACGGCATCGCGAGCCCAGGGATGCTGCGCGACGCGGCCCTGACTCTGGATCAGGCGCATCGCAACCTTGGTCGGATCGACACGGAGCGCGCAGTTCTGGTCTGGGAAGGTCTGCTGCGCGGACGGGTGAGCTTGGTCGACTGGTTCGACTCCAACGGCCGGCGGTTTGTCCTGGTCCGGCTCAACCCAGCCCCTCGAAGCGGCGGCTGCGGGCTCACCGACCGCGAGTACCAGGTCGCAATGGGCGCGGCACTAGGCGAAAGCAGTAAGGTGACTGGCTACCGTCTGGACATCAGCCCCTCGCGCGTGTCCGCATTGCTCAAGGGGTCGATGCGGAAGCTTGGTGTCAAAACGAAGGCGCAGCTCGTGATGATGGTTCGTGTCCTGGGGCAGCCATCGGCGCAAACTTTTGCCTCGTTGGACAACGCCTAGTCGTAGGCGCATTGAGCAGGTAGTCTCCGGGCGCCATGCCCCTTTTTCCGAGAACCCATCTGTTCGAGTTCAACGACCGCGACTGGGTTCCTGCGAGCCTGCGGGACACGATTGTCGAGACCCTGAGCCGTTCACTCGACTGGGGTGGCTTCCTTCGGCCGCTCGTGCCCGTGCTCGACCGCTTCCTTTCCGACGCTGGAACGCGCGAGGTATTGGACCTATGCGCCGGCGCGGCGGGGCCTGCGATGATCTTGAGTCAGGAAGCGGAGCGCCTCGGAATCAGCGCGCCCTGCTTTCTCATCACCGATCTTTTTCCCCGAGTGCCCATCTGGGCAGATGCGCGGGCGCAGCGTCCGCAGAACATCGATTTCGTCGAGGAGCCCGTCGATGCAACGCGCATCCCCGCGTCGCTGTCAGAGGGTCGCGCCAGGGTCATGGTCAACGCGTTTCATCATTTCCAGCCGGACCTGGCCGGGGCCATCCTTCGCGACGCGGTGGACAGCCGGGCGCCGATCTTCATTTCCGAATCATTCGAGCGGGACCCCAGAGGCGCCTTCCCTTTGATTCCCATCGGGCTCCCTTCGCTCTTTGCGACGCCTCTGCTGTCTCCTCGGGACCGGTTCGCCAAAGCGGCATGGACTTGGCTCACGCCGATTGGCCTGGCTGCCGGAACCTGGGACGCGATTGTCAGCACCTTGCGGATCTACTCCCCGGAGGACTTGCACGAGATGGTTGCGCCGTTCGGTCAGAGCTACGACTGGAGCTACGGGACCTACGAGTATGCGTTCGGCGGACGTGGGTGCTATTTTCAGGGTGTTCCGTCGAAGGATCGGCCGTTTTCGTACTGAAAAACGGGAGAAGAAGCCTCAGGCGTTTCCCCCGCGGACGAACGGACCTAGTGAGTCGACGGGTAGGAGTATCATGGACGAGGAACAGACGAACACGGAGGCGGGCGCGGAGTCTCACAACGGCGCCGAAGCGATGCCGACAGCCACCGAAGTCAACGCGAAGCGCCACGAAGCAGCCGAGGAGCTGATGCATGAGGTGGAGTCGCTCGAGCATGCCCCGCAAGCCGCAGACGACGCGCTGAGCGCTTCAACCATGAAGAGGAAAGCGCTTCGGCGTTATCTTCGTGAGCAGAGCCTCAAGCCCTACCAGGCCGAGCTCATCAAGATGCAGCAGCATCTCGAGGTCAGCGGCACGCGGATGATTATCCTGTTCGAAGGACGTGACGCCGCCGGCAAGGGCGGAACCATCCGCCGCGTGACGCGCTACATGAACGAAAAGCACTATCGTGTCGTCGCGCTCGGCAAGCCCACCGAGTACGAACGTACGCAATGGTTTTTCCAGAAGTACGTTCAGCACTTCCCGCGGGCTGGCGAGGTCGTTCTGTTCGACCGGAGTTGGTACAACCGCGCCATGGTAGAGCCGGTTTTCGGATTCTGCTCCGACAAGGACTACAAGAACTTCATGCGCGGCGTCACCGGGTTCGAGAAGGACCTCGTCCGCCAGGGCACAATCTTGATCAAGCTCTACTTCAGCGTGACGAAGGACGAGCAGAATCGGCGTTTCGAGCGTCGCAAGGCCGACCCGCTTCGTCAGTGGAAGCTGAGTGAGGTCGATGTGCAGGCGCAGGAGCGCTGGGACGAGTTCACGAACGTGAAGTACGAGATGCTCAAGCGCACGCACACCACGCACGCGCCCTGGAAAATCATCCGCTCGAACGACAAACACGCGGCGCGGCTCAATGCGATTAAGGTCATTTTGAACTCGGTTCCCTACGAGCGCATGGACGACACGCTCGATTTCGTGCCGGACCCCCAGGTCGTGATCTCCGGCTCGAGAGAGCTCGAGAAGATGGAAGCGCAACGCCTCAGCAGCGGTAAGTTCCTCGTCTAGCTGACCGCAGCTACGGCCGCGTCAGGTCATTGCACGAGCAGGAAAGTTTCGGCATCCAAGTCGAATGAAAACGGATGCCGTTGTACGTGGAACTGCACATCGGCGGCATCGGTCATGGTCGCCAGAAGCGTCACGGCGCAACGAGTCGTGGACGCCGGCTTCTACCCAGCCGCGGAGGAAAACGTGTAGATGTCTCAAAGACGCATCGGTACACAGGATCCGGGAGGTCGAGGTGTTCGGTCAAGTGAGTGCGACCATCTGACAGTCGAAGCCATCGGGAAGCCAATCTCTTCGACGATGATCTGAGCGTATCAGTGTCGTTGACGAAACGGAGGCCGTCCGAGCATCCGGACAAGGCGGAAAGCGCCGTGCTGGCCCCGGCCGTCAGCGCCAGCGTCAGCGCCAGTGCCAGCGTCGGTGCCAGCGTCGGTGCCAGCGTCGGTGCCAGCGTCGGCGCCAGCGTCAGGGCTCGCGTCGTCTCTTCCACCGCAGCCGAAGCTGGCGACGGCCAATACCAAGAAGGCGAAGAGCAAAACCCAAAGCTGTTTCGACAATGTCATGGCACGCCAATTCGTTGCAACCTCCGTACCAATCGAAGAGTCTGGCTTTTTGTCCAATTCACAAGGGTCTCGGCGCATTCCTTGCGCGGCATCCCTGGTTGCACGCTTGTCTTGCGTCGCCTGCGTCTGTGTTAGAACCGCAGACTGCAGCCATGTCATTGCGCTCGAGATCGTCACCGGCCGCAAGCGCAAAGCGCAACAACTGGTGTTGGGTGCTGCTCGCTCTGGCCGCGCTCTTCTATTGCCTGGTCTGCGCGCGCGGTATCGCAGGCCCCTGGCATTGGGGCCACAACGGCTATAACGGTGCGGCCTTTAGTCAGGCCGCGAAGAACTCGGCGCGTTTCGGGATCATAGGACAAGCGCCGTACCACTACGATCGTGAGCCTCCTCCCCCTAGTGCGATTTACACGCACCACCCCTTGGCGATTCACGCCCATCTGGTGACGAGCTTCGCGATCTTCGGGGCGCACGAGGGCGCGGCGCGAGCGATTCCGTTTGCGTACAGTCTTGCGGCCTGGCTCATGCTCGTGCTGCTGGTTCGCCGGTTCTGGGGCGACCGCACGGCTTGCCTCGCCGGCTTGGCGTACGCGCTCACTCCACTGAATCTGATCTTCGCCAACATGGTCGACCACGAGCAGGGGGGGATCTTCGCGTGCCTGCTCCTGCTCTACCTCTATTTGCGCTGGCTCGAAACGGGCGGGCGTTTTTTTGCGGTCTTGTGCGCGGCGGCGGTGACGCTAGCCGTTCAGTTTGACTGGCCAGGGTACTACGTTGCGTTTGCCATCGCCGTGCACTGCCTGGTCGCCGGTATCCGCGGCACGGCGCCACCGCGCTGGCGCTCGTTCATCGCAGGGTTCAGCGCCGTCACCTTGGCGAACATGCTCGTCTTTTTCGCCTGGATCTACGCCACCCGCGATGGCCTCGACGACATGGCTGAAGCGTTTCGGATCCGTAGTCGTGCGCCCTCGGTTGGGGGCTACCTTGCACTACTGGGTCGGCGTCTTCTGCTCTTGTTCGGCCCGGTGCTCTTGTCTACGGCCGCCATGGGTGCGCTTGGCGGGGCGCTCGCCCGCAAGCGCCATCCGGTACCATCACGAGCGCTCGTTCCCCTGGCTTTCGTCTTTGCGGGCATAGTGCAGGTGGTCGCTTTCCCGCATGCCGCCGAGCTGCATTCTTATTGGATTTACTACTGGGGCCCTGCCGCGGCGATTTGGGCGGCGCTGGGCCTTGAGCTGCTGGCCGTTCAGCTCGGGCTTCTTCTTCACAAGTCGCGTGCAGTCTCGATTCCCGAGAGCTGGATTGCACCGGCGCTAGCGCTGCTATTTGCCGTATCGCAGGGGACGTTCGCCTTGCGCACCTGGCTCCAGCAGCTCGACCAGGGGCATGCCGCGGATTGCGGCGATTGTTACTTCCAGAGATTCGAGCGACTGTGGTTCACCGCGCTCGGCGAACATTTCGACCGCGGCACCGTACGATACGCGATCCACGGTTCGGTTCGCGAGCCACGAACCGAGCTCCACTACTATCTCGATGCGCCTCACCGCAGCGTCGAACGCGTACACCATGCGACGCTGAACGAGGTCGTGCTGATTGACCTGGAGAACTTGGACAAACGCGAGCAGAGCATTCTCAACCATTTGTCCCGAAAGCATCCGACCGTGATCTGGATGAACCGATTCTACGCCATCGACCGAAGGGCCAATGGGAGGGCGACGACGCGATTCCAGGCCGTTGCGGCAGACCTGAGCTTTGCAGAGTGGTGGCTCACGACGCAGAGCAGCGACCCTGCACTGCGTTGGAAGCAGGTGCCCTGAGCTGCTGAGTCGGCTAGTCTTGGTGCGATGAGTCGACCCGCACTGTCGGTGGTGATTCCCGCGTTCAATGCCGAGGGACACATCGAAGAAAGGCTCGGGTTCTTGAGCTCTGCCCTGGGCCGGCTGAAGCTGGAATCGGAGATCATCGTCGTCGACGATGGCAGCACCGACCGCAGCGCGGCCATCGTGGAGCGGCTGGGGTTTCGCTGCATTCGGCTCGAGAGAAATTCGGGCAAGTTCGCCGCCATTAAAGCCGGAGTGCGGGAGGTGCGCGGTGAATGCTGCATCTTCACGGATTCAGACGTCCCCTACGATCCATCGGTGATGGGCTTGATGGTGGAGCTGACGCTAGAGCAAGGCTTTCACCTGGTCGTGGGCGACCGAACCCTGCCCCGCAGCGAGGTCCTTGGCGACGCCAGCTTTGGGCGCCTCATCGCGACGCGTGGCTTTCGACACGCCGTTAGGCTCTTGGTTACCGGCGAGCTTCCCGATACGCAGTGCGGGATCAAAGGATTTCGAGGCGACGTCGGAAAGCTACTGTTTGGCCTTCTAAAGGAAGATGGGTTTGCTGGTGATGTCGAGCTTCTCTACCTGGCACTGAAATACAACCTGGCGATTCGGCGCGTTCCGGTTCGCCTGATTCACAGCGGTTGCACCAGCGTCAAGCCCTTGCGCGATGGGCTGCAAATGGCCGCTCAGATCGCGCGCCTTCGGGGGCGATACCGCCGGGGGATGTACGAATCGCCCGAGCTTCGGCGGATCGCCGACGAGTCGGTGACGGGTTTCGCCGCGACCTTCGATTGAAGTCTAGTTCGGGCGCCTGAGAACGACGAGCTCGTCGAAGCGCGACACTTCGCTCCAGCCCATGCGCCGCAAACGCTGCGCGTCGCTCCCCTGCCCAAGGAGCGCGGCATAGTTGTAAAGCGGATTCGCGAGCAGGCCTCGCTTGAACTGCACTTGGGGCACGGTCTTTTCGAATACGAGATAGCCGCCGTTCATGTGTCTTCGCTCGTGGTAGAGGAGACCTGTCGCGTCGTCCTGCTGACCGACGAAAGCTTGCGCCTGGAACATGCCGCGCCGTTGGGTCCAAGGAAGCGTCGAAGTTCCCTCGAGGTTCGAGGCCAGAATCGCGATCAGGATGACGAGGGCAACGATCGGACCGAGCACGGGCGCACGCCCCTTCAGCCAGCGGACCAACATCCACCAGCCCAGGCCGAGTGTGCCGGCGAGAAGGGGCCAGTTGTACATCAAAAAGCGGTCCTCCTTGTGGGGCTCGAGCGAGAGCAGCACGGTGGGCAACAGGAGCGTGAGCCAAAGGAGCCAGGTTCGCCGCCAGCCAGCTAAGGCCACCAAGAGTGTCAGCCCGGCGAGCGGTCCCAAGCGGCCCCAGATGCTGTCGGCCGCATAGTAGTACCAGGGACTGGTGCCGTGGTCGCTCGCGCCATGTTCGAAGAAGTTGTAGCGCAGATGCTCTACGGTGGAGTGAAACGGCGCGCCCCAAGTCAGTAGGTCCACGAGCCCGACGATGGCCACCGGAAGCGCGGCCCCGGCCAGCAAGGGCTTGAGTGCGCGGGAGCGGTAGCGCAGCAGCAAGTCGGCGAGCGGAACCAAGATGTGAAGACCGCAGGTGAAGCGCAGCGCGCCGGCGATTCCGAAGAAGAGACCGCAGAGCAGCAGCGAGCGCGGGTCTGCCTCGTCGCTTCGGCGAGCTTGCAGCCAATGGGCGTAGCCCCAGCTCAGCGCGACCATGCACGGTGTGCCGATCAGGGTGTGGGGTGTGTAGTAGACCAGAGTCGGCAACAAGGCCGTGAAGGCCGCAACCGAGAGACCTGCGTTTTCGGCGTCCGGGTCGCCTTGCGGCCAAAGGGCTACCCCAATCCGATAGCCGGCCGGAACCATGACGATGCTCAGAACCGCGTTGTGCAAGGTGAGCAGCCGGAACGCCGACAACCCCGTCACGCCGACCCAGCTCAGAATCTCGAGAAGCCCCGCATAGATGCCGGGGAGGACCCAGGATCGCAGGCCTCGAACGAACTCCCAGGGAAGCCAGGCCAGGCCCGTCCGCAGGTAGTTCGCGGGCTCGACCTGTTGAAAGATCTCGTCGGGGTAGTGAAAGCCGCCTTTGAACCACCAGGCCGTCACGCGGGCGAGGAGCCCCATAGCCACGATCAGCCAGAGCAGGCGCGCAGCGCGACGGCTCACGGCACCACCTCGATTTCGTAGAGCCTCACCACGTCGCGCCCGGTGCCTGGCTCGATGTCGAGCTCGATCCGGAGGCGATCCACCTGAAGGCAGGTCAGCGCGTGTTCGGCGCGCGAGGCTTCGTTACCTTCGACGCGGGACGTTGCGCGCGGCTCGTCGCCGTCGCTGCAAGACAAACGGTAGGAACGCATCGTGTACTCAGCGGGCTCGACTTGGCCTGCGTGAGTCAATCGAACCGATGAAAAATCCACCGGTTCCGGAAATAGCAACTCGATCCACGGCGCGCGATCTTGGGGACCCGAAACCCACTTCTCGAGCAGGTCTCGGGAACGCCTGCCGTCGATTGCGTAGATCGGCTGGTGGTTTGCGAAGACGTGATAGCTCGACACGCGGGCCCGCACGCCGCGACAGTAGTGAGCCAAGTCCCTCGGAGAGCATCCTGCCGTTGCCTCATAGGCGGGCGTGGTCGGATGCGGCGAGCGCAGCAAGACGACCGCGACGGCGGCTACCAAGACCGTCGCGTAAGCTGCTAGAGCAAGCTTGGCGAGACGGCTTGCTCCCGTTCCGAGTCGACGCATGGACCTCAGTCGCGGTAGCGCGCGTCGACCAGTGCGCCGAGGGCAACCTTGGCGCTCGAGCGTTCGTACCCGTAGACGCCGACCAGGACCTGGAGTGCTTGTTGTGCAGCTTCCCTTTGCTCGTCATCGAGGGTGTCGTCGTCTTCCATGAGGGCGACGATGGCCTGCCCGATGTCGCCGACCTGCTCGTGCCGCTCGTCGAAGTACGCTTGGCGCAACTGCTCGATGTAGCGCGGGAAAAGAGTTTCGTATTCGACGTCTTGATCTGGGTGGTCGATCGCCCAGGCAGCGACCGCGCTCAAGAGCTCGTTGCGAAACGCCTGCGCGTCGTCGGCGGCGAGTTTCTTCTCGACGCTCGCCATCAGGTCGACGTCGGCTTCTTCGTCCTTGCCGGTCACCGGGTTGAAGACCCGCTCCTTTTTCACCCATTGCGAAACCTGGGTCACGTATCGGTCGAACAGCCCGAGGTGGCTGTGCTCGTCGATGAGGCCGCTGGCCGCGCGAAGCTCGCCCTCGACGATGTCGAGCCATCGCTCTTTGACCAGATCGACGAAGGCGCGGGGATCTCGATAGAGGCCGTCTGCCTGCTCTTTGAGGAACTCATAGTCGTCACGGTCGCAGAACTCGGCAAGCCGGTTCAGGAAGCTAATCGGCGAAACGCAAGGCTCTTCGAAGCCCGCTGCGGCGTCGAGCAGCAGCATGCGTATCTCCCGCGGGGACGCCCCATTGATGCCTTCGTAGTCCGAGGACATGGCGCCCTGGGCTTCGACCTCGGCGATACCGCCGGCGAGGATGTTCGACTGGTCGGACTCGAGGCGTGCAGGCGCGACGCCGTCTGCGAGGAGGTCGGCCTTCTCCAACGGCGTCAGCGAGGCGGCGGTGGTGCCGAGCTCACAGTCGCTGAATTGAGAGGCGTCCGGCCTTCGAAGGCGCGTGAGAACCGCCCAAAGCGCCGCGACGTACGTGGTGTGAGGCGCGACGTGCTTGGGGATCTGCGGGACGATCTGACCGTCATAGATTTGGCGCTCTCGATGCACGTCGAGAAGGTACGCCATACGGATGCGCACGATGCGGCCGCGGAAGGAGTTGAACTCGGGGTGTTGACGAAACGCGCTCAGGTGAAGCTCGTTCGAGCTCGCTATCATGACGGCGTTGATCGGCAGATTGGACATCTGAAGCGACACCTCGCCGGTCTCGATGGCCAGGAGCAGATATTTCCAGGCTTCGAGCGGACGCTTGAGCAGGTCGCTGAACTCGACGATGCCGCCGGACGCGTCGACGAGCTCGCCATAGGGCTCGAACAAGGTCAGCGCGCTCAAGGAAGCGGGCAGAGAATCGATGGAGCGGTCTGCGGTGATTTGACGCTCCGAGGCGTCGACCGACATCTGCGGGCCGATGGTGACGGCGCCCACACGGTAGCGCCCCGAGATGTAGAAACGCTCGACTTGAATGTGCGCGAGGACTCGCTCCAGGTCGCCGCGATACGCCGTCAGTAGCGCCTGAAAGATCTGCTGGTTCTTCCGTGCAAGCTGGCCGGTCCACACCCAGTCGGGCGCTGCTTCGCTGAGACCTGCCGACTCATAGACCTGGGCGATGATCCGCTGTCGCACGTCGCGGGGCAGCAAAAGGAGAGGATGCTCGCGCACCGAGCTTTGGAGCTTGGCGATGATGCGCTCGTCGGGAAGGTGTGCGAAAGATTCGCCCTGGCCGAGCTCGTCCGAGGAGGTCGTGAAGCCGATACCCGCCCCTTCGCGCGTGCGGGGGAAGATCCAAGAGAAGCGATAGAGCGCTCCCTCGTCGGTGTCGGAGTAGGCCTCGAGGCCGCGCATCAGGCAGGCGGCGAAGGTCGACTTTGCACTCCCATTGGGCCCGTGGAGCAAGACCAGCCGGTTGGCGCGCCCTTCCCGCTCGAAGCCGTCGAGGATTCGGTAGAACGACTCCTGCGCGACTTCCTGACCGGCGAGGCGATCTCGGAGCCTGAGCTCGGCTTGGTGGCCCCTGTTGGCTTGCCCGAACTCGAGGTCAAACACCTTCCAGCGCCTGAGGTTCCCGGTCGGACGCTCGACTTCGTAGGAGCCGAAGAAGTCGAGGCAGTCTTTGAGGTATCGGCTCGCGTCGCGGGTGTATCGGCGGGGCTTGGCTTCGACGAGCTCCAGGTACTCAGGAAACGAGAGGACTCGCTTCTGGGCCTCGAACCGCGTTTTGACCTCCCCACGAATCGTCTCCAACGCAGCCTTGAGTCCCCCCTCGCTCATCTCACTCCACCTTGAGTTGCATCGCCACCGTTCGCTTCTCGAGGATACAGTTTTCTTCGGTGCACATGGCAAAGGAAACGTCACAGCTGACTTCGTGCTCGCCTGCGGCCGAGGGCTCCACCCCGGCAAGGAAGCGGACCTTGGTCTCGCCGAACTCCTTTGCGTCGTCTTTCACGAGCTCGTTCTTAGCGAGAGCCACCCCGGGGGCGGCCTTCAGATCGATCCGAATCGGGTATTCCTGGTTGACGTGCCATTCGCCGCGGCCCTCGAGCGCGATCTCGACCTGGCCTGCCTTGCCAATTTTGTACCCGCCCTCGGAGGGAGCCACCGCGAGCAGGAAGGAGCCCGTCTCGATGCTGGGGCCGGCCGGCTCGTTGGACTTCTCGGCGGCTTGCGGCTCGGCGGCAGCCTGGTGCTGAGAGTGGTCGTGCTTGGAGTGGTCGTGCTCGGCCGCGTTGGGAGCCGGCGCGCCTCGCTCGCAACCGACGAGCGCCACCACGAGCAAGGTGAGAATAGAAACCAGAAAACCAATACGCATGTGCATCACTCCGTGCTTAGTCTACGACCGAGGCCGTGGTTACGTCGAGCTCCGAGCTACTGCTCGACGACCTCGACCTCGGTACGAACGTCCTTCATCGGATGACGAAGGAAAAAGTCGACCGTCTCGCGGACTGCATCCGAGTCCGGCGAGAGGTGCCAGCGTGGGATGGGCTCGGCGGACTCCGGGTCGGCGGCCCATTTGAGAAAGACGACGAAGGGGTTGTGCAGGAGCCGGTCCTCGTTGACGCGAACCGTTTCGTATCCGGGCTCGTCGTCATCGACACGCAGGACGATTTCCTTCGAGGAGCTGCCCTTGAGCCGGTTCTTCACCCTGACGGTCAGCCGATAGGCAGATCGCCGGCTGACGAAGTCCGACGAGAGCGAGTCCACGCGGACCACGGCAATCAGATTGGCGCGGCCCACTCGCCTTTCGAAGACCCCAGTCCAGTCGCCTTCCACGATGACGGGCGCTTCGACGAGGTCGACCGCGTTGTCGAACAGCGGTGCATCCGAAGGACGGAAGTCTGGCGCCGGCATGCTGGGCGTCGCCCCAGCGCATCCGATCCCCAACCAAGCGAAAGCCGCAATCAGCACGCGCACGAGAGGAACCCTAGCATGCCCGGGCAGAAGCGAACGCCGACTCGTCCAGGGGCGCGCCCCACAGCCTGACCAGGTCCTCTGGCAAGGGCGCCTTCAGGGTCGTCGACTCGCCGGTGCTCGGGTGCGCGAACTCGAGCTCATAGGCGTGAAGCGCCTGACGTTCGTGACCGAGCCGCTGCAGCAGCTCGTCGGTCATGCCGGTTTCGATGTAGTCGAGGAAAGGCTGCGAGCCCTCGGGGCCGTAAAGCTTGTCGCCGATGATGGGAAAGCCGATCGCGCTCAGGTGAACGCGGAGCTGGTGCTGCCGGCCGCTCTCGGGCGCAAGTGACACCAGCGTGGCGTCCTCGTTGCGCGCGATGACTCGATAGCGCGTGACCGAGGGATAGCCCTCTCCTTCGGGCGTCACTTCCATCAAAATGTGCAGCCCCTCTTTGGCTCGGTCCATCGGAAGCTCGATGCGGCCTTCGTCGTCGGGCATGACGCCGCGCACGATGGCGAGGTAGCGCTTGCGGACGTATCGATTCTCGAACGCCGACTTGAGCGTGCGCTCGGAGGCTCGGGTGCTGCCGCAGAGCAGGAGGCCGCTGGTCTCGCGATCGAGCCGATGGGCGATTTGCGGGGCGTCCTCGCCGAAGCGCTGCTTGAGAAGATGGGTGAGCGTGTTCTTGTGATACGTGGCCGACGGATGCACCGGGAGGCCCGAGGGCTTGTCGACCGCAAGAACCGCATCGTCTTCGTAGACGACGTCGAAGTAGAGGGGGACGTTGGGTTCGGCAAAGGGAGGGCGCACGAGGACGACGAGCTCGCCGCTGCGCACCCGCTCACTTGCGCGGCGGCGCGTTCCATCGGCCCGATACGCACAGGAGCGGACGACCTCTTGGGCCCGCGTGCGCGAGAGCCGAGGGATTCGATGCTGAATGAAACGGTCCAGGCGCTGGCCCGCATGTTCGGGAGCGACGGGAAACGTGAGGATAATCGAAGCCGGATCGCAGCCGGGTGGGAGCGGAGCCCGTGGACGTCTAATTGGACGTCTAGGCGGCCTTGACAACCTTACCCGAGCGAATGCAGCGCGTGCAGGCCGAGACGCGGCGAACTTCGCCGTCGACGAGCGCCCGAATCGACTGCAGGTTGGGCTGCTGCCACTTCCTGGTCTTGATGTTCGAGTGACTCACCTTGTGAGCTTTGTGGCGGTTCTTACCGCAGAAATCACATGTCTGTGCCATGGTCGGTTTCCGAGTCCTTAGGGAGCCGCGATGTAGCATCGCTGCTGGGGGGTCGCAACAACGCGGCCTCGCGCCGGACGCGGATCGAAGATAAAACCAAGCAGAATGCGAGCGGCGGGCGCAATCACTGGGTTTTTGGTGCTCGGGGCTTCTGTAATTCCAAGCACCTACGGGCCAAAAATGGAGATCGCCTCAGCTGGGCGAGAGGCGCCCGTGCCACGGACGCCGTCCTCCGCGGAGCTCGACCTGGGATCGGCCGCGCTGTCGGGCAGGATTTACGACGAGCTCGGGGCTCCGCTGCAAGGGGCGGTGGTCTCGCTCGGAGGCAGTGGCTTCTGGCCGGCGCGCTCGGTTCGGAGCGGAGCCGATGGGCGGTTTGACTGGCCTGATATCCCGGCGGGGATCTACGAGCTTCGGGTCTCCAAGGGTGCCCTGGTGGCTCCGCCCATCGAAGGGCTGATTTTGGATGCCGGGGCCAGGCGGGCCTTCGGGGTGCAGCTCGCTCCGGGTTGGACCCTCGCTGGCGAGGTCGTCGACGCACAGACCGGCCGGGCCATCGTGGACGCGGAGATCACGGTCGCCGCAGGCGCGCTCGGGCTGCACACGCGGCGCGCGCAAAGCGACCGGCGCGGACGATTCACGCTCGCCGGAGTCGTGGGCGACCAGCAGAGCTTGTACATCGAAGCGGAGGGATACGTGGCGGCCGGACCCCTGCGCCACGGCTCGACCGACCCTTCCATGACGGTTCGCCTGGCGCGAGCCGCGGCCCTCGAAGGTCGCGTCGTCGACGAGCGAGGCTTCCCCATCAGCGGCGCGATGGTGCGAGCGTTTGGTGAAGGACAGCTACGCGCTGCGGAGCTCGGAGCGGGCGACTCGCTCGGTGTGACCTCCGGGGCGGTGCCGCCGATTTCGGCTGGCGTCAGTGGAGCTCTGGCGTTCGTCCGGCAGGTCAGCACGGGCCCCGACGGCGGCTTTCGCTTGAGCAATCTCCGGCCCGGGCCGTACCGAATCATGGCCAGCCACGAGGACTTCGCACGCGCCGAGTCCGAGCGCCTTCAAGTGGCGGCCGGCGCTGCGCGTTCGAGCGTCGAGCTTGTGATGCAGCCCGGCGCCGAGCTCGCGGGCCGGGTCGTGGATGAACGGGGCAACGGCCTCGAGGGCATCCCGGTCGAGCTTCGCGGTGTCACCGAACGCCTTCCACGCATGTCGGTGACGGCGGCCGATGGCTCCTTTTCGTTTCGCGGCGTGCGCGGCGAACTGAGCGTGACTGCTCTGCCTTATGACGTTCCGCCGGCGCGCGCGAACGTCGAGATGGGGGACGATGCACTGGTCACCGTCGAGCTGGCCTTGTCGAGCACGCTCTACACCTTGCGGGGGCGCGTGGTCGACGAGCGCGGCTTCGGTGTGGGCGGCGCGCTGCTCACCGTCTCTTCGAAGAGCGTGGAGGCTCCGCTTCGGCGAAACGCCAAGTCCGATCCCGATGGGACGTTTTCCGTGCCCGCCCTCCCCGAACCACCGTTCGAGCTCAGCGCGGAGCACCCTGCGTTTAGCTCGGCGCAGCTTTCGGATATCGACAGCATCGACGACCTGCGGGTCGTCATGTCGGCAGGCGTTACCCTCCTCGGCGAAGTCGTCGACGACTGGACCCGCGACGGGCTTGCGGACGTGCGGGTCGCGCTCGACGGACCGGTCAAGCGAGACAGCAAGACCAGAAGCGACGGGACCTTCGTGATTCGGCGCGCGCCGACCGGAACCTACGAGGTTTCGTTCTCGCATCCGGACTACGGAACGCAGACGCGCACAGTGGTGCTCGAGCCCCCGCGCTATGTCGACCAGCCGCAGGAGCTCGAGCGAATTCGTCTGGAGCCGGGGGGCTCCGTAGAGGGGGAGGTCTTGGACGCGGTGAACGAGCCGGTGTCAGGCGCCGAGGTCACCTGGGGCGACCCGCCGCGATGGGACCGGGCAACCCGCAGCGATGCCAAGGGCGCCTTTATGCTGCGGGGCGTACCTGCGGGCTCGGCCTGGATCACGGCGCGCCACCCCGAAGCAGGCGAGGACTTCAGCACGGACCCGGTCACAGTTCGGCCGCTCGAAACCTCCCCGGGCGCGTTCGTTCGCCTCCCCGGCTCTGTAGAGGAGTGACGAAAATCCTCCTGCGCCGTACGCTCGGATGCGATGGACGAGTCCTGGATCAGGAACATTCGAGACGCGGGCGACATCTTGAGGCGAGCGCGCAATCCCGCCGAGCTCGCACGGGCGCTGGTGCCCAATCACTGGCTCGCCCGCAAAGTGCTCAACAGCGAGCCCGCGGCGGCTTCGAGCGCCTCTGCAAGCGAAGTCGCAGAGGCCCTGCGCAAACTTCGAAATCAGTTGAAGCTCGAGGCACTCGATGAGCACGGGCAAGTCGACTACCCGAAGCTTCGAGGCTCACCGGCCTTCGCCGAGATGGAAGCGACGAGCGCCTTGCTGCAGAACATCGATCCGCTGCAGATGCAGGACGATGCAACACGCACTGCGTTTTGGATCAACCTCTACAACGTGTTAGCGATCCACGGCGTGCTGGCGCTCGGTATCCGCGAATCGGTCATGGAGATTCCGTCGTTCTTCGGCACCGTGGCGTATCGAGTCGGCGACTTCGTGCTCACCCTCGACGAAATCGAAAACGGCGTACTGCGCCGCAACGCGCCCCACCCCGCTCGCGGCTCGCGGCTGTTCGACCTCGACGACCCGAGGCTCGCCTTGTGCCCGTCCCGACTCGACCCGCGGATTCACGCAGCGCTGGTCTGCGCGTCGACGAGCTGTCCCCCTGTGGCCTTCTACGAAGCGTCCAAGCTCGACGAGCAGCTCGAGCTGGCGACACTCAACTACGTGGCCTCGGACGTCGAGGTCGACGACGCGCAGTGCGTGGTTCGGGTGCCGATTACGTTTCGGTACTATCAGAGCGACTTCGGGCGGATTGCAGGCGTGCGGATCTTCTTGCTGAAGTACGCCCGCGGCGAGCAACGCGCGGCCTTGGAGACGGCGTTCGAGGCCGGCTACGAGCTTGACTACCATCGGTATGACTGGTCGTTGAATTCGATGGCTTGAAAATCGACGCCCCGCCCCGCGACACCAGCAAAGGCACCGAAGGCCTTCGCGAAGGCACAGGTTGGGGCCTAGGGCACCCCCAATCCCAGCTACTCGGCAATCGTAAAAGAAATGAGCGCCCCGTCCCGCGTCAAGCCGACCAAGCTGTTTCCGCCATCGTTCGGAGCGCAACGCTTCTGAAACAGCGAACGTGCGTACCATCAAACGATGGCAACCGTGCATGCCTTCGTCGCCCGGCTCGCCCTATTGGTGCTGCTTCTTTGCGCGTTCGGTTGCGGCGATGGCGCTTCGTCGATGCTACCGCCGGGCGTCACGCCGGGGGTCTATCACCTGCACTTTGAACGGGCAGTCGACCTCGTAGGCAACCTCGAGCTCGATCCCAACGGGACGTTTCGATGGGGCGGCGGGGGGTTCGACTCGCCCTACGAAGGCGACGGAGGACGGTGGCGGGCTTCCAATGGTCGGCTCGTGTTGACCCCCATCGGCGAGGCTACCAGCTTCGCCTGGGTCATTTTCCTCGCCGACTCGGGGAGCTTCCCACAGGACGTGTATGAGCAGCTCGAGGTCGTCGCCGGGCCACTCGAAGGCGAGCTCATCATCTCGGGAGTCGGTGAACGTTTCGGATTTGTATCCGCGAGCTGGCGCGCGGGTGGCACGTGCCTCGAGTACGACATGGAAGCCTGGTCGTCTGCAGCGTGCGAAGAGCCATACCTTGGTTCGTGCTATCGTAACCCTCCGTATTGTCCCACCGAGCCCTCGCCCTAGCGACACACCCAACAGCGAAGCGCATCCGAGGTGGCCGCGCGGCCTGTTCTTTTCCCTGCGTTTTCAGTGCACCGGGCGACGACACCGTCCCCCCTACGCCAACTCCCCAAGCCTCCGGGCATAGTGCTCGTGCTGGTTGCGAAGGCTCTCGAGCGCCGTGTCGCCGATGAACGATTCGAGCTTTTTGCGAATGAGCGGCGCCTTCGCCGTCACCTGCAAGTCGATCTCGTACACGCATCCTGAGCCGCTGCGGCGAGAGCCGAATCGTGGAGTCGATGGTGGCGCCGGTGCCGACGATCTTGAGCTGGCCCTTAGCTTCGTAGCCGCCGTCGACGCTTCGCCATTGCTCTCGCTCGACCAGCGTGTTCGTGGGCTTGAAGAGCCTCTTCGCAAACCCCGGAAGCTCTTGGTCGACCTCGCGGGCGATTTGGGTGTTCGTGACGCCGCCGCTCTCGCTCGCCTCGGCCTTTGCGTTCCGCTCGCCAAGCGCCTCACAGCGTGCGGTGAGCTCGTCGGGGCTGGTGATGAGGTTGAAGACGGTGTCGACGTCTTGGGCGTGCTCGAATCGGAACTGGGGCATGTTGGGGGTTGTACCGAAGGGACAGGGACAGCGCCAGGGTCAGCGACAGCCAAGAATAAGCCGGCAGACAGCAGGCGGCAGCGCGACCCGAAGGGCTAAGCCCGGCGCCAAAGGCGCCGGCAAGGCAGAGCGAAGCGAATGCCGCGCCAGGCACGCTGCTCACTCGCGTGAGAGTGATACCAGGATTAGGGTGGGGGTGGGCGGGGCGGTGTAAACAAACCGTACCACGCACCCAATCCAACACCCCGCTGCACCAGACACCCGCGGCAGCGTCAAGACACACCCCGCGACCGGCGCCCAGCGGTCGCCTTCCTTGAGCACCCGGCCTTCGCGCTCCAGCTTAATCAAATGCGCTTCAATCGACTGAAGCGCCAGTGGCCACAAAGGCTTCGGCGTGTCGGCATATGCGCTTGCCACCAAGTGCCTCGGCCTCGACGCCTTCCCGCGCGCCTGCAGCGCGTCCAGCACCTTGCGCTCACGCATCAAGCGATGCTCGATGTAGAAAGTCAAGATCGCCTGCGGCTGCTGAATCAAATCCCCGTGCGCTGGCAGCAGCCCGGCCGGCTCGAGCGCCGCCATCTTTCGAAGCGACTCCAGGTACAACAACATGTCCCCGTCCGTCGGCTCGACGATGATGGTCCCCACCGAAGCGACCATGTCCCCCGCAACCATGATCCCGGTCGCCTCGTCGGTGAAGCACAGATGCCCTGGCGCATGCCCAGGCGTGTGCAGCGCAGTCAGCGCAGTGGGCGTAGGTCCGTCGAGCCCTATTCGCTCGCCATCCTGAATCAAACGGTCGATTTCGACGATCCCGTCGAGTCGCTGCGCGGTCATCGCGTGCGTCCAAAGCGGCAGCGCCAAGCGTTCCCGAAGCGCCATCGCCCCGCCGACGTGGTCGGGATGATGATGCGTAGCGAGAATCGCCACCGGCTCGACGCCCCGAAGTCGCGCCGACTGGACCCATTCGGCCATCAGGTCCTGCTCCTCGCGGTACGGGGTCGCGGGCTCGATCAGCACGGCCTCCCCGGTGCCGATCAAAAACGTATTGGTGTGCGTCGCCGGCGGCAGAGTCGGCGTGCGCACCGGCAGCATGTCGATGGTCGGCGCGACGGTCCGAACGCGATTGGCGACGGACTGTGGGCCGGGCGCCTTCATGGCCTAGGCGCTGACGATCTCGATGTCTTCGAGGTCGAGCTCTTGCTCGGGCGCAATGGCGTGAATCATCGAGACCGGGCCGCTCGGGTAGAAGCGCGCGCGCGGCTCATCGAGCAAGCACTCGACGCGGCCGTCATCTCGCAGGCTCGGGTCGCCGAGCTGGTGCATGCAGATGCGAACAATCGACTTCACGGTTTCGAAAACGCCCCAGCCATCGCGGGCGCTCGCAACGAGCTCGGGAATGCCTTCAGGTACACCAAGTCGCTCGCCAAGCTCGTCCACATCGAGGACGCCGGGGAGGTCACGCTTGTTGTACTGAACGACCATCGGGATTCGATCCGGGTCGATGCCTTGCTGCCGCAAGTTGTAGTCGAGGTTCCGGGTGGCGTAGTTGTTGCCCTCGATGGCCTCGGCCTGACTGTCGATGACGAGAACCACACCATCGACGTGGCGAAGCACCATTTGACGCGTCGAGTCCTGGGCGATTTGCCCTGGGACGGAAATTAAATGCAATCGCACTTTGTACCCACGGAAGGTACCGAGCTGCAGCGGCAGAAAATCGAGGAAGAGCGTACGCTCCGCTTCGGTGTTCACCGTCACGAGCTTGCCGCGACGGTCAGGGCGAGTTTGCGCGTGAATGGTTTCGAGGTTGGTGGTCTTCCCCCCGAGCCCAACGCCGTAGTAGACGACCTTGAGCGTGACTTCGCGCTGCGCGTGGTGAACCAGCGGCATAGCTCGGAACTACCTGGGTCCCTGCAACGCGTCAAGAAGCCAGCATCAGGGGAAGCATTCGTGATCCACCCTCATCCGGCGTCCTCTCGAACCGCCGCGTTGCGTTCCCAGCGCGCCACTGCCGCGCGAGCGCTGGCGTGCTCGGGCGCCGACAGGTCCGGATCGCTCACAATGATGCGTTCGGCCACATCCGCAGCGCGCCGGAGCAGGCTCTGGTCCTTGGCCAAGCTCGTGAACTGCAGCCCGCTCGCCCCCGACTGGCGGTACCCGAAAAGGTGACCCGGGCCCCGTATCTCCGAGATCACGCTCGGCGAGCTCGAAGCCGTCGTCGGTGTCGCAGAGCGCCTGCAGCCTCGCCTCCGCTTCCTCGGACAAGGACTCGACAAAGGTCAGCAGACAGGCGCTTCGCTGCCCGGCCCTCCCGACGCGCCCTCGAAGCTGGTGCAGCTGCGCCATGCCGAAGCGCTCCGCTTGCTCGATGACCATGATGTTGGCTGCCGGCACGTCGACACCGACTTCGAGCACCGTCGTCCCCACCAGCACCTGAAGCTCGCCCTCCGTGAACGCTCGCATCAAATCGCGTCGCTCCTCGCCCGAAAGACGCCCATGGATTTGTCCCACGCGCTCTTCCCCAAACCGCGCCGTCATTTCGGCGGCGGTCCGGTCGACTCCGACCAAATCGTCCGACGCCGAGATCGCCGGGCAAACCACGAACGCGCGCCCTTCGGCTTCGAGCGCTCGTTCGATTTGCCGAAACACCGTGTCGCGTTTCGAGCGCGAAAGCATCTTGGTCGTGACCGGAATGCGACCGGGCGGCTTGGCATCGATGCTCGTCAGCTCGAGCCCCGCGTAGAGCACCAGGGCAAGGCTTCGAGGGATCGGCGTCGCCGTCATGACGAGCAGATGCGGGCGCCCGGTCGAGCCCCTGTTACCGAGGCGAAGCCGCTGCGCGACGCCAAAGCGATGCTGCTCATCGACGATGACCAGGCCAAGGTTCGAGAATCGCACCTCGCCGCTGAGAAGCGCGTGCGTGCCCACGACCAGGTCGACCGCGCCCGTCGCCAAGCGGTCGAGCATCGAGCGCCGCTGGTCCTTGCTGAGCGCGCCAGTCAGCACCCCCAAGCGAAGCCCCAGCTTCTCGGCAGTCGGCCTCAGGGTCTCGGAGTGCTGGTCGGCCAAGAGCTCGGTCGGCGCCAAGAAGACCGCCTGGGCGCCCCCAGCATGGACCTGTGCGCAGGCCACCATCGCCACCGCCGTCTTTCCGCAGCCGACGTCTCCCTGCAGCAAGCGGCGCATCGGCGTCTGGCTCCGCAGCGCCTCGCTCACCTCCGCCACGGCCGACTGCTGCGCCGCCGTCAGCTCGAAGGGAAACGCCGCCGACGCCGTCGATACCGAAGGCTCGATCTCGAAGCGCTGCGCCACGCCACCCCGCTCCGACGCGCGCCTCAGCCGAAGCGCGAGCTCCCAAAGCACGAGCTCCTCGAGCGCTAGTCTCCGCTGCTCAGGGCTTGCCGTGTCAGGCTCCGCATCGAAGGTCAGCGGATCGGGAACGTGGATCGCCGCAAGCGCCTCTCCGACTGTGCAAACGCCGAGCTCGGCCCGCAAGGCCGCCGGAATCAAATCGGGAACCTCCGCCGCTGCACGGGCGACAGCCGCACGGATCGCACGCCGAAGCATCTTGCGACGGACACCCGGAATCTCCGGATAGCGCGGCTCGATGGCGCCCGGCGCATCGGCCCTGAGCGACTCGGGGTGCGCCATGGTCGCCGTGCCCCGGTAGTCCTGGACCTTTCCCGCGACGCGAACCGTCTCCCCTTCAGCAAAGCGCCGACCAAGCCCCGGAATCGCGCGAAACCACACGAGCTTCAGCTCGCTGTAGCCGCCGTCCTCCGAGGGACCATCCTCCGGCTCGATCCGCGCCTCGAATCCCATGCGCCCGCCGCGCGGATACGAGCGCGCCCTCCGCACCCGGCCCTCGACCACGGCGTAGTCGCCATCCTGAAGCCGATGAATCGGCACGGGCGCTCGCTGGTCATCGTACGCTCGCGGAAGCAGCCACAAGAGGTCGCCGAGCGATTCGTACCCACGCTCCCGCAGGTGCGCACCCGTCGTCGGCCCGATGCCGGGCAGGGATTCGACAGGATGGTCGAGCAGTGTAGGCACCCGCGCGCGTTACCTCGAACCGAGGCTCCCTCAGTCCCAGCGAACGTCGCTGATTTCGTAGTTGCGAACGCCGCCCGGAGTCTGGACCGCCACCTCGTCGCCGACTTCTTTGCCAACGAGCGCACGCGCCACAGGAGACGTGATCGAGATCTTGCCCAGCTTGAGGTCAGACTCGTCGGCGCCGACCAGCCGGTAGGTTACCACCTTGCCGTTGTCCATGTCTTCGAGCTCGACGAAAGCGCCGAATTTCACCTTGTCGCCGCCGAGCGTGGACGGGTCGATGACCTCGGCCCGCGAGAGCTTGTCTTCGATTTCGTTGATGCGCGCCTCGACCATGCCCTGCTTGTCCTTGGCGGCGTGGTACTCGGCGTTCTCTTTGAGGTCGCCGTGGTCGCGGGCAATTCCAATTTCCTGAGAGATCTTCGGTCGTTCGGCTTTGAGCGCGGCGAGCTCAGTGCTGAGGGCGGCGTGCCCTTCGGGAGTCATCGGAACCCGGTCCATCCCATCCTCGTAATGTCTGCCCCGAAATAAGGCAACCCAAAGCTAGCTTCGGGACGGAGGAAGCGTCGGCAGCTCGCGGTTCTGCGCGTGGTACTCCTGCAAGGAGCAAACCGACAGCGGCCGGTAGCGCCGCGCTTCGATGGCATCCACCGCCGCGACGGCAGCAGCGATCGTGGTGAAATACGGAACGTCGCTCAGGACCGTCTGCCGCCGCATCGAGCGGCTGTCTCGAATCGCCCTGGCGCCTTCGGTGGTGTTGACCACCAGCGCGATGTCACCATTTTGGAGCAGGTCCACGCTGTGCGGTCTGCCCTCGCCCACCTTGAAAACGTTCTCCGCCTCGACCCCGGCGCGCTCGAGCACCTCACGGGTGCCCTTGGTCGCCACGATGTCGAAGCCCAGCTCCTTTAGACGGCGCGCCACCTCGGCGGCGGCGGGCTTGTCGTGCTCCTTCACGCTGATGAACACCTTTCCCTTGTCGGGAAGCTCGGTGTACGCGGAGAGAAGCGCCTTATAGAAGGCGTCTGGGAAGTTGTCGGCAATGCCCATGACCTCGCCGGTCGAGCGCATCTCCGGGCTGAGAATCGTATCGACACCTGGGAACTTGGTGAACGGAAAGACCGACTCCTTGACGGCGATGTGCTGAGGCACGACCTCGCGCGTGTAGCCGAGCTCGCGAAGCGTTGCACCTGCCATGACCTTGGCCGCGATCTTGGCAAGCGGCACCCCGATGGCCTTGCTGATGAACGGAATCGTGCGCGAAGCGCGCGGGTTCACCTCGATGACGTACACCGCGCTTCCACGAACCGCGAACTGAACGTTCATCAGGCCGACGACACCAAGCTCGAGCGCAAGCGCGCGCGTCGAAGAGCGAAGCGTGGCGAGCACGTCGGGCGGAAGCGCGTGCGCAGGCAGCGCCATCGAGGAATCCCCCGAATGAATTCCCGCCTCTTCGATGTGCTGCAGCAGGCCGCCGATGACCACGTCCTTGCCATCGGAGACGCAGTCCACGTCGACCTCGATCGCGTCCTTCAAAAACTCGTCGACGAGAATCGTCTGAGTCTCCGCATCGGCCACGGCTTCGAGCGCAACGGTCATGTAGCGCGCCAGCTCTTCTTGGGAGTGGACGATTTCCATCGCTCGCCCGCCAAGCACATAGCTCGGCCGAACGACGACCGGGAATCCGATTCTCTCGGCGACCGTGAAAGCGTCCTTGGTGCCATTGGCAATGCCGCCGCGCGGTCGGTCGAGGCTCAGCTTGGTGAGCAACTCTTCGAAGCGCTCCCGGTCCTCGGCGCGGTCGATCGCGTCGGCCGAGGTTCCGAGAATGGGCACCCCTTCGCGCGACAGCGGCACGGCGAGCTTCAAGGGCGTCTGGCCCCCAAACTGCACGATGATGCCGTCGGGCTTCTCGACCTCGACGATGTGCATCACGTCCTCGAAGGTCAGCGGCTCGAAGTAGAGCTTGTCCGAGGTGTCGTAGTCGGTGGACACCGTCTCGGGGTTGCAGTTCACCATGATCGTCTCGAAGCCCATCTCCTTGAGGGCAAACGAGGCGTGAACGCAGCAGTAGTCGAACTCGATCCCCTGGCCGATGCGGTTGGGCCCGCCGCCGAGGATCATCACCTTCTTCTTGTCGCCGTCGGCTCGGGCCTCGCTGTCCCGGCCCCAGGTCGAATACATGTACGGCGTGAGCGCGGGGAACTCCGCGGCGCAGGTGTCGACACGCGAGTACACCGGCTCGACTCCATGCGACGCTCGCTCCGCGCGAACCTCTTTGGCTGTCTCGCCTCGAAGCGCCGCGATTTGCGCGTCGCTGAAGCCGAGCTCCTTGGCCCGGCGCAGCACGGCTTCGGTCAGCGGCTCGGCAGCCGAGGCTTTCAGGCTCTGCTCGAAGGCGATGATTTGGCGCATCTGTTCGAGGAACCAGACATCGATTTGCGTGGCCCCGTGAAGCTCTTCGACGCTGAGCCCGACTCTAAGACCGTCGGCGACGTACCAGAGACGCTCGGCCAAGGGCGTCCGGACCAGGTCGAGAATCGCTTCCCGTAGCTCGGCTTCGCTGGGGTCCGGCAAATCGCCCAACATCGGCTTGGCCGTGTTGATCGCGGTGCCGCTCTCGATCAGGCGTCGCACCTGCGCGGCGATGTCGCGATAGTCGACCTTGCTCAGAAGCGAGGTCAGCCCATCCCTTCCCGTCTCCAAAGAACGCGCCGCCTTCTGGAGCGACTCCTTGAAGGTCCGGCCGATCGCCATCGCCTCGCCCACCGACTTCATCTGCGTGGTGAGCCGCGGGTCGGCGCCCGCGAACTTCTCGAAAGCAAAACGCGGCATCTTGGTGACGACGTAGTCGATGGTCGGCTCGAAGGCCGCGCTCGTCCCGGTGATGTCGTTTTGAAGCTCGTCGAGCCGGTAGCCCACAGCAAGCTTGGCCGCGATTTTGGCGATCGGATAGCCCGTCGCCTTCGAGGCGAGCGCGCTCGAGCGCGAGACGCGCGGATTCATTTCGATGACGATCACGCGGCCGTCCGCGGGGTTGACCGAGAACTGGATGTTCGAGCCGCCAGTATCGACCCCGATCTCGGTGATGATGGCGCGGGCCGCGTTTCGAAGGCGCTGATACTCGCGGTCGGTGAGCGTCATGGCCGGCGCCACGGTGATCGAGTCACCGGTGTGCACCCCCATTGGGTCGAGGTTCTCGATCGTGCAAATGACGCCGAAGTTGTCGGCGTTGTCACGGATGACCTCGAGCTCGTATTCCTTCCAGCCGATCAAGCTCTCCTCGACCAGGCACTCGTGAATCGGGCTGCACTGGAAGGCCCAGCGAATCGCCTCGTCGAACTCGGCCTTGTTGTAGGCGACGCCGCCGCCCGAGCCGCCCATCGTCAACGAGGGTCGCAGGATGATCGGAAAACCGATCCGCTCGGCGGCCGCGTTGGCGTCTTCGATGGTGCGGGCCACTTCTGCGCGCGCGCTAGCGAGCCCGATCTTGTCCATCGCGGCCTTGAACAGCTCGCGCTCCTCGGCTTTGCGAATGGCCTCGACGTTGGCGCCGATCAGCTCGACGCCATGCTTCTGCAGTATGCCGCGGTCTGCGAGCGCCAAGGCGAGGTTGAGCGCCGTCTGTCCGCCCAGGGTCGGGAGGACCGCATCGGGCTTTTCCCGCTCGATGATCGCCTCGAGGATTTCGGGCGTCAGCGGTTCGACGTAAGTCCGATCGGCGAACTCCGGGTCGGTCATGATGGTCGCCGGATTGGAGTTGACCAGAATGATCCGGTACCCCTCTTCTTTGAGCGCCTTGGCGCCCTGGGTGCCGGAGTAATCGAACTCGCAGGCCTGTCCGATGACGATCGGCCCCGACCCAATCAGAAGGATGCTTTCAATATCATCGCGGCGGGGCATGGAGTCTTTTCAACCTTGACGTTCGCGCGGGCTTACCAGAGCCCCCTGCACCCCGCAACCGGGAATCACTCAGCGCCGAAGTCTCTTACGAACTGCGCTGATGATTGCATCGCCGCGCGCTCCCTGCGGACGCAATCGAGCCCGCCGAGCGAGGTCGGAGACGATCTCCAGCTCGACCCAGAGAGCCGTGCGCCCCGCCATCCCGGGAAACTTCCGGCCCCACTCGACAAAAAGGACGCTACCTTCCTCGAGCAGCTCGTCCACCCCCAGCTCCTCAAGCTCGACCTCGTCGGCGAGCCTGTAGAAATCTGCATGGGCGATGGGCAGGCGTCCCTGATACTGATGGAGCAGGGCGAAGGTCGGGCTGGTCACGGCCGTCTCCCCGGGCACGCCGAGCCCGTAGACCGCGGCTCGCGTGAACGTCGTCTTCCCGGCGCCGAGCCCGCCTTCGAGCCCGATCACGTCGCCGCCTTCGAGCGCAGCGGCAAGCGACCGCGCCAAGGCAAGCGTATCGGCTTCACTGTCGAGCTCGAGCTCCAGCATGCCGAAGCCCTGTCACATGACAGGGTCCGGCGCACGCTCGCCTAGGCGGGCCCGGCTCAGACCTTGATTTGGATGCCCAGTTGCTCGCGAAGCCGGAAGTAGCTCTCCGAGATGCTGTAGAGCACGATCTCTTTGACCTTGTCCCGCGGCGCCAGGTCGGCCGTGGAATCCGATGCGATTTGCTGCGTCATGTGAACGGCCGTGTCGACGTCGTCGCACAGTAGCAGGCCCGCACGAAGCGAGGTGATTTCCACCGCCTGCATCCAGCGCTTGATGTCCGCATGGCCGCCGGCATCGACGAACTTGCGAACCACCTGCTTGAGCACGTCGAGGTGCGGCTGGTCCATGTACTTGGCAAGTTGCTTCGCCGTGGACTCGACCGCAGCGTCGCCGCCCCCCATGCCGACCACGCGCATGGCCGCCAGCAGGAGCGTTTTCAGCTCGGTGTGCGACTGGTACATCGTTCGGATGAAGTGCTCGCCACGGTAATAGGTGAGGTGGCGCCCGCAAACGAAGGCCAGGTCGATCGGACGGTAGCCCGACAGGAGCGTGTAGCCCGTGACAATCGCCGGCGGGTTGCTCCGCGCCTCGTCTCGAAGGGCGCCCGCAAGCTCCTTTTGAATGAAGAGTCGAACCGGAATGGTGACGTTCAGCACGTCCTGCGCCAGCTTGAACTGCCGCGCGAGCGCGAGGCTCGGGTTGGCTAGGTCTTCGGGCTTGCGCTTGTTCAGATTCAGCTTCTTGTCGGTCACGGCCAGCGAAGCGCGAACCACCGGGGCAATCACCTCCATGATCTTGGAGATGTAGATGTCCTGGTTGACATGCATCAGGTCCTTGACCCAGTTCTCGTTGCTGAGCCGCGTCGTCGGCTGAAGCTCGCGCTCCTGCTTGTACTGCTGGTAGAACTTCTGCTGCTCCTCGTCCGCCTTCTTGAAGTGCGTCAGCGTGCGAGCGATACACCAGGCCTTGTCGTAGGCCCGCGCATCGAAGTAGAGCTTGTACAGAGCCCTGTACGAATCGAGCCGATTCGGGTCGGACGCCAGCAGCCACTGATGCTCTGCAATCGCCTCCGTGGTCTTGTCCGGCATCGTCGCGTAGAGCTCGGCCAAAATCTCGTGCTCGACCGCGTCGTCAGGCTTGAGCCCGGCCGCCATCCTGAATGATTCGGCCGCAGCGTCGAAGTTACGCTGACGGTCGCGATAGATGATCCCGAGCGTATGCCAGAGGTTGTGCTCGAGGTCCGTGTTGCCCTCGTTGATGATGCGGTGAAGCATCTTCCGGTACGCCCGCTCGAGCGCCTTCCAGTCCTTGCGCTGATTGAGCAGCTTGTTCACCGCCTCGAAGGGCTTGAGCTGCTTGCTGTCCAGGTCGAGCGCCTCGTTGAAGCGCTCGAGAGCGGCATCCTCGTCTTCCAACTTGTCACGCAGGATGACGCCGATCGTGTACATGTACTTGGCCTTGGCCTCGTCGCGCTCCTCGAGCTCGGAGACCCGCTCGATGACGTCGATGGCCTCCGACCAGCGCTCGGCACCCTGATAGGCGACCAGAAGCTTGTGGAGCACGACGTGATTTTGGGGCTCCAGGTCGAGCGACTCGGTGTACGCCTCTGCAGCCGCATCGGAGTCCCCGAGCTTCTCCTGCCAGAGGTCGCCCACCTCGATGAGAAGCGCGGCCCGAACCGCCGGCTCGTCCGAGACATCGAGAATGCGCTTCTTGTATTCGACGACCGAGCTCCAGTCGCCCTCGGCCGCTTGCAGGTCAACCATCGCTTCGAGCGCGGGCACGTAGTGCGTGTCCTCCTCGAGCGCCTTGTCGAACATGTTGCGCGCCTTCTTGTCCTCGCCCTGCTCTCGCTTGACGACACCAAGCCGGTAGAAGACCTCGGTGATCTCGTCGCGGCCGAGCGTGTCGCGCTGCTGGACCAGAATCAGCTGGTGGTACTTGAACGCGTCGTCCCAGCGCTCGGCTCGGAAATACGCCCCCGCCAGTCCCTTGAGCGTAGCCGAATCGTCACTGTCGAGCTGGTGAGCCCGCTCGTATGCCCGGACCGCCTCGTCGGCCTTGCCGAGCTTGGTGGCCGTTTCCCCGAGCATCGAAGCCAGGCGGTGCTTCTCGATCTCGTCGCACTTGTCGCAACGCTGGACCAGGGTCTGGAGCAGCGGGAACGCATCTTCATGGCGTTCGTGGGCCACATAGGCGTCGACCAGAGGCAACATGGCGTCCTGGTTGTCCGGGTCAGCTGCGAGCGCTGCCTCGAAGGCCTGCACCGCGCCCGGCTCATCGTCGAGCCTCTCGGCACGAATCCGGCCCAGCTCGACGAGCCGTGCCGCCCGAATGCGGTCCTTCTCGGTGTGCTCGACCTCCAGCCCCAGGGTCTTGGCGGCCGCGAGCCAGTCGCCCGAATCCACGTGAATGCCTCGCATCGCTTCGAGCGACTCGAGGTGCGCCGGGTCCAAGTCGACCGCCGCCTGGAACTGCTCCAGCGCCGAGACCCGATCTCCGAGCTCCTGGTCGAGAATCCGGCCCATGCGGTGCTTGAGCGCGACCTGCTCGGCCGGCTCGGCCACGACCGCGGCAAGCTGGCCCATCATGTCGAGCGCAGCGGCGTAGTCACCCTTGCGCTCGAAGAGCTTGGTCAGCGCCTGAAGGCTGATCAGGTCCTGCTCGTCGAGGTTGAGCGCGTTGAGATAGCTGTCGATCGCCATCTCGATGTCGTCCTTGTGCGTACCGTACACCTGCCCAAGGTCGCGGAAGATGCGAATCCGCGCGTCGGTGTCCGTCGTCGCCCCCGCGTGACGGTCGTAGGTGCGCACCAGGTCGTCCCAGCGCTGCATGGTCCGGTAGAGCTCTTCGAGCTTACAGAGTGCCTCCTCGTGAAGCGGGTCGATGTCCAAGACCTGCTCGAGGCGCTCCGCCGCGTTCTCGGGCTTGCGGAACTCTTGCTGCCACATCTCGGCGAGCCGCATGAGAATCTCGATGCGCTCGCGCTCGGTAGCGACGACCTCGTACTCCCGCTCGAGAATACCGATCAGCTCCTGATAGCGGCCCTCTTGCGCATACAAACGCTTCAAACCTCGAAGCGCGCTGAGATCCGAAGGCGAGAGCTCTGCGGCCTTCTCGAAGTTTTCGATCGCGGCCTTGGGGTCGTCGAAACGCTCCTCATAGGCTTCTGCGACCTGCAAGAGCGCCGAGACGATGCTGTCGACATCCTCGACGGCCTCGGCCTTCCGCTCGAGAATGTTCAGCAGCTTGTTGGAGCGTCCCTCCTCGCGGTAGATGCGCTCGAGCGCCTCCAGAGCCCCGACGTGGCGTTCTTGAAGGTGCAGCGCCCGCCGGTAGTAATCCTCCGCCTCTTGGCGCATCGCAAAGCGGTCGTCGGCCAGGTCGCCCATGCGAACATAGGTGTCGGCCTTGACCGAGTCGTCGCCGGTGAGCTCGACGAGCTTGGCAAGTGCCTGGGCGAGCTTGTCCCACTGCTGGGTCGTCTCGTAGAGGTCGCCGAGCTGCCACCATGCCTTGGCGTTGCTCGGGTCGAGCGCTCGAATCTGCTCATAGTAGGGAATCGCATACTCGGGGTGCCCTAGGTCCTGGCCGTACCACTTCGCACAGCACAGACAGATCGCGATTTGCGTCGCGGGCTCCTGCCCCTCCTGCAAGACGGCGTTCGCCGACGTCAGAAGCTCGTTCCAGCGGTCGCTCGCAGCGGTGACTCGCTCCAGGTCGACCGCGGTATTCGTGTTCGAGAAGTCCTCGGTCCAGGCGATGTAGAGCGTGTGGTACGCCTGCTCCGGGTTATCGAGCTGTTCCTCGTACACCCGTGCTGCCGCGCGCAAGAGCTCGATTCGCTCGTCGCGGTCTTCGGTCGCTTCGATGCGTGTCACGTAGAGGTCGATCAGCTCGTCCCAGCGTTCCGCATCCCTGTGCAGGGACTGGAGCTCCGAGAACGCATACTCGTGCATGGGGTCGATCTCGAGAATGCGGCCGAAGGCGCGGGTCGCGCCATCCTTGTTGCCGACCTCGTTTTCCCAGATCTCGGTGACCGCGATCAGCTGGCGAACCTTCTCTTTGGGCTCGACCAGCGCCTGCGCTCGCTGCTCCATGACGCCGATGGCCTGCTCCCACTGATTCTCATTGCGATGAATGAGCTCGAGCGAATCCAAGGCCTCGAAAAACGCCGGGTCGATGGTCAGAACGTTCTGATAGGCGTCGACGGCATCGCTCGGCTGCTCGAGCTCGTTACCGTAGATGTGACCGAGCTGCATGTAGACGGTGACCAGGTCGGCATCCTCGAGAGTCGCCGCACCCACGTCGATGATTCGTTGCAAGGTGTCGGCGCGCTCGCGCGACTGGCCGCCAGCCCGATGAATTTCGGCGATGCTGAACAGCGCATAGGTGTTGCCCTGGTCGATGTCGAGGACACGCTCCCAGTTCTCGATCGCGTTGCGCTCACGCTCGAGCTTCTCGTACCAGACCCTCGCCAGGTCGGAGTAGACCTGCACACGGAAGGCATCGTCTTCGGCAACCGCCGCCTCGCGTTCGAGGACGTCGACGAGATCGCGCCAGTTACCCTGCGAGGCGTAGATGTCACCAAGCGCATTGAGCGCCTCGGGGTCCTCCCCGCGAAGGTCCAGAACCCGATGCCACAGGCCGATGGCCTTTTCTGGGTCGCAGAGCCGGTTGGATGAGAGCTTGGCCATGCGCGCAAAGACGTCGGCCTGCTGCGCGTCGCCGAGCGCGATGCTCAGCTCCTTTTCAAAAGTGGCGAAGAGCTCCGGCCAACGCTCGAGCTTCGCGTAGATGCCCTCGAGCGCCTGGATCGTCTCGGAGTGCTCCGAGTCGTGGTCGCCGAGGAGCTTGTTGAACACCTCGATCGCGTCGTCGGTGCAGCCGAGTCGATGGTCGAGCACCGTGCCCAGGCGGAAGTGCAGGTCGATCAGCTCCGAGCTGTTGTTCGACCCCTCGATTCGCTTGCGGAGCACCTGTGCGAGCGCCCGATGCGCCCCGTGTTCGGTGTAGATCCTGTCGAGCGCCACGAGCGCGTCCTCGTCGTGGTCGTCCACTCCGAGCACGAATCGATACGTCTCTTCGGCACGCTCCATGTCGTGGAGCTGCTCCTCGTAGACCTTGGCGAGGCGGCGACCGAGCTCCGCCTTGTTGAGCGGGTCCCCGGTGTGCTGAATGCCGTTGGCGTAGGTGGTGGCCAATTGGGTCCAGCCATCGACGATGGACGAAAGGCGCTCGGCCTCCCCTAGCGAATGGTCGTGACTCGGATCCTCCAGCAGGGCCTTTTGCATCCACTCGAATGCGCGACCGTGGTCATCGGCCTTGTCCTCGGCGATCTCTGCGAGCCGATGCATCATGACGACGCGCTCGATCGGATCGCTCTGCTGCTGAACTTGCACTTCCTGCACGTTGAGCAGCTGATTCCAGTTGCCCTGCATTCGGTACAGCGGCTCGAGCACCTCGCCGATCGCCATGGGCTGCACGCCCTGCGAGAACAGGTCTTCGAGCGCCGAGACAGCCGGCGAGTACTCCGGCGCGGCCGCGATGATCTCGCGGTACTGCTCGATGGCCGAGTCCATCTTCCCAAGCCGATTCTGGAAGACCTGCCCGGTGCGGAACTGCAGGTTCAGAATGTCGTCCGGCGTCGTGGCGACCGCAGCTTCCTTTTGAAGCGTCGCGGCGAGCTCGTCCCAGCGCTCGGTTTGCTCGTAGAGCCGGTCGAGGGCTTCAATCGACGCGAGATCTGCGGAGTCGATGTCGACCACGAACTGGTAGCGGGAGATCGCCGCGTCGACGTCGTCCAGCTGCACCTCGTTGATCACGGCGGACCGCTTCGCGAGGTGGACGACCTCATCCGGGAATTCATCTTTCATCTTCTGCACTTCAGCGTCATAACGCGAAGCCGCTTCATGCCAGCTGCCCGTCTGCTCGGCGAGGCGCTCCAGCGAGGAAAGCGTGAGCTCGTTCCCGCGGTCGAGCGGGAGCGCACGTACAAAGGCGTTGAATGCCGAAGGCGGGTCGTCGAGCTGAAGCTCGTAGATCTCCGCCAGTTGCTGCAGCATGTCCACACGCTCGGCAGGGTCTTCAGTGAAGCGGACCTGAGCCTCGCGCACCTCGGCAAGCTTGCGGTACTCGCCGAGCTGCAAGTACACCTGCTCGAGCGCCTCGGCAGCCGCCAAGGGCTCGATCGCGTCCTTGGTCATCGTGGTCAGCGCATCGAGCGTCGGCTGATGATCCGGCGCTTCGGCCAGTATGTCCCGATAGATCTCGATCGCTTGGGTCGGGTCCTCGAGCTGGGTCCGCCAGAGCTCGCCGATTCGGAAGCGAACCTCGTTCCGGGCATCGTCATCCGCCGTGAGCTCCGATTGGCGCTCGAGAACCTGCAGCAGGTCTCTCCACTGCGCCGTGCTTTCGAACAGGCCGTCCAGGTGACCGAGCGCAACCAGGTCGTCAGGGTCGATGTCGAGGACACGCTGGTAGGCGTCAATCGCCTTGTCCGAGTCGTCGAGCTGCCCCTCGTAGACCTGGCCCATGGCCCCGAAGAGCTCCTTGCGGGCATCGGGGTCGGAGACGACCTCGGCCTTGCTCTCGTAGGTCTCGAGTAGCGACGGCCACCTGCCGAGCTGCGTCTGCAGCTCGATCAAACGGTCGAGTGAACCGATGTCGCCCGGCTCGACTTCGAGCACCTGCTGGTGCACAGCAATCGCTTCGACAGGCCGCTCCAGGATGTCCTCGTAGATCGCCGCAGCCTTGACGAGCTGCTCTCGTTGCTCGGCCGGTGATGGCAGCATCTGGGCCTTGCGCCTGTAGATCCGAGCGAGGTCCTCGTAGCGTTCGGACTGCTGGAACAAGCGCTCCAATGCGTCTGCGGATTGCTGATGCTCCTGGTCGAGCTCGAGCACCGACTCGTAGTGTTCGACGGCACGCTCGATCTGGCCGAGGTCTTCCTCCCGGATCTCGGCAGCGCGGAGCAGGAGCCCGATGGCGAGCTCCGGATCATCCAAGGAAGCGATGACCTCCTCGTAGACGCCAGCTAGCGCATCGGACGCGCCCACGGCAGCGCTGAGACGCTCGAGCTCCGCTTTGGACTTTGGCTCTCCCGCGTCTTCACGGAACGCTCGTGCGTAACTCTCGAACGCGCCGTGCAGGTCGCTCAGTGAGAACTCCTTGAGCTTGGCGATCTCGTGGAAGAGCTCGATGCGTCGCTCCGGGGAGGTCGCATGGTGCGCTTGAATTTCGTACACCTCGACGAGCCGAGCGGATGCCCCGGCGTCCCTGTAGATCGGTTCGAGGATGTCAGCGACGGTCGCCTGGTGCTCCGCGGACTCCAACAGGCGTTCGAGTGCGCCGAGGGCAGACGGGTTGCTGGCGTCGTTGGCCAGCACGTCACGGTAAATCTCGATGGCCGAATCGGTCGACCCCATTCGCTCCTCGCGAATGTCGGCCAGACGAAGAAGTAGAACCGTCTGTTCGCTCGGCTCGTCGGTCATCGAGAGCTGACGCTCGACGTTGTCGGCGAGGTCGCTCCAGAGGCCCTCACGCGCTAGCAAGGCGTCGAGCGCGACCAGCGCCTCGCGGCTGCTGGGATCTAGCTCGAGGATTTCGTTTTGAAGCGCAATCGCCTGGTCGTTCTCCTCGAGAAGGTCCCCATGAATGCGAGACATTTCGCTGAGAACGCCGATCTTCTCATCGGGATCCGCGTGCGCTTCGGCGCGGGCGCGCAGGACGCCCACGAGCTCCGGCCAGCGCTGCGCGCTCCGGTAGACAGCATCGAGCAGGTCCAGCACTTCGAAGTCGCCGGAATCGGATTCGAGCACCTTGCGGTACGCCGACACGGCGGCTTCCGCGTTCTGCAGCTGTGTGTCGTGAATCTGTGCGGTCTTGATCCAAAGCGACCGGCTGAGGGATGGGTCCTCGACGCTGGCCGCCAAGTCTCCCGTGAGCTCCGCCACGGACTCGAACAGCTCGTGCTCGCTCGCGAGCATCTCGAGACGCTGCAAGGTCGCCGTGTCCGACGGCACTTCGCGGAACGCCTCGCTCAGCGAGGCAAACCCCCGATCCGGGTCTCCGATGTGCTGAAAGTAGGTGTCTGCAACGCGCGTCAGCAGCTGCAACCTCTCGCGAGGCACGCTGCTGAAACCATGTTGAACCCGAAGCGCGTGGACGTACGGCCCCCAGTCCTCGCTCATCTCGTAGACGGGCTCGAGAACTCGCGAAGCCTCCGCGGCCACTTCTTCATCATCGAGCAGCTGCTCGAGCCGGGTCTTGGCCCCCTCGTGCTCGGCGAGCAGCGAAAGCACCTCGCGGTAGAGCTCCACTGAGCGCGCCTTGTCGTCTAGCTGCGATTCGCAAACGCGACCCAAGCGAAACTTGAGCGCCGCCAGCTCTTCGGAGCTCTCGGGACCGGCGTCGATGCGTCGCTCGAGAAGCTGACCGAGATCTTGCCAACGTGTCTCCAGTTCATAGAGCTGCTCGAGCGAGCTACAGGCCTCGCTCTGCTCGACCCCGTATTCATCGACGATGCCTTCGAAGGCTTCGATCGCATGCTGACGGTCATTGAGCGCCTCGGCAAAGAGCCGGGCTCGACGATAGGCGATCTCGAGCCGGGCATCGGGATCCTCTTCGAGCTCCATCCGCCGTGCGTAAATGTCCAGCAGATCGCGGAACCGCTCCGTTCGGACGTACAAGTCACCGAGCGCGCCAATCGCGTCGAGGTTGTCGCTCTCCGCCTCGTAGACGAGCTCGTACTGGTCGATGGCTTCGTCGATTCGATCGAGCTGCGCCAAAGTCTGCCCATAGCTGAGCCGAATCGGCACGGCCTGATGCGGATCGGAAACCCCGTCGATCGCCGACTCGAAGCCGGACACCAAACGGTCCCAGCCGTTGACCTCTTCGGCCAGACGCTCGACGTCGACGCGCGCCTCGTCGTGCGTGGGCGAAAGCGAGAACGCCTCTAGGTAGCGCTCGAACGCAACCTCGGGCTGTCTCAGGCGCTCCTCGAACACGTGGCCGATCTTCCGCAGAAGCTCGATCTTCGCGTCGTCCCCTTCGGCGTGCGCAAAGCGCACCTCGAGCACCGAAACCAATTTGCGCGCGTCGTGCGCCTCCTCGTAAATCGGCGTCAAGGCCTCGGCGGCCTGCACGTTGTCCGGGTCGGTGCCCAGAATCTTCTCGTAGACGCGGGCAGCCCGATCGGCTTTGCCCTTCTTTTCTTCCCAGAGCCGCGCCGCCCTGAACAGCAGCGGGACGCGCTCCTCGGCGCTGGTTTCCTGCGCCTCCGCCTGCCGCTCGACGATGCGAATCAGCTCGTCCCACTTCTCGTTGGCGGCGTAGAAGGCCTCGAGCTCATCCCAGGCGCCGAGCGAAACGTAGCGTCGCTTGAGCTGCTCCTGCGCTCGTCGATCGGAGGGATCGAGATCGAGCAGCTTCTTGAAGGCGCCGATGGCCCCCTCGTCGTCGCCGATTTTGTCGGCGTAAATCATCCCGAGCTTCTGGAGCTGCTGCTTCATCGAGGCGACGTCGGTGTCGCCCGCAACCAGCGTCTCCAAGACCTCGGCCAGCGGCTCCCACTCCCGCGCGCGCTCGTAGAGCTGTGCGAGATTGCTGAGCGCGTTCGGATTCTCCGGGTCGCTCTCTAGGACCTTCTGCCAAAGCTCGATGCAGACCTCGGGCTTGCGCAGGCGCTGCGTCGCGAGCTCGGCCATCTCGCCGTAGCGAAGCAACTGGTCATCCTCGGACAGGAGCTCGACCTCGCGCTGCATGGTGCGAATGAGCTTCTCCCAGTCGCGACGCTTCTCGTACATCTGCTTGAGGCGCTCGATCGCATCCGTGTCCTGCGGCTCCAGCTCCAAGAGACGCTCGAAGCACTTGATCGCCTCGGCCTGATTGCTCGACCGTTCGAGGTAGAGAGTGCCCGCCTGGCGGAACAGCTCTACCTTCTGCGCCGGCGCTTGAACCAGCTCGGCCTTCTTCAGGATGGAGCGGATCATGTCCGACCATCGTTTCTGTTCCTCGAACTTCGCGATCGCGTCACCGAGCTTTTCGAGCTCAGCCTCTTCCGCCGCCGTCAGCTCCCGAACCTCATCCCCCGATTGTTCTTCCGACATCTTGCCTAAGCCCCCCTACGGCGATTCGGTTCTAAGTTCTGCGAGACGGTCCCGCGCAGCCTTCACGTAGTGCTCGGGCGCATCCGCACCCGCCATCATCACGTACTTGTCCAGGTAGCGTTTCGCTTCCTCGTCGTTGCCCTGAAGCGCGTACGTCCATCCAAGCGAAAACAACGCATCGCTCATGCCGGGGACGATCCCCAGCGCCGATTGGAACTCCGCGATCGCCCCGTCGTACTTGCGCTGCTGCTGGTAAACGGTGCCGAGCAGGTGATGAACGTTTGCTTCCTCTTCGGTTCCAGGCGTCGCAACCTTGAGCGCCTCGTTCAAGACCTGTGCAGCCTGCTCCGGGTAACGAAGGTCGGCGTATAGGCGGCCGAGCGCCGAGTACGAGGGCAGAAACCGCGGACCGGTCATGATCGCATCGCTGTACTGCTGGAGCGCGTCCTGCGGGTCCTCGAGCTCCTCGGCGCAGCGCCCGAGCTTGAAGTGCGCCTTGAACAGCGTCGGGTCCAGCTCGAGCGATTTGCGGAGCGCCGCTTGGGCGCCCTTCCAGTCTTCGAGCTCGATGAGCACCGAGCCGAGCTTCTCGTGGTAGTCGGCGGAATCGGGTTTCGCGACGATGGATCGCTCGAGCGCCTCTCGCGCCGCAGAAAATGAGCGCATCTCGATCTGAACGATCGCCAGGTTGAAATACGCCTGGTGATTGGTCGGATCGAGCACAGCGGCCTTCTGGAGGCTCTGCGCGGCTTCATTGAACCGCTTCATCTGCGCGAGCTCGACCCCGGCATTCATCTCGTTCATCGACTCCACGCGGGCACGCGAACAATTGCCGCCCATCAGGATTAGACCCACCAACACAAATCCGAACATCTGAGCCCGCATGCTTGCCTCCTACGCTTGGAAATTCACAAGCACTTCAATCCTACAGCATTTGTCTCGCAGCCAACAACAGCAAACACAGCTCTTTTTCAGCTGTTTCACGCTTTTTGGCCAGTTTCAGACCAGGCGCACTGCCCTGAACGTGAGGGCAGGCCGTGGAAAGCAGGGATATCCGAAGGAAATCTCGCTTTTGGGGTCGCTGGCAGGAAGATCACTGGCCCGCTGCGTCGAGCAGGAACGGATAGTTCACGACCACCACGCCGCCGCCGTCGGGCGCCGGAAAGGTCCACCTGCGAACCGCCTGGACGATGCAGCTCTCGACCGCCTCATTGCGAAGGCTCGAGCTCCCGATCATCGCGGACTGCACCGAGCCTGTCGGCGAAATCACGAAGCGCGTCGTCACTCGGCCGGAGAGATCGGGCCGCGCGTTGAGCTGTTGCTCGTAGCAGAACTTCACCTCGTTGATGTGGCGTCGCACCACGCGCCGGATCACTTCCTTCGACAGAGAGCCGCGGACTTCGGCGCCGCCACTTCGAACCTGCGGCACACCTGCTGCGCGTCCGCGGAAACCGCCCACGCCGCGACCGTAGCCGCCCTCGCCTTCGCCTCGACCGCCACCACGGCCGATCGTCCCGAAGTTGCCCATGCCGATGGTGCCCTGGCCAAGCCCGCCGCCACCGCGACCTGTGCCACGAAGACCGAGCCCGCCGAAGCCGAAGTTCTGACCAATGTCGTTGCCGGTCATCGCGCCGAGCGCGCTAGTCGGGTCGTTACCGAGCGCGAAGTCAGCGCCGTACGGAGAGGTAGGCGCGTTGAAAGAGCCCTGCATCGACGCAAGCGTTCCAATGATGCCCGCGGTGCGCGCGTTCTCTTCGGCCTGCTGGCGCGCCATCACCGGGTCCGGATTGTCCTCCGGTCCCTGAATGCCGTACTTGTTCTTGGTCTTCTCGGCTTTCTCGTCGCCCATCTGACCTTGCTCGCCCTCGTGCGCCTTACCGGTGCCGCCACCTTGTGAGTCATCGCCGTTGAGCCACTCGGGCTCCGGCTCTTCGAGCTCTTCGGGCTCCATGAGGAACTGAATCAAGCGCGAGTCGGTCGCGAGCAGGTCCGAGGAAAGCCCGCGCGGACGCGGAGGCTGGAAGTAGAACATCGTCAAGACGAGGCTCGCGAAGAGCGCCGCGCCTGCGACGTAGATCATCGGACGGATGTCCATCTTCGCGTGACCGGCAACCTTCTTGCCAGCCTTCACGTCTTTGATGATGAAGGTGAAGTTCCGATGCTTCATGCGAACCGTGCCGCCCTCGGGCACGGGGAACTCCAGGGCTCCAGAGACAGTCGAGCTCGGCCGGAAGTCGCCCTGGCCGCGCATCAGGTCGAACGAACGGGTCTGCTCGCCGATCGTCGCCTCTCCCTTGGCCCCCTCGGGAACAATCGCCGTGACGCCAGCGCCTTCGGCGATACAAAGCGGCATCCGGTCCACGCCGATGGCGTCTTGCCCGAGCACGAAGTCGACCTGGTCGACATCAGGCTCGCCCACGTAGTAGTCGCGAGGCGGCGTCAGGTAGTCGACGTTCAAGACGCTAGTATCGCCCCAGAGCACGGAGACTTCGATCGAGCGCTCGTCGGTTTCGATCTCGTGCGCCGGGAGCGCCGCCGTGGTCGCCACCAGGCCGTACTCGGGCCCATCTTCCCCGCCTGCCCTCGCGAAGGGCGTCTTCGAGACGCGAGTCGCTCCCACCTCGAAGGGATTGAACTTGGGACCCGATTCGTCCTGCTTGCTTGGAGGCGTTGACGGCACCTTGGCCCGCGGCTCCGACTCTTCTTTGATCATCGCACTCATGGCGCGCTCATCGACAACCGGCGTCGCACGCCCGCCGCCCGCGGCCATCGCAACGGGCGGGCGCGAAGCCACCGCCACCGTTCCGGTGATGATGTCGACATGCAGCCGCTTCTTGCCGACCTGGATCTCGTCACCGGTCTGCAGCTTCCGCTTGTTGATCTTCTCGCCATTGACGAGCGTGCCCGACGCGGAACCGAGGTCGATGATGAACACCTCCCCTGGGCCCGTGACCTCGATGACCGCATGCATGCGGCTGACCTTGTCGTCATCGAGGCGAACATCGCTCGTCTGCAGACGACCGATCTTGATGATCTCTTGGCTCAGCGTTTCCGTGCTGAGCAACTCGTCTCCGTCGTAGACGGAAAACGCGACCGACGTATTGTGGCTCGACTCACTCACCCGGATCCCCCATTACAAATCTTCCACAGATTTCAGCATCTCGGGAATAAAATGCTCACGAATCTGAATCAGGGACGCGCGACGCCCGCGGCGTCGCACGATCAATTGCTCGCCATCGGGCCGCACCAGGTCGCCCGTCACCAGGTCGTCCTCGAAGTCGTAGGTCGTCTCCGAGCCCGGCATGTCCTGCGCCCGAGCGTCCGCCGCCCAGAGGGAAGGCCCCGCAAGTAATGCAGCAATAACGAGGGTTTGCGCGATGAATTTCGAAATTATCTGTTCCATGATTCGTCCTTAACCCGCGATCTGCATGGCCTCGACCGAGATGTCGATGTTCTGCATACGCCCCGGTCGGCACTTGGGCGCGCCGCGGCTCTTGCCCGACTTTGGCGCGCAACGATTGTTGACGTCTTGCACGCTCGAACGGAATTCGGTTTGCTTGCCTGCTCGCTTCAGGAAGTCGCTGAAGTAGCCCTTGGCCTTCTTGAGGTCGGCGACGGAACCCGACATGTAGTCCTGATAGAGCACACCGAGGTTGAAGTACGCTTCGGGGCGATTCGCATCGATCTGCTTGGCTCGCTCGTACTGCGTCTCCGCTTCGGCGAAACGCTCGAGCCCGCGAAGCGCAGTCCCCAGGCCGATGACGGCATCGTAGTTGTTGGGCTGAAGCTCGACCGCCCGAGCGAAGGCCTTGCGCCCGTCCTCGTATCCACGGAACGAGATGGTGACCTCGCCGAAATTCATCTGCGCCTCGAAGAGGTCCGGATCGAGGGTGATAGCCTTCTGGAAGAAGCGAAGCGCCGAAATGACGTCGCCCTTGTAGACCTTGATCAGCCCCCAGGTGTTGTAGATGGGCGCGTAGTCCGCATCGAGCATCTGCGCCTGACGGCAGACGACCTCGGCGAGGTCGAGCTCGGCCGCGTTGCCCTTTCGGCCACGGTCGTAGTGCAGGAGCGCCATCTGGTTGAACGCCGACAAGTAGTCGGACTCGATCGCCAGGGCGCGGCGGAGGTTCTTGAGCGCCTCGTCGCTTTGCCCTTGCGAACGCTGGACGACCGCAAGGTTGGTGTACCCTGAGGTGCACTGCGGGTCGTCCTTGATAGACTGCTCGAATGCGGACTTCGCCTGAGAAGTGCGGCCGCTTTCGAGGTCTCGAAGGCCTAGCGCTACCCTGGCCTTACAGAACTTCGCATCGACTTTGAGAGCCGACTCGTAGTGCTCGTAAGCCTCGGAATCACCGCAGCGTGACAGAGCAAGCCCGGCCATGTACTCCGCCTCGGCGAAGCCCCCGCCCTGTGCATCGGCGGCGTTCTCGAACGACTTCGACGAGGAGTTGCACTTCGACGAGGTCCAGCCGCTCTTCTCGTTGGCATCGAACTCATCGAGGGCCGACTCCCACTTGCTGTGGGCCTTCTTACTCACGGCATTGCCGTCCGCCGTCTTGATCGCTTCGCCGCCCGCCGTTCGCGCCACATCCGCTGCCGGGGTGGTGGACTGCTTCGAGCTCGTGCTCTCACCGCCGCAGCCCAGGAGCAGCGCGATGGCCACGAACGTTACCTTCTGACTTCGCATCACGGCTCCTCCCTCTTGGCGACCGCATCCTTCGAATTGAGCCTCTGCTGATTGATCGCTCCGAGATCCACAGCACCGGGGTCCCCGACGGTGGCCTTGACGTAGTTGGGCTCGCCGCGAAGCTCGGCCGCAACCGGGTACTTCGTCGGGTTGAGCCCGTTGAGCTCCTGCTCACAGCTGCGCGACCAGTTGTTGAACCAGCGGACCTGCGTCGCGGTCTTCAAGCAGAACTCGAACTTGTCGATCGCTTGGCGCTGCAAGGGCTCCGAGACATCGTCCAAAGCGCCCACGTAGATGTCGAACAGCCCGGCGTCCTTCTCGATTTCGCGTGGAATCGGCGCATCGCGGAACTCGTCCACGAAGCTCCGGTACATCTCACCGGTTCGCGACGCAGCCGCAATCTGCCAAGGCGCGGACTTCATTTGAACGCCGTCGACGCTGACGGTCATCTTGGCGACCTTGGCGTAGTCGGCTTCGGCAGCCCGAAGCACGCCCTGCTTGCGAGTCACCCACTTCTTGAACTCGTTGTCCGACCACTTCTTCACCTTGGCCATGCTCTTGCCCCCGCGATACTGAGGGAACGCGACCTTCTGGAAATCGGCGAACTTGTACTCGGACAAGTAGAACTGCGACTCCGCAGCGCTGTCGAGCGCCTGGCGAATGAAGAGCGTCTTGCTCTCCTTCGAGGTGTTCTTGAGGGCGCGAATCCGCTTCGGCGCGCCCGAGGTCCAGCCCTTCACCGCCGCTTGGAAGTGCTTCCGAGCTTCGGCCTTCCTGTTCATCTCCCAGTACGCCCGTCCGATGGCCGTGTTCGCCTGAACGAGCTGATGCGGCATGCCGACCTTGCCGTACTTGGCCAGGTAGTCCTTGTAGTGCGAAATGACCTGGGGCCAGCGGCTCTGCCGCTCGTAGATCGAGCCAATCGAGAACAGGACCTGCGAGGTCTGACGCGGCAGCTTGCGCTTGTAGTTGCGCGCAAACAGGTCCGAATCCTCCATCGCGGTCTTGTCGTCCCCGAGGCCGATCCGGAAGAAGGTCGCCTGCTCGAGGCCTTCGATGGCGTTCGGACAGGTGCCATTGGCTTTCTCTTCGGCGCTACACTTCGTGCCGTCCTCGCCCGGGAACTTCCTGGCGAACTGCTCGTAGTACTTCGCGGCCTGCTCGTAATAGGCGAGCGCCTGGAAGTTCTGGCCAATCAGGTAGACCGCCTTCTTCGAGAGCTTGCTCTCCGGATAGCGTTCGATCAGCACGGTTCGCACCTGGATGGCGCGGCCGAGTAAGTGCGCAGCCTCGAAGTTGATCGCCGCGTTGTAGAGCATCTCGTCCATCTCGCCGCACTCTTCGTGGCGCCGGAAGATGCGAACGTAGGTCGCAGCCGCCTTCTTGAACTGCTGAGTCTTCTGATAAGTCTCCGCTTCCTTGCGACGGACCTGACACTGCAAGCTGCCGAGCGTCCCGCAAAGGTCCGGGTGTTGCTCCATTAGCTGCTCGGTGCCGCAGTACGAGGCTGACATCGGGTCGATCGAGGCGCTCAGCTCCTGCACGCAAGCAATCCGCGGCTCCTGAATCTGCGTCCCGAGCACGTTGAGGCAGTCGAGATACAGGTTGGCAGCGTACTCGGCGAGCTCGCTGTCCTTGTGATTGAACGCGATGTCGCGGAAGAGCACCGCGGCCTCTTCGAAGCGATTGGCCTCGTAGTAGATGCGAGCGCGACGATACTTGATCGTCGATAGATCTTCTGCCTTGTCGACGTAGCAAACGTAGCGATTGAAGGCCTCCAGCATGCCCTCCTGCAGCGGAGTGAGTTTCTTTTTTGCGAACTTGTTCGCCGGTTTGGCCTTGGCGTTCTTCGCCGCACGCTGGTCGCTCTTGCTGACGAACCGGGTCTCGGTCTCTCGCGGAACGTACTGCTGCTGGTAGAGGTTGTTGTAGCAAAGCACGGCGGCGTAGGCGGCGTCACTGGTGAAGTCGCCCTGCGGGTTCAGCTCGACGACATGGTCGAACGCCGGCCCACACTGGCCCCACTCTTCCATCTTCCAGAGCAGCTCCGCGTAGAAGTATGAAATCTTGTACTTGGTCGGCCAGTCGCGCTTGTCGATGTTCGGAAACTGCATTTGCTCCATGTCGGGGAACTCTTTGAGCAGCGTCCGGTAGAGCACCGCGGCCTGGGACATGGTCTTCTTGTTCTTGGTGCCCGGAGATGCGTCCGTCCCGATCGCCTCGCGGTGCCAGGAAGTCCCGAGCCAAAGCATCGTGGTGGCCGTCTCGACCTTGCACTGCTCGACCTTGTCGGAGGGCTTTGCGCCCTTCTTGAAGGTTCGATAGATGTCGACCAGGCGCTTGAGCTCGACGATTTGCGCGTCCTTGCCCTGCGAGGAAATCACCGCGCCTGTGACCTTGGTCTGCCATTCACAAAGCGAGTTGCTTCGCGGCGCATCGGCCATGAGCTTGTGGTAGACGGTGATCGCCTGAGGCCACTGGCCGGTGTCGAAGTAGAGATTGGCGAGGTGCTCGAGCATCTCGTGCGCTTGGGCGTCGTCCTTTGCGTACCGTCGGAAGAACTCCAGCGCCTTACCCGGCGAGCCGTACCTGGAGTACGGCAGGACGAGGTCCTTTCGGGCTTGGCGGGCAAGATTCTTCGCGTCGCTGGCGTACTTGCTCGTGCGGGCGAACTCGAGAATGTCGACGAAGCCCTGCAAGGACTGCCTGTAGCGCTCGCGGTTGTATTCGACCCAGGCAACTTTGTAGAGCGCGTAGCCATACACCGAGTTCTGCTTGGGCGGGAACTCGAGCACCTTGCGATAGAACTTCCCCGCTGCCTCCATGTCGCTGTCGTTGAAGTAGTACTCCGCGAACGACAGATAGGCGTTCGGCACGAAGCGGCTCCGCGGGAAGTCCTTGATGAGCCGTCGGTAGACCGAGCGAGCCTTGTCGAACTGGTCGAGCTCCTGGAGCGCGAACGCCAGCGAGAACAGAACCTCGTCCATCCGCTTGAAGTTCGGATGGTCGCGAACGAGCGTCGCGTAGGTCCGGATGCTGTCCTCGCGAACCTTGTCGAGCTCGGCCTCTGCGGCTTTCTGCCCGTCGCGCGCCTGCTTGCAGCGCGCCTTGTCGCCATCGCGCGTGCAGGCCTCGTAGACGGGATCGTCGAACGAACGAACCTTGGCGTTCTTGGCGATTTGCATCTCGAACTGCGTCTCGGCGAGACGCAAAAGGACTTCGGGCCGTCGCGGATCGTCTTCGGCGCTGTTCTTGACGAGACGCTGAAGAATCGCGATTTCGCGCTCCAGTAGGTTTTCTGCCCTGGCGCGCGTCTGCTCTCGACCGAGCCGTGTGCTCATGTCGATCTGGAGCGACGGGCCGGTCGCCCCCTGCTTCGCACTCCTCTTCGGCTCCGTCGCCTTCATCCGCGAAACGGGCGCAGTCCCACCCTCTTTCGCCGCTGACTTCGTGGCCCCATCTGGACACGCGGCGATCTCCCGCTGTGTGCTCTCCGGAATGCACATCGGAGCCGTGCTCATCGGCGCTTGCTCCGCCGCGGCCTCGCCCCCGATCATCATCGCCAGCAACCCGCAAAGGAAGCTCGCCGCGTACTTCGATTTCGTTAGCGCGTGCATAGGTTGGTCACCTGCTGTCGATAGAAGCCAAGCTCGTCCCGCCACCATTCCCCGTTGAACGGCCAGAGCTGATGTTCTTCGTCCACATTCACGTCGCCGCCCTTCGATTGCTTGGCGAGCGACATCTGCTGTTGGAGCTCCTGGTCGATTTGACCGCGGCGGAAGGTCGCGATTTCGAGCTCCACCGTGTCGACCTGGTTGCTCAGGTCTCGAAGCTCGCGAATCAAGCGCTTGTACCGGCCGCGCGCCAGGTCACCTGCCTGGTCCACTGCGAACGCTTTGGCCAATGACACGTCCTCGAGAATCTTCTCGCCGACGGACGAGCCCGCGAAGGCCTCGCCCGATTTGTCGAGCCGCGCTTGTTCCTTGTCGAGCAAGGCCACGTACTCCAAATGCTGAAGCACCGTGCGATCGCTCAAGGCGGTCGAGACAATCGGACGGACGCGAGGCGAAAGGTCCGCATCGCCGCTTTGCACCTTCCTCAAGAACTCGAAAAAGTCGGCATTGTCCTGGTGCTTGGCCAGCACCGAGTCGAGCTCCTTTTTCACCGGGTCGTAGCGGTCATGGAACTTCGCCACCGTGGCTTCCGCGTTGTCGACCTGGCAGTTCACGAAGAACGTCACGGCCTTCAACACGAGCGCTTCTGGGTAGAACCCTTCCTCGAAATAGGGCGAGTACAAGGTGTGCACATTGCCGAGCGCGCGGGAGTATTCATCCGCCAAGAAGAACGCCCAGGCCGACTCGAACAGCGAATCGAGCCAGTACTCGCTCGACTGGTCGATCTTGGTCCAGGACTCGACCGACTGGCCGAGCAGGGTGCCGTCGATTTGGCCGCCCTTCCCCTGATTCGCGGCGGTGTAGTAGACGCGCGCAAGAGAAATCCAGGCGAGGTTTCGCATGCGGTCTTCGTCGACCCCTTCGACGTCACCGGCATCGATCGCATCTAGAATTGCGCGGAACGAGGCAATGGCCGGACGCGACTTGCGCATGCGGATGAACGAAATGCCCTCGAAGAACTTCGCGTACGTGTACTGCGCCGAGTTCGCGTCAACCTCTTGGAAGACGTCGATAGCCTGCCGGAACGAGGCCTGCGCATACAGGTGACGACCCATCAGGTAGAGAAGCTGGTTGTAGCGCCCCGGGTCTTTCTCCTTGAACTCATCGAGCGCGCCGATGCCGTAGCGACCGACCTTCTCGATGATTCCGGATGACTCCGGAAGCTTCGACGCCAAGAGCCCGAGCCACTCGAGCGTCTCCGCAAAGTTGAGATGAGCCGGACCTTGCGCGCTGATCTCATCGAACACGGTGAGCGCCGACTGGTAGTAGCCCATCTGGTAGAGCGACTGTCCCAATAGGAACTGCGCGCGCTGACGGTTGCCTCGGCCGTCCTTTGACTTGCCAGCCGCCACTCGCTCGAAACCCATGGCAGCGGTTTCGTACTTCTTGGCCTCGAACGCGCTCAGCGCATCAGCGAGCCGCTTCGACGGCTTGCCCAACTTCACGGGCGCGCGACTCTGCCCGGTTTCTTCGAGCCCGAAGCTCATGTCCTGCGCCCCCACGGTCATCGGCAATGCCAGACCGCACAGCAACACAGGCACCGCCCAAAAGCGGATCCCCTTCATAATGCGCTCCTTCGCGCGGAACCTTGGTTTTCCAAGTTTCCCCCTGACCCCCAAAAATTCGAACGAAACCGACCCCTTCCGGCACGCTCGCGTACCATCATAGAAAGCAGCCGAAGGGGTCGTCAAGGTATAGCGCCATTGAGCTTTTGGTGGGCTGACTGCAATTGACACTGGAAACCTGCTCATGGAGCTGACAAATTCACGTGGAGGCGCCGGTCTTAGACCGTGTCTCCCCTTTCTGACCCCTGACGGCAGGGGAAGTTTGGGTCCGATCTCTTATTGCCGTTATGCTGTGGATGACCGGGGGCTTCTTAGGGGGGCATGATGCGAGGAAGATTGCTTAGTTTGATGGGGTTTGTGGCGATCTCGCTACTCGGCTTGGCCGGGTCGGGCTGCTCGAATAGCGCCGTGGGTGCTCCGTGCTCGCCAGAGCAAGTGCCCGAAGGAGGCTTCTTGGCCTCGGAGACCTATCTCGAGACGAGCTCGGTGCAGTGCGCAACGCGCGTCTGTCTTGTCCGAGGACTGGACGGTGACCCGAACAACCTCGAAGAAGACGACGCCTGCCCACGAGATGTCGAAGGCGAACCCTCGACCTGTGTCTTTGAAAGCGAAGTCGAGCGTAAGGTCTACTGCTCGTGCCGCTGCGGCGCACCCGCAGAAAGCAACGTACCGACCTGCGAGTGTCCAGGCGGCTTCATCTGCGAAGAGGTCCTCGAGACCGGTGGCGACGGGCTGCGAGGAAGCTACTGCGTCCGCGACCCGCTCCTCGACGTCGAATAGACCAGAGCTCGCGCGCCGCGCCGAAGAGCTCGTCGCGTCCTTGCTCGAAGAGCGCGGTTTCGAAATCTGCGGCCGCAACGTGCGGGTCGGCCGACTGGAGCTAGACATCATCGCACGGCGGGGGTCGCTCCTGGTCGTGTGCGAAGTTCGATCCCGCCGCAGCGCGCGCCCGGTGTTCCCCGCAGAGACGATCAACGGCAAGAAGCTCGCCCGCGTCAGGCGCGCGACAGCCCTCTGGCTGAGGCAACAGAAGCTAGGGCGCGTCCAGACGCGCATCGACGCCGCAGCGGTCGTGTTTGACGGCCCAGCCGGAGAACCGCGAGTCGAATACTACGAAAACGTCTCGTTCCCATTCCGGCACGTTTGATCCGTTCACCGGTCTCAAGGAATCCCGTAGCACCGGCGTTCGCACGGGGTGCGAGTGTCGGTCTGCTCGCTTGGCGCTGGTGGGTACGCGGTATTGTCGGGTTCGGGGGTTCCCGCGCCACATTGCTTCAAGCAATCGTCCATCCGCTTCTGTCGTTCCGGGTCGTACGGATCGGGAATCGTGTGGCAGGCCCCGAGCGCAACCAGCGCTGCCGCAATCAAGGCGATTCGAATCATTGCGCGAAGCTACTCATCGGCCGGAAGTGATTCGACCACTTGCTTTAGGCGAGCAAGGCCGTCCTCGTAGTCGGCACCGACCCAGCCATCCATCATCTTGGCGAAGTAGCCCCCAAGCGGACCCGCGGCGGTCCCACTCAAACCCCAGGTCACCCGAACACCGTCGCCCACTGGCACGAAGGTCCAATCCGCATTGGGCTGCCCCATGTCGCCGAAGTCGAGCTTCGTCTCGATTCGAGTCGGGCGCTCGCTCAACGTGATCGTCTGCGTGCCATCGCCCGACTTCTCACTGGTCCAGGTCACCGTTGCGCCGACGCCGGCTTCAGGCCCAGAGAACTCATTGCGAATCGAAGGGTCACGCGCAATCCAGGGCGACCAGGCATCCCATTTCCGCAACGAGCTCACCTGATCAAACACCAGCTCAGGCGAAGCCCCTATCTCAATCGACCGCTCCACCCGAAAGTCCTTCGAAAGAAACGCCCCGATCCCCATCACCAGGACCAGCACGGCCAGAAGCACCAAGGCAGCCAGTTTCAAAGCACGCAGACCCACCTCCGCCGAACGACCCTACCCGACCCCAACCAAATTCCCAAAACCCGAGACCCGACCGTGGTTGGCGGTAACAGAACGTCGCACAAAGCGGCAGACGGACAGGCCGTGAAGGCCCTTAGTCCGGGAATCCGAATGCCCACCGGCGGGACGCTCAGCAATTCACGGTTAAGCGCTCGCACGCCGCAGCCATGCGCTGCAAATGAGCCTCCCGCTGACGCTGCTGCGCGCCACCGCCCTCATCGGGGCAGCCGCGAAATTCGCACGGACCGTCGCTAAGCGCTACGGCGCGGGCCCGCAGCGCGCGCCGTGACACACCCGCATCCACCACGTGCCCTGGGGAAAGCACGCGTTCCGGTCTCCAGCGGTCCACGCCGCCAGTGCTCGGGCGTACTGCGCCTTGAATGCTCGAAGCCGCCTGACCGCCTCGGCCGCGACGCCTCGATTCCCGGCGGCGGCAAACTTCGGATTGAGGCTTCCAAACACTTCATAGCTTCTCGCGCGCTTGGTGTGCGCGAGTTTCAGGACACGCCTAGGCCCGATGAACGAACGGCCACTACGCCTGGCCTCGTTCCAGGCTTGGTGTTGTTTGTCCCGCACCCGCGCAGCGATCCGCTCGCGGGCAAGCTCCGGTCCGTAGTCGAGCTCGAGCACCACAGGCATCTCCAAACGAAGCTCAAGTTCGTCGGGCCACTGCGCGTTGGTCGGGTCGAAGTAGTGCTTGGGCCGCTTGACCCTGATGACCCGCGTCCCGACATGCCCAGGAAGTGTGTGCCCCCCGGGCCAGTCTTTGGCGTAGCGCACAATCCCTGCCTCGACCGGGTTCGCGATGAGGTAAGCGATCGAGTCTACGATCGCTTCCGGCGTCAGCAAGCTGTGGACACCAGTGCTCCTCTTGTCGAAGACTTCCCCGGGCCAGCCGCGGTAGGCCTTGGTGCACAAAGCGAGGTGACGATGCAACGTGTGCAAGAACCTCGGATACTCGCCACGCACATCGGTGATGACCTCGTGGGTGTGGGTCGACATGAGACATGCCGCGTGAACGAGGACGCCGTGAAGCTTCGCCGCGTAAGCGAGACAATACCAGTACACCTGCTCCATCTGCCGCGCCTCATCGGGATGCAGAAGGAAGTGGCGTCGGGTCGTGCGTCTGGAGAGCGCCAGCGTAGCGCCCGGATCCACGATGCAGGGGCGAGTCATGCACTTTGTTGGGAGCAAAGGCCGTGCCGACCCGCGCCTAAGTGATCTCAGCAACTTGACTGCGTCGAAGTGACGGTTTCGCAACTGACGCCGGCGGCCGCCACGTCACGAAACCACACAGCAATTAGGCGCAGCTCGCTGCGTCTAGCCCACCGTCGGTCGGTTCTTTTGTGGTCGAATCTTGTGGTTCTTTCAACGCTTCCGCCCGCGCTAGTCGACCGTCTTCCGAATACGCTCAAGCACCGCCCGAAGCTCAGTGATGTACGCCGACTGCACTCCTGCCGCTTCCATCTTGATCAGCGTCTCTTCGAGTTGCTCAATCTCTTCGCTGCGCTGGTCGCGAAGCGACTCCACCATTTCTGCAAACGAGTGGTACAGCTCCTGAAGCTCGTCGCCCTTTCGAATGCCGGTGCTAAGCTCGAATCGGCCCTTGCCCACATGCGCGAAAAGCCGCTTCATCCGGTAGGTCGGTCCGACCACCCGGTGGGTCACGACGATGCCAGTGAGGCCCAGGGCCACCGTCAGAAACAACACCCCCGCGATGATGGCATTTCGAATCGCTCGATCCTCTTGTTTGGCGAACTCCTCGAGGTCGCTTGCGGTCTGCGCATCCAGATCGGGCTGCGCGGCGATCTGCGCCGTCAGCGCCTCGGTTTGGCGCTGCGAGAATCGATACGCCATGAAGCCAAGCCCACTCGCGACCGACACCGTGACGAGCAGAACCATGCCCGTGTACTTCAGCTGAAAGCGCCGATCCAGCAGGTAGTTTCGCAGCTTGCGTTGTCTCTTATCGCCCATCGCGGTTCTCTCTTCCTACGCCCATCAGTCTTCACCCGTCAAAGTCTTCCCTTCGATCTCGTTGCATCGAGCAAGCTCGGTAGTCGGCGGAGCGCACTGACGAACGCGCCGTGAACTGCCTGCTCCGCGGTTTCATCGTTGTACCGCCCCGAAGCCGTCGCTGCACCGCGCAACATCCCGCGCATGTCGCGCCCCGGGTAGGTCAGCACGATGATTGAAACTACGGCGCGCACTCCGCCCCCCTTCGGCTCGAGGGTCACGATCGAGCTCTCCAGATGGAACCCGTGCAGCCTACGCCGGGCGATCTCTCGCTTCGCGTCGGCCGGAGTCAGGTCGTCCGGAGCGAGCTCGACACCATTGAGCTCCAGCAATTGCTCCGACAAATAGATCCGCGTATCGAACAGCATCTGACGGGAAACCCGTTCCGCCTTGGCGCCCGGCGTCCCGACGGACACCAAGAACTCGGTACGGCCTGGGCCGCGCTCCCGTTCGCCCACCGCGCTCAGAGCCGCCGCCGCTTCGACGGCCGCCCGTCGCACGGATTTGTTCCGATCCCGTATCGCCTTCTCGACCACTGCGAGGGAATCCTTCGACTCCAGTCGTCGCAGAGACGAGATCGCCGATACGCGTACTGCCGGGTGCTTGTCCCATACCGCGCGCTCGAGTGCGGCGATCGATCGATCGGTCGACTCCAACTGTCCAAGCGAGAGGGCCGCCTGGGCCCGAACACGAAACGCAGGCGAATCACGAAGCAGGCGAACGAGATAATCGTCGCGGCCGTCCGCCTGCGCATTGCCCGCAGAAATGAGCGCAACCAGCGCCAATGCGCGCCACAGATGCCATCGGCCCATGTGCCCCTTCAACAGCCCTCGCCCTTCCCCTGCGTTTTCAGTATCACAGCTGCAGCAGGACGGCGGCAACCGATTCGTCCGTGCGGCCGCGTTGACTGCCCCGTGCTGGCGTCTCTATATTGCGGCGGTCCCAACGACCATCGGGGGGCTCACAGAGGTCGAATGGAGTCACTACAACTAGATTTGAACGACCCCACCACGCTGGCGGTGATTGCCGCAGTGGCAGGGTTGATCCTCATTGGCATCATCATAGGCTTCGTGCGTGCGCGAAAGAAGCGCGCAACTCCGGAGGAGCCGCCGCCCACGCCAATCCCAGAGGCACTCGAGGACGAGCGTCCGAAGATCAGCCTCGAGGAGGAGCTTGAAGAGGACTCCGAGCCGACCGAGCCGTTCCGAATCGAAGACCTCGTCCCGGCCCCCCCTAAGGCCCCGGTTGCTCCCGCTCCCCCCCGCGAGCTGAAGCCCACCCCTCCACCGACCCCTCCGGCCGATCTCGGAGCGTTCCGAACCGGCCTCAAATCGACCCGGGGTAATCTCATTTCGCGCCTCGCCGGAGTGTTTCGACGCGGCCGCGAGATCGACACGTCGATCCTCGACGAGGTGGAAGAAGTGCTGATCACCGCGGACGTGGGCGTGCACACGACCGAGCGAGTGCTCGAAGCGCTTCGCACCCAGATGAACAGCGGCCAGCTTTCGACCGCAGACGACGCCTGGGACGCGATTCGCGAGGAAGCTCGACAAATCCTCGAGACCAGCGGCAAGGGCCTTGCGATCGACGCCACGCCCACCGTGATCTTGGTCGTCGGCGTCAACGGCGTCGGGAAGACCACCACCATCGGCAAGCTTGCGAGCCGATTCGACCGACAAGGCAAGAGCTTGTTGCTGGCGGCAGGGGACACCTTCCGCGCCGCCGCGGTCACCCAGCTCGAAGTCTGGGGTCGACGCGTCGGCTGCGAGGTCATCAAAGGCAAGGATCGCGCCGATCCCGGCTCGGTAATCTTCGACGCGATTCAAAACGCAAAAGACAACAACATCGATCTCGTCATTGCCGACACCGCGGGCCGCCTTCACACGAAGGTCCCGCTCATGGATGAGCTCAAGAAGCTCGGTCGCACCGTCGAGAAGGCGCTCGGTCGTCCGGCAGATCACGTCCTGCTCGTCCTCGACGCCACCACCGGACAAAACGCGATTCAGCAGGCCCAGCTCTTCAAAGAAGCTCTGCCACTGAGCGGCATCGTGCTCACCAAGCTCGACGGCACGGCAAAGGGCGGCGTGATCCTCGGGATCGTCGACCAGCACCAGGTGCCGATCGAGTTCATCGGAATCGGCGAGAAGGTCGAAGATTTGAAGCGATTCGACGCCGAAGCCTTCCTTGAGGCGCTTTTTGAGTCTCCGGAGGCGCTCGAAGCCGCCAACGAGGCCCTAAGCGTCCACTAGCTCCGAGCGACTCGGCCGAAATCCGTCGAAAATCGTTAGCGGATTTGGTAGTGCGATATTCACCATGATATAGTCTTGTGGTCCGGTTGAAAACGGACAGTTGCTACGTGATTTCAGAGAGTTGCCACGGTGGGGGCTGGGGCACTCAGGGGGGAAGGCCAAAGGCCGATGCGAGAATTTGGGGGGATTGCGCTACTGATGGCGGCGCTTCTGACGGCGTTTCCGACGGCCGTTCAGGCCCAGATGGAGTTCTCCCTCGACGAAGTCGACGAAGAGGCTCCGGAACCGGCCAAGCAGTCGAAGACCGAAGGCGATCTCATTGAAGAGCTCGCTGCCGGAGACGACAGCGATTCGGGCCCGACCGAACCTGCGCCTCAGCGTGAAGAGATCGCCGAGGAGATCTACGCGGTTCAGCAGATCTACGCGCTGCGCCTAAAGCGCCTGGAGCTCGCGCCGTCGGCCGCGTTCACGCTAAACGATCCGTACCTCAAGCACTATGGCTTGGGCTTTGCGGCCAACTACTGGTTCACCAACGTCCTGGCGTTGGGGGTCAACTTCATCTGGTACGACTGGGGGGGCGATCCGCTGCAGCGCGGCACCGACCTGGTCAACCGCATTGGGAACCAGTTCCGGCTGGGCGTGCCGATCAACGATTGGCAGTTCGGCCTGTGGGCGAACTTCACCTACGTTCCGTTCTACGGAAAGTTCAAAGTGCGCAAGAAGATCTTCCAGTGGGACGCGTACCTGATCGGCGGCGTTGGCATGATGCGCACGCAGCCGATTCCCCGCTTCGATCCGTTGGGAATTCGAAGTTTCGACTGGCAGACCAACGTGGCGTTCAACGTCGGCGCTGGGCTGCGCATCTTCATGACTCGCTACCTGACGTTGTTCACCGAGTTCCGCGCCTACATGTGGCCGGACCAGTTCGAGAATGACCAGCCCGTGCCTCCGCCGCAGCAAGGCGACCCTGCGACCTGGATTCAATCCGGCTCGACGTTCGTGGCCAACACTTCGATTCAGGTCGGGCTCACCTTCTTCTTCCCGAACCGGGAATACAGGCTACCGAAATGATGATGCGCGTACGACAGACGCTCTTGCGAATCAGCTTGGTGGCAGCCTTGGCACTTGGTCTGGTAATCGCGGAGGGCATCCAGGCGAACAGCAGGGCAAGCGCCCAAGAAGTACACGTCAGCGGGCCGCTCGCGGGCGCGCCTGCCGTCATGCATCAGCGCCTCTGGCGCGACATGCGCTTGCACGTGGAACCCTTCTTCGCCTTCACCATCGGCGACGAATACTCCCGCTCGCTCATCGTCGGCGGCGAGCTTCGCTTCCACTTCCTCGACTGGCTGGGCATCGGCGGCTGGGGCGGTTACTCCGTCGCCAAGCTCGACACCAACCTGACAAAGGAAATCCAGGCCGAGGGCGTCACCAGGAACGCCAACCGCCTGAGCCTGCCCGAAAAGGACAACTACCCGAGCCAAATCGGCCGCATCAATTGGTGGTCCGGCGTCGAGGTACACTTCGTGCCCTTCCGCGGCAAGCTCGCGATGTTCCAGAAGGTCTTCGTCGACGCGGACCTCGACTTCTTCGTCGGCGCGGCGTTCGTAGGCGTCGAGGAGCGTACGAACGCGGTTGGCGTGGACGCCGCCGGCATTCCAAGTCGCAACAACGTCAGCAACTGCATCATCGAAGGGACGACGGCGCCGGACAATCAGTGTCTGGACAGCCAGCTCGCCCGCTCCAAGCGAACCGTCATCGCGCCGTCCTTTGGCATCGCCTTCAGCGCTTTCTTCAAGGAATTCGTCGGTATCACCCTACGCTGGCGCGGCATTCCGTTCAAGTACAACACCGGCGGCAGCGACTCCTCCGCGACCGGCAGCCCAGGGCAAGGCGTCATCGACAGCGACGACCGGCTCCGCCGGTTCAACAACATGTTTACGGTCGGCGTGATCTTCGCACTGCCACCGAAGATCAAGACCACCGACTGAACGCGGTTTCAATCGCCAACTGGGCGTGACGATCAGCCGGAGTGTGGGCCCTTCATCCCCACCCCGCCGCCCCCACGCGAGCGCCTACTTCTTTCGGACTTCGCCCTTCTTCCCGAGCGAGTACCCAGTAGGCATCTTCTTCGTGGCTTCTTCTTTCACGTCGGCGAGCTTCCAGCCGCGTTCGACGTAGCCGTCGAGCATGCGCATCCTCACGCGGACGCTTTCTTCGGCCAGAAACGCCTTGGTCAACGCGTCGAGCGCTGCGTCGGCTTCGTCTTGGGCGAGGATTGCGCCGGCCGCGTGGAATCGGACCGTTTCGTTCATGTCGTCGAGGAAGCGAATCACGGCCTCGACGATGCGCGGGTCCTTGTGCTCCTCGAAGCTCGCGATGAGGTCGATCTTCTTCTGAGGGTCGCGCTCGTACTCCGTATCCATCCTAGAAAGCAGCTCGAGCAGGATCGTGGTGACTTGCTCCTCGGTCTGGATTTCGCGGAGGAGCTTCAGCGGCCAGGCCAGGTTCTCCGCTGAGTTCAGAAAATCACGAACCGGCTCGAGCGCGGCTTCACCGTGCTGGGCGATGCCGTGAAACGCCTCGTTCTTCTCCTCGCCATCGGTGATGCTGGGGTCGACTCGCACGGTGAATCGCGTCAGCAGCGCCCTGAGCGCTTCGTCGGAGCCGTCGGCTGCGAGCACCTGAATCGACTCCCAGCGCTCGTGCTTCTGAGCGCGCTTGTTCGCCACGCGTGCGACGTGCTTCTTGAGCCCGCCGCCACCACCCTTGAACACATCGAAAAGCCCCATGACGCGACAACAACTAGGCCGAACGGGCCGTCGATGCAATGAGATCAGGTCGCGAAAGCAACCACGCCGGCCTAGTGGATGACCACCGGCTTCAGATTCACCTGACTGCCGATGGTCTCGACCCTGAAGCGCACCATTTGCGCCCCGTGCTTCTTCATCAGGTGCGCGGCGTTGCCTTTGATTCGCTCGACAAAGCGCTCCTCGGGAATGTTCGAAACATCCTCACCGGCCGCTTGCTTCGCGGCGACGTAGTCCCGGTAGAGCTTGGCGTAGTACTGGCCCTCGGGGATCGCCGCGAGGGCTTCAGCCTCCGGGTCGTCGGTCTGACCCGGATCAGCCGAGCTCGATCGCGTAGCAAACCCGGGACTGGAAATGCTCACCGACTCCCATCCGCCGCTGCTCGTCACCGCCCGCCCCTCTTCATCTTCCTCGGCGACACCGGTGAACAAGTTGATCAGCTGATTCACTCGATAGGCAAGCCCGCCGAGCTCGGGCGTCTCGACCTCGAGCCGAACATCGCCTCGGCCGTTGATGACAGCGAGAATGTCGTCTTCCATCTGCTCGATCGGATCCATCAGGTTATTGGCGATGATGTAGCCGTAGATCGCCGCCCCAATGAGCCCCAGCAGAGTCAGCCAGAGAATCATGTTGGCCACACCTGCAAGCGCGGTGTGCTTGCCTTGATCGGCCAAGACGACGTACGCGGCTTGCACACCGCGCGCCATCGGCAGGGCAGCGGTGACGCCGACGTACTCGTCACCGGCAAGCGTTGCCGTCCACGGTTGCGTTGGCTTTCCCTGCAACGCGGCCATTGTCCCGTTGTCGAGCGGTGGCAAATAGAGCGCGTCTTGCAGTGCATCGCGGACATCGACGGCGGTCGATGTGCTGTAGATCCGATCGCCCAAGACGAAGAGCAGGTCGTGTCCGATCAGCCGCGCTTCTTGCTGAGCAAAGCCGTTCGATAGGTCGTACCCGACGAGCAGCGCGCCGACGACCCCTCCTCGGTCGTTGCGCACCGCAGCGACGCCGACTTGAAGTAGCTTGTCATCGAGCTCCCAAACCCCGTACCGTGCTGCACCCCGTTGCAGGACCCGGCGTAAGACGGGAGCTCGGTTGAGCAAGGGCTCACCGAACATCCGATTCCGGTCGGTGTCCCGAGCGATGACACGGCCAGTCTCGTCGATAACGGCCACGATGTGCGGCCGCTCGCCGCGCCCGCGCGCCGGATCCTGGAACCACTTCGAAACTTCCTGCGCGGCCTCGAAAGCCCGCCCCCGCTGCTGGGCTTCCCCGAGCGCCGTGAAGACGTTTCGCACGGAGTTGCTCGCGGCGCGGCTCCCCACCCCTTCGGCCAGGCGCGCACCATCGGCCCGCCACGACCTCGCAAATAGCTCGGAATCGTCGCCGATACTGTCCTCGAGCCGACGCGACAGCTCAGAACGCAGCTGAGTCCGCACCACCAGGTACGACCCCAACCCAACCAGCAGAACGATGACGAGGTTGCCCGCAATCAGCTTCAGGCGCATGTCGCGACTCTCCTCAGAATGACCCCCACCGGCCGATTCCCCCTTTTGATAAGCGGGGTTAGACCGACCGAGCCCGGATTATCACCGTGCTGTTCGAGGCGTCAAGCTCGCGTCATGTCAAAGCTACAGCTGATCCGATGTTTGGGATCAAGCCTCAAGACTACGCAGGGGAATTCTAGATAGGGTCCGGATTCGAGGAAGTGGGCGTGGCGGCGCGTCGGCGTTATCCTTCAGCTCACGGCGATGCCAGAAGCCTGGAGAATATTCTGCGATTGCCCCGAGCTGGCAGTCGACCTGGCGCGAAGCGCCGACCGGATTGGTCTGTCCTTGGAGCCGGAGGTTCGCGATCGCCCCTGGGAGGCCGCCATCGAAGCGTCGAACGGCGGCAGGCCGGTGGGGCTCGCGGTCGAAACCCCGCTGTCTTCGGATGTCGTAGTGAGCCTGGCCGAGGCCATGCGCGCCAGCAAGCAGCGAATCCCGGTGGCGATCATCGGCCCACAGCCGCTCGGTCTGCTTCACGACCTTGGGTTACCCGCTGTTCACGAGACGGGCCCCTTGCTGGCGGTGGCGGCCCTACTCGAGCTCGACACCGAGCGCCCCTGGGCGGCCACCACCAAGGAGCTGCCGGCAGTCGATCGAGTCCGGCTCGGCGAAAGCGTCAGCCACCGAAGCGACGGCAGGTTCGTCCGCATCGACGATGGCCTCATCGCGCACGAGGCGGATGGCGCGACGAGCAAGCCGATTGGCTCGCCCCGGGATGTCGCGGCAGCGCTGAGGGCGATGCGAGCTTCCCAGGATCCCTCGCGGCCCAAAGTCCCGACGGTCCAAGGAGTCGAAGCCGACTCGGTGCTCGACGTAATCCTCGGCCCCAAGCGCGCCCTCTCCGATCCGGCGAGCAAGGCAGCCCTCGGTCCATACGACGTCCCGCTGCCCATCGAAGAGCTCTGCGCCACACCTTCGCGTGCAGCCTCCGAAGCCGCCCACATCGGTTTCCCCGTACGTGTCGCCCTAGCGTCACCCGATCTCCGACTCTGGGACCACCCGGACCTGGCCGCAGAGGTCTATTCGGCCGGCCAAGCACGCGATGCGTTTCGCCAGATCATGGCCGTGGCCAAGACCCGCTCACCGGACGCCAGGCTCCTCGGTGTCACCGTCAGCGCCTCGACCATGGCCCGCACCCTACTCCGTGTTCGCATGGAGCCCCTCGCCGCCGGCCCGGTCCTAGCCGAGATCGGCTTCGCAGATCCGCATGGTCGAGCTTCGGCAGACTCGACGCTCACCGTCCTCCCCGCCACAGCCAAGGCCCTCGAACGCGTTCTCCTCCGACTCCGAGGAAGCTCGCTGCTCCTCTCGGGCAGCCCCCAAGAGCGAGCCCAAGCGGTCAGCGCCATCGGCGACGTCCTCATGCGCCTAGCCGCCTTCGTTCACCAGTGGCGAACCGAAATCGAAGCCGTCGAGGTCAACCCCTTGGCAATCCTGGTCGGCGGCGAGCTCGAGATCCGAGAAGCCTGCGTCACCGTAGGCGACGCCTTCAGCCGCTCGCTAAACGCCAGCGGCTGAACCGAGCTCGAGCCCGGACGCCCTCAGGCGGGTGAAGCTGGTTCAAACCCCGTTGGGGACGCCGTCCGGGAGCCTGGCTTCGGCAGGGCTCTTGCCTTTTCGGTCGCGGTGTCCGCTAGTTCTCTGCGTCTCATCGATCGAGTACCATTGCTCTTCGTCATGCCTGGTCTCGTACAGCAGCTGGTGAGCGGATTGCGAAGTCTGCGCGAACGGCTTCGGCCAAGCGGTGCCCAGGCAGAATACGGTCGCGTGTACGATCGGCTCAGCCGCGCGGAGCTCGGGCAGGAGGACCCGCGTCCAACGGAGAGCGATGTAGCGAGTCTGTTCGGGCCGCCAGAAGCCCGCGTCGGTAACTTCCTTGGACTGTACAGCGCCGAGGGCGGACGCATGGCGCTCGAGCGGTATGGTTTCCTGAAGCTGCTGCGCGACAAAGGTTTTGAGAACTTGCTTCTATCGACCGATACGAGCGACTCTTCACGTCATGCGTTGCGCATTCATTTCGACCAGCGAGATCGGGAACACTTGCTGGTCGAGATGGTGCTCGGCTTCAAACCGTTGCGGCTCCCGGACGGTCCTGCGTGTCGGATGCTGAGCGTCGAATGGCTGCTGATGCAGGATCCCCGCAAGGACTTACCGTCGGACCGACCGCCGTTGCCTGACCAACGTTACCCAGGCCTCGGCCTATTCCGCTGGCAGGCGGAGCTGCTACGGCTGATGGCGACGCGACTCGAGTGCGACGGTCTCCTGAACAATCCGCAGCAATTCCATAACGGCGTCCTCTACGGAAGGGCGATGAAATTCGTCGATCCGGTCGACGAAGGGACGTTCCGAGCGCTCGAGCGGGACTTGGCGGACCTGCCTCTGCGCGAGGCCAGCAACGCAGTCGCCGAGGGTCGCGTGCGAGAGGCCGGTGGTGACACATTTCAATGGCAGGGGCGCCCCCAGGTTCTCCCAATCAGCCTGTCCATGCAGGTATATTTCGACCGCGATGACTATCACTCGACGGTCACTCGGGTACGTGACAGCACGAGATTTACGCTAGAAAACGGAGGCGCTTGAGGCTGTCCGGCTAGCCCCGTCTGCCTCACGCCGCAGACCAAGAGCGGAAGCACGATTCGGATTCACTGAAGCGAGTCGCAGCCCGAGCAATATGCGATGTACTTCCACTGCCAAACGAGCCTGGTTTCGACCTTTCAACGCCTGTAACCGCACAAGTTCACGTACGAAGGCAAGCGGGCCATCGTGTTCAGAGAGGACGACGAACTCCCCGCGCGCGAGCTAAGCCACTGCGTTTCCCTCGCCCTCACCTACCACCTCGACAAGAAATCCGGCCGCCCCGCTCGAAGACCCCAGCGCTTGGTTCCCTAGGCGAACGCAAGAGAACGAGACCAGCGTTGAACGCTGCGGCCCGCCCGCTCTACGGCTCCGCAAAGTTAGCCAAGTCGATGTGAATCCAGCGCGTGCATCCAACGCCTTAGGCCCGGCGAGGTGCTGCGGAGCTCCTCTCGCAGGCGACTTTCTACATCCGATCACCGCCTCCGCCTGCGCCGCTGCTCAGAGCGTCAACCGAGGTTTGTCGCCGGGACAGCGGCGCCTGCACTTGCACTGACGCTGCCTCCCGTCCCCCTCAACTCACCCGGGGTAGCGCGAGCCCGAAGGGCGAAGCCCCGCGCGAATGCGCCGGCAAGGCGGAGCGCAGCGACCGCCGCGCCAGGCACGCTGCTCACTCGCGTGAGAGCGATACCAGGATTACGGTGGGGGTGTGCGGGCGGTGTAACCAAACACTGCCTAAATGAACCCCCCAGTCACCGACCCACTCTCCCTCACCTCCTCCGGCGTTCCCGCGGCGACCACCTTCCCCCCATCCGGCCCCGATCCCGGCCCCAGGTCGAGCACGAAGTCCGCGTTTCGGATCACATCGAGTTGATGCTCGACGGCGATGACCGTGTGCCCGTCTTCGACGAGCTGATGAAGTATTCGGATCAACTGCTCGACGTCGACGAGGTGCAAGCCTCGGGTGGGTTCATCGAAAATGTAGAGCGTCGGCGTGCGTGCGGGCTGAGCTAGGTCGCGGGCTAGCTTGATGCGCTGAGCCTCACCGCTGCTCAAGGTGGTCGAACGGCGGCCGAGCTCCAGGTAGCCGAGGCCGACCCGGCGCAAGGCTTCGAGGCGAGAGCGCACGGCCGGAACCGCTTCGAATAGGCTGTGCGCTGCATCGACCGTTAGTGACAAGACCTCGGCGATGCTGAGTCCTCGATATCGGATCTGCAGCGTCTCGTCGTTGTAACGGTTCCCGCCACAGACTTCGCACTCCACCTCGGCGTCCGGCAGCAGTTGCATCGCGATGCGCTGAACGCCCTCGCCTTTGCACGCCTCGCAGCGCCCACCCTTGACGTTGAAGCTGAACCGCCCCGCCTGGTAGCCGCGCGCGCGCGCCTCGGGGAGCCCGGCAAACAGCTCACGAAGCGGGCCGAGCAAGCCGAGGTAGGTTGCCGGGTTGGAGCGGGCGCTGCGACCGATCGGCGTCGCGTCGACGAACGAGACACGCTCGAGCCCCTTGCCTCCTTCGACCGAAACACCCGAGGGCACATCCGCCGTCAGGCCCAGCTTCGCGCGAATCGCGGGCAGGAGCGCGTCGACGACCAGGGAGCTCTTGCCACTGCCGCTCACCCCCGTCACGCAGCAAAGCGAACGCAGCGGGAGCTCGGCGTGGACGTCGCGAAGGTTGTGAAGCTCGGTGACGCGAACGCTCAAGGTGCCTGAGCCGGGTCGGCGACGCGCCGGCACTTCGACAAGTCGACGCCCGGATAGATACGCGCCGGTCAACGAGGCATCGTTGGCCTCGATCGCATCGAGGTCTCCCTCGGCCACCAGCTCTCCTCCGAGCTCGCCCGCGCCCGGCCCCATCTCGACGAGATGATCGGCCGCACGCATCGTCTGCTCATCGTGCTCGACGACGACCAAGGTGTTTCCGAGGTCCCGCAGCTCGTCGAGCGTGCTCAGCAGGCGTCTGGCATCGGCCGGGTGAAGGCCTGCGGTAGGCTCATCGAGCACGTACAGGACTCCGGATAAACGCGCACCAAGCTGGGTCGCCAAATGAACGCGCTGCGATTCGCCCGCAGACAAGCTCCCCGAGCTCCGGTCGAGGCTCAGGTACCCGAGGCCGACTCGCTGAAGGAACGCGAGACGGTCCGCGATCGACTGCAGCAAGGGTCGCACGGCCGCCTCCCGCTGCGGCAACACCTGGACCCGGCCGGTCCAATCTTGGAGGGCGCCGATGTCGAGCGCGCTGAGCTCGTTGATCGCCCGGCCCTCGATTCTAACCGAGCGAGCGTTCAGATTCAGCCGCGTGCCATCGCATTCGGGACAGGTCTCCATGCGCGCGAACTGCCCGAGCTCCTCGTCGAGAAACTCGAGAACGCGTTCCTCGTCCCCCCCTCGGCGAGCTTCCTACGCGCGTACTCTTGCGCCCGTCGCTCTAGGCCCGGCAGGATGCCCTCAAAACCCGCGCCGCCTTCGAGCGCGAGCTTGCGTTGCTTCTTCGGTAGCTTGGCGAAGGGCTTGTCGAGGTCGACCCCTGCGCGTCCGATCTTCTCCAACATCGAGCGGTAGTACGCGAGCCTCGGCTTCCCCCAGGCGGTCACGGCTCCTCGCCGGAGCGAAAGGCTCGGTTCGGTGACCGCCAGCTCCTCGGTGAAGCTGCGCGTCAGGCCGAGACCGTCACAGGCCGGGCAGGCGCCGGCCGGCGTATTGAACGAAAACAGCTGCGGGCTGACCTTCGGGATCGAAGCATGCCCTTCGAAGCAAGCGTACCCTTCCGAGTAGCGATACCGTCTGCCCTCCTGCTCGCGAAGCTCGACGACGCCACCGCTCAACTGGTAAGCCAGCTCCACCGCTTCGGCGAGTCGCGAGGCTATCCCCTCTCGAGCCGAGAGACGGTCGATGACCACGTCGACCGAGACCCCGGCCGGCAGCGTGCCCAGGTCCTCCACGTCGACGAGCGCATCGTCCACACGCAATCGCACGAAACCCTTCGCGCGTAGATCGGGAACGAGCTCTTTCGGTACGGCCGCGCCGGCGCGCACGATCGGCGCCTGCACCGCGAAGCGCGTGCCTTCTGAAAGACGCGACACTTCTTGGACGACCTGGGCGACCGAATGCGCGCTCAGCAGCTCACCGCACACGGGGCAATACACTTCCCCAGTCGTGGCGAACAAGACGCGCATGTAGTCGTTGACGTCGGTCAGCGTCCCCACCGTCGAGCGCGGATTGCGCGAGGGTGCTCGCTCGCGCACCGCGATGGCCGGACACAGCCCCTCGATGACGTCGACGTCCGGACGACGCAGCTGGGTGAGCACGCGCCTCGCATGACCGCTGAGTGACTCGACGTAGCGCCGCTGACCTTCGGCGTACAGCGTATCGAAGACCAAGCTCGACTTGCCGCTGCCGCTCGGCCCGGTGACGACGCTGAGCCGTCCCCTAGGGAGGCTCAGCGTGATGTTCTTCAGGTTGTGTTCGCGGGCTCCTCGAATGACGATGTCGGCCGTCATTCCTGTGGCCCGCCGGTCAGGCGTTGTGCAGCCCGAACCGCGGCGATCATCCCGCTCTCGGAGGCCTTGCCCTCCGCGGCTGCGTCGTAGGCGACGCCGTGGTCAACGCTGGTCCGCACGAACGGCAGTCCCCAGGTCACGTTCACCGCCTCGCCCCAGTCGAGAAGCTTGGACGGAATCGTCGCCTGGTCATGGAACATCGCCACGACGCCGTGCGCGCGGCCGTCTGCTGCGTAACGGAACGCGGCTTCGGCCGGCGTAGGTCCGATGAGCTCCACTTCGCCGCTTGAATAGAGCGCTTCTTCCCGAAGCGCATCGAGTGCAGGTCCGATGATCGTCTCTTCTTCGGTGCCGAGCAGACCGCCCTCCCCGGCATGCGGATTGAGCCCCGAGACCTCGATGCGCAAGGGCTTCAGATCCGGCGACCAGCGCGACAGCGCGTCGCTCAGATGCCGGACGGTCCGCTCGATGTGCTCGCGCGTCACCGTCGAGGGCACACGCTTGATCGCCCAGTGCGTCGCGACGAGCGCGACCTTGAGGCGCGGCCCGAGAAACATCATGGTTACGTTGTCGACGTGAACCCCGGCACGCCGTGCGAGATGCTCGGTTTGGCCGCGAAACGATACGCCCGAGAGGCTCACCGCTTCTTTGCTCACCGGGCCTGTCACGATGGCGCGCGCCGTGCCGTCGATGCAGGCATCGCAGGCCCTTTCGAGCGCTTCGCGCTGCACGCCCCCACCTTGTATCGTGGGCGCCCTGGCCTGGACCATCGTGAGCGGCCAATCGGCCACGTGTACGAGCCCGACCTCGCCCGGGTTCAAGCGCTTCGCCTCGGCCGGCGCAATTCGCTTCAGGGCCTGGAAGCCGTAGCGATGAAACGCTCGCTCCATCCAGGCGGCATCGCCATAGACCAGCGCGCGATCGCTACCCAAGCACTGCGCTATGGCCGACGCTGTCACGACAGGGCCGACGCCTGCCGGATCACCTGTCGATATCGCGAGCGGCGGAAGCATCAGGGCTCCTTCATCTTGTAGCCGACGCCACGAACCGTCTCGAGGCTGTTGACGCAGTGTCCGAGCTTCATGCGAAGACGCCGCACGTGAATGTCGACGGTGCGGCTGCTCCCGTAGTAGTCGACACCCCAGACCCTCTCGAGGAGTTGTCGACGGGAGAACACCCTGCCGCGGTTCTGGCAAAGGAAGCTCAGGAGCGCGAACTCCTGATGGGTGAGTTGGCGATTGCGGCCGTCGACCGTGACTTCGTGGGCAGCGAGATCGATGCAGAGCGGCCCCATCTTGATCCGCTCCTGCTGCGCGAAGTCGCTGCGGTTCCATTCCACGCGCCGGATCCGCATGTACAGCTCGGCTGGCACGTAGGGCATCAGCACGAAGTCGTCGAACCCGTCCCCCGTGTCGAGGCGCGAAATCGCGTTCGTGGTCACCCCGATGAGGACGGGCACTTCCTGAAGCGGCTCTGCGGCCCGCACCCGAACGAGCGCTGCGCGGCCCGCATCGCCTTCATCCCCGGCTTCGATCAGGATTACCGCGGGTGGATTCTTCACCAGCTCCTCGGTATCCAAGCGATCCCAAAGGTTGGCTGTTTGCACCTCACAGCCGAGCTCGTGGAGGCAAGCGACCGAGCTGCCTTCGCGCTCTTCGAGGCCCTCCCGGCCGATGACTAGAATCCACACGGGCGAGTCGTACTCCGGGGCCATGGGCAGCGCCAGCCGGAGATGCGACTTCGCCCGCGATCCCGGCTATCATGGGCGGCATACCAACGGGACCACGTGGCTACGAGATATTGGAAAGTCGAAATCAGCCGGCTTGGCGCATCAGAGCCGCTGTTCCTCGGAACCGTCGAGGCGCCAACCTGGCCCGGCGCTCTGCAGCAAGGCCGCGCCAGAATCGGTGAGTCAGGCGGTGTCCCGGCCGGAGCGAGCTGCAACGTGAACCCCAACGGGACTGTCACGATTCAGGACGCGCGCGAACGCAGACGGTATCAAGTTCTTCCGGCCAGCGCTCCAGACGCGGCACCCAGCGTCGCCGACGCGGCCGCTGCCGCAGCGAAGCGGCCCCGTTCGGCATCCGGTGATCCAATCCCGCTCCAGCCGAGGACTGGCTACGACCCCTTGCTCAAAAAGAGTCCTCCAGCCGCGCCCGAGCCCATCCGCTCGCGCCGGCCAAGCGCACCAATGCCGACGAGCCCGCCACCCGGCACCGTAGAGAACAAGCTGATCCTCCTGGCCTCTCGCAGCGAGAAGCCCACGAGCTCGAGTCCGATTCATTTCCGCGAGCGCATGTACGCCGTGCCCGTGCCCTTCGAAACCGGGACAGGCGAGAAGCTCGCGACGAAGCTACTGCGTCACGTCCAAGAGGAAATCGCCGAGGAGCGCGGGGCCAAGTTCGTTCGTATCGAGCTCTTCGATCACATCTGGAAACGCGAGCCGGTGCACCCTCCGGTCGTGCGCCTCGAGTGGAAAGATTGGAACGACAGCATCGACATCGAGTTCCCTCTCGAAGAGGAGGTCCGCAATTCAGAGGCGCCGCGAGTGAGCAGCGTGCCCCCGCCGCCGACCGAAGATCGACTCGCGGCCGCCTTCGAGGCCTGCCACGACCTGCTGTTCATGAAGAACCGCGCCGAAGCGCTCGAATTCGCGGTGCTCCTACTCGAAGAGCTGGTGCCCTCGGAGGCGACGGCCGCCTTCCTTCTCGACATCAACACCGATCAGTTTCGCGTCGTAGCCGCCCGAGGCACCGGCGCCAGGGAGCGACACGGCCATGGACTCCCCACCGCTTCCGGTCTCCTTGCCGCAGCAAGCGAGCTCGCGGAGCACGCCGTCCTCGTACTCGCCGACGCCGCCGCCGACCCGCGCTTCAACGAGAACATCGACGGCGTCCCCGGCCTAGACGTTCGCGCGCTCCTGTACCGCCCCCTAGTCCACCGCGGCCGCATGTTCGGTGTCCTACAACTCGCCAACGGCTCCCTGCGCGGCATGTTCACCGAAGCCGACTGCGAAGTAGTCGACTACATCACACAGCAGCTGAGCGCGTTTGTGGCGAGAGGCGTATCGATGCACAAGGCCCAGGCGCTTACCGACCGCCGCTAGAGCGCGGTGCACCGGTCTGGCGCTGAGCCCCGGTGTTTGGGAGCGGGCGTCGACGCACGGCTTGTGCTGCCGCGGGTGCTTGGGGAGTGGGGTTTTGGATTGGGTGCGTGGTCAGGTTTAATTACACCGCCCGCCCACCCCCACCCGTAATCCTCCCTGGCGCGGCGGGCGCTGCGCTTCGCCTTGCCGGCGCGTTCGCGCCGGGCTTCGCCCTGCGGGCTCGCGCTGCCGCGGATGGTTTGGGGGGTTGTGGGCTAGCGGCCGGAGAGTTTCCAGGACATTGCGCACACTTCATCGAGCGCGATGTCGACGTCTGCGACCTCGGTTCCCGGGAAGTATCCATATGCGACCGCGAGCTGAAGCCCTGCGCGCACTTCCTTCGCCGAGCCGCACGCCGTTGCGAACCGCGCCTTCGCGGTTCCGGGATCGTTTCCATCGGCTTCCGCAATATTGAGCACGACGCTATTCATCGCCCGATGAATTTGCTCGAAGAGCGACCTGTCCCGTTTCCGAACAGCCGGAAGCACCTGCCGCAGGCCCCCTGCCGCCTGAAGCGCCCTTTGCTGAATGATAAGTCCCATGAGTGATCTCCTTTTTCGCGAGTGAGTGGGGTTCCCCGAAAGGGCGCCAGCCCGGCCCCAATCACTCGCGAAAAAGGAGATCACGATGACAAAGTCACGTCACAAGAGCCCAGTCGCCGGCACTGCCGCTGACACTGCCGCTGACGCTGACACTGGCACTGGCACTGGCACTGCCGCTGACACTGACACTGGCACTGCCGCTGACGCTGGCACTGCCACTGCCGCGGCCCTAGGGCCCCTCGCCGAGCAACTCCTTCACCCGCTCCTCAATCTCCCCAGCATCCTTCTTCCGAAACCCTTCGTGCACATACCGAACCTTCCCATCCCGGCCAACGAAATAAGAACTGGGCATCGTTCCAGGTTCGTACTTGCTCGCGACTGCGAGCTTGCGATCGTGGACGATCCGGAAGCTCACTGGAGTCCCTTTCAAGAACTTGTTCATCTTCTTGGCGTTGTTGTCGATGTTGATCCCGACGATGACCAGGCCCTGCTCGGCGTACTTCTTGTGGAGCGCTTCGAGGACGGGCATCTCTTGTTTGCAGGGCCCGCACCAGGACGCCCAGAAATCGATCAGCACGACCTTGCCTTGGAGCGCCCTCAGCTCGACTTTCTTCCCGAGCTGGTCGGGCGCGTCGATCGCCGGCGGCGTAGCACCAGGCTCGAGCGCGCTAGCGTTCGAAGCTACGAGGAGGACGGCCGCGACAAGCCCGTAGAGAAACCTATTCATCCGGCTTCGACGCAAACGCAGCGACAGCGATTCACTGATCGAGCTCTTCGCGAACATACGCGCCCAGCTGGTCAGGCGGGAAGATGTAGCGACGATCGTTTACGTAGATCGACGGAGTCGAATCGACGCCGACGGCGTGCCCTTCGGCGATGTCCGCTTCGATCTTCTGCTCGGTCTCTTTGGACTGCATGTCGGCCTTGAACCGCTTCACGTCGAGACCGAGCTGCTTGGCGTAGTCCTCGAGGTTGGCCGTCTGTAGCTCGTCCTGATTCTTGAAGAGCAGGTCGTGCATTTCCCAAAACTTACCCTGCTTCTCAGCCGCGATGGTCGCTCTAGAAGCGTCGCGAGCCTTCGGATGGCCGGGCAACGGATACTGCTTGAACACCAGCTTCACTTTGCCGTTGGACTCTTCGACGACCTTCTTGAGGTACGGCGCGGTCGTCTTGCAGTGCGGGCATTGGAAGTCACTGAATTCGAACATCGTGACCTCGGCCATCGGGCTGCCCAGTAGCGGCGAGTCGTGGGCCTTGAGTTTCTCGATCTTCGTGTCGTCACCGTAACGAATGCGGTAAATGTCGCGGAGCTCATCGCGAGAGTAACCGTCGTTCACGAGACGGGCGACGTAGCGGGCGGCGGGCACGCACCTCTTGCACTTGCGGCTTTCGGCGATGCAGCGGGCCACGCTCACCGGTTCGCCGCAGGGCGAGAGGAGCTCGTTGACCATGTCGATCCAAATGCTCTCGGTGAACTCGTCCAGCGAGCTGGTGTCGACCTGCGGCAAGCTCCGAATTTTCTCCTTCGAAGCACCTTGTACGGGCTTGACCGTCGCAGGGCCTTGCTTGGGGCCGCTGTCGGCTTCGGTCGAGCGCTCACAGCCGAGCAACGCGAAAATCAGCGAAACGCACAGTAACATCGAGCGCATAGGGAAACGGAGCCTAGCAGAGATTACGGGCCGATGCCCTGGACTTACGACTCGCTGTACGTGGTGAGCTGCGCCCGAACGATGTCTTCGTTGATTCCCGTTCGGATGTATTCCTTAAGACAATCCGCAATGGTCACCATGAGGTCATCCAATCCGTTCTCTTCGATCAGCCGGGACAGGAGGGCACGGGACTCGCGGCTATCCTCGTCGCGCAGAAATTTCCGGACTTCCTCGATGGTGATTCCGCCCTGGAAGTCGATGTAAGCGTTTTCCATGAGGTAACGCGCAAGCTCGTTCACATGACCCTCCGTCTCACTGTGATTCAGTCACCTATTAGACACCCGATCGCCGAATCGGCAAGCGATAAAGGCCCTCTCGCAGCCCTAGCCTGCTTTTCTCGACCTCGGGCTCGTGTAATCGTGCCCGGCAATGGACCCGAGAACCCATCTTCAGGCGGATCCCGGCCTCTGCGGCACTTTGCTCGCGCTAGACGAAGGCTCGGCGCATGTCGCCCTGGACACCACGGCTTCGATGGCCGTCGATGCCCAGGGCCTGGTGCACGGCGGCTTCGTGTTTGGACTGGCCGACTACGCGGCCATGCTGGCGGTGAACGACCCCAACGTGGTCCTGGGAGCGGCCGAGACCCGCTTTCTCAAGCCGGTTCGCATGGGCGATCGGATCGTCGCAAACGCACAAACCCTTGACTCGCATGGCCGTAAGCACAAGGTGCGCGTGGAAGCGACGGTGAATTCCGAGAGGGTGTTCGAAGGAACGTTTACCTGTTTCGTACTCGAGCGACACGTTCTCGAGGGAGTTGGGGGCAAGTGATGGCAGAGGACGGCGGCGCGATCATTGGGCGGATTCTTGCATCTCGCGGTGTGAAACAGCTGTTCACCCTTTGCGGTGGCCACATTTCGCCCATTCTCGTTGGCGCCCAATCCAACGGCATCCAAGTCGTCGATGTGCGGGACGAGGTCAGTGCCGTTTTTGCGGCGGACGCGGTAGCGCGTATGACCGGCCTTCCCGGTGTGGCTGCGGTCACGGCCGGGCCGGGCGTGACCAACACGATCACCGCGGTGAAGAACGCGCAGCTCGCCCAGTCCCCTGTGCTGATTTTCGGCGGCGCTGCAGCGACCTTGCTCAAGGGACGCGGCGCACTTCAAGACATCGACCAGATTTCGCTGATGGAACCGATCACCAAGTGGGCCGTGTCGATTAAGAAGGTCAGCAGCATCGGTCCGACGCTCGATAAAGCCATGGATTTGGCACAGGACGGCGTTCCGGGCCCGGTCTTCATCGAAGTCCCCATCGACGTGCTCTACCCCGAAGAGATGGTTCGGGAGATGTTCATGAAAGAGAGCGGGGTCAAAGAGGGCAAGAACCTCAGCTCCAAGGCGCTGGAGCTCTTCATGCGCGGCCACCTGTACCGTCAGTTCCACCAGCCCCACGTGAGTCTCATTCCGCCTGCACGCGAGTCGCTCCCTCCGAAGCCGAGCAACCGCAGCCCGCTCATCGAAAAAGTCGCGTCGCTTCTTCGCAAGGCCGAGCGGCCGGCATTGGTCATTGGCAGTCAGGCTCTGGTCAACTGCCGCGACGCCGACCCCATCGCAGACGCGGTCAACGCCCTGGGCGTCCCGACCTGGCTTGGAGGCATGGCGCGCGGCCTGCTCGGCCGGCACAGCGACATTCAGTTCCGGCACAAGCGAACCGCTGCGCTCAAGGAGGCCGACGTCGTCATTGTCGCAGGCTTCCCTTTCGATTTCCGCATGGGTTACGGGCGAAGCATCTCGAGCCGGGCGACCGTCGTTGCAGCCAACCTCAGCGCGAGTGAGATGCGCAAGAACCGGCGTCCCGAGGTTCCGGTACACATGCACGCCGGCGAGTTTCTGCGAGAGCTTGCAAACGCGTTGGGCGGCGGGCTCGGCCCCTGGTCCGACTGGTTTGATACGCTCCGAGGCCGCGAGGTCGCCCGCGACGAAGAGATCGGGGAGCAAGCTAGAGTGCCCTCCGAGCTGGTCAACCCGCTCCAACTCTTTCAGCGCATCGAAGAGAAGATGGCCGATGACGCGGTGATCGTCGTCGACGGTGGCGATTTCGTTGCGACCGCGTCGTACATCTTGCGTCCACGCAAGCCTCTCTCCTGGCTCGACCCCGGGGTCTTCGGAACACTCGGCGTCGGCGGCGGCTTTGCAGTCGGGGCCTCCTTGGTGCGCCCCGGCAAAGAGGTGTGGCTGATCTACGGCGACGGCTCGAGCGCGTACAGTCTCGCCGAGATGGATACATGCGCGCGGCACGGACTAGCGCCCATTGCGGTCATCGGAACCGATGGCTCCTGGGCGCAAATTGCCCGCGAGCAGATCCCCATGCTCGGCACGGATGTGGCGACGGTGCTTCGCCGAAGCCCGTACCACGAAGTCGGTCAAGGCTACGGCGCGGTCGGCCTTCTGTTGAACGACCCAGCGCGTATCGACGAGACCTTGGACGAAGCCAAGGCGATCGCGGCCTCCGGCAAGCCAGTGGTGATCAACGTGCACATCGCGGGCACGGACTTCCGCAAGGGCTCCATCTCGGTATAGACACGATGGCCAAGTGGCTCCAACGCCGAAAGGCTCACCGCAGACTCAGAGATCAGGTGGGCCTCTGGTACCACCCGCAGTACAAGGTCGACGTGCTCGTCGAGACCGCGCGTGTGCCCGGCATCGAGGTGGCGCGCGGCGAGAAGATTCTCGGCACGCTTGGCGCCGAGGGCCTCATCCGTCCCAAGCAGGTGCGTCCTGCGCCCCTGGTCGCGCTGGCGGAGCTCGCCAGAGCCCACTCCGAGTCGTACCTCGAACGGACTGCCCGCCCTGAAAACCTCGGACGCATCTTCGGCCTCGAGGCACACGACATCGATGTGGACCCCGTGCTCATCGGGCAGCGGCGTCAGGTCGGTGGCACCGTCGAAGCCGCCCGCTGGGCCATTCAGCGCAACGATCGCATAGCCTTCAACATCGGGGGCGGCTTTCATCACGCCGAGCCGGAGTCCGGGTCGGGGTTCTGTGTCTACAACGACATCGCCGTGGCAATCGCCTCGCTCCGCGCCGATGGGTTCGAAGACCCGATCGCCATCGTCGACTTGGACTACCACCAAGGCAATGGAAACATCGTCGCCTTCGAGCACGACAAGACGGTCTTCACGTACTCGATTCACGGCTCCGTCTGGAGCCATGTCGAGGCAGCCTCGGACCAGCAGTTCCTTCTCCCGTCCAAGGTCGACGACGAAGCCTACCTAACGAAGCTCCGCGAAACGCTTCCTGCATCGCTCGAAGAGATCAAGCCGCGCCTGCTCTTCTACGTCTCCGGCAACGATGTCCTGCAAGGCGATCGCCTGGGTGATTTCATGCTCAGCCGCGAGGGGGTGCTGGAGCGGGATTGTTTCGTCATCGAGCTGGCGCGCAAGCTCGACTGCCCGGTGGTGGTCACCCTGGGCGGCGGCTATAGCGACGACGCCTGGCGTTCCTCGACGGACTTCATTCGCTGGCTCTTGATCGACGAGGCGATCGTCAGCGGTGAGCCGCCGAGGAGCCTCTACGAACAATACGCACAGATCGCCCAGGAGCTCGACCCCTACGACCTACAGCGTCCGAGTGGGGAGTGGCAGCTCACCGAAGCCGACCTGATGGGCGACCTGGCCGGCCCCCGCTACAAGTCCACGCGCTTGCTCGACTACTACTCCAGGCATGGCGTCGAGTTCGCGCTCGAGAAATACGGCTTGGCGGACCAGGTTCGAAGCCTTGGCTTCAGCGACCTGGAGCTGAAGGTGAACCCGACCGATCCCGAACGGCAGCACCTCACGCTGCACGGGACCAAGAAGGGCGAAAAGCACCTTCTGGTCGACCAGGTGCTGCGCCGTGTCACGCGCCCGCCACCGGAGGGGATCGAGCCGCCCGACGAAATCCACCTCCTGTATATCGAGTGGATGATGCTGCAGAACCCGACCGAGAGCTTCTCCCTACGGCACCCCCAATGGCCGGGGCAAGACCATCCGGGCCTCGGCGTCGGCGAAGAGGCAATGCACATGCTCTTTCGTGGCGCACAGCGCCTCGGTCTCGACGGCGTGGCGCACCATCCGTCGCGCTATCACATCGCCTTCATCGGCAGCGGACAGTCGTTCTTTCTCGATCCGGAGATCCAAGGCCGATTCGAAGCGATCCGCGACGTGCTCTCTCCCATGGATCTGTCCGAAGCCGCCTGGAAGATGGAACGCGGAGAGGTGAGCTGGTCCGATGGAGAGCGCGTCGAATGGATTCCCGAGGACATGGTCATCCCCGCAAGCGATCGCCTCTTCGCCTACTTAGGCTCGGTCCACTATCAGAAGCCCCGCGCCGAAGCGCTCGCGCGCGCCAGAGAACGCGGCATCGTCTTCGAGCCTACTCTTCGCAAGACGTAGCCGCGGGCTCGCCTGCAAAGCGGGCTCGGGTCCAGTCGAGCATGAGCGGCATGTTCTTCTGGGTGGAGTCGTTGTGTCCGTACCCGTCGAAGACCAGATACTCGAGCTCGTTTCCGATCGCGCAAAGACGCCGATTGAGAACGTTCGTGAGCAAGATGGGCACGACCATGTCGGCCTGGCCCTGAATCAATAGGATGGGCACCTCGGTCGGCACATTGCCCGGCGAGTTCTCATCCAATCGCGTCCACCCACGCGGGGAGGTTCAGTGGGCTCGTCTCGAACCCGGCTCCTTCGAAGCCAGCAGCAACTTGGCCAACCTCCTGCGCCGCAGGCCTCTTCCTCGAGGAGCGCCTCGATCGCGCTCAGCGCCTCGTCGGTGTAGACATCTTCGATCGAAAGCTCCGAGTAGGCAGCCTCGAACCCGAGGCTGAGCTGCCAAATGAAGCCTCTCGCACCAGGCAGCAAGACACCGGAAGTGATCACCCCCTGAAACTCGCTCCCAGGCGCCGCACTGATCACTCCCATCACCTCGAGCTCGGGCGCCCAAGTCGGCGCGATTTCTCCAGCGAAGAGCGCGGCATGTCCGCCCTGTGAGCGGCCCCAGATCACGACGCGGCTCCCTGCACCGGACTCCTCGATCTGCTGCGCGGCTTTGATGATGTCGAGCACGCCCCGGCCTTCACTTGAGCCGACGAGGTACGGATGGATGCCGGGCGTACCGAGTCCCTCGAAGTCGCTCATCACCCCGACATAGCCCGCGGCGACGAGCTCGGGCGCAATGTCGTAGAAGTCGTGAAAGCCGCTGCGGTACCCTTTGGAGGGCGCGCAACGGTCCGAAACGCCTTTGGTGCCGTGCGCCCAAGTCACGACGTCATAGCCGGCTTCTGGTGCCGAGCCCCCAGGGGCGGCGACCATGCCGGACACCGCGATGGGCGCTGCCGTCCACCGCTGTCGAAACGTAGAGCACGCGCCAAGCCTTGCTGCCTTCGGCGAACGGCTCGATCTCCTGCGCCTGAATCAAGGTTCCAGGCACGTCCGAGGGAAGCGGATCGGGCGGAAGATAGAACGCGTCGTCGCCCGTCACCTCGGTCCCGGCTTCGCTGCTGCAGCCAGCGGAAAGACAGAGAAGAACAGCGACAAAAGCCCAGGAGCGATAGGAAATTGTCATGACGGACGAGTATCCCCGCGAGGCCGCCGCGGTCAATTGCAATGACGTGAATGACGTGATCGACCTCAAAACAGCACGGCGCCCCGCAGAAGCGAGGCGCCGTGGTTAGAGGGTTCGTAAGCCGAGTTTTGTAGCCCGGGCTCGTCGCCGAGCGCCGGGTCGTGATCATTCTTCTGGGACCGATGTCGCCATCGGCCTCGAGCGACGCTACCCGGAGACTCGGGCGGGACCGCCCTCAACGCCTCCCTATTTCGTCTTGCTTCGGATGGGGTTTGCCGTGCGACCGACGTTACCGCCGGCCCGGTGAGCTCTTACCTCACCCTTTCACCCTTACCGCGCGGCCTTTCGACGGCGAGGCGGTTTGCTTTCTGTGGCACTTTCCTCGGGGTCGCCCCCACCAGGCGTTACCTGGCATCCTGCCCTATGAAGCTCGGACTTTCCTCCCGTGTGCAGATGCACACCAGCGATCACGTGAACCTGTCTAACCGACTGAGGGTAAGGCCGGTCGGCGGGGCTTGCAACTACGCCGATGGATCGGCTGCAGACGCTGGAGAGGACTCGGGAAGCGGGTGCCGTACGACGTCGACGAGGATGTAGCCCAGGCCGAGGAGCACCGCGACCGTTTCCCAAATGTACTGCTCGTCATACCAGCCTATGAAGAACTGCAGAATGAGCCCGACGATCACCATTGAGATCAGCGCCACCGAATAGCGCAGGCGCTCGATCGCCAGCGGCGCCACGAGGATCACGAAGCTGTAGTAGTAGCAAGTCAGCTCGAAGAAGCCGATGATCAGAATCGTGCTCAAACTGAGCACCGCCCATCCGGCAAGTCGCCGCCCCGCAAGCGCGAGCAGCACGAACATGCTGAGCAAGAGGAGCGCGTGAAGCCAGCGCCTGTCGTGTTTGGTCTCCTTGCGCGCTTGTTTCCACTTCGCCCAAGGGTCTTCGAGGCTCGGGTCCTTGGTGAAACGGCCGACCTTACTCGGCTTGTAGGAAAGAATCGTCGGGAGCCCCATGTGGTTGGTCAGTGGGGTTTCGCTGTGCTTCAAGGTGTTGGTGAGGAACTGTGGGTGGGCGTCGAATCCGTTCACCGCGATGCTCGCCGTGCAGAGCACCGCCAGACCGAGCAGGCCGCCAACGATGAATCGCTTGTCGCTCGGGTCGAGCCAGGGGCGATTGATTTTCTTTCGACGGATGAAGCGGTCGACGACGGCCGCGATCGGACCACCGGCAAGCGCTGCGGGGAACAGCCGCAACAGCGCGCTCCAGGAGAGCGCGAAGCCGGACAGCAACGGGTAGCCGCGCTTCAAGAGCGCCACCGCGGCGACTGCCATGAAGAGCCAGGGCACGCGCGCGAAGCTCCCGCCCGTCCAGAAATAGGCCCAGGGGTAACCGGTCCCCCAGATCAGCACCGAGAGCGCCGTAGCGCGCAGGCCGAAGGCCCAGAAGATCATCAGGAACGCGCCGGCATAGAGCGACAGGTCGATCAGGGTGTAGCGGAGGATCCGCTTGCGGAAAGTCTTGTGCTCCTTCGGATCCAGCTTCGTCGACGAGACCTTGGGGACTTGGTCCTCCCAGCCGATGTTGGTGAGAAACGCGGCCACCATGTTGGAGATCGGGCTCGCGTTGTAGCCGTGATCCATCACCATGTCTTTCCACCAGGCCGACCCCATGACCGTCCGGAACGAACGCGTGTCGTATCGAAACGCCTCCCAGCGCTCGGCTGAAAAATGCTCCGCGCAAGTCTTCTGATAGCGAAGCGCGTCGTCCTTGCTCACGTAGTGCAGGCGGTTGTCGACCAGGTCGCGGATCTTTCTCTTCCCCAGGTCAGCCTCGCCGCGTTCCTCGTAGTCCGCCGCGAGCACGCACTCGTAGAGCCGCTCGTACTCGTTCTCTTCGAAGTACTTGGAGCCGACGTAGTAGTGAAACGTATCCCAGTAGTGGACGATTCTCGCGGTATGAAAGACGCCGAAGTTCACCCAGGCCGTGGTGCTGGCCAAGATCACCCAGATGAGCGCGCCGCGCTCCAACCATTGGCGGGCCTCCTTATTCTGGCCGACCAGCCAGATCCCGCGCGCCGCCCACGCGAGCACTGAGGCTCCGAGGAGGTAGATGCCCCAGTCCGCGAACCAGGGCGCCAGCCTTGCGCCGTATAGCCGGTATGAGGATATCGCCAGCATCGCGACGGAAAGCGCAGACGCGGCCCAGAGAGCCTTCTTGTTTTCTTCGATCCTAAAGAGCGCGATGAAGAACAACAGTCCGAGTACGACGACCGCGAGGCGATAGCGATGGTCGCGCTTCTCGAGGATCTTCTTCCACCACCAACTCGACGTGTTCTTCACCTGGACCGACGGCGGCCAGGCCGAGGGGGTCTCGCAAAAAGCGAGCACCTCAGCCAGGCTGTAGAAGGTGTCGCCGCCCTGAGCGCGCACGCGGAGGTATCGGCCCTGTCCGCTCAGGCCCCGGCTTCCCCGCCGTCGCATGCCCGCACCAGATGCAGGGTCAGCGACCCAGAGCGGGTTGAAGCTTCGTCCGTCGTCCGAGATCTCGACGATGTAATCGTCGTTGTTGTCGCCCTGCAGGTCGACCGCAGTCACAGCGGTCCGGACGCCGAGGTCGTAAATGACGTGACTCTGAGTGTCCGCAAATACCGAGGTGAGCTCGCTCTGCCAGGGATCGCCTTCACCGGCGACGAAGCCATCCGTCAGCCGCTCGGCGTGAGTCACGCCCGGCCGGGTCGTCGGCGTCTTGCCGGCGAGAAGATTGCCTGAGGGGCAGGCGACGTCCTGAGCCGCCGCTGGAGCGGTGCTGGCCAGGCAAAGCAAGCAAAGGAGGGCGATTCGAATCACGACCGCGCGCACCGTACGCAACAGAGCCCCTGCTGACAAGTGCCCGGCCGCCTATTCAAAGGACTCGAGATCGACCTCGTAAATCCGGAACGGGGGAACCGGCGTGAGCCCGGTGAGCGCCTTGGTGATGTCGCTGTAGATCGCGTAAAGCCGGCCCTCGGCGGGCCGGACGGTCGAGGTTCCCGGAACGCGGCTGCCTCCGTCCGCCGGAGCGTTGACGACCGTAGCCGTCGCCCAGTCATCAACACTGCGGAGGCGGGCGACGTTTCCGGCACCCACCATCGCGATGTAGAGGTCACCCTCGAAGAAGGTCATGCCATCTGCGAATCCTTCGAGCGCGGGTGCGAGGACGATCTCGGCGACATCAGACGGATCGTCTAGCGCGAGGCGAACTAGGCGCGGAGGCGCGCCGGAGCTCGTCTTGGAGACGATCAGCGCCTGATCGTCTTCAGTGACCGCGATTCCATTGCCGCCGAAGATCCCTCCTCCGGTTGGGCTGAGCAGGGGATCGTCGGCCCAGACCGTCAGCATCTCGGCTTCCGCGTCGGCACGATAGACGCGGGAGTTCTCGGAATCGCTGATGTAGGCAAGCCCGTTCCCGTCCAGTGCGACGTCGTTGCAGGTCGAGTCGGCCTGGGCGTCCGCCAGGACGAAGCTCAGGTCGCGGTTCCGGGTCTCCAAATCGAACACCCAGATCTCTTGGGCCGCCGCGTCCGTCCGCTGGGCGCAAACCCAGAGGCGACGCGACACTTCATCGATTGCAATGCCTAGGGTGCGCCAGGTCTGCCCTGCGGGCGGCGTCATGAAGATGCTCTCTGTGCCATCCGCCTCGACTCGCGTGATGTTCCCCTGGCTCTCGCTTCCGACGTAGAAGCTACGGCTCATTGAGTCGAAGGCACCGCTCTCGGGAACCAGCTTCTCATCGGAAAGAATGTACTCATCCTGCAGGGGAGCATCCGAGCCGCCCGTGCCCCCGGTCCCCGCGCCTCCGCCCGAGCTGCTGCCACATCCACCCAGCACAGAGACGAGAATCAGCGTACCTAGTCCACGCAATCCAACCACTTCGCACCCCTTCTGTTGGGCGAGACGGTAACAGACCCTCCTCGATCGGATCCAGCCTCGAAGTTGATCCGGCCTGCCCCCCCTAGACTTCGGTCCCCATCGGACTTACTGATAGGTCGATGGGCTCAGAGTCTTCCAAAAAGGCCCCCGCGTCGGCAAAGCCGAATGACGTCGTCCTGATTTATGGCAAGTCGGACGACGGACAACAATACGAGGTCCTTCGCCAGCGCGGCTCGCGAATCGAAGCAGGAACCATGCAGCAGCTCGAGCAAGGCAGGCCCATCCACGGCGAGGTCGTTCGCCTGAGCGCGCGCGAGGATTCGCCTCTGCTCTTCGACGTCGAGGTTCAGCACGATGCGCGTCCGGCCGCCGGCCGCCCGGCCAAGGTCGCCACCGATCGGTACCGCGAAGGCTGGGAGTCGATCTGGGCGAAGAAGAAGCCGGGCAAGCATTCACTCAATTAAAAAGGGTGCCGCCCATCGGCGACACCCTCCCCCTGCTGCCCTTGGAGTGGCCCTTAGGTCACGTAGTCCTTGAGTCGATCGACGTCGCGATATTCCTGGAGTCGAGCGAGTCCTGCGGTCTCGACCTGGCGGACACGCTCGCGCGTGAGGTTCATGATTTCACCGACCTCTTCGAGCGTGATGCCACCGCGGTCTGCGACATCGAGCGCACAGGTGTCGGTCATTTCCCAAATCTCGATGTCCGGGAAGTTGAGCTTGATCGAGCCGCGCACCGGATGGACGTCGATGTACAGGTGGTACTTGCACGAAACGAATGGACAAGGCCGATCCATGTCCTTGCACTCCGAGCGACTCCTCGGCTTCCAGTAGTCGGTCTCGGGATAGAGCTCGCGACCACGATTGAGCTCAGCCTTGCTCAAACGTCGAATCGAGATCGTCCGGGCCCGCGCGCGCGAACGGCGCTTCCTACGACCACCGCGCTCCTCAGAATCCGGCTCGTCGAGCGCTCCGAGCGCGTCTACGAGTGACTCGCGCTCCTCTTCCGGCTTGGATTCCCCGTCGACCACTTCTGCGCTTGCTGCGTCCTTCATGACACCTCTCCCCCTCAAATCTCTTAGACAGCTGCCCGCGCCATGCGGGCCCGCATCGTCAGGCGCCGCTCGATGGCTTCGAGCTTCTGAACGAGCTCGGAACCGAGCTCGCGAACATCGTTGAGCGCCTCGCCGACGCCCAGGTCGTCGGCTCCTTCGCGCTGTTGCTCGTGCACGGCGTTCTCGATCGCCTGGTACACGCGCTTGAGTTGCCGCCTCAGTGCATCGATATCGCCACGAACGAAGAGGAACTCCTTCTGGATTTCCTCCATGGTGAACCCCTGGTGCATCAGGCGGCGGATGTGATCGATTTGGCGAACGGCGGTCGCTGGATAGAGGCCCTGCGAGCCACGGTGCTTGCCCTTGCGGCCGACGCGCACGCTTCGCGGCAATAGGCCCAGCTGCACGTACTTGCGGAAGGTGGCTTCGGTGAGCCGCGCGCCATGGGCGGTGAAGGTCTCGACGATCTGCTGGACGCTCATCCCCTCGGCGTGCGCCCGCTCGATCTTCTCGAGCTCCTGGTCAGACCAGGCCCTGGCCTCCAATTCCCGATGTCTCCGCTTTTGTCCGCTAGGTAGAGTCATTTGAATAACTTATAGCGAATGTATTCCATTCAAAATAATTAGGTCAACAGCAAAATGCATAAATTCATAAACGTCTAGAATCACAATACTTTTAGCTCTGCAAAATCTAACCTGGGTCGATTTGCGCTGAGATTTGGGATCTGCTGATCAAGCTCGGGATCGGATCGAGGGGCGGAAATTGACTGGATCCCCGGAACCCAGTACCTCCCTGCAAGCGCATGGATTCACGGGTGTTTCGACGATTTCGGCGGAACAAGGGGGCTTTCGTCGGCCTGGTCCTAGTCGTGGCGGTGACGGCCCTGGGGGTGTTCGGCCCCTGGCTGGCCCCGTTCGACCCCGCGGAGCAGTTGACCGAGAGCCTCCTGCTTCCGAACGGGCTTCCGGCGGGCCCGGGGGTCGCGCCCGGCCACTGGCTTGGCGGCGATATGCTCGCCCGCGACGAGTTGAGTCGACTCCTGAGCGGCGCCCGTGTCTCGATGCTGGTCGCCTATCTCGCCACGGCGCTCGCCGTCCTGATCGGTGTCACCCTGGGCCTGGTCTCGGGCTACGTCGGCGGTCGACTCGACAACTTCCTGATGCGGCTGGTCGATGTCGTCCTCTCGATGCCTTTCCTCTTGATTGCCATCGTGATGCAGCGCGTCTTTGACGCGCCGGGGATATGGACGATCTGTATCGTGCTCGGGGTTCTTTCCTGGACCACCCTGGCTCGCATCACGCGCGCAAAGACCATGGAGGCGCGGGAGCTCGACTACATCCAGGCGGCGCGCGCGCTTGGCCTGCGCCACTTCCGAATCCTTGCTCGACACGTACTGCCCAACGTCATCGGGCCGATCATCGCCATCGCGACAATCATGGTCGCGCGTATGATCATCGCGGAAAGCGCGCTCTCGTTCTTGAACCTCGGAGTCCGCCCGCCGACGGCAAGCTGGGGCTCGATGCTCAGCGAGAGCCAGTCGCTGCTCCTCGGCGTTCCTCGACTAACACTCTACCCGGCCGCGCTGATCAGCATGGCGGTCTTCGGCTTCAACCTCTTTGGAGAAGGGCTGCGCGATGCGTTCGATCCCAAAGACTGAACGCCGAAGCCCTAGCCGCTTGGTCGCCGGCACTGTCGCGCTCGTCGCCACGGCGCTGCTCATCGCTTGGATCGTCGCGGTGTTTCCAAAGGCACCGATCGGCCCGCGCTACCTGGGCGCCGGGCACACCTCGCCGCAGCCTGGAGGAACGCTCCTCTTTTCGGCCGGCAGCAACATCCACACCCTGGATCCGCACTTCGCGTACGACACCCTTTCGACCGCCGCCTGCCGTCTGCTGTACGACGGCCTGCTCGACTACGACTACGAAGGCACCATGATACCAAGCCTCGCCGCGGAGCTGCCCGCGGTGTCCGAAGCGGGTCAGGTCTTTCGTTTCACGCTTCGCGACGGCATCAAGTTCCACAACGGCCGGGAAATCACCGCCGAGGACATCTCCTGGTCGCTTCACAGACTACTCTCGAAGCATACCGGTTCACCGGGTTACCCGTTCTACAAGTCGATCGTTGGGGCGCCCGCGTACCACCGGGGAGAAGCCGAGCGCATTGAAGGCATCGTCGTGCTCGATGCAAAGACGATCGAATTCCGTCTCGATGAAGCCGACCAGACCTTCCTCAACGCGCTTGCCATGCCGTTCGCCTATCCGCTCGCCAAAGAGCACGTCGAGAAACTCGAGGCGGAAGAAGGCCGCGACGCGGTCGGACGTCACCCGGTTGGCGCAGGCCCGTTCGCCTTCAGCCGCTGGGAGCGCGGGGTGCAGGTCGAGCTGGAGCGATTCGAGGCCTACTGGGCTCCCCGCCCGCGGGTCGATCGAATGATCTTCTTAGAGAACATCTCGCCGGACGTGGCAAGCGCGCGCTTCCGCAATGGTGACCTCGACGTGATTCACCGCCCTAGCAAAGTGAACCGCCTATTTTTGCGCGAGTCCCCGGCCTGGGCTCCCTATCGCGCAGAAGTTCCGAGCCCATCGGTGTACGCGATCGGGCTGAACTGCGAGCTGCCACCTTTCGACAACGTCCACGTGCGACGCGCGGTGGCCTTTGCGATCGATCGCTCCAAGCTCGAACGCCTGAACCCCGGTGAAGTCATCGCTGCCGGCCAGGTCTTACCGCCGATGCTCGCTCCGTACGATCCTGAGCTACCGACAAAGCAGGTTTTCGACCTGGCGCGCGCCAAAGAAGAAATGCGCTTGGCAGGGTTTGCTGACGGCCTGAGCGAACCGATCACGGTCTGGGTGCGAGGCGAAGGAGACGTACGCGGAGCTCAGCTCTTTCAACAGGACCTGAAGGAGATAGGCATCCAGATCGAGCTCAAGATGGTCTCGTTCGCCACGTATCTCAAGGAAACCGGGAAGCCGCGCGTTGCGCAGGCCGCCTTCACCGGCTGGCATCAAGACTTCCCGGACCCGTCGAACTTCATGGACATCCTGTTCCACAGTCGCTCGATTCATCCCGAGAACTCCGAGAACCGGTCTTTCTATCGAAATCCAAAACTGGATGCGATTCTGGACTCCGCCCGCGCCGAAGTCGACCGCGAGAAGCGGCTCGCCCTCTATGCCGAGGCGAACGCCATCTTGGCCGATGACGCGCCCTGGGCCTTTCTCTCGTACGCCGTCGACATGTTTGCCTGGCAGCCGTATGTGAAGGGCTTCCGCCCGCACCCGGTCTGGCTCAACGAGTACAGAAACGTATGGCTCGACCTTCCGAGGAGGCGGGTCAGCCAACTGATCTACGAGCAGGAGGAAGCGCCATGATGCGTTTTATCGCGCAACGCGCAGCCTGGGGCGTGCTGATCGTCATGTCGGTGGTGACCCTAGTCTTCTTCTTGATCTTCGTCGCAGGCGACCCCGCGGTGACCATCCTCGGCCCGCAGGCCCGAGCCGAGCAGATCGCGGACTTCAAGGCAAAGAAGGGCTTAGACCGGCCCGTGCCCGGAGCAGTTCATGAGCTACCTCGGCCTGATGCCCTGCATCCGCAAAGATTCGCCGAAGTACCTTCGCGACGACGGCGCCCGCGGCTTCTGCGGGATCCTTCAAGGAGATCTCGGCGAGTCGTACTCGCATCACGAGTCGGTTGCCAATGTCATCGGCCATCGTCTTCCGCGCACTCTGCTTCTCGCCTCGCTCGCCGTTGTGTTCGAGCTGCTCATCGGACTCACGGCTGGTATTTTCGCGGCGCTACGACGCAACCGCTGGTCGGACACCGCGATCATGTTCGCGACCTTCGTCGGCATCAGCTTGCCCACCTATGTGACCGGCCCGATTGCCCTACTGCTCTTCGCGTTCCTCTTGGGCTGGTTCCCGTTCGGCGGCTACGGAATCGACCCCCTCGATCACGTCTACCATGCGCTGCTGCCTGCGCTGATTCTCGCGATCGCGGGCGCGGCAACCTATGCGCGCGTCATGCGTGGCGAGCTCATCGAGACCTTGCGTCACGACCACGTGCGCACCGCCAGAGCCAAGGGCATGCCGATGACCCAGGTCGTCATCAAGCACGCCATCCGAAACGCCCTGCTCCCAATCGCAACCCTGATCGGCTTGAGCCTGCCGTTCCTGGTAGGCGGCGCGATCATCACCGAAAAGATCTTCGCCTGGCCGGGCCTCGGACTTCTCACGATCGAGTCAATCGAATCGCTCGACGCTCCGGTGATCATGGCTGTCGTACTGATGTTCGGCATCGCGGTTCAAGTCGGCAATCTGCTGGCTGACATCGCCGTCGCGGCCCTCGACCCACGCATTCGACTAGCCTAGCTAGCGTTACTGGCATTGCTGGCTTGGGGGTTGGCGGGTTGCGTGGTGTGGTTTAATCACATCAACCCGCCCACCCCCACCCGTAGTCCTCCCTCCGCGCCCGGCGCTTCGCTTAGGCTTGGCGGCGCTTTGCGCCGGGCTTCGCCCCTCGGGCTCGCGCTGCCGCGGGTGGCTGCATCCGGGTCACTTCTTGGGTTTTGGGCGTACTGGGAAGATCTTTCGTTCGCCGTCATGGCGTGGGGCGAGGACTAGCATTGCGTCCAGGCTGATCTTCTTTCGGCGCGAATCCGGAAGTTTGATGAAGCAAACTCCCGCGCCGCTGAGGCCCTCGATCTTGCAGAGGCCGAACTTTGCGTGCTCGATCCAATCGCCCTTTTCGGGACGATGCTCTTCGGGCACCTCTTCGGTGCGAGTCGAAAGCTCCGCCGCCATCGCCCAAGTGGCGCCCGCGCCAACAGCTTCGGTGACCGGAACCTCATGCACCCCTGTTTGCTCCACCGCCGGCGCCTCGACATCCGCCCAGAGTTGCAGCCCAGTCGCCTCGTCGTTTCCGCGCCGAAGCTCGAGCGCGTCGAAGCAGTCGATCCGGAACTCGAGTGCGAACACCGAGCCGTCGACCAGGTGACCACCGCAAACCACGTCCTGCCCGTCCTGATGCAAGGAAACCGTCGCGTGCAGATGCCAGAACGGTTTGCCATCCCGTTCGGAGAGATTGCCTTGCATCGAGAGCAGCTCGCAGCGCTCGAATCGATGCGCCTCCTCGTAACGTCGCTCAGCTTGGTTGTACTCGGTGAGCTCAATCCACTCGAAAGCACCGATGGCGCTGACCCAGGCGGTCCGGAGTCCGTGCTCATCGACGAGTTTGCGAAACGCGTCCTGCAGCCCGGTCCCGCGAGAAACCCGCCCAACTATCTGACGTGACAAGCGCGTCTCGACCGACGCGGTTCCCTTCACACCGGTCACGATGTGGCTTGTGTCAGGCGCTCTTCTTTTGCGTCGACTGCATCGACGAAGAGCTTGAAGTATTCGCCACCGCTCAGCAGAGCCAAAGCCAGGCTTAGGTACAGAAGCACCAGGCCAACCTCTGCAAAGTCGAACTCGGTCTGGTAGAAGCCAAAGTAGATCGTGTAGCGCTGGTGCACGATCAGCATCAGGATCGCAACCATCTGCAAGGCGGTCTTGTCTTTACCGGTTCGCATCGCCGCCATCACCACGCCCTCGCTCATCGCGATCGTACGCAGTGCCGTCACCGCGAGCTCGCGCCCGAGCATGATGATTACGGCGACGACGCCGAGAAACGGCATCCTGCCTAGGTAAGCGAGCAAGATCAGTGTCGCCATCACCAGCAGCTTGTCCGCTAGCGGATCGAGGAACTTCCCGAGCACGCTGATCTGGCCCCACCTGCGCGCCAGGTAGCCGTCAATGAGGTCGGTGAGCGCGGTTCCGATATAGAGAATTGCCGCCCAGAAGTTGGCCTTGGGCGTCCCATCCCAGAGCAACCAGAGCACCCCGGGGATGAGGGCGATCCGGAGCATCGTCAGCAGGTTCGGGAGATTGATCGCGTCCTCCCGGATGGACGGACGCTTGGGCGTTGCCTCTTCCATGGAGCGCGTTGTACCCCAGGTTGCCCCTTCCGTCTGCCAGTGAGGCGCTTCCTCCTTTAGGGTGATACACTCGATGCAGCCCTGGGGTCATACATACTTGCACCAGCAGCTTGGGATCGACACACTTCCGGCCACCGAGATTTGCAATGCGGGAACTCACTCGGAACGTTGCGGAGCGAGCGAGAACGACGATAGGGGTCACGGCGCAAAACCTCGCCGTGCAGGACCTGATCGCCCTCGCGTTTCACGCTTATCTGTTTTTACGGATCTCTGCCGCGCCCGACAGCGCCGATGCCGGCGTTGCTCGCCGGCTCGCTCTCGCCCTGCTCGTCATCACCGCCTGCTCTCTGGTGCTCAGCCGCGGCGAGGTGATTCGCAGCCGGCGCGCGCGCGCGCTGACCTATCGACTGGGCTTGTTCCTGCCCATGGTCCTCTCCTATTTCGAAATGCGGGTCTTGCTCCCAGCGCTTCACCCCGATCTCATGGACTACCGGCTCTACGCCCTCGACCTTTGGCTCCTTGGCACGACGCCATCGCTCTGGATGCAGTCCTGGAACGTCCAACCAGTCGTCGAGTGGCTGTCCTTCTTCTACTACACCCACTTCTTCATCTTGATTGTGATGCTGGTACCAGCGCTCTTCTTCGGCAAAGGTCGGCGTCTTCAAGAGCTGATGGCAGGCGGCATGCTCGTCGTGGCGGCGGGGCACTTCCTGTACACGATCGTTCCCGGCGTAGGGCCTTACGCGACAATTCCGTTCGATGAGCCCTTGCACGGCGCGTTCTGGTGGAAACAGGTCGAGGTCACGGTCGCCACGGCCGGCGCACAGCTCGACATCTTTCCGTCGCTACACACCGCCTGGCCTGCGTATTTCACTTTGCACGCATTCGCCCAGCGCGATGTACAGCCGTTCCGTTGGCTCTGGCCAATTCTCGCGTTCATGAGCGTGAACATCATCATCGCGACGATGTTCCTCCGCTGGCATTGGTTCATCGACGTCGCCGTCGGTATCTTGCTTGCCTTTGCGGCACGCGGCTTTGCCCGGGCCGTCTCCGAACGCGAAGAGCATCGGGGAGCTGGCTACGACGGCCGGCAGCCGGTCTGGGAACGGCTCTGGTAGCCCTTAGCGGCCCTTAGAGAACCGTCCAGCGTCGCGTAGCAGGCTCTCGGGCACTGCAATTTCGGGCATCTCGTCCCTCGCACGCAGTTTGCGGCGCAGCCACCAGATGAAACCGCCCATCATCATCAGCGGCACCACCGTGAGGAAGATGGTCGTGTCGACGAAGGCTTGGCGGTTCTCCTCGAGCGGCGATGCGCAGGAAGGACAGGCGTAGGCCAGGTTGGCAGCCGAACTCAGGGCAAGCACGGCGGCGGCGACCGTTGCGCGAGCCACGCGTATCATCAGAGGCATCAGAGGTACACCTGCCAGTAGAGAATCGGCCAGACACCGACGACGAAGTACCAGAAGATCTGCGCCGGCCAAAACGTGAACCGGTCGAGATTGTGGTGGGAGAGCTTCTGATAGGTGTAGAGCAAAATGATGAAGCCCGCGACGACGTGCAACGCGTGCGTCCCGACCAGCAGGTAGAAGTAGCCGCCCAGCTGCCCCGAGGTGACCGTCAGGCCCTCGCCGATCAGCGCGACCCACTCTGCACCCTGGAAGAGGACGAAGAAGCCGCCGAGGGCGATGGCGAGTCCCAGTAGCCGCTTCGTGTTCGGTGAGTCCTTCCGGAAAGCTCGGTTTGCGAAATAGAGCGCGAGTCCGCTCGCGAGAAGAGCCGCCGTATTGATGGCGGTTTCTTCGACCGGCAAACGGGGCTGCCCCGGCGGAGGCCAGCCTCCGAGCGCATTGCTCTTCCCGATCACGAAAGCGCTGATCAGGCCCGAGAAGAACATAACCTCCGTCCCCACGAAGATCAGCATGCCCAGCACGCCGTTCGGAACTACGGGTTCGCGCCTGGTTGGCACGCCGTAAGGGCGACCTAGTGCGTCATCAGGCATGTTGGAGTCCTAGGTTCATCAGTGCTCGGTCGTAGGGTGTTCCCCAGCGTGCTCGCCGTCCGTAGCGGCTTCGGCCTCTAGCGCTCGGTCGACTTCCGCCTTCGCCGAGACATTCTCCCAGTTTTGGCCCTCGTGCTTCATGACGTCCGGAGCAACGCCCGCGAAGAATAGAAGCATGAGCATCAGCATCGTGGCGAGCAGGTATGAGATGTACCGCTTTTCGATGTTGAGGTGCATGAAGTTCGCTGCGACCAGATAGGCCTTGACCACCGCGATGCCGAACGCCGTCATCAGGGTGATCATCCATGCTTGCAGGAAGCCAACGGCCAGGTGCGGCGCGACGATCGGCCCGAGGATGCTCAAGATGAGCAGCACGAGCAGGATCGCCCAAATCCTCAGGTAGAAGGCCTGGCTGTGGTCGCCGCTGTGGTCGTCTGCGTGGTCTTGGTGTTCAGCCATGATCATTCGTCCTCATTTGGCGATGTAGAGCAGCGGGAAGAGGAAAATCCAAACGATGTCGACGAAGTGCCAGTAGATGCCGATGAGCTCGACGCGATGAAGCTCGATGCCCTTCCAAGCTTCTCGCGCGATGATCAGCATGATGATGCAACCCGCGATGACGTGAAGCGCATGGAGCCCAGCGGCGGTGTAGTAGAAGCTCCAAAAGCCGTTGCTGGTGATCGTGTACCCGTGCTGAATCTCGCCGGTCCATTCGACCGCTTTGATGCAGAGGAAGATGAAGCCCCCCGCGCAGGTCCCAAGGAGCCACTTCGCTGCCGTCTTCCCATCCCCATGCACCGCGGCGTGGTGCGCGAGCACAGCAAAGAGCGACGAGGTCAGCAGCACGAAGGTATTGGCGCCGCCAAACCATGTGTTGGTATGGGACGCGTATTCGGCCCACTCAGGGTGGCCCAGCCGGTGCATGACATAGGAAGCGAGCAAGCCTCCAAAAATCACGATTTCCGAGCCGACGACCCACCACACGGCGAGCTTGCCGGTTGGAATGCCCGTGGCGCTTCTGGTCGTTGCTATGGGTCTGGTCATGCTCATTGCGGCCTCGTCATTCGGCGGGGGCTGTGTCCGGTGGGACGTCTTGCGGCCAGTAGTCGTCCTCGCGACCGGGCACGCTGTACTCGTAGGGGCCTCGGTAGCAGTTCGGCAGCTCGGGCCAGTTGCCATGGGGAGGCGGTGAATCCGTAGTCCACTCGAGGGTGTTGGCCTTCCAAGGGTTCTTTCCGGCGGGCTTGCCCTTGAAGAGGCTCGCCACGAAGTTGAACAGGAAGATCGCCTGGAAGGCGAGCATGACGAGCAAGGCGGTCGTCGCAATCACGCGAAGATCCTGCATACCCGCAAGGTCGGGGAAGTTCTGGAAGTTGTAGATTCGCCGATGCTGACCGGCCGCACCCAGAATGAAGAGCGGGATGAAGATGAAGTTGAACGCGATGATCGTCCCCCAGAAATGAATCTTGCCGAGGGTCTCGTTCATCATCCGGCCAAACATCTTCGGGAACCAGTACGTGATTCCAGCGAAGAACCCGATGATGGCGATTGGGAAGAAGGTGTAATGGAAGTGAGCGAGCACGAAGTACGTGTCGTGGAAATAGATGTCCGAGCCGCTCGCGCCGAGGAAGATACCGGTGATGCCACCGATGAGGAACTCGGCGATGAACGACAAGGCCCAGAGCATCGGAGTGGTGAGACGGATCGATCCGCCGTACAGCGTGGCAATGTAGAGGAACAGCATCTCCGCGATCGGGATGGAGATAATCAGGGTGGTGATGGTGAACACATTCGCCATTCGCGGGTCGATCCCGGCGACGAACTGGTGGTGGGCCCAGACGAAGAAGCTGATGATCCCGGTCGCGAATGCCGTGTACAGAATCAGCTTGTAGTTGAAGAGCTTCTTACGGGCGAAGGTGCAGATGATTTCCGCCACGATTCCCATTGCGGGCAAGAGCACGACGTACACCTCGGGGTGGCCGAAGAACCAAAAGAGGTGCTGCCAGAGAACCGGGTCGCCGCCACGGTCTGGGTCGAAGTAGCCGGTGCCGACCACCTGATCCATGAAGAGCATGACCGCGCCCGCGATGAGCGGACCGACTGACGCCATGAACAGGATGCTGGCGATGACGATCATCCACAGGACCATCGGGATGTCGTGCATCTTCATGCCAGGTGCGCGCGCGTTCATCAGGGTCGTGATGAAGTTGATGCCCCCGAGCAGGAAGGCCACGAACTCGAGTGCAACGGCGACCAGCCACAGAGTCGCGCCCATCGGTGTGAGGTTGTATTCCGCGCTCGCCGAAAGCGGCGGGTAGGACGTCCATGCGCCGCCGAAGCCGCCGCCGGGGACGAAAAAGGAAGCGATGAGAATGATCGCGCTGATCAGGAAGATCTGATACGAGAGCCGATTGATGCGCGGGAAAACCATGTCGTCTGCGCCGATCATCAGCGGGATGAGGTAGTTGCCAAAGGCGGCGATCAGCATCGGCATGGCGACCCAGAAGATCATGATCGTCCCGTGGTTGGTGACCAAGGCGTTGTACTCGCCCTGCGAGACCACGCCGTAGCCGGGCACGCTTTCGCCTGGGAACGCGAGCTGCATGCGGAACGCATACGACATGTAGCCCCCGATCAGCGCCATTAAAATGCCGGTGAACATGTACTGCATCCCGATGATCTTGTGATCGGTCGAGAAGATGTACTTGCTCAAAAAGCTCTGCTCGTGGTGCCCGTGGTCTGGGTCGTGCGCGTGCGCGCCATGTGTGTCTACCGTGCTTGCTTCAGCCATGACCTTTTCCGTTCAGCGGGAAGCAAGCTTGCCCGCGCTGCCCTGCGACATCCAAGCCGCGTGTTCTTCCGGGGTTTCGACGATGATGCGCGCGCCCATGATTCCGTGCCCAATCCCGCACATCTCAGCGCATTGGATGTCGTACTCGCCGGGCCTGGTGGGCTTGAACCAGCCCTTCATGACGCGGCCCGGGATCGCGTCCTGCTTCAAGCGGAACACGGGAACCGAGAAATCGTGGAGGACGTCCTTGGAGAGGAGCTCGTAGTGATAGGTCGTGCCCTCCTGGACGTGCAGCTCGTTGAAGGTGTTGATGTCGTCTTCCGTGTCGAGCTCGTTGTCGGGTCCAGGGTGGACGAAATTCCATGCCCATTGCTGTGCCACGATTCGGACGGTGCTGTCCGCCTCGGGCAGACGTTGCTTGATGTTGTACCAGACCATGATGGCCATGAAGACGATCAGTAGATCGCAGACGATGATGGCCGCGTGCGGGATGGTGATCCAGCGTTTGAGATTCTTCTCTTCGCCGGTCACGTACTGCGCGCGCTGCCCCTTCTGCTCGCGGAAGCGGAAGATCAAAAAGAAGAAGGCGGCATAGGCGAGGAGGGCCCAGAAGCCTACCAGCACCGTGATCAGCGCGATCAACGAATCGATGTCCCCCGCGAACGAGGAGCCCACCGGCACGGCGCGACCGATCAGGTAGTCGCCCAGCGGCGCGAAAACACTTTTGACGAAGTCGTAAATTCCTTGAAGCATTCGACCCTCTACAAGCTCAATTCAGAATGAAAGCGAAAACGACACCGATGTAGATGGCGGCGCCAATCATGGTCCACTTCCACCAGAAGTGCGCCTCGCTATCGGGATCCCGTGTCTTACCAGCCATCTGTCAAACCCTCGCAGCTTACTCGGATAGAGTGCCAATGTACGCGATGACGTCTTTCATCGCTTGTTCGTTGGGGAGTGTCATGGAGAACGGCCGCATCTTGGCTCCCATGGCGTCATCGGGCTGGGTGCCGCGCACCCCCGACTTGAAATTTTGCAGCTGTGTCAGAAGGTACCAGTCGCTAGCACCTGCCAAAGGCGGACCAAACTCATCCAGATTGCCCCGCGCGTTCGCGCCGTGGCACTGCACGCAGGTGGCGAAGTAGATCTTTCCGGTTTTGGGATTGCCGCCCTCGAGGGTGGGCGCCGGATGAGTCGGTTCCATGGACGCGACATAATTGGAGATCACATCGACTTTCTCATCCGTATCGAGCGCGCGCGCCATTGGATACATTCGCTTGCCCGCTACATCTTCCGGATGAAAGCCACGGTAGCCTTTCTTGAAGCCGCGGAGCTGCCGCTTCACATACCAGCGTTCGAGCCCCGCAATTGAAGGTGCGCCGACCTCTGGGTTGCCCTCCCCGTTCACTCCGTGACACTGAACGCAGCCATCGTAGAGATCTTGGCTGTACTTGAGACTGGCCGTGTCCGGGCTGGGCTCGCTGCAGGCCGTCAGTACGATCGACAGCGCGGACATGAGGGTGATTACCGTAGCGGCGCGTGATTTGCTCATCATCCGCCCTCTCCAAGTGACTTGAGATAGGCCACCAGGGCCGCGATTTCCTGCTCGGGGAAATTGTAAGGCGGCATCGTCTTGCCGTAGCCCTGAACCACCTGATCCCAAGAGTTCGAGATTGAGCTGGCGAGGTACGCTTCGTCGGCAACGACCGTCTCGCCGCTGACCAGAGGTCGCTCCTTGCCGAACAGACCCTTCCAGTTCGGGCAAGGCTGCTGCTTGACGCCGTCGACCGCGTGGCAAGCCATACAGCCTTTGCTGTTGCTCAGCTTCTGGCCCCAGCATGCCTCGGGGTTCGCGGCACCGACGCACTCAGGCGGCATCGTGACGTCACCGGCGGCGATGGGAGCCGCGCCCTTGAACGACCAGCCGTTGAGCGCCGACTCGTCTTCGGAAGGCTGCGGCGCGAGGGCGGCAAACTGGTCGCGAGGCTTCGAAGCGTACTGCGACATCGCCTGACCCAGGGGCATCGTGCCGGCCTCTAGGGCTTCTTCCTGTTGCTGCGTGATGATCTCGTACTCGTCAGCGCTCACCGGCGCCCTGGCCGAATCGCCTTGGCCGCAACCCATAGCGAGCGCCAGCAGAGCCGAGACGGCAAGGAGAACGCCGAGAGATTCAAATGGTATTTTGTGCTTCGTACTCATCCGTGCACGCTCAGTATATTTGATGGAGGTGAAGGCTCCGTTGAAGCCTGGGATCGCCAACCGGCAACAACGGGACCCTCCCGAGCTGCCAAAAGACATATGCGAAGAAGACGCCGCCGACGAAGAGGAGTGCACCGACGTCTGCAAGCTGTACGTGGAACGCCCCTGCCTGCGGCAAGACGAACCAGTAGATGTCGACGATGTGCATCAGGATCAGCCAGAAGCACATCACCTGTAGCCAGGGCAGCGCTCGCTTCTGCACACGCGAAATCAGCAGAACGAACGGCGCAACGAAGTGGCCGAAGATCAGCAGGTAGGACACGAACTTCCAGCCGCCATCCCAGCGCTTCATGAACCAGGTAGCTTCCTCCGGGATGCCCGCGTACCAAATCAGCATCCACTGCGAGAACTGCACGTAGGTCCAGAAGCAGACGAAGCCGAACATCAGCCTGCTGAGGTCGTGGAAGTGCTCGATGTTGATCGCGTTCCCGACCAGGCCGCGCTTGTAGAGGCTCAGGCCGATGAGAATCGTCAGGGCGAGAATGGACACCGCCGAGCCCGCAAAGATGACCACACCGAAGATGGTCGAGAACCAGGCGGCCTCCAGAGACATCAGCCAATCGAACGCCGCAAACGTTAGCGCACATGCGAAGAGGATGAGCGAAGGAGCTGCCAATCTCTGCATCCGCAAGGTGTGCCGGGGGTCGTGATCCTGGTCTTGGCGCCGTGACCAGCCGAAGTACGCCAGGGCGATGAGGCACCAGACGGCTAGATAGCCGATGCCGCGAGCGACCCAGCCCTTGGTGTTCAGATAGCCTGACTTCTGCTCGAGGATCTCGTGGTGAAGCGCGGTCTCCTGCGGGGTGTGCGCGTGCCCTTCGTCATGAGCGGTCGCATCGCCATGCTCTTCAGCGTGCTCTGCACCGTGCTCTTGCGCATGCGCGACGCCCGAGCCGAGCCCGAGAACGCCATGCGCCTCGTGATCGCCCGCGCTGTCGGAATCCGAGTCCGAATCCCCGTGATCGTCAGCGTGCTCGCCGTGAGCCGACACGCTCTGCCACTCGTCGTAGATGTCGATCTTGCCGAGTGCGACCCCTGCAATGAAGGGAATCGCCAAGAGCGCCACGATCGGCGCACCGGACATGACGACCTCGACGATACGTCGCGACGATACGCCCCAGTAAGAAGCTGTGAGAAACTGAACCAACACCAAGAACAGAGCGCCGAGCATGAAGGTCGCTGTCGTGAACAGGCCGAACAGGTAGGCGTAGCCCAGCCTGTCGGCATCCGCAGTCACTACTGCAAGCAGGCCGCCAACGATGGCGAGCACCAAGGGTGCGAGCCAGGCGCGCTTCCAGAAACCGTCGTCCCCGACGCGATAGTCTTTGTCGTTTGCGTTCGTCACTGGGATGGCTCCGTGTTCTTCGGCGCAGCCGCTGGTGCCTGACTCAGCTGCAGCGCGCGGACGTAGTGAACGATGGCCCATCGGTCATCGACCGGGATGTTGTGAGCGTAGGCCGGCATGTTTCGCACTCCGTTGGTGATGGTCGCGAAGAGCTGGCCATCCGGGATGTGTCGTAGCCGGTCATCGTGGAAGCTCGGCGCCACGAGGCCGGTTGCCCCGAGCGCGCCGGCCCGGCGGGAAACCATGCCCTTGCCATCGCCAGACAGGGAGTGACAAGCGGCGCAGTAGATGTCGTACCGGTCCTTGCCGCGCTTGAGGAAAGCCTCGCTGCCGCCGCGCCTGGCGATGAGAAGAGGCGGCACCTCCAGAAGGTAACCTTCGTTTGCCGCGCGCCCCGTTGCCATCGTGAGTGAGCGTTCCATCTCCCGCGATACCGTCCCCTCGACTTGCGGGCGCATCGAGCGCTGATCGGCGAAGAAGGGTTGCCGCTCCTGCGTGTCGTAGCGCGGCTGATTATACATGTTGCGGATACCGACGACCGGCGGCTCGCCGCTCTCGCCGCCGATGCAACCCGCTGTGAGCGTCGCGAAGGCCAGGCTAATCAGAAGCGCACGCATCAGAGCACCTCCTCCTCGATGAGCTCGAGATAGGTCGGGTTGGTCGCCTCCAGGAGCGCCTTGGTTCGCTCGAGGTCGAACTTCTGGTCGCCTGCCTCGATCGAGATGAAGTACTTGTCGTCGCTGGCCGCTTCAAAGCGGTCCGACTCGAAGATCGGGTGATTGTGCATCGGCAGCTTGATGAGTCCGAGCAGGCCGAACAGGGTCGCGAACCCGCACAGGAGAATGCCGAGCTCGAACATGATCGGCACCATCGACGGGAACGCGCCTGGTGGCTTGCCGCCTACGATGAGCGGGTAGCCAGCGCCGATGTTCAAGAAGTCGAAGTCGAACGCATTGGTGTACTGCATCATCGCCACCGCGGTTGCGACGCCAAGCATCCCGAAGATGAACGAGAGCACACCGATTCGAGTTGGCTTGAGCCCCATCGCCTCGTCCATGCCGTGCATGGCGTACGGCGTGTGGCAGTCCCAGTTTTTGTAGCCAGCGTCTCGGACCTTCATCGCCGCACTCGCAATGGCGTTCGGCGTTTCGTATTCGGCCAGGTAAAGGGCGGGCTTTTTTGTTTCGTTAGCCATGATTCGCCTCACTCCGCCGGCACCGGCGCAGCAACTGCGTCCGGCTCCTCGTCATGTGCCTTTAAGGCGTGCAGGTCGGGGTGCGCCCCCGGCAGGTTTCCTTTGACCTCCGCAATGGCGATCATCGGAATCCAGCGAACGAAGAGCAGGAAGAGCGTAAAGAACAATCCGAAGGTCCCGACGTAGGTCAGAATGTCGATCATGGTCGGATGGAACATACCCCAGGAGGACGGCAGGAAGTCCTGATACGTCGACGTCACGATGATGACGAAGCGCTCGAACCACATACCGATGTTGATGAGAACGCTCGCGACGAGCATGATCGGAACGCTCGTGCGGGCTCGCTTGAACCAGAAGACCTGCGGCACGATGACGTTGCAGAACACCATCGCGTAGTACGCCCACCAGAGCGGCCCCCAGTTACCTTTGCTGTCGAGCTGGCCCCAGCCGAGTCGGTTGTGGAAGAACACCCACTGCTCGTACGGGTTGGAGGAGTACCATGCGATGAAGAACTCCATCGCGTAGGCGTAACCAACGAGGAGCGCCGTGCCGAGCATGAACTTGTTCATCAAGTCCAGGTGCCGAATGGTGACGATGTTCTGCAGCTTGAAAATCGAGCGGCAGATCAACATCAATGTCATGACGAGCGCGAAGCCGCTGAAGACGGCGCCTGCCACGAAGTACGGCGGGAAAATCGTGGTGTGCCAGCCCGGCACGACCGAGGTCGCGAAGTCGAACGAAACGACCGAGTGCACCGAAAGGACCAGCGGCGTCGAGATGCCGGCGAAGATCAGGTACGCCCGCTCGTAGTGCTGCCAGTGCCGATGGGCGCCGCGCCAGCCCAGGGCGAAGAAGCCGTAGACGCGCTTGCGGGTCAGGTTCTTCGACCGGTCACGCAGCGTGGCGAAGTCCGGAATCAGGCCGACGTACCAGAAGATGACGCTGATCGTCAGGTAGGTGCTGACCGCAAAGACATCCCACATCAGTGGGCTCTTGAAGTTGGGCCACATGTCCATCTGGTTCGGGATGGGGAAGAGGTAGTAATCGAACCAGGGGCGACCAGTGTGAATCGCGGGGAACAAGCCCGCACAGAGCACCGCGAAGACCGTCATGGCTTCGGCGAAGCGGTTGATGCTCGTGCGCCACTTCTGCCGGAACAAGAAGAGAATGGCTGAGATCAGCGTGCCCGCATGGCCGATACCGATCCACCAGACGAAGTTGGTGATGTCCCAGGCCCAGTAGATCGGCGCGTTGTTACCCCAGGCACCCACACCCTGCATGAACAAGTAGGCGAGCGCGGCGGTCATCACCCCGAGCACGGAAAGCGAAAGCAGAAATAGGAACCACCAACCGCGCGGGGCGGGGTTCTCCGTGACACCTGCGATCGTCTCGGTGATGTCGTTGGCGGTCGTGCCTACGGGAAGAAGGGAAGTCTCGCCGAGTTCTTTGATTGGTGCGTCGTAGCTCATTGGCCCTTACCCATTTCCCTTCAGCTTGGGGTTTGGGTTTCGAATGCGTGCCAGGAACGAGGTGCGCGGACGCGTACCGATCTCGGCCAGCAGCTTGTAGTTGCGGTCGGCATTGGACAACTTCGCCACCCTGCTCTTCGGGTCGTTGAGGTCGCCGAACGCGATTGCCCCGGTCGGGCAAGCCTGTTGGCAAGCACTCTTGATATCGCCATCGCGAAGTGGGCGACCGCTGCGCTTGGCGGCGATCTTGCCTTCTTCGAGGCGCTGCACACAATAGGTGCACTTCTCCATCACGCCGCGCATGCGCACCGTGACGTTCGGGTTGAACTGGAGCTTTCGGGACTCCGGGAAGTCCTCGAACCAGCCGAACTTGTCGTCCAAGTGCCCGTGCCAGTCGAGGTAGTTGAAGCGGCGAACCTTGTACGGGCAGTTGTTCGCGCAGTATCGAGTACCCACACAGCGGTTGTACACCATGTCGTTGAGGCCCTCTGGCGAGTGAACCGTCGCGTTGACCGGGCAGACGTTCTCGCAAGGCGCTTCCTCACACTGCTGACAGCCAATCGGCTGCACCGCGACCTCGGGGTTGTTCTCGTCCTCGCCGACGAAGTACCGGTCGAGGCGAAGCCAGCTCATTTCACGCCCGCGTTCCACCTCGAACTTGCCGACCACCGGGATGTTGTTCTCGGACTGGCAGGCAATGACGCAGGCGTTGCAACCCGTGCATCCGTTGAGGTCGATCGCCATCCCCCACTTGTGACCCTTGCTGTAGTCCTGCTGCTTCCAAAGAGGCGGGGTGCTCACTGGGTCGACCGAGCGATAAGAAGCGAAGTCGGGCTCCTTCTTGTACTCGTCGAGTGTCGCGTCGATCGCAATCGGGCGGCCCTCCATGCGGTCATGCGTCTGGGTTTGCACCAGATTGTAGGCCTCTCGGAGCCCTTCGACGGTCACGCCGTCGGTGAAGTCCATGCCATCGCTGGTGCGAAGTGCACTTACATCGAAACCCTTGCCATTGCCGTAGCGGCCCGCAGCGCTGCGCCCCCAGCCGAGCGCCAAGGTCACGCTGTTATCGGCGTGACCGGGAACGACCCAAGCGGGAATCTCGACCTTGGCTTCGCCCTTGCTCAGGCGGAGCATCTGGCCGTTCTTGACGCCGAGCTCTCGGGCGCTGGCCGGGGAGATGAGCGCGGCGTTGTCCCAGACGAGCTTCGTCATGGGGCTCGGTAACTCGAGCACCCAGAGATTGTTGGCGTGCGTGCCGTCCCAGAGCCCGGAGTCCGGCTCGAAGGTGACCTCGAAGTTGTCCTTGCCCAGCGGCTTGCGTTGGTCCGGGACCATGAAGGCATCGATAATCCCGGAGACGCTGACGGAGGGCTTGCTCGGCGCCGGGTTGAGCAGAATCCCGGCGTGAAGCGAACGCCGCCAAACGACGTCGCTGCTCAAATCCGTGGCCGGAACTCCGTAGTCCAGAAGTGCTTTCGTATCCTTGTCAATCTGTCCGGCTTGCGTCTCTCGAACGATGTCGTGGCCCCCGTTGGTCTTTTCGCCAGCCAGGGTCGCAAGCAGCTCTATCGCGCTGCGTCCGCCGTACAGTGGCGCGATCAAGGGCTGCTGAACCGTGACGGAGCCATCGAGCGCCTGCTGGTCTCCCCAAGCCTCGAGCTCGTGGGCCAGGGGCGCGTGCCAGCTGCAGAGCTCCGAGGTCTCGTTGCGGTGCGTCGCGAGATGCACCGAGATAAGCCCTTCCCGACCGAGCAGCTCCGCGAACTTCAGGTCTGCAGGAGCGTCATAGACTGGGTTGCCACCCAAAATGAGCAGAGTCGAGATCGACGCGGAATCCTTGGCCAGCTCCGCAATGCTTGCGCGGCTGCTGACATCGTCCGGATCGATCGCAGGACCGAAGAAAGTGGTTCTTCCGAAGTTGCCGAGCGCCCCGTTCATCGCGATCGCGAGAGCGTGAACGCGTGGAGGCTGAGCAGCCCCGGCAACCACGACACAGCGGCCTCGATTCTTCAGGAGGTCGTCGACCAAGGGGGCGATCCAGGCCAAATCCAGGCCCTTGGCGTCCACGGCGCCCTTGACCCTGCTGACCACATCGGCGATGGGCTTGAGGTCGCTCGCACCACGTTCCGCCAGGACCATCATCAGGATGCGCGCGGCCCATTCGATGTCGGCCTGCGGCATACGCACCCGGTGGTCGGCCATGCTGCCGGTCACCGTGAAATTCGATTCAACGACGTACAGTCGGTTCATCGGTGCATCCGCCGACGGGAGCATCCGGCTCTGGCCGAATAGACGCCCCGAAGCCACCGCTCCGGGTTCGGAGCCTAGGAAGTCCGAACCAAGGGACAGCGTGACCGCCGACTTCGAATAGTCGTAAAGCGGCGCGTGCGGCGCCCCCTGAAGAGCGATCCTCGCACCTTCCCGAGCGTTGTCGTCGTTGACTGCGCTGTACGTATGGAAACGCGCCTTCGGAAGCTTCTCGATGACCTTGTCCCGCATGCGGCGAAACGAAGGGCTGTTCGAAATCGGCGAGAGGATGCGCAGACCCGCGCCCTGGTCCTTGCCATGCTTGTCGATCAAGGCCTTCAACGCCTTGTCGAATTCTGCATCGGTGGCATTCGCGAGCGCGTTGCCGCGACGCTGCGCAGGAGACTGAGAACGATCGGGGTCGTACAGATCCCAGACGTAGGCCTGAGCCCGAACGTCCGTGCCTCCAATGCTCCGCGAATGCTGCTCGTTGCCCTCGACCTTGGTCGGGCGACCGTCATGGCTCGTAACCACGACGCCGAGCGCATCGCGCCCGCGCGAAGTCACCGTCGCGAAGTGCGATGGGACACCCGGGACCAGATACTCCGGGGCCTTGGAGTACGGCAGGATCTCGTTCTCCGGTCGGCGGACACAGCCCTGAAGACCTGCGGCCAAGGCCGCGATCGACGAGCCCTGCACGAACGAACGACGTGAGACGAGCGCTTTCGGGCTCAAGAGGTCGGTGATGAACCCGCCCGGCTGCTCTTCCTCGGCAAGCTGGTGCAGCTCATTGGAATCGCGGTTCTTGTCCTCGAGCGTCCGCCACATCGACGGACCCTTACCCGGGCTTAGCTCATACGACTTTCTGCGGGTCATCGGTGGCACCCCGAACAATGCTTAGGCGGATTGAGAACCTCGGCGACTGCGGCGCGCTGGGCGATCCAGGCTTCGTCGGCTTCCCACTTCATATTCGTAACCTCACTCTTGGGCCGAATGTGTTCCTCGGGATTGCGGTGACATTCCAAGCACCACTGCATCGCAATCGGCTCGACCACCCCTACGACCTCCATCTGGTCCACCCGGCCGTGGCACGAAACGCAGCCGACTCCGGCACGGAGATGGGCGCTGTGATTGAAGAAAGCATGGTCTGGAATCTGGTGAACGCGAATCCAAGCCACCGCCTCGTCGGTCTCCCAGCTCTCCCGGACTGGCGCGAGCTTCTCAGACTCGCTGTGCACCACGGCGTGGCAACCCATGCAGGTCTGCGTCGGCGGCACCATCGCCTCGTGTGAGCGCTCCACCTGGGAGTGGCAATAGCGACAGTCCAAGCCGAGCTCGCCGGCATGTAAACGGTGGCTGTAGTCAACGGGCTGCTTCGGCGTATATCCAACCTGGAGGTTGGGGGGGGTGAAGTAGACCCAGAACAATACGAACACGCTTGCTCCGAGGCCGCCGGCCACGACGGCCAAGGCGAGGGGCAAGTGGTTCAGCTCGCGGGGGAAAATCTGCATGCTGCGTTTTCTCTTGAGTCCTCTAAATGACCGGCCGCCATGTAGGCGAAGCTCGAGGGTCGGACAAGTCGGTTCGTCATTTTTCGACGAACAAGATCCAGGCAGCGCTCACGCAACCAAAGCTACGCTCGACTTTGCCGCTCCCTGCGGGCCCGCTAGGGCCGCTCCGAAACCCGGTCAAGCCCGGAGCGAGCCCAAACGCGGAGCCTGTATCCCCGCCCAGCGCGAAATGGTCAAGCCTTCGGATCGAGCTTCACCCCAACGGCCAAACCGTCCGGCGTGGGCACACAGACCGAATCGTAGTGGAGAGCCATCTCCTCGTGGAATCGCCGCATCGCGGCGGCCTCATCACCCTGCTCGAGGAGCCTTCCGAACAGGTAGGCGTTGTCGCCGATCAGCAGGCCGCCGGTCCGCAGGTTCTCGGTGGCCCAGCGCCCGTAGAGGTCGTAGCGGCCCTTGTCCGCGTCGAGAAAGACTGCGCAAAACGGGCCGGAATCGCTGAGCTTTGGAAGGATCTCGGCCGCGTCGTCTCTAATTATGGTCACGCGATCGCCGAGGCCCGCCTCCCCAATCAATTCGGCAGCAACCCCCGCATGCTTCGGATCGGACTCGATCGTCCAGAGGTGTCCACCTGCGGGAAGCGCGCGGGCCATCCAAAGCGCGGAGTACCCGGCCAAGGTGCCAATCTCCACGACTTTGCGAGCGTTCACGAGCCTTAGAAGCAGCTCGAGCAGCCTGCCCTCGGACGGACCCAATTGTATTTCGGGCATGCCGTGCCTCGCTGGCGCTTCGAAAGCGCGCGCTAGCGCCCGGTCGTCCGGATGGTGCGTTCGCGCCGCATAGTCGAGGATTTGTGCACTAGCATACCGTTCTCCGGCTCTCGAGTTCTGATCAGCCATGGAATTCTCCGAATTCTGCTTAACTTTGTTTCGCTAACATCGATATTTTCCGTTGGCACCGTTACAATCCAGATGTGCCACGCCCATCGTCACCGCCGCCCGCGCCGCCGCCGAACACGCCGTTGGGCGACTACACTTTGGTCGACCGTATTGCAGTTGGTGGGATGGCGGAAGTGTTTCGTGCGCTCGAGCCGCGCGCCGCTGGCGAACCGCGCGTCGTCGTGCTGAAACGGATGCTGCCGCATATCGCGGATGAAACCAACGCTCAGCAGATGTTCGCCGAAGAGGCGCGACTTGCGAGTCACGTCACACACCCGAACGTCGTCCACGTACTCGGCCACGGCGAAATCGAGGGGCAGCCCTACCTCACGCTCGAATACGTTCCCGGCTGTGATCTCTGGCGTCTCAACCGACGACTGACGCGCGACAGCCAAAAGCTCGAGCACGATTTGGTGGTCTACCTGGTGCGCCAGATCTTGAGCGGCCTCGACGCCGTACATCGGGCGACCGATGCGACAGGTGGCGTGCTCGGTATCGTGCATCGGGACATCAGCCCGTCCAACGTGCTCATCTCGATTCACGGCGACGTGAAGATCGCCGACTTCGGCATCGCACGCGCCGACGTCAACGCGTTCGAGGCCAACACCGCTGTGCGAGCCAATGGAAAACTCGGCTACCTCGCGCCGGAGCAGGTGTCGGGAGGTCAAATCGACCGGCGCGCCGATCTGTTCTCAACCGGCGTCATTGCAGCCGAGCTCTTCATGCGACGGCCCCTCTTTGCCGGTGGCAGCGAGCTCGCTGTGCTGCTCGCGATTCGCGATGCAGAAGTCCATCCGTTCGTCGAGTTCCTGCCGCAGCTCCCCGAAGGGCTCGGCTCCGTGATTCTGAAGGCGCTCGCGGCAAGCCCAGAAGAACGCCCTCCGAACGCGCGCGCTTTTTGGGCGGCGCTCGAGCCCTGGCAAAGCCGGCCCGAAGAGGTGTTGCGCGCTGAGCTCGCAGCACTGGTCGGTTCGATCGCGGCTGAATCACGCATGCGAAAAACCTCTGCCGACACGATTCCGAGAGCGACGCTGCCTCCCACGCCTCTAGTTCTGTCAGACGAGCATCCAAGCACGACGAACGTCACACCGCTCGAGTACAAGATCCGTAAGCCGAACGGAGCGACGGTCGGACCGCTAGCCTACGCGAAGGTCGTCGAAGCGGTCGCCACCGGGCAAGTCGACGGCGGCGACCAAATCAGCATCGCAGGGGGCGATTTCCAGCCGCTGTCTTCGGTCAATGATCTCTACCGTCACGTTCCGGTGTCGCGGATGACGCCGACCACGACGCGCGTTCAGGCCTCGGCGGCCGCCGACCGCAGCATCAACTTCGAGAACGGCGGTTTTGTCAGAGCGTTGGCGCGCACCCTGGTGGCGCGACGTACGGGCCTGTGGCTCTGCGAACAAGGAGGTGTCCGCAAAGAAGTCTACACCAAAGACGGTGTCCCGGCCTTCGTGACGAGCAATCTCGCCGGAGAGCTTCTCGGCGAGTACCTCGTCAAGGAGAGAGTCATCACACGAAGTGAGCTCGACATGGCCCTGGCGGTCATGCCGCGTTTCGAAGGAAAGCTGGGCGACACACTCGTCGCCCTCGGGCTGGTCGAACCCTTGGAGCTCTTTCAGCACATCGCCGAGCAGGTACGTGAAAAGCTTCTCGACCTCTTCACTTGGGAGTCGGGGACCGCAACGTTCTATGATGGGGTCGCTCCACCCAGCAGCGGCTTTCCCTTGCGCCTCGATGCCTGGGAGATCCTCGATCGAGGCTTGAGGCGTCGCATTGCTGCCGGTTTCGAGACCAAGCTCATCTTGGAGCGAGGGCAAGATCGGGTTGTTCAGCCGGCACGGATCGAGACGGGACTGGCCACTGCAGCCCTGCCCGATGACGTTCGAGCCGCGATGCGGCTCTGCGAATCGCCACACAGCATCGAGCAACTGGCGCAATTCGTGACCGAGCAGCCCGGCAACAGCGACCCTCAACGAGGATACCGAGTCGCCGCGATGCTCCTGAGCCTCGGAGCAATCCACTGGACTTGAGCGAGCCCTCCCTCCTTGACCCCCCCATGGCCTGCTGCTAGCTCTGCGCCCGGCTTTTTCAGCCGATTCCATAGGAGCAGTCATGGCCAACGTACGTGTCCTCGTGTCCGACAAGCTCGCCGAGGCGGGCCTCCAGGTTCTACGTGAGGCCCCGGGTGTAGAGCTCGAGTTTCGCCCCGGCATGAATGAGGATGAGCTCTGCGAGATCATCGGGGAGTACGACGGCCTCATCATCCGTTCGGCCACCCAGGTTACGCCGCGGGTCGTCGAAGCAGCGAACCGTCTGAGGGTCGTCGGCCGCGCGGGGATCGGCGTCGACAACGTGGACATCCCGGCCGCGAGCCGGCGTGGCATCGTGGTGATGAACACCCCGACCGGCAACTCGGTGACGACCGCCGAGCACGCGCTGGCCCTCCTCGCCTCGCTTGCCAGAAAGATTCCCCAGGCCGTTGCTTCGATGCGCGACGGCAAGTGGGAGAAGAGCAAATTTCAAGGACGCGAGATCGCGTTCAAGACACTCGGCATCATCGGCCTCGGTAACATCGGACGCATCGTCGCCGACCGCGCCCAGGGTCTCAAGATGAAGGTGATCGGGGTCGACCCAGTCATGAGCAGCGAGCGCGCCGCCGAGCTCGGCATCGAGCTGGTCGAGCTCGACGAGCTCTTGAAGCGCGCCGATTTCCTGACGATTCACGCGCCGCTCACGCCCGAAACGAAGAACATGATCAGCGACGATGCCTTCGAAAAGATGAAGAACAGCGCGCTGCTCGTGAACGCGGCCCGCGGCGGAATCGTAGACGAAGAGGCGCTTGCCCGCGCGATCACCGACGGGAAGATCGCTGGCGCAGCGCTCGACGTGTTCGGCAAAGAGCCGATCGATTCCGGTAGCCCTCTGCTCGGCCTAGACAACGTGCTGTGTACGCCGCACCTCGGTGCGTCGACGTCGGAGGCACAGGAGCGCGTTGCGGTCGAGATCGCGGAGCAAGCGATCGGCTACCTTCAACAGGGCATCGTCAAGAACGCCGTCAACGTACCGGCGCTCCCACAAGAGATCGCAGAGAGGCTCAAGCCGTACCTGGACGTCGCCAAGGCACTTGGTAGCTTGGTCGGTCAGCTCGATCCGATCGACGTTCGCGAGCTGCGGGTGACCTGCACGGGCGAAGCCGGTGAGCTCGGTGTGACCCCGATTGCGCGCGCGGCCCTTGCGGGCTTCCTCGAACATCACCTCGAAGAGCCCGTCAATCCGATCAGCGCTCCCTATGAAGCGAAGGAACGCGGCATTCGCCTAGCCGAGGTAAAAGAACCAAGCGACCGCTACGCCGCCACGGTGCGCGTCACCGTCACCGGCGAAAAGGGAATCCACACGGCAACGGGAACGCCCGGCCGAAAGGGCGAGCCGCGCCTCGTCGGCCTCGAAGGCTACGAGATTGACGCCGTGATGGAGGGCCCTGTGGTCATCATGCGCAACGAGGACCGTCCCGGCGTCATCGGGTCGGTTGGCACTCTGCTTGGCAACCGCGGGATCAACGTCTCGCGGATGCAGGTAGGGCTCGATGAGCAGGGCGGCCAGGCTTTGGCGCTCTGGAACGTGGATTCGCTGGTCGGCGGCGACGCCCTCGACGAGCTGCGGGCCATCGACTACGTCAGCAGTGTGCATACCCTGAGGCTCTGAGATGCCCCCCTCGGCGCGAAAGCGACGAACCGGGAGCGCGCTGCTGCTCGGATCCTCGGGTCCCGGACTGGCGATGACTCCTCCCGGCGGAATGCGCGACCTCCTGCCACCAGCGTCCATGACGCGGACTCTCCTTTGGCAGGGGCTGATGGAGACCTTCGATCTCTACGGCTACCAGCGTGTGACGACTCCACCGGTCGAGTACGCGGAAGTCGTCGAGCGCGGGCTCGGCACGGTCGACCGCCGCGACCTGGTGCGCTTCATCGAGCCCGACTCCGGAGAGGTCGCACTGCTGCGTCCCGACATCACACCGCAGATCGCGCGCATCGTCGCGACGCGGCTTCAAGACCGGCCCGCACCCTGGCGGCTCTGCTACGAAGGAACAATCGTGCGGCGCCGTCGCGGACGCGCGCGCAAACAGCATCAAGTTCTTCAGTGCGGCATCGAGTGCGTCGGCCTAAAAGGTCCCGACGCCGATGCCGAAGTGATTGAGGTCGCCGTTCGCGCCTGCGAGCGCGTGGGCCTCAGAGATTTCCTTGTCGAGCTCGCACAGGTCAAGATCGGTGCAGAGGTGCTCGAGCACGTCCCGGCGAACGCCCGGCTCGCGGTGATCGAAACGCTTGCCGCTAAGGACGCTACCAATCTCGAGAAGTTGCTCAAGGGCGCGGGAGTCATCGCCGCAGAACGCAAGCGCTTGCTCATGCTCTGCGATCTCTACGGAGACCGTTCGGTGATCGCGGATGCCCGCCGTCGACTCAAGAACAGCGCCGCTCGGAAGGCACTGGACGAGCTCGAGCGGGTGGTGGAACGACTCGCGCTCGCGGGCCTCGCAGAGCGAGTGGCCATCGACCTGAGCGACCTGCGCCGGCACAGCTACTACACCGGCGTGAGCATGACGCTTCTGGCTGCAGGGCCCGGCGAACCGCTCGGCATGGGCGGACGCTATGACGATCTGCTCAGCCGCTACGACGCGCCCTCGCCGGCGACCGGTTTCGCCTTCGAAGTCGACAACGTCCTTTGGGCTCTCTCCGAGGCGGGCATCTCTCTGCAAGGCAAGCTCCCCTTGCGCGCTCTCGTGGCCGGGGGCAGCTCCGCGCGTCGCTGCCGGACCGCTGAGCTCTGGCGGTCCCGCGGTGCACGGGTTGCCGCTATTGGGGCCAAGGGCGACGACGAAGCCAAACAGTACGCGAGGGCCTGGGACTACGATCTATTGATCTGGCAACGAGGGAACGGCGCGCGTTTGACGCGCTTGCAGGACGGCCGCACGCGGGAGCTCAAAGGTGAGCCCGGCGACGAGCTGTTCGACGAGCTGTTCTCTTGGGCACGAGTTGGGAACGAATCATGAGTGCAGTGGTGGTGGTTGGGGCCCAGTGGGGCGACGAAGGCAAGGGTAAGGTCGTCGACCTCTACGCGCCGTTTGCGGAGCTGGTCGTTCGATACGCGGGTGGTGCGAACGCAGGACACACGCTCGTGGTCAAGGGGGAGAAGCTGATTCTCCACCTGATCCCGTCGGGCATTCTTCATCAGAAGACGAATTGCGTCGTCGGCCAAGGCACGGTCATCGACCCGGCCGTATTTCTAAAAGAGATCGAAGCGCTGACCGAACGCGGAGTCGCCACCGAAGGCCGGCTGCTCGTGAGCCAGCGCGCACACGTCGTTCTGCCGCACCACAAATTGATCGACGGGCTTCGCGAAACGAAATCGAACGAAGCGATCGGAACGACCAAGCGCGGGATCGGCCCTTGTTACGAAGACAAGGTGGCGCGGCGCGGCGTTCGCATGGGCGACCTGCTCGACGCCGCAAGACTACGGAGCAAGCTCGAAGCAAACCTCGAATGCTGGCGCCCAGTGGCAGAGGACCTCGGCGGCACCCTGCCAAGCGCCGACGAGGTCACCGCGCAGTACGTGGATCTCGGCAAGGCGCTTCGGAGCTACATCGGCGACGCCGCAGCCGTCGTGCGCGCATCGATTCAGCGCGACCAGAGGGTCCTGCTCGAAGGCGCCCAGGGCACGATGCTCGACATCGACAACGGAACCTACCCCTTCGTGACCAGCTCGAACGCCGTTGCGGGCGGTGCCTGCGCGGGGGCAGGAATCGGCCCTACCCACATTCGCCTAGCCGTTGGGATCGCCAAAGCCTACACGACCCGCGTCGGCGGCGGCCCCTTCCCGACCGAGCTCGAGGACGAGACCGGCCAGCGGCTCCGGGATGCAGGGGCCGAATATGGCTCGACGACCGGGCGCCCGCGCCGCTGTGGCTGGCTCGACTTGGTCGCTCTCCGGCACGCCGTGGCGGTCAACGGTCTGAGCGAGATCGCAATAACGAAGCTCGACGTGCTGACGGCCGTCGATGAGATCAAAATCTGTGTCGCCTACGATCTCGACGGCGAGCGCCTGGACTACCCGCCATACGATCGACTCGAAGCGGTCCAACCCATCTACGAGACGCTCGAGGGCTGGGATGAAGACCTCTCCGACTGCCGCAGTCGAGGCGATCTTCCCGCAGCAGCTCAGGAGTACCTCACTCGCATAGAGCAAGAGGTCGGCTGCCGGGTGGGCGTGGTCAGTGTCGGTCCCGATCGCGAAGACACGGCCGACCTCCGCGATCCGTTTGAGCGCTAGCGTTCGATCCGGGCGGTGAAGTCGATTTCGACCGTGGCGCCCTTGGGCAGGGCAGCGACCTGCACGGTCGCGCGGGCCGGTGGAACGAGCCCCTCGAAGAACTCGGCATAAACCTGATTCATTTTCGAGAATTCGTTCATATCCGTCAGGTAGACGGTCGCTTTCACGACGTCTCCTCGACTCGCTCCAGCTTCTTCGAGGACCGCGTCGAGGTTGCGCAGCACCTGTCGTGTCTCCGCTTCGATGTCACCGCCGCCCAACATCCTGGCGTCGTCCGGGTCGAGCGCGAGCTGTCCCGAACAGTACACCCAGTCCCCAACCGCAACCGCCTGGCAGTACGGGCCGATCGCCGCGGGCGCGCGATCGGTCTCGATTCGTTTGTTCGTCATGATTCCATGCTACTTCATACCGGCATGAAGGTCGCGACGTGGAACGTGAACTCGATCCGGGCACGCCGGCAGCACGTGCTCGACTGGCTCGACGCCGCGCAGCCGGACGTGCTCTGTCTCCAGGAGCTGAAGGTGCCCGAGGACAAGTTCCCGTACGAGGAAGTCCGAGACTGCGGGTACGAAGCGGCCGTATTTGGGCAGAAGACCTACAACGGTGTCGCAATACTGAGCCGCCAGCCACTTTCGAACGTGGTCATGGCCTTGGGCGATGCCGAAGACGACCCACAGGCCCGGCTGATCAGCGCCGATGTCGAGGGCGTGACGATCTTGAGCGCGTACTTCCCCAACGGCGGCGAGGTCGGTTCCGACAAGTACCAATACAAACTTCGCTGGATCAAGCGGCTCCGGGAGGCCCTCGACAGGCGATTCGACCCGGCGACCGATCTGGTCGCCCTCTGCGGTGACTTCAACGTGGCTCCCTTCGACGACGATATCGGGCGACCTGCCGAGTGGCGCTCGTCGGTGCTCGCCTGTGACGCGGTCCGCGACGCCTTGACCGAGCTCGCATCCTTTGGTCTGCACGACGTATTCCGCCCCTTTCACCCAGCCGGCGGCGTGTTCTCCTGGTGGGACTACCGAGGCAGCGGCTTCGAGCGAGGCAACGGCCTTCGCATTGATCACATCTATTGCACCGCGAAGCTTGCGGAACGGGCGATTGGCGCCGCCGTCGACCGGGAAGAGCGGGGACGCAAGTCGCCCTCCGACCACGCGCCCGTGCTAGCGGAGTTCGCATGAGCTCGCTGCTGGTCCTGTGCGCGTGCGCCCTGCTCCCTTGGATTGCCTGCACAGCCCTGCGAGCGGCGTTTCCGATCCATCGGTCCGCCCAAGGGGCGACACGAGAACGGGCGTTGCTGCACTATCACCGCGCCTGCCTCTACACGAGCGTGGTCGCGCTCCCGGCATCCGCAGTCGCAGGCGCTCTCGTCGCGGACCCGGCGCTGTCGACACGCTTGCCCACGACAGGCTCTTGGTTCTTCGCGAGCGTGACCATGATGACCGCATGGGTCGCCATCGCCTTGGCGCGACGTACCCCCGAAGAAACCGAAGCGATGTCTCGCCTCGAAACTGCAGGGCGCGCTGCACAGATGTCCGCGATGCCGATCCTGGCGACCGGGCTCGCCTTGCTCGCGCGAGCCGGCGTCGAGGCCCTCTTTTCGTTCGGGCTGGTCGCGCAGGCGATCTCAGTGGCGCTCCTCTCCGTTGCCGCAGTGGTCGTCGTCAGTCCCTGGCTCGTGATGACACTTGGAATCTGGCCCGTGTTCCCCCAGCCCATTCAAGTCGACCGCCGTTCCTGGCGCCTCGCCCATCTTCCAGCCCCGACTCCGTTTCTAACGCACACGGCCGCGCTACCCTGGCTGCGAACCGCATTGGTGAGTGACGGCTTGTTCAACCGGGCGCCGGAACGTCACTGGCAAACGCTGGTCCGATACGAGGCAGGGGGAGCACTGAGCTCGCGGCCGGAGCGCGCTCTGCGCTGGGCCATTGCCATTTGCCTGTCCGTCGTCCTGTTCATCGCAGCCGGTGTCATCGGCGCGCCAGAGCCACGCAAGCTCGTCGCAGCAACCGGGCTGGCCGTCTTCTTCACCGCAACGGCAAGCTGGATCGCCAATCGGCGCAGCTCGGCGTCGCTCTCTCTCGATTCGGAAGGCCCTTCGATGCAAGAGCTCGCCCAGTCACTCCGCAGTTTGCCTCCGTACCTCGGCCAAGCGCTGCCCCGCACCTCGCACAAGCCCCTCGGGCCGGCGCTCTATGATCGCCTGTATGCGCTTGGCCACGACCCCGGACGAAGACCGCCGCAATGAACAACCGGACCCGAGCCACTCTTGCCCTTTGCTCGTTCCTTCTCGCCTCGATCGGCTGCGGCGGCGCTAAGGAGCCCCTCGAAACGGCGCCCGTGATCGAGCAGGTTCCAACTGGTCGACTCCCCGAAGGCACTCGGCCGACCAGCTACCGCCTGAGCCTCACCATCATACCAGAGCAGGACCGCTTCTCCGGAACAGCGGACATCGGCATCGAGCTCGACCAGCCCAGCGCCACGATTTGGATGCACGGCCAGGACCTGACCGTGACCTCCATCCATGCGACACACGCGATGACCCGAGTCCCGGCCAGCTGGAAGCAGCAGACATCCGATGGCGTCGTGCGCGTCGATTTCCAGGAGCCGCTGCCCTCAGGCAGGAGCACCCTTCACATCGAGTACTCCGCCGGTTTCGATACGCCGCTCCGGGGTCTCTATCGCGTCGAGTCGGCGGGCAACGCCTATGCCTTCACGCAGTTTGAATCGATCAGCGCGCGCCTCGCGTTTCCATGCTTCGACGAGCCGCGATTCAAGACCCCGTTCGATGTGACCCTCACGGTTCCCGAAGGTCAAGTCGCCGCGGCGAACACCCCGGTGGACCGCGCAATCGAGCTTCCCGACGGCCTGCAGCGCATCAGCTTCATGCCGACTTCGCCGCTGCCGACCTATCTCGTCGCCTGGGCCGTCGGACCGCTAGATGTCGTCGTCGGGCCGACCATCGCGGCAAGCGAACGGCGCCCGCTTCCGATTCCGCTCCGCGGTATTGCCGCCAAAGGCCAGGGGGATCGCTTGCAGTACGCGCTCGAACGAACCGAACAGTTCGTTCTGGCACTCGAAGACTACTTCGATATCCCCTACCCCTACCGCAAGCTCGACCTCGTTGCCGTTCCTGATTTCGCGGCTGGCGCCATGGAGAACGTCGGTCTGATCACCTTCCGCGAATGGCTTGTCTTGTTGGACGAGAAGCGGGCGGCCGAGCATCAGCGGCGCGCCTTTGCCTACGTGTTGGCGCACGAGCTCGCGCACCAGTGGTTCGGAAACCTCGTTACGATGCCCTGGTGGGACGACATTTGGCTCAACGAAGCTTTCGCCACCTGGATGGGCAACAAGGTCGTACGGGGGCTGCACCCCGAGTACCGAGTGGAGCTCGGCGAGCTCTCTTCGTCACAACGCGCGATGCGCCTCGATAGCCTCAGCAGCGCGCGCAGCATCCGCCAGCCCATCGAGAGCAATCACGACATCAAGAACGCGTTCGACGCCATCACCTATGAAAAAGGCGGGGCTGTTCTCTCGATGTTCGAACGCTGGATGGGCGCAGAGACATTTCGAGAAGGCATCCGACTCTACTTACGGCGCCACCACAGCGGCACCGCCACGTCGGCCGACTTGCTCTCGGCCCTCGATGAAGTGAGCGACCTCGGGGTTACGCCGGCCTTTCTCACGTTCCTGAGCCAGCCCGGCGTTCCGCTGGTGACTGGGAGCGTAGAGGCTTCCTGTAAGGACGGCTCGCGCACGCTGCATCTCTCTCAGGAGCGCTACCTCCCGGTCGGTTCGAGCGGCGACCCGGAGCAGCGTTGGCAGATCCCTCTTTGCGTACGGCATAGCGGCGGAACGAGCTGCAGCACCTTGACCGATGCCGAAGGACAGATCGCGCTGCCGGCTTGCCCGACTTGGTGGATGCCAAACGCGGAGGGCGCCGGCTACTTCCGTTTCTCGATGTCCGGGGACGACTGGACGCAGCTGAGAACCCAGGGCTTCTCCGAGCTCTCGGACCGGGGCCGAATGGCAGTCGCCGACAGCGTGGAGGCATCGTTCAACCGCGGCACCATGGACGTTGAGGCTTTGCTTCCCTGGTTCTCCACCCTCGTCTCGAGCCCGCTGAGGCCGCTCGTTGTTGCACCGATGAGGTCGCTTCGATTCATGATCGACGACGCCGCGCCGCCAGAGCTTCGTCGGAAGGTCACCGAATACGCCGGCAGACTCTACCGCAAGCGATACCGTCAACTCGGCTGGCGCTCGAGGTCCGGGGACTCGAGCGACACGAAGCTTCTTCGCGAGGCAGTCATTCGGTTCATGGTCATGGACGTGCGAGACCGGGACGCTCGGCGACGCGCAGCGCGGCTTGGCAGAAGTTACGTCGGCTATCGAACGAAAGAGAATCCCGGCATCGTCGATCCGCAAATCGCAGGGCTGGCACTCGACACCGCGGTCCAAATCGGTGGCGAGGGGCTCTTTGACCATTTGCTTGGTCTTCTCGAGACGAGCCGCGACTCGACGAGCCGCACCCGCATTCTCTCGGCGCTCGGACACGCGGAAGCTCCGGAACTCTCCAAGCGCGCACTCGACCTGGCGCTCGACCCCCGCCTTCGTGTGAACGAGATCCGTCACGTGCTTCGGACGCAGTTTGATAACCCGCGAACGCGGGAGCGAGCGTGGCAATGGCTCACCAGCAACTTCGATGCGCTTGCCGCCCGCTTCGGCCGCCAGCAGCTCGGGGGATCGCCCTGGCATGCAGCCTCATTCTGCACCAGGGAGGCGGCGGCGGAGGTCGAGGCGTTCTTCGGTCCGAAGGTGGCAGAGCGTTCAGGCGGACCGCGCAACCTTGCCGGCACCGTCGAGGCGATTTCCTTGTGCGCCAAAAAGGTGAGCCTGCACCGACCGGGCGTAGAGCGGGCCTTTCGCGCCCGCTAAGCCGCGGACTATAGACCCTTGAAGGCCGGTGACCTCTTCTCGAGAAACGCCGCCATGCCTTCGCTTTGATCTTCGGTGCCAAAGGCTTCGCCAAAGGCAGCTTGCTCGAGCCGATTCGCCTCGGGCAGGGGCAGGTCCACCCCATCCCGAATCAAACGCTTCGCCGCTGCGACGGCCAGCGGGCCCTTGCTCGCGATCTCGCCGGCCGTTTTCGTCGCCGCCGCGAGCAAGTCGTCGGGCTCGAACACCGCGTTGGCCAAACCGATCCGAAGCGCCTCTTCGGCGTTGATCATCTTGCCGGTGTAGATGAGCTCACGCGCGAGCGCGGAGCCGACACGTCGCGGCAGTCGCTGAGTGCCACCGAAGCCGGGAATAATCCCCAGGTTCACCTCAGGCTGACCGAACTTGGCCTTGCTCGAGGCAAAAATGAAGTCGCAGGCTAGCGCGAGCTCACAACCGCCACCCAAGGCGAAGCCATTGACCGCAGCAATGACAGGACAAGATAGGTTCTCGATCGCCGTGAACACCCCGTGTCCGAGCGCGCCAAAGGCCCTCCCCTCGTCCTCGGTCATGCCCTTCATGGCCGCGATGTCGGCCCCCGCGACGAACGCCTTTCCGGTGCCGGTGATCACCGCGGCCCAGACCTCGTCTTTGCGAGAGAGCGTTTCGATGGCGGCGCTCAAGTCCGAGAGAACTTCCTGACTCAGGGCGTTTAACTTTTCGGGACGGTTGATCGTCAAGGTGCTGACGTGGCCGTCATGCGTAACTTCCACAAACGAGGTCATGGGCGAACTCTAGCCCAAGCCGTCCGGCCCGCCACGAGACGGACGCATATGTGGGCTTCCCCACGTTTGGGGCCGAGGGCGTCCAGCCCTTATCCTGTTGTATGGGGGATGACTTCAATTCCTGCGCCAGCATTGGACATCGCGTCCGTTAGACCGCTGCCCCTCCCGATCGCGGAGCTGCAGGAGCTCGGCCGTGGTCGCTCCGGAGTCGTCTACGTCAGCCACGAATTCGAAGGTGCGGCTGTGGCGCGCAAGGTCTTTGGCTCCAACGGACTGACCAAGCTCGTGCAGCTGCTGTTCCTCGGCGCGCCCAATCCCTACGTTTGGAACGAGGACGCGATCCGCTGCGCTCATCTTCGCCGCGAAATCCTCGCCGAGCTGGTCGAGCAATGGTTCGATGGCGAGCTCTACGTAGCCCGTTCCCATGGCTGGGCATGGAACCATGACGCCCGTGCGTACGAGCTCCGCGCCGAGCTGGTCGACGGGCGCCCTCCGAACCTCCGTCACCCGCTTCGCATGAACGAGCAGGACCAGATGCACACGCTGAGCACCGAGATCATGCCCAAGTTGCAGCGCCTGCTGATCGAGTCCGGTTTCGACGGAATGGTCTGGCAGGCAGGCAAAGGCAACCCCGTCGCACTGAACAATTTCCTGCTCGAAGTCGGCACCGAAGCCAACCTGCGCTGGGCATGGATAGACCTGGAGTCGGGCGTTCCCGCGCTTGCGGCGCTCAATCCGCTCGCTCTCTTTGGTTTTTATCTGCCGCGCTCGTTCCGATTCGGGCGCCCACTGTTCGATGACGTCGACACCGAGCGGCTTGCTGCCTATCTCGAGCAACGGGGCTCGCCTCGCGACGCGCTCGCCAAAGTCGAGGAGCTCGGTTTCCGCCAAGGGCGATGGAAATCCCAGCCGAGGGTTGAACGAAGCATCGGCTACCGGCTCGCCCGCGGCGACCTCCGCGAAGATGAAGCGGCCTGGTTCCGCGCACGGCCCTTTCGTTGGTACCTAAGGGAGGGCAGCGCGGTTCTGCGGCGTCTTCCCGGTAGCATCGCCCGCTGGGTTGAAGAGGGTCTTCGACGGCTGGCCCGCTTGCCATGGCGCAGCGCGCCCTCCTCCTTCGTGCGCTTTTTCGTGTCTCAGCGATACAGGGCCGAGCTCGCTCGCGACTTCACCGAGAAACGCATCGCAGCCTGGGTGGAACGCCGACAGATGTCCGAGAGCGATGCGCGCTTTCTGAAGAGCCACCTCGACCAGGAAGACTCGGCGACGTTCGCAACCGACTTCGGTGTGCATCTCGCCATCAAGCCCTTCGTCAAAACGGTCGAGTACTGGCTCCTCCCGCTTCTCTACGCATTGGGCTTGCTCAGCGAAGGCTGGTTGGCGCTCGCCATGCTGGGCGCCGGCCCAGCAGCCCGTTCGCTCTATACAGGAAGCCGCATCGTTCAGAACTCGCTCCGTGGCAAGGAACGTCCCTGGACCGCCTTGGTCATCGGAGTCATCCCGGTCCTCGGCAACTTCGCCTTCCCGATTCAGTTGCTTCGCTCCTCACACAAGAAGGAAGACGACCTCGCGCGCTTCCTTTTGTACGACGGCTTTGCGCGAATCGGCGCCGGGGTTCCAATCTGGGGCGGACAGGACACGCTCACCGAGCATCGCGCAAACCGGCTCGCCGATCAGATCGTGCGCGAGCGCTGAGAGCGCTAAGGCTCCCGGTCGCCCATTGCGCCGCGGACCAGAGCCTCCGCGCTCGAGTAGGGATCGGCCCGCCCATCGACCACGTCCTGAAGCTTCTCGCTGACTTGTTCTGCGAAGCGCGCATCGACTTCATCGATCAGTGCCTGGTACAGGATCGCTCGGAACTCGGCGACCTGCCGCTTGGCCTGAATCGCCTTGCCGGCCTCGGTCGTCGTGAGGAACTCACGGTGCCTAGCGAAAGCGTCGACCAGGTCGGTCAGCCCTTCCTTCCGATGGGCGACTGTCTTGAGGATGGGAGGCAACCACTCTCCCGCCTCGGCTTCAGGCCCTTTTCGCAGGGTCGACACCGCGGTGTGCCCCTGCATCTTGCTGACGCCCGTCGGCACGCGCCGGAGCGAAAGCATTTGCTGAAGGTCTTGCACGGTGGCGTCCGCCCCCACACGGTCGGACTTGTTCACGGCAAACACGTCTGCCACTTCGAGGATGCCGGCCTTGATCGCCTGGATGTCGTCACCCAGCCCGGGCGCCATCACGACCAGCGTCGTGTCCGCGAGCTGCGTGACTTCGAGCTCGTCCTGCCCCACGCCGACTGTTTCCAAAATCACCACGTCGAATGTCGAAGCGTGCAGGACGTGAAGCACGTCGCCAGTAGAGCGCGAAAGACCACCGAGGTGACCACGCGTCGCGATCGAACGAATGAACACCCCTTCGTCGGTGAAATGCTGCTGCATTCGAATTCGGTCGCCGAGTATCGCTCCGCCCGAATAGGGGCTCGTCGGATCGATCGCGAGCACCGCAACTCGCTTGCCCTGGTCGCGGTAGAGTCGAATCAAGCCATCGACCAAGGTACTCTTGCCGGCGCCCGGCGTGCCGGTCACGCCGATCACGTACGCCCGCTGTTCGTGCGTGAAGATCCGTTTCAACAACTCGAACGCATGGGGGTCCCGCTCGTCAATCAGCCGGCAGGCCCGCGCGAGGGCCCGCATGCCCCCGCTCTGGATTCCCTGTACCAACGTCGACAGGTCAGACAACGGCATCTCCTTCGCTCAGCGCTCGGGCGGCCCCTAGGGACCGCCCTCTACGAACCGCGGATTTATGGGTGGGCGATGCTGGATTTGAACCAGCGACTTGTTCCGTGTGAAGAAACCACTCTACCCCTGAGTTAATCGCCCAATTCAGAACGGCGCGGAGCCTAAACGACGACAAGGCACCCGACAAGTCGACGGCGGCTCCCAAGACATGCAATCGGAGAACGAGATACAACGGACGTGCTCGCACTTGGACCGGGGCGCGGAGACATCAAGAGAAGTTCCTAGAAACCCAGCCCCAAGGCGGCAGGCGGCAGCGCGAGCCCGCAGGGCGAAGCCCGGCGCAAAGCGCCGGCAAGGCGGAGCGAAGCGACCGCCGCGCCAGGGAGGATTACGGGGGGGGTGGGCGGGCGGTGTAACAAAACCAAACCACGTACCCCGCCGCCCCCTCGGCTTCCCAACACCCGCGGCAGCGTAAGCCGAACGGTCACGCCCGTCTCTCCGATCTCAGTCCGATCCGCCACCGAGCTTGGCCTTCAGCAAGTCGCCGAAGGTCCCCAGTCCCTGCTGGGCCGACTCCTTGCGGTACTCCCGGACGGCCTTCCGCTCGTCGTCGAGGAGCCTGGCTCGAACCGAGCAACGAAGTGAGCCGTCGCGCTCCGTGCCGATGACCTTCACCTCGATGACGTCACCCTGCGACACGCCTTTTCGCTTGTCGTCGTGCGCGTCCTGAAGCTCACGGCTGCGGATGAAACCGCGGCCGCGCTTTCCGAGCATCCCATCGACCTGAACTTGAACACCGGTGTGATCGACGCGCTTGACCACGACCGAGACCACCGAGCCCGGCTTGAGAGAGCGCGGAGCCTTGCCGACTTCGATTTCCCCAGCTTCGATCGCGGCGGCGTCTGTTTCCGACAGCTTCGAAAGCGAGATGCGCCTCTGCTGACGATCGACCCGCTCCACGACGACGTGAATCTCGTCGCCTTCGGTGACCGCCTGTTTGGCGTGCGTGAGCTCCCGGCTTCCGCCCAGCTCCGAGATGTGGAGCAGCCCTTCGATGTTGTCTTGGAGCTGAACGAAGGCGCCAAACTCCGTCGTTCGGACGACCTTGCCCTTGATCGGCATTCCCGGTCGGATGCTGTCTGCGGCCGCCTCCAGAGGGTCGGGCTGACAGGCACGCATCGACAGCGACACGCGGCCGAATCGGTCTTTGCGTGTGGCCTGCTGGACCTTCAAGACCTCGACTTCGACCTCATCACCCACCTTGGCAGCGTCCTGCGGTCGGACGCCCCGACCCCAGGAGACCTCACTCATGTGAACCAGGCCATCCAGGCCGTCGCCGAGATCGACGAGCACGCCATAGTCGCGCACCTCGATCACCTTGCCATCGAGCCTGGCTCCAACTTGGAGCTCGGCCATACGCTCGCGGGCCTTCTTCCGGGCTTCCTTTTCGAGGATGTTCCGCCGGCTGACGATGATGCTCTTCTTGCCGCCCTTGTCCTGCGGCAGCGAGAACTCGCAGCGCTGCCCTACAAACGTGTTCGGGTCCTCGATCGGTGTGAGCGACATGGCGCTCGCCGGACAGAACGCCCTCACCCCCCCGACGAGCACGTCGAAGCCGCCACGGTTGTAGCCGTAGACGATCCCCTGCACTCGATGGTGAAGCCCACGGGCCGCACGCAGAGCTTTGCGCACCGCCGCTTTGTCGATCACACGGTTGACGATCACGATGTGCCCGCTCTCGGCAACCCCGCTGATGCGGCCGCGGAAAATCGCGCCTACCTGCGGAGGCTCGAGCTCGGGCAACGGCTCGAGCAGCGTGAGATCGGCATCCGCCGGATCCTCGGGGGGCTCGGTCACTGCCGTCGCTAGAGCTCCGGCCTGTTGCCCAGCCTCGGCATTGGTGTCGTGATCAGGCTGGGCCAATGCCTCGGTCAGCGGCACTGGCGGAGCCGGCGGCACTGGCGGAGCCGGCGGCACTTCGACGACGCTAGTTGGATCGAAAGCCTGCGCCGCCACGACGGTGTCCGCTTCACCCAGGTCGTCGATGTCGTTGACGTCCGTCGACGTGAACTGCCATTCGGAGGTGTCGCGTTCCACGGCCCGAGCCACCTCGGCTACCGGAGCCTCGACAGCGGCGACTTCGGCCGCCGGGACCTCTGCGACGGGCGACGCCTCGCCGACCGGGGTCTCCGCGACCTGGGATTCGAGAGCCGGATCCTTCTTAGGGGTCGCTTCGGCTTCTGGCTTCGGCTCTTCGGTTCCGTGCGCGATGACTGGAATGTCGCGAGGCTCGTCCACGTCGGCGATCGCGGTCGCCTTGCCGAACACATCGATGATGACTGTGCCGTGCTCGACACGGTCGACGCGTCCGGCGATTTCCTCTCCAGGCGAGAACGCGTGCTTCCGTGTCACCCCTCCGGAGAACAGATGAATGAACGGGGCGTGATGGTGTGCCGACTTCGCGTCCTGCGGTGCTTCACTTGCCCCCGCCTGTGCACCCTTCTTCTTGCGTCGCCGGCGACGCTTCTTCTTGCCTGCTTCTTCCGCCGCGACTCCCCCAGCAGAGCTGTCTGCACCTTCATCAGGCGCAGCATCTCCGCTCACCGTGTCGGCCTGGGCCTCCACCGCAGCAACGTCACCCGAAACCGTATCGGCCTCGGCCGGGGGCACGGACTCAGCCGCGGTCTCGGCTGCGGTCCCAGCTCCGGCCTCGGCTGCGGTCCCAGCTCCGGCCTCGGCTGCGGTCTCGGCACCAGCCTCGGTTGCGGTCTCGGCACCAGCCTCGGTTACGGACTCGCTTGCGGGTTCACGGGGGGCTTGCGATTCCACAGGCGCCACCTCTCCCGTTGAGGTCTCACTTGTTTTGGAATCGGTATCAGTCATGCGCAATCCTCGCGCGCGAAAGACGCTCAACGCCGATGCGGAACGTCCGGGTTAGAAGGGCTCGTAGATTAGGCAGTGGCCGATTCGCCGTCAAGCGACCATGTTGTTGCCGTCGGCTCTCAGGCCACCTAACCTCGACCTGGGCATGTCTGAGCGAGGTCGCGAGCGTCGAGAATCGGGTCGGGCTGCACTGGAATTGACCGTAGAATACGAGCGTCTTAACGCCCTTCTATCGGACTACACCCAGAACATCAGTCAGGGTGGGACCTTCATCCGCACCGACCGTCCCTTGGAGGTCGGAACTGTGCTCTCTTTCACGATTCGGGCGCCTCAGCTCGAGAAACCGGTGGTGTTGCGAGGGATTGTTCGATGGGTCGTCGACGCCGACGGGGCCCCGAGCGGCCGCCCCGCGGGGATGGGTGTCGCCTTCGTCTATGACTCGCCCGCTGAACAGGAGGCCGTGAAGAGGCGGCTCGACCGGCTGATGGTTCAATCGCTGGGGCCCGCCGCTTTCGCCAAGCTCATGGGCAGGCCCGCGCCCGAAGAGCCTCCCGAGGATGCTCCCCGGTGACAGTCAGGGTCCGTGTTCTAAGGGGCGACCTCACCAAAGAATCGGTCGACGCGATTGTGAACGCCGCCAATCGGAAGATGCTCGGCGGCGGCGGTGTGGACGGCGCCATCCATCGCGCCGCAGGCCCCGCTCTGCTCGAAGCGTGCCGCGGGATTCCCGAAGTCCGGCCCGCCGTCCGCTGTCCCACAGGCGAGGCGCGAATCACACCCGGATTTGATCTCCCTGCGCGTTACGTGATCCACACCGTGGGTCCCGTCTACGGGGGACGCGCGAGCGATGCCGAGCTACTCGCTTCGGCGTTTCGCTCGTCGCTCCACTTGGCTGTGCTGCACGGCCTCCGATCGATCGCGTTTCCCGCCATCTCTTGCGGCGTGTACGGCTATCCTGTCGACGAGGCCGCCGCCATAGCAGCCGAGGTGGTGCAAGCGCAAGCTTGGCATCTGGAAGAAATCCGCTTCGTGCTCTTCTCGGAGGCGGTCTTCAAGGCCTGGAACCGTGCGTTCGACTGAGGCTCAGAAATCGACGACCGAGAGCCGTTGACGCTCCTTGTCCTCCGGTCGCTCCCAGCTGTTCTCGAGCTTCAGCACACCCCGCGGACACATGTGCGCGCACATCCCGCAGCCCACACAAGACGCGCGCGTGAAGCTCTGGTCCGCCTGCGCGTAGGAGCGAACGTCGATGCCCATCTCGCAATACGTGCTGCAGTTGCCGCAGGAGATGCACATGCCCGGCTTCACCTTGATTCGATAGCGCCCCACCTTCTGAACCCAGCCGAGGATGGCGGCCATCGGGCAGAAGTTCCTGCACCAGACCCGTGGCCCGAAGATCGGATAGAGGCCGGTGCCGATCACGCCGGCTAGGATCGACCCGACGGCGAACCCGTAGAAGCTCTTGATCGACCAGTCCTTCCAGTCGTTGCCTGCAACGATTCGATGAAAGGTCGGATGCTCGCTGCCAATCAGCGAGTCGAGACCGATCAGAAAGGTCGTCGCGATCGCGATCAACAAGACCAGGTGAATGCTCAGCTGCTCGAAGCGCCAGGACTTGGTCGACTTGCTCGTCAGATGTCTCCACGGGTCGCCAAAAGTATTGGCCAGGCCACCACAACCGCAGACCCAGGAGCAATACCAGCGCTTCCCGAAGAGCACGGCCATGACAGGCGCGGCGATCAGCGAGCCGACGACGGTGTAGAGCGCGAAGTACAGAGGAAGGTCAGCGAGGGTCTGCGGGTAGAGATAGTCGTACTTGAGGGGCCAGAAGTACGAGAAGTAGACCTCTTTGCCACCGAAGAGCGGCATGATGAACGGAAGCGTGAAACCGAGGGCGATTTGAATCGCGACGTTCACCGTGATTCGAAACCGGTTGTAGCGACTGTTGCCGTGGCGCCGGAGGTAATAGATGGCGCCGGCGACCATCGCGACCGAATAGAGGAAGCCATAGAGGTACCAGCGATTGCGAAGGCCCATGGCTTCGGAAACCGCAGTGAGCGGAGCCACGCCGAGCTGCTCTTCGACTTTGTGCTCCCAGTAAAGAACGACGTAGAAGGTGACTAGCAGCAGGGAGATCGCCAACCCCACGACACTGCGATTGCGCCAGCCCTCGCGATAGGTCGTCAGTAAGCCGTTTTGTCCTTGCTGGTCCACTTCATGCTCCCGGAATTTGTAGCGGCGGAACGAGCTCGGTGTCGAACGCTGCGGCGTTGAGGTGACCGAGAACCCAGTCGAGGCTTCGCTGCTCTTCGATCCAACGGATGAGCACGCTGTGGTCCCATCGCCGGCCAAGCATGTTGAACCCTACGACGCGGCCCTCTTGGACGACTACCCGGGTCGTGCTGCGAACCTTGCCCTTCTCCTCGAAAAACCAGCTCTTCTCTCCGTCGAGATTCCAATTCACCAAACCGGCAGTCGTGTACTCGATATCCATCAACTTGGCCGAGTTGTACCAGGCGCCCCGTTCGTAGCGCGGCGAATCGCCCAATAGCCGTCGCCCGGCCACTCGGCCTTGATCGCGCGCTGTGTACCAGAGTTGCTCGGGACGCCGAGTCCCGTCGAACCAACGCACAGATGCACAGTCGCCCGCCGAGAACACATCCGCTGCGCTCGTCTGCAGGCCCTCGTCGACGACGATGCCGCCGCGCTCGTCGAGCTCGATGCCGGACTCGGCCAACCAGGACGTATTGGGCAACACTCCTATGGCGATCACCACGCAGTCGGTCTCATAGCGACCGTGATTGCTTCGCACCGCAGCCACATTCCCGTCGTCGTCAGTCTCGAGCGTTTCCACCTCGTACTCCAGATGCACGTCGACCCCGTGCTGGCTCATCCGGCTGGCAATCCAGCGCGATTCGCGCGGCTCTAGAGCGATCGGCCAGAACCATTCTTCACGGATGAAGAACCGAGGGCGCAGGCCAGCCGTCACCGCAACCTCCACCGCTTCGATTCCGATGAGTCCCCCGCCAATGATTGCAGGCTGCTGAGCCAGCCGGCCGCGACGCTCGGCCGCGACTTGCCGAAACCGATAGGGGGAATCGCTCGCGCTAGCGCTGAGATGCTCCTCCGGCCTGGGTGGCTCACCCCCAAGAGAAGCGCCACCGTGCACTTCTCGCTCGTACCAGGCGAGGTCCTGCAAGGTGACGAAATGACCGACGCCGTACGCATCGCTTCCGGGCCAAGGCCCAGGCCGTGGACGCGATCCGCAGCTGATCAACAGGCGGTCGTACGGGACCGGCTCGCGACCGCCGGCCAACAAGACGAGTCGATTGGCAGTATCGACGCCCATCGCTCGGGCTCGCACCCGTCGAAGCCCGAGCCTTTCGTACGCATCACGCTCGAGGGGTTCGATGTCCCGATGGCTCATCTGTCCGCTGAACACCCACATCAGCGCAGTACGTGAGAAGAAGTGATCGCTCTCCTCGGAGATCAGGCTGATGTCCCAGCTCGGCTCTCTTCGGCGGACCGCCAAGGCCGCCTCCATGCCCGCGACCCCGTTCCCGATGATGACAACCCGCATACCCGCGGAGGATACGACGCCTTCACCCCAGAGTTACAATGTCCTCACGGTTTCGAGATGGAGATGGCTGGCTATGGCATAGCTGTATTTAATTACCTATGCTGCAATATATGCAAGAAACTGCAACCAATGCCTTCGTGGCGGGTGTGCTGGTGGGGAAGCCCATCTTCCGCGCGCCTGGAATCGTCGTGCATGGGGGCCTGGACCGCGAGGACCGTGAAGTCTCGGTCATCGTCCTCCAGGCCGTCACCACCGACGGTCAGAAGGTCAACTTCGAGAACATCCCGCGCTACGCCGAAGCGTCGGGAATCAAGATCATCAAGCAAGAGCCCTACGTGCTTCTCGCGACGCCGGCTCCGAAGGGAATCTTCCAGGACTTGCCGTGGGGCTCGTGGCGTCTCGATGAGCGCCTGCGCCATTTCGTCGAGGTCGCGCAGATCGTAGGACGCTTCCACGCGACCGACATTCCAGTGGGAACCTTGTCGCCCAAGTACATCGCCGTCGATGACGAGCTCAAGCCGTTCTTCTTGGGGCCTCGCATCGCGCCCCGGAGCGGCGCATACGTCCCGCCGGAAACCGCAAGCGAGCGAGTCATCGACACGCGCTCCGACATCTACTCACTCGGACGACTTCTCTACTTCATCGTCGCCGGCGAGGAGCCGCCGCGGGAAGCGAGAGACATCCCGAAGCTCGAGGAGCTGGGGAGCCACCCGGCGGGAGTCGTTCGCATCATTCGCAAGGCGACCTGCCGAGATCCCGACCTGCGCTACCAGTTCATCGACGAGCTGCTCTCGGACTTGAATCAGTACCGCGAGCACCTCAGCGTTGGCATGGAGCATCCGGACGTCCGAGATCGGAACACGGGCCTGCTCAGCGTGGTCCCGGACGCGTCGCTCGATCCAGAACCGACGAAGGCGGCACCAGAGACGGAAGTGCCGAAAAAGCCAGCGCGAAAGAGCATATTCCTCGCCAACCCGATGCAGTCACAACGGGTGTTTCGGGGCATCGGCTTGGCGGTGGCATGCGCAGGGCTCTTGTTTCTCGCCAGCGAGTATCTGGAGAACACTTCCGGGCTTCGGACGCTCAGCCCGGAGGCCGCCGGCGAGCTCTCCAGCTTCATCCGCGAAGCATCGGTTTCCGAATCCAAACCCCCGGTGCTTTTCGCCCAGGTCGAGGAATCCTGGGAGCTTCTCTCCGAGGAGCGCCGTCGCGAAGAAGTGGAGACCTTGTTCTCGACCGCGGAGAAGCGCTGGGGCGCTCGTGACGGCTTCCTTCACCGGGGAGACGCGATCGTTGCGCAGCACTGGGAAGACAAGATCATCGTCTATGGAAGTCTCCATGGGGAAGAGCGAAAATGAGAGCACAGAAGAGAGCATCAAATCGAACGCGGCGAAGCGGCTACACCTTGATCGACGTCATGATCGTCACGGTGATCATGTCGGTGTTGGCGAGCGTCGGGCTCAATCGCTATCAGCAGTACGTGGCTCGCGCGAAGCGACCCGAGGCGGTCGTGACCTTCCGAGCGCTTGCTGCGGCACAGCGAGAGCACTTGCTCACCCGAGGCAAGTACGCCGGAACCTTTGATGCACTGGGCTTTCGCGTCGAGGGCGGCGCGCGCATCTCCGCTACGGAGATCCAAGGACATCGCTACAATTTCCGCCTCATCCAGGATGACGGCCCGCGATCCTGGTACTGCCTCGCCTCGGGGGACATCGATGGGGACCCATTCAAAGACATGATCGCGGCGAGCAATCCCAGATAAATCGACAAGCGGGTAATATACCCCACTTGAGGACTGTAAATCTTTTCTTATACTGGAATTTGAAAGAGGTGCTGAAAATGAGAATCTCGCGTTGGACACTTGGCATCGGACTCGCCGCATCGGTGAGCGTTTGGGGGCTCGTCGAAGCCGGCGCGAGTCCGTTTTCTATGTATTTCGTGGCGGATGACATCTCGAACCGGGTCTCCGGTACGGTCCCGGACGCCAGTGACTGGGACTCCGGCGGTGGCGACTCCGGCGGTGGCGACTCCGGCGGCGGCGATCTCCGGCGGCGGCGACTCCGGCGGCGGCGATCCCGGCGGCGGCGACTCCGGCGGCGGCGATTCCGGCGGCGGCGATTCCGGCGGCGGTGACTCCGGCGGCGGTGACTCCGGCGGCGGCGATTCCGGCGGTGGCGACTCCGGCGGCGGTGACTCCGGCGGTGGCGACTCCGGCGGCTGGCGACTCCGGCGGCGGCGACTCCGGCGGTGGCGACTCCGGTGGCGGCGACTCCGGTGGCGGCGACTCCGGTGGCGGCGACTCCGGCGGCGGCTCCGATAAGGGCGACTCCGGCGGTGGCTCCGATAAGGCCGACTCCGGCGGCGGCGATTCCGGCAGTGGCGACTCCGGCGGCGGCGATTCCGGCGGTGGTGATTCCGGCGGCGGCGACTCCGGCGGTGGCTCCGATAAGGCCGACTCCGGCGGTGGCTCCGACAAGGCCGACTCCGGCGGTGGCTCCGACAAGGCCGACTCCGGCGGTGGCTCCGATAAGGGCGACTCCGGCGGTGGCTCCGACAAGGCCGACTCCGGCGACTCGGGCTGCGACTGGTGGGACGTAGCCTGCCACTTCGGCGGCGACTCGGATGCCGGTGACGCCGGCGGCGACTCCGGCGGTGGCTCCGACAAGGCCGACTCCGGCTCCAAGGACAAGCGGCGACTCCGGCAAGAGCAATAATGGCCACGGCAACAACGAGGACGGCGTCGACTCCAGCAACCCTGGCAAGGTAACGGCGGGCCGAACGGTGATTCGACGCATCCTGCCCAGCAGGCGGCGACTGCGTAGACGATGAGAGCGGCGGTGGCAGCAACTCCGGCAGCAGCAACTCGAAGAAGAAGAAGTAGTAGTAGTAGCTCTCTGGACGTCACTGAATGCGGCAAGTCCTCGCTAACGTCTGTGTCTTGGGTCTGATCGCTGGGTTCAGCGCGCTGAGCGTGCTGGACCCAGACGTCTATTACCAGCACGTACAAGAAGACCAGCCACTGGAGTGGGCGACGTTCTGGGGCTTCATGGTGGCGGCCGTCATCTTCATGCGCGCCGCCATCCTGCAACGAGAGAAGCGTCAGCTTCCTTGGTTCTTCGCGGGGCTGGCAGCCTTCTGCATCCTGGTCGCGATGGAGGAGATCTCGTGGGGGCAACGCGTCCTGGGCTACAGCCCGCCCCGCTACTTTCTCGAGAACAACTATCAGCAGGAGTTCAACCTCCACAACGTCATGGCGACCAGCGTCCGCAAGCAGCTGCTAGGCGCCATTCTCGTCGTGTATGGACTGCTGCTTCCCCTTCTCGAACGCATACCGGCGGGCCGCAGGCTTCTGGCGAAGCTGCGGATCACCGCGCCGCCCGCAGGGCTTGCACCGATCTTCGTGGTGCTCCTCGGGCTTCTCATCTTCTACCCACTTCGGTACACCGGTGAGCTCATCGAAGCGTGCATGGCGCTCGCCTTTCTCTTCGCGTCGATCGCCGCGACCGATCACATTGCTCAGATCGGCGACTCGCCCGACGAGGCGAACGAAAACGAAGTCGTCGGGCCCATGCCATGGCCTGCGATCGTTGGGACTTTGAGCCTCGTCGTCGTTCTCGCATTCGGGAGCGCGCTGTTCTCACGCGCACGACTCTCAGCCGAGCCGGTCGTCGTGGAGGTCACCGCGACAGAGATTCGAGCGATCGAAAAAGACCTCCGAAAACTCATCAAGGATGGGAATCTACTCTGCGGACAGCATGAGCGACTCAACCAGATGGCGAAGCTCTCCGGGAGCGACCGACTGATGAAGGGCCGATTCCGTTCGCTCAAGCGTCGCGGGCTGCCCGAAGAGCGCGCTGCGTTCTTCATCGACCCTTGGAGCACGGCGTATTGGGTGCGCACCAGTTGCAATGAGAAGCGCGACAAAGTGTTCGCCTACTCTTTCGGCCCGAATCGACGTCGCGACTCGAGCAAGTGGAAGCTCAAAGGGGACGACATCGGGGTGATCTTCCGAGTACGAAAAGACGAACCTCTCCGCGCGCAAAACACGCCCTAACCCGCGAGCTCAGACCTCGACTAGGACGCCCGGGTTCATGACCTGAGACGGGTCGAGCGCACCTTTGACGGCGCGCAGCACCTCACCAAACTGGGAGGGACGCTGCTTCTCGTACCATGGGCGATGAATCCGGCCGACCGCATGGTGATGGGTGATCGTCCCGCCGTGTGCGATCACCGCGTCCGAAGCCGCCTGCTTGATCGCCATCCACTGCTCGGCCTCAGCCCCGTATCGCCCCGGTGCGATGAAGGTGAAGTACGGCGCGGGGCCATCCGGATACACGTGGGTGAATCGGCAGCTGATGAAGCCCTGTCCGCAGGCGTCTTTCATCGCGCGCCGAACCTCGGCTACGACCCCAGTGTGCAGCCGCTCGAACTTGTCCCATGTGCATGCCGTTTCAAAGGTGTCCGCGATGACGCCCATACTGGCCATGGTGTTCAGCAAGTACGGTGCATCGATGAACCTGTCTCGCCACACCCCGGCGCCGCCGCTGCCGCCACTGCGCTGGCCCCCTTCCCGGTAGACCGGCCCCTTGGGACATACGCCGCCGTGGTCGGCGACGAGCTCGAGCGCCCGTTCCATCCAGGCGCGAACCGAATGGTCGGCCGATTCGAAGGCGACGATCAGAACATGGGTGCCGTCCAAGGTGACGGCGTTGAGGGCCGCCTCGCGCTTGTCGAGCAGCCGGCAGTTGCTCGGGTAAAGCCCTGACTGCGACAGAGCCCTCACCGCGTCCACCGCGCGCGCGTAGTCACTGAACTGTGCGGTGGCCGTGCCCCGAAACTCCGGACGAGGCCGGACGCGCATCCATGCCTCGGTGATCACGCCGAAGATCCCTTCGGAGCCGAGCATGAGTCGGTCCGGGCTCGGTCCGGCGCCGGATCCCGGCAAGCGACGCGACTCCCATAGGCCGCGGGGCGTGACGGCGCGGGTCGACTGGACCAAATCGTCAATGCGCGTGTACACCGTCGCGAAGTGACCGCCGGCCCGCGTGGCAAGCCAGCCGCCGAGCGTCGAAAACTCGAATGACTGCGGGAAGTGGCGGAGGGTCAGGCCATGCGCCTCGAGCTGCGATTCCAACACTGGTCCGGTCGCACCCGCTTGGATGCGCGCGGACATGGAGCTCGGTTCGACTTCGAGCACGCGGTCGAGTCGCCCGAGATCCAGGCTCAGCACCCCGCGGTAGCGGTCGTCGACTTCGCCTTCGACGCCACCGACCACACTGGTGCCACCACCAAACGGGATGATGGCGACTTTGGCATCGGCCGCCCAATCGAGCAGCGCGCTGATCTCTCCCTCAGTCCCGGGCGTGGCCACGAGATCGGGCGCCGGACTGAAATCGCCGCGGAAGCCGCGGAGCACGTCACGGTAGGATCGGCCGTAGGTATGCCGAACTCGGGCTTCATGGTCATTGCTGACAATCCCCGCGAGGCTAGCCGGCGCGCTCAGTCGCGAGGCCCGGAGCTCGATCGACCCCAGCGACGGGGGCTCATCGCATCGTTGCGGCGCGAATCCAAGCATCAGCTCGGCGTGTTCCCCAATCGCCTTGCGTGACGCCCGGTCCGGGAACCTGTCTTCCCAGCCCCAGCCCCAGAAACTACGCTTTCGACTCTCGTTCATCGGGGCGACCTTGCCTGCTCGTGGGGTGCTCTTGCAAGCGCCTTGACGGAGAGGCGCTTCGGGGCTTCTCTGCGGGGATGTCTTTCCCCAAACCGCTTCGAGCGGTCGTCACCGGTGCCGGAAGCGGCCTCGGCCGCGCAATGGCTCTCGACCTCGCCAAGCGCGGCGGCTCCCTCATCATCTCCGACATCAACGCGGCCTCCGCGGAGCAGACCGCCGAGCAGCTGCGCGCGCTGAGGGCCCATGCCGAGGTGATCGCTTGCGACGTGACCGATCGCGACGCCGTGTTCGCCCTGGTCGACGAGGCTGACAAACGGCTTGGTGGAATCGACTTCATCGCCAACAACGCCGGCGTCGCCGTCGGCGGTCCGTTCGACGAAATTTCGATCGAAGACTGGCGCTGGGCGATCGACATCAATCTCTGGGGCGTGATTTATGGTTGCCAGGCGGCGGTGACAAAGATGCGCCCCCGCGGACGCGGCTACATCGTCAACGTCGCATCGGCAGCAGGCCTGGTCGCCCCGCCCGCCATGTCCGCGTACAACGTCAGCAAGGCGGGCGTCGTCTCACTGAGCGAAACCCTGTTCGCCGAATACAAGTCGCAGGGCATCCGGGTCAGCGTCCTTTGCCCGACGTTCTTCCGAACGAACATCATCGAATCGGGACGCGGCGCCACTAGCGAAAAAGAGGACGCCCAGGTCATCCGCTGGATGGAGCGTTCGAAAGTTCAAGCCGCTGACGTCGCAAAAGCCGCCATCGATTCGGTGCGCGATGGCAAGCTCTACGTTCAGCCCATGCGCGACGGACGGATGGCCTGGCGCCTCAAACGAACCGCCCCACAACGATTCTACGACTCGCTCAGCAGCGCGCACGCGAAGTTCCTCCAGAAGCGCGGCAAGCGCTGAGTTGGCGGCGGCGGACCGCCACTGCTATCCAGGGCCGACGTCCATGCGAACCACCCCAGCCTCGATTCCAGTCCTTGCGTTGCTTCTCTTCTCTGCCCTGCCGGTGACGGTAGCCGCGCAAGACGAGATCAAGGACACCAGCGCGAATGTCGAGGCAGACGCCGGCGTTCTCACGCAAGAGCCCGACCTCTTCGACCGCGACGCACTGGCATACAATGCGGAGGTTCTAGACGAGCTACTGACGAACTCGGCGAAGGAAATGATCACCACGCAGAAGTTCGTGGCCGCTGCCGGGATTGCCGGCGGCTCGATCTTGCTCGGTCTGTCGGCGTGGCGCCTGATTGAAGACCCACCGCAGAGTCAATACTCGCGCGGCCTCGGGGTCATGTTCATGACGCTCGGCATGGCCGATCTGACTGCGGGTGTGTTCGCCGCGACCCGCATCGTCCATGAGACACGCCGGCAAGAGCGCTGGGAGAGGGCGCGTAAAGACGGCATCACCAACGTCGAGCTCGCACACTTTGAGGGCGAGCTGCAGGCCTCCCAAGAAGCTCGCCAGAGCGAGCGCCTCTTGGTGCGCTGGGCCGGGCTCACCCATGCGTTGGCCGGGGTCATGGTCCTCGCGTTCGCGCCGATTCCCGACAGCATGGGCAGCGCGGACCGCGTGTCCGGCTACGTCATCGGCGCGGTTTTCTCCGCGGTAGGCTTCGCCACCTTCGGCCTTTCGTTCCGCAAGGCCCCCAGCGAAAACGCCTGGGAAGAATATAACGCGCGGAAGAAGCCGATGCCGGGGCACGAGTTCAGCTGGGGGGTCGCGCCTTCGATCTCCAGACGGGGGGCCGGCCTCTCCTTCGGCGGCACGTTCTAAGCGCAAGCGGCTTGCACGGGAGCGGCATGTGCGGGTAGGAAGCCCCTCTATGGAGCTCGACCAACTCAAAGTCATCATCACCGGCGGCGCTTCGGGCCTCGGGGAGCATTTCGCCAAGCAACTTCTCGCCGCCGGCGCGCAAGTCACCGTGGGCGACGTCAACGAAGAAGGCCTGGCCGCCCTCCCAGAAGGCATTCACCGTCGAAGGCTCAACGTCGCCGACCAGGACGAAATCGCGAGCTTCGTTCCCTGGGCCGCCGAGCAAATGGGTGGGCTGAACTCGCTCATCAACAACGCCGGTATCATCCGGGATGGGCTCTGGGTCGGCAAGAGCCGCAAGACCGGCGAGATTCGCCGCATGTCGCGGCAGGACTGGGACCTGGTCATTGCGATCAACCTCACCGGTGCTGCGTTCATGGTCCAAGAAGTCGTCGCGCACATGATCGACCACGATGAGCCCGGTGTGATCGTGAACATCTCATCCATCGCGCGTCACGGCAATCGTGGTCAGACCAACTACGTGGCTGCAAAAGCAGCGCTTGCCGCAAACACGCGCACCTGGATGAAGGAGTTCGCTCCGTACGGCATCCGCGTCGCCGCCGTCGCGCCTGGCGCTACCGAGACATCGATGACGGCCAACATGAATCAGAAGGCGCTCGACATGATTCGCGCTTCGGTGCCGCTCGGCCGGATGGGGCAGCCCGAAGACATCTGGCGCGCCGTGAAGTTCATCTTCGACTGCGACTACTTCACCGGCGAGACGATCGACGTCCACGGCGGAGCGGCGCTGTAGTCAGGCGAGCGCCCGCATGATCGCGCGGTGCGCGAAATAGCCGATCGGCAACAGCGCACAGCCGAGGGCGTACGCACCCCAAAACGAGAGACGGTCTCGGATCAGAAATGGGACGAAGAACAGTAGCGTAATGGGGAGCGCTACCAGAATGCTGCGCGCGAGTTGGAACGCGGTAGCCGGATCCCGGTGCTGCACATAGGCCATCGGCAAGACGAGCATGGTCGCCAAGGGCAGTGCGACGAGAAACCCGGCCCCCGAAGGGTAGCGTCGCGAGAGCCACGCTGCGACCCCGATGACGAGAGCCGATACGAGCGTGTTCAAGATGATGAGCATGGCTACCTGACGCCGAGGATCACTCGCTCAGATCGCTGAAGAAGAACTCGATCTGACCCAGGTAACGCTCCGCCCGGCGACGCGCAATCGCGTTTGACAGTCGCGCTTCGGGAAGGACGTCGCCTGCGTCCACGACCTCTTGCAACAGCTCCTTGAAGAGCTTGTGGTCGCCGATGTTCACCGCATAGTGACGTGCCATGTTCATCTGAACCATCAGGTTCCTGCGCTCCGTCTTCTCGAGCACCTCGTCGAGGATCAGCTTCGCGCGGTCCATGTTCGGCGGGAACTCCGAGGCCGCGAGCACGCCCATGGTCATCCTGCCGATCATGAACATGAAGTCCGGGTCGAGCTCGACGGACTTGGCCAGGATCACCTTCGCAAGGGGAAGGTCGGCCACCGTATCCATGTCTTCCATGCCCATGTTGATTCGAGCGCCGAGCGACGCGCCCGCCCAAAGCAAAATGGCTGCGTCCTCTTTCTCGAGGAACACCGCGTTCAGCCAAGATTCCAAGCTGTCGACCCCGCCTTTGAGCGCCTCGTCGAAGCCGGGATCCCGGAGGCGCAGGAAGTGCTTCGAGAAATCCCAAGCGCGCGTGTACATCACCAAGGCCCGACGGCGGAGGTACTCGGCTTCTTCCCAGTCGTCCTCGATGTCAGCAACCTCGACCCGGTCCTCAATCCAACCGGTGCCATAGCCGACGTACGCGCCGACCAGGGACAGGCCGATCGTCTCGTTGTCCGGAACGACCCGCAAGAGGCCCTCCAGCTGAATGATGCTGGCCGGAAACGACTTCCCGACGAGCTCGTAGTCCCAGTGCTGCTCGACCCCCGGGGCGGCGCGCCCAAAGAGCGCCGCGGTCGAATCCGCCGCAAGCTTCTCGGTATCACAACCCGTCAGAGCAACGAGCCCAACCGCGAACACAGCAAGGACTAAACGTCTACAGCGCCACATGGCGGGCAAGTGAACCGGAAACCCCCTACAAACACAAGCCAAATCGTGCCGCCACCCCCCTCCATCCATATCCACTCATGTCCCCCCAAACACCCGCGGCAGCGCGAGCCCGAAGGGCGAAGCCCGGCGCAACGCGCCGGCAAGGCGGAGCACAGCGACCGCCGCGCCAGGGAGGATTACGGGTGGGGGTGGGCGGGTGGTGTAATTAAACCAAACCAGGCCCCCCAACCGACCCTCCCGCCCCCCAAACACCCGCGGCAGCGCGAGCCCGAAGGGCGAAGCCCGGCGCAACGCGCCGGCAAGGCGGAGCAAAGCGACCGCCGCGCCAGGGAGGATTACGGGTGGGGGTGGGCGGGTGGTGTAATTAAACCAAACCAGCTCCCCCCAACCGACCCTCCCGCCCCCCAAACATCCGCGGCAGCTCAAGCCCGAACGGTGACGCCCGCACGCTCACCCGCGGCAATGCGACCCCGTCGCCCCGGGCCCCGGTTCTCTTCGAGCCCTTTTGACAGCGCCATGCCACCGCGGTAGGTCGGCGCGCAGAGTCATGACCCCTGGTGAATGCAGAGAAAAACTCCAAGACCTCGTACAGCGCATGCAAGCGCTGGGGAGGTATCTTTGACCTCGATGGCATTCGCCACGAAATCGACCGCCTAACCAACCTCAGCGGCTCCGAGGGCTTCTGGGATGACCAGCAGCGGGCTCAGAAAATGATGCGGGATCGCGCATCCTCCGAGGAAACTCTCAAGGAATTCGAGAGAGTAGACGGCGAAACCAACGATCTACTCGAGCTATTGGACCTGGCGGCGAGCGAGGGCGACGACGGCGTCGTGGCCGACGTGGCCGAGCAGCTCCCCAGCATCGAGGCAGAGGTCCGGGGCCTCGAGCTCAAGCGGATGCTCACCAAGGACGACGATACCGATGCGATCGTCACCATCAATCCGGGAGCCGGGGGAACCGAGGCCCAGGACTGGGCGGACATCCTTTTGCGGATGTACCTCCGCTGGTGCGAGCGCCGCGGCTTCAAGACGGAGCTTCTGAGCAAGCAGCCGGGCGACGAAGCCGGGATCAAGGACGCCACCTTCGTGGCTCGCGGCCCCAACGCCTACGGATACCTCCGGGCCGAGAACGGTGTCCACAGACTGATTCGCATCAGCCCCTTCGACGCCAACAAGCGCCGGCACACCTCGTTTGCGGGCGTGAGCGTCGTGCCCGACCTCGGCGACGATCTGACCGAAGGCGAGATCGAGATCCGGGACGAAGACCTGGAAATCAGCACCATGCGCTCGGGCGGCGCCGGCGGCCAGCACGTCAACCGAACCGAATCGGCCGTCCGAATGAAGCACATCCCGACCGGCTTCACCGTCCGCTGCGAGGCGGAGCGCAGCCAGCATCAGAACCGCGAGACCGCCTTGAAGATGCTCCGCGGCCTGCTCTTCGAGAAGGCCAGACGCGAGCGTGAAGAGGCGTTCGAAGAAGCGTTCCTGAACGATCGGGCCGACATCGCGTTTGGTTCTCAGGTTCGCACGTACACTTTGCAGCCCTACACGATGGTCAAGGACGAACGCACCGATCACAAAATCAACAATGCAGACGCGGTGCTCGACGGCGAGCTCGACGAGTTCATCGAAACCTATCTCTTGATGAACGCGGAAAAGAAAAAGAAGAAGGCGGGCGACGCCCAAGGGGACTAGCAAGTGGCAACCGAAGACGAGCTCCGACAAACGCGGTTGAACAAGGCCGAGCGCCTGCGCGAGCTGGGCGTCCTGCCCTACCCGAACACATGGCGAAGCAATTCTTCGCTCGAGGACCAACGCCGCCGCCTCGTACTTCTAGCCGCAGATGAAGAGGCCTGCGCCAAGCTGCCGCTCGAGGACGAGCTCGGTGACGAAGCACCGCACGTTCCGCTCTTCGGCCGTGTGATCGCCAAGCGTGGTCCCTTCCTCGTTATCCGTACCCCGCACGGCGATGCCCAGGCCCTGGTCCGGCCGGACAGCCTCGAAGCCCGCGACGCGGCCATGCTCAAGCTCCTCGACCTAGCCGACCACGTCCTGGTCGAAGGCCCCGCCATCCGCACCAAGACCGGTGCCCTCGCCGTGAGCGCCCGGCGCTATGAGCATCTCGGCAAAGCCCTCTTACCGCCGCCGGCCAAATGGCACGGCCTCAAGGACGTCGAGAAGCGCTACCGAGAGCGCTACGTCGATCTGTTCGCCAACCCCGCCGTCGCCGAAGTGTTTCGCGCGCGCAGCGTCATCGTGCAGTCGCTTCGGCGCTTCCTCGACTGCCTGGGTTTTCTCGAGGTTGAAACACCACTGCTGCACGCGATTCGCGGCGGCGCCACGGCCAAGCCCTTCGACACGCACCACCGCGCCCTCGACCTCGAGTTGATCCTGCGCATCGCACCCGAGCTCTACCTCAAGCGGCTGCTCGTCGGCGGCTTCGACCGCGTGTACGAAATCGGCCGTGCCTTTCGCAACGAGGGCATCAGCACCAAGCACAATCCCGAATTCACCATCCTCGAATTCTACATGGCGTACGCGACCTTCGAGGACCTCATGGATCTCGTGGTCGAGATGCTTCGCGCGGTCGACGCGGACCTGATGGCGAAGTTCCCGGGACTGATCGGCGAGCGAACGTTCGACCTCCAGGCAGACTGGAAGCGGGTGCGCATGCGCGAGGCCATCGCGGACCGGCTCGAGCGCGCCGGCCAGGGTGAGGTTCCGGAGACCCCGTGGACCGACGTGCTCTCGCGTGACGCCATCGACGACGAAGAGGCATTCGCGAAGGCCTGCGAGACCATCTCGCCCAAGCTCGACCCTGCCGCACAGAAACAGCTCCGCCAATGCGAGACCCACGGCGAACGCGTGTTCGCGGTCTTCGAGCTTCTCGTGGAGCCCGACCTCACCGCATTGTACCGCACGCCCAACGGCGCCCAGTCGGTCCCTGTCTTCATCACCGAGTTCCCCTGGGAGGTGTCGCCGCTCGCGCGCCGCAACGACGACGAGCCTGCCTACGTCGACCGCTTCGAGCTCTTCATCGAGGGCCGCGAGCTGAGCAACGCCTTCAGCGAGCTCAACGACCCAGATGATCAGGCCGCGCGCTTCGAGTCACAGCTCCGCAACCGCGAGCGGGGCGACGACGAGGCAATGGACTTCGACGCAGACTACATCCGAGCTCTCTCCCACGGCATGCCGGCGGCGGCGGGCTTTGGCCTCGGCGTCGACCGGCTCGTGATGCTCCTGTGCAATCAGCCATCGATTCGAGACGTCTTGCTCTTTCCGTTGCTCCGCCCGGAGGCCGAGTGAGCCAAGCCCGGCCGCTCGGTTTTTGGACGGCCGTCCTCTGCGGTTTCGGGGTCTTGCAGGTCCTGGCCGTTCTGGTTTTCGGCGCGACGAGCAGCCAGTGGTTTCAGGCAGCGGTCGCGAACGACCTGCTCTGGCTGCGCCTCGCCATCGGCTGGGCAACGGTGCAACTCAGCTTCCTGCTGCTCAGCCTGGCCGTCCTTCGACGCGCGGCCCGTCTATCGCGGGGTACGCGCGGACGCGCCCGCACCCTGGCTTTGGGGATCACCGCCGCTCTCCATTCCTTGATCAGCAGCGCCTCGGTTGGAGTCCTCCTGTGGGCGGCGCGCGTTTCCGTCGGTCACGTCCTCGGCGGCACGGTCGCAAGCCTGCTCTTTGGCCTGACCCACCTCGCGTATGCCGACCTCGACCTCTCCTGGGTGCCCACGCTCTACGAGACGGCAACCACACTTCAGACCATGAGCGGTGCGCTCATCGTCGTGCTGAGCATGTCCTGCTGGTTCCTAGTCCCGGCCGCGCGCCGAGAGCGATTCTGGTGGCGATTCGACGCCGCGCTCCTCGTCGCGTTCCTGCTGGTCACCCTCCTGTTTCCGATCTCGCCGGCCGAAGGCGACGAGACCAGCCTGCTGCGAGCGGTTGTTCGAGTCGGCATCACCACCGTCTTCGGCGTGCGGCTCACGCTTCGCCTGGTCGGCCCGCTACTTTCGCTGTTCGAGCGAATTGGCTTCCGTTCGATGGTGGCAGCACGCCACCTTCGCGCCAAGAAGACCGGTTTCCTCGCCGCGAGCAGCACGCTCTCGATCTTGGCGGTCGCCGTCTCCTCCTGCATGCTGATCTCGGTCCTCAGCGTGATGGGCGGTTTTCGGGCTGACCTCGAGAAGAAGATCCTCGGCAACCACGCCCACATCGTGATCGACAAGGTGTACGAAGAGCTCGACGACTGGCAGCCCCTGCTGACACGAACACGGCAAACCGAGGGCGTGGTCGGCGCCACCCCCTTCCTTCAAGTCGAAGTCATGGTGTCGAGCCTTTCGAACCGAGCCGGGGCGATCCTTCGCGGCATCGATCCCGAAACGGTCTCCGAGGTCACAGACCTCGGCCACAATCTCACCCACGGCAAGCTCGACTACCTGCAGCACCCCGAACGCATCCTCGACTCTTCGATCGACACGACCAAGGCCGGCCCGCTCGACGCGATGATCCAAGGCGCTGAGCGCGCGGCTGCCAAGGGGCTCCCCGAGGAGACGAACGAAGACAGCATGCCCGGCCTCATCGTCGGACAAGAGCTCGCCCGGGCGCTCCGGCTCGTCGTCGGCGATCGCGTCACGGTGGTTTCCCCGCGCGGCGACCTAGGCCCCACGGGCCCGATTCCGAGGACCCGTCCCTTCCGGATCGCGGGGATCTTCTACAGCGGCATGTACGAGTACGACATGAAGCACGCCTACATCGATCTCGAGGTCGCCCAGCGCTTCCTCCGCTCCGAGGGCCGCATCAGCGGCATCGAGGTCAAGGTGGCACAAGTCGGGGACGCGCCTGCCCTAGCAGCCGCGCTGGCATCGACGATCGGCGCGGAGGGCCTCCGCGTTCGGGATTGGAAGATGATGAACCAGCAACTCTTCGGTGCGCTGGCGCTGGAGAAGCTGGCGATGTTCATCACCCTCGGGATCGCCATCCTGATCGCGGGCTTCTCCGTTTTCGGCACCCTGACCCTCCTGGTCCAGGAGAAACGTCGCGAGGTGGGCATCCTCAAGGCGATGGGCACCTCGGCGCGAAGCGTGATCCGGATATTCGTGATCGAGGGCCTTCTGATCGGAGCGGCCGGCGGCTTGATGGGGCTCGGGCTCGGCTTCGTCCTCACATTCGCCGCAGAACACTTTGGAATCCGAATGAATCCCGAGGTCTACTATATCGACAAGCTTCCTGTGCACCTCGATCCGACCGAGTTCGCCGCCGTTGGTGCTGCGACGGTGCTGGTATGCCTAGCGGCAACTCTCTTTCCCGCGTATCAAGCGAGTCGAGTGCGGCCTGTCGACGCGCTCCGCTACGACTGAAAACCTAGCTTTCGATGCCCGATCCACTCGTCTCCGTACAAAACGTGACCAAGACCTTCGAGCACGAAGGCCGGTCGCTCGAGGTTCTGCGAGGTATCGATCTCGACATCGGTAGCGGCGAGATGGTCACGATCGTCGGCCCATCGGGCGCCGGGAAAAGCACGCTGCTGCATCTGATAGGCACACTCGATCTACCGACAGACGGCCGGATTCTCTACGACGGTCACGATGTCACCCGCCTCGGAAGCTCAGATCTGGCCGAGTTTAGAAATCGAAGCATTGGTTTTGTTTTCCAATTTCACCATCTCCTGCCGGAGTTTACGGCCCTCGAAAACGTGATGATGCCAGGATTGATACAGGGGCGGAGACGCTTCGAGGATCGCGCCAAGCAGTTGCTCGACGAGGTCGGGCTCTCCGAACGGATCACCCACCGACCTGGCGAGCTTTCGGGCGGAGAACAGCAACGCGTAGCGCTCGCCAGAGCCCTCCTGATGAAGCCAAAGCTCGTGCTCGCCGATGAGCCTACCGGCAACCTGGATAGTCAGACCAGTGCTTCGGTGCACTCTCTGTTCTTCGATTTGAATCGGAGACACGGGATCACGTTCCTCATCGTGACCCACAGCCGCGACTTCGCGGACATGATGCCGAGGCGCGTCTCGATGAAAGACGGGCGCATCGATTCGGACGAGCGCCGGCCTCAACCCCTTGAAAACCAAGGAAAACCAGCTTGACCCCCCGATAGGGCACGGCTATAGCCGCCCGGATCGCTACACCTTACAATGCGCCCTTCCGCCTCTGCCATAGCCCTGATGCTCGCAGGGCTCGCTTCCGTCGCGGGCGCTCAGAGTGAGGAGAACATGCCGGAGCCTCCGCCCCCGGCGACCAGGCCCGTGCGGACGTCTCCGGAGCCGCAACGACCGCCTCCGTCGTTCGGCCAAGAGCCGGACGCGGGCGACGAGGGTGAGGACTACGAACCGGTCGAGGACCCGAACGCCGCGATTCGGGTTCCGCGTACGAGCTGTCACGGCAAGGAGATCCGACGCATCGTCGTGATCGGCGCGCGCCGTGTCGATCCGGATGACGTCCGGGTCACGATGAAGCTCCGAAAAGGCTCGACCTGCACCGACCCCGCCGTGACCCGCGACGCCAGGGCCCTCTGGAACATGGCCTACTTCGACGACCTCCAGATCGAGTCTGACCCGCTTGGTGCGGGCATCAAGCTCACGATCCGACTCATCGAACGTCCCGCGATTCGCAACGTCGTCTACAAGGGCAACGACGAAGTCGACAAAGAAGACATCGATGAGACCGTCTCGCTCGAGCCAGGCACGATCCTATCGGTGCCCGACGTCGAGTCGCAGGCCGATGCGATGCGCCAACTCTACTCCGAAGAGGGCTTCTTCTTGGCCGATGTCGAGTACGAGCTCAGACGAGTTCCTGGCGACACCAACCAGGTCGACGTGATCTTCAAGATCGACGAAGGCGCTGAAGTCGAGGTCCGGCGCATCAGCTTCGTCGGCAACGAGGAGCTCCCCGCGCCGGAGTTGCTGAAGATCATGCAAACCAACGAGACCGGCATGTTCTCGTTCCTGAGCGACCGCAACAAGTTCAGCCGCTCGGCCTTCGACGAGGACCTGACTCGTGTCCAGGCCTGGTACTACGACAAGGGCTACCTGATGATGCGTCCGGGCCGGCCGACGGTAGAGCTCACCGCGGATCGGGCCTACGTCGACATCACGATTCCTGTCGAGGAAGGTCCGCGCTTCCGGATTCGTGAATTCGACGTCATGGAGACCGACGGCGCCGGCAACGAAGTGGAGACCATCGCCCCCAAGGCCGAGCTCCGCAAAATGGTCAAGCTCAAGTCCGGCGACTGGTTCAGCCGGAGCAAGATCGCCGAGGGGATCGAAGGGATCAGCCGCGCCTACCGCGACTCGGGATACGCCCTGGTCGAGATGGTCCCGGGCACGGACCTCGACGAGGCGAATCACTTGGTCGACGTCACGATCAACATCCAGCGAGGACCGATCGTCTACATCGAGCGCCTCCACGTCCGCGGCAACACCAAAACCCGCGACGCCGTCATCCGCCGCGAGTTCCGAATCAGCGAAGGCGACCTCTACAACCAGACCAAGCTCGAGGACGGCCGCGCGCTGGTGAATCAGCTCGGCTACTTCGAACGTGTCGACGTCTCCGAGCAAGAGGGAACGGCACGCGACCGGATGGTGATCAACGTCGAGGTCGCCGAGAAGCCCACCGGCACCTTCCAGGTCGGCGCCGGCTTCTCCTCGCTCGAGAGCTTCATTGTCACCGCGCAGATCCAGCAACAGAACCTCTTCGGCCGCGGGCAATCGCTCGGCTTGAACCTGCAGGTTTCGGGCATTCGACAGCAGATCGACCTGAACTTCGTCGAACCCTGGTTCCTCGGCTCGGAGTGGAGCCTTGGCTTTGGTATCTTCAAGCGCATCCGAGACTTCCGGGACTTCCGGCAGGACTCGACCGGCGCCAACCTCACGACCGGCCATCCTCTATTCAACCCGCGATTCCGAATCTTCCTTCGATACGAGTTCGAGAACGTGAAGATTTCGCAGCCGCGAGGAAACCTCCTGGGCGTCGGCGGCGACCTGGCAAACACCTTCTCGAACATCTTCATCGCCAACGCGTTCCGCGACGGCATCACCAGCTCGCTGCGCTTCACGCTCAACTGGGACAGCCGCGACAACCGAATCTCGACGACCGGCGGCGTCTTCGCGAACTACGCGGTCCAAGTCGCCGACCAGTACCTCGGCTCCGACAACACCTTCATCCGGCAGACCGCGTTTACTCGCTTCTACAAAAAGGTGCTCGGCCCGGTGATTTTCAAGGTCAACGCCGAGTTGGGCCTGATCACCTCGCGAAAGCAGGTACCGGTCTTCGAACGCTTCTACCTCGGCGGTATCTACACGATTCGAGGCTACCGACTACAATCGGTCGGCCCGCAAGCCGGCGTGGCGGCCGCCGGCGACCCGAATCTCCCGATCATCGCCGAAGGCCGCCCCATCGGCGGCGACTTCCAAGCGTTTTACAACATCGAATTCGAGTTCCCGATCATCGAAGCGGTCGGCATCAAGGGCGTGATCTTCACCGATGGCGGCAATGCCTGGAACGTCTTTGCATTCAAGGATCAGTTCCGAAACTGCCAAGCTCCGGTCGCGCCCTTGGCCGATCGGTCCTCGTCGCCTTGCGGCATCCACGGCTTTCTCCGGTACTCGGTCGGCTTCGGCCTCAGATGGTTCTCCCCGCTGGGGCCGCTCCGGTTCGAGTGGGGCATTCCGATTCGCCGCCGCCCCCAGGACAGCCCAATTCGCTTCGAGTTCACCATCGGCCAGTCGTTCTGACCGAATGAAACTCACCGCCAGGGCGTATAACCCCTGCCACTTGACCGGATTGCGCCAAACGGCTAGCAAGGCCGGGCCTGAAAGGATGCTCTAATGCGCTTTTGTAGAATCGTTGTTTTCGCTTTGGCCACCGTCGTTCTCGCCGGTGCGGCAACCACCGTTGATGCACAAACCAAGATCGGCGTGGTCGACCTCCAACGCGCAATCAACGAAACCGAAGACGGCCGCCAGGCCAAGCGCCGCCTGAAAAAGGTGTTCGACGAGCGGCAGAAGTCACTCAACCAGAAGCAGGAAGCTCTCAAAGCTCAGAAAGAAAGCCTGGAGCGCCAGCAAGACGTCCTCAGCCAGGATGCGCTCAAGAAGAAGGTCGAGAAGTACCAGGCAGACCTGATGGAGCTGCAGAACGAGTACGTGCAGTACCAGCAGGAGCTCTCCACCAAGGAGGGCGAGCTCACCCAGAAGATTCTCGAAAAGATGCAGACGATCCTCCGCCGCATCGGACAGACCGACGGCTACACGATGATCATCGAAGCGAACGAAGGTGGCGTCGTATGGGTTCCCTCGAACCTCGATCTCACTGACGTTCTGATCCAGAAGTACAACCAGCAGGCCAAGTCCGGCGGTGGCGCCAAGCAGGGCGGCGGCGCCAAGAAACCGAAGTAACTGCCCTTTCGTGGCCCTAGCGCGGGTTTCCGGCTACAGAAGTGCATGCTCAGGTTCTGCGCGCTAGCGGTCATGGCGCTGACGATGCTCGGCGTCGCAGCGCAGGTGATCGCGCAGGAAGCGACGGTTGTAGAGCCGGAGCATCCCGTCGACGAGCCCGCACTCGCTCGCGTCCATCATGTCGATGAGTACGCGCAGTCCGCCATTCTTCGCTATCCGGGCCTGAAGGCCGCTTCGTCCGACATCGACGCAGCGCAAGCCCGACTGCGCGAGGCGAAGCTCTCCCCGTTCATGCAGTTCGAAGGCCAGGCGAGGTTCTTCGTGGCGCCCGGCGCCCGGGGAACGACAACGTTCAGTCCCGACCCTCAGATCCCCTGGGCGAACCGCTGGGGTCCAGGCGGCGAGCTCGGCATCGAGGGCGGCATTCCGATCTACACCTTCGGCAAGTACCGCGCGGGCAAGAAGGCCGCAACGGCCGGCATCACGGCCGCCGAGTACGAACGGGACCGCACCCTCTCGCGCGTCGTGTTCGACGTGCGCCGCGCGTACTTCGGCACTCAGCTTTCGCTCGACCTGCAGGCGATGATCTCCGAGGGCAAAGACAAGCTCCGGAGCGCAGTCGACAAACTCCGCGCCCGCCTCGATGCCGACGACCCAAGAGTCAAGCAGAACGACTATTGGCGTCTGGTGTCGGCCCTTTCTGAGATCGAGTCGCGCGAGTCAGAAGCCCTTCGTCTGGAAGCCTCGGCCCGCGCCGCACTCGAGATTCTCTCCGGCATCAAACCGGCCATCGTTCCCGAGTGCCCACTCGAAACCGTGCAAAGCGAAGTTCTGGAGCTCAGTGAGCAAGTCGATCGCGCCGTTGCAAGTCGCCCGGAGGTCCATCAACTCGAAGCGGCGCGTTCCGCGAAGGACGCGAACCTCGTCGTGAAGCGAGCCGGCTACCTGCCTGACATCATCCTCGCCTTGCGCGCGAGCTTCGCCCGCACCCCGGGTATCACCGACATCCAAAACCCTTACGTGATCGACCGCGGCAACTTCGCGGGGGCATTCGCAGGGCTGATCGCCCGCTGGAAGCTCGACTTCGGCGGAACCTACGCACGGGTGAAAGCAGCCAAGGCCGAGATCGAATCACTCAAGAGCAAGACCGAGGAAGCGGAGCTCGGGATCGGCCTCGAAGTGACCGACCTGTATGAACAGCTCCAGGATGCGAAGCGGCGCGTCGCATCTTGGACGCGTGCGGAGAAAGAAACCCGCCAGTGGTACGTGTCTGCAGGCCAGGGCTACGAAGTGGGCACGACCACGGCGATGGATCTCGTCGATGCAATCTCGGCCTACTTCGGCGCCCGCTCGAACCGCCTCATGGCCACCGCCGAATACAACCTCGCCATCGCAGGGCTCGAGAAAGCGACCAACATGCCCATTGTCTCGGAAAAGGGATGGCGGCCGGTCGACTGCGGGGAATAAAGGGTCCACTAGGCTCGTCTACAGGGAAGATATGACTCGAATATCCATGATTACAGGCTTGCTCATCGCTTCATTCTGGCTTGCGGGCCCGGCTGCCGCTGAGGAGGCACCTGCGGGCGCCGCCCGGACAGCGGTTTCCGATGCTGACGCCGCCAAGGCCGAGGCGTTCATCCGCACCAAGCACAACAAGGTGCGCGACGTCTTGCGGAAACCCGACACCCCGGAACGCGGCGAAAAGCTCACCGTGCTCCTTGGTGAGTTCCTAGACTATCACCGCCTTGCCAAGCTTTCGCTCGACAAGGAGTGGGCGAAGCGCTCGCCAAAAGAGCGCGAACAATTCGTGAGCCTCCTACGACAGCTCGTCGAGCGCCAGTACCAGCGGAACATGGAGTCGACACTGGAGTACAAAGTGAGCTGGGTCGGAACAGAGCCCATCGAGACAGGCGTGAAAGTGAACTCTTCGGCGAAGTCCGTGAAGAAGAAGCGCCAGCCCGCGGTCACCATCGACTACAGCATGAGCCCCGCCGGTGACGAGTGGAAAGTCTTCGACATCTTCACCGACGACGTGAGCCTAGTGAAGAACTACAAGCGACAGTTTCGCCGCGTGATCAAGGAAGAAGGCTGGAGCGGCTTGATCGGCCGGATGGAAAAGAAGCTCAACGCAAAGGACGAGCTCATTTAGGGCGGTGGCCGTAGGGCCGTGAGCGGGTGGCGACGTACGGCTTGTGCTGCCGCGGGTGTTTGGGGGCGGGGTGTTTGGGTTGGTTGGGTGGTTAGGTTTGATTACACCGCCCACCCACCCCCACCCGTAATCCTCCCTGGCGCGGCGGTCGCTGCGCTCGGCCTTGGCGGCGCCTTTGGCGCCGGGCTTCACCCTGCGGGCTCGCGGGGCGGCGCTGCTGTTGTGGGGGCGCTCGGAGGACTTGGCTTGATGGCACCGTACGGATGTACGCGGCTCGAATATGTCCGTATGGAGGGGCTCGGAAAAACGCGCGATATGGGGTGGAGTCGACGTGTGAGTGACAATCGGCAAGACAGCAAACCGCTCCGATTGGCGCGAGCTCCGAGGCTCGGCTTGCGTGGTCAAAGCCCTCAAGTGCATCCGACCACATTTGCAAGCCGAGCCGTTCGACGTAACCCCGTGTCGCGCTTTGTTCCGAGCTCCGTCGTACCCTAGATAAAACCGTCCGTCCGGCAGCGGCCCCCCCAGGCCGCGCCGACGGACGCTCCCCTTTTGCTGTTAGACCCTCTTGCGCAGTGCTGCGATGTCTCTGATGACGACGCGGCGATGATCGGTATCGATCGTGCCAGCCCTTTTGAAGGCGCCGAGCACCAGTGTAACGGTTTCCCGAGTCGAGCCTACGTAGCTCGCAATCTCCTGATGGGTGAACTTCACACCAATCAGGATTCCCCGTGAATCAGGAATACCGTGCCTCGAAGATGCATCGAGTAGAAACTCTGCAACACGCGATTCTACGCTTCGCGTGAGCAGTGCATCGATCCGCCGTTCTGCGAGCAGACGGCGTTCCCCCATCAATCGATGCATAGCGGAAGCGAATTCCAGGTCCTCGGCCATCACCATTTTGATGAGCCGCGGCGGAATGCGTAGCGCTTCCACATAATCCAAAACCACCGTTTCGAGACGCGCTTCGGGATCGACCAGCGACATTTCGCCAAGCAGATCGCCTGGGCCGTAGTAGCCGAGCGTCAATTCTCGTTCCGGTGTGCGGCGCACGCGCCGAACTCGACCGCTGCCGATCGCGAAGATCGCAGGGTCGCTAGGCATGCAAAGGGACTCGCGTCGATCGGCATCGACCAAGGCGCTTCCGTTCAAGATCTGCTCCCGAAGCGACGGCGTCAGTGCTTCGAAAACCCTGCATCGAGATAGAATCCTCGTTCGGCGTTCTTCCGTCGTACGCAGTCGTCGTGCGCCGGAGCCGTTTTGCAGTGCGGGAGCGTTAGAATCCATACTTACAGCCTTAACGGTATGGTGCATGAATACAGGATTACCGTCAAGGCGTAGATTCACAAAATCACTAAAGCAGGCTTTTTTTCGTTCGTATTGACCAAAAGCGCGCCCTTAGCTAGTGTCGCGGCATTCAGGAGGGAGTCGCTCCAGGTCCAGGGCCGACATCATAAACATGCGACTTTATTCAGGAAAAATTGGCCCGATTGTTGATGATCTGGTGCGGGATCTCACCGCCGGCGAGGACATCGAAGTCGAGGACGTGGCCGAGGTCCGGCTCGATCTCGAAGCGGTGCTCAAAGAGTACGTCCGGCGCGAGCGTCAGATGATCGACGAAGCGAAAGACCGCATGGAGCGCGAAGGCCTAGGCTATTCGAAGCTCGGCCGCATGCGGCAGCGTGTCGCCAAAGAGATGGGCTTCCCGCAGCAAGATGAAGTCCTTCCCTACATGATCGATCAGCTGCTCAACATGCTCTTCCACAGCAGCAACGTCCTCGAGATCTACGCGGATGACGCCACGTTGCGCAAGAAGATGACGCCCATCTTGCGTCGGCACATGGAAGTGGAGACGGGGCTCGACGCCGAGGTGCGCTCGAAGATCAAAAACCTCCAAGAAGGCACTTCCGCGTTCGAGGTCGAGTACGCCAAAGTGATGGATCAGATCAAGCACAAGCGCGGGCTCGAGTAGGCGTTTCATGCGGAGCATGACCGGATACGGAAGCGGGCGCGCAGCGCTCGGCCAAGGACAAGTCGTGCTCGACTTGCGCACCGTCAACCATCGCTTCCTCGACGTGCGCGTGCGACTTCCCTCTCGAATCCAGAGCCGCACCCCGACCATAGAGCGCGTGATTCGCGCGCGCCTCGAACGCGGGCGCGTAGATGTCACCGCGCGCTTCGAAGGGCAGACCCTTCCGCAGCCGACGCTCGATCTCGATCGTGCGCGCGCAGTCTACGCGGAGCTCGCGGCCCTGCGCGACACACTGAACCCTGATGAGCCATTGCCGCTAGCCCTGCTCTCTTCGGTGCCCGATTTGTTCGTCATCAATCGCGCCATCGATGAAGAAGCCCTCGAGCGTTCGCTCGAGCGAGCTGCGGCGGAGGCTTGCGACGCCGTCATAGCCATGCGCGACAAGGAGGGGAATACTCTTGCTTCGGAGCTCAGCGCTCGGCTCCAGGAGCTCCACGCGAGCGTCGACGCGTTGAAAGCGGGCGTGCCATCGCTCATCGAAGATCGCAGGACCCGCCTTCGCGATCGCCTGCAGGCCCTGCTTGCCGGGGTCGATGCCGAGCTCGAACCCTCGCGCCTGGAGCAGGAGATCGCCGTGCTGGCGGACCGCTCCGATGTCGCCGAGGAGCTCGTGCGGCTCGATAGCCACCGCGATCAAATGCTCGAATTGATCGAGAATTCGAGCGCAGCGGTAGGGAAGCGCATCGACTTCCTGCTCCAAGAGATGGCGCGCGAGGCCAACACGATTGGATCGAAGATACAAGACGGGACGATGACCACGCACGTGATTGCGCTTAAGGCCTGCATCGAGCAAATGAGGGAACAAGCACAGAATGTGCTTTGACCGACCGCGCTGAAGCGTTATCGGTCCCATCGGAGGCGTAGTTTAATGAGTGTCGTCCAGTCGACGGATCCGGATCTCATCCTGCTGATCATCAGCTCGCCATCGGGCGCGGGAAAGACGACCCTGACCCGACGACTGCTTCAAGAGTTTCCCGAGCTGAGATTCAGCGTCTCGCACACCACACGCCGGCCTCGTGCAAACGAAGTGGACGGCCAGGACTACCACTTCGTCACCGAAGCGGCGTTTCGCAAAATCATCGAGGAGAACGGCTTCGCGGAGTGGGCTGAGGTACACGGCAATCTCTATGGCACCAGCGTGAGCGAAATCGACATCGCACGAACCGCACGAAAGATCGGGGTGCTCTTCGACGTGGACTACCAGGGCGCCCGCCAAATCAAAGAGAAATTCCCCGACGCTATCGGCGTCTTCATCTTGCCGCCTTCGATGGAAGAGCTTCGGCGCCGTTTGGACGGTCGCGGCTCCGACGACGCAGAGTCACGTCAGCTCCGCTTCGACAAGGCCCGCGAGGAGATCGGTCACTATCCGTTCTTCGACTACATGATCGTCAACGATGAGCTCCAGCGCGCCCTTGCGGAGCTCCGTGGCATCGTATTGGCGGAAGGCTGCAGGCGTCGGCGCCTCGCGGCCAAGGCCGAAGCCCTGCTCCACGAGTAGGCGGCCGTCGCCTCAGAACTCGATGCCAAGAATCAGCCGCAGTGCCATTGCGCGCCGAATGCCACCCACGTTACCCGAAAGCGGCTCGCGCGTGCCGTCCACTTCGAGGTACTTGAGGCCGTTGAGCGGGAACAGAATACCGAATTGGGCCGACGCGAAGAAGCCGTCACTGACCTTGGGCCCGTCCTCGGTTCGATAGTAGATCGAGAGGTCGAGCTCCGCGCCCAAATTCGGCTGCGATGAGTAGGTCTGTTGCTGGTACATCGCGCGACTATAGATGAAGTCGAAGCGCGCACCGAGCACCCGGCCGAAGTCGCTACGAATGATGTCGTAGCTGATCGCAGGCGCCAGATAGTAGGCGCCGGCAACGCGCCCGAGAATGTTGCGCCAAAGAATCAGATCGATCCGGTAGTCGGGGTGGAACGAAAAGTTGGAGACTACCTTTTGCCCAACCGGTTGCGTCGCGAGATCCTCGTACTGCGAGAGCCCTACGACGTCGGGGTCGCCCGAAGCGGCACCGCCTTTGAGAAAGACGCCGAGCTTCTTACCGAGGAAGCGGTACTCGCCTTCAAAAGCGAAGCCCCATTGACGAAGCTTGAACTTCTCCCCTTCAGACGTGCTCGGAAACTCCGCGGCCGCGATGTTTTGAACCTTGCCGAAGATCCCAGCAAACTCGATTTCGAGACGCAGCTCCTTCCACAGGACCTGCAACCAGCCGTCGGGCGTGTAGGTTTTCGCGTCTCGCCGAACGAACTGGGTCTCGATGTCGGCAGCGGTCCCCAGCAGCGGTGCACCTGCCGTAGAAAGGAACTGCGAGCGATAGATGAAATACGCGCCGCCGTTGATCACCCATTTGCCACGGGCAAGACGCTTCTGCTGGGCAAGCGGATCGAGCCGGCGCGCAACGAGAAAGCTCCATTGCCGAGCGTCATCGAGGCGGCTGGCGTCGCGCGGAATCGCTTGGATATCATAGACGGGATCGTCGATGTAGCCCTTGCTCGCGAAGTCCCACGAAACCCCAAAAAAGATGCCCTTGAACTGGCCGATGAGCTGTATTCGATCGACCTCGGACTGAAAGTCCGAATCGAGCGCGGTGTTGAGGATGTTTGTCCCCTCGCCCGCGTTCCAAAGCATGCCGAGGCCCCACTGGTGGCCCATCCGGCCAAACCGAAGCTGGCCGATCGTGCTGTTGGTCACCTCGCCCCAGACCCGACGGACGAGAATGGTGTCGCCTACGGTGTTGCGGAAGGACTCGGGTGCCGGCGCCGTCCGGGTCAAGGTGTCGAAGGGAACTCCCGGTGCGCGCCCTGAGATTTGGCCCAAGCCGTTGACCGACTTCACCTCGGGTGTCGAACCCAGCACGAGATTGTCGAACGCATCGATCATCATGTGGACGCGGATGTTGTCGCTGAGCGAGAGCGTCGGTTGGAGTCGAAGCCGCATGTTCGCGAAACGCGTCGTTGCGCTTCCGTCGCAGCGCTGCTCATTGGACGGCACGGACGAAGGCTCGCCCTTGCAACCACCAGCGGGCTGCACCCCACCAGTATCGTTGGAAGGGGCGTTGTCGAGCTGGATCCAGCGCGCAAATGGGTCGCCGGGGCCCAAGCGGTCGACCCGGACGCGGCCCAACGCAAAGTTGTCCATGTACTCGCCGCGCACGCGGAAATAGCCGTTGAGCGAGAACACCGGCCGAGGATTGGTCCAGGTGGCCAAGGTCGGGTCGGAGGCGGGCGGCTCGGCCATGCCGAGAAGCTTGGCGTCGTCCGACGCCATCTCGTCTTCGTCGAACGCGCTTTCGTCGAACTCCTCTTCGGGTTCGTTGGCGCTGGCCGGTGCCTGCGGGAGCTCGAGGCCTTCGATGCTCGGCGCCCTCAACTGAGGAGGGAGGTCCTCTTCACGGCTGGGCTCCGGGGAGGCCTCCTCGATTTCGGAGCTTGCCTCTTCCTCGGCCGTGGCGGCGTCTCGGCTCGCCCCGGCGGTCGTTGCATCGGAGGAGGACCCCTGCGCCGCGGCCGACGTTGCCCCCAAAGAAACTACCCAAATAATCGCTAAGAAACGGCGCATTGAACCCGTGCGGTCCGGGGCGTAGCACGCCGGGATCACGCGGGTCAACGGGGCAATCGCTGCCTTGACCAAAGCCGGGGCGGCCTTAAGCCCCGGAGCCGGGAGTTCCGTGACGGATAGATTGCACTTCATACCGCTTGGCGGCCTCAACGAGGTCGGAATGAACTGCGCCGCGCTGGTTTGCGGCGACACCACGATCGCCATCGACTGTGGCATCGGATTCACCAATGAGGATGGTGCCGAGCTGGTACACGCCGACTTCAGCTGGCTCTTTCAGCAGCGCAAGACCCTCAAGGCGATCGTGATCACCCACGGACACGAGGACCACATCGGCGCGCTCCCCTATTTTCTAAAGGAGCTCCGGGTGCCGGTCTTCGCCCCGCCCTACGCCGCAGCCCTGATCGAAGACCGCCTCAAGGAGCACCGGCTCAAGAACGTGGACCTGCGCGTGAGCCCAGCGGGAAGCCAGCATCAGATCGGCTCGATCTCCGTTGAGCGCTTCGCGGTGCACCATTCAATCGCCGATGCGACAGGGCTCATTCTGGATACCCCGGTGGGGACCCTAGTCCATACCGGCGACTTCAAGATCGAATCGGATCCCTGCGAGGGCCAGCGTTTCGATCGGGCCCGTCTCGAAGAGGTGGCTAGCCAGGGGGTTCGCCTGCTCTTCAGTGATTCGACCGGAGCCGACGTCGAGGGGTACGCCCGAATCGAACGCAACGCCGAGGCGGCTCTCGAAGAATGGATCGCCCGCTCCCCGAACCGCGTCGTCGTTGCGACCTTCTCCTCGAACGCCTTTCGTCTGAGGGCGGCCCTGAGGATTGCGCGGGAGCGGGGACGCAAGGTTTGCCTGCTCGGGATGTCGGTCCACAAGCACACCGAAACCGCCCGAGGGTTGAACTTGATCCCGTCGGTGGATGATCTCTTGGTCGCGCACGATGAAGTCGACGCCCTGCCCCGCAACCAGGTCCTGATCCTGGCCGGCGGCACCCAGGGCGAACCCGCGTCGGCGCTCACTCGCTTGGCGCGCGATGAACACGCACGCGTTCACCTCGAAGCCGGCGACACGGTGATCTTCTCCTCGCGCGCCATCCCCGGAAACGAGCTCAGCGTTTTCGACGTTGTCAACCGATTCGAGCGACGTGGTATCGAGGTCATTGCACGCGACCGCCATCCCGAGATCCATGCGAGCGGGCACGGTAGCCGCGAAGAGCAACGGAGCATGATTCAGCTGCTGCGTCCCAGGGCGTTCGTTCCCGTGCATGGCACGCACCATCACCAGCGCCGCCATCTGGAGCTTGCTCAAGAAGAGGGAATTGCGGAGACACAGCTGGTCGAAAACGGGACCGTGCTCGAAGTCACCAAGGATGCGCTTCGGATCGTCAATGAGGTTCCGACGGGTCGCGTGTACATCGAAGGGCAGCAAGCGCTGAGCGCCGAGCTCATCGCCGAACGCCGCGCCATGGGCTCGGCCGGCATGCTCACGATCTTGCTTTCGCTCCGGGACGGACGGAGTCGAGAGTTTCCGCGCGTGCTTTCCCGGGGAGTCTTCGAGGCGGCCGACCGGGCCCGTGTCGAACGCAAAGTCGCAGAGCAAGTCCGCAATCGGCTCAAGGGACGGCGCTTTTGCAGCCCAACAGAGGCCAAAGAAGCCGCAATTGAGGCCGCCCGACGCTTCTTGGTACACAATCACCGAAAGCGGCCGCTGATCACCGCGGACGTGAACGGGGAACCATGAGCCGATGGGTCGCCTGTCTTGTCGCTGCTCTGATTCTGAGTAGTTGCCAGCGGGACGCGAAACCGGAGCCGAGCACGCCGCCCGCCTCCACCGAGCACGCGAGCGCCGCGCCGAGCACGCCGACCGCGGAACCTGTTCCTGAGGCGCAGGTTGGCGTTGCGCGACCGGCGACCGCGAAAGAGCGCGCGGCGATCGATGAGCTCTTGCAAGCGGCGGAGTCCGTGCGGCAGCTGAGGCTTCGACAAAGGGTCGCGATTGAAATCGAAGACGGCGACGCAATAGCGCACAGCCTGCGACTGCAAATCGAAGAAGAAGAAATCGAACGCGCGAGGCTCGTCTATGGCGCGCTCGGTCTGCTCGATGCCGACGCAGACCTGCAGAGCATGTTCGCGGGAGTCCTCGGCGAGCAGGTCATTGGCTACTATGATCCCGACACCGGGCGCCTCGTCATTCGCGACGACGTGATGGCAGGCCTGGCCGGAGCCTTCGGCCCGGAGCAAACCCAGGAAGCGAGTCTGGTGCTCGTACACGAGCTGGTACACGCGCTGCAGGATCAACGCCTCGGACTCGGCGAGTCCTATCAGAAGGAGCGCACCGCCGATGCCGACAACGCGTTTCGGGCGGTGGTCGAAGGCGACGCCACTCTTGCGATGCTGGCGCACGCGCTCCGCCAACAGGGGATTCCTTTGTCGGCAGCGACCGCCGGCATTCAACAAATGGGCGACTACGTCGACCTGGACGCCCTGGTGCGCGGAGAGAAGCTCGACGATGCACCGGCGATTCTCAGGGTAACGCTGGTCGCCCCCTATCTCAGAGGACTGCAGTTCGTGGCTGCGGTGCAGGGACGCGGTGGATGGCCTGCCGTCAACAACGCCCACCGCCGTCCCCCGGCGACGACCGAGCAGGTCCTGCACCCGGACAAGTACTTTGCCCGCGAGCCGGCCGAAGAGATTCGGATCCCCGAGAACAAAGCTCTCCTGGCTGCCGGTTTCGATCGCATCGAGGAAGATACGCTCGGCGAGCTCGAGCTCAGCGTGTATCTCGGTCAGGGGCGGCGGTCGGGCACGAACGAAGGGGCAGCAGCCGGCTGGGCCGGCGATCATCTCGTCGTCTACCGTCACGAAGCCGAGACCGCCGTCGTCTGGTGGACCAGCTGGGACAGCGAGTCGGACGCGCAGGAGGCCTTTGCCGCGGCGCGCTCGGTCTCGCCAAAGGATTCGAGCGCCGCCGTCGAGCGCAAAGGACGCGCTGTCCTGATCGTCAGGGGCTTGCCGCACCGGCTGCATCGCTCGGTTCGGAGCGACTTCACCTCCTTCGCCCGCGCCATCAAGGACGAGCCTCCGCCCCCCGCGCGACGCCCCAACCTCGTCTATTGAGGTTGTCGTTCCGTACCCCCCAAGCTAGGAAAAGCCGATGGGACGCGCCTCCTGGGACGAGTACTTCATGGATATCGCCGTCGTCGTGGCCAGACGTTCGACCTGCCCCCGCAAGCACGTCGGCTCGGTCATCGTCCGCGATAAGACGATCCTTTCAACCGGCTACAACGGCTCGGTTCGCGGCCTTCCCCATTGCGACGAGATCGGCCACATGATGGTCGACGGGCACTGCGTACGGACGATCCACGCCGAGGTGAACGCGATCATTCAGGCCGCCAAGAACGGCTCTCGAATCGACGGCGCCTCGATCTACGTCACGGCGTCCCCATGTTGGAACTGCTTCAAGGCGATCTGCAATGTCGGCATCAAGCGAATCATCTTCGAAGAGTTCTACCGGGACGAGCGAATCTTCGAGGTCTCACAGATCTTGGGCATCGAGCTGGTGGAGCTCCACCGCGAGAAAACCGCCTCCCAGCCTGCACCTTGACGCCCCTCCGCCCCGGCTGTACGAACCGCGCCTGTCTAGCCCCCTAAAATCCAATGCAATCTGAAATTCGTGAGATCAGCCCCGTCCTTGTGGAGGTCACGGTCGAAGTACCGTGGGACCGCATCCAGAAGGACCTCAACGACACCTATAAAGAGATCGGCAAGACCGCCCGCGTTCGCGGCTTCCGTCCTGGCAAGGTCCCAAGGGACGTGCTGAAGCAGATGTACGGGCGAGAGGCCGCTGCTCAGGTGACTGGTACCCTAGTCGAGCAAGGCCTCATGCAGGCAGTTCAGGAGCATGAGCTACACATCGTAGCGCAGCCGCAGATGGACGAAGCGCCGGAGCTCGAGAAGGGCAAGCCACTCACGTTCAAGGCCAAGGTCGAGGTGCGGCCCAAGATCGACAAAGTTGCGATCGACGAGCTCGAAGCCTGGCAGGCGCCGATCGAGATTCCGAACGAGGATATCGACGCCGAAATCGAGGGCTTGCGCAACCAGCACGCCGAGATTCAGGTTCCGGACCCGATGCGCCCTGCCAAGGAAGGCGACCTGATCACCATCGACTACACGGTCTCGGTCGATGGCGAAGTCAAGGATGACCTGGGCGCCGAAGGCCGCCAGGTCGAGATCAACGACGATCACCTGCTTCCCGCCCTAAAAGAGGGACTGCTCGGCATGCAGCCCGACGCAGAGAAGACGATCGACGTGGCCTTCGAAGAGGACCACCCGAACCCGGACCTCCAGGGAAAAACCGCGCAGTTCATCATCACGGCCAAGCAGCTTCACGAGAAGCTCCTCCCCGAGCTCGACGACGAGTTCGCGAAAGACTGCGGCGACTACGAAACCCTGCTCGAGCTGAGGCTCAAGATTCGCGAAGGTCTAGAAGGCAACGCCAAGCAGCAGAGCGATGCCCAGCTGAAGGATCAACTGATCGAGAGCCTGATCCAGCACAACGACATCCCGGTTCCGCCTTCCATGGTGCAGCAGCAACAGCAGATGATGATGTACGAGATGGCTCAGTTCATGCAGATGGCTGGGCAGCAAGGCGCTCCGGGTGCGGACTTCTTCTCCGGTATCGAAGAGCGCGCCCAGCGCCGCGTCCAGGCGGGTATTCTGCTCGGCTCCTTGGCCCGTCAGGAGGGCATCGACGTCACCGAGGCCGACCTGGACGCCAAGTTTCAGGAGATCGCGGAGCAGACGGGCAAGCACGTGGCGAAGGTCCGCGCCGACTATCAAGAGGCCCAGCGTGACCAGCTCGAATCTCAGCTCCTCGAAGAGAAGGTCATGGCGCTGCTCACCGAGCGTGCCAAAATCAACGAAGGGGAGCGGCCCGCGCCCGAAGTCCAGCCTGAGACCGAGAAGGACGAGCCGGCCGAAGACGAAGGGGAAGAGTCATGAGCGAGCCTACGACCGCGCAAATGTACATGCCCTGGGTCGTCGAGACGACGCACCGCGGGGAACGCCAGTGGGACATTTTCAGCCGTCTGCTGAAAGATCGCATCATCTTCCTCGGCACCGAGGTCAACGACGACATCGCCAACGGAATCATCGCTCAGATGCTTTTTTTGGAGAGCGACGACCCCGACAAAGAGATCACGCTTTACATCAACAGCCCCGGTGGCTCGATTACAGCAGGACTCGCGATTTACGACACGATGCAGTACGTTCGATCACCCGTGTCGACCGTCTGCCTGGGCCAAGCCGCATCGATGGCCGCGTGGATTCTAGCCTCCGGCACGACTGGTTTGCGCAAGTGCCTGCCGAATAGCCGCATCATGATTCACCAGCCGCTCGGCGGGATTCGCGGACAGGCGACCGACATCGAAATCCATGCGCGAGAGATTCTGAAACTTCGTGAACAAATGAACACGATCCTGGCCAAGCATACAGGCCAGACGACCGACCGTATTAAGGAAGACACCGAACGCGATCGCTACCTCTCGGCTGAAGAAGCCCAGGAGTACGGGCTGATCGACGAGGTCATCAAGCCGAAGCTCGAAGACTGAGACACCGGAAAACGCTGCGAGCGCGAGCGGCGTAGTCCTTGCCGTCAAAGATGGGGGACGCTAGACTCTCGCAAGCAGGTATATGGTGGATCGCAGGCGAGATGATGGGCACGGCAACCTACAATGTTCCTTCTGTGGGAAGTCACAGAAGGAAGTAAAAAAGCTCATCGCAGGACCGACGGTCTACATCTGCGACGAGTGCATCGGACTCTGTAACGACATCATCGCCGAAGAGGTCGAGCGCGAAGAGTCTCTCACGACGACGACGCCGCTCCCCAAGCCCGCCGAAATCAAAAACATCCTCGACGAGTACGTCATCGGGCAGGAGCGCGCGAAGAAGATCCTCTCCGTCGCGGTGCACAACCACTACAAGCGTATCGATTCGAAGGTCAGCGCAGACGACGTCGAGCTTCAGAAGTCGAACATCCTGCTGCTCGGTCCCACCGGTTCCGGAAAGACCCTCCTCGCGCAGACCCTGGCGCGGATTCTGAACGTGCCGTTTGCGATCGCTGACGCTACGACGCTCACAGAGGCCGGGTACGTCGGCGAAGATGTCGAGAACATCATCGTCCAGCTTTTGCAGAACGCCGACCACGACGTCGAGCGCGCGCAGCGCGGCATCGTCTACATCGACGAAATCGACAAGGTCGCGCGCAAGGGCGACAACCCGTCCATCACACGCGACGTCAGCGGCGAAGGCGTGCAGCAAGCCCTGCTGAAGATCATCGAGGGCACCGTCGCCAACGTGCCGCCCAAGGGCGGGCGCAAGCACCCGCAGCAAGACTTCCTACAGATTGACACGGGCAACATCCTGTTCATCTGCGGTGGCGCTTTCGTCGGCCTCGACGACGTCATCGAGCGTCGCATCGGCGAGCGGAAGCTCGGATTTGGTGCCGACATTCCGTCACGCAAGGACAAGAAGATCGGCGAGCTTCTCGAGCGCGTCGAGCCCGAGGATTTGCTGCGGGCGGGCCTGATTCCCGAGTTCATCGGTCGCTTGCCGGTCATCGCGACCCTGCACGAGCTCAATGAAGAGGCGCTCGTCGACATTCTGACCAAACCGAAGAACGCCCTGGTCAAACAGTACCAAAAGCTTTTCGAGATGGATGGTGTGAAGCTCAAGTTCGCTCAGGGCGCGCTGCATGCGGTCGCCCGCGAGGCTCTGAAGCGGAACGCCGGCGCTCGAGGCCTTCGCGCCATCATGGAAAAGTCGATGCTCGACATCATGTACGAGGTCCCCTCCCAGTCAGACATCCGCGAGGTCGCCGTCAGTGAGGAAGTCATCGTCTCGGGCGAGAAGCCGCTCATCGTCTACGAAAAGGAAGAGGCGGAGCTCGCTTAGTGCGGCCCTCTTCATCCAACCCCGCTAAGTGCGGAGCAAAGTAGACTGATGTTCTTTCACCGAAACGACAACGACGATCAGAACCCTGGCTCTGGTACGCCCAGCGGCGAGAGCTTTCCCTTGCTGCCCCTGCGGGACATCATCGTGTTCCCGCACATGGTGGTTCCCCTCTTCGTAGGTCGCGAGAAGTCGATCAACGCGCTCGAAGAGGCGATGAGCCAGCACAAAGAAATCTTGCTGGCCGCACAGAAGAAGGCGAAGACCAACGACCCTGCTCCGGAGGACATCTTCGAGGTCGGAACCATCGGCACGATCATTCAATTGCTGCGCCTGCCCGACGGCACGGTGAAAGTCCTCGTCGAAGGCAAGCGCCGCGCGCGTATTACGCAGTTCGTACCGCACGAGGAGTTTTTCCTTTGCAACGTCGAGCCTGTCGAAGAGCTGTACTCGGCCAACGTCGAGATCGAAGCCTTGATTCGCTCGGTGCAGTCGGCCTTCGACGTGTACGCCAAGCTCAACAAGCGAATTGCGCCTGAAATGCTGATGGCCGTGCAAACCATCGAAGACCCGTCGAAGCTCGCGGACACGGTCGTGGTGCACCTGACGAGCATCAAGCTCTCCGACCGACAAGAAATTCTAGAAACCGTCGACCCGGCAAAGCGTCTCGAGCGTTTGTTCCAACTGATGAACGCCGAAATCGAGATCCTGCAGGTCGAGAAAAAGATCCGCTCCCGCGTCAAGAAGCAAATGGAGAAGACGCAGAAGGAGTACTACCTGAATGAGCAGATGCAGGCCATTCAGAAGGAGCTCGGCGAGCGCGATGAGTTCAAGAGCGAGATCCAAGAGCTCGAAGCCCAGCTCAAGCAGAAGAAGCTAAGCAAAGAAGCCCACCTCAAGGCGCGCAAGGAGCTCAAGAAGCTCAAAATGATGCAGCCGATGAGCGCGGAGGCCACGGTCATCCGCAACTACATCGACTGGGTGCTCGCGCTCCCCTGGGCCGACAAGAGCGAAGAGAACTACGACATCGACGCGGCCGAACAGATCCTCGATGAGGATCACTACGGCCTCAAGAAGCCCAAGGAACGTATCGTCGAGTATCTCGCGGTGCAGGCGCTCGTGAGAAAGCTCAAGGGGCCCGTGCTCTGTTTGGTGGGTCCGCCCGGCGTGGGCAAGACTTCGCTCGCGAAAAGCATCGCACGCTGCACCGGCCGCGAGTTTGTGCGCCTGTCACTGGGTGGCGTGCGAGACGAGGCAGAGATTCGAGGCCACCGGCGCACGTACATCGGCGCCCTTCCCGGCCGCCTGATTCAGTCGCTACGCAAGGTCGGTGCAAACAACCCGGTCTTCCTGCTCGACGAGATCGACAAGATGTCGGCCGACTTCAGGGGCGACCCTGCTTCGGCGCTGCTCGAGGTGCTCGACCCGGAGCAGAACCACAACTTCAACGACCACTACCTGGACCTGGACTACGACCTTTCCGACGTGATGTTCATCACGACGGCGAACACGCTGGGTGGCATCCCGCTTCCGCTTCGCGACCGCATGGAGATCCTCGAGATCAGCGGCTACACCGAGTTCGAAAAGCTCAACATCGCGATGCGCTACCTGGTGCCCCGCCAGAAGGAGAACGCCGGCCTTCAGGAGATCGACGTGGAGATCAGCGAGAACGCGATTCGCCAGGTCATCCACTACTACACGATGGAAAGCGGCGTTCGTAACCTCGAGCGTGAAATCGGCAGCATCTGCCGCAAGATCGCCCGCCAGGTTCTCAAGGACGGCGAAGAGTCCAAAGAGAAGAACTACCGCGTCGAGGCAAAGGACATCGCCCAGTACCTCGGCGTTCCGAAGTACCGACCCGACAAGACCAATGAGAAAGACCACGTCGGCCTCACCAACGGCCTAGCGGTCAACGCCTACGGCGGCTCGATTCTCGAATGCGAAGTCGCGGTCGTTCCCGGCAAGGGCAAGCTCAACATCACCGGCCTGCTCGAAAAGGGCATGCAGGAGTCGGCGCAAGCCGCCATGAGCTACATCCGCTCGCGGCAAAAGCTCCTCGGCCTCGACGTCGACTTCCACTCGAAGTTCGACGTCCACGTTCACTTTCCGAGCTTCGTCCCAAAGGACGGCCCGAGCGCCGGCATCACGATGGCTACCAGCATCGCCAGCGCCCTACTCAAAATCCCGGTTCGCAAGAACGTCGCCATGACGGGTGAGATCACCCTGCGCGGCCGCATCATGCCCATCGGGGGTCTCAAGGAGAAGCTCCTGGCCGCACACCGTGCCGAGATCGAGGTCGTCCTGATCCCGAAAGAGAACCAAAAGGACCTCAAGGAGATCCCACGGCGCGTCCTGAACGCACTGCGCATCGTCCTGGTCGAGCACATGGACCAAGTCCTCCGCGAGGCCCTGGTCCTAAGCGACCCCGACGCCCTCTTCGGCGACCACTCCGTCCGCCCCGCCGAATACCGCGAAGGCGAGCTCATCACCCCGGACGCCCGCAACCAAGAAGACGTCCCCGAACCCACAGTAGACGCCCCCGGCGCCCGCCAATAGGGGACACTCTCCGGGCCGCTAAGTCATTGTTATCACTGCGTTTCTCAGCAAAGGATCGCAGCGACCTCAGCCGTCAGCACTGCGATCTTTGCCTGAGATCGCCTGTGATCTCTTGGGGTTGCAGGGGTAGAGAGTGTCCCGTAAAAAGCGCTCGGACTTTGGGAGATTGGCGCAGTGGTTAGCGCAGCGTCTTTACACGGCGACGGTCCTCGGTTCGAATCCGAGATCTCCCACCGCGCAGAGGCGATGCTTTGCATCGGCCTCGCGGCTTTGCCCCAAGGGCTTGGCGCCAGTGCCGGTGTGACGACTCAGTCATTCATTTCCTCCAAGAAATCAGTCTCTTCCGCTCTTTTTCCCTGGTTCGCACGACTTCCGGCCCTAGGCTTGCTAACTAGTAGTCAGTGACTGACTGTCGGTCAGCTCACTGGAGGGCAGGCATTGGCTGTAGCGGCACGTAGGGAGCGAGAGCGGACTGCGCGTCGGGAAGCGATTCTCGATGCGGCGCAGGAGCTGATTGCCGAGCAGGGCTATCACGGGATGCGGATGGATGGCGTCGCCGAGGCCGCCGAGCTCAGCAAGGGGACGCTGTACCTCTACTTCGAAAACAAGGATGCGCTTTGCGCGGCGGTGGCCATTCGGGCGCTCGATACCTTGCTTCCGGTGATCGAAGGCTCGCTCGACAACACGAGCACGGGTCTCGCAGCGGTTCAGAAGCTGCTCCAGAAATACTACGAGTTCACGCAAGAGAACCCGCACCACTTTCGCTTCGCGCTCGCATGGCTGAGCGCAGGCGAGCGCATGGATGACTCGACCGAGGAGTTTCAGGACTACCGCGGCCGAGTTGGGCACATGCTCTCCCTGGTCGTGAGCTCGCTTCAGCGCGGGCAAGCAGACGGAAGCATTCGCCCCGACGTCGACCCGCTTCCTCAGGCGCTCCAGCTCTGGACGAGCTTTCTCGGCGTCGTGCTGGTCGGCCTCAACAAGGAATCGATGGCGCAAAGAATTCCCGCCCCCGTGGATTTGGATCAGCTGGTGCCACTACACCTCGACGCGGTGGTGCGCTCCCTTTCGACTGAAGGAACTTCATGATGCGTGGCATGTTTCTCATCTTGCTGAGCTCGGTGCTGGCACTGGGCTGCAACTACCGGAAGCAAAGCGACGTCCAGCCCCCAGTGGAAGTACCAGACAGTTATACTGAGGGATCCGAGATCACTGTACCTCCCGAGAACGGCGCTGACGCGCCACCTGAGTCGAAGACTACAAGTAATGTCGAGGCGGTTCGAGATGTTCGCTGGTGGCGCCACATGGGGGACCCGACGCTCACCGCTCTGATCGAAGAGGCTCTTCGCCGGAACCAGTCGGTTCGCGCCGGTTGGGCAAGGGTGCAGCAAGCGAGGTACATCGCCAACCAAGTTCGCGCCGCGCGCATGCCTCAAATCGTGGCTTCAGGGCGACTTCAACGTCGGCAAGAGCTTCTCAGCCATTTGGCGAGATCGACGTCTCTGTCAGCAGCCACTGGATCCCTTCCGGTTTCGTACGAAGTCGATCTCTTCGCGCGCCGCGCTCGCGAGCACCAGGGCGCCAAGCTCGACGCGGAAGCCGCCCGGCTCGACCAGGAGTCGCTCTGCCATCGCGATCTCGGCCGAAGTCGCCGAAGCTTGGTTCGACTCGATCAACTGCGCGGATCGAAGTCGCGGTCGTCGCAAGAGCAGCTCGAGACCGACCTTCGGTTCCTCGAGCTAGTCGAGCTTCGATATCGAGAAGGGCTTAACTCCGCGGTCGACGTGCACCAGCAACGGCAGCGCGTTGCGAGCCAGCGCGCGCTACTCGCTATCGTCGGACGCGCGGACTGATCTGACCGATCAACGCCTTTCGGTGTTGCTCGGCGAAGCACCTGGTCGCGAACTTCCCGGTTGACGATAAAGTCCTCCCCGACATCGGACCCACTCCAGACATCGAGGTACCCGCGACGCCTGCTGCAGGCGCGCCCAGATATCCAGGCCGTCCAGAAACGCGTCGAGGCGGAGGACCGCCGCGCGGCTGCCGCAGTAGGCGCGCGACTCCCCACGATCACGCTCGACTTCACACCTTCATACAGCTGGCTCCGGTCCGAAGATCGACCACCACGGGCGCGATCGGCGGCATGGCGGGCGAGGAATGTCACCGGCCATCACGGCCAAAGGGCTCACATGGGCGTGCGGCGCGCGCTTTTCGGTTCCGCTCTTCGACGGAATAGCAGGGATGGTCCGCAAATCAAGGCACAACGGGCCGTCGCTCGACCAGCTCATCGAGCATACGCCGAGACCATCCTGAACGCTCTATTTGAAGTCGAAAGCTCCCTGGTCCTCGAGCGCCAAGAACGCCTTCGCATCCAGTTCCTCGAAGACGAGTTTCGCCTCGCCAACATCACCCTCGAAGCCACCCGTGATCGCTACCGAGCAGGCCTCAGCGACTTCCTTCCGGTTCTGACCGCGCTCGCGACGCGCCAGATTTCCGAGCTTCAGCTCGTCGCCGCACGCCGACAACTGGTTTCCTATCGAGTCCAGCTCTACCGCGCCCTGGGCGGAGCCTGGCCCGAAGAATTTGGAGAGCCCGAAGATGACTAAGAGAAGCGAACGCCGCTTGAAATGGGGCCTATCGATTGGCGTGCTAGTCGCCGCGGCCGCGGCGGCGTACGTCCTCGTCATCACGAAGCCGGAGCCTCCGCGCGCCGAGAAGCCGCTCGAAGGGACCCTGGTCGACGTGATTCAGATCAGCAGCAGCCGGAAGCAGGTCGAGCTGCACGCCAAGGGCACCGTGGTGCCCGCCAAAGAAATCGTGCTTCAACCCGAGCTTGGTGGACGGGTCATCTGGCAGAGCCCGGAGCTCGTCGCCGGCGGCCGCTTCAAAGAAGGCCAGCCTATCGTTCGAATCGACCCGCGCGACTACCAGCTGGCGGCCGAGTCCTATCCGCTCCCAGGTCAACCGCGCGAAGCTCGAGCTCAGGCTCGAGAAGCGTCGCGGTGAGGTCGCCAAGCGCGAATGGGACTCCTTTGGCGAGATGGATGTTTCCGAGGAGCAACGCGCCCTCGCCCAGCGCGAGCCGCAGCTCGAATCGACCAGGCTAGAGCTCAAGGCTGCACAGAGCGCCCTCAAGAAGGCGCAGCTGGATCTAACGCGCACCACCCTTCGCGCGCCGTTCAACGCGATGGTGGTCTCCGAAAGCGTCGACACAGGCCAGCTGCTCAGCCCTCAAGCCACGGTGGCGCGGCTCGTCGGTACGGACGAGTACCACGTACAGGTGTCGGTTCCCGTTTCATCTTTGCGAACCATTCGGGCTCGCGCCGACGACGAGGCCGGCTCCGAAGCGAAGATCATCCAGCGAGTCGGTCAAGAGACCATCGAGCGACGCGGCGAAGTGATTCGGGAGCTCCCCGATCTCGATCCGGGCGGGGCGATGGCGCGCATCCTGGTGCGCATCGAGAACCCACTCGGTCGGCGCGGCGACCTACCCCTACTCCTGGGCTCGTTCGTAGACGTGGAGGTCGGCGCGCAACCCATCGACAATGCGATCCGCCTCCCTAGAGTTGCTCTGAGAAACGGGCGCAGCGTATACGTCATGAACGACCAGGACCAGCTCGAAATCCGCGACGTCCGAATCGCCTGGACCGAGCCTGATGCAGTCCTCGTCACCGGCGGCTTGGAGGCCAACGAGCGCGTCGTCACCAGCCGCATCCCGACGCCCGTGCCCAACATGCTTCTGCGAACCCTGGAGACAGTGCCTGAGGGCTCGACCAGCCATCCAAGCAAGCCCGCGGCACAAGCAACGCCATGACCGAGCCGAGCGACTTCGACCCAGACAAGGAACGCGGCGTCATCGCCTGGGCGGCGAAGAACACAGTCGCGGCAAACGTCTTGATGCTCATCCTGATCGTCGGGGGCATCGTGACGCTGATGTCTGGCATCAAGCAAGAGGTCTTCCCCGAGGTCGAGCTCGATATCGTTTCGATCAGCGTGATCTACCCTGGCGCGAGCCCGGCAGAGGTCGAACAGGCCGTCGTGCTTGCTGTCGAAGAAGCGGTACGAGGCATCGATGGGGTCAAGAAGGTCACCTCATCGGCCATGGAGGGGCAGGCGAGCACCTTGGTTGAGCTCCTGCTCAACACGGACAAGGACCGCGCGCTAAACGACGTGAAGAGCGCAATCGACCGAATCACCTCGTTTCCAGAAGACGTCGAACGCCCCACGGTCAGCCTTCTTTCGAACCGTCAGCAGGTCATCTCGATCGTTCTCTACGGTGACGTCGATGAATCGACCTTGCGGTCGGTGGCGGAAAACAGCCGTCGCGCCCTGCTGCAAGACCCGCGCATTACCTACATCGAGCTCTCTGGAATTCGCCCCCTCGAGATCAGCATCGAAGTCCCGCAAGCCCAGCTCCGAAAGCACGGATTGACCCTCGACGAGGTCGCAGCTCGCGTCCGCGCGGCATCTGTCGAGCTTCCCGGCGGAGGCGTCAAGACGACAGCGGGCGAGGTGCTACTTCGCACGACCGAACGGCGCGACCGCGGAAACGAGTTCGGCAACATCATTCTTCTCAGCGAGCCCGATGGCTCTCAGGTCCGGGTTCGCGACCTGGCTACGGTGCGCGATGGCTTCCGAGAAATCGACAAAGAGGCGACCTACAACGGGAAGCCCGCGGTGATGATCAACGTCTTCCGCGTCGGTTCGGAGACTCCGCTCACCGTCTCCGCCGCGGCCAAGGAGTATGTCGTCGAGCTTCAGGAAACTCTGCCAGAAGGCCTCTATGCCGCGAACTGGTTCGACACGGCCGAGATGTACGAGGGGCGCCTCTCGCTGCTCGTCCGCAATGCTCGGATAGGTTTGCTTCTGGTTCTTCTGACGCTTGGGTTGTTTCTCGAAGCGCGGCTAGCGTTTTGGGTGACGCTCGGGATTCCGATTTCGTTTGCAGGCTCTCTGCTCTTTTTCCCGGCAGCCGAAGTCTCGATCAACATGATCTCGCTCTTCGCGTTCATCATCACGCTCGGCATGGTCGTCGACGACGCCATTGTAGTCGGGGAAGCGATCTACAAACAGCGGATGGACGGCAAGGGGCGGCTCGAAGCCGCTATCGGAGGCGCCAAAGAGGTTGCACAACCGGTCATCTTCGCAATTCTCACGAGCTGTGTTGCGTTCGCGCCGATGCTGATGGTCCCAGGGCCCATGGGGAAGTTCTTCCGCGTCGTGCCGATTGTCGTCATAGCTGTCTTGCTGATTTCGCTCGTCGAGTCGCTCCTCATTTTGCCGGCGCACCTCTCGCACCCGATGCCCGGCTGGCTGAGGATCGTGCTCTGGCCCTACCTCCGCTTCATGCGCGTAGTCGCGAAGATCGACATGCCGCATCGGCTTCAGCACCACATTCAGCACACCTATATTCCCATCTTGAACAAGGCGCTGCGATGGCGTTACTTCACCATCGCGGCTGGCGTGGCGCTCTTGGTGGGTACCCTCGGATACGTGGCCGGTCGAATTCCGTTTACCTTTCTTCCAAAGGTCGAGGGCGATCTGATCACGGCGCATCTCAAGATGCCAGTCGGCACGCCGGTATCCGAAACCGAGCGAATCGCAGATCGGATTGCAGCGGTTGCCCAGTCGATCGTCGATGAACAGGACGGCGCCTCTGAGGGACCCACGATGTCCCGAGGCCTGTACGAAGAAGTCGGCGCCATGAGCGCACTCGAATCGGGTCCGGAGGGTGCCGCGTCGACCGAGGGAAGCCACTACGCCACGGTGATGATGTATCTCATCGACGCCGGTGACCGTGCGCTGACCACCCAGCAGTTCGTTCAACGCTGGCGGGACGAGATTGGCGAGATACCCGGATCGGACTCGTTGACGTTCTCGTTCGAAGTGGGCGTCGAACCGGGCAAACCAATCGAGGTTCAACTGATCCACGACGACGTGCCCACCCTCGAAGCAGCCGCGGAACGACTCGCCACTGAAATCCGAGCCTACAGCGGCCTCCGCGATATCGACAGCGGCGTCACCAAGGGCAAGGACCAGCTGGACTTCCGCCTCACCGACGCCGCCTTGGCGCAGGGGCTGACCGAATTCGAGCTTGCACGGCAGGTGCGCGCCGCGTTCTTTGGCGCGGAGGCCGTCCGTCAGCAGCGAGGACGCGACGAGGTTCGCGTGTACGTCAGGCTCCCGCTCGACGAGAGGCGCTCTCTGTACAACGTCGAAGAGCTCGTCATTCGGACACCCATGGGCGGCGAGATGCCCCTATCCCAGGCCGCCCTCCTCACCAGAGGACAGGCGTACACCATCATCAAGCGAACCGACGGCCGCCGGAACATCAGCGTCACCGCCGACGTCGCCGACGAAGACGCCAACGCCAACGACATCAACGCACAAATCATTCAGCGTGAGCTGCCGCAGCTTCTGGCCGACATTCCGGGCCTCTCTTACAGCCTCGGTGGCGAGCAAGAGCGACAGGCCGAAACGATGGGCGCACTCGGCCTCGGCTTCATCCTGGCCTTGATCGTGATGTTCTCGATGCTCGCGGTGGCATTCCGGAGCTACGCACAACCCATCCTCGTCATGTCGGCGATTCCGTTTGGGATGGTCGGCGCGGTCTGGGGCCACGTCGTGATGGGTTTCTCGTTGAGCCTGATGAGCATGATGGGCCTGGTCGCGCTCTCCGGTGTCGTCGTCAATGATTCGCTGATTCTCATCGTTTCCATCAACCGCTTCCGCGAAGAGGGAATGAGCACTTGGGAAGCGGTTGTCGCCGGTGGCGCACGGCGCTTCCGTCCGATTCTGCTGACCTCGCTCACGACGTTCTTTGGCCTGGCGCCGATGATCCTAGAGACCTCGGTTCAGGCCCGATTCCTAGTGCCGATGGCGGTCTCCCTCGGCTTTGGCGTCTTGGCTGCCACGATGATCATGCTGCTCATCGTGCCCTGCGCCTACATCATCCTCGAAGACGCGCGGCGCCTCGGAAGCAACTTCGGCGCGCGGCTACGAGGGCGGCCCACGATTCCGCCGCCGGAACAGCATCTACCCTCCGACGCGGAGGTCGAGCTCCTGACTGCGGAGTAAACGCGGCGGGCTCTAGGACGCTGCCGAGAAAGTCCAGGTGCCCGTCGGCGCGTGGTTGCGGTTCAGCTCGACAGGCTTTCGCATGAGACCCATCGCGGCGACCGTCGAGTGCATCCCCGCCCAACGGGCAAGGCTGCGGTACGCAACGAGCTGCGAGCCGCCCGGGTTACGCTTGGCGTGGTCTTTGGCGACTTCGAAGACTTCGAGGTAGCGCTGGACGCAAGCCTCGGGGTCGGAGCGATCCTTTGCGTTACGCGTGGCCTGCTCCGACATCTGATTGCGAAGCGTAGCGCTTGCTCAGCAAAAGCTCGGCATAGCCGCCAAACTGGCCGTCCGCGCCTTCGGCTTTCGGATCGACCAAGAAGCCGTCCTCCCCGTCGGTCACCTGACCGGCGACGCCCATGCCGTCGTCCATCGCGACGACTGGAAGGCCGCACCAGAGCGCCTCGCTGATGACCTGCCCGTAAGTCTCCGAAAGGGAGGTGTAGACGAAGAGGTCGGCGTGGCGGAACCAAGCCGGCATCTGCTGCAGGGACTGCTCGCCCACGAAGTACGTCCGATGGTCGACGCCGAGCTCCTCGGCAAGCTCCTTCAGCGACTCGCTCTCGGGACCGTCGCCCACGAGTGTGAGCGTGGCGCCTTCGATGCGCGGATACACGTACTGCGCGAAGATGCGCAGGAGGCGATCGACTTCCTTTTCGCGTGCATGACGGCAGACGACGAGAAGGCGGGCACCCGGCTTAGTCTCGGGCGCGAAGGGATCATCCTGGCCGGTCTGGTCGAAGATGCGTTTCTCGATGGCGCGCGGAATGACGTGGATCGGAACCTCGACACCACGCTCCTGCCAGTAGCGCTTGAGGCCTGGGCTGAGACAGACGAGCGCGTCACCAGCGTTGTAGGCGTCGGTCGTGTTCGACTCGACCCAGGGCATGACCCGCTCTTCGAAGAGGCGATTGACCGTGGGCACCTGGTGCAGCGCGTCCGGGAGGACGACGTTGTACACGCTCGGCATGTGAACCGTGTTGACGCAGACCAGCGGCACGCCGTGCTGCTGACGAAGCCAGCCACCGGCGTAGAGCAAGCCACTCGGGCTTTGCGCGAGCAGCATGTCGAAGTTGGCATCCTTCAGGGACTCGAGCGAAGACCGAGAGGGCATCGCCAGGTAGAAACCGGGGTGGTTGCGCAGCGGGATGCTCGGCAACGAGATATGCCGCGGGGGCAGCTCGCTCGGCTGGGCATGGGGATCATCGGGGCCGACAATCGTGACTTCGTGACCCCGTGCCGACATTTCCCGGTAGAGGAACTGCGACGCGTAGGACGAGCCGTTCGCGTACGGAATCCGTACGTAGTCATTCAGAATCGCCAGTCTGCGTAGCCATCGTCGCTCATGCGAATACATCAAGGCCCTCCATCCGTGTCACTAATGAGACTGCCAACCGTGAATCAGATTCACACCCTGTGAAAAAAGCTGTTGTCAGATGACTACAACTCCTCACATCAGCCCCTTCCCACGGCCGTTTTTGCCGTGATTTTGAGCCATTGCCTGGGTTTTCCGGAGACATTCTCCCGCTCCACGGCCTGTACTTGCGAAATCCGGGCCAACCCTACAGGCTGCGGCCTCGAAACGAGAAATTTGTAGTCTTGTCATCAACTTAGCCTCCGAGCACTTCTGGCCGTCACAAAGCCGGCACAAGCTCGTACGCGTGAGTAGACACAATGATTCGCATCGCATATTTCGTACACGGCCGAGGCAAGGGCCACGCCATCCGGACTCGAGCTGTCATCGCGGCGCTGGGCAAGAGATACGAGGCGCGGCTGTTCGGCGCCGGCAAGGCCTGGGACGTGCTGCAAGACCTCCCCTCCGCGGAGCCCGTTTTGCCGTGCATGCCAGGCAAGGGGATGCTTTCGGCTTTTGCTCTCCGATTTCGGGGCGATCGCGAACGCTTCAGGCGCTGGGCTCCGGACCTCGTGGTCAGCGACGGCGACGGCCCTTCGGTGAACGCCGCGAAGTCACTTGGGATCCCCGTCGTTGCGGTTGGTCACGGCCTGATTCTGCATCACACACATCTGCCCACCGCCTTGCCCTTTCACAGGCACCTGCGCGAAGTCGTCAACGTGGCGAGCTCGTCTTGGCCCGCTTGCCGTCGAGTGGCCGTCCACTTCGCACCGGTGGAGCCTCGGACGAAGGGCACCCTGGTGGCGCGCCCCGATCTCCGCAGCGAAGCCAATCCACTCTCGACGCGCGAAGACTTCATCCTCGCATACTTCCGAGATGGCAACGGAGCGATGGCGCTCGAGCAACTCGCGCGCCGCGGCCACCGAGTGCTGCTGTTCAGTCAACCACGCCGCGTACCACCGGGTGTCGAACTGCATGCGCCGGACGTGAGCCTGTTCGCCGAGGCGCTCGGCCGTTGTCACGCCGTCGTCGGCTCGGCGGGCAATCATTTGCCGGCCGAGTGCGCCATGCTGGGCATTCCCATGCTTGCACTTCACCGCGAAAACGACGCGGAGCACGAGATGAACGGGCGGCTCGTCGAAGCTGCGGGGATCGGAATCACTGCGGCCGTCCATCGCTGCACCGCGGAAACCATTAAACGCTTCGAAGCGGAATTCGACAAGCCGAGAGACCAGCTCGCTGCGCGCACACGGGCGATGCCACCTGCCTCCGAGGTCATCCCGCGAGCCATCGATGAGCTCTGCCATCGCCTTGTCCCGCGCCCCTCGTGGAGTACGCAAACGGTCTGAGGGCCAGTGCTGGGAGAACGTGCCCGGAGTCGGGCGAAAAGCATATACACATCAGGCCTTTGACAGCCCCCACCCCCCAGGCTACAAGGCCGGTCCCGAAGGGCTATGCCCCAGGGAAATGCGGCGGTAGTTAAGTTGGTTATAACGCCGGCCTGTCACGCCGGAGGCCGCGGGTTCGAGTCCCGTCCGCCGCGCCAAAGATTCCCGGTAGTTAGCAGCTACCGGGATTCTTCGTTTGGGGGGTGCTGGTACCTATGCTGGTACTTCTTTGACCCCTATTCGTACAGCTGTCCGATGAAGCGCTCGCGCACGTTGACGGCGCGCAGCGCGGCCTTGGCCACCCTCTCGGGGTCGTAGTCGTCGGGGTCCGCCAGCAACGATCGTAGCTCCGCGGCGAGCCTCTCCGCGGTCTTGTGGAAGTGCCCTTCCCCGCCCCACGGCTCGACCCCGTCGTAGAGTGAAGAAAGCATCCCAAGGCTAGCCAGGATTTCCACCGCCGCCGTGTCTGGATCGGCGTTGGCCCCGTCGACACATGCCCGGACCACCGTGATCAGTGTGCGCGCTTGCTCCTTTGCGAGAGCGCGGGAGCCACCGCCCCCGAGATACTTCCGACGGGTCTTGGCAACCGCTTCGCGGAACCCGGGATCGCGCTGCAAAAGGTACAGGGTCGCGCCCATCTCGCCATACTCGGCGGCGCGCTCGGGGTCGTGCTCGGCAGCGGAACCAAACGCCATCGTGCCCCTCGACAAGTACCACCACGGATCGTCGGGGTTGCCCCGGTTTGCGACTGCGGGTGCCTTGCCCGGATCGCGCTTCTGTGTAGGCTTCGTCTTGGTCGTCATGCTCGACCCACGGCCTCGGACGTTTCTCACACGTCGCGGGGCCTTTCCTTTCGGGGTGCAGCCTAGCGCGGTTCGGAGACCCGTGCAGCGTGGCCGTCAACTTGGCGCGCATCATCGCTGCAACCTGCAATCACTCGCCACAACAGAGCCGATGACTTCGGAGACGTGATCGCAAAGCACGGTAACGGTGTCGCCCTTTTGAATGTGCACAAGCGACGACTTCGGCAAGTCCTCGGCTTGAATGAATGTGTACCCTTTGCCCAGGAGCAAACGCCCGTCATTGACGCTTGCCTGCACGTCCACAACGCGCCCGGTTATTTTCGGGCGCTTGCCTTCCCAAGCCGACTCGAAGGCAACCTCGTTAGCCTTCACGTCACGCACCATGTCGAGCGCGTTTGCCGCTTGGATCGGCCTCGGCTCTTGCACGGTGCTGCGCCCCTTCGGTGTCTCCACTTTCGAATACCACCGTATGCCCACGAAAACACCAAAGAGCACGATCGCAACTCGAATGGGTAGGCTCAGCTCGGAAAACTTATTTGCCACAACGGCCCCACCGTATCACCGCTGCCGTCACCCACAAATTGCCAAAGTGATCCGGTTCGCGGGGCTCAAACATAGGTGCGCCCCCCTGGCGCGATAACAAACCAGGGGGGCGCGGCACCCCTCACAACTCGCGTGAATCAAAGCAAAGAAACGCTAGCTGCGAGGGGCGCGGGTGGCACCGACATCAGAAGACGAATTACCGATGACGGCGCCCAGGTCAGAACAGCAAAAGAAGGATCAACTTGACGCGGACCAGTCCACGCCAGGAAGTTTTGAACGGCACACAAGCCGCTGCCCGGATTCGGGCGTTGTGAGTCGGATCGGATGATCGTCCGCATCGAAGAAGACGATGATCAGACCTTCGCGCACAAGCATGTCAGCGTCATCAGCAAGCTCGTTCGTTAGCGCATGGACACCGGGCGAGTAGACCCGGCCCTCATGTGCAAACGCTTTGATGACGCGGACTCGCATGGTTAGCTGCCCGTGAGCTGATACACGCCTCGACGATCGAGGCAGGCGGCTTGGAATGGCGAGGTTATTTTCAGTGCGATCGTGTCGTTTCGAAAGCCTTCCTCGCGACGAACATACGGCCCATTGGTGCCGTCGAGCAGATAGTATTCCATGTGCTCGACCTGAACGTTGGCGCTGAAAAACCAGACCACGCCCGCTGGAACGCGAGGCTCGACGATGAGTGTCGCCCTATCTTTGAACGACTCGGGCAACACGTCGGTCGATGTCGATGTCGAATAGCTCGTCGACGGTGCAAGTAGGCGCTCTACGTCGTCGCGGAGATCTCCCCCGCACACGACCCACTCGGGCTCGAGACCCAAGGGAGCGCCGTTCTCGGTCGTCTGCGAAAACAGGTGTTGGCGGGCTGCGAGAAACGCGGCGGCGCTCGGTGCTGCGATTGCAGTGTTGGCGTCGGTTCCGTTGAAGATGTCTCGCGTGTCGGACAGAGCGCCGTTGTCGATCAATACCTGGAAGAACAGGTCGGCCTCACGACGTGCCGCGGCGAGCCCGAGCATTCGGGGAGCGTCGGTCAGCACTCCGAGGTCGTCCGCCATGAGCATTTCCTCGGTGAACTCCAAGATCTTGCCGCCCTTCACCAGGCCGGAGATCTCAACCCGGTCGGTCAGGGTGCCGGTCGGGTAGTCCGCGCCCTCGAGAACGTCCTCTAGCTCGGGCGCGTCAGACAGCTTCACTCGGCGGATCGGCTGGTATGACGTTACCTTCTTCATGCTGGCGAACTGCTTGAAAGACGGCGCAGCGGCTTCGTATCCGACCTGCGCGGATCGGTGCGCGACCATCTCCACCACGGCGGGCAAAGTGCTCGTCGCGATCGCACGCTCGGCGAGGGTTACGCGGCTCGCGGTAGGCGGAACGCTGCGGCCTTCCATGCTGCAAGCGGCACGCCCGACGGCCTCTAGGAAGTCGCGTTGAGCGAGCGCCAGTGCGTCCTGATTTTCGGTCCGCTTCACACCCGTCCGGTGCAACACGGCTTCCGCAGCGATCGCGACGAAGTCGGCTTCGCGCTTCCCTGTGCCCGGCTCGATGTGGCCGTCAACTTCGGTTTCGTCGGCGAGATCGGCTGCTGCGTTGATGACGCGATCTTGCGCCTCACGCAGCGGTACGTCGCCGTCTATCAGCTCGCGCTTCAACGCTTCGGGCAAATGGAGCTTGTCGCACATCGTGTTGATGTACGTCGTGCGCTCCCGTTCCGCGATCACTGCCTTGTTCACGGCGGCCACAGGCGGCGCACCTCGAGTTTCGTTTTCCATGGGGTTGATTTCCTTCTGCGGCGCTACGCCCGCTGTTGAATTTGTGTGTGCCCTCACTTGGGCGCCGGCATCGGCGGGGATCGGCGTTAGGCTCACCTCGAAAGGCGTCCAGGCTTCGACCAGGCGAACGGGGATGCCGTCGATCATCTCATCGAGCTCGCGCACGCGGTTGACTTGATAGCCAACGCTCGCGCCCTTCACGATTCCCTGAATCACGTCCTCGAAGACGTCCGCGTGTCTCTCGCTGAAACGTACACGCGCAACGCCCTGACCGGCTTCTGTCCAAGCGGCGTCAACGGTGCCCAGTTGGCTGCGCACGCCGGCTTGGAGATGTGAGTCAAGCAGTGGCCCGTTGGCTCGAAGCCTCGCGAGATCGGCGCCTTCGACGTTCAAGCGCTCGACGAAGTTTTCGCCGCTGAATGGGTCGTGCCTAGTTACGTCACCGCCCGCGGCGAAGACGATTTCCGCCGTGCGTGCTTCGGCGTCGACCGATGCCGGGCGCCAGCTCGCGCTCAGGGCGCCGGCAGCGCCTGGCGCCTTCCGCGCTAAGTGCGCACCTGGGGTGCTTCCGTCGTCCATGGTCGTCTGTCTCCGTGTGCCAAGTTGTCCATCCTGCTTCTCTGACCGGACGAGTATGGCACAACTGTTCAGCGCTAGCAGCCAGAAACGGCTTCAGGAGCCACGGAGAGCGCCAAACTTGTCCGCTCGTACGCTCGGTCGTCTTGGGCGGTCTGCGGGTTTGCGCTAGTCGCCCAGCAGCTCCACGCCGGCGACCTCGGTTCGGAGCTCGGCGAGGGCGGAACGGACTGCGACCGTGAACAGGCTCTCGATCTGGCCCGCGTCCAGCCCCACGGCTTCGGCGGAAAGCTGGCGGGGGATCGCGAGGAGTCGGTTCCGGGTGCGGGTCGCGGCGTCGGTGAATGCCCGCGTGACGGCCTTTTTCTCGAGCAGGTCGCGGTTGCGCTCCAGGTATCGCAGCCGGGCGTTCTCGGCTTCGTAGTGCTCCCGCCTTGCCTTCTCGGCCACGTAGTCGAAGCCCGGATCGGTGGGGGGCTTGGTACGGGGGCGCACGATCGTTTCCAGGATCGCGGCGGCTTCGTCGAAGCGGTCGGGGCGCACTTTCTGCACCTTGCCGACCTGGACGAACATGTCCGCGGGCAGCATCCCCAGGGTCTTGGCGCGGGTGACGGATCTGCGGGTGGTGCCCACTTCTGCGGCAAGATCGGTGATCGTGCGGGGCGGGGGTGTTTTCGGGGTTTCGGTCATTACACGGAACGGTTGTAGCAGCAGGGGGCGGTCATAAGTCTGCTTGCACTCTGCGCTTTCTGCGGCGTGCCCGCTCGTATCGTCTCTGGTCCTCCACAGAACCTACCGGTACGGGGGTTGCCTACACTCTCACGCATCCACAGTCGCAGCCTCAGCAGCCGCAAGGGTTCGGATCAACTCGCTGCACTCGGCAACTACCGCGTCAATGTGCGCTGCCGGCGAGTCTTTCAGGGCATTGAGCGTCAGCTCGGAAAGAACCAAGATGCTGGCCTGCACCTCGACTGTGCAGCGGTCTTGCTGGAGGGCAGCGGCGAGCTCGGCGAGGGAAGCGTAGGCTTGCAGGGTCGTGAATGGGGGGGTGGTCATGGTCGCTTCTTTCTTCGAATCGTTGGGTTTTTGGCTTTCTCAGTGACGGCTGTGACGGCATGACGGCTGATCCATATAGCCAGCCCATGTGCGCGCATAGGCGTACAAACCGGGAAAGCCGTTTAGCCGTCACAGCCGTCACTCGTCATCGGCTTCCGCGTGAAGTCCGATCCCGTGGTAGACGGCGCCACGGTTGGTCTTGTCTCGGCGAAAGCCTCGCGCTTGGATCTCCGCTGAGAAGTCGTTCATTCGGACGGCCCTTGCGCCAGTCGCTTGGCACCACTCTTTGAAGCTGGCGTACAGGTTCCCGCCGCCCACCTTTACGCCGGGGAGCTTGACGCAACACTCCTCGACGAACTGCCCGATCGTGTCCTCTGCGGCCCGGTAGTCGGCTGTCTGCTCGCGCACGGTGTCGGGTGGGTCGAGTCCGTGTTCCTGCCACTGTAGGGCGCCCTCGACGATCCAACGCAGCACGCCGGCCGCTTCGTTGGCCTTGATCCTCTCGGCGAGCTCGCGGTCCTGCTTCTCGACGGGGATCACGACGTCAAACGGAACCAACTGCACGCGCCTCCACAACGCGGCATCGTTGGCGTCGGCTTCGGGCTTGTAGTTGCTGAGCATGACGAGCGTGTGCGTCGGCTCGAAGACAAAGAAGTCCTGCCGCATGTGCCGCGCCGTCAACTTGTCGCCCCCGGTGAGCAACTTGACCTTGCTGGCGTCGAAGCTCGCGCCCCGTTTGGTTTCGTGGACGATGACCAGGCGCGATCCGACGCAGCTAGCCACGTCGGTCGGGTGCGGCGTGTGCTTGCCGTCGTGAACGATTAGGCTCGAAGGCCCCGGCTTTCCGTAGTCTCCGAGGGCGTGCATTACCACGTCGGCGAAGACGCTCTTACCGTTGGCCCCCGGCCCCCAAAGAACGCCTAGCGCGTGCTCTCGGACGGCCCCGGACGCGGCATAGCCAAAGAGACGCGCAAGGTAGCCGCGAACCTCTTGCTTCGGCTGAATCTCCGCCTAGGAACTTCTCGAAGATCGGTGCCTTGCGCCTTGCTGTCGTACTCCACCGGGCAACAGCGCGTGATCAAGTCGCCCCGGTCGTGGGCCTCGAAGCTCGGCGGTCCTCAGATCGATCGTACCGTTGCGGGTGTTGAGCAGCCACGGATCGCGGTTGGCGTCGGCGGGCGTGAAGACGACCTCGGGCGCGCTTCGGGCGAACTTCAAGATCGACTGCGCCCCCGGTCCCGATCCGATCCGCTTGGCGTCTCGAAGCAGGCCAGGATCGAAACTGCCAGCCGCGTGCTCGGCGATCTCTCGCGCCATGGCCTTGATGCACTCTGTCGCGTGCTCTTGCTCGTCTTCGGCCCAGTGTGTGCCCGTCCAATGGTGCCAGCCTCCAAGGGCGGCGCAGTAGCGAAGCTCGCGCTTGCACCTCCGTACCAAGGCATCGGCCATCGCCACGTCGGTCCGCTCGAAGGCCGGCTCTTGCTTCCGCTTGCCGTTGGGCTTGCGCCTCGCGACCGCTGCCCCCTGCATCAGTGTGCGGGTCACGTCCGCGGCTCGGAACGCTTGATCGTCGTCTTCGGTGTTCACTGCTTCCCCTCTGCAAAGTTTCGGATCTGCTTGTCCATGAGTCGCGTCAGATGAACGCGCTTGGCCGGGTTGGTTTCGCCGGCGATCATGGCGCGGAAGTCGGCGACGATGGCGCACTCGAGATCGGCATCCGTTTCGGCGATCGTGATCGCGGTCGGTGAGTTTCCTGCGTGCGCCTCGACGCCAACGAACGGCGCCCACACGGCGATCAACAGGGCGGCGGCGTCAGCACTCAGCGCGCCCACCTTCACGGCATCGGCTGCGGCTTGCAGTGCGTCGGCGGCTGCGAGATTCGGCGGCTCGCTCCACTCGAAGAAGGCGCAAAGCTGTCGCAGTCGCTCCTCGACCGTCACTGCGCGGCCTCCGCCTCGTTGCCCCAGGTCGTCCAGCCGCCCGGCGCTTCACCGCGTCGGAAAAGCTCCGCACGCGGCCCGGTTGGGTAGAGCTCGTCGATCAGCTCTCGGAAGTGCTCCGGCTTCGCGCTGTGCCGGTCCGTCCGCTTGACGATTTGCACGCTGTCGGGGCGATCGTCTGTTTCGGGCTTACACGTCCCCCGCGTGGCGATGAACAACAGCTCATGCTGACAGCCGTGGTAGTGGCCGAGATTCCGCCGCCCCTTGTACCAGACGAAGTGCTGCTTGTACGTGAAGCCCCACGCCTTGATGACCTCAAGCGCGTCCGGCAGCATCGGTGCCGTACCCCAAAGAAAGAGCACCGCATGGTCAGCCGCCATGCCCTTGACGTCCATGGCGCAGATGTCCGCCGTCGGCATGTCCGGGTAGTGATTCTTTGCGGAGAGCCTTGCGTAAGACTCGGTCGCTTTTTCGTCCCCGTATTGCCACGGTGGGTCGGCGTAGATCACGCGGTAGACGCCATCGGGGAGATCAAGGGACGTCTTTGCCAGACGAGCGTGACTCACTTGTCGGTGTGCCCGTACAGGTTTCATGCCCTGGTCGACGAGATCGATCACCTGCTTTCGGTCGTCCTCTGGGTCGTCGAGCATCTTGCTTGCCAGGTTGTGCGTCAGCTTCCCGGCCTTCACTGCGGCGTGAAGCTCGGGCGCTTTCTTTTTGACGATCACCGCCTTGTGCGACGTGCGCGGAGACTCGCCCATCAACTTGGCTACGTTGTCGGCGGCAACGCTGCGATCCGCTTTTGAATCGGCAACTGTTTCCGATTCATCCCGGCGCCGCCGGTGATCTGTTTCCAGGTCCTCGAGATCAACGAGGCACGCCCGGCGCTGATCGTCGGTGAGATCACGGCGCATCGCGTTCTTGCTCCGCACGTAGGCCACGGGTTCGCCGTCGAAGTGCTCGAAGCGAGGTTCCGCGCCCGCAACCTCACACGCGGCCAGTCGGTTCCGCCCGTCGAGTAGCAGCCCGTTACAAATCACGATCGGATCGAGCAGCCCGTTTGTCCGGATGTCCTCGGCCAGCTCGGCAAGGCGCCCCGGCGCGTACATGGGAAAGCACTCCGCGGCGGGGTGAGTCTCGTATTGATCCGGTGTCATGCCGCAACCAACTCCCCGCGGGCGTCGGCGAACGCTTCACCGATCCGCTGTTGCGCGACGATCTGATCAACTCCGGCAGCAACGGCCGCGAGCCAGAGCGCGTCCCACGCCTCGAAGAATTCAAGCGCCCCGATGTGGACTAACTTGCCCGCTTTCTTCGCCCAGTCTCTCAGGGCGTTGGCGTCTTCTAGGATCGCGCCGCGTGCGTAGTCGAGCAAGTAGCTAGTGGACGGCGAACGGGAATAATGGCATTGTCTCATGGCTTGGGGCCTCCGACCCCGGGTGTGTTTGTGTTTGTGAAAGCCGCTCGTCCCTGTCCCGGGGCGGGCGGTTGCAATTGGGGCGTGTCACCGGCTCGCCCTCGCGAGGTAGGCGCGGATCGATTCACGCGGGATCAACAGCCGAGAACCCTGGCGGGCCTTACGCTGGATTGCGGCGAGCTCGCCCGACCGAATGAGGTCGCTGACAAATTCGCGGCGGCACCGTAGAAACTCGGCAACCTCCGGGCGCGTCAACAGCGCGGGCAGATTCGCGAGCGTTGCTTCTAAAGTGATTGCTTCCATGCCCGCGAGCATGAAGTTGCGCGCAACGGTGCGGGGATATTTCCCTGAATCTCAGTTTTTCGGAATTGCAGCAGGGGCGCGCATCGGTGCCGTAGCGGACGCGACGATCCGGGCGGCCTCGTCTTGGATCTGCATCGCGCTTTCGAGGTCGCGAGCGTCGATCGGAATCCCGCGGACTAGGCCGCTGTAATTCGACTCCATGACTTTGACGCCGTGGCCTAACTGCTTCGCGGCCATGTACGCGCTTGCACCGCCGAAAATGCCCGGACTGTTGACCAGGAAAGTTGAGGCGGTTCGGCGCAACGCCTGCCAGTTGAACGACTCAGGCGCGCCATAGGTAGCCCGCAGTCGGCGCATGGCCTTGATTGCACCGTCCCGGGTGACGTTCGACCACACCCTGCCCTTGCTGCCTGTCCGTAGCTTCTGCGCGGCCAGCAGCTTCCGCAGCGCGGGCGACACCTCGAGTCCAACCGTTCGGTGCTTCTTCGTCTTGCTGTCGGCGGCCCGGACGTAGAGCTCGCCTACCTCGCGGCCCGTATGGTCCAGCGCGGACAGGTCCACGTCTTTCCATGTGAGATCGATCGCCTCGGAAAGCCGCATCCCAGTCAGCAAGACAAAGACGGTGAACGGCGCAATCGCGTCATAGCGCGGCGTCCCGCCCTTCTCGGTTTCGCCCGATTTCTCCCGGCGAGTCATGCTGTAGGTTGCGGCGTCGTGTCGCTCGGCGGATTCGAGTAGCTTTTTGATCTGCTTCGGCCTCAGGAAGTCCCGCCGCTCGACGGGCGCGTCCTCTTGCTTCACCCGTCGCAAGTCGTCGTGGTCCAGCCGCGGGCATAGCTCGGCGTCGATCCAGTACCCAAGCATCCGTTTCACGGCCCGGAGTTTCTTGTTGAACGTGTGCGGGCTTCCGGCTTCGGCTAGTAGGTGCTCGCGGAATTCGATCACCCTGCCCCGCGTCAGATCGTCACACGTCGCGATCCGGTGCTGCTTCGCCCAATCGAGAAACGGATCGGAGCCTTCGTGGTACGTCTCGGTTGTACGGGCGGCCTTCTTTGCGAGCGAGCTATAGAAGCGCGTCTCCGCGTCTTTGAGGCTCGTCCCCGTCGCCCGGACTGCACCGCCGTCAATCTCGCGCCGTCGGCGCGCTAGGCGCTCGCTCAGACGCACAGCGTAGTCCTCGCGCTGCGCCATCGTACCCGTGGGAACGTCCGGGGTGCGCTTCGTGATCTTGCCCGTGTCGGGGTCGCGGTACTTCACGCGCCAGCCCGTGCGTGCTTCGGGGTCCGCCTTGATCCAGCTCACGCCTGGGTGCTTTCGCTTCCGCTTCGTCATGCTCGCCTCCGGTGCTGGTACTTTTGCTGGTACTCTTTTGCCCGTCAACTGCGCGCTTCTCCGCTTTTCTACGCAGAGCACTTTCGCCCGTAATTCACAGCCACTTCAGAGCTTTGCCTGCAATCTCGGACGCTTGGAAATTCGCGGAAATTACGGCCTGTCACGCCGGAGGCCGCGGGTTCGAGTCCCGTCCGCCGCGCCAAAACCCAGCCTTTCGGGGCTGGGTTTTTGCGTTCAAGCCTTCTGCCCGGCCTTCACTGCAACGAGCCCTGCCCGCGCCTTGTTGACCGTCTCCTCGTATTCCTTGTCCGGATCGCTCGCTTCGACGATGCCGGCGCCGGCCTGGAGCCACATTTCGTCTTTGTGTGCGACGATGGTGCGGATGGCGATGGCGACGTCCATGTTGCCGTCGAAGCCGATGTAGCCGACGGCGCCGCCGTAGACCCCTCGGCGTTCGGGCTCGAGGTCTTCGATGATCTGCATGGCGCGTACTTTGGGCGCGCCGCTCAGGGTGCCGGCCGGGAAGGTGGCGCGAAGCACGTCCAAGGCGTCGCGGCCGGGCGCCAGGTCGCCGACCACGTTCGAGACGATGTGCATGACGTGGGAGTAGCGCTCGATGATCATTCGATCGGTGACGCTGACGGTGCCGGGCCGGCTGATTCGGCCCACGTCGTTGCGGCCGAGGTCGACGAGCATGACGTGCTCTGCTCGCTCCTTGGGGTCGGCGAGCAGATCTTCCTCGATTTCACGGTCTTCCGCTTCGGTGCGGCCGCGATGCCGGGTCCCTGCAATCGGACGCACGTGCACCTGGTCGTCTTCGAGACGGACCAGGGTCTCGGGACTCGCGCCGGCCACGATTCGATCGGGCAAGCGTAGGAAGTACATGTACGGGCTCGGGTTGATGATCCGCATCGCTCGGTAAACGTCGAAGACGTCGGTGTCGGCGAGAGGTACCCGAAAGCGCTGCGAGAGCACGACTTGGAAAATGTCGCCGGCGCGGATGTGCTCCTTGGCCTTCTCGACCGCGGCGCAGAAGCCCGGTCGGTCGAAAGACGATGCCGGAAGCTCCAGCTCTTCGCTCGAGCTCGGCGGATGCAACCTTCGGGGCAGGATTGGATTGTCGAGCGCTGTGAGTGCTTCCTCGATGCGATCGGTGGCTCGGACGTAGGCGCCCTTCGAGTCGCCATCCAAACGCGCAGGAACGACGACGCGCAACGTACCGCGCACGTTGTCGAAGATCAGAACCGTGCCACCAATCGCGAAGCAGAACTCCCAGTCGTCGTCGCGCTCGAGCGCCTTGCCTACCGTTGGCTCGAAGGTTCGCACCGAATCGTAGCTCGCGTAGCCGACCGCACCGCCCCAGAAGCGCGGGAGCCAGTCGACCTCCGGCGGCTTCCACTCGGCAAGCGTCTCTCGTAGGCGCTGCCAGGGGTCGACCCCAAGGTCCTGCTGCACCTCGCCGTCCTGGACACGCTCGAACTTGTCGGCAACACCGCGCACGATCAGCCTGGGCGCAAAGCCGACGAAACTATAGCGAGCCCAGGTTTCTCCACCGGTGACGCTCTCGAGCAAGTAACTGCCCGCGTCTTGACCAAGCGTCGCATGCGCTAGAACCGGAGTGAGCCGATCGGCGATCACCTCCCGGTACACCGGCACCACCGATGCATCACGGCTGAGTCGTTCGAACTCTTTAGCGCTCGGAAAATACTCGCTCACGGCACTCCGAATAACACCGATATGACAAACGTGCTAAGGCCCCGCCCGAAGGACAACCTGGAGAGAACATGGCCGATCTACCCCTCACCGAAGTCGACCCCGAAATCGCCCAGTGCATCGCCGACGAAGAACAGCGTCAGCACGACAAGCTCCGCCTCATTCCGAGCGAGAACTACGCCAGCTCGGCCGTGATGGAAGCCTGTGGCAGCGTCCTAAACAACAAATACTCCGAGGGCTACGCCGGCAAGCGGTACTACGAGGGCCAGCAGAACATCGATACGGTGGAAAAGCTCGCTATCGAACGCCTCAAGGCTCTGTTCGGCGTCGACCACGCCAACGTGCAGCCCTACTCCGGCTCGCCTGCGAACCTCGGCGTCTACTTCGCCTTCTGCAATCCCGGCGACACGATCATGGGCATGGGGTTGCCAAGCGGCGGTCACCTCACCCACGGCTGGAAGGTCTCGATCTCGGGGAAGTATTTCAACGCCATTCAGTACGGCGTCCGGCGAGAAGACCACCTCATCGACTTCGACGAAGTCGCCTCGCTGGCGCGCGAGCACAAGCCGAAGCTTCTCTTCTGTGGAGCGACCGCCTACCCGCGCGTCGTCGACTTCGCGAAGTTCGCGGAAATCGCTCGAGAGGTCGGAGCGATCCTGGTGGCCGATATCGCGCACATTTCAGGGCTCGTCGCCGGCGGCGCGCACCCTTCCCCGGTCGGGCACGCTGAAGTGATCAGCAGCACCACACACAAGACGTTCCGCGGCCCGCGCGGTGGCATGATCATGTGCAACGACGAGCACAAGAAGGCGATCGATCGCGCTGTTTTCCCAGGCCTACAGGGCGGCCCGCACAATGGAACGACCGCTGGCATCGCCATCGCGGCCAAACTTGCGATGACCGACGAGTTCAAGGCGTACGCCCATGCGATCGTCGACAACTCCCGCGTGCTAGCCGAAACGCTCGTCTCGCGCGGCTTTGATCTCGTCACCGGCGGAAGCGACAATCACCTCATCTTGATCGACCTCTCCGGCAAGGACGTGCCGGGCAAGGTCGCCGCACAGGCGCTCGACCGCGCCGGCATGGTCGCCAACTACAACTCGGTTCCCTTCGACACGCGTAAGCCCTTCGACCCAAGCGGTGTTCGCCTGGGAACGCCGGCGATCACCAGCCGCGGCATGGGCGCAGACGAGATGAGGCGCCTGGGCAACTGGATGGCCGACGTCGTCGAGGACGTCGAAAGCGAAGCGCTCATTTCGCGCGTCGCAGGAGAAATCAAAGAGCTTTGCGACCAGTTTCCGGCCCCGGGCGTCCCCGTACGCTGAACCTTCGGGCTGCGCGATACCGGCAGTCCGTTCAGTCCGGAAAGCTGCAGATGGTCCGCCCAAACAGGTCTACCCCTGCTAGACTGCCTCGAAGATGTCCCTCCAGGGTAAGCGCATCGTTGTAGGCTTGGGAGGCGGAATCGCCGCGTTCAAGGCGGTGCAGCTCGTCCGAGAGCTCATGCGGCGCGGCGGCGAGGTCCGGGTCGTCATGACCGAGGCGGCAACCCGATTTGTGGGCCCGATTACATTTGCTGGCCTGACTGGGAAGCCGCCCGTCACTGATCTTTGGGCCGAGGACTACGCCGGCGAAGTGCATGTCGAGCTCGGCGACTGGGCGGACGCGATCATCATTGCACCGGCCACGATGAACCTCATGGCGCGTGCGACCAGCGGACAGGCCAATGACGCGGTACTCGCGACGCTGGCCTGCGCGCGCGGCGAGGTCTTCTTCGCGCCGGCGATGCATCAGCGCATGTGGTCGCACCCGGCAACCCAATCAAACGTCCGTGTACTGACCGGCCGCGGCGCGATTGTGCTCGGCCCGGTGACTGGCCCGCTCGCGAACGGTGAAGTCGGCGAAGGCCGCATGATGGAGCCCGAGGACATAGTCGAAGCGGTCGAGTCCCGCCTGGCTCACTCGGACGACCTGCAGGGCGTACGGGTCTTGATCACCGCCGGTCCCACCCACGAGGACCTCGACCCGGTTCGCTTTCTCGGCAACCGATCGACCGGGCGGATGGGTTACGCAATCGCCACACAGGCGCTTCGCCGAGGGGCTGAGGTGACGATCGTGAGCGGTCCGGTAGAGCTGGCCGTTCCCTCGGGCGCGGAAGTGGTTCGTGTGCGCTCTGCCCAGGAGATGCATCAGGCCGTCATGTCGCGCTTCGATCGCTTCGACGTCGCCATCATGGCTGCCGCGGTCGCCGACTATCGCCCCGCTCAAACAGCCGCGCACAAAATCAAAAAGGGCGGCGGCCTGAAACTCGAGCTCGTACGCAACCCGGATATCTTGGCGGACCTGGGTACGAGTCGGGTTCAACGACCTTCCGTGCTGGTCGGCTTCGCACTCGAAACCGAGAACCTCGAGCAATCGGCGCGAGACAAGCTCGAGCGAAAGGCTGCCGACCTGATCGTCGCAAACGAAGCGAGCGCCGGGCTTGGTGGCGACAGCAACCGCGCCACCCTCGTCGATGCGACATCGGCCAACGCGCTCCCCGAAATGAGCAAAAACGCCCTCGCAGATCAAATTCTCGACCGCGTGCGAACGCTGTTGAAAAACCCCTCGCACAAGCCTCGACACGAGGCCGAGCGCGGCGCCCCCAACTGACTGGACCGCACTTTGACTCGCCCCCTCATCACCACCTTCCTCAGCTACCTAGACGGCAACGCGTCCCGCGATGTCGCGCTTCAAGCGTACCGCGAGGCCGAGGAGAAGCACGGTGTTCGAGTCTACGACGACCACGACGCACGCGTGGCGCCCGGCGCGTTCAAGCCGCACATGCCCATCTCCGAAGAGCGGGTCCGGACTCTGACGCGAAGCTGGGAGCAGTTCGACCGTGCCCTCGAGCCCCTGGGGCGAGCTGCCGAGCGCAACCTCGTCATCCGAGCACTCGGGCCCTTCATTTCCGACACCGGCCTCTGGGTCGCAGGCAGCGATCTCGCCCACGATCACTTGTTCATTTTCCGCTCCGGCGAAGTGGGCTCGTGGACGGCGGAGCAGTGGGATCAGCACCTCGCCAACTGGGCTGCGGTCAAGCAGTACAATGGGCGGGATGACTGGACGCCCGAGCGACTGGTGGAGCAGATGCGCCGGGCCCCTCGATATACCGAGTGGACAAAGCTTCTTCGCGGCCTGATCGCTGAAGCCCGCGGTACCGCGATTCGGACTTAGTCAGAGGAAGTCGACCGGCCCCGCGCCTTCGCGCAAGACCAGCGCTTCGTCGCCGCTGAGGTCGATGACCGTGGAGGGTTCGATCCCCCCCCAGCCTCCGTCGACGAAGGCATCGACATGCGAGAACCGAGCGTTCAGCTCGTCCGGATCGTTGAGAATCTCTCCGTCGAGGGTTGCCGAGCTCGAGACGATGGGGCTCCCGAGCTCGTTCAGCAGCGCCAATGCGACAGTGTCGTCGGGCACGCGAATTCCGACGGTCTTCTGCTTGCGCACCAGGAGCTTCGGCACCTCCCTGGTGGCCTGAAGCACGAAGGTGTATGGCCCCGGGACGAGGCGCTTCATGATGCGATAAGCGAAATCGTCCACGTTGGCGTAGCGGGAGATCTTGCTGAGGTCGGGGCACATGAAGCTCAGCGGGTGGTCCTTCTTGAGCCGCCGAATCTGATAGATTCGCTCGATTGCCTTTTTCTGATGGATGTCACAGCCCAGCCCGTAGACAGTCCCCGTTGGGTACACGATCACGCCGCCGCGACGCAGCACATCCACCGCCTGCTGGACCCGTCGGGCCTGTGGGTGAGTGGGGTGAATCTCTATACGCATCCTGCGCCGCTCGGGGTAGCGACGGGTCCCTATGGCGTCAAGGCGACGAGCACTACCCAAGCGCTCGCAAATGCGCTAACTAGTCGCCCGCTAATGAACGATGAGCGAGACCCGCGCCCGTATCTGCTAATTACGGTGCTTCTAGACAGCTCGGCACGCCCTGCCGACATCAGCCGCAGCCACGGCGACGCCTACGAACGTTCGCTGAATGCGAGCCAAGGGCAGGAAATTGCGGGGCTCGAGTTGGTCGAGCTTCCGATCGCCGCGCCAGTGTTCAAGGCTCTTCGAACGCCGCTGGCCGTGCC